>CAWCFG010000001.1:0-13856 GCA_963794875.1 uncultured Acidimicrobiaceae bacterium
CATCATCGGGGAGCACGTGCTGGGGTTGCCCCGCTGATCTTCGGTGGCACCTTGCTCGCTGCGGAGATGGACCCGGCGACAACTGCTGGAAGCAACACGTCAGGAATCTGCGGCTTTAGAGCCATTTCCTCAGATAAGAGCCTGGGCTGACAGCTCGTGATCGCCGCCCACGCCCGCGACGGGTACCGGCTCGGTCCGCAGGTGCACGAAAGAGGCGGGGCAGGTAGCGGACCATGAGCGCCGACCACGTCACATGGGTCAGGATCGGCGCCAGGAGGCCGCCTGACGAACGACGTTGGACTGCGAACACGCTGCCCATGACTCCGGACGCGAGGACCAAGGCTGGATTGCGGGTGGCACAGGTCGTGAGCATGTACGCGGCCGTCGATGCGGCTGCCGGGTGAGGGGAACCGAGTGCGGTGAACAAGGCCCCCCGGAAGAAGACCTCTTCGGCGACTCCGTTGGCAAGCGTCGTCGTCAGCACCCACGAATCCGAGCCGCGCTCGGCGTAGTCGAGGACGGACACGAGCGCCTCGTTCAGGACCGGAATCTGCCGGGCGATGGCGGCAGCCCCGTAGAAGACACCGAAGGCAGCGGCTCCGGTGAGAACCGGCACCACCACGAGACGTCCGAAGGAGCGCCGTTCACCCCGAAGCGAACTCCAACGGAGCGGCTCAATGGCCAGTCCGCCGATCAACCACGTCCCGGCCACGGAGAAGGTCAGGGCGTAGAACCGACGTGAGCCAGGCTTGCTGGAGAGGGATGCACCAAGGAGGCCGGTTCCGGTCAACAGCACGGCGCCGGCCAACCGACCGAGCGGCGGGCCCCCTCGTCGCAGCCACAACCCATCTGCAACCACCTCATCGCGCCGCCGGTGAGCTCCCCGGCCGTGAGCTCTCCGGCGGATGGAGAGAGCGCTCCACTCCACCCGAGGAACCTTCCTCGCCCGTCCCCACTCAGGAGTTCCGGGCTTGTGCTCGCTCACCGAGGGCCTCGAGCACCGCGGCGTCATAGGTCATGGGCTCGAACGGCACCAGTGAACGGATGCTGTCATTGCGCACGACCACCTCGTTGGTCATGGAGTCGACCAGCCGCCTGCCTGTCGCCACATCGACGTCGGTCACCAACGCGAGCCAGAGCGATGACAGCGATGGAGTCAACAGGGGGACCGGCACGACGAGCAGAGGCCGGCCTTCGATGGCAGCGACACGGCGCAACATCTGCAGGTACTCCAGCACCTCGGGGCCTCCGATGTCGAACACCCGCCCGATCGTCTCAGGCGTCTCGAGCACTCCCACGAGGTAGCGAATCACGTCGGCAGCGGCGATGGGCTGGGTCTTGGTGTGGACCCACCGGGGAGTGATCATGGCGGGCAGATGCTCGACGAGCTGGCGCGTCATCTCCCATGAGATCCCACCGTCTCCGACGATGATCCCGGCCCGCAGCACCGTCACGGCAACGCCGCCCTCGCCGAGCAGGCTCTCGACCTCGCGCCGGCTGCGCAAATGTTCCGACAGGTCGTCGTTCGTGTCGCCCAACCCACCCAGATAGATGATCCTCCCGACCTCGGCTTCGGCGGCCGCAGAGCCGAACGCAGTGGCTGCCTCGGCGTCGGCTCGAGCGAAGTTCTCCTCTCCGAGTCGATGCACCAGGTAGTAGGCGGCGTCACACCCGCGGAATGCGCCCGCGAGCGACGAGGGATCCGCCACGTCGCCGTTGACCGGCTCACCGGCGCCGCGGTAGTCTCCGGCCGGCGCGTCATGGCAAGGACCTCATGGCCTGCCGCGGTCAGGGCGGGGCAAAAGCTTCGCCACCCCACGAATCCCGTGCGCTCCGGCGACCACAGCCACCCTCACCTGGGGCTCCGGCATCCGATCGCCACACCGAGACGTGGTCGGTGCTGCGGGCGTCGAATGCGTGACCGTGCCAGTCGCCCCAGCGTTCCTCGAGGGTCATGCCGCTCAGACGAGCCATGAGGTCGAGCTCGCTCGGCCAGGCGTAGCGATGGACGAGGGGGGAAAGCTCCGCGTGCGGCCCGTCCCGTCGATCACGATCTGCGTCGTCGACAACAGCTGCCGGGCCGCATCATGATCCTCAATGACCAAACCGGCGTAGCCAGGACCGAGTCGTCTGGCTTTCAGGCCCAGCGCGTCACCCTTCGGCGGGTCGGGAACCCACGCCTCGACGACGAAACGTCCGCCCGGTACCAGATGCCGGGCCGCATTCTCGAAGCACTCGATCTGACCCTGCTGGGAACCCATGGCGTAGATCGTGTTGATGAGGAGCACGACGAGGTCGAACTTGCCCTCGGCGGTGGTGGTGGCGAAGTCTCCGCACAGCGACGTGACCGAGTCGCCACCCGGCTTCTCCTTGAGGATGTTCAGCATCTCCTGCGAGCCGTCGACGCCCCACACATCGAGCCCCCGCTCGGCCAGCGGGATAGCGATGCGACCAGTGCCGACGCCGAATTCGAGCACCCTGCCCCCACCGGCCAGACCGGCCAGCTGCTCGACCGCACCGCCGGTGTCGAAGGCATCACCGTAGATGGCGTCGTATTCGTCCGCCAGCAGCGCTCCGTACGACGTCTCGTCGTGGAAGTCGTCCGTCATGGCGTCCACAACGAGGTCTCGTCGTCCCGCCACGCGGACACGACATGGTCAGCGAAGATCCGTTCGACGAGGGCGACGGATTTCGCACCGAACAGGACCGCCCCGGCCTGATCCGGCTCGTCCTCGAGCAGACCCCCGACGAGCTCGTCGACGGCGACGTACTGGTGCTCCTCGTCCGCTTCGACGTGGACGTCGTAGAAGCGACGGCCACGTTGGGGCACCCCGAGGGACTCGAGCCAGGCGCTGTAGCGCTTCATCGGACCCACTGAATTCATCTCGAAACTGGCCAGGTGCCCGACCAGGGCGCCACGGAGCCGGCGATGCAGACCGAACATCGAGATGAGGTTCGTGGTGGCCAACGTGACCGCCGGCAGGCGATCGAGGTAGGCCCCGTAGGTGGGGTCGAGGTCGAGGGCCGTCATGGCGTCGGCGAACAGCGAGGAATGCATTGACGCGGCGACGCCCCCGCCGTACTCGTCAGTCTGGATCGTCACCATGGCAGCCTTGGCGCGACCCTGCAGGCGAGGGATCGCCCACGTATGGGGATCGGCTTCCTTCAGCTGGTAGCCGGAGCGGTGGACAGCGAACTCCCTCGCATGGAACCGGGTCCCATGTCGGAGCAGCCATCCCGACAGCGAGAACCCGCCGTCCCGACTCAGTCGCCACAACGCATCCGGAACATCTTCCGCCGGGACGCCGCGGGCGTCCGGGAGCGCCGCACGCAGAGTCATTTCGAATGTCTCGCTCGAGCTCGCTCCGGAGCTGCAACAGGTTGGGATCCCATTCCCAGTCGTCGCAGACCTGCGCGAAGCCTTGATAGTGGAGCTCGTAGCAACAGTAGAGCGCCAACTGGAGGTCCTCGTCGGTGATCGCGTCGTCCGTCCGGACAAGTGGGGCTCGGAGAGAGCCGGGCGCCCGTGAAAGGGCCTTGACCACCTCGTGACTGATCGGGCCCCGGGGAGACGGGAGGTGAGGTCGGCGGGGGCGTGCATGCGGTGGCGACACCGGCCGGTCGGGCCCGACGAGCCTGAGCCTCACGTGAGGCGCGCACAGCGCCAACTCCGGCGCCTCCGCCACCACAGGACCGCTTCGATACGCGACTCTCATGTGGCCAACACAGCTCTGCTCGTCTTCACCGCTACCGTCTCTTCCTCGTCCAGCCGGGTTCCGCCACTGGATCAGGATCAGAGGACGCTCGCGGAACAAGCTCAACGGGTAAGTACCCCGATCGGAGACCACGGAAACTCACCCGATCGGGTGATCAAGCGGTTCGCGCCCGGGCGATCATGACGCGCAGTCCAACGCACGAGTGCCGCGCTGCGCGGCGGCAGTGGTTCACAGCTGTTCCTGCGGGTATAGCTGAAAGATGAGCGGACACCGAAACCGGATCGCCAAGCACGTCCGCCGGGAGATGACAGAGTCCGACGACCCGGACGGTAAGTCGGAACCATCTGACCCGCGCGGCGATCGCAGCGGCCGACCGACGGGAGAAGAGCAAGCTTCCATCAACCGGGAAGAGGACCCGCCGGCGTGACCGACGAGCTCCGAGCCGGCGTCCTGTTCGATGTCGATGGAACCCTGTGTGATACGAACTACCTCCACGCTCTCGCCTGGTCGCGCGCACTACGCGGGTGCGGCGAATGGGCCCCCATGAACGCCATCCACCGACTCGTCGGCATGGGGGGAGACCAGCTGCTCCCCGAGCTCCTCGGACACGACAACCCGAAGGTACGGGCGGAACGGCCCCGCCGCTACCAGGAACTCACGGGGGACGTCCTCGCATTCCCCCGGGCCGCCGAGGCTCTGCGGGAGGTCCATGCGCGCGGTTTGGTCGTGGTGCTCGCCACCTCAGCCCCCGACGACGAACTCGTCACACTGCGCAAGGCGCTGCATGCCGACGACGCCATTGACGGTCAGACCTCGGCCGACGATGTCGACCGCTCCAAACCCGACCCCGAAATCTTTCTGACCGCCATGAAGCGGTTCTCCATCGATCCTCGTCGTGCCCTGGCCGTCGGAGACAGCATTTGGGACGTGCAGGCGGCGCGTGCCGCCGGTATCGGATGCGTCACCGTCGAGACGGGTGGCTTCAGCCAACACGAACTCAGCGAAGCCGGCTCGCGTCAGGTGTACCGGGACGTGGGCGAGCTCATCGACCAATTCCAGACGGGGCCTCTGGCGCAGCTCTGCGCCTAGGACCGACCGCTTCGTACGCGCCACACCATCGCTTTCGAGCAGTGGTCGAGACCCCGGGGGGGGACCCGGGGGGACTCAGCGCCCCAAGGAATTTCGGGGTCCTTTCACCGCTCAGTTCTGGTGGGAACGCTGCTCGGCCTCGTGCGCCTCGGCCGTGGCGCGGGCCTTCTCGGCTTCGGCTTCCTTCATCGCCACATCCCGTTCTGCCGCTGCCTTGTCCTGCTGCGCTCTTCCCTCGCGACGCAGTTCATCTTTTCCGGCGATCGCACCCGCCGCTTCCTTGGCCTTGCCCTTCACATCTTCGACAATGCCCTTCACGCCGGCTTCGGGACCCGTGTCCTTGCTCTCACTCATACGTTGTCTCCTGACATTTTTTCGTATCGTCTCCATACCCAAAAGAGGGCGTGGCAAAAGCAGCGCCGGTCTGCACTGCTGGGGAAGCGGTCTGCATTGCCGGGAAAGCGGTGCTGCGATGACGGAAGGACCCGCACAGCCTCCATCCCCTTCCGCCACGTCGCCGGGCCCCAGCCTTGCGCCGATCCCAGCCCTGGTTGCAGCGCGGGAACGTGTGCCAGACTCCTCCCTTTCTGCAACCGGCGTCACCCGCAATTGGCGTCGGTGACACGGTGCGAGGAAGCCACGTGACAGAACGAACGCGAGGAGCAGATGGCGCGAGTCCCCATTGAAGAGGGGTTCTTCCGGATTCCCGACGACCCGGCGGAGCAGCCGCGCCTCCTCGGCAGCCGCTGCCCGGCCTGCGGCGAGGCCTTCTTCCCCCGCCGCCTGGTCTGCGCCAAGTGCCTGCACGAGGGTGCCGAGGACATGGAGCTGTCGACCCGGGGTCGGATCTGGACCTGGACCTACTGCCATGTGCCGCTGTTCGGAAAGAAGGACGCCGACGTCGTCGGCTACGGGCTGGCCCAGGTCGACCTCCCCGAGGGGCCGCGGGTGCAATCGATCCTCGCCGGCGAGCGGGGGGACTTCGCCATCGGCGCCGAGGTGGAGATCGACCTCGAGACGCTGCGCCAGGACGGCAACGGCAACGACGTCGTGATCTACCGGTTCCGCCCCGTTTCCGGTGCGCTCGGCGTGGACGGGGGTGCGTCATGACCCACGGCCTGCGCTTCGACGGCGTCGCCGTGGCCGGCATCGGCATGATCCGCTTCGGCATGTTCAGGGACACTCCGGGAACGTTCCTGGCACACGATGGGGGCCTGCTGGCCCTGCACGACGCCGGCATGACGCTGGCCGACGTCGACGAGGCCTTCGTGGGCTACATCCAGCCGACGTCCATGATCGGCATCAAGGCCATGAAGGAACTCGGGCTGACCGGGCTGCCGGTCACCCACATTGAGAACGCGTCAGCCACGGGTCTGGTGGCGTTCCGCGAGGCGGCCTGGGCCGTGTCGTCGGGGCGGGCCGACGTCGCCATGGCGCTGTGCTTCGACAAGTTCACCGACATGACGGGCGGGGGCGGCGGTAGGGGCGGGGGGCGGGACCAGATCGACGCGCCGATTTTGCCGGCGGCCTACTTCGCGCTGTGGGCGCAGCGCCGCATGCACGAGCGCGGCACCACACCGGAGCACTTCGCCACGGTGGCGGCCAAGAACTGGAACTACGGCGCTCGGTGCCCGTTGGCGCACCGGCAGTCCGACCACGTGGTGACGGCCGAGGAGGTGCTGGCCGCCAGGATGGTGGCCGAGCCGCTCACCACCATGATGTGCTGCCCGCCCGACGACGGCGCCGCCTGCATCATCGTGGCCCGCGAGGACCTCGTGCGGTCGCGCCAGCCGGGCCGGCCGTTGGTGCGGGCGCTGGCCTCGGCGCTGACCTCGGAGAGCTATTCGCCGGGTCACACCTTCGTCGGTCCGGTGGTGGGTCCCTCCTCCATGACGCGCGACACCGCGGTCCAGTGCTACGAGGCGGCCGGCCTCGGGCCCGAGGATGTGAGCGTCGCCTACTGCCACGACGCCTTCGTGAACGAGGAGCTCGAGTACTACGAGCTGCTCGGCTTCTGCGCCGAGGGCGAGGCGGAGAAGCTCGTCGTCGAGGGCGAGACGGGGCCGGGCGGGCGCATCCCGTTCAACACCGACGGCGGGCTGCTGGCGCGCGGGCACCCGGGTGGGCCGACGGGCGTCGCCATGCTGCACGAGGCGGTGCTGCAGCTGCGGGGCGAGGCGGTGGGACGGCAGGTCGACGGCGCCCGGGTGGCGCTGGCCCACCTCGTCGGGGGCGGCAGCATCGCCACCGTCAATCTTCTGGGTGTGGAAAGGAGTGGCACATGACCACGAGTGACGAGCGCCGGGCCGCCGGCAAGGAGATTCAGGGCCAGTTGTGGCCGGCCACGCTCAAGGGCCCCGGTGGCCAATTCCCGGCGGCCAAGCTGGCGCCGGAGTACTTCGACCACGTGCAGCAGAGCGCGTTCGGCGACATCTGGACGCGACCGGGGCTCCCGGTGCGCGACCGCTCCATGATCACCGTCGCCCTGCTGGCCGCGCTGGGCCAGCCCGAGGAGCTGCGGGCGCACCTCGCCGGAGCGCTCAACGTGGGGATCACGCGCGAGGAGATCGTCGAGATCCTCATGCACGTCTCCATTTACGCGGGCGTCCCCGCCGCAGGCTCGGCCCTGCGGGTGGCGGCCGACGTGCTCGGGACGGACTAGCCCGCTTCCCAGCGCAGTGCCACATCGGCCTGCCGCTCGGCGAAGGTGACGAGCTCGCTCCAGTCGGCGCCGCCCAGTCCCTCCGCCACCACGGCGTCGAGCACGCCCTTGATCGCCGCGCCGACCGGCGTCGGCGCCCCCACCGCGTTGCCGGTGTCCACGATGAGGCCGGCGTCCTTGGCCGCCAGCTCCAGCGCGAACTGCGTGGGCCGGTTGCGCCCGTCGATGGTCTCGACCTGGCGGTCGATGAAGAAGTTGGATGCTCCCGCGGTGCGCAGGATCTCCACGGCCTTCGGCAGCTCGATGCCGGCTTTGGTGGCCAGCGCCAGCCCCTCGAGGCTCACCCACGTCGTGGTGAAGGCGATGAGGCTGTTGAGCAGCTTCATCGTGTTGCCGTGCCCCAGTGGTCCGACGTGGAAGGTGGCCCGGCCCAACGGCTCGAGGACGGGGATGACCCGGGCAACGGGTTCGTCCTCGCCGCCGACCATGAACACGAGCATCCGCTTCTCGGCGCCGATCGCCCCGCCGGTGAGGGGTGCCTCCACCAGGTGGTGCCCGGAGGCGGTCAGGCGCTCCCCCAGCTCGCGCACGACGGCGGGGCTGTTGGTGGACAGGTCGACCAGGACCGAGCCCGGCGCAGCGGCACCGGCCCAGGCGGCGGCAACGTCCGACACGACATCGGGGGTCGGCAGCGAGAGCAGGGTGACGTCGGCTTGGGCGGCCACTGACGCCACGTCGGGCGCCGCGGTGGCACCGGTGATCGCCTGCACCGCCGCGGAGTCGACGTCGTAGGCGATTACGTCGTTCCCGTCCGCCACGAGGTTGGCCGCGATGGCCCCGCCGATGTTCCCCAGCCCGATCACGCCTGTCGCCATCGACCCTCCCCGAGTCCCGAAATGCCCTGGCAGCGGCCCGGAGCCGACGCCGGACGCGAGCGTATAGTGAAGCTGACTCGAGCGTCAGGGAACCAGGGGGTCTCGTTCATGGGGCTGCGCGACCACGTCATCTGCGACAGCGATCTCCACGTGATGGAGCCGCCCGACCTGTGGGAGCGCTACATCGATCCGGCCTACGCCCACGCCGCGCCGCGCGGGCTGTCCGAGATCCAACGCGACATGCGCGTGCGGGTCAAGAACCACGTGATGCTGCGCATGGGCCCCACCCGCCCCATGCGCGTCGAGGGGCGCAAGACCGGCTGGCAGAAGCACCACGACAACGCGTACGCGGACTCGGAGGCCCGGGGCTGGGACGCCCAGTCACAGGTGGACGCCATGAACGCCGAAGGGCTGGACCTGGCCGTGCTCTTCCCCTCCAGGGGGCTGTTCGTGCTCGGACTCGACTCGTCCGAGCAGATCGGCGCGGACGGGCTCGAGCCGGAGTTCGCCACGGCGATCGCCCGCGCCTACAACGACTGGCTGAAAGACTTCTGCGACTTCGCGCCGGAACGCATGTACGGCGCCGGCATGGTGGCGGCGCACGACATCCCCGGCGCGGTCGCCGAGGCGCGGCGCTGCGTGGAGGAACTCGGCTTCAAGTCCATCTTCCTCCCGCCGGGTGCAGTGAACCGGCGACCGTGGCACCACCCGGCCTACGACCCGCTGTGGGCGGAGATCCAACGGCTCGGCGTGCCGCTGGCCTTCCACGGCGGGGGCCAGACCTACCTGACGCCCGACTTCGGGCTGGAGGTACTGGACAAGTTGATGCTGTGGCACACCTTCAGCCAGCCGCTGGGGATCCAGTTCGTCACGGCGTGCCTCTGCGGCGGCGGCGTGCTGGAGCGCTTCCCCGATCTGAAGGTGGCGCTGCTGGAGGGCAACTGCTCGTGGGCGCCCTGGTTCATGTACCGCCTCGACGAGCACTGGGAGTGGACGGGCTGGTACGAGGCACCCGAGCTCACGATGCCGCCGTCGGAGTATTTCAAGCGCAATTGCTGGGTCGCGGTCGAGGCGGACGAAGTGACGGTGCCGCACTTCGTGGACACGTTCGGCGACGAGCGCCTGATCTTCTCGACCGACTACCCCCACGGGGACTCGAAGTACCCGCATGCAGTCGACTCGTTCGACAAGCTGCCCTTGTCGGATGAGAGCAAGGCGCGGATCGTCGGTACCAACTGGTCGGCGCTCTACGACATCCCGTTGGTCAAAAGGACGTAACGCCGGCGGCAGCGTCTCGCTGGGCTGCCGATGCTGCCGCGGGACACCGAAGCCTGCTCCGAAGGCGCCCGACCTCGGCGGTCACGCCCGTCGTGCACAATGGTGAGTTCGTGGATCGCTCGACACTGGTCGTCGCCCTTCAGGGCACCCTGAGGTGATGGTCGGGTAGACCCATAGGTCAGATCTAACTCTCCGTCGAATAACCCGTCACTCCAAACCTCATGGTTACCAACCCACTTGCCACCTCTGAGCCCACTGCGGCATCGCTGCACGCGCAGGCGGAGACGTGTCTGCGTGCCATTGCCGGTGAGGACTCGGTGCTCAAGCCCGAGCAGTGGGAAGCCATTTCGGCCCTGGTGGCCGAGCGGCGTCGCGCCCTCGTGGTGCAGCGCACGGGTTTCGGCAAGTCGGCCGTCTACTTCGTGGCCACCTCGCTGCTGCGCGGACAAGGTGCAGGCCCAACGGTGATCGTCTCACCCTTGCTCTCGCTCATGCGCAACCAAATCGAGGCAGCCGAGCGCGCCGGACTGCAGGCCGTGACGGTCAACTCGACCAACCCTGAGGAGTGGGGTGCGATCTATGAGCGCATCAATCACGGCGACATCGACCTCCTCCTTCTCTCGCCCGAACGGCTCAACAATCCGGGATTCCGCGAGAACGTGATGCCCCAGCTGGCAGCCAGCGCGGGCATGCTCGTCGTGGACGAGGCCCACTGCATCAGCGACTGGGGTCACGACTTCCGACCCGACTACCGGCGCCTTCGCACACTCCTGGAGGAGCTGCCAGCAGGCATCCCGGTTCTGGCCACGACGGCCACGGCGAACACGAGGGTGGTCGACGACGTCGCCCAGGTCCTCGGCCTCGGCACCAGCGACGATGTGCTGGTCCAGCGTGGTCCGCTCGACCGCGAGAGCCTCCACCTCAGCGTCGTGCGTCTCGAGACCGCAGCCGAGCGACTTGCTTGGATCGCCGACGCGTTGGACGAGCTCGAAGGCTCGGGGATCATCTACACCCTGACGGTGGCGGCGACCGAGGAGGTGGCCCGCTACCTGCGATCCGAGGGCCACGACGTGCTGGCCTACTCGGGACGGACGGACGACGCCGAACGCCGCGCCGCCGAGACAGCGCTCCGGGAGAACAGGGTCAAGGCCTTGGTTGCCACCTCGGCGCTCGGCATGGGGTACGACCACCCGACGCTTCGCTTCGTCATCAACCTCGGGGCGCCACCCTCGCCAGTCGCGTACTACCAGCAGGTGGGCCGTGCCGGCCGTGCGACGGACTCGGCCCAGGTGATCCTGCTCCCAACCCCGGAGGATCGGGCCATCTGGGACTACTTCGCTTCGCTGGCCTTCCCGACCCAAGACGTGATCGAACACCTCCTCGGGACCCTGGCGGCAGCGGAGGGGCCGCTGTCGACAGCGGCGCCTCGAACCCCGGGTCGATCTGGCCCGTTCCCGCCTCGAGGCCACGCTCAAAGTGCTCGACGTCGACGGCGCGGTACGCAGAGTGTCGGGCGGCTGGGTGGCGACCGGGCAGCCATGGCACTACGACGCCGAACGCTACGCGAAGGTGGCCGAGGTGCGGGCCTTCGAGGCCCAGGCGATGGTGACCTACGCCAGGACGACCGAGTGCCGCATGCGGTTTCTCCTCGAGCACCTCGATGACCCGCACGCGACCGACTGCGGGAGGTGTGACAACTGCACCGGCGAACGTCGTGCGACGAAGACCTCCGATGCGCGCCGGGCCGCTGCCCAACTCCAACTCTCTCAGGCCGGCGTGGCGCTCGAACCGCACAAGATGTGGCCGACTGCGCTCGGCACGCTCGGCATCGACCTGAGCGGCCGTATCGCAGCAGACGAGGGCTCCGAGGTCGGCCGAGCGTTGGCCCGCTTCAGCGACTTGGGCTACGGCAAAGCGGTGCGCGCGGCGTGCGCGCCGGGCACTCCGGACGGCGAAGTGCCCGAGATCCTGGTCCGCGCCGCGGTCGAGGTGCTCCAGCGCGTGGAGATCCGAGTGGACCGAGCGCCCGTCGGGCATCGTGGCCGTGGGCTCCCACACCCACCCGCGGCTCATCGGCTCGCTGGCGGAAGCAATCGGTAGCATCGGCAAGCTCCCCGTGCTCGGTGAGGCACGCCACAGAGGCCCGAGCGCAATCGGTCCTCGGACCAACAGCGCACAGAGAGTGAGCGTCCTGTACGACGCGTTCGAACTCGACAGATTCAGTGCGGACTGCGCTGAGTGGCCCACTTGCGGGACGGAGCGTGTTCCTCGTCGACGACATGAGCGCCTCGGGCTGGACGCTGACCCTGGTAAGCCGCTTGTTGCTGCAGGCAGGAGCTGGTGCGGTCTACCCCTTCGTTCTCGGCATCGCAGCCTGACCTTCGCTCCACGTCGTCTTGAGAGCCCGCTGCGGTGGGGTGACCTTCTGATCCGTAGCGCCTATTTGGGTAAATGACGAGAGGTGACAACGGTCGTCCAGAGGTGCCAGTTATGCCCTCTGAACTGGACCGATGGCTTCGCCCGAGTGGCCAGCATATGACACGCAGTGACAGCCGTTTCCGGCTTTACATAGCCCTATGGTTCTCACGATCGGTTCTCAAAAGAGCGCAACTTCGCCTTATGACCTGGCGTCAGATTTCATTGTTCTGTCGGCTTCTCGCTCTGGTTCTTGGAGTTTTGCTGCAGTCCCTGCGGCTGCACTCTTATAACCGGTCTTGGAGATTAGGGAAGCGCTTCCAGAAAGCGCTCTTCATTTCTGCCGCAGTCGTGAAGCGTTGTGAACGGTCTGCCGCACAAGCTTTGAGAAGGAACTCGGCCATACCCTCGCTCAAGTCCGGCCGGATTGTCCGGGGGTCTATCACCTTTTCTCCGACCATCGTGCCAGTTCGGGTACGGATGGTGCCCATCACACAGCAGCTGATACAGCAGCACGCCAACGGCAAACAGATCGGTCGAAACATCCCACCGAGTGAGGTCGGCGTCCGGTGCCTGGTACGGCGGTGTGCCTGATTGCGTGTGCACGGGATCGCCGGCACGGGGGAAAGCGATGTTAAAATCTAGGAGCTTCGCTCCAGCACGGGTAAGAATCACGTTTAGGGGCTTGATACGCGATGCACAAGCCCCTTCTCCTGAAGAGCCATCCATTGTGAATACTCGTCCTCAGTGAGATCGCCGATACGATTCTTTCGATCCAGCTCCCCGAGACGGGCAGCGTCGGGGTGTATGGCGACGAGTGCTGCGAGGATGTCGAGGGCGACACCGATTGTTCTTCTCGATCACGAAGGTGGCGTTTGCCGTTCGTGTACTCGTCCAGGGACTCGCCATCGATGAACTCCGTGATGAGGTACCAATCACCACGTTGGTTTTTCCCGCCCAGTAGACCTTCACAACGTTCGGACGTCGAGGAACGTCTGGAGAGCGGCGATCTCTCGCCGCACGGCGTCGTAACCGGCGGCACTCTCGAAGAGCTTGAGGGCGCGCTCCTCACCCTCGACCTCGTCGCGGACCCGGTAGACCTTCGAAAACCCGCCCTGGCCGAGTAAATCCAGGATCTCGAACCGGCCGTCGATGACATCGCCCACGGTGTAATCGGCAGCCTTGGCGGCGGGACGAGACTTGACCTCACCCGGGTCGGGTTCAGGCAGCACCTCACTGTCGAGACTCAGGAGACTCCGCGCCACTCTCAATCTCGACACGCATCCGGTGCTCAACTGACTCCCCGCAATACACCACGCACTCGGGACGTTCGCTGAGACGATAACTGAGGTCGGCTTCGCCAAATTCACCTGCGCCGATCCAGGCCTGCTGCTCCTTCACTCGCCGCCGCAGCTCAATCGCCAGCTCGGCCGCCCAGGCCAGAGCGTCATCCGGCACCTCTATCTCGGGGTCGGGCCAAAGCAGCTTCAACAAGCTCGTTAACCGTGTTGTTGACCGCCTTCCGATCCCTACCGCTGAGCTGACTCCCCCACACGAGGCGACCCTGTGTCACATCGAGCCGTGAGGAGCGGCGCAACTGACTCCAACACTCTGCGAGAAAATCGCTGACAAGTCCGAAGTGCTCGGTGAAGTACGACGGGTCAAGCTGGGACGTCCCAACCCGGGAGGTACACGTGTATTCTTCGTGGAACGCTGTGTCGTCGCGCATTTCCTTCGGCATCGGACCGAAAAGGTGACCTCGGCGTAGACTCGTCATCCACGTCGACATCGAAGTTGCCCACCATGACAATGCACCATCGG
>CAWCFG010000002.1:0-241420 GCA_963794875.1 uncultured Acidimicrobiaceae bacterium
GGGGACCGGGTGGGCAATTTGGCTGGGCCGCAACCGCGGAGGACGAGGGGGAACGGCTCAGCGATCCGCCGGATCGTTCGGGCCGCCCTCGTGGACCCCTTCATGGCCACAGCTCATGGCCTGGGCCCTCCTCCGACACGGACGGCCCAGGCTCGTCGATGGGTTCATCCGGGCTCGGCCGACGGCCCGGAGGCGGCCTGCACCAACTCGTAAGAGGGATTGAGGATGGCTTGCCGCCGGGCCCAATCGCCGACCATGCCCTCGACGACGAGGCGCGCGCCAGGCTCGATCCCCGCAATTTGGCGTCGACCTTGGAACACCAACAGAATCTTGCCGGTCCCGTCGGCCAGGACGCACTCGAGGTTCGAGTTGCCGGCCCGGGGCTGGGTCCGCACCGAGTTGATCCGGCCCGCTATCCGAACGCGCTGACGCCACTCCACCCTTCCGATGGGTGTCGTCTCCCCGGCGTGGCCAGCGAATGCCGCTCTTTCGAAAGAAGAAGCCGCTGCCTGTCGGTCCGCGGCCCGTCGTGCCGCCTTCTCGTGTGAGCGGTCGGAAGGGGCCGCCGCGGCATGAGCCAGCTGTTCATTGGTCGTCTCACGATCAGGAGCGCGCCGCTTCGAGAACCAGCCGCCGGTGAGCTGATAGGGCACCACGGTGGCATTCACGTGGTGGAGTTGCGCGACCGCTGCGGCAATGCGGTCCGCCGTGCCGTCGTGGAGCAGGCGATGCCAACCGGTGGCGAAACCGCGTCGAGGTAGCAGGATGGTCAGCTCGGTCTCCTGGTCGGCCACTGCCTCGGCCGCAAGCTCAAGGACGGCTCGCCCCAGCCGCCGGTCTTCGCATTCCACGACGTCCAGCGGCAGTCGGGAGAGCCCAAGCCGGCTCCACTCGGCCACGAGCTCCGCCGATACCCGGCTGTCCAACGTGAAGTGCACCGCACGCAGCTCGTCGGCATTGAACGTCCGTGCGTACTGAAGAGCCCGCGCCGTCGCCATGTCCAATCGGTCCACCAGGACCACGACGATGTGCCGATTGAGCACCCGCGCCGCGGCTGCTTCGGCTGCACCCTCTTCGAGTTGGTGCTCCTCGTCCGCGTACTGGCGGTGCAGTCGCAGGAGGACGAGGACGCCAAGCGGCAGGATGATCAGGATGACCCAGGCCCCTTCGCTGAACTTGGCGACGGCGATGATCACCAACACGATGAACGAGAGCACGGAGGCGGTGCCGTTGATGGCCAATCGCCGTCTCCAATGGTCCTCCCGGTGCGTGAGGTGGTACTTGGCCATCCCCGCTCCCGCCATGGTGAAGCCGGTGAACACGCCGATGGCGTAGAGCGGAATGAGGCTGTCCACTCGAGCACGGGTGATGAGGAGCAGGATGACGGAGACGACGGTGAGCACGATGATTCCGGTCGAGAACACCAGACGGTGGCCTCGCTTCGTCAACTGGCGAGGCAAGTAGGAGTCCTCGGCCGCGAAGCTCGCGAGGAACGGAAATCCGGTGAAGCTCGTGTTCGCTGCCAGAATCAGGATCAAAGTCGTCCCGATCTGCAGCATGGCGTAGAACACCCCGCCGAGCCCCTGGCTCCCGTAGACGTACTTGGCAATCTGGGAGATCACCGTCGGCGTGCCGGACACGTAAGGCACGGGGTGGGTGATCGAAGCCAGAACGGAGACACCGAGGACGAGCGATCCGAGGATCGTGGCCATCAGGATCATGGTGATCCGGGCGTTGCGGGACTCCGGCTTGCGGAAGATGCTCACGCCGTTCGAAATGGCCTCGGTCCCGGTCAGGGCCGAGCCTCCCGAGGCGAAGGCCTTCAGCACCACGAACACGGTGGCTCCGTAGAGAAGACCACTTCCTGTCGACCCGATGGGGACAGAGCCCGGGTGGCCGGTAATCGGATGGGCATGCAGCGACCCAGTTGCCGTCTTGTAGAGCCCCCAGGCGATGAGAAGCACCATGTTGGCGATGAAAAAGTAGGTGGGGACGGCAAATGTGCGGCCGGCTTCGCGGATTCCTCGCAGATTCCCGTACGCCAGAAGAATGACGAGGCCTATTGCGATCCAGGTCGTATAGGGAGTGAGGCTCGGGATGACGGAGGTAATGGCGGCCACGCCCGCGGCCACCGACACTGCCACCGTCAGGGTGTAGTCGATGAGCAATGACATCGCCGCCACCTGGGCCACGTTGAGGCCGAAGTTCTCGCGGGCTACCACGTAGGCCCCTCCGGCCTTCGTGTACACCTTGACCACCTCAAGGTAGGAGAGGGTCACGAAGAGAAGCACGAAGATCACCGCGATGCTGATGGGGATGACCAAGGAGAATGCGGCGACGCCGATGATCGGAATCAGGGGAATGAGCATCTGCTCGGTGGCATAGGCCGACGACGAGATGACGTCTGAGGACAACACCGCAAGGGCGGTCGGTCTGCCCAGACGCTCGGTCGACTGCCGCTCGGTGGCAATGGGAGGCCCGAGCAACCGGTTCTTGACGCGGTAACGGAGGGTCTCGGGGAGATCGAGCTGACCCAGGGTGGAAGCCACTGGCTTCAAGCGCGCTTCCTGCGCAGGTTTCACCGATGTCGTCGGAGCGCTCGTCCCTGTACTGGGTGATTCCGCCGAATCGTCACCTCGGGTTCCCGCTTCCTTCATGCGCTCAGTAAATCATGGGCCGTGGTCATCCTCAGAGTTCGACCGCCCTCCTGGACCAGCAGGGACCGGCGTCCTGAAGGTGGGCAGAGGTCCGAAACGGCTCAACTTTTGCAAGACCCGACGCGGCGTGTTGCACTGTGGCGTGCACGTCATCGTCGTCGGGTGTGGCCGCGTAGGTTCGGGGCTTGCCCTCTCCCTGAGCGCCGAGGGTCACTCCGTGGCCATTCTGGACAAGTCGGCCAAGGCTTTCCGCCGCCTCAAGGAGTGGGACGGTCCCTGCATCGTGGGGTCGGGGTTCGACCGCGACGACCTCGAGAAGGCGGGGGCGCTCGAGGCCGATGCGCTGGCCGCGGTCACCAGCGGGGACAACACGAACATCCTCACCGTGCGCATCGCCCGGGAGAACTACAAGATCCCCAATGTCGTGGCGCGCATTTACGACCCGCGTCGCGCCGAGATCTACCAGCGTCTCGGCATTCCCACCGTGGCCACGGTGACATGGACGATCGACCAGGTACGCCGGCGGCTCCTGCCCGACGAGGATGTCGGAGACTGGTCCGACGCCACCGGGCGTCTCACGCTGGTCGACCGCTCGTTGCCCGAGAAGTGGGCGGGGCGTCCGTTGTCCGACATGGAGCAGCCCGGCCGCGTCAGCCTGGTCTCGGTGACACGTTCGGGCGTCCCTCGGCTCGATGCGCGCCAGCTGGTGGGACAGGAGGGCGACGTCCTGCACATCGCCGTGCTCGACGATGCCTTGCGCCAGTTCGACGAGATGCTGGCCCGCACCGAAGGCACGGGCCGGGACAGCGCGCCATGAGGGTCGCCATCGCCGGGGCGGGGAGCGTGGGCACCGCCATCGCGTCCGATCTGCACGCCAACGGCCACGACGTGCTCGTGCTGGAACAGGATCCCGAGCTGGTGGAGCGCCTCCGCCCCACCCTCGACATCACCTGGGTCGCCGCCGACGCTTGCGAAGTCTCCTCGCTCGACCGCGCCGGCCTCGCCACCGTCGACGTGGTGGTGGCGGCGACGGGGGACGACGAGGACAACCTTGTGATCTCGTTGCTGGCCAAGCAGGAATTCGCCGTGCCCCGGGTCGTGGCCCGGGTCAACCACCCTAAGAACCAGTGGCTCTTCAACGAGAGCTGGGGCGTGGACGTCTCGGTGTCGACCCCGCAGCTGCTGACCGCCCTCGTCGAGGAGGCGGTCTCCGTGGGTTCCCTGGTCCGGTTGCTGCAGTTCAAGGGCGGCGTGGCCCACCTGGTCGAGATCACGCTGGCCGAGGACTCGCCGGCCAACGACACGGCGATCGCCGACCTGGCCTTCCCGCGCGACGCCGTCGTGGTCGCCGTCGTCCGGGCCGACCGCCTCGTCGTCCCCCGGGGCGACACCACCCTGCAGTCCGGCGACGAGGTGCTCGTGCTGGTGACGGCCGATGCCGAGGATGCCGTGCACGCTCTCTTCATCGCAGAGCAGCAGGCATAGCCGCAACCGACATAGCCGCAACCGGCCGGCAACCGCCGCGACATGCCAGTTCACGGGCACCAAACGTTCGCGGTCCCGTTCTCGTACTGTCACGCCCGCTCAAGGCGGAGGTCCGGTCGCCCGTAGCATTAAGAGTATGGAGGCGGCCTTCTTCGATCTGGACAAGACGGTCATAGACCGGGCCTCCATTGCCGCGTTCGGGCGGCCCTTCCTCAAGGGCGGGCTCATCAACCGGCGGATGGTGGCGCGGGCCGCCATATCCCAGCTCATCTACCTCTACTTCGGTGCCGACGAAGAACGGCTCGTCCGCGTCCGTGAGTCGATGCTGGCACTGACCAAGGGATGGGACCGGGCCCAGGTCCGCCAGATCGTGCGCGAGACGATGCTGCAGACCATGGAGCCGATCATGTACGCCGAGGCGCTCGAGCTCATGGAGCTGCACCGGGCGGCCGGGCACCGCGTCTACCTCGTCTCCGCGTCGCCCGAGGAGATCGTCCTGCCCCTCGCCGACCTGCTGGGCGTGGACGGAGCCATCTGCTCGCGCGGCGAGGTCGACGAGCAAGGGTGCTACACGGGCCGCATGGCCTTCTATGCCTACGGGGAGTCCAAGGCCACGGCGATCCGCGAGCTGGCGACGCGCACCGGGATCGACCTGGCGGCGAGTAGCGCCTACTCCGACTCGGGGACCGATCTGCCGATGCTCGAGGCGGTCGGGCGCCCGGTGGCAGTGAACCCCGACCGCGCCCTGGCCAAGGTGGCGCGCGAGCGCGGCTGGGAGGTGCGGAACTTCATCAAGCCGATTCGCCTGCGCGACCGCGTGGGGCGCACGACGCCCGTGGTGACGACGAGCCTCGCGGTGGCCGGCGCAGTACTCATCTTGTGGCGGCGCGGCCAGCGCGGGCGTCACGCCGCGGCCAGATTGGCCGGGCGCGCGGCCTAGCGGCCGTCTCCGGGTTTTCTACGCCTCGCGCAAGCGGCGGGCGGCGACAACGCCGATAGCGACCAGCACGGCGAGGATCAGAAGCTTCTTCATGACCGAAATCCTAGGCGGCGCTAGACGGTCAGCAAATCACGCGCCCCGGTGTCCGAGGACGGGTGGCGCAGCTTCGACATGGCACGGGCCTCAATCTGGCGGATGCGCTCCCGGGTGAGGTTGAAGTGCTCGCCCACCTCTTCGAGCGTGCGGGGCTCGCCCCGGTCCAGCCCGAAGCGCAGGCGCAGGATCTCCCGCTCACGCTCGTCGAGCGGTGAGAGGAGGCGGCCGATCTCGTCGGGGAGCAGCGACACCGCGGCCACCTCGAAGGGCGACTCGGCCGAGCGGTCCTCGACCACGTCGCCCAATTCGGCATCGCCGTCCTCACGCAGCGGCTCGGACAGCGACAGGGGCTCGGCCCGGAAACGCAACGCCTCGACGAGCTTGTCCTCGGGCATTTCGACCTCGATGCCCAGTTCGGCCAGCGTGGCCGGCCGCCCGAGCTTCAGCTCGAGGCGAGCCTGGGCCTTCTGCACACGGGCCAGCGTGTCACCGGCGTGGACGGGCAGGCGGATGGTCCGGCCCGTGTTGGCGATGCCCCGGGTGATGGCCTGGCGGATCCACCAGGTGGCGTACGTGGAGAACTTGAAGCCCTTGCGCCAGTCGAACTTCTCGACCGCGTGCATGAGCCCGAGGTTGCCCTCCTGAATCAGGTCCAGAAGCGGAAGCCCCGAAGCCTGATACTTCTTGGCGATCGATACGACCAGACGCAGGTTCGACTGCACGAAGGTCTGCTGGGCTTGCTCGCCTTCCATGACGGCGCGACGAAGCTCACGCTTCTTCGCCGTGGTGAGCCCCTTGGGTGCCTTGGCCACGTCGGCCTCGGCGTCGCGCCCGGCCTCAATGGCCTGCGCCAGCCGGACCTCGTCGTCCTTGGTCAGCAGCGGGTACTGTCCGATGTCTGTGAGGTAGAGCCGGACGAGGTCCTCGTCGTCGCGCTCGAATTCGTTCCTTGGCCAAAATCTTCGCCAAACCTTCCGTCCCATGACCACGGCAGGGGAACCTGGCCGGGCTGTCGCGCTCGTTGAAAAACACAGCCGACGACCGATTTGGGCGTACGTGGGCTGCCCAGACAGTGTAATGGGCCTGTCAAGATGGACGTACAGCAGGGAAAACGCCGGTATCACCCCATGCCCGTCCCGAACCGGACCCTGGTGGGGCGTCCCTCGTCAACCGGTCGCGGCCTTCCCGAGGAGGGCAAGACCTCCACTGATCTCATCGGCCAGATCCCGGTGGGCTCCCGCCAGGACCTCCAGAATCGGGGCCTCGCTCACCGGGTTCGGAGTCTGTCGGTGGGCCTGGTAGACGGCCTGCAGCCGGGGGAGCACCGTCTCGATCAACGCCGCCACGCCGACACCGGCGTCGGGGGCAGCGGTCGCGAGCACGAGCGCCTCGGCCAAGGACCCGTCGGGCGGGACCACCAGGGCCGCCCTGTCGACGCCGGCGCGCACCGGGAGATGCTCGGCCCAACACGCCGCCAGCAGACCGTGACGGCGGGAAACGCCGGCACACCAGACCCGCACCGCCGGCTCGAGGTCACCCTCGCCGACCCCGGTCGCCCAGGCCCCCGCGGCCTCGAAGATGCCCTTCTCGACCCAGCAGTACCCGCCGACCAGCTGGGCCAACTCGTCAATGCCCCGCCACGTCGTGGTGGCGGCACCGGGCTCAGGCACCGGCGGACTCCTCCAGCGCCGAGGACCGATAGCGGTTTGTGATGGGCATGCGCCGGTCCTTGCCGAAGGCCTTCGTCGTGATGCGGACACCGGGAGGCATCTGCCGACGCTTGTACTCGGCGCCGTCGACGAGGCGGACCACCTGGTCCACCACGACGGGGTCGAAGCCCTCGGCCACGAGATCCGCCGCGGTGCGATCGCCCTCGACATAGCCCTGCAGCACCGGATCGAGCTCCTCGTAGGGTGGGAGAGACTGGTCGTCACGCTGATCCGGTCGCAGCTCGGCCGAGGGCGGCTTGTCCAGCACGCTGTCGGGAATGGGGCCGGGAAGCCCCTCGAGCACGGCCTGCGTGTTGCGGTAGCGGCACAGCTCGTACACGAGTGTCTTGGGCACGTCCTTAATGACGGCGAAGCCGCCGGCCGAGTCCCCGTAGAGCGTCGAGTAGCCGGTCGCCATTTCGCTCTTGTTCCCCGTGGTGAGCACGATCCATCCCTTGGCGTTGGACATCGCCATGAGCAGCACGCCCCGAAGCCGCGACTGGAGGTTCTCGTCCGTGAGGCCGAAGGGCTCGCGCCCGAGCAACGGAGCCAGCATGGAGGCGAACGCGACGTGGGCCTCCTCGATGGCCACCGTCTTCAGATCGATGCCCAGTCGCTCCGCCAACGCGCCGGCATCGTCGCGGGAGCCCTCGCTCGAGTAGCGCGACGGCATGGAGATGCCGTGCACCCGCGCCGCGCCGAGGGCGTCCACCGCGATGGCTGCCACCAGGGAGGAGTCGATCCCGCCCGAGAGGCCGATGACAGCCTCCGAGAACCCGTTCTTGCGGAGATAGTCGCGAGTGCCGAGAACGAGGGCGTTGTAGACCTCGGCGTGATCGCTCAGGGGCGGGCGGGGAGCCACCGGAAGGAGCGCCGGACGACCGGCGCGGGGAGGCTCGGTCACGGCAACGCGCGGCAGCAGTTCGGTAACGGCACGCGGGGAGTGGGCCCCGATGGGCAGGTCGACGACGACGAGGTCCTCGGCGAACTGAACGCCCGAGCCGAGCAACGTCCCGTCGGCCGCCACAATGAGCGAGTCGCCGTCGAAGACCAGCTCGTCCTGGCCTCCGACCTGGTTGACGTAGGCGACGGCGCAGCCGGCCTCGGCCACCCGGCCCGACAGCATGGCCAGCCGCTCCGCCCGCCGACCCCGGTTGTACGGCGACGCATTGAGGTTCACCACCACGTCGGCTCCGGCCCGGCCCGCCTGGGCTACCGGACCGTCGTCGAACCAGATGTCCTCACAGATGGAGATGCCGACCCAGGCGCCCGCCACGCCGAAGAGGGCCGGCGGCTCGAAGCTCGGGACGAACCAGCGCTGCTCGTCGAACACCCCGTAGTTGGGCAGGAAACGCTTGCGGTAGACGCCCACCACCTGCCCACCGGCGCAGACGGCGGCGGCGTTGGCCAGCCCCGCCCCGCCCTGCGCCGCGCCCACGAACCCGACCACGGCGGCGCAGTGGGTCGTGGCGGCGGCGACCTTCTCGAGGGCCTTCACGTTGTCGGCCACGAATCCCGGCTTGAGGAGGAGGTCCTCAGGTGGGTAGCCCGGGATCGCCAGCTCGGGCACCACGCAGATGTCGGCCTCCGCCGCCTCGGCGGCCGCCAAGGCGGCGAGGATCCGCTCCACGTTGCCCGAGAGGTCCCCCACCACGGTGTTGAGCTGCGCGGCGGCGAGGCGCAGATGCGGCATCGGTCCAGATTACCGGCGCACCTGGTGGGCCCCAACGAAACTGGCCTGGCGAAAGAGCCTGCCGAAAGAGACCGCCGAAAGAGTGTGGTCCGCCGGCATGCGAAGCTTGTGCCGTGCAAAGCCAGCGGGATTACGTGCTCCGGACCGTCGAGGAGCGGGGTATCCGCTTCGTCCAGCTGTGGTTCACCGACGTCTTGGGGACCCCCAAGGGGTTCAACATCACCTCGGCGGAACTGGAGAACGCGCTCGACGAGGGGATGACGTTCGACGGCTCGGCGATCGACGGTTTCAGCCGGGTCCAGGAGGCCGACGTCCTGGCCCGACCCGATCCCAAGACGTTTCAGCTCCTGCCCTGGCACCACGACGACGCACAGGTGGCGCGCGTCTTCTGCGACATCGCCAACCTCAACGGCACGCCGTTCGAGGGCGACCCCCGCCACGCCCTGCGCCGGACGCTCGAGCGCGCCCGGGCGGCCGGCTTCACCTTCTTCTCGTCCCCGGAGGTGGAGTACTTCTACTTCGCCGACGCCGACCCGGAGCGAGGCCCGGTCACCCTCGACTCCGGCTCGTACTTCGACCTCTCAGTGGCCGATCTGACGAGCGACCTCCGACGCCGTTCCGTGCTCATGCTCGAGGAGATGGGCATCCCCGTGGAGCACACCCAGCACGAGGACGCCCGCAGCCAGCACGAAATCGACCTGCGCTACACCGACGCGCTCACCATGGCCGACACCGTCATGACCACCCGCATGGTGATCAAGGAGATGGCGCGCCAGGAGGGTGTCTTCGCCTCCTTCATGCCAAAACCTCTGGCGGGCGTCCAGGGCTCGGGGATGCACACGCACATCTCCCTGTGGGAGGGCGAGCGCAACGCGTTCGTCGACGAGAACGACGAGTACGGGCTCTCGTTGGTCGCGCGTCGCTTCATCGCCGGGCTGCTGCACCACGCCCGCGAGATCACCGCCGTCACCAACCAGTGGGTCAACTCCTACAAGCGGCTCATCGGCGGGTACGAGGCGCCGGTTCATGTCAGCTGGGCCCGCAACAACCGCTCGGCGCTGGTGCGGGTGCCGGTCGTCAAGATGGGGAAGTCCGAGTCGACCCGGCTCGAGTACCGGGCACCCGACAGCGCCTGCAACCCGTACCTGACGTTCGCGGTCATCCTCGCCGCGGGGTTGCGCGGCCTTTCGGAGGACTACCCGCTGCCGCCCGAAGCCGACGACAACCTGTTCACCCTGACGCCCAAGGAGTTGGCGAAGAAGGGGATCGAACAGCTGCCCTCGAGCCTGCACGATGCCGTCAACGAAATGGAGGGCTCCGAACTGCTGGCCGACACGCTCGGGGAGCACGTCTTCGAGTGGTTCATCCGCAACAAGCGCGCGGAGTGGGACGCCTACCAGGCCGAGGTGACCCAGTTCGAGCTGGACCGCTACCTGCCCCTTCTCTGAGCTCGAAAGACTGATGGACCCTCTCCTGTGTTTCCCGGCCGACCTCCCCGCCGAGGTGATGCTCGCGTTGCAGAACGCGGGCCTCGGCCATCAGAGCGTGACGGGGGCCGACGAGGTGGTGTCCTCGGGCTCGGACGGCCGGATCAGCGGGTTCTCGGGTGCGCTCGTCGTCACGGGTGACGACATGTCCGCCGCCGTCGCCTTCTGCCGCCATCTGCGGCTGCGCGAGGTGCCGATGACCCCGCTCCTCCTCGCCATCGGGACGGACCAGGTGGGCGAGCTGCTGCTCCGCGACGACCTCTACGACGACTTCTGTGTGCTGCCCGCTCGGCCCGACGAGCTGGTGGCCCGCTTACAGCACCTCTTTTGGCGAACCGGGCAGAGCATGCGGCCCGACATCATTGAGTACGGGCCACTCATGCTCAATCTCGAGACGTACCAAGCCGCCGTGTCCGGGCGCGTCCTCGACCTGACCTACATGGAATACGAGCTCCTGCGCTTCCTGGCCGGCCACCCAGCCAAGGTCTTCACCCGCGAGACCCTGCTGAGCCGCGTCTGGGGCTACGAGTACTACGGCGGCGCGCGCACGGTCGACGTGCACATTCGGCGGCTGCGGGCCAAGCTCGGCGAAGAGCACGCCCACTTGATCCAGACGGTCCGCTCGGTGGGCTATCGCTTCGGACAGGTGGCCTGGCACCCCGGCGTGGCGCAACGCAACGGAGGCTCCGGCGCGTCGGCCGCGGCCTCAGCAGCGTCCGCTCAGACCACCGGCGCGTAGGCCCAGGCCTCGACCTCGATCCGCGCCCCGATCGGGAGCGCCGCCACCGCGACGGCCGAACGGGTCGGGCGGTTCTCCGTGAAGTACTCCACCCACACCTCGTTCACGTCGGCGAATTCGGACATGTCGAGAAGGAAGACCGTCGTCTTGACGACGTCGGACAATGTCGCCCCCTCCGCGGCAAGCACCTCCGCCACGTTCTGGAGCACCTGTCGGAGCTCGGCCACCGTCCCGCCCTCGACCAGACGGGCCGTTCCCGTGCTGTCGGTGGCCAAACCGACCTGACCAGAGGTGATGACCCAGTCGCCGACGCGACGGACGGGGGAATAGGGACCAACGGCGGGACTCATGCGCGCTCCTCTCGGTTCACCGATGCTGCAACGCGGCCCGACGGCGCTCGGACGGCGTCACGCCGCGTCGGCCAGCGTCCGGGCAGGCCCTCGGCCACCCAGGCCGCGGCCAGGGTGGCGGCGAATACCGCATCCGAACCGTTGACCGGCTGGCCGTCCTCTTCGTGCAGCCGGATGGTGACCTCGGGCATGTCGCGGGCGCCCAGAATGCCGAACGAACGGATAGTCAGGTCGACCGGCTCGCCGGCGCCGTCGACGGCGATCCCTTCGCTCCACACCATGCCGAGCCCCTGATGCACCGCGCCGAGCGCGTAGGACCGCAGTGTCACCGGACAGAGGATCTCGCCGGCCCACACGTCGACCTCCAGCCAGCCGCGCGACACCGCGTCCAGGTGCAATTCGACCCGGGCGCTGCCGGCACGCGGCACGGCGACATGTGCCTCGCCGAAACCCGCCACGCGCCCCGGGGCCGCGAGCGCGGCCCGCGCCGCCAGCAGCTCGGCCCACACCGCGCCGCGTAGTTCCGGCGACACGGGCGGCCCGATCACCGGCACCAGCTCGACCTCGACGCCGGGGTTGCCCGCCCGCAGTTCGGCCGCCAGCGGTTCGAGGTCGGCCGAAGCTTCCGTCCGTCCGATGCGGACCAGCCCCGTGCCATCGGATCTGAGAGCGATCGCCAGGGGCGGGCGCTTGGGACCACGTCGTACGACGTCCTCGCGTCGCCACAGGACGCGGACCGCTTCCCCGGTCGCGTCGGCGAGCTCCCTCGCCAGCGCGGGAACCGGACTGCGCCGCTTGCCCCCGAATGCGCCGCCGTTGGCCAGCGGGGAGGCCGGGAGATGGCCGGGCCGGGCCCAGCTGGCGTCCGGCTCGACATACGCCGGCTCGAGCCACGACGTCTGCAGCGTGAGCGCCCACTCGCCCTGAGGCAGTGCGACCGGGTGTGAGAGGGGGACCGTGCTGTTGCGGCCCTGCACGCGCCCGCTGGCGGCACGCGCCGAGCGCAGGTCGGAGGCCAGCGTTGCATCCGCCCCCAGCTGGACCCGTGCCGTCGACGGTGCCGAATCGTCGGCGAACCCGCCACCGCCGAGGACCACGTCGGTCCCGGAGGTCTGGAAGGCCGGCCCCTCCACCTGGGCCCTCCAGGCGGCCCGCACAGGGTTGCGCGGATCCCCCGACGCCGGGGGCGGCGCCCCGTCGACACCCAGGGCACTGCACGCGGCCTCGACAATCGACTGCCAACCCGTGCACCGGCACAGGTGGGCGCGCAGCGCAGCCTCGACGTCCCGGCGCGTCGGTGACCTCCCCGTCCCCGCCTCTTCGAGGCCGGCCAGCCGCAGCACGATGCCCGGTGTGCAGAACCCGCACTGACTGGCTCCGTGCTCGACGAACGCGGCAGCCCAGCGGTCGCGCAGCTCCTCCGGTGCCCCTTCGAGCGTGGTGACCTGACGGCCGGCGACGCGGCGAACGGGGGTGACACAGGCGACCCGCGGCGCGCCGTCGACCCATACGGTGCAACAGCCGCACTGGCCCTGCGGGCTACAGCCGTCCTTGACGGATCGGCAGCCCAGCTCCTCGCGCAGCGCGTCCAGCAGGCTGATCCCATCCTCCACCGCCACCGGGTCCCCGTTGAGCGCGAACGCAACGGCCAGGGGTGCGGGCGCGGCGACGCCGCGGGGTGGCTGAGGAGCGCTACCGGTTCCGCTCAGAGGGCGGGGGGGCCGAGGCTCAGCTGAAGGAGGAGCCGCACCCGCACGTGCGGGTGGCGTTGGGGTTGATGATGTTGAAGCCGGCGCCCTGCAGGCCGTCGCTGTACTCGAGGGTCGAGCCGGTCAGCAGCTCGGCGCTGGCCGAGTCAACCACGACCCGGACGGAGCCGAACTCGCGCACGACGTCGTCCGGCATGACCTCGGTGTCGAAGAACATCTCGTAGCTGTAACCCGAGCAGCCACCGGGCTTGACGGCCACCCGCAGCGCGAGCTCCTCGCCCTCTTCCTGGGCCAGCAACTCAGCGACCTTGGCCGTGGCGCCGTCACTGAGCGTCACCGGTGCCGGCTTCTTCCCGATGTTGACGGAAGTGGACATCGTCGTCACTGGATCCTCCTCGTTGCGCCTAGGCCTGGCGACCAATCGCCCCGGGCGCACGATGCTCCCAAGGACAGGCACCATGTTACCGGCGCCGGGCGGTGGCCAACACCCCGGCCGGTCAGGGTCGGAATTCCCCGCCACGCAGGTACAATTTCAGTCTATGGCACCTCGCGCCCCATCGACACCGCTGACGGCGGAGCCCACGCGAGAGGCCCGCGAGGAGGAGGTCCGGGACTGCCTGCGGGCGGTCATCGACCCGGAGCTGGGCGACACGATCGTGGACCTGGGCATGGTGAGGGGCATCGCGGTCGAGGGGGGCGACGTGACCGTCGACGTGGCCCTGACCATCGCCTCCTGCCCGCTCCGGGGCCAGATCGAGCGTGACGTGGTCACGCATGTGCGCTCACTCGACTGGGTGCGTACCGTCGACGTGCAGGTGGCGTCGATGGACGCCGACGAGCGTGCCGCGGTCATGGCGCGGGCGCGCTGGAAGGCCCGTGAGGACGCCCCCGAGACGGCCATAGCGGCCTCGACCCGGGTGTTGGCCATCGCATCGGGCAAGGGCGGCGTCGGCAAGTCGTCTGTCACGGTCAACCTGGCGGTGGCGCTGGCTTCCCGGGGCCTGGTCGTGGGAATTCTCGATGCTGACATCTGGGGCTTCTCCGTCCCCCGCCTGCTGGGCATGGAGGGCGACGTGGAGGCCAGGGCGGGGAAGATGGTGCCGCTGGAGCGCTCCATCGGCGCCGGGACGGTGCGGGTGCTGTCGATGGGGTTCCTGGCCGACGAGGAGCAGGCGATCATGTGGCGCGGGCTGGTCCTGACCCGGGCGGTGCAGCAGTTCCTCCAGGACGCCCACTGGGGCGATCTCGACTACCTGCTCATCGACCTGCCCCCCGGGACGGGAGACGTCCAGATGGGGCTGGCCCGCCTGCTGCCGCGCACCGAGATGCTCGTCGTCACGACGCCTCCCGTGGCCGCCCAAAAAGTGGCGGCTCGGGCGGCCGACATGGCGCGCCGGGGCTACCTCCGGGTGGCCGGGGTCATCGAGAACATGAGCGACTTCACCTGCGAGCACGGCACCACCTACGCGCTCTTCGGATCCGGTGGCGGCGCCCGCCTGGCCCAGAACCTCGGGGTGCCGTTGGTCGCCTCCATCCCACTTCACCCGGACCTGGCGGCGGGCGGGGACGCCGGTGTGCCGGTGGCGATGGCCGGCGCGACAGCGAGCTCGGCGTCGTGTTCTCCGAGATGGCCCGCGTCATCACCGAGGACGTGGCGCCCACCGTCGACGTGCAGGGTTGCTCGGCCCGCCTCATGGAGCGGGTCGAGGCCGCCGTGGCCCAGGGAGATACCGCTCCCGGCTGAGCCGGTCACCGCCCAGGTGAGCCCGGTTGAGCCAGCTAAGCCCAACGAAGTCCAATGAGCTTCAACCAAGCCCGGTTGAGCTCAGCCAGCCGCCCAGCGGGCGTCGATGGTGTCCTCCCCGCCATCCCCGTCGGAACGGGACGCCCTGCCCTCCTGGCCCAGTGCCCGCAGGTGGGCCCAGAGTGAGAAGCGGGCCACCGGGAGCTGCTGCTCGGTCACGTCGCCGTAGACCTCGGGGAGGAGCTCGTCCACTGTTCCCTCGCCACGACGAGCGAGGGCGGCCGCAATGACCTCGTGACGCCCGAGGCGGTGGGCCACCAGGGCATCGATCACCGCCGGCACGTGGTCCATGAGCCGTCCGTGCCCGGGCGCCAGCGTGCGGATGGCCGGCGTGGCGTCGCGCACCCGGACCAGGCTGGCCAGATACTGGTGCAGGTCACCATCGGGCGGACGGATGACGACGGTCGAGCCGTGCATCACATGGTCCCCGGTGAGCAGGAGGGCGTGCTCCTCGACCAACCAGCAGAGGTGGTCCGAGGCGTGGCCGGGCGTGTGGAGTGCCCGCAGCGTCAGTCCTCCCGGGGCCAGGCCCCCTGGGCGGGTGAGGGACCAGCCCTCCCCGGCGCGCTCGTCGGGCACGAAGTCCTGCCCCGGGCCGTAGCCGACGACCCGGGCTCCGGTGGCCGCAGCCAGCGCCGCCGCACCGGGCGCGTGATCGACGTGGGTGTGGGTGACCAGGATGGCCCGGATCGGACCGAGCGGCTCGGCCGCCGCCGCGATGGCGGCCGTGTGCGTGGCATCGGCCGGACCCGGGTCGATGACTACGGGCTCGGAGTCGCCCACGAGGTAGGTGTTCGTCCCCGGCCCGGTCATGAGACCGGGATTCGGGGCGGTCAGACGCAACACGCCGGGAGCCACCTCGTCGACACGGCCCGGCTCCGGGACGGGCCCGGTGCCGAAATCCGGCACCGCCGGGATCACGGCTGGTCGGGTGGTCGTGCGGGCCGGGGTCCGGGCGCCGCGTCGGGACCCTCTTCGTTAGCCCGCATGGACACCTCGCGCACAGCCTCGTTGAAGTCGCCGCGGGCGCTGCCGCCACCGGGGTCGGGCACGGCGCCACGCTCATAGCCGGGGTCGCCGGGCAGCACGATGCGCATGCCATTGCCGTCGGGCACGACACGCGGCTCGATGGCCGGGACCGCGCTCGAGGCCTCTTCCGTCGCCGCCAGCAGTGCGGCGCTGGTGGCGAAGCGACCGATCACCTGGAGGTTGCGGATGGTCGGGAAGATGATCTCGATCTCCCCGCTGCGATGGCGGGCCAGGGCATCGTGCGGTGAGATCCACACGTCGGCGATGGTCTCCCCGGCGTCGTGGGCAGCGATCTGGCCGGGCGGCGCCGCGGCCACGAAGAACCGCGTGTCGTAACGCCGCGGTGCGCCGCGCGGGGTGATCCAGTGGGCGAAGTAATGGATGTCGCCCACCGAGAGGTGGAGATCCTCGTCGCGGCACAGATCGAGAAAGCGGCGTGTGCCCTCGTTGACGGCGACGCGCTCCGCGGCGAATCGCGCCTCCTCCTCGGGGTCGCCGGCGAGGAGGTCAGGACCGCCCGGGCGCCGGGCCAGCAGAATGCCTGCCTCCTCGAAGGTCTCACGCACGACGGCGACCCAGTAGGCGAGCCCGCCTGCGTCGAAGCCCAGCAGCGCGCTCGCCCCGGCATCGGTGCGGCCCGAGCAGATGGCTTCCGCCTCCGGGCCGCCGTCCAACGGGTCGACGGCGCCACCCGGGAACACATAGGCGCCCCCGACGAAGTCCGAGCGCAGGTTGCGCCGCACCATGAGCACCTCGAGCGTGGTGCCACCCGACGGCTCGGGTGCGTCGCGCACCAGCATCACCGTGGCGGCGGGTCGGATCTCCACCGGCGCCGGCCCGGAGCCTTCGGCGCGGGCCGGTGACGGAGGAGGGGGTGGGGGTGGAGCCGATGGAGGCACGCCGGAGAGGGTACCGGCAGGAGGAGGCGGCGCCTCCGGATAAGCAGCACCCCTTGACTAACCTGACCCGGTCCATGAGCCAGCCCGTCTCCGAGCCCGCTTCGACGCACGCGTCGACGCCCGCGTTGCGCCACATTCCGCGCCGCTACCTCGCTCTCGGGCTCATCATCGTCGCCATCTGCCTGCTCGGGGCACTGATCCTGGTGCGGGACAATTCGGGTCCGAGCACCACGTCGACCGTGGAGACCTTCAACGCCGCGCCGTCCTCGCTCGTCTCCACCGTCACGTCGGTCCCGGCCTCCGTGTACGACGCCGTGGGCGTCACCTCACCGACCGTCCCCGTGCAGGCTCCCGGTCCGGCGGGCACCGGCGGCGCTCCGATGTGGCTGGCCACCGCCGGCGGGCCGCCCCTCCCCGTGGTCTTCTTCTACGGGGCGGAGTTCGCGCCCTATCCAGCTGGCCAGCGCTGGCCGTTGATCCTCGCCCTCTCGCGGTTCGGCACGTTCACGCAGCTCGGTCTGATGCAGTCCAGCGCGACGACCGCCTTCGCCAACCTGTCGACCTTCACGTTCTGGAACGTGCGGTACTCCAGCAAGTACCTGATCCTGCAGTCCGTCGAGCGCTACAGCGCGCTGGATCCGACCGGCGGGCGCTATCTCCGCCTCCAGAAGCCCACCGCCCGGCAGTCCGCCGCCATCGCCAGCTACGGACAGAGCCCCACCACGTTCGCGCTGCTCGACGTGGCCAATCGCTACGTCCTCAACGGGGCCAGCTTCACCCCCGGCGTGCTGGCAGGGCTCTCCCAGAGTCAGATCGCAGGGAACCTCGACACGCCGGCCAGCCCCCTGACCCAAGCCGTCGTGACCGCGGCCAACGAGATCACGGCCAGCATCTGCGCCGTCGACGGCGACAAGCCCGAGCCCGTGTGCGAAAGCAAGGGCGTGCTGGCGGCCGACCAAGTGCTCAAGATCACAACCCCACACTGAGCCGAACGGCGTCAAACACGAAAGTCCCGCCGGAAGACTCGGTGCCCTGAACCTTCAGTTGTGCCGCCGGCTGCTCACGTTGCTGTGCCGGCTCAGGGGCTGTGCCGGACTCAACTCGCTCTGCGGTCGAGCATGAGCTTGCGCTCCAGCTCGTTCATGCCACCCCAAATGCCGTGAGGCTCGCGAATCCTGATGGCGTAGTCGAGGCAATCACCGCGTACACGGCACTGGTCGCAGATGGTCTTGGCCCGCATTTCGCGCGAGGCCTTCTCCTCCTTGCGTTCCGCGTGCGACGGCGGGAAGAACACCGCGGCCTGCGGTCCCCGGCACGCTGCCTTCAACTGCCACATGTCTTGTCCCTGGTGCATCAAAACCCCCCGATAGGGCGCATCGCATCCCCCCGCTGCGGTCAAGCTACCGCCGGGGGTTGGCGCTTTCAAGGGGTGTGACCAGGATCTTTGGGCGGCGGAGGATCTGCGGGCAAGGCCCGGCCACTACGCTCGGCCCCGCATGGACGTGGGGACCTTCTGCGCACAGAGCCACGTCATCGTCGTTGCCGGCAAGGGCGGCGTGGGCAAGACGACCATGAGCGCCGCCCTGGCCAAGATGGCTGCCGGAGCCGGCAGATCGGTGTTGATCGTCGAACTCGAGGGCAAGTCGGGCATCACGGCCGCCTTCGGGCGCCACGGGGATCTCGGCTACGAGGAGGTCCTCCTGGCGCCGGCGGGACCGGGCGCCACCGGCACGGTGCGGGCCCGGCGCCTCACGCCGGACGACGCGCTGGTGGAGTATCTCGAGGACCACGGCCTGAAGCGGGTGTCGAAGCGGCTGGCCCGCTCCGGGATCCTCGACGTGGTCGCCACCGCCATCCCGGGCATCCGGGACGTGCTGGTGCTCGGAAAGGTGAAGCAGCTGGAGCGGGAGGGGGCCGCCGACCTCATCCTGGTGGACGCCCCGGCGACGGGCCATGCCATCACGTTCTTGACCTCGGCCAGCGGCATGGTCAGCGCGGCTCGGGGTGGGCCGTTGCGCACCCAGGCCCAGGACGTCGTCGAGCTGCTGAGCGACCCCGCCCGCTGCCGGGTGATGCTGGTCTCGTTGCCCGAGGAGCTGCCGGTCTCCGAGACGATCGAGTCCGCCTACACGTTGGAGGACAAGGCGGGCGTCCAGCTCGGCCCGGTCATCGTCAACGCCTGTGACCCCGAGCCCGTGGGCCTCGAGCGGCCGGCGGCCGAGGTGGCGGCAGCGGCCGGCCTCACCGTGGGCCCCGAGCACCTGGCCGCACTCGAGGAGGCCCGCACCTTCCGGCTGGCCCGCCATGCCGTCTCGACCGAGCAGATCGATCGACTGCGCCGGGACCTGCCGTTGCCCCATCTCCTCGTGCCGGCCCTCGACGCACCCTCCATCGGGCCGGTCGAGACGGAGGTCCTGGCGGCAGCCCTGGCCACCGCCGTGGCCGCGCTCGTGGCCGAAGGGGCATCGTGAGCACGACCGACAGCGGAAACGGGGAGGGCCCGGGCGCAGCCGAGATCCCGGCGCCGACGACCCTGCCCGGCCTGGTCAGCGAACGCTCCGTCGTGGTGTGCTGCGGCTCGGGTGGCGTCGGCAAGACCACGGTGTCGGCCACCTTCGCGCTGGCGGCGGCCCGGGCCGGGCGGCGCTCCTGCGTCGTCACCGTCGACCCGGCGCGGCGGCTCGCCGACGCCCTCGGCGTGGAGTCGCTCCCCAATACGCCCTCGGAGGTGCAGGGGGACTGGCCCGGCCACCTGTACGCGCTGATGCTCGACTCGAAGGGCACGTTCGACGACCTCGTGCAGCGCTACGCGCGCACGCCCGAGCAGGCGGAGGCCATCCTGGCCAACCGGCTCTATCAGAATCTTGCCGGCGCGCTCTCGGGCACCCAGGAGTACATGGCCATGGAGAAGCTCTACGAGCTGGTCCACTCCGAAGAGTTCGACATCGTGGTCGTGGACACGCCGCCTACGCGCAACGCGCTCGATCTGCTCGACGCACCACGGCGGCTCACACGATTCCTGGAGAACCGTCTCTTCCGGGCGCTCCTGGTGCCGACGCGGATGTCGTTGAAGGCAGTGGGCGTGGCGACCCAGGCACTGCTGCGCACGATCTCCAAGGTGGCCGGCGCCGAGATCGTGCAGGACGCGGTCGGCTTCTTCCAGGCCTTCGAGGGGATGGAGGACGGGTTCCGAAGCCGGGCCAGCGCGGTGCACGAGCTCCTGGCCGACCCGGCGACGGCCTACGTGCTCGTGACCACGGCCCGGCCTGATGCCGTGACCGAAGCCGGATTCTTCGCCGAGAAGCTCGCAGAGCGGGACGTCGCCGTCGCCGCCCTCGTGGTGAACCGGATCGCGCCCTCCTTCGGCGGCGCGGAGACGGCGGCGGGAGACCATGCGCCGGCCCTCGAGGCACTAGAGGCCAACCTGGAGGCGCTCGACGCGCTGGCTGACCGGGAGGAGCATGCGTTCTCGGGGCTAGCCGCGGAGGTGGCCCCGGCCCCCGTCGGCCGAATCCCACTCTTCGGGCAAGACGTGCACGAGCTCCTCGGATTGCAGCGGGCGGCCGACCAACTCTTCTCCTGAGAAACTCCGATCGGGTTTTCAGCGGCAATGGTGGGTCCGATAGTGTCCCCGCGGTGCAGACCATCCTGGTCGCCAGTGACGCACCCACGCTCCGGAAGGACGTGGAGGCCGTCGTCAGCGGGCCCGACATCGAAGTGCACGCCGTGACCTCGGGTCCCGAGGTGGTGACGTTCGTGGCCGAGGAGTCGCCGGACCTGCTGATCGTCGACATGCAGATGGGCAACATGGGCGGCATGGCCGTGTGCCTGGAGCTGCGCTTGCAGGAGTCCTACGACGCGCTCGACCACGTGGCGGTACTCATGCTGCTCGACCGCAGGCCCGACGTGTTCCTCGCCCGCCGGTCGGATGCCGAGGGCTGGCTGGTCAAGCCGCTCGACCCGCTTCGGCTCCGCCGCGCCGTCGCAGCCCTGCTCGACGGGGGCACCTTCGCAGACGACTCGTTCACGCCCGTACCGGTGCTGGTGGGCGGCGGACCCCAGCTGCAGGCGGGACCCGAGTCGCGACCCTGAGCCGGCGCCCTCGTGTCGCAGCGATCACGACGACTGTGGCGCCGCGCCGCAGGCGCCGACAGACCCGGAGGGTCGGAGCGCCAGAGCCAGTCGCTCGAGGCTGAGGCGTCCGAGCAGGAGCGCTTCATCACCGAGGCGCTGGCGGACCTGCGCGACATGGACGTGCGGGAGGTGATGACGCCGCGCGTCGACGTGACGTTCCTCACCATCCCGGTGCAGGCCGAGGACATTGCGCAGGCGGTGCGGACGTCGGGGCACAGCTGTTTCCCGGTCGTGCACGACGACCTGGACGACCTGATCGGCATTCTGTTCGTCAACGACATCTTCCGCACCAACCGCCCAGGTACGCGCGGTGGCCAACGCGACGAGGCCCGCGACGCCACCGACCCCAGCCCGCTCGAGATCTCCCGCAAGGTGCGCCAGCCCTACCTCCTGCCCGAGTCGCTGGGCGTCCTGGAGGCGCTGGCGGACATGCGTCGACACCGCCGGGCCGTGGCCATCGTCGTGGACGAGTACGGCGGAGTCGCCGGCCTGCTGACCGTGAAGGACCTCTTAGAGCCTCTGGTCGGAGATCTGTCCGACGAATTCGACGAAGTGGAGGAAGCCCACATCGTCCGGGTCGACAACACGCGCTGGCTGATCGACGGGCAGACCAACGTCGACGACGTGCGCGACCGGATCGGCATCGAGATACCCGACGGGGAGTACGTCACCCTCGGCGGTCTCCTCTTCGAGCGTTTCGGCCACATCCCCGTCGAGGGCGAGGCTGTCCGCGTGGGGGACTGGGACATGAGGGTGGTGGAGATGGACAAGCGGCGGGTGGCGCAGGTGGTGGCGACGTTCGCCGGGGACGAGCGGCCGACGGGCGCGACGGGCGCGACGGGCGCGACGGGCGCGACGGGCGCAGACGAACAGGGCTCGGCCGCCGGGGACGACTCGGCCAACGGCTCCGGGGGAGCGACGGGCTGACGCCGAGGTAGAGTTACTGGTTGCTCCCCCCGGGGGGCGGACGGGCTGTGGCGCAGCTTGGTTAGCGCGCTGCGTTCGGGACGCAGAGGTCCCCGGTTCAAATCCGGGCAGCCCGACTCAAAACCCCTGGTCAGGGCCTCAAGATTCTGCGGTGCCTGACCCCTCGGAAGGTTTGGCGCGGAAGTGGCGCGGAGATTTCGTGCCTGCGACTTGTGCCTGCGACCCTTTGGCCTTTTCGCCGAAGAAGCGCTCCCCAATGACGTCGGCTGCGACCAGATCTATTGACGCCGGAGCCGAGGCGTAGACGGCCAGTGTCGTTCTCGGGTCGGCATGGCCGAGACGGGTCTGCGCCGTCTTCACATCGATGCCTTCGACGACGACCGTGGTCGCGTTCAGCCGGCGCGGGTCGTGAAAGCCGGCGCCGGCACAGCCGGCGGCAGAGGCGGCCGGGAGCCAGACCCGGCGGCGCCTGTTCGAGTAGCGCAACGGCCCACCCTCCTCGTCGGTGAAGACGAGCTCGTCGGTGTCGTCGTCGGTGAAACCGGCGACATCCTCGGGGTCAGGTCGAAGCGGCGAGTTCCCTCGACCGGCGGCAGGTTGACGTTGCGGCACGGGTTCGGGCCAACCAGGCCGTGGTCCGGCCTTCCTGGGCACCCTCGCCGACCGCCTACGAGTGTTTTATCGGGACACCTCTCGGTCCACAGTGAACTTCAAGGAGGCATCGTCAATCGTGACCTCGGGCCGGCCGACCGGTCGGTGCTTCCTACGAATACGGGTTCTACGTCCGGGATCTGCCCGGAAACGAGGAGGCCGCCGGTGTGGTGGTGGTACGACGCCGCGGCATCGGGGTAGCCACCTTGGGCCCCGTGCGGGCCTCGGGCAGACTGCAACCGGAGGGTCAAGTTGGCATGAGGTCATTGGCGACGACGTGAGGCTCCACAATTGAGACCGGCTGGGTACGAGACTGGGCAGCTACTCCGGCTCTCGCGGTACCGCTTCCAGCGCACGTTCCGGCAACGCCGCGGCGCCTACTTGTCGCTCGTCTTGCTCATCGGGCTGGTGGGCGGCCTCTCCATGGGCGCCCTGGCCGCCGCCCGGCGCACCGAGTCCTCCTTCCCCACCTACCTGGCCAGCACCAACCCGTCCAACCTGAGCCTTGCCACGGCACTGTGGAATCCGGCGCTCGGGTACACCAGCGGCTACAACGGCCCCCTCATGGCCAGAATCGCCCGCCTACCCCATGTCCGGCGGGCCGAGAGCTACTCGGGCATCTACAGCGAGCCGATCGGAGCGAACGGGCAACCGACGGCAGCGGACCAGAACGCCAACTTCGAAGTCAACGGAAGCGTCGACGGGCTCTATTTCAACCTGGACCGGGTCAGGGTCCTGCAGGGACGGATGGCTGACCCCACGCGGGCCAACGAGATCATGATGACCGTGGGTGCCGCTGACGCCCTGGACCTCCACGTCGGGCAGACCGTCACCTGGGGCACCTACACCAACGCCCAGTTCGAATCGGCGCCGAACGCACCTCCGGCCCTGCACGAAAGTCTCACCCTTGTCGGCACGGTTGTCCTCAACAACGCCGTCGTGCAGGACGAGATCGATGCCAACGGCCCCACGGCCGTCATCTTCACTCCGGCCCTCACACGGCGGCTCGACAACTGCTGCGCTGACTTCTCATTCACCTTCCTGCAACTCGACCAGGGGAGCCGCGACGTGCCAGCGGTCGAAGGGGAGATCGAGCGCGTCATCCCCTCCAAACTCCCCCACGACTTCTACGACACCTCCATCGACGTCACCAAGGCCCAGAACGCCATCAAACCCGAGACCATCGCCCTCGCCGTGTTCGGCCTCATCGCCGGGCTCGCTGCGATCCTCATCGCGGGGCAGGTGATCGGCCGGCAATTGGGTTTCTGGGCTCCGGAGGAGCAGACCCTGCGCGCCCTTGGTGCCAACCCGTTCATGACCGGGGTCGACGCGCTGCTCGGGATCATGGGCGCCGTCGTGGTGGGCGCGCTGGTGGCCGTCGCCGTGGCCGTGGCGCTGTCCCCACTGGCACCGCTGGGCCTGGTGCGTCCCTACTATCCCGACCCCGGAGTCGCCTTCGACTGGACGGTGCTCGGCCTCGGGGTGGCGGTGCTCGTCGTGGTCCTCGGGTCCGTGGCGATCGTGCTGGCCGTGCAGCGGGCGCCGCAGCGCACCGGGATGCGCCGCCGGTCCCGCGCACCTTCGCGCATTGAAGGTGCCGCGTCCGCGGGTGGCCTGCCCGTCTCGGCGGTCACCGGCATCCGCTTCGCGCTCGAGCCGGGGGCGGAGAGCGAGGCCGTGCCCGTGCGCTCCGCCATCCTCGGTGCGACCCTGGCCGTCGTGGTCATCGTCGCCACCGTGGTCTTCGGTACCAGCCTCAACTCCCTCGTATCGCACCCTCGCCTCTATGGATGGAACTGGAACTACGCCCTGTACGCCGGAGGCGGGGTCGGCGACATTCCCGCCGCGCGGTCGGCGACGCTGCTCGACCACGATCCGAGCGTGGCGGCCTGGTCCGGGTACTGGTTCGGCAACTTGCAGATCGACGGCCTCACGGTGCCCGTCCTCGGTGGGTCACCCGGTGCAACCGTGGCGCCACCGATCCTGACCGGCCACGGCTTCGACGGGCCGGGTCAGATCGTGCTCGGTCCAGGCACGCTGGCCCAGATCCACAAGTCGGTCGGGGACTCCGTCACGGTGCGCTACGGGACGACCACCCCGCACCTCCTCCGCATCGTCGGCACGGCCACTATGCCCTCAGTGGGCGTCGGCGGCGTCACGGGGCATGCGTCTATGGGGACGGGAGCGGTCGTGCCCTACCAGCTCCTCCCCGCATCGGTACGAAACCAATTCAGCGTGTCCCCGACCGGCCCTAACGCTGAATTCGTGCGCCTCCAGCCCGGGGCAAACGCCAAGACCGCACTCCGGTCGCTGAACCGCATCGCGGCGGAGGTGACGCCCCGGGGAACAATGGCAGCTACGTGCTGGGGGTCGAGAGGCCGGCCGAGATTGTCAACTACCGCTCGATGGGTGCCACCCCGCTGATCCTTGGCCTCGGCTTGACGGTCGGCGCGATGACTGCGCTCGGCCTGACCCTCGTCGCCTCGGTCCGCCGCCGCCGCCGCTCCATGGCGATGCTGCGGACGCTCGGCTTCACGGGGCGCCAGCTGAGGGCGAGCGTGGCCTGGCAATCAAGCGTCGCCGTGGTGATCGGGCTCGTCATCGGGGTGCCGGTCGGAATCGTCGTCGGAAGGTTCCTGTGGGATCTCTTCGCCACCAACATCTACGTCGTGTCCAGTCCGACCGTACCTGCCCTGGCGATCGTGGCCACCGCGCTCAGTGCCCTGGGGCTCGGCAACCTGGTCGCCGCCATTCCGGGACGCATCGCGGCCCGTACGCCGCCGGCGCTGCTGCTGCGGACCGAGTGAGGTCAGCGCGTCATAAGGTCGTCGCCAATGGATCGAATGACAGATTCGGATGGTGCCCTGAGAACTTCCGCGACGGTGCCGGTCCTGGATGTCCACAACTGTCACATAAGGCGATTACAGAGGATGGCTCGCGTCGCCACAGTGCCCCAATCGGGCCGTTCCCCGGCATGCAACAGTCGCGAGCGCTTCGTCCCTGAGGAGTCTCTGGGAAGCACTGACACATCCAACCTGGGCCACGAGATCGGCAACGGCATTGTCTTGCAAACCGCCGCCCGTTAGGTGTTCTGCCAGAAGTGACCCCACTGAACAGGGGCACCGTTCAAAGCACTCAATCTGGGCGCATCCGTATCACTCGGATTGCCTCGGTCGCAGCAACAACCGAAACGCACAGAGCAGTCACTCGATCCGCCCACCACCACCCGAGGAGTTGCTCGGCCAAGAGTCCCACAAAGGCGAGTATCCCTAGGGCGGCTCCGATGGCGCTCAGGGTGCCGTCGCCCATCAAGGCGTGACTGCCTAGCTGTTTTCCCGTTCCATATTTCGCCCAGCCGAGAGGGGCGAGCACCAAGGCGGAGACCCCTGCTGAGATCATTGCGAAAAGAGAATGCTCAGGTACCGAGTGCGAGAGAAGATCGTGGATTGCCGCGACCGTCAGCGTGATTGCCACCAGTGCCAGGGCGGTGGCGACGACGATTGAGGCACGAGCCTCTGCCCGAATGCCTCTCGTGGGATCGCGACGTTCTACTCCGAAGCGCCAGACGAGACCGACGGATCCAGCCACGTCCGCGAGGACGTTGAGTCCCAGACCCAAGACCCCAAGGCTTCCCGCCAGTAATCCTGCGGTTATTGCCGACGCACCAGCGATGAGACCCCACCCGATGGAGAAGTAGGAGAGCGCCAACGCCCTTGCTAAGAGCGAGTGCCTGGCTGGGTCCACGTCGCTGTCACCGGCACCCATCAGCCGACCCTATTGCAGGCTCTGAGCTCGGCCAGGGCGTATCCCAGTTGTGCCGAACCCGTGCGCATACAACTTTCGCGAGCAGTGGTATCTGTTGCCCGCGATCCCTTCGACGATGAGCGTGGGTGGCGTTCAGCCGGCGCAGGCCGTCGGCGCTGCACATTTTGGGAAAGTTCCGACAATTCCCGAACCGTCGATCGGATCGGCCGGAACCCGTTCAGCCGGTGGTGCTCTGCGTAGGTGTTCGGGAGTGACCCATCCCGACCTCCGGCTACTGCCCAGACTCAAGACGCCTGTCCATCGAAGCTCCGGCGCCTCGCTCGCCCCTCATTTACCCAGCGATGCCCGTGGGTCGCGTCCCATGAAGGCAGCGAGGCGTTCCCAGTCGCCGGCACCGGGAGCCGGGTAGATCTCCTCCCCGAAAGGGGCTCCAGGCTCGACCAGGTTGCGGTACTGAGGTTTGATCGTGGCCCGCGCCCCCTCGAGTGCCGCCAAGGCGAGGGCAGGATCCAACTTGTCGATCTGACCGGTGGCCCTGGCCAAATCCCAGGCGTGAGCGGCCATCTCTGCCAGGTACATATCCACCAGGTAGACCCCGGTGTACTCCTCGCCCCACGGCATTGTGTGCCTCAAGGACAAGCTGGAATTGTCGCCCCATGCTTGTGCCGCCTGTTCCGCAGCGCGACGTAATTGACCGGGCGCGTCGGAGAGCTCAACGTGAGGGGACTCGTCTCCGGGCGGAGGCGCCTGCCCGCGGCCGAGAGCGGCCGCCCGGTGGCCCGCTTCGACGAGATGGTCGATCAGTCCGGCCACGTCGTACTTGGGACACGGTGTCGGGTGGCCGAGCTCGCCAGCAACGATTCCTGACACGATCACCGCAGCGTTCTCGTAAGCATCCAACAACGATCTTCGGCGGTCAGAATCGGCCATGCGGGTCCTCCTTGGTCCGACAGGCTAGAGCGTTGCCGCCGGAGACCAACGGCGAGTCGCCCCCGTCATCGCGGATTCCGGCATCGCAATCGGCACCCACGGAATCCCGGGTCGAGATGGTGGTCGACCAACAAGTCACGATGCGAGAACCGACTGCGTCATGACGACCTTGCGCTTGGGCAAACGTTCCCGCAAACCCATTGCGGCTTCATCCGAGGCTGAGAACGCTGCACGCCGATGCCGACGCAACGAGAGGATCACCGGGCCCGTCCGCGTTTTCACAACAGGGTGCGCACACGGGATCCCACTTGCCGCGCGGCCGAAGACCCGGGTGCTGCCGCGGAGGTGATGCGGTAGCGTGCGCAAGAGGAATCTGCCACGTGAACAGGGCAACGCCCTGCGCCTCAGGCGGTGTGGGCGGACTCTTCGGATCTGCGCTTCTCCCCGCACACACCGAAGTGCAGCACGAGTACTCCGCGATGACGGAAAGGGAAACGGACATGGCCACAAGCGGATCGCAGAAGGAAGAGACCCCGTCGCAACTGATCGACGGGCGGATAAAGGAGTTGGACGATTGGCGGGGCGCCATGCTGAGCACGCTGCGCGGTCTGGTCAAGGAAGCGGCTCCGGGCGTCGTCGAGGAATGGAAGTGGCGCGGTGTGCCGACCTGGTATCTCGACGGGATGATCTGCACGGGCGAGACCTACAAGAGCGTCGTCAAGTTCACCTTCGCCAAAGGGGCGTCGCTCCAGGATCCCTCGGGCCTCTTCAACTCGAGCCTCGAGGGGAACGTGCGTCGGGCCATCGACTTCCACGAAGGCGACAAGGTCAACAAGACGGCGTTCAAGGCGCTGATCCGCGCTGCGGTGGCGCTGAACCAGTCGAAATCCAAGCGGTGACCGAGGTGACCCGCCGGCCTCAATCGCCGTAGCGGGCCACCAACCCATCCATCGCGGCGCGGTAGGCCCGGCTCATCTCCTCGAACGAACCGTGGAGGTCGACGGTGCGACCGCGGGAGCGTCGGGCCAAGCTGAACTGCAGCGCTTTAGCCGTGGTTGCCACCAGGCGGAACGCGTCGGCGATGGTCACCAGGTCATCGGACCCGGTGGCGGCCGGATCGTGCACGGCCAGCCAGTCCACGAACGAGGCCGCGAGCTCGGCGGCCGCTCCGCACTGCCGGCACGTTCCGAAGGCATAGAGATGGAAGGTCTCGATGTCCTGCGTTGCCAGCCACGTGGCGTCGTGCTCCAGTCGTTGCTCGAAGCGGCTCATGGGATCGTCTGCGGGGCGGCGGGCCAGATGCGCTCGCGTGAGGGCGATCGATCCGGTGATGAGCTCGCCCGGGTCGGTCCGCATCCGGTCGAGGCGGATCGTCTCGACGTACGGAGGCAGCACGCTGGCGTCCGCGTGGTGGCCGAGACGGAACACTCCGTCGAAGTTGTCACCGTCGAGTTCGAAGTACCCCGCATTGTGGAAGTAGCCAAGCCGGCGTCCACTGCGGTCGACGCTGTTGGGAACCATGGCGGTCTTCACATGAGCAAGTTGGTACGACACGCCTTGGGTATCGGGAAGGAACCAAGCGTCAGCGTCCATGATCAGGAGTCGACCGAGCTCGAGCTGCTCCTCGACGTGATCGAGGAGCGGTCGCCACGACGTTGAACTCGGCAACCTCCAGACCGAAGAGCTGGCGGAGATCCTCTGGTGGGAATTTGAAGAACGTCCACTGGTCACCCTCAAAATCGGTGCTGAGAGTGAAGGCGGCGGCGGCCAGCGGATCGAGCCCGAGAGCGTGGAGCAGCTCGATCCAGAGATCGACATAGCAGTTGGTCTCCGTCCACGTTCGCTCGTTGGCGTGGAGGGGATGCGGGCGATAACTGGTGGGATCGACCGCAAGCAGCCGCAGTCCGGTCCCTGATGTCACGGCCAGAGTCGGTCCCGAGTCGCTCTCGGCCAGTCTGCCGGGTCGAGCCCGTGTCTCCGCAGCAAGGCCAGTGTGATGCGGTCCAGGCCGAACCCGAAACAGCACGAATGGGCTACCTGACCGTCATCGGTACGGATCCCGAAGGGCGCTCCGAAATGGTCGAGGTGGCAGTTGGCCGAGGCGATGGCCGTGGGGTGCTCTTCGGAATTCACCGGCGTCACGATCTCGAACTTGAGCGTCTCCGACCGCTGGTTCTCGGCCAGAATGCGGCCGACCCGCCCGAAGAAGGGATCGTTCGCCACCACCGTCTCGACGACGAGGCCGAGGGAGTCGAGGATCTCAGCGCCGCGTTGCAACCAGTGGTCCCGGTGCTCGCTGGCCCCGCCGCGTCGCCGACGTAGACGAGATCGTGCTGCCGGAATGACTGCATGCGAGCCGGGTCGAGACTTGGCTCGCGGCGGAAGCACCAGCCCGAGACGTCGTAGCGGCTGCCGCCAGCGGGCAGGGTGCCGGTCAAGGTCGGATAGAGCGGGTGGCAGACGGCCGGGCACAGGCTCACGTCAGCCGCCTGGAGGAGTGCCGTCCACTCGCCGCCCGACTGCGCCACGTCCATCAACTTCTTGTGGTCGGCGTTGTCCCCCGTGAAGATCGAGACCGACCCGATCATGTCAGGAAATGAAGACAGGTAGCCGGTTTGCTCCAGGACTGGCGCGGCATCACCGGCGGAAAGCGGTAGCTCGCAGTGCGCCTCGGAAGCGGCCGTGGCGTCGACCAGGCCTCGATGCCGGCCACGATCTGTTCGTAGACCGACGAGCGTCCGTAGATGCCGTCGCTCGCGGTTGGCACCAGGACACCGGCCGCGACGAGCTCGTCCCGGAAGCTTGGTCCTTCTGCCACCGCCACAGCCACCCTTATTCGTCCTTGTAGATCAACAGCATCTGCGCAGTATTGCTGTTGATCCGATCGTTGTTCACCATGACAGCTGCACCATGCGCGTCGCGCAGAATCCGCCCGAGGCTGTAGGGGTGAATCCTCGCGGTAACCGGCCATGCCACAGATGGACATCGCCCGGTTGACGATGTCCACCACGAGTGTCGAGCTCGAGACCTTCAACGAATTCATGGTGATGGCAAAGCCCATGCTGGCGAGTCCGTCGAGGTCATCGCACATCTGGTCATACCGTCGGGCCGTCCCGCGGACGAGCTCCTCCATCCGCTGGAGTTGGACGATCAGCTCAGCAAGGCGCAGGGCCGATGGTGGCGTCGACGCCTGGCTTTTTCCGTGCCTCGGTCCGAACGTAGTGCCTCGCCTTGTTGGCCGCGCTGGTGGCGAGGCCCAGCCAGACCGAGCTCCAGAGGATGTGCGAAACAGGCAACATTGTCTGGCTCGAGATGTCGCCGTAGGGATCGTCGAGAATGAGGTCGGGCTCGCCGTCGCGCGACGAGCCGGTAGCCCAGGCTGCAGGTGCCCCGGAAGCCGAGCGTGTCCCAGCCGCTGATCGGCTCCAGGGCCAGCCCTGGCGCACGGCACAGCACGAGAACCTGATCGTTCGGTGGGCTCTCCGGGGATCGTCGGGCGGTGGCGAGGATCCCATCGGCGTGGGCGCCGTAGGAGATAACGGGGGCCATCTTCTCCAGGCGGATGCCACCGGCGTCGTCGCGCTCGACCGTGCAGACGCTGGAGCGGACATCGCCGCCGACCCCGATTTCCGTCGTCGCCGAGGCCAGCAGGAGCTGGCGCCCGACCACATCGCTCAAGTAGTCCCGGAAGAAGGCCGTCCGGCCGTGGCGCACCAAGCTGGCCACCTGGATCTGATGCATGGCGTACACCATGGCGGTGGATGCGCAGTGCTTCCCGAGCTCGAACACGATGTCGGCCACGTCTCCTACCGTGGCACCCGAGTCCACCGAGCTCCGCGGGGATCAAGACGGAGAGCAGTGACTCCGCCCGCAGTGCTTCGATTGCCTCTGCGGGAAATCGCGCGGAGCGGTCCACATCGGCGGCCGCAGGTCCGGCGATCTTCGCATCCGATCCGCGCCGCCCGGCGCGACAGATCGTGAACGGGTGCGTCCAGGGTCGTCACGTTTCCGTCCCCATCAGCCTAGGAGCCGGTCAGTTCGCCGAGAGCGATGCGGATTGCCGCGACGGACTCGAAGGTGCTCTTGCGCAGCATGGGTTCGGGGAATTCGATGTCGAACTGGTCTTCGAGGGCGAGCATGACGTTGACACTGGCGTGCGAGGTCATCCCGGCCTGGTAGAGGTCGTCTTCGTCCCGGAGTTTGTCCACGCCGTCGCGCAGGTGGCCGTGCTCAGCCAGGATGGTGCGAATCGTGTCCTCCATCAGTCGTCCCTTCCGGAATCACCAAGGCCACACGGCATGCCGGATTGCCCCATCGACTCACGCTCGGCGTCGGCACAGCGCGACGACCACAGCGGCCGCGACATCACCATCGTGCGTGAGGCTGACTGCCAACTCGGCGACGCCCAGCCTCATCCGCCAACACTTCTGCATGCCCGGTCAGGGCCATGGAGCACCATCCGTCGGAATGGCGGCGCACCTCCATCGATCGCCAATCGGGCTGATGGCCGGAAGGTCGAAGGACTTTGATGGTCGCTTCCTTGGCGGCAAAGCGGGCGGCCAGACTTGCCGCCTGCACCGCAGGAGAGCCCGAACAGCAATTGCGCTCGTGCTCGGTGTAGACGCGCTCGAGGTAGCGGGCGCCAAAGGCGTCGACGCTCTCGGCCACCTGATGGACGGCCACGACATCCGCCCCGACACGAATGGCCGCTCCCTTGCTCATTGATCCCGTTTTCCCATACAAGAGGTCCCCATTCCAGCCACCGCCATGCCTACGCAGGCAGCACCGCCATGCCGACCGGGCACACCCGACTCGACACGGACATCACGTCGACTGCCGACGAAGACCGTCGCCCACTTCTGAACGCCGACCTGCACAATCTAAACGCCGGAAATGTACCCGCACTCCACATGTCGGCCGACGGACGGGACAGCTTTAACCCAGAAATGCTCGAAGCGTCGCGATCGGCCGGTGTGCTCAAATGGCGCCGTGAAGTCCGGACCCGTTGGCGTGGCTGGTGCAGATGTCCTGGCCGGATCCTCGTGGGAATTCCGAAGGTACGCGCTCGATGCCGCGGTGGACGTGGACGACGTGTCCCACGACGACCCGGCGTGGAGACAGGCGGAGGTACCGGGAACCGCGGCGGGAGCGCTGAGGGACCTCGGCGAGTGGAAATGGGGCGACGACGATCAGGGTCTGCTCGATGGCAGTCAGTGGTGGTATCGGTGTCGGTTCGACGTACCTGAAGGATCGGCGGAAGGTCCGTGGCACCTCGAACTCGGTGGGCTCGCCACGGTGGCTGACGCATGGCTCAACGGCGTACACCTCCTCCATTCGGAGAACATGTGGGTGACGCACCGGATCACCATTGAGCGCCTCGGCGTCGAGAATGTGCTGCTCCTCCGCTTCGCCGCCTTGACACCCCTCCTTGCGCAGCGCAGACCTCGCCCTCGCTGGCGAAGTCTGCTCCTTCGGTCTCAGAACCAGCGCTGGTATCGGACGACACTCCTCGGCCGGGTCGACGGATGGGCGCCGAGTGGGGCGCCGGTCGGGCCATGGCGTCCGATTCGTCTGGAGCGTCGAGCCGACCAACCGCTCGTCGTCGAGCGCAGCGTGTTGGCTCGATGCGAGGGGCCCGAAGGAATCGTCGATATCCACTTGCGATTGGAGGGTGTCGACGCCGGTACCGACGTCGAACTCCGGGTAGGGGATCACCTTGAGGCGGCCACCGTCATCACGACCGAGGGTGCCGCCGTCGTGCATGCGACAATCCGGGTTCCAGATGCGGAGAGGTGGTGGCCCCACACGCACGGCCCGCAACCGCTGTACCGGGTCGGCCTCACCGTTGACGGACGCGAACTAGACATTGGCACCGTCGGCTTCCGGACGCTGGAGGTGGAGCGCAATGGCGGGGCCTTCACTCTCTCGGTCAACGGCTGCCCCATCTTCTGCCGGGGAGCCCTCTGGGTCCCTCCCGACGTCGTCACCCTCGGATCTTCCGAGGCGGAGCTGCGAGAGTCCCTGGGCCTGTTGGTCAGCGCAGGCATGAACATGGTCAGGATCGGCGGCTACATGGCCTATGAGAACGACGCGTTCTGGGACATCTGTGACGAGCTGGGGGTTCTGGTCTGGCAGGACTGCATGCTGGCCGGCTTCGACCCACCTGAAGAGCCGGCGTTCGTCGAGAGCGTTGAAAGAGAACTGAGACAGGAGCTTGGCCTGCTGCAGAGTCGTCCTTCCCTGACGGTTGTCTGCGGCAGCAGCGAGACACATCAGCAGGCAGCCATGTTCGGATTGCCCAGCGACGGTTGGCGGAGCCCGCTCCTCGAAGAAACCATCCCGGCCCTTGTCAAGGAGATCGTCCCCGAGGTCCCTTTCGTGGTCTCGTCACCAACCGGCGGCGACGTGCCGTTCGAGCCAGGGCAGGGAATCGCCCACTACTTCGGGGTCGGCGCCTACCTACGACCTCTGTCGGACGCACGGGCAGCGGGTGTCCGCTTCGCGGCCGAATGCCTCTCCTTCGGAAACCCACCGGAGCAGTCCATGGTCGAGCGATGCTTCGGAGGCGCCAAGGTCGCCGGTCACCACCCTTCATGGAAAGCAGCCGTGGCCCGTGACAGCGGAACCTCGTGGGATTTCGAAGACGTCCGGGATGAGTACGTCCGCCAGGTCTTCGCGGTCGACCCGTTTCGCATTCGCTACACGGACCCCGATCACTATCTCGACTACGGCAGGGCTGTCGTCGCCCACATCATGTCGACTGTCATGGCGGAGTGGCGCTGCGCGCAATCGAGTTGCGCGGGGGCGCTCATCCTCAGCTGGCAGGACATCTGCGCCGGGGCCGGGTGGGGACTCCTCGATTGCTTTCTCACGCCAAAGGCACCCTGGTACGCACTCAAGCGGGTGCTGGCACCCGTGTCGGTGCTGCTGACGGATGAGGGGCTCGCCGGCCTACGGGTTCACGTGGTCAATGACAACGCGTCGCCGGTCGAAGGACGCCTCCACCTCGTCGCCTACGACATGAACGGCTCACCGGTCGAAGAAGCCGAAGTGGACATTGCGGTCGCAGGGCGCTCGGAACAGCAATGGAGCGCGACCACACTGCTCGGAGGATTCCGCGATCTCACGAACGCCTATCGCTTCGGTCCACCCGCCTACGACGTCGTCCAGGTCACCTTGCATACACACGACATCATGAGCGAGGACTTCCATCTCCCGGCCGGCTCCGGCCGACCGCGTGAACCGGACCTCGGACTCGAGGCGAGTGCATCACCATCCGGCGACAACTGGGCGCTCACGCTGCGCACGCGGCGGTTCGCTCAATGGGTTGCCATTGACGTCCCAGGATTCGGTCCTGACGATTCCTGGTTCCACCTGGCCCCGGGAAGCGAGCGCACCGTCACACTGCGACCCCTGCTCAGCGACAAGGCGCCACGCGGGAGGGTGCGGGCGCTGAACGGGCTCTACAGCAGCCCCATTCTTGTGGCGCAGGGAGGGACGCCGGGAGATCGCTCCGCCGCCACCTCCCACTAAAACGGCTGCTTCCCCAGCTCGATCTCGAGCACGCAATCGATGACCGCGACGATCGCCCGGCGAGAGGTCGCACTCAGAACCCCTGTCGACTCCGCCGACAAGCCGGGGAGCCTCTTGACGGCACGGACGGGTTGATGCTCATCGTCGATCACGACGGTCGGTTGCATTCCCGCCAGGGTCAGCGCGCTGAACCTGCACTGAAAGACGTAGGCGGAGGACGCCCACGACAACACCGTCTCTTCTTCGGTGAATTTCGGGCGCGCCTGTGGCGGCCGACGCATTCTGTTCTTCGCCGGAAGATCCAGCGAGCGCGCGGGGCACCCCGGCGACCAAGCACTCTGTCGCCACTCCCACCCGCGCCGCCAGGGCGCTTACGGGGTCAACGTCTTCGGGCGTGGGGACGGATGACTGCGCAAGAATTGCGCCAGCGTCGAACTCGGGCGTGAGGTAGTGCAGGGTCGCCCCGATCTGCGGCTCTGCTTCGTAAAGGCTCCGGTACCCGTTCGCTCCTCGGTAGGCGGGAAGCAGCGACGGATGCAGGTTGACGCAGCCGTGGCGAGGTATTGACGCAACGCTTTCTGGAATGCGCAGAAACGTGAAGACGACGGCGAGATCGACGTCCAGTTCGGACAACGTCGCCTCGCATGTCCGCACCTCGGGCACGACCATGACCACCGTCTCGGGGCTGGCCAGGGTCGGGAACTGGAGCCCGGGTCCCGGGCCCTTCGGCGGTTGCGTGACGAGAAGCGCAATCTCGTGGCCCGCGGAGTCCGCCCAATCGCGCACAACGGAAAAAGACCAATCGAGAAGCGTGAAGACCGCAAGACGCGTGGGCATGGAAGCACGATAAGTGGTCCAGGGGCCTCCATGTGTCGCCTACTTCGTCGACCCGTCAGTTGTGTATGCGTCAGGCGTCGACGGAAGGATCACGCCTCTGGCGGGGCATGTTGGAGGTATCCCGAGTCGAGCCAACCTGGAACGTGGTGTCGAGCCAGTTCGCGAGGGTGTTCACCATGGCTGCGCGGTGCCAGTGCCGGTGCATGGGGTGGTCGATGCCGGCCACCGTCACACACTCGATCCTTCCCTCCCGGAGGGCCCGTTGCCACGCTCGACCGGTCCGGTCCTGCAGATACTCCAAACCGTCGTCACCCTCGGCAAACACAGCGAGCACACGCGTGCGGCGCTGCACCAGTTGCGCCAGCCATTTCGCGGCCGGGGGACGACTCCCCAGCGCGTCGAGCACCGACCACAACCCGAGGGACCCGAGTCTCTTGTTCCTGCGAATCTCGGGCAGGCGACGCACCCTGGTTTCGGTCGCGATATCAGCCTCCACGGGATCGCCCGGCTGCCAATACAGCTGTGGATTGATGGCGATGACACCGTCGACGTCAACGCTCAGGGCGGCGCGCAAGCCGATCCACGCGCCGGCGCAGAGTCCGGCCAGGACGATGTGCCGGTGTCCCATTTCCCGCAATGCATCCACCGCCTCAACGACCTCGCCGGTCCCGTGCCGATCGTACGGACGGCCGGGGGCGTGGTCACGGTCGGGGCTCTCTCCCCAGCCGGAGAAGTCCATCCGGAACGAGGAAAACCCCGAGAGTGCCAGCTCACGGGCGTACTCCACCCAGGCCCGGCCCGGCCCGACGTGATGCTCTGAACCGGAATTCAGCCAGAGCACTGTGCCGCGTGTCGTGCCGGTGGGCCTGGTCAGGATGCCGACGAGGCCAGGCGCCCCGAGGTCGACCACCTCTTCTTCTACAGCCTGGTCCCGCCACAAGACGGTGGCCGCCGTCCGCCGATCCCGCACCACTGCTGGCGTTTGGGCGTCTGAGCCTGAGCCGGAGTGAGAGTCGGAGTCGGAGTCGGAGCCGGGACCAGCGCCAGGGCCGATCCAACGACAGATGTGGTCGATGATGTCCTCGGCCACCATCGCGTACTCCGTGGGCCGGTCGAGCAGAAGCTCGGATCCGGCGGCGACGATGTGGTCCGGCTCCACTCCCAGTTCACGAAGCCGGTCGAGCAGGGGAGTGCTGGCCGGCTTGTCGGCGCGGTCGACGACGAGCACGCGTGGCGCCGGGCGCTCCGTGAGCGTCGTCAGGTTGATCGCGCTCAGGTCGGCCAATGTCTCGGCCGAGAAGACTGACCCCGCCTGCACGATCCCTCCCGATCGCTCGGGCGAACCCGACGCCTCCGGGACCGGGAGCCCCAGAAGATTCAGTTCGCTCACGTAGCGACGCCCGCGTACCACGGGTGCCCAGGCCACGACCGCGTCGGCCTGGACACCGCTCCCGCGGAGGAGGGCGAACGTGGCTCCGACGCGGAGGCCCACCACAACAAGGGTGGAGACACCCCAACTGCGTAAAGCCTGAGCAGCCAGATCGACCCCCATCTGCCACGCCTGCACGCGGGAGGGATCCCATTGGTCGCCGGCGGAGTCCCCCGTGCCGTCGAAGTCGAAACGCAGGGCGCAATGCCCTTGCCCGGCGAGTCGCTCGGCCAAGGTTCGCAGCGTCCGGTGTGAGCTCCAGTACTCGTAACCGACCGCTGGCGCGATCACCACGCCCACCTCACTCGCGCCGTCGACCGGCGCGGTGAGCCACGACATGAGGGGTCGCGTTGGGGTCCCGATCCACTGTCCCGTCGTCGCCAACGGATGGGCCACCAGCGTTGTCTCGGTCCCCTCCGTCATCCGGCACTCCACTGGACCGGACCACGCGTCACGGGAAGCATCGACTGCGCTCCACCGTCTATCAGGCTCGATCGGTGACCCGGGGGTGGCGGGCGTGCTGCCGGCGTGCGACGTGCTTCGCCTCGTACATGGCCTGGTCCGCCTGCTGTCGGAGCCGCTCGATATCCCCGTTCTTGCCACAGCAGGCGTATCCCACACTGACCGACGTCCGGACGCCCTGCACCTTCACGCGCGACACGGCTTCGGTCATCCGGTCAGCGACGCGACGAGCAATCGACTCGTCGGCGTCCGCGACCACTGCCAAGAATTTCATCACCGCCCGTGCGGGCCAGGAGGTCACCGCCACGCAAGACGCCCGAGGCGGCGCGCGCCACCGCAACGAGGATCTTGTCCCCCACGTCATGTCCGTGCGCGTCGTTGATCGCCTTGAGGTGGTCGATATCCAAGACGAGGATCCCCATGGCATGCAGCCGCCGGTCGCCGTCGAGGTAGATCGAGAGCCCACGGCGATTGGACAGTCCGGTGAGCGGATCCGTATTGGCCTGGAGCTCGAGTTCCTGATGGGCGATCGCATTGCCCAGCGCGAGTTCGACCACATTGGCCATGGCGCTGCAACGGGCCAGTACGTCCTCAGAGAAGGCCGTCCCCTGACTGTCGATCTGGAAGATGCCGTGGAGGTCGGCGTTAACCGTGACGGGAATCAGCGCGACATGCGTGATATCCATTTCGTCGGTCACCGACCGCAGCGTCGGCCCCATCGATGTCCGGTCCAACCTGGTGACCAAGCGCTCGCCGTTGTCGACGACGGCCTTCACATACGGGTCGTCCTTCAGGAGATAGCTGGTCGGGATGGTGCCCTTGCCGTCGGCAATCGCCTCCTGGGTGACCACGCCATCGGAAACGCGTAGGTACGACGCACCGTGGAACCCGCTCCCGGCGAGTTCGAACATGGCCAGGGTCCCCTGAGCGATCACATCCTTGGGGTCACGCAGCGAGGTCAGAGACTGCGTTGCCCCGTTCATCAGCCGGCCCAGACGGGCAAGTTCAGCCGAGTCCTGGACCTTCCCTTCAAGGCTTCTGCGGAGATGGTGGACGGTCACGGCGACCACTGCGGCCACTGCCCCCCACAAGAAGAGGAGGCGCACATTCGTCGCCTCGCTACTCTGCACGGCCACACCGACCACCGCCAGGCTGATCATGGCCGCACCAACGACGATCGCCGTGTAGAGGCCCGGGTAATAAAGCGCCATGGCGAGCACGGGCAGGAGGACCAGGGCCGAGAGACCGCCGGCGGTGCTCTGCACATTCGGGTCGGTGCCGCCAGAGATCAACAGGAGGGTGACGGAGATCAGGTAGCCGATCGTCGGGACGAGGATGGCCCAGCGCGGTGCGTGCGGCCAGGGCACGAAGACCGAGAGTGCGCACGCCACGAAGATGGCCAGGCTGGCCCAATAGAGATCCGGATGGCTCGGACCCGGTGGGAGGGCGGCGCTGGCCTGGGCCACGGCCGCCAGCCCGATGAAGATGAACGCCCGCACGAAGAACTGGTGGCGGCGGCGGACTCGTCCCTTTCCGTCGTCCTCTTCCATGGCGGCCTCCGCTGGCGCTCGATTCCAGTCCGTTGCCTCAGAACGTCGGTCGCTCACATGATCCTCAGTTATAGGCCACAGCCCGAATTGTCGAAATGGCGGTCGTCCGCCGATTGGCGGACCGCCTGCGCCCACCACACGAGGGTAGATGTTCTGTCACTCGTCGGCAGGCGTGGTGGATCCCGGGTCGGAGCGATTGGGGCCAAGCCCGATGGTTTCCAGCAGCACACTGAGAAAGGGGACCTGCCCCTTCACCAACTTGAGCCGCGCGGCGTCGATCGAGACCCACTCGACCCGATCGACCTCGGGGAACTCCTGGATTCGACCCGAGCCCCTGGGCCACTCGAGCGGAAAGGTGTTGCTCGACGAGTGCGTGATGTCGAGGTCGCCCTCCAGAGCCCACACGCTGACCCGTTTGCCACCCGGTTGACGGCGCTCCCCGAGGAAAGCCGGCTTGCCCTCGGGAGCGGTGAGCCCGACCTCCTCTTCGAATTCCCTGTACGCGGCGTGGAGAGGGTCTTCGCCGGAGAGGTACTCGCCCTTCGGGACGGACCAGGCCGCATGGTCCTTTCGAGCCCAGAACGGTCCGCCCGGGTGAGCGATCAGGATCTCGACCCCTCCGGAGGAGGTGGAGGACCGGTACAACAGCAAGCCTGCGCTCGTCACGCCCATGGGACCGAATCATCCTTCCAGCGGGTTCGCCCGCGCATCCGCGATGGAGGCCACCAGGCCATTTTGCGTCCCACCTCGAGAGACCAGGGCCCCGGGCGTCACACCTTTGGGGCGCCGGCATGTGACTGCCCCTCGAGGTCGAGCCTCGCTAGGCTCTCGTGTCATTCTGGCGGTCCAAGCCGGAGCCAACTCGGGGGAACGGACGTCGAACGGAACTCCCGGTCGCACGTCTTCGAACTGAACACTGCGCGATGAGTCCTTCCAATCCCGAGAACGACCCCGTCCACCGGCGCCTTCAGCATCTCGGTCAGCAGATCGATGCAGGCGCGGAGCCGCCCGTCGCCTCGGAGGCGAGTGTGCCGCCACCCGGCGCCACGGAGGTGGGGGCGGACAACCCCGTTGAGAAGGGCCTACGCGACCTCGGCCGCCAGATTGAGGAGGCGGACCGGGCGGACCGGGGTCGGAAAGGCAGGCGGCGCAACGCCGATGGGGGAACCCAGAGTCCAGCGCACGCCGCGTCCAAGGGGCGGTCCCGCAAGCGGACGCTGGCCTGGGTCGGAGGGACGATCACACTTGTCCTCGTGCTGCTGGCCGGCGCTGCCGCCGGCTATGGCTGGTATCTCAATCACGAGATCCACCACATCGATCTGCGGAACCTCACGTCGGCGCCGGTCAAGGGCGACGACGCCGGCACAGAAAACATCCTCATGATCGGCTCGACCGACCGATGCGCACTCAAGGTGCAGAACCCCGCCTACGGCCTGTGCTCCCAGGGTGTCAACGGCGTGAACAGTGACGTGGTCATGATTCTCCACCTCAACCCGACGAATCACTCGGTCTCGATCCTGTCCATTCCCCGTGATCTCTTCGTCCCCAACGCCCGCTCGGACGGCGCCAACAAGATCGATGCTGCGCTGTACCAGGGCCCCGACCAGCTGATCGCCGCCATTGAGGAGGACTTCGGAATACCGATCCAGCATTTCGTCGAATTGAATTTCGACAGCTTTATCAACGTGGTTCAGGCCCTCGGTGGCATAAAGATGTACTTCCCCGAGCCGGTCTACGACGCCTATTCGGGCCTGAATGTCCAGACGACGGGTTGCATCCAACTGAACGGCACCCAGGCACTCCAGGTCGTGCGGGCGCGTCATGTGCAGTACAAGGGGCCCGGCGTGACGACGACGGACCCTGCCTATTGGCCGCAAGAGGCGCAGAGTGACATCGCCGCGTATCCGCCGCGACCACGAGTTCCTCCGCGTCCTGGCGTCTGCCGTCAAGGCGAAGGGATTGAGCGACCCGATCACCGATCAACAGCTGGTCTCCGGCGTGGTGGGGCAGCTCACCGTCGACTCGGGCTTCTCGGCCTCGGAGATGATCAGTCTTGTCCTCGGCTACCACGACGTCGACGTCGGCACTGCACCTCAGCTCACCGTGCCGGTGTCGGTGGACCAGTTCGGCAGCTACGTCTACCAGGGCGGGAGCTACGGCGACATCGAATTCCCGGCCGAGCCGCAAGATCACAATGCGGTCGACCAGTTCCTGGGCCTGAAGTCGGGCGGCGAGGATACCTACACCGGCGGCACGCTCCCTTCGCCTTCGACCGTGACCGTGTCCGTACTGAACGGATCCGGCGCCTACAACCAAGCGACCACGACATCCCAAGCACTGCAGGCGCTCGGCTTCCACATCGGAACGATCGGCGACAGCCCGCCCGTGGGCCGGGAGGCCGAGACGGTGGTGTACTACTCCTCCAAGACCCCGGCGCAACTGGCGGCCGCGCAGGTCGTGGCCAACTCCCTTTCGGGGGCGGTGATCATGGCCATGGACCCGTCCAAGGTGCAATCGGGCTCGCAGGTGACCGTCGTCACCGGTACCGACTTCTCGGTGAACCCGCCTCCGGCAGCCACCACGACTACGCAGGGGGGGGCCACCGCGCCGAGCTCCACATCGACCACCTCGGGCAGCAGCGGCAACACCGGAAACTCCGGCGCGTTCCAAGCGCCGACAGCGACCGTCGAAGCCCTGCAGCCCTGGGACCCTCGGTCGTGCACCGCCAGCGGAGGCGAGGGCCCGTAACCACCCGATTCCTGACGGACGGGCCGCTGGTGAGAGGTCAGGCGAAGATTTCGCCCCCGTTGGTGTCGAGCGCCTGCCCAGTCATGGCTGATGACAGATCCGAGGCGAGGTAGACGATCGATCCGGCGACGTCCCCGTCACTCGGGATCCGACCCAGGGGAACCCGCGCGTTGAGCTCGTCGACCACGACCTGTGCCGGCACGCCTCGGCCGGTCGATGTCATCTCGATATAGATGTCGACCGACGGCCCCGCCATCCAACCGGGCACCACGGCGTTGACCCGCACCTTTGACGGACCCAGCTCGTAGGCGAGCACCCGGGTTGCCGTCAGTAACGCCCCCTTCGAGATGGCGTACCCCCCCTGCGCCGGTTGGGGCTGCCGCGTCACCATGGACGCCACCATCACGACCGAGCCGCCCCCACGCGCCCGCATGGAGGGCAGCGCAGCCCTGGTCATCTGCAAGGAGCCGAACAGGTTGGTATCCATGATTTTGCGCCATTGCGCAAGGTCGACATCTTCGAAGCTCTGAAACGCGTCGAAGCGAAAGGCGTTGTTCACCAACACGTCGATGCCACCGAACTCCTCGTGCCCCGACGCCATGAGGCGGGCGCAGGCCTCGGGGTCCGTTATGTCTGTCGGCACGGCGATGGCGTGAGCGCCGATGGAGGACACTTCGACCAGGACCTGGTCGAGGGTCGATTGGCGCCGCGCTGCCAACACCAGGTCCGCCCCATGGGCGGCGAGCGCTTTCGCCGCCTGCCGGCCCAGCCCCGGACCCACACCCGAGACCACGCATACCTTGCCGGACAACAACCCGGACCGGGCCGTCCCTGCCTCTTCGCTGTTCTCGGTCGTCATGGCCGAATCGTAGGGCAGGTCGGGCGCAGGGGCGTCGTGCTATCCGCGCCGGTGTCACACGAGCCTGAGATGATCGGCACACGGTTGAACAAGGGAGAGTCATGGCCATTTGTTCGCACTGTGGTGGCGAGATGATGGAGGGGATCAGTTGCCTGACTGATCCAGTCATCATCGGCGGGAGGGCCTACGCCCCCATTCCCTGGGGTCAGGAGCTCCGTCCTCGGCACCGCTATGAGCCGGAGGAATGTCGCGATTGCGGGACACCGTTGGGTGGCATCCACCATCCCGGCTGCTGCATGGAACGTTGTCCTGCCTGCCACGGCCAGGCCATCGGGTGTGACTGTGCGACCGAGCCAGACTGCACTCTCGACTGGGGAAAGCCGGCACGCTGCCGCGCCCACGTGCTGCGACGGGTGGGCTGGCGCTGATCGTCGGGACACAGGCGGCCAGCCCTCGACCTCCCCTACCGACCCGGAGGAGTGGCCCGTCAGGACCGAGCACTCCCGACTCCGCTTGACCAACGCGGGTGCAAATCACAAAGGTGGGCGGATGACCTCCGTCGCCAGACCCCCGCAAGCGCCAAACAGTGGACCGCTCGATGGCATCCGGGTGCTGGAGGCAGGTTTGCTCGTCCAGGGGCCTCAGGCGTCGTTGACGATGCAGGAATGGGGGGCTGACGTAGTCAAGATCGAGCTCCCCGGTTTGGGCGATCAGAGCCGGTGGCTGCCCATCACGCGTTCCGACCGTCGATCCGCCTTCTTCACCGCCTACAACCGAGGCAAGCGGAGCATGACAATCGACTTACGCGTCCCCAGAGGACGGGACGTCTTCCTTCGCCTCGTTGAGGACGCTGATGTCGTGATCACCAACTTCAAGCCAGGAACGATGGACGCATGGGGCCTCGGATACAGCGATGCCGCTAGCCGGAACGAACGGATCATCTACGCGATGGGGTCCTCGTTCGGGCCCGATGGTCCCGACGCCGCCCGCGAGGGTGCGGACCTCAGTGCGCAGGCTGCTGGCGGGTTGATCAGCACGACGGGCGGCAAGGGCGCTGACCCCAGCGCGATCGGTGCCACCATCGCCGACCACATCTCTGGGCAAAACCTGCTCTCGGGCATCTTGGCCGCGCTCTTTGCACGAGAGCGCACGGGACGTGGACAATTGGTGGAGACGTCGCTCCTGGGCGGTCAACTCTGGGCCCAGGCCGGGGAATTCACGAAGTACCTGCTCTCTGGAGAGGTCTCGGGCCCCAGCGGGCGGAGCCACCCGATGATTCCCGGCATCTACGGCGTCTTCCCAACCGCCGACGGCTGGATTGCCATCGTCGGCACCGCAGGACCGGCCCGGGACCTCTTCTACCGGACCATCGGCCGGCCCGACCTGATCGACAGGTTTCCCACGCTCCTCTACTTCGAGGACGCCAAGGCGGATCTGTGGCCAATCCTCGATGAGGTATTCGCCACGAAGCCGACGGCGGAGTGGTGCGACCTGTTGGGGGCCGCCGGGTTGCGTTTCGCCCCAGTCCGAGACCATGCCGACGTCGCGGCTGATCTCGGCGTGCGAGCCAACGGCTACATCTCCAGCATTGAGGATCCCGACGCTCCCGGGACCATGACGGAAGTGGTCCGGGCTCCCGTGCGGTTCTCGGACCCTTTGCCGGCGACACGGACACGGGCGCCCGAACTCGGGCAGCACACCGAGGAAGTCCTTCTCGAGGTCGGCTATACGTGGGACGACATCGCAAGTCTGGCCGCGGAAGCCGCCATCTAGCTTGTTCAGAGCAGCCTGCGGTTCGATGGGGCCAAGCCCGTGCACTGCCTCGTAGGGCAGCTCTGAAGGGTCGGCTCAAGTAGCGTTCTGCTCAATGACGTGGCGCCCGAGCGAGGGTTGGTCCTGCAACTAGAAGCGACTCACGACGTGCAGACGGGCGGCCAACCGGGGCGGTTGCACGCGACGCTGTTGTGGTTTGCCCGTCACCCCAGGATGATCGAGCTCAGCCTGTTCGCCTTCGGTGTTCTCGTGATGGGGGTCGTCATGGCGGGCGCACCCAGCTCGTTTCGCCCGACCCCCGGCTACAACGACTATTTGAGCTACTACAAGCCACCGGCTGTCAACCTGCTGGCCGGCCATGGGTATGTGGGCCTCAACGGTCACACGGAGCTGCACGACCCGCCTGGCTACCCACTGCTCCTCGCATTCGAATTCGGCATTGCAGACCTGCTGCACGTCGGCCGAGAAGGCGCCGTCAACGTGGCCACCGTCTTGATCCTGGCTGTGGCAGGTGTCCTGATCTACCGGGTCGGACGAGCCATGTTCGGACTGAAGGTGGGCGTCCTCACCGGGATCCTGTGGATCACCTACCCGATCGAGATGGAGATGGCGCCCTATCGATTCTCCGAGGTTCCCTTCACGTCGGTGCTCTACCTCACCGCAGTGGTCTTTGTTGACGGCTGCGCACGAGGACTGCCCAGCTGGCGCCGCATGGCCATCGTCGGTGCTCTCGTGGGCGTGGATGCGCTCATCCGGCCTCAGGCCATCCTCCTGATCATCCCTTACGCACTCGCGCTCTGGATGCGCAGCCGCCAGCTGCGACAAGTCACTGATTCGGCGGCATCGTCCGCCAATGGCCGGCGCTGGGGCGCCCTCGCCCTTTCGGGCGTGCTGGTCGTCGGCTATCTCGCCGCCCTGGCGCCTTGGGAAGGCTGGGTCAAGGCTCAGACAGGTCAGACCCTGGCGTTGTCGAACGCCGGCGCGCCGAGCGTCCTCAACGGCCTGACAGTCGACTTCGACCAAGCTGACGAACGAGGTCACGCTCATCTCCCCGCGGACGTCGTCGCGTTGGAGCAGCGCATTCTTGCTCATCAAAAGACCCTGACGTCGACGGGCAAGATCGCTCGTTACATGTTCAACCAGCTGGAGTCCCACCCGCTCGCTGTGATTGAGCTCGTCGCTATCAAGACTGGTCGTGCCTTCTACGGCACGAATTCCCTGACCCATGAGTCCGTCATCGCGGCCGTGCAAGCGCCATACCTGATGTTGATGGTGGCTGGCCTCGTCCTGGCGTGGCGTTCGAAAGGTTTCAGGCGATGGTTGGCTGCGTTCATTCTGCTGGTGGCGGCGTACATGCTGGTGATGACGATCTCCGTTCTGTCGATCGTTCGGTACATGGGGCCGACCCTCGGGCTGCTCATGCCCTTCGCGGCGCTGGCTCTGATCACCCTGTGGGAGTGGTTTTCGCGGCGTTCCCGACACAGCACCACTCCCTGATCAACTGCATTCCCAAAGCCATTCGGCAAGAGACACATCGCAGACTTCCGCCCGCGTGGCTCAGGTATGGGAGCCGCTGAGGATCTGTCCTGTGACCTCTGGTGACGACCTGTAAACCTCCCATGTGCCGTAGCTGGTGACATGGGTCGCCAGCGCGCTCACCGCAGCGGGGACTATCGACCCAACCCAATACACCTCCTTCTGGCCCTTGGTGATACCCGCATCGGCTGCCGACGCAAGGGGGACAATGCGCGCACCCGAGCTGTACCAGCGAACGAGGGAGGCTGGGTCGTGATACCAGTACTCCTTCGAGTCGTCGAGGCTCACGATGGCACAGGTGGTCCGAGGGCAGGCTCGACCGACCGCGGCCAGACCCTTCGCCTCTTGGTCTTGGACCCGCACCGCGTGGGCCGTGGGAACGAAGGCATCGAGGCGCCAGGGCAGCGGCCATTGCCCGACGATCAGGAAGGCTCCGACCGAGAACACGGCGACACCGACTGCTATCGGGAGAGCGCGGGGGGACGCACTGGTGAGGCCCCCCGCCGCTACGGCGGCCAGGGGCAGATAGGCCAGGACGTAACCCGGCTTGCCCAGCTGTACCGCGAAATAGATCGCTGCGTAGGGGACGAACCACGCGGCAAGAATCCACCATGCTGCCCTGCGGGCTCGATGTGTGGCGCCGGCGTCGTCAGGTTCTTGCCCCTCGACGGCCGACTTCCTCTGACGGGCCAGCACCACGACAAGCACTGCAGGGACGACCACCATCACCGTCGCCGCCAGAGCAACCTCGAGGTTGAACACGGCAAGGTGCAGGGGAGCGCCGTACAGCAAGGAGGTGGCTTTTCCCTGGCGGTCATACAGGGACGAGCTGGCCTGACTGTAGGCGTGCCAGCCACCGCTCTTGCTCACCATGGGAACGCCCCAGGCGAGCACAACGGCGACAGCGACTGCGGCACCAGCGAGAACCGGGACGACCCTTGGGCGGCCCAAAATGATGCCGACGATGCAGACGGGCAGCATCAGGAACATCATGGTGGGACGAAAGCCGCCCCCCAGAGCGAGAGCCGGGAAGAGCCAGAAGGGGCTGAGTCGATCTGCCTGCCGAGCGACTCGGTGCGCCAACAGAGCGACAACGGAAACCATGGCTGACTCGGTGAGATAGACCGAGACGATGTCGCCGTAGTACAAGAAGAGTGGTGTCGCGATCACGACGAGCACCGCGATAGTCCCAGCCTTCTCGTCGAAGAGCTCGCGGCCAAGGAGATACGTGGTGACGATGGTTGCCACGGCAGCAAGGGCAGCCACGGTCAGATACGCACTGAGAATTGACCCGGTCCACGTGAAGAGATGGGCCGCCAACACGACAAGTGGGTAACCAGGCGGATGTGGGCTATCCGTGGCGACCGAATAGTGCTGCAGTCCTCTGGCCAGATTGATCGAATCGGTCTCGGTGAAGGCATGTGCGTGCGTCGCAAGGGTCACCGCAATGACACACACGACGCCGGCCGCACACACGGCAATCGGGATGTGCGACGCTATGGACCGACGAGAAACCGACGCCGAGCCCGGTTCGTCCATGGGGCAGGATATCCCTGGGCCCACACACGCCCTCGCTTCCTGGTCTGAGGGCGCGGCATCGCGTTCGTAGTCCAACGTCAGGCCATCAGATGTGTCGCGTGCCCTGCTACGAGGGAGGTCGAGAACCTCGACGCGAGGGTTCGCATGTGCCAGGAAATCCGACACGTGACAGATGATGTGACACGTGACAATTGTGGAGGTGAAGGGACTCGAACCCTCGGCCTACGGCTTGCAAAGCCGCCGCTCTTCCAGCTGAGCTACACCCCCGGAGCAATCGAAACGGGCAGCGGTTCTTCCGCTGTTCGCCGGGACCACCATCGTAGGCCGGTGAAGAAGCCGTCTGAGCTTGCGACGAGTCCCGGAATGAGCCGGGCCTGTGACGGACGACTGGGCCACCGGTCTGTCCGACACCGGTAGGGTGCGCCCCCGTGGATGCACGAACCTTTCTCGGGATGCAGCCCGACGGCGACGACCTGCATTGGCGCATGCACGTCTCACCGCAACTCACGACCCCGGGCAACTTCCTCTTCGGAGGCTGTGCGCTCGGAGCGGCACTCGTCGCGTTGGAAGCCGCGTCCGAGCGGCCGACCGTGTGGGCCACGGGCCACTATCTGTCATACGCCCTCACCGACGCTGAGCTGCTCTGGGACGTGACGCTCGCGGCCGTTGGCGGGCACGTGACGCAGGGCCGAGCCGTAGGGAGGGTCGATGGCCGCGAGATCCTCACCGTCAACGCCGCCCTCGGCGCGGACGAACTGGCGGTCGGTGGCGTGTGGGTCCAGCCGCCAGAGGTTCCCCCTCCGGACCAGTGTCCGCCACGATTCCTGCCCGAAATCTTTCGCAACACAATCATGGACAGTGTCGAGGTCCGCTCGGCCCGCGGGCGGACGTTCGAGGAAATGGACGGGACGCCCGGGAGCCCGGACTCCGCCTTGTGGGCACACGTCCCCGGCCACCTGACACCCTCCGCCGCCACGTTGGCGATCATCGGCGACTACGTCTCCGGCGCCGTCTCACAGCCCCTTGGACGCCGCGCCATGGGACGGAGCCTGGACAACACGCTCCGAATGGTTCAGTTGAAGCCGACCGAGTGGGTCCTTTGTGACATCCGGATGCACGCCCTCGTGGGTGGGTACGGCCAGGGCATCGCCTTCTTGTGGTCGGAGGACGGGGACCTCTTGGCCACGGCGAGCCAGTCGATCGGCGTACGCCTGTGGCCGGAGGACGCCCAGCTGCCTGGGTAAACGGGGGTGCGACACATCAGGGCCGACCGGACGGACGAAACTGTGGTCTATGGCCCAACACGCGACCAGCGGGAACCGGCGTCGGCCGTCGGGCAAGATCGCGGCCCTCGCAGTCGTGGTCGTGGCTCTGCTTGCCGCCGGGGGGGCCTTCCTCGTTCTCGAGACCTCCGCGACATCGACGCCGACGCACCATCTCGCGACATCGACGCCGCCCAAGGCCACTACAACAACCGCGTCCACCGCTCCGACAACCACCACGACCACGACGCAACCTCCGGGGCCGGGATTCAACGCCGGTCAGGTCACCGCCATCGGCGACTCAGTGATGCTGGACTATCAGGACCCGCTCAAGACGTCGATCCCCGGCATCAACGTGGACGCCTCGGTCAGCCGGCAGTGGTCAGCCGGCGAATCGATCCTGCAGACGCTGAAGGCGGACGGCCAATTGGGCGGGGACATCATCGTCGGGCTGGGCACCAACGGGCCAATCACGGACGCCGACTTCGACAACATGATGTCGATTGTCGGTGGAGCGTCCCGCGTCGTCTTCGTCAACGTGCACGTCGACCGACCCTGGCAGGACCCCAACAACGCAGTCCTGGCCAGCGGCGCCACGCGGTACCCCAACGTCGTCGTGGCGGACTGGGCGACGCTGGCCGCGCAGAATCCCCAGTGGTTCGGGGTGGACGGCACCCACCTCGCCATCGACGGCCCCGGGGCCGACGCACTGGCCTCCCTGATCGCCTCCACGCTCTCCAACGGGTGAACCCTGGCCGCTTGCTGCGTGGCAGCGGAGGAGATGCCTTGGTGTAGCCTCAAACGTCCTCCGGGCAGGACATCGGGGGCTATAGCTCAGTCGGTTAGAGCGCAGCACTGATAATGCTGAGGTCGCTGGTTCGATTCCAGCTAGCCCCACTACGAGGTCGCAGAGGCGGCGCGTTGCAGAGGCGGCGCGTGGGCCCTGCCCGACGCCGGGTCCCTCCAGAGAGAGCGTCGCCTCCCACGGAGCGGCGCACTCTCGAGAAGCAGCATGATGGCCGAGAACTCTTCGGCACAGTGCCGTTAGTCAGTTGGTCGGTGTGCGACCCGAAGCCGGCCGTCGCACACTCACATTCGCAATTTCTCGCGCCGTTTCGGCCCGCGTCCCGCCGCTGGAGATACCACCATCCCTCGGCGAAACCAGGCGATGAACACGGTGAAGGGATGTCCACTTGCGACGCCAGCTACCAAGGCGGACGCGGGCGAGCGGCGTACAGCCGGCCGCTCGCGACGAACCCAGACTCAATCCAACCTGGGAACACCCTCAACGGGACCTGGGAACAAGGCCGCCCCTCAAGCGAAACGCTTCCCTCACCGTGACGGGAAGGTGGCCGACCTGTTGGCGACCTGCGTATTCATGTAGGTTCACAAAATGAAAGCAACAGCGGTTTCCAGATTCATCGTCGCTCTGGCAGGTCTCGTCATGGCTACCGGCGCCGGCATCGTCGGGGTCTCGGTCGTGTCGGCACCAGCCGGTGCCACCCCGGTCAACCTCATCCAGAACGGAGACTTCGAGCAGAACCCTGGGACCACCTCGTACCTCACCGTTTTCGCCGACGACTCGACGACCATCACCGGTTGGACCGTGGTCACCCCGTCCACGTACCCCGGCGGCGGCGGCAGTGTCGACGTCGTGTCGGCGAATTACTGGAATCCCGATCACGGCAGCTACTCCATCGACCTTGGCGGCACTTCCAGCGCGGCCGGAGGGCTCTACCAGAACGTGCCCACCGTTCCCGGTGTTGCGTACTCGCTGTCCTTCGCGTCGGCAGTCAACGGGGACCAGGCCCCGGGCGTCAGCCACACCATGGGAGTCACAGTCAACGGGACGGCAGTGAACGTGAACGGTACGGGAACGAACACTGTTACCGCCGTCGGCACCGGCCACACGCTCACTTGGGTGCAGAACGTCGCCACCTTCACCGCGACGTCGGCCAGCAGCAAGATCGAGTTCGACGACACCACGCCAGGAGACACGAATCAGGGACCCGCGCTGGACAACGTGTCGCTGACCGCCGCTCCCGATGTGATCACGGCGACCCCGGTGACCATCGCGCCGCAGACCACCGGGGTGCCCTTCTCCAACACAACGGTCGCCACGTTCACCGACAGCTACCCGTCCCCTCCCCCAAGCATCTTCGCCGCCACCATCACGTGGGGCGACGGCCATAGCAGCGCCGGCACGATCACGCAGAACGGGTCAGCCTTCACGGTCAGCGGAGGCAACACGTATGCCGCCCACGGCACCTACCCCGTCGTCGTGAGCATCAGCTCCAACACTGGTGGAGGGGGTTCGGCGACGGTCAACGACACAGCCAACGTCGCCGACACTGTGACCACCTGTACGGGCTCAGGCTGTTCGGGCTCCGTCTCGACCTCATCCCAGAACGTTGGGATCAGTTCGACATCCACGTCGGGGACCATCCTCACCACCATCGACCCGGCGTCGAGCGCCTTCTCCTGCGGAGACTCCTTCCGGCATGCGCCGGAGGTCGTCACCGTCACCGACACAGGATTGAACGCGAACATCGTCTACACGGTGACCTTCGCCAACAAGAGCGCCGCCGGCTCGTGGTTGGTGCCCTTTGCCGTGTGCTACCAGGCGCAGACGCCCTTCACTGACCTCTACGGGCACTCCGTGACCACGGGCCTCCTGCCGTTGTGCACCCTTATTCCCCGACCCAACAAGCCCCTCGTGGCACCCTGCGTCCAGTCGATCACGGAGCTACCCCTCTACATCGGCAATGTCGTCGAGAAGATCGTGGTGCCGCCGGGCGACCCCAAGTTCCACTGAGCAGCGGCGCTACGGTCCCGCGCTCGCCTGACTCTCAGCGTGTCATCGTGTTCGCCGACAGAAGATCCGGGGTCCATTCCACGTTGAGCTTGTCCAAAATCGCCGTCGCCGACCGAGCCAGTACTTCCTGCACTTCGGGGTCGGTCTCGACGGCGGCCAGGACCCGCAGGGTCAAGGCCGCGTCGTACTCGGCTTCTCGCGCCTCAGCGGCGTCAAGGCTCTGATGCAGTGATTCCAGGGCTCCCTCGCGATCGCCCGAGACGGCCAACGCAGCGCCGCGCACTCGATGGAGCGCGGGAACCTGGGGGGCGACGCCTCCCATGCCCTGAGCCTGAGCAATGGTCTCGTCGGCCAGGGACAGCGCCCCCGCTGTATCGCCGCTGAGCAGCAAGCACTCGGCCAGGCCGGCCTGGACCTCGAGCACCTCGCTCCGACTCCCGATGTCGGACAGCTCCTCGAGCGCTTCCTGATAGAGACGTCGGGCATCGTCGTAACGATCTTGCCCCGTGGCGACGCGGGCCAGCTTGCCCTTGGCGTAGCCCGTTCCCGACCGATAGCCCGCGGCGCGCCAGGTCCGGAGGACGGACGTGAGGGCACGTCCCGCCTCGTCCAGATGACCCTGGTCGAGTGCGATCTCGCCCAGATTGAAGACGTAGAACGCGTCCATCACCGCGTTACCGGTTCGACGCACGGTGTCCTGGGCCCTGATGTACAACGCCGACGCCTGCTCCCAGTCGCCTTTGAAGTAGGCGAAGCCGCCCAGCATGTTGAGCACGCCGGCTTGGCCGGGCAGATCGCCGAGCTCCTCGAAGAGGGCCAGTGCCCGCTCGAGGTTGTCCGGACGATCGAGATTCCCGAGGTCCATCGCCGCCCAGTCCATGACCCGGAGAGCGTCGGCCAGGACCGCCTTGTCCCCGACCGACTCAGCCGCTTCGACGGCCCGGGTGCACCACTGGACGGCCCGGCGGTGGTGCCCCTGCTCCTGACAGAACCGGCCATACCAAGCCATGAGCTCGGCCCGTTGGCGATCGGCGTCGATGCCGGTGGACCGCTCGAGCACGCCCAGCCCCCGACTGATCCAACGGAGGGCGCTGCCGTAGCGGTCCAGCCACCCCTGGACGCGGGCCAGCTTCAGCATCAATCGGGCTTCGAACACCGCGTCGTCCCCGATCAGACGCCGGGCCGAGCGGTAGGCCGCCGCCGCCGCCGCATACTCCCCGGTCCGATTGCGCGCATCGCCCATCGCCTCGTGGATTTCGGCCACCTGGGCAGGGGCCAGGTGGGGAAGTCGCCTGGCTGCGGTAATCGCGCGTTCGAAGAACTCGGCCGCCTCGGTGTTGGCGTAGACGGTGATGGCGCGGTTGGCCGCACGAAGCGAGAACTCCCAGGCCTCGCTGAAGCGCTGTGAGTGCAGGTAATGGAACGACAAGAGCTCAGGCTGCTCCTCGTGACCGTCGGCCGACCGGCGCAGGATGGTGTCGGCCGCCCGGGAGTGGAGCTGACGACGGATCTGAAACGTCAGGCCGCCGTAGGCACTGTCCCGCAGCAGGCTGTCGCCGAAGGACAGGGTCCCGGTGGCGTCCCAGGTGATGAACGCTTCCAGCTGGTGCCACAAGGGGTCATCGGGCTCCGGGAGCTCGTCGACCACCTCTCTCAGCAGATCGACCGGGAACGACTGTCCGAGGACCGACATGCGGCGGAGAAGGCGGCGGGCCTCGACAGGGAGTCGGTCGATGCGGGCGGCCGCCACCTCTTCGATGGACTCCGGCAGGCTCTCGACGTCGTCCCCGCTCCTGGCCGCGGCGATCAACTCCCGGAGGAAGAGAGGGCTTCCTCCCGACCGTGCGACCAGCAACGACAACTCGCGCTCGGAGAGCGGGGCGTCTTCAGTGGCGGCGCGGGCCAGCTCGAGCGCCGCGTCCTCACTCAGCGGTCCCAGCTCGATCCGGGTGCTGGCCGCCTCGGGGACGACGAAGCCGGAGGGTGCGTTTGATCTGGTCGTGCACCACATCCACGAGGTGGCGCCAACGGCCGCTGCCAAGTGGCCGAAAAGATCGGCCGAGGCCTCATCCATGTTGTGGGCGTCCTCGATGACGAACAGCCCCGTAGCGGGGAGGAGCCTTGCCAAGAGCTCGATGACGATGCTGGCGAGGCGGGGGCGGCGGAACTCCTCCTCGAGGTCCCGGGATTCCGGGGTCTCGCGCACGGTGATCCCCATCACCATGCCCATCAGAGGTGCCCACGGGAGGAGCTCCGGGCAGCGGCTCTCCAATTCGCCCAGGAATGTGATCGCCACATCTTCGTCTCCGCCCTCCTGGGGGAGGTCCAGGAGGGCGCGCAGCAATCGCCGGACCTCGTGGTACGGCGTCGTCGAGTCATACCGTTCGCAGACCGCTGCCAGATGCATCCGGTCCGAGGCGATCTGGCGGAGCGCCGAAACCAGCCGCGACTTCCCCGTCCCCGTGTCGCCGACGATCTCGACGACCACACCATGCCCCGCGGCGGCCGACCCGGCCAGATCGGCCAACTGCTGCGCCTCGGCCTCCCTTCCAAGTAGGGGCAGCTCGGTGGTGCTGCCGACCCCCGGGGCCACCGTGCGCGCACCCACCGTCTGGGCCTGGACGGGACGGGACTTCCCTTTCACAGAGAACGGCTCGAGATCGACGGTCTCGAAACGGGTCCGTGAGCGGGCCAGGAGCTCGGGCGTGGCCAGGATCTGGCCCGCTTCGGCCTTGGCCATCAGTCGGGCAGCCAGATTGACCGCGTCGCCCATCACGGTGAAGGTCCGCCGGTAGTGCGGACCCACTTCACCGACGAAGACCGAGCCTCGGTTCACCCCGATCCGGATGGGCAGCGGTACGTCGGCGTCCATGATCTCGCGCACCGCGAGAAGCATTCGGTGCTCGTCCTCCCCCGTCGTGGCCGGTGCCCCGGCGGTGAGGATGATCTTGCCTCCGTCTCTGTCGGCGTCGGTTGCCAGGAAGGTGACCTCTTGGCGCTCGACCGCCCGCTGCGTGACGGAGACCAATATGTCGAGACGCTCAGCCGTCACCTCTGGCCCGACGCCGCTGATCATCTCGTCGATCCCGTCGAAATGGACAAAAGTCACGGTGACTCGACGGTGCTCGGACTCTTGGTGCGCGGTGGCCAGCGCACCTCGCAGACCCACCGGGATGCCGCGAAGCAAGTCCACGTCATCGCCCACCGGCTCGAACGGTACAAACGCATCGACCGGGACCGACGGCGCCCGACGGAGCAAGAAGCCAGGACCTTTGGCCGCACCGACCACTCCCGGCCGGAGCGCAGACGCCGTGCTCGGGCTCAGCACGATCTCGCCGGCAGCGGCAGTCGCCTCCATGGTCACAACGGTGCTGGCCGCCGGACCCGCAACGATGAACTCACGATGCGAGGTGCCCACGAGGAAGAAATCGAAGACCCCGCTGTGGAGCCCCACCGACATCCGCAGTGCGACCCTCTGGCCCAGCACCGTCATGCGCCCGACTTCCCGGAGAGCTCGCCGCATCTCGATAGCGGCCCGACAGGCGCGGCGCCTCATGGGCCTCACCCGAAAAGAAGAGCAGCAGCGCGTCTCCCCGAACTTGAGCAACCGGCCGCCGTAGGAGACGGCGATGTCCAGCAGGCCCACGAAGCAGGTCCCGATGGCGGCCGTGAGCTCCTCGGCCCCGACCTTCCCGTGCCGGGCCAGTCCTTCGGACAATTTGGTGAAACCCGATATGTCGACGAAGGCAACCGTTCCGATCTGGTCCCGGTGGCGCTCATCGGGCGCTGTGATCAACCAGTCGATGACCAACCGGGGGAAGTAGGCCGAAAGCGGGTGCTGGGTCGCGGAGTCCCCCATGGCCACAGAGGTATTCCGCGTTGTGCTCCGAAGAGGCCGACCCATGGACTCATTTTCTCGAGCAACGCCACCGAATAGCTCGGAGGCCAACCCTACCTGCGGCAACCGGCCTCGACCTACGGCGCGTGCGCGCCGACCCACCGTCCCATTGCCGACGACTCGTTGTTGGACCGGATTGCGCTCCACGTGGTCGGGTAGTAGACGGGACGGAGCGGCGGTGATCCACGCGGAGCGTCCCGCCGCACCACCTCAGGAGGACCATATGCAGCAACGCCCCATCGGCAACAGGACCGTCAGCGCCATCGGACTGGGTGAAATGCCGCTCTCCATTGAGGGACGCCCGGACCGCGGTCAGGCGATCGCCACCATTCACGCCTCGCTCGACGCGGGCGTCACCATTATCGACACTGCGGACGCCTACTCCCTCGGCGTCACGGAGCACGGCCATGGCGAGAGGCTCGTGGCCGAGGCCTTGGCGGCCTACGGCGGCCCAACCGACGACGTGGTCGTCGCCACCAAGGGCGGGCACCGCCGACCAGGTGACGGCAGTTGGACGGTGCACGGGGATCCGTCCTACGTGAAGGAGGCGTGCGAAGCCTCCCTCAAGGCTCTCGGCGTGGACGCCATCGGGCTCTACCAGTACCACCGTCCCGACCCCTCCGTCCCGTGGGCCGAGTCGGTGGGTGCTCTGGCCGACCTTCTGGACGAGGGCAAGATCCTCATGGCGGGCGTCTCCAATGCGACCGTGGCCCAGATTGACGAGGCCCAGGAGGTTCTGGGTGGCCGGCTGGTCAGCGTCCAAAACGAGTTCTCCCCGCGGTTTCGCTCTTCGGAGAACGAGCTGGCGCACTGCGAAGAGCTCGGCATCGCCTTCATCCCATGGAGTCCCATGGGTGGCATCGGTCAGTCCGACCGGATTGAGGAGAACTTTCCGGCCTTCGCCCAGGTCGCAACCGAGGTCGGCGCCAGCCCGCAGCAGGTGACGTTGGCGTGGATGCTGGCCAAAGGCACGCGGGTCATCCCGATTCCCGGCAGCAGCCGGCCGGAGACGGCCATTGCTTCGGCCGCGGCCGCCGACATCGCGCTGACCCCGAATCAGGTCTCCCGCCTCGACGCCTCCTGAGCCAGTGGGGACGCGACAGGGCGGAGCAGAACGCCCTGTTGACGTGATCAATTCCGGTACGTGCCAGCGCCGCTGTGCACGAGAGAAGCAGAGAGTGAGGTTGGCATGCCCGCAGTGACCGTCCCCGACGCCCTGGATCTTCAGCTCGTCGAGGCATCGGCGCCGGGTGAGCCCGTCTACGCCCACGAGCCGTTCGTGACGAACCGCCGGGCCGAAATCTTCGGGGCCTTCGAAGACGTTCGAGCCGGGAAGCTCGGAACGGTGCCCGCCGACCACATCGGCAACGCGTGAGTCGCATTCCGGGCAGTGAGGTCACCAACGCCGACGCCTGGAGCGCCGCGGACATGGGCGATCTGACGGGCCGCGTGGCGCTGGTCACCGGCGCCAACAGCGGCATCGGCTACGAGACGGCGGGCGCGTTGGCCGGACACGGGGCGCACGTGATCCTGGCCTGCCGCGACGACGAGAAGGCGCGCCGGGCCCACGACAAATTCGAGAGTGAGCTCGAGCGCTCGTCCCTGGAGCTGCTGCACCTCGATCTGGCCGACCTCGTGTCGGTCCGCCGGGCCGCTGACGCGGTGCGCACCACCCATGCCCGGCTGGACATCCTCGTCAACAACGCCGGAGTGATGGGGACCCCCTACCGCCAGACGGCCGACGGCTTCGAGCTGCAGATGGCAACGAACCACCTGGGCCACTTCGCGCTCACCGGGCTCCTCCTCGACCGCATCGTGACGACAGCACGCTCCCGCATCGTCACGGTGAGCTCGCACCTGCACCGGATGGGCCGCCTGCGACCCGATGACCTCGCCGGCGCGGCGTTCCACAGCACCTGGGTCGCCTACGGCACGTCCAAACTCTCCAATCTGCTCTTCACGGCCGAGCTCGATCGACGCCTGCGGGCGGAAGGGCTGCAGACGCTCGCCGTCGCCGCGCATCCGGGCTGGACGCGCAGCAACCTGGCGGGGAGCGGTGCGGCCCTCGGGAACAGCCGTCTTCGCCGCAAGCTCGGGCGGGCGGCGGGAACCCTGCTGGGCCAGTCGGCGGCGGGGGGCGCCCTCCCGGTGCTGTCCGCGGCCACCTCGTCGTCGGTCGGTCCGGGCCAATACATCGGACCGGCATATCTCTTCGCCCTCTACGGCCCACCCCGGGTGGCACGGCCATCTCGCCGCGCCCGCGACGTCCGGCTGGCGGCGGCGCTCTGGGAGGCTTCCGAGGAGCTCACGGACGTGCACTTCTCGGTGGACGCCCCGATCTGAGCTCGCTGCGGGCCCGCACGAGCACTAAACCGTAGCCATGCCGAGCATGCCGAGCATGGCGACCACGGACGAGCCCGACAGGCAGAAGGCCGTCCACGACCTGGCGCGGTCCCCTACGCGGACGGACACCACGGTCGCCGCCAACCTGCCCGAGAGCCGCCGCTACCGGGTCAAGCGTGTGCTCCTGGGTCCGCCCCTGGTCAGCGAAGACCTCCACGGCCAACGACTGGGGAAGCCGACTGCACTGGCCGTCCTGTCGTCGGACGTCATGTCCTCGTCCGCGTACGCCACGGAAGAGATGCTGCGCATTCTGGTGCCCATCGCCGGGCTGGCGGCCTTCTCCATCGTCACACCCATGACCGCGGCCATCCTCGGCGTGCTCGCGGTGGTGACCATCTGCTACCGGGACGTGGTGCGTTCGTACCCCAAGGCCGGGGGGTCGTACGTGGTCAGCCGCGACAACTTCGGCCCCAACGTGGCGCAGGTGGCCGGGGCCGCGCTCCTGATCAGCTACACCATCACCGTCGCGGTGTCGGTCGCCGCGGGTGCCGACGCGATCGTCTCGGCCGCACCGGCCCTCGGCAAGCAGTCGTGGGTGCCGGTGGCGATGAGCATCTCCTTCGTCGTGATCCTGGCGTACGGCAACCTGCGCGGCATCCGGGAGGCTGGCCGCGTCTTCGCCATCCCCACCTACTTCTTCATCTTCAACATGGCCCTCCTCATTGTGTTCGGCCTTGTACGCGAGGCGTCGGGCGACCTGCCACACCAGCCCGCGCACGCCGACACGCTCCCACTCGGGCATGCGAGCGGGGGTCTGATCCTCGGCGTGTCGGCGTTCTTCTTGCTGCGGGCCTTCGCCAACGGCAGCTCGGCCATGACCGGGACCGAAGCCATCTCCAACGGGGTCAGCATCTTCCGGAAGCCCCAGGCACGCAATGCCCGCACCACCCTCGTGCTCATGAGCACGATCCTCGGGGTCATGTTCCTCGGCGTGTCAGTCCTGGCTGCGCTCACCCACAGTGTGCCGTTCGTGTCGGGCACACCGACGGTCGTCTCGGAGATCGGCACGCTGGTCTACGGATCGTCCCCGGCCGGGCAGGTGCTCTACTACGCATTGCAAGCGGCCACCGCGCTGATCCTGATCCTGGCCGCCAACACGAGCTTCACCGGGTTCCCGTTCCTCGTCAGCTTCGTGGCCGAGGACTCCTTCCTCCCTCGCAAGCTGACCGTCCGCGGGCATCGGCTGGTCTTCTCCAACGGGATCCTGCTGCTGGCCGGAGCGTCGATCGCGCTGCTCCTGGCGACCGGGGCCAAAGTGGCGGCCCTCATCCCCATGTACGCCATCGGGGTCTTCACCGGCTTCACCATGGCCGGCGCCGGCATGGTGGCCCACCACCTCCGGCACCGCGATCAGCACTGGCGCCAGCGCGTGGTCGTCAACGGCATCGCCGCTGTGGTCTGCGCCGTCGTCGTGGTGGTCTTCGCGGTGGCCGAATTCGCCCAGGGCGCCTGGGTCGTCGTCGTCGTCATGCCGCTCCTCGTGTACGCCCTGGTGACCATGAACCGCGAGTACCGCGCCGAGGATGCGGTCCTCGAGGAGGGTGCCGCCGTCGAAGCATGCGAGGCCAAGGTCCTGCGCCGGCATGTCGTGATGGTGCTGGTGGACCGCATCGACCTGGCGACGGCCCGGGCCATTCAGTACGCCCGTGCACTCACGCCCGACGATCTGCACGCGGTGCACTTCAACATCGACCACAACCGTACGGACCTGCTCATCGAGCGTTGGCAGCGCCTGGGTCTCTCCCGGCTGCCGCTGGACGTGATCGACTGCCCCGACCGCCGACTCGGACGGGCCGCCCTCGAACTGGCCGCGGAGCAGGCGGACGGTGAGACCGAGGTCAGCATGGTTCTCCCGCGGCGCTCCTACGGCAAGACCTGGCGGCGCATCCTGCACGACCAGACGGCGGATCGGATCGTCGAGATCGTGAGCCAGCTGCCGCATGTAAACGCGACGATCATCCCGTTTCACGTCTCGGCGGGCCTGCAGGAACCGAACCTGGAGTTCGAGCACATGGCCGCCGTCGACGCCGAGCACGACCCCGGCCCGGCAGCGGGCACGCGCAAGAAGGGCGGGGGACGACACGCCTCCGCGGCCGTGCCCGGCACGCAACCGATCGCCTCGCTGCGCTGGCGCACCCGGGCCCGTGTCGCCGGACGGGTCAAGACGATCCGCGTGCAGCCCCTGTCGGAGGTACCAACGATTGAGTGTGTGGTCGCGGACGACAGCGGCGAGGCCATCACCTTCGTCTTCCTCGGCCGTCGTTCCATCGCCGGCCTGCGCAGTGGGACCCGGATGGTGGCCGAGGGAATGGTGGGCAAGCACAAGGGGAAGCTCGCCATGATCAACCCCTCCTACGAAGTGCTGGTGTCCTCCGGCGAGGAGGGCACGTGAACGAGCGGGGCCAGTGGGCACGGGCCCTGATCCGCGATCCGCGGTTCCAATGGTCGATGGCCGTCATCGCCCCGATCGTCGTCGCCCTCGTGCTGATCCCGAGCCGCACCCATCTCGACAGCGCCGATGACGCCCTGGTGCTGGTCGTCGTGACGGTGGCCATCGCCTCCACCGGAAGCCGCATCCGGGCCTTCGTGACCGCCCTCGTGGCGGCAGCGTCGTTCGACTTCCTGCTGACTCGCCCGTACGGTTCGTTCCGGATCAGCCGGTCGGCGGACGTCACGACGGAGCTCCTGTTCGTCGTCGTCGGGTTACTGGTGGGTGAGCTCGCCGCCCGAGGCAGGCGCGACCGCCTGGCCGCCGCGCTGGGGCGCAACGAGATCGCCCGTCTGCACGATCTCAGCCAGCGCATTGCCGACGGCGAGGATCCCGACTTCATCCTCATCGCCGTGGCCGGGGAGCTCCGTGAGCTCCTCAGCCTGCAGGACTGCCGGTTCGTGCGCGAACAGCCCTCGGGCAAGGGCGCCTGGATCGCCGGGGACGGGACGGTTCGCCTCAACCCGTTGCGATGGCCCGCCGGGACCGTCGGGTTGCCCACGCAGCATGTCGAGCTGCCCGTCCACGGTGGCGGTCACGTCGTCGGCACCTTCATTTTGACCCCGACGCCGGCCACACCCATCAGCCACGAGCAGTGCGTCGTCGCGGTCGCGTTGGCCGACCAGCTCGGCGCCACTATGGCGACGCAGGGGACCGACTGAACCGCTCCAGGAAGTCAGCGTGCCAGCGCGACCCGGTCTGGCCGCAGCACGCGACCGAGGGGGGCGATCACTGTCCTGCTGCCGGCGGCGCGCCGGAGTGCAGCGGCAGCGCTCTGGGACCGCGCCCCGCTGACGTAGGTGTCGTCCAAGAGGAGCGCCCGGACGCCGACGACACCGTCCCGGTCCGATGGGCGCAGATGAAAGGCCGCCGGATGCGGTCGCATGTGCGCGACGGGCGGTGACCCGCCCCCAGGACCGGTGCGCCGCAGGAGGTCGGGTGCCCAGCGCGCCGCCGGAAGGGCCGCGCCGACATCGGCAGCAAGCCCCTCGACCAGGGCGAGGGGGCCCGGGCCGGGCCGTTGACTGGACGGCACCACCGTCACCAGGTCGATCCCGCCACCCAGCAGCGCCTCGAGCTGCGCGGCGTGCTCGAGCAAGAACACGCGCACGAGGGCACGGACCATGGGGCCGAAGCGCAGCCGGGCCTCGGCCACCGGCGACTCCTTGTAGCCGAGCAGGACCGTGTACAACGGGCTGGGCAGCGGGCAGAGGCGTGCGGGGAGCACGGGCGCCAGGGGCAGACCCAGCCGGCGGCCCACCGCCCGGCAGGCGAAGCAGTCGCACCGGCCGGCGGCGACAGGGCCGCGGCAGATGCGGCACACCCCCGTGGCCGGGCGCGGCACCCGATAGGGGTCAGACGGCGGGAGCGGGGCCCGGAACGGAGTCGGGATCGGGTCGATGCAAAAGAAAGGTCCCCGTGGCCCGGCTGACCAACACCCCGTCGGCGGAGCGCACGGAGGCTTCGCCGTAGGCCACCTGCTTGGCCATCCGCGCCACCTCGCCGCGCAGCGTATATCCCTCGCCCTTCATGGCCGGGCGCATGCACTCGGTCTTCATCTCCAGCGTGCCCCGGGTGCGGGCCCGCCCCGGAAGGGCGGCGTTGATGGCGAAGTTCATGCAGGCATCGAGCACGAGGGAGTGGATGCCGGCCTGGGTGATCCCGTGCGGGTTGCAGGCCAGGTCGGTCGGGGTGAAGGTCCCCTCGACCCAGCCCAGGTCCTCGCCGTCGACGCCGTAGGTGGTGAAGGCGCCACCGACGAGCCCGATAATCGGCATGCCCCCATCACCCAGCCAGCGGTCCATGTCCTTGCCGGTGCGACTCATCGGGGGCAGACCCTATCGGCCCCTCCGGGGGCCACTCGGGGCGTGACCAGCCCCGGCGGTCGGATGGACGGGCGGCCAGATTGGCCGTCTGATGGTCCCGGGTAGAATGCTTCCCGATCTGAACCGGTGTGGCGCCGATCGCCGCTGCCGGATTTGGGAGGAGACACCATGACCACCGCCGTCATCGTCGACGCCGTCCGGACCGCCGGGGGAAAGCGCAACGGGAAGCTCCGTAACTGGCATGCGGTGGACCTGGCCTCCGAGGCGCTCAGGGCCGTGGCCGAGCGCAACCAGCTGGACCCCGCCCTGGTCGACGACGTGATCATGGGCTGCGTCATGCAGGTGGCAGAGCAGTCACTCAACATCGGGCGCAACGCGGTCCTGGCCGCCGGATGGCCCGAGTCGGTGCCCGCCACCACTATCGACCGCCAGTGCGGCTCCTCGCAACAGGCGGTCCACTTCGCGGCTCAAGGGGTGATGGCAGGCGCCTACGACATCGCCATCGCGGGCGGCATCGAGTCCATGACCCGGACGCCGATGGGCTCGTCGGTCGTGCGTGACCTCGGGTACCCGTTCGGACCCCGCATGATGCAGCGCTACACCGAGACCGGCCTGCCGGGCCAGGGCATCGGGGCCGAGATGATCGCCGACAAGTGGGGCATCTCACGGGAGGACCTCGACGCCTTCTCCGTGCGGAGCCACCAGCGGGCCGCCCGAGCCACGGCCGAGGGCCGGTTCGAGAACGAGATCGTCCCCGTGCCCGTGCGCGACGACGAGGGCCACGACACCGACGAGGTCTTCTCGGCCGACGAGGGCATCCGGCCGGACTCGAGCGTCGAGACGCTGGCCAAGCTGAAGCCCGCCTTCAAGGAGGACGGGAAGGTGACAGCGGGGAACTCGTCGCAGATCACCGACGGCGCCTCAGCCGTGCTCATCATGAGCGAGGAGAAGGCGAACGCGCTCGGCCTGCGTCCCAGGGCGCGCTTCCATGCCTTCGCGCTGGCCGGTGTCGACCCGGTGACCATGCTGACGGGGCCGATCCCGGCGACGACGACGGTGCTGGAGCGGGCCAAGTTGACCATGGACGACATCGATGCCGTCGAGATCAACGAGGCCTTCGCCTCCGTCGTCCTGGCCTGGGAGAAGGAGCACCACCCGAACATGGAGCTCGTCAACCCAAACGGTGGCGCCATTGCCCTCGGTCACCCGCTCGGCGCCTCCGGCGGCAAGCTGACGGCGACGCTGCTGAACGAGCTGGAGCGCACCAACGGCCGCTACGGGCTCCTCACCATGTGCGAGGGCGGCGGACTGGCCAACGCCACCATCATCGAGCGGCTGGGCTGAGTTCGCAGCGGCCCGCGGCCGCAGTCAGCGGTAGCGGGTGGCCATCAGGAAGCCGACGAAGATGGCGGCCAAGCCGATGACCAGGCCCCAGGGTGAACCGTGCGCCATGAAGGGCAGGTGGGCCAGGTAGTTGACCGTGATGACGGCGACGCCCCCGATGAGCAGCACCAGGATGAGGGCCCCGAACCACGGTGGGCTGTGGCGCACGCTTTTGGGGATGGGCGCCGTGTAACGCCCGCTCTCCTCGGGCGTCTTGTAGCGGCCGACCTTCGAAGTTCGGCCGGTGGCCGACTTCCCCTTCTTGGACGCGCCGCCTGGTCCCTTGGTGCTGGTGGCCACGGGGTCAGAGGTTAGCCACCGCCGGCGAACGCCTCCGGACACGCCCGGTACGCTTTTGGCACCATGGGACCCCGGGTGCTCGTCATCGACAACTACGACTCCTTCGTCTACAACCTGGTCCAGGAACTGGGCGAGTTGGGGGCCGAGCCGGCGGTGTTCCGCAACGACGCCATCGACATGGCCGGCATCCGGGCCGAGCACCCCGATGCGGTGCTCATCTCGCCGGGACCGGGGCGGCCCGAGGACGGCGGGGTGAGCCTGGCGGCCATCCGCCAGCTGGCCGGGGAGATCCCGCTCCTGGGCGTCTGCCTCGGCCACCAGTGCATCGGCCAGTCCTACGGCGGCACCATCGTGGCGGCGCCCCACCTCATGCACGGCAAGACCTCGGAGATCCATCACGACGGGAAGGGTATTTTCGCCGGCCTCCCGAACCCCTTCGTCGCCACCCGCTATCACTCGCTGGTGGTGCGCCCCGACACGGTGCCCGACGAGCTCGAGGTGACGGCCACCTCGACCGACGGCGTGGTCATGGGCCTGCGCCACCGCACGCTGCGGGTCGAAGGCGTGCAGTTCCACCCGGAGTCGGTCCTCACGGCCTCCGGTCCGGCCCTCCTGGCCAACTTCCTCGGTCAGCTGAGGGCGACCGCAACGACCTGATCCCCCGGCTCATCGGCCGGGGGGAGCGCGGCGCAGTCCTCAGCCGCGCTGGCGGGTGTGACTCGGTGGGGTGACCGACGCCGTTGTGGTGGTCGACGACGACGGCGTCGTGGTCGTGGTGGTCGTGGTGGTCGTCGCCGGCGCCTGGCACACCGAGATGGTCACCGTCGTACCGCTGTTGACCTGCGCGTTGGCCGCCGGGCTCTGGCTGTCCACGTTGCCCGGCTGGGCCCCGTTGGCACACCCGGTGTCGAAGGTCGCGTTGGCCACCAGGCCGACACCCGTGATGGCCGACGTGGCGGCACCCTGCGACTGGCCCACCACACCAGGGACCGAGACGCAATTGCCACTGGAGACGACAAGGTTGACGGGCGTGTTGGGCGGGACGGTGTTGCCCGCGCTCGGGCTCTGGGCCGACACGACCCCGTTGGGCTGACTCGAACAGGCGGTGGTCTGGCTGCCTGCGGTGAGCCCGGCCTGTTGCAGGATGCTCCCGGCCCGAGCGGGCGACTGGCCGACCACGCTCGGAACCGAGACCGACGTCTGCGTGCCCGAGACCGTTAAGGTCACCTTGCGCGTCTCGAGGATCTTCGCGCCGGCGGCCGGGTTCTGGCTCAGCACCGTGCCCACGGGTTGATTGCTGGTGACGTTGTGGACGGTGTACCCGAGGTTGGCGCCCTGCAGCGTGACGATGGCCTGGGTGAGCTGTTTCCCGGTCACCGAGGGGACCTCGACAGTGGGAATGTTCGGACCGCCGCTCACGACCAGGTTCACCGCCGAGTTCTTCCCCACTGACGCGCCCGCCGCGGGGTTCGTCGACAGGACGTCGCCCTTGGTGGTGTTGCTCGTCTTCGTGGTGCTGCTGCCCACGGTCAGGTGGTCGTTCTGCAGCGTCTGCGTGGCCTGGCCGGCGGGGAGGCCGACGACGTTCGGCACGGTGACGTTGCCGCCGAAGACACCGACAGAACGAAGAAGGAAGAAGGCGATGACGGCCAGGGCCACCAGGAGCACGACCAGCAAAATGATCAAGTTGCGGGTGCGCTTCTTGCGCTCGAGATCCTCCCGGCTCGTGGGAGCCCCGGCTGCGGCGGCAGGAACGGCCATGGTGCGCCCGGTGGTCATGGGGACCACCTGGGTCGCACCGACCACGCCCGTCATCATGGAGGTGAGGCCCGGGTCCCCCGCCTCGACCGGTCGGCCGTCGGCGAAGCGAAGCAGGTCGGCTCGCAGTTCCTCGGCGGATCCGTACCTGTCCTCAGGGCTCTTGGCCATGGCTTTCATGATCACGGCCTCGAGCGCCGGGGGCACCGTGGGGTTGGCCTGGCGGGGCAGCACGGGCATGTCACGCACGTGCTTGGACGCCACGGCCACCGGCGAGTCGCCGGTGAAGGGCGGTCGCCCGACGGCCATTTCGTAGAGCACCACACCGAGCGAGTAGATGTCGCTGCGCGAGTCCACGCCCTTGCCTTCGGCCTGCTCCGGCGAGAAGTAGGCGGCCGTCCCCATCACCGCACCGGTCTGGGTCAGGCTTTCCTCGGTGTTCATCGCCCGGGCGATGCCGAAGTCCGTGACCTTGACGTCGCCCTCGGGCGTAATGAGGACGTTGCCCGGCTTCACGTCGCGATGGACCACGCCGTGTCGGTGGGCGAAGGCCAAGGCCGCCGCAACGCCCGCCCCGATGGTGGCGATCTGACGGGGCGGGATGCGCTGGGGGTCGCGCAGGACGGCGGAGAGCGGTCGCCCCTCGACGTATTCCATGACGATGAAGTACGAGCCCTCGTCCTCCCCCCAGTCGAAGACCGGGACGATATTCGGGTGGGAGAGGTTGGCCGCGGCCTGGGCCTCCCGTCGGAAGCGCTCGACGAACGTGCGGTCGACGGAGAGTTCGGGAAAGAGGACCTTGAGCGCGACCGGTCGTTCGAGCTGGCGGTCCATGGCCCGATACACCTGGGCCATGCCGCCGCGGGCGATCAGATGGGTCAGCTCGTAGCGACCCGAGTAAATGCGCGGTGTGTCGACCGGTTCCATGGCGCCCAGGAGCCTACGCTGGGAGCCTTCGCCGACGCGGTACGGGCCGGCCCCTCACGGCGCTGCCGTCGTCGTCGTCACGGGAACGGTGGTCGCCGTCGCGATGGGCACGGTCGTGGTGGTGGTGATGGCGGCGGGCGGTTGTGGGGTCGTGACGATCCGGTGAGCCGGCGCCGTCGTGGTCGTCGTCGTGGTCGTCGTGGTCGTCGTGGTCGTGGTGATGCTCGTGACGTAGCGCCGGGCGGCCGCCAGCGAGGGCTGCTGAACGCCGGCCTTGAGTGCTGCGGCAGCGGCGGGAGAAACGTCCTGGGTCGTCGTGCCGGTGTGGTCCACCACCTTGGGGTGGAACCACAGCACCCCACCCGGCTGGCCCTGCTTCACGACGATCTGCTCGCCCTGCGCCGTCACGACCCAGTTGTCGTAGGCGTACCACTTGAGGACGTAGTACGCCGCCACTGGCACGGCGGCGATCAGAATCACGAATCCGATCACCCGCGGCGTGATGCGCCGTGGGACGCCGAGGCGCCGGCGGCGTGCGCCTCGGCTTTCCTTTCCCTCGGGCTTGTCGTCCGCCCGCTTGCCCGGCGGTGGCGGCACCCGCGTGGTGGAGCGGGCCACGGGCACCGCGGCGGGCGCGCCCATGAAGAACTCATCGCTGCGCGGGCCGGTATCCGCCAGCGTGGCCGGCTCGTCGCCGAAGGCGAGGCGGGCTCCGAGCGCCAGCGTCTTGTCCAGCGCGACGGCGGGGACGATCATGGTGTCGTCGGACAACCCGGCGAAGGCAGCCTGCCGAGGGTCGGTGTCCGAACGTGACTCGACCTCGGGCTTTGACGTCTCCTCGGGCGTGACCGCCACATCGGCCCCCTGCACCACCGGGACGGCGGCCGTGGCGGCCAACGGGGCAGCCGCGTGACCCAGTGCGATCGGCGTCACCTTCGACGCGGCGCCGTCGCCTTCCTCTCCTACCTGTACGTCGACGACGACGACCGTGATGTTGTCGGCGCCCCCGTGCCGGTTGGCGGCATCGACCAGCTCCTGGGCCGCCTCCCCCGGGTCGTCGACCTCTCCGAGAATGCCGGCCAGCTCGTCGCTCCCCACCTCATTGGTGAGGCCGTCGGAGCAGAGGAGCAGGCGGTCCCCCGTTTGCAGCTCCAGTTCCCACATGTCGGCGTCCACCTCGGCGGACACGCCGAGGGCGCGGGTGAGGATGTGCCGCTGGGGATGGACGGCTGCCTCCTCCTCGGTCATCTCGCCGTGGCGCATCCGCTCCTCGGCCAGGCTGTGGTCATCGGTGACCTGCGTGATCTCACCACCCGAGAACACGTAGGCCCTGGAGTCACCCACGTTGGCCAACGCCAGGACGTCCCGGCCTTCGGTGCCACCCACGAGGGCCACCGCGGTGAGCGTGGTGCCCATGCCACGCAACTCGGTGTTGACCTGGCTTTCGTGCCAGACCGCGGCGTTGGCCTCGGAGAAGGCCTCACGCAGACCTTCCACGGTCGGTGCCCGCTCGAAAGCCTGATTGAGCGTCTCGACGGCGACACGGGCCGCCACCTCGCCGCCGACATGGCCACCCATGCCGTCGGCGACGGCGTAGAGATTGGGGCGCTCGAGCGGCAGGTCCTGGTTGACGGTGCGGACCCGGCCCACGTCGGAGGCAGATCCCGACCGCAGCACCGTCAACGGGAGACCTCGAAGACGGTGGAGCCGATCTGGAGCATGTCGCCCTTGCCCAGCCGCACAGCTTGCGTGATCTGCTCGGAGTTGACGAACGTCCCGTTGGTCGAGCCGAGGTCCTCGACCCAGAGCTGATCGTTGCGCCGGAACAGACGGGCGTGCAGCGTCGACGTGTAGATGTCCTCGGGCGTGGAGACACCGCAACCGGGCGAACGCCCGATGGTCAGCTCGTCGTCGAGGTCGTAGGTCCGCCCTGCGTGTGCTGAGGGCTCGACCACCTTGAGGTACAGCTGACGGCGGCGGCTCGGGCGAGGCTGACTCGGGACGCTCACCGCGGCCGCCCGCACCTCGCGGCGCTCCTGACGGCGCACCGAGCGGGGTTTGCGGATGGTGGCGGGGCTCATCTCGACCCAGACGGCCCGGATGACGCGCAGGAAGAACAGGAAAATCAGCGCGATGACGCCCCACTGCATGACGCGCAGGACCGCATTCAGATTTTGGGTGGCGACGAGAACCGCAACCGGATCAGATGCCGTCACGACATTTCGAAGACGAGCTTCGTCGAGCCCACGCTGACCTCGTCCCCGCTGGCGAGGAGTTGTTCGCGGACCGGGGTGCCGTTGACCCTCGTTCCGTTGGTGGACCCGAGATCGGTGACGAACACGCCGTCACCCTTTCGCTGAAACTCGGCATGGCGACGGCTCACGTTGGAGTCAGGCAGCACAATTCCGCACTCAGGCAGTCGACCGATGACCAGGGCTTCCGAACCCACCGTCACCCTCCTGCCGTCCGGCAGGACGACCTCGGCCAGGAAACCGCCGTCCTCGCTCTCGTGCACCTCCGCCGTCACCGTGAAGCGTCCGGGCTTCAGGCTGGCCCCTTCGAAGATCTCCACCTCGACCGGGCCGACGAACGAGTAGCCCTCAATCCGTGCGTGCTCGCGCGCCGCATCGGAGAGCTCGCGGGACAGCGCGTCGATGAAATTGGAGAAGCGGCTCACGTCGCCCGCCGAGAGCGTGACCGCAAAGGCATTGGGCGCGATGAGGCCCCGCACCCCTACCCGTCGATGGAGGTCCATCTCGCGTGTCAACCTGCGGCCGATTTCGACCGGCTGGAGGTTGCTTCGAAACGGCTTGGCCAACGTGCCCTCCACCAGACGCTCGAGTCGCTCCTCAAACTGCTGGAGTCCCATGGTCACCCAGAGATTACCGGGCCGCCGCGCCCAGGAGGGATTCAGAGGGCGTCTGACCTGGTCACCTACGCCAGGACCCACGCTGAGCCGAACCGGGGAGGCCTGCTCAGCGACTACTGTTGTCCGGTCACCCGGGCGAGTGGCGGAATTGGCAGACGCGCAGGATTCAGGTTCCTGTGTCCGAAAGGATGTGCGGGTTCAAGTCCCGCCTCGCCCACCACGGGGTTGTCGACAAAACCGAGATGGTTCAATCGACAAAACCCAGCTCAAGCGGGTGTTCAGCCAATCGCTGGTTGTGCGGCAGCGGAATCTGACACCGAGGCGGCTGCGTTTGGGGTTGGACCGGCTTCAAATGACCGGGCGGTGTGGTTGCAGCGGCGTCGCAAGGCGCGGCTGACTCAGCGAAGTCGATTCAACTCAGTTGTGGCGGCTTCTCAGGCCGAAGCCGGCGGGTCAGACGTCGATGGACGAGGTCCGTAGCCGGTTGGTGGTCTCCAGTCTTGAAGTGGGCTGCTGCGCCGACGCCGCGGGCGACGGGGGGTGATCCCGACACTGACCATTGCCGCCTTCTGGAGGAAGGTGCGAATCTTGCGGATATTCGCTGCCGCCAAAAGTAGGGCGGTGAGCACGGTCTGGGGCGCCACGCCGTGCAGTCGACGACGAGCCGGGTCATCGAGGGCTTCGTGGGTCGGGTCCTTGACGTAACCGTTGAAGCCCTAATTGGTGTTGCGCAAGTAGGAGTACGCGCTGTGCCACTCGGCACTGCCATGAAGAAGTTCCTGGCCGAACTTGGCTCCAGCCTCAGGTGGAATCGTCACGCTCTGTTGGGAGCATGATGGTGGCGGATTGGTCTTGAGGTCCGACTTCAGCTGGAGGCGCATGCGGCCCGTGGTCTGGGAGGTCAAGGAGCCTGGCTTGAGCTCACAGCGGACGAGAGGCCACGTGTTGGCGGCCGGGCACGAGGGGCGGACGTGTCCCTCTTCGTCGGGGCTTGCCCTTGGGCCGGGCCAGGTAGTTCCGCCGTTCGGCCAGGCGAGCGTGATGGGTGGCCTCGTCAATCTCCTTTTCCGGAAGTCGATAGTGGCGTCAATGAGAGGCTTGGGCATCGAGGGGCAATCCCAGGTGTCACCGCATCCCGGCGAAGTGGGGCACCCTTCCTGCAAACTCGTGAACCTCCCATTGGATACTTCTGTGGTGGCAGAAGAACTTGGCGCCGAGCTGGAGACGATGGCCTTGTTGAAGGATCAGGGTGCACTCACCGAGGTGGAGTTCGACAGCTGGTGTCTCGAGCATTTTTCCGCCCTTCCCGGTCTACACCTGTCGCTTCGCAAGTCAAAGTGGAACGCCTGGCAGCTCGTCACATCTGAAAGCACCGCCTGGGCAGTTTGCCGGTTCGGCGGCACCTCCTTTCCTTATTTCAGCGCCCAGCTTTGGAGATCCATCGTGGTCCGAGGTGAGAGCTACAGATGGCAAAGGGTTGGAGCTCGTTCGGTAAAGACTCACGACCTGGTAAGTGAGTCTTCCGGTGAGCCGGTTCTTCGCATGAGTGGTCTTCACTTCGACAGGAAGGCTCAGACGGTCGTAGACCTCGTTGGCCAAGGGTCCTATCGGTTTCCCATGAGCGGCTCAATGATGTTGGCCACTGATGCCTCGGGGAACCGTCTTGCTCATTACCGGCGCCCGTGGATCAAGGCGAATGGACGAAACACGGCCCGACGAACCCCACTGTGCGACGTGGTCGTCAGTGATCGCGGCAAGTCCATCCCTGGATTCGAGTTTGTGGTTGCGGCTACGACACCTCTCATAGTGAGGTTCGGCGACGAACCCATGGCAAAGTACATCTAGTAGGCATCGGAGGCTTCGGTCACGTAAGCCCCAAGCCGGTTGCCAAGCGAGACTTCATTGGCTCACGCGCCTGCCCCAATCGTGCCTGATTGAGACTCTGAGCAGACCCTGCGGTTGATCCGCAGCGTTGAGAGGTCCTGATGGGGTGGCTCTCGTTGTGCCTGCCGCCGGTCAGTCCGGTTGGCTTCCTTGCGAAGTGCCACCCGTCAGGATCTCGCCGCGATGTGGCTCAAAAGAGGAGTGTGCACTAGATCCGAATCAGGAGTGCCCTCGCGGTTGCCATCACCGACCAGGAGGTACTCATGACTGTGATCATTGGGGTGGATCCCCACAAGCAGAGCCACACCGCGGTGGCGATCTGTGGCGATGAACGTGAGGTGGCCAAGGTCACCGTGCGGGCGACCCGCCAGCAGACGACCAAGCTCCTTGCCTGGGCCGAGCCGTTCGAGAAGCGGACATGGGCCATCGAGTCGGCCGGCGGTTTGGGGTACTTGTTGGCCCAGCAGCTCGTCGATGCCGGCGAACACGTCGTCGATGTCCCGCCGACATTGGCGTCGAGGGTCCGCGTGCTCGGAACGGGCCGTTCGGACAAGAACGACCCCAACGACGCGCTCTCAGTCGCAGTGGCCGCCCTGCGCTCTGGCTCTCTGCGCCAGGTGGAGGCCGCCGACCACACCGAGATCATGCGACTGTTGGCCAAGCGGAACCATGATCTGGGCCGGATGCGGGCCCGGTTGATCTGCCGGCTCCACAACGCCCTAGCCGACCTCGCACCAGGCGGAATTGCCAAGGAACTCTACGCAACTGACGCCGATCAGCTCCTCGAGAGCTATGAGCCGGTGACCCCGATCGAGCACATGCGCCACCAGCTCGCCCACGAGCTCGTCGACGATGTGCGGCGCCTCGACGCCTTGATCAAGGAGTCGCACCGCCGGATCCGCACAGCGGTCCGAGCCTCGAAGACCTCACTGACCGAGGTCTATGGCGTCGGCCCTGTCGTTGCCTGCATGGTCATTGGCCACACCGGTGACGTTGGGCGCTTCGCCAACAGGGACCACTTCGCCGCCTATGCGGGCGTGGCTCCGATCGAGCACTCCTCGGGAGGTCGCATCGCTCACCGCCTCTCGCGTCGAGGCAATCGCAAACTCAACAACGCCATCCACATCGCCGCGCTCACCCAGATCCGCAGTCCGGGCACCGACGGTCGGATCTACTTCGAGCGCAAGGTGGCTGAGGGCAAGACCAAGCGGGAGGCTCTACGGTCTCTCAAGCGCCAAACCTCCAACGCCATCTTCCGCCAGCTCGTCCTCGACGCCCAAAGGGGTCCGGGAGGACAATAGGAAACGACTCATTGCCTGCGTGGTCGGCTCTGCATCCTGAAGGCCGGCTCTTCGGCGAAGTCACTCCCGGACCACCCAAATCCTACGCATCTGTGGCGCCCGGCGACGGGGTGATCCAACGCGCCTGGAGGGGCATCAAATTGGGGTCTTGACTCAAAGAGGATTCGCACGGTGGCACCCAGTCCCGGCAGCGTTCTGGGGCAGGACCTTGACCTCTGCTCCGGTGATTGCTCAGTGATACGGTCATTCTCTGTGCCCAAAAGCGCAGTGCCTGAGCGTCCAGGTTGGTATCCCGACCCCGACAACTGCGAAATGCAGCGGTGGTTCGACGGGTCACAATGGACCAGGGAAGCTGTACCTATTTGGGAGCCAGACCCGGATCAACTTGTCCAACGCAAGTGGTCGATGTACGCACACGAACGGCAGCCGGTTGGGTCTCGCCTGAAGAACTTCTTCCCGCGAGATCTTGAGCGCCGCAATTGCTGATCATGAATAGCCCCTATGCCGCAGGGTGTCTCACCCGCCCGGCGAAGTGGGATACCCACGTCGGCGAGACTTGAGCAATGAAACGGGTCGCCATTGTTGGGCCGGGAGGGGCCGGAAAGTCAACCTTCGCTAACGAACTCGGGCGCCGAACTGGGATTCCGGTCGTACATCTGGATCAGCACTTTTGGAGGCCCAACTGGGTCTCTACTCCGAAGGAGGAGTGGATCGACCGCCAAGTTCGGCTTTTCGCAGGCGAAAGCTGGATCGCCGACGGCAACTACGGAGGCACCCTCGACGTCCGCCTTTCGAAGGCCGATACGGTCATCGTTCTGACCTTGCCCCGATGGAAATGCACATGGCAGGCCTTCAAGAGGAGCCTCCAACATCATGGGGAGGCGATTCAAGCCGAGGGTTGTCCCGAACGTTTCGACCTCAAGTTCCTCCGCTGGGTGTGGCGCTATCCAACCGACAGTCGGCCACGGTTGGACAAGGCCATCGAGCGATTTCATGAGGGGCTGAGTGTTGTCGAGCTTGACTCAGCCTCAGCGGCACGGTCATTTCTTGAGCAACTGACCTGACGCCAGCCCGGCGTTGATTAGGGGACACTCGTCTGAGCTGCCTTCTGCATCGCAAGGAGGGTTTCTGCTTCGGCTCGCTGCCTCATCGCACGTTGCAGAGCTTGCCTCTTGAGGTCTGCACCAAAGTCCTCCCGCGAGAGCGATGCCACACGATCTGCATCTGGAACATCTCTATCGCGAGGTCGCATTCTCTGAGCTTGAACGAGGTCTGTGCGGTGCCCGCGGGAGTCCGACGCACATCTTTCATGAGTTTGCAGCGTTCGAGAGTCAGCGACGCCACTCGTTCTGAGTGTTCGTCACCCGAGGCCTTTGCCAGAGAAAGCCTTTTTCGATGAACCACCTCGACCGCCTCGATTTCACGCAAATCACTCTCGACGCCGTCCACTGGAAGCGAATGGTAGCGGCGACCGTGTCATTGGAACTGGGATTCGGTGCAGGCGGTCCCCCTAGAGCCCGAAAGTGCACGCACGGTGGCACCCCGTCCCGGCAGCGAGCATCGAACGGGGGCAGTTCTGACTGCATCACTTTGCTGTGTTCCGAACCATCCAGACGAACTCGCCCCGATCGCCGTAGTCGTTGTGATGTGCCTGAAACCCGTTCTTTTCAAGAACTCGAAACGACGGTGCATTCCGAATGCCTACGGTCGCCCACAGACGCTCCCTACCTGTCGCGAAAGCGGCTTCGCTCACAGCTCCGGCGGCCTCCGTGGCGTACCCGTTGCCTCGGAATTGGGGAAGAATCTCGTAGGCGATTTCTGGCTCCTCGAATGTTGCCCGGCCAATAATTAGTCCGCAGTACCCGATCGGGCTGGTTTCGTTTCGCCGGCGAATACCCAGCACTCCGAAGCCATCTAGGTGCGCTCGTTCGTTCTGCTCGACCATTCGCTGCTCGACTTTCCCGAGCGACAACTCGGTGCCACCCTCGTGTTCACGGAGGAGTTCGAGATTGCACTCAGCGTCATCCTTCGTGCGCAGTCGCAATGACAATCGCTCGGTGTCGATCAAGAAGGCCATCGTTCGGAAGTGTTCGTCCATCTAAACGCTGCTTATCCAGGGCATCGGGGCGGTCCGCACCGGCGACCAGAATACTGAGCTGGCCCCTAACCTCGAAGTGGCGCCCAAGTCCCTCGAACGGGGACACTCTTCAAGCGTCGATGACGTGTGCACGGAGTCGGGCGACCAAACTCCGCATTTCATCCTCAGCAACTCGGGGAGCTTCTGGCCACTCTCGGAGCCGGACGCCCCAATACTCCCGCGGCGTGCCTAGATAGCGCGGCGCCAAGACGACATGAAAGTGAGCCAGCCCGTCGCCGAAAACAAAGCTGTAGACGTGCTCGGCGTCAGCCACCTCCATTAGTGCTCTGGCCAGTCGATTGACCAATACACCAAGGGCGGAGGCCTCCGAGTCCGTGAGGTTGCCCAATCCCGCTGCGTGGCGCTTGGGCTCGGCGACCAGGTAACCGCGATAAGCCACCGCCGGTCCGGTCAGCGGATAGGCGTGTCCTGCATAGACCAAGTCATTTTCGAAGAGGACACCGCCCGGCACGCCATCGCCAAGCGCATGTTTGGTGCAGACAAAGCAATCCGCAGACGGTGTGTCACTGTCCATCCGCAAAGCTTCCCGCGTGAGCCGGTTGCTCCGCAGGACCCCCACATGGCATGACCCAGCTCTAGCCCAAAATGCCGTACGGTGGCACCCCGGTCGGGCGACAGGGGTACGTCACTCGTCAGACGGCGCGGAACAGATAGATACCCGTCACGTTGCCCCGGGTGACCATTCCCTGACCCGTACTCAACATTCGATTCGTGGTTGTGGCTCCCGTCTCGATGAACACATATCCGACGTGCTCTAGCTTCCATCCCTTTTCCTCGATTTGTCCGAGTAGGTCCGGCCGCCCGCCTGAATGTCGGACTCGACCCGTCGAGGAACCGAGTCCAGAGCGGCCCATATGTCGAGTCCGAGATCAGCTTCTGCATGGGCAAGAGCTTCGAGCAACCAAATGTCCCCCGCAAGCACACACCTGGATAGTGCGCCCGCTTCCGATGGCGTTTGGGGACGCCCAGCCGTCAAAGAGCTAGGCGAAGGCGCTCGATGTCAAGAAGGTGATGAGTTGAGTCATGGACCGCGTGGCGAACAATCCAGTGCGGATCGACGTTGGCTCCGTCGAGCGTCACAATCGAGGCCCACTGGTTGGGAGACAGTTCCGAATAGGTATTGAGCAACGAGGTCACCTCTCGTTCAATGCCGACCAACGCTGCTTCGATGTCGATCTGACGAGGGTCGCGCTCGAATGGAGAAGATGGCGACTCACCGAGGTCAGTTCCTGGCTGTGTGACCGTAATATCCAGCAGAAACCTCATTCCACAAATGACCTCACGCACGTGGTCTGCGTATTCAGCGATGGACCATTGGCTAGCCACCCGGATCTCCTCACCCGGTGGGTGCTCGATCTCGATGGTGTCGCGGCCCTTGACCCCCGAGCAGGCTTCGCAGTGCGGCCGGAGCCCGGCCCGCCTCACCTGACGGACGAAGGAGGGATAGCTCAGCGGATAACCGAGGCGCCTCACCTCGTCATAGAGGGCCGAGGCCCAGACGTGCGGGTCATCGACGAACCGCGCAACCAGGTACTTGGTGAACGGCTCGAGCGGGTCCGGCGCCGAGCGGACCCGGATACCCGGGACCCGCTCCCCGTTGATGTAGGCCCGGATCGTCTTGCGGTCCCGACCCAGGTGCCGGGCGATCGCCGAGATCGTCCAGCCGCGTTCTTTCAGTGCATGTGCTTCCACGTCTTCCCCATGTGTGAGCATGCGGAGCGGGTCTCCCTTCGAGCTGGCTGGCTTGGTCGCTCGTCAGCATCGAAGGGGGCCCACCACCGCGGGTGGATGGTTCAGCTCACCGGGACAGGGTGGGGAATTTCAGTGATCGAGAGTGGGGAGATTCAAAAATCGCGGGCAAAACCCAGGCCGATTCAACGTCACTCAAAGGAAGGGCCTGCCGAAGGCGCCCCCAACCCGGCAGCGTTATGGGCTACACCTGAATCCCGTATCGACCACTAGGTCGTCGCCGTGTCTTGGCTCAGGCCGCCGCGCCCCTGTTCCACCACGCCGGGTTCGTGAGGGCCTCTTGTTTGAGCCAAGAGAAATGTTGCTGGGCCGACCGCCGCAGCAACGGCGTAGTGGCCAGCCCGACCAAGGCCCAACGCCGGGCTCCAGGGCGAACGTCGCGAATGATCGAAAGAGCGGAGGCCGCTGCCCAGACGTAGAGCAGCGCGTTGTAAGAAGGAAGACTCGAGGATGGAAGAGCCTCCGCCTCGGTGAGAATTGGTATTCCGAGCTTGTTGTACCGCCAGGGCCAAAGGTTGAAATGGACGACCACGCCCGCCAGCGACGCTCCAGACCACGCTGCGAGGAGGGGATCCCACCTCGTATTGTCATCTTTCGCGGCGATGCGGATCCACGCCGGAATGGCAGTTCCCCAGAGTGCGCCAGCCAACCCGAGTCCGAGTTCAGGCTGCAGAACAAGTCCGACCCCACTGGACAGCTCGAAGCCGTGATGCGCCGCAGTCAGGATCGCCGTCGCCGTGGTCCACGGCCGCCTCATTTTTACCCGATCCTGTCTATTCGCCATGGATGTCATTGGATACCGCCGTGAATGTCGAGGCCAGGAGGGCACCTCTCGGCAAGTGGGTGGTGTTGGCACTACCTGAGCTTCAGAGCGCCGCCGGGTGCCGATGTGTCCCAGCCTCTCAGCGATATGGGGCGGTCGGGTTGAGTCGTCCCGACTAGCTTCAGGCGCGTGGGTCGGGAGGTATATTTGGTGGGTTCAGCGGACGGGAGGAAGCGTCGCCGACCGAAGGGATCGCCACCTAGATCATTCGAAGGACGGCCCCTGCGATACCGGTTCCTCTTCTGGCTACAGCGAGTGACCAGAACGTGGCCCAGAATGCCGCCAATGGGCGACTGATGCCTTCAGCGTGGTGCGCCTCACGTCAGTCTGCACCTCAGTCCGGCAGCGAACGGGGGCAGGTGGAGACTCGGAAACAACAACCCAGACGGGCTCATAGATGGGACGCTGTTACCGTCAGAGGATGGCTCAAGAACTTTCCGGTCACCCGAATGCCGAAATGCTCAGAAACGGCTACCGGGCGTACGCGGAGTCTGACATGGCTACCTTGAGTGTGTTGTACTCGCCCGACGTCGTGTTTCACGTCTCGGGACGTCATCCCCTCTCGGGCGACTACCTCGGCCTTGACTCCGCTTTCGGCTACATGCTGAAGGTCGGCGAGATCACGGAAGGCCGCGGGGGTTTTGAAGTGGAGACAGTGCTGGCCGATGGCGACACCGCGGTGGCCGTTGTCACGGGAATCGCGTGGTCAAAGGACACCGAGTTCCGGCGCCGAATCATGCACGTCTACCGAATAGAGAATGGTCAGGTCCGTGAGTTCTGGGACTTGCCATACGACCAGCACGCCGAAGATGAGTTTTGGACAAAAGTAGTTGAGTAGCCCTCCAAATGAGCCGTGGGCGCGCTCGGCCGCCGGACGAGGTACTTGCCCCCGAAGTGCCTGATTGAGACTCTGAGCAGACCCTGCGGTTGATCCGTAGCGTTGAGAGGTCCTGATGGGGTGGCTCTCGTTGTGCCTGCCGCCGGTCAGTCCGGTTGGCTTCCTTGCGAAGTGCCACCCGTCAGGATCTCGCCGCGATGTGGCTCAAAAGAGGAGTGTGCACTAGATCCGAATCAGGAGTGCCCTCGCGGTTGCCATCACCGACCAGGAGGTACTCATGACTGTGATCATTGGGGTGGATCCCCACAAGCAGAGCCACACCGCGGTGGCGATCTGTGGCGATGAACGTGAGGTGGCCAAGGTCACCGTGCGGGCGACCCGCCAGCAGACGACCAAGCTCCTTGCCTGGGCCGAGCCGTTCGAGAAGCGGACATGGGCCATCGAGTCGGCCGGCGGTTTGGGGTACTTGTTGGCCCAGCAGCTCGTCGATGCCGGCGAACACGTCGTCGATGTCCCGCCGACATTGGCGTCGAGGGTCCGCGTGCTCGGAACGGGCCGTTCGGACAAGAACGACCCCAACGACGCGCTCTCAGTCGCAGTGGCCGCCCTGCGCTCTGGCTCTCTGCGCCAGGTGGAGGCCGCCGACCACACCGAGATCATGCGACTGTTGGCCAAGCGGAACCATGATCTGGGCCGGATGCGGGCCCGGTTGATCTGCCGGCTCCACAACGCCCTAGCCGACCTCGCACCAGGCGGAATTGCCAAGGAACTCTACGCAACTGACGCCGATCAGCTCCTCGAGAGCTATGAGCCGGTGACCCCGATCGAGCACATGCGCCACCAGCTCGCCCACGAGCTCGTCGACGATGTGCGGCGCCTCGACGCCTTGATCAAGGAGTCGCACCGCCGGATCCGCACAGCGGTCCGAGCCTCGAAGACCTCACTGACCGAGGTCTATGGCGTCGGCCCTGTCGTTGCCTGCATGGTCATTGGCCACACCGGTGACGTTGGGCGCTTCGCCAACAGGGACCACTTCGCCGCCTATGCGGGCGTGGCTCCGATCGAGCACTCCTCGGGAGGTCGCATCGCTCACCGCCTCTCGCGTCGAGGCAATCGCAAACTCAACAACGCCATCCACATCGCCGCGCTCACCCAGATCCGCAATCCGGGCACCGACGGTCGGATCTACTTCGAGCGCAAGGTGGCTGAGGGCAAGACCAAGCGGGAGGCTCTACGGTCTCTCAAGCGCCAAACCTCCAACGCCATCTTCCGCCAGCTCGTCCTCGACGCCCAAAGGGGTCCGGGAGGACAATAGGAAACGACTCATTGCCTGCGTGGTCGGCTCTGCATCCTGAAGGCCGGCTCTTCGGCGAAGTCACTCCCGGACCACCCAAATCCTACGCATCTGTGGCGCCCGGCGACGGGGTGATCCAACGCGCCTGGAGGGGCATCAAATTGGGGTCTTGACTCAAAGAGGATTCGCACGGTGGCAGCCCTACCCGGCAGCGAGGATTGAGGTGGCCGCTGAGTGATCCACCACTTCGGTGAACGGATTGATCAGCGTGTGGGTGGGTGCCCAGGCCAGGTCTGACTCAACTAAACCGGCTGACGTCCTTTCGGACTGTCCTTCGTACGATCCGTCGGCCTGGCCCGGTCACCCACTCGACACCTGCCGGTCGGACGGAGTGACCTCATAGGAGCTTGCCTCACACAGGCCCGTCGCTGTCTTGTCCGTCGTTCCGCTCGGTGCGGTGTCATCCCCAACCCAATCCAACGAAGGGATGACAGTGACCAATTTGGCACGGGCCATCACCGGCGGCGTCGATACGCACCTCGACGTCCACGTAGCTGCGGCTTTGGACGACCGAGGAACCCTGCTCGGCGTTGAGAGCTTCGCCACGACGGAGAATGGCTACAAGAAGCTGCTGGGCTGGCTGAGCGACTTCGGTCCCGTCGAGCTGGTCGGTATCGAAGGCACAGGGTCCTATGGCGCTGGGCTCACCCGCCACCTCCAGGCCGAGCATGTTCGCGTGGTCGAAGTCGACCGCCCCAACCGCCAGCGTCGCCGGCTCAAGGGTAAGTCCGATCCACAAGACGCTGTGTCGGCCGCCCGAGCTGGCCTGTCGGGTGAAGCCTGCGGTGAAGCCAAGACGAGGGACGGAAACGTCGAATCCATGCGGGTTTTGCGAGTCGCCAGGTCTTCGGCCCGCAAGGGTCGGACCCAGGCCCTCAACCAGATGCGCAACCTGGTCTCGACCGCGCCTGATCCGATCCGGGCCGAGCTCCGCGGGCTCAGCGTCTTCAACCTTCTCGAGCGGGCGTCGAGCTATCGACCTGGGGCCAAGCGGGACATCGTCTCGCTGACTAAGTTCACCCTTCGCATGTTGGCCCGGCGTGCCATCACTCTCGAAGAGGAGATCTCCGAGATCGACGCCATCATGAAGCCCTTGGTCAAAGAGACCGCGCCCGAACTGGTCGCCACCCTCGGCATTGGGACCGACGCGGCCTCAGCGCTCCTCGTCGCGGCGGGCGACAATCCCGAACGGCTGCGCAACGAGGCGGCCTTCGCTCACCTCTGTGGCGCATCGCCGCTCGATGCCAGCAGCGGCAAGAACCAACGACACCGGCTCAACCGCAGCGGTGACCGTCAAGCCAACTCGGCCCTGTGGCACATCGTCCTCACACGCATGGTCTACGACCCTCGAACGACCGCGTACATCGATCGACGAAGAACGGACGGCCTTACCAAGAAGGAGGCGGTGCGCTGTCTCAAGCGATACGTCGCCCGGGAGGTCTTCGGCCTCTTACCTCACGACAAACTAGGGCTTGACAGCCCATAGGAGCATCGTACGGGGGCAGTACCGGCGCGCCGATAGCTTTGCCGGATGAGCGAAGAAGAGACATACCCACTTCCCAGCGATCCGGACCTGGCCCAAGTGGCGACGGCGCTCAGCTTCACTGGTCATTGGGCGTGGATCGTTGATTCGCAATGGCAGCTCGTTTTCGCAACTGACGAGATCCGCCGGACGTTCGGAGGTGGCGAATTGGCGCCGATGCCAGTCGGTCGGACCCATATGTTCGGTCCGGAGTGGTTTGCCGCCAGCAGAAAGTGGATGTTCGGCGCGAATACCGACAAGATCAACCGAATGTTCTTCGCCCGGATGGGAGGACTGGCCCTAAACGATATGGCCGGCGGGCGTGAGGAGCTTCGAGATCTCGTCGACCCAGTTCTTGACGATCTCATCGACACCCTTGAGCCGGTGGACGCCCCCGCCCTTGCCCGCCTTTCGGAAGGCACCGGTCTCGACGCCTCGGACCCGTTGGATATCAGCCTCCTCGCGCTTCGCATTCGCGACAACACTGGTCGGTTGGCCGGGACGGCCGTAATCGCCAAGCCGTCGGCCGGTATGCACTCGATCTCGATGATGGTGGCGCACAGCGATGCACAGCACCTCAATCAGATTCAGGTCGTGGCGAAAGCGGCTCGGCGACCGGCTGCGGTCCTGTTTGCCGATCTGGAAGGTTCCTCTCCGCTGGCCAAACGACTCTCCACCGCCGATTACTTCACGCTGACTCGCCGCCTCGTCACCGCCGCCGACCAATGCGTCGTTGAGGCCGGCGGACTGGTCGGGCGACATGTGGGCGATGGCGTGGTTGCCTTCTTCCTGGCCGAAAGCCTTGGGTCCGAATCCGCAGCCGCTCGGGCGTGCATTGCCGCGGCCCGGAAGCTCAGGAACGCGGCGGCCGACGTAGCGACTCGATGCGGTCTCGAAGCAGAGGATGTAGTGATCCGATTCGGTCTGCACTGGGGATCCACCTTGTATGTCGGGGCGATCACCACCGGTGCCCGTTCCGAGGTCACTGCCCTAGGTGACGAGGTCAACGAAGGTGCTCGGATAGAGGCCTGCGCTTCGGGAGGCAGGGCACTCGCATCAAAGGACCTCATTGAACGACTCATCCGCGATGATGCAAGTGCATTGGAGTTGGACCCGGATCACATGGTCTACACAGCGCTCGCCGACCTTCCGACCGCCACCGAGAAGGCCCGCCGAGACGCTCCTGCCATCGCAGTCTGTGACGTGTAAGCCTCGCTTGACGGCTCCGCAAAGTTGCGTCTCCTACTTTCGTTGCATCGATGAGCGCCATTCGACTATCGATCTTGAACTGTGACCGATTGAGCTGTCACTCTCCCGGCGTTCGGGGACACCTCCGCATTGGACCAGGCTCGAGGAGGAAGAGATCAGCAGGTGGAAACGAGCTTTAGAGCTGAACTGCGGCGAAGGGCGTCGGCAGCCACTTAATCCAACGATTCCGCACTGTAGGGGCCGCTGAGGCGCGCCGCACTATATCTGTCGAAGTAAATAATGGCGGAAGCACCATGCTGTTCGAACACCTGGGCGAGGTCGCGCGCAACATCACGAGAGCAGCCGACGCTCAGGAGCGCTTTCCCCTTGCGAAGGCCTTCGCCGTATATCGCCAGGTCATTCTCCAAGTTTCCGATGTTCTGCCACAAACGTTGCAGGCGGGCCTTCAGCCCGTGCTCGGTGCCGTGCGTATCGAGAATCCGCGCTCCCTCTTCTCCCTGGAGAATCCGAGGTGTGGTCGCATCCGCTGCTACCAAGTGCGTCTCATTCCATGCACTGATCGCGGCTTCAATATTTGGGAACAGAGCAGCGATTTCTCGGACAGGGATGCGCCGGAACTCATCAACATTGAGCGGGATCCCGTTGCTCCCATCGTCTGGGCGACTTGGTTCGGCCATCGAGCAACCTCCTGACGCCATAGCGCCATGGTTGGAATCAAGACTCCGGATCGTAGTTCTCTCGTTTCGTCGCCAGAGAGCACAGGGGGCTGCCGGCAGCCTCATGCCCGCGTCTCGTCCATACACCAGTGCGGCCTTGTGACACTTGTTGGCGGTCTGGCGGACTATCCCCAAGGTGCCGAAGTGTCCCACCGTCCCGGCGAGCTCCTATCACTTGTCAACCCCTCTGCGGGGCCTCGGGAGCGAAAACAGCGGACACGACATTGATCAGTCACTCGGGGTGAGGACAAGCTCCTATTGGGTCACGCGTTCTCATGATCGTGGGCTCGAGCTGAGGGTCGGCGAATCGCTGGAGAGTCAGCTCCGAAGAGCGACAGTACGGGGAAGAGCCAGACCCATCAGCCCGAGGATTCAGCCGCGAGGCAAGTAGCGATAGACCTCGCGGGCGACGTAGCGCTTCAAGATGCGGATGACCTCGGCCTTGGTCTTGCCCTCCTTGACCCGGCGTTCGGAGTAGAGCTGGCTGTCGGGGTCGTGCGCGATGCGGACCATGACGATGCGCCACAGGGCGCTGTTGGCTTGGCGATCACCACCGTCGTGGGCCTTGACCTTGCCGTTGGTCTTGCCCGACCCGGCCGGGACCGGCGCGACACCGCACAGGTGGGCCCAGGCGGCTTCTGAATGAAGGCGCTCGGGGTTGTCGCCGGCCGCCATGACCAACGCGGCTGCGGTGTCTGGTCCGACGCCGAAGACCTCGAGGAGTTCAGGGACGGTGGCGACGAGGAGCGCCTCGATCCGTTCGTCGAGCTCGGCGAGCTCGTCGTCGAGCGCTTGGATCCGGTGCGCCAACGAGGACAGCGATGCCTTGGTGGCAGCGGTCACCGGGTCGGGAGATCGCGTCGGGCGGAGCCGCGCCCCTCGGCGACGAGGGCCGGGACCGAGAGGCCCTTCATTCGGCAACGGAGCTGCTCTGGGGCGGTGTAGCCGAGGTGGCGCATCTGGATCAGGGCCTTGGTCCGAGCCTGGCGGGCCGAGCGCTTGGCCACGACGAGGACTCGGATGGCCTCGACAGCACCGTCTCTGGACTTGGGCCTTCCACTCGCTCGGCCGCTGAGGGCGGCCCGGGCTGCTTCAACGGCATCGAGAGGATCGGACTTGCCGCTGCGACGACGCTTCTGGCGGTCCGGTCGATCGACCTCGATGACTTCGACACCCACTCGGCGCAGGTGGCGGGTCAGACCCGAGCCATATGAGCCCGTGCCCTCGATGCCGACTCTGGTCACGTCTCCGAAGGACTCGAGCCAAGCCAGCAGCGATTTGTAGCCGGCAGCATTGGTCTCGAAGCGCTCGGTGCCGAGCAGGCCACCCAGTGGGTCAAGGGCAGCAGCGACATGGACGTCGAGGTGCGTATCGACGCCACCAGTCACACCACGCGCAGCTTCTACGATGGTCATGGTCATCCCTTCTCTTTAGGTGTTGAGGGATGGCACGGCCGTTCCGGATCGGAGCGACGGGCGGCCCGGGCTTGTTGCTGCAAGCCGGGCCAATCACCCCAACTCGGAGACGGGACGTGCCGCTGTTAGTGTGCCGCTGGTTGATCTCGGTCGACGACGTTTCGCAACGTCACGGACTTCAAGTCAGACCGGACCCGCCAGCACTCCCGAAGCTATTCAGGACCAGCAATCAAGCGGTGGACCCTCAGAGAAGTATCAATGTACGGGGACACCCTGGCGTCACTGATCAGCGTAGGCAGCCGTCGGTAGGCGGGTACGCCCCGGCGCAACTTTGGTTAGCTACTTCCTGCCCGGATGCTCAGGCTCAGAATGCCCGCAATGCGCTCTAGCCTTCTGGCATTGACGCTGGCGCCCGCCACTGACACCGCACCTTCAGCATGCTCAGCATCCATCTGGACTACGCGCCTTCCGGCCCACCACCACGACCGTCTCGTATTTGTTTGGACGGATCGGAAGTCAGCTAGCGGGAAGGCAGAGCACAGGCGGCCCGAGTTGCCGCGAGACCAGTCGTCGCCTCGAAGAGCAGAGCGCGCTGCTCCGTGAGGCAAAACGCGTAGTCCGGCGTCACATTAAGCTCCCCGACCTTCCCAGGTCGGAAAACGATGGCTTGCGCCACGATGGACTCTCCTGGACCCAAGACACCATCGATGAGCTTCTTGCCCTGTGTCACGTGATTGATGTCTAGCCGGTCGTGGTCAACAAGTCCGACCGTCGAGCGACGGAAGGTGGGTGAATGACTCCCAGCCTGCGTCTTGGGGCATGCCTTTTTGTCGATGACTTACCTCAGCTGACTACCATTCTCCAGTTGGGAGGGAGTAGCGGATGACGAAGGACGAAGAGCTGAAGCGCATTTCCCACGGCCGCATTTATCGAGTCCTGCACTACGAGGTGGTGACACCGCATCCTCCGTCTAAGAGGGAGCTGCCACCAGGAGAACTGGCCGAGGTGGAGAGGGACTGGCACGACTTCCCAAATCTTCCCGGGAAGCACTTGTCCTGGCGGAAGGCCGGTCGAGGTTGCTGGGAGCTCATTACCGACTCCAATGGTGCGATAAGCGTCAGACGCGAGACCCAATCCAAACTACGCAATGCCATGTTTGCTGTACCGCGTTCCTACATATTTACTTCACAAGGGCGAACCTATGGGTTGCAGCGGGTCGACAAGAAAAAGAATGTGTATGACCTCGTAAACAATGCGACAAATGCACCCGTCCTACGCATAACTGGCATTCACTACAACGGAGGGGACGGGACGTCAGTTAGTCTCGCTGGTCAACGGGAGATTCGATTTCCGGTGAGAGGTTACAAAAAGTGCGCCCTCATGTCGGCCATGGACGACGCAGGCAACAGCCTGGTCGAGTACCGACCAGTTCGAGGCACGAACAACTTGGCCGTCGATGCCGTTATCAACCCGAACGCTCTGACAGTCCCAAAAATCGAGTTATTGGTTGCAGTGTCCGCTCGATTGTTGTTTGGCTATTTCATACACCCCGGTTCAGGTGGATGAGTAGCCCTCACCCCATGTAATCGGACTTTGGGCGGTTCTCAGTTCCGGTTGACTAGCCCCAAAGTGCCTGCTTGAGACTGCCTGCAGGCGTTGCGGGTGATCCGTAGCGTTTAGAGGTCCTTGCGGGGTAGCTCTCAAAGTGCCTGCCGCCGGCTTGGTCCGGTTGGCTTTCTTTCGAAGAGTCTCCCGCCTGGACTTCGCCACGGAGTGGCTCAAAAGAGGAACGAGCACTGGAGTCCACAAGCAGGAGTGCCCCCCGTGGTGTCCAACCACCACAAGGAGGTAGTCATGAATGTGATGATCGGCATCGACCCCCACAAGGCGTCGCACACTGCGGTGGCACTCGACGGAGCTGAAGACCAGCTCTCGAGCGTCAAAGTGCGCGCGACGAGTCGCCAGGTGGACCAACTCATCAATTGGGCCGAGTGCTTCGAGAAGCGCACCTGGGCGATTGAGTCCGCAGGAGGCCTTGGCTATCTGCTGGCCCAGCAACTGGTGGCTCGAGGCGAAGAGGTCCTCGATGTCCCGGCCACCTTGGCGTCACGCATCAGGGTGCTGGCGACCGAGCGGTCGAACAAGAACGACCCCAACGATGCCCATTCGATCGCCATCGCCGCCCTGCGCTCCCCACGACTTCGATCTGTGGAGCCGGCCGATCATGCAGAGGTGCTCCGTCTGTTGGCCAAGCGCAATCACGACATCGGGGTCCAACGGATCAGGACGGTCTGTCGTCTCCACTCCTTGCTCGCCGAGCTCGCTCCGGGCGGAATTGCCAAGGAACTCTACGTTTCCGACGCCGAAGCCCTGCTCTCGCACCTGAGTCCACAGACGCCGGCCCAACAGATGCGCTTCGACTTGGCGCTCGAACTCCTCGACGATGTGCGCCGTCTCGATGCTCAGACCAAAGAGTCCCACAGCCGCATCAAGATCGCCGTCAAGGCATCGGGGACGTCGGTGACCAACATCTATGGGGTGGGCCCGATTCTCGCTGCTGGGTTGATCGGCTACTCGGGCGACATTCGTCGCTTCGCCAACCGCGATGCCTATGCCTCCTACAACGGGACGGCACCGATCGAACTGTCCTCTGGTGGCCGTGTGGTTCACCGGGTGTCACGGCGGGGCAACCGCAAGCTCAATCACAACCTCCACATGGCAGCGATCACCCAGATCCGTAATCCCGGCACACAAGGCAGGATCTACTTCGAGCGCAAGGTGGCCGAGGGCAAGACGAAGAAGGAGGCGATTCGATCCCTCAAGCGTCAGATCTCCAACGCCGTCTACAGCCAGTTGCTCCTCGACGCCCAATAGGGGGTCCGGGAGGACACTCAGGGACGACTCATTGCCTGCGTGACCGGCTTCGCACCCTGCGCAGCCGGCTCTTCGGCGAAGTCACTCCCGAACCCACAGAAACCCTACGCCGTCATCCGGTTCTATGACGGGTTGATTCGTCGCGCCTGGATGTACGGAAAATAGGGGTCTTGACTCAAAGAGGATTCGAACTGTCCCACCTACCCGGCGTTTGGAGGCACCCCCACGAAGTGAATAGTGCGACCATGTTGTGTGGATGTGATCACCCCCGTGGCCGATCTGGTCCGGTCCTGCGGATTCGACGTACATCAGCCAGTCAGCCTGAGGTCGACCAATAACGTGGTCGTATGGCTTTCACCAAGCTCTATCGTCGCCAAAATCTCGAAGGAGCACGACAGAGCGGGCAGAGAGCTTGCAGTCGTCAGAGAACTTGTTGAGCTAGGCGCTCCGGTCGTGCCTCCCGTCGACATGGGTATTGAGCAACCCGCAAGCATTGACGAGAAGGCCGTTACATTCTGGCGGTACGTTCCCCAGAACAATGCAGTCGAATCAAGTGCCGCTCAGATCGCTGAGAACCTGTTCCTCTTACACTTCAAGCTCGCCTCGATACGGGAACGAGCAGCATTTCCCTCATTCAGGGAGCCGCTGGTGTCTGCCGTAGATGCTCTAGAGCGTCCGGATTTTGCGCCCGAACTAGTGGAGTCCGATCGTGCTCTGTTGCGTGAGACATTGGTCGATGGAATCGCTGAGCTGGCGAAAATGACGGGGGGCGAACGGGTGATCCATGGCTCGCCGCACAGATTCAATATCCTCGTCGTTGATGCAGCTCCAGAGTTCATCGATTTCGAGACTGTGGAGCTCGGACCGCTTGAATGGGACTTGGCTCATCTGGAGCCAGAGGTCGCTGACTTCTATCCGGGCGAGTTCGACGCTCAGGCCATGGCTCTGTGTCGAGTGATGATCAGTGCGGCGACCTCGACGTGGTGCTGGGAAGGACTTGAACGTGGTCCCGACATGCAGAGCCATGCTCAACATCACCTACAGGTGGTTCGTTCATCCCGGACATAGGACCGCCCCATATGTGCCGGTACGGGGCATGCCCCCGCTCAGCCTTGTCGACCAAGATCACGCCCCGGCGCACCCCGTCTGACCCGGCTCCCGGGCGGCGTCGGACTGATGGGCCAGGGGCCTGGCGGTGACGGTGACGATTTGAACCGGGGCGACGGTGGCGGTGGCGGTGGCGGGATGCGGACGCATCGTTTTCGAACCTGCGGCCGTCACGGTGGCGGGGTGGGGAGTTTCAGGACCCAATATCTCCTATCCCCCGTTTACACCGGACGGCGGCCCCGGCAGGACTCGAACCTGAGAGCTGCCCCGCCTCGCGTGTCCCGCCTCCGGGTGCCCGGTGGAGCCCTACTGCCTGGCCCCGCCAGGATCGTTGTCGTTCGCGTGAAGTCCCACTGCCTTCTGACCGCCGCTGGTGGGTGTCTTTGGCGGCACTCGTTTGGAGTGCGGCGCTAAGTGTTTCGCCTGGTCAGCAGGGTGGGAAGTAGACGGGTTTAGGGTGGGAAGTCGATGCCAATCACCAAGCGATACCCCTGATGGACGAGGTTTTGTCGGTGGCCCACCACACCAGCCGGACAAGAGGATGCGGGTACCCCCGGCCTCGAACTCCCGGTGCAGCGCTCGGGATGGAGCGGATCCGTTCGAGGGCGAGCCGCGGAGCCGGGCCGCCGATCGTACGGTGCTGGGGGTGGACGACGTCCACCCGGACGAGCGCCCTCCGGGGCGGGCAGGGGGTCGTCGCGGCAGCCTCAGATCAGCCGTCGCCGGCCCGACCGGCCTCCACGTCGACGATCACGTTCGCTGATGACTCCGGGGGGAACTCTTCGAGTGTGACGACCTTGGTCGACCGGTTCGGATACGGGTCCGGGTAGTCGACCACCCGGACGACGCCGGAGGGCCGGAAGCGCCCGTCGAGGATCACCTGGCGGGGCACATAGGGATGGAGCCCCATACTCCGGAACAGCCGCGTGGTGGGCTCCCAGATGGAGCTGCGCTCGTGCCAGCGCAAAAGGTCGAGCTTGCGGAGCAGCACGACCAGGGTAACAAGGGTGCCGGCCAGCGCACCGGCGATCAACGCTCCCCAGACGGTCCCGCCGGGCAGGACGACGATCAACGCCATCAGGATCAGCAGAAGAAGCAACAAGCCGATCCATTCGATGGGTTGCAGCGATTGACCGGTCGTGGCCTCAATCTGCGAACGGTTCGCCGTCATGTCGATGCACGTGTCCAGCAGGCTGCGGTACGCCTGTTCCTCCTGCAGTGTCTGGGGATCGAGCGAAATGATGGCGCCCGTCAGCGCGAGATGCGACGGTGTCGAGAGGTGGTTGTCCAAGAGCTGGTAGTCGATCTGGTGGGTCAACTGGCGGTCGATCAGTTCCCGCACGCGCGCCGCCTCGTCCTGGCGGAAGACCGCCATGAGCTGATGGATGGACAGCAACGACGCGTTGCCCCGGCTGACGAGCGTCTGCACCACGGCGAGCCGCTCCGTCGTCCGCGCGATGGTAAAGGCGATGAGCACGCCGAACAGGAAGGTGGCCATGCTGGCCAGCGCCACATCCACCTCGAGATCGCCCCTCGTCGGACCCACGCAGTAGGACGTGACGGCCACAATCACGCCGGCGGTCAGCGCCGGCCAGAGCGTCGTCTCGCCTTGGAGCACCGAGACGGCCGCTCGCGGCAGCTTTGCAGGCATCTGCGTAAGGTAGCCGGGCCCCGAGGAGCACCTCCAGCGTCGCCGGCGATCCGAGCGGGCGACAACATGAACATCAGGTGAACCGCGCCACCGGATGGCGGGAGAGGCGGCGCCCCGCACCGATAGCATTCGGGTCGTGCCTGACATGGTTCGTCTGTCGATGCACCTGCCGCTCGTCGAGATGCAGACCGGCGACGAGGTCGTGACACAGGGTGGGCCCAGCGGGGGCGTCTGGATCCTGATCTCGGGCGCGCTCCAGGTCTTCAAGGGCGACGTGGCGGTGAACACCATCACCAAAGCGGGGGCGATCGTCGGAGAGATGTCCGTGCTCCTGGGCACCCGTCATGGTGCCACCGTCGTGGCCACCGAGCCCAGCACCTTGCGCTACGCCGACGACGGCCACGCCTTCCTCTTCGGCGACCCGGAGATCACGAAGCTCATTGCGGTCGGGTTGGCCGAGCGCCTGAACTTCGTCTCGACCTACCTGGCCGATCTCAAGGATCAATACGGCGATGCCTCCGGCCTCTCCATGGTCTCAGAGGTCCTCTCACACCTGGCGGAACGACAGGTCGTGACGGCCCGACCGGGTTCAGTGCGGGATCCCGACCCCGACTACTGACTCAGCGACAATCCGATCAAAAGACGGTGCGGGCCGGTGCGACGAGCTCGCGCAGGTCGACCGACTCGGTCCCCATGATGGAATCCCACGTGGCACGTTGACCGGTCAGATCGAGCACGACGGATGCCGGGACTTTGCCGATCTGATGCCCGGCGTTGAACACCCAGGTACGACCGATCCGGTCCACCCATGAGCCGTCACTCTTGAACGGTGCCTCGTGGACGTGTCCGGCCAGCACGATGTCGGGTTGGAATTCCTCGATCCACCCGCGCAGGTCCGTGTCGCCGTAGTCGCGGCGACCCGTCCAGCACGTGGGCGAGCCCAACGGTGGCCAGTGGTAGAGCCAGATCCACGTGTCCGGACGGCGAGCCGCATCAGCTGTGAGCTGGGACACGACCTCTGCCCGACCGAGCGGACCATCCCACCATGGGCAGATGGTGATGCGTGTGCTCCCGACCACCAACGCATCCCCGTCGGTGAGGATGTCTCCGTGCGGCGCGTCGTGCAGCCACAGGGCGGACTGCTCGCCCTCGGCGTCGGGGCCGGTGAGGTCATGATTCCCCGAGCTCACGACGAGCCGGGTCTGCGAAGCGATCAGCGCCAGATAGCGGTGCACGACGACGCTCTGCGCATCGAGAGGGACGGGCGAGTTGATGTTGAGGCTGTCCCCGGCCACGGCGACCACGTCGAACGACGGGCTGGCGGCAACGACCCAATCGAACTGCGGCAGCGAGTAGTGAAGATCGGAGACGAGGAGGATTCGCATCTGTGTGCCAGCACTCACCGAGGTGCCAGGCGGCACCCCTAGGCTTCGAGGCGATACAGCGTGGCCGCGTTCTCGCCCAGGATTTTGCGCTGGACCTCGGGCCTGAGCTCGGACATCTTGTCGGCCACCGTCTCGAGGGGCTTGGGGTAGAGGCATGTCGGGTGGGGGAAGTCGGTCTCGAAGAGGACGCTGTCCTCCCCGACCGCGTCGATCAGCGCCGGCACGTTGTTCCTTTCGAACCAAAAGGTGGCGAACAGGTTCCGCTTGAAGTACTCCGAGGGGAGCAGGGACATGTGGTCCAGCTCTTTCGGCGCGTTCTCGGCCATTTCGTAGTCGAGCGTCTCCAGAATGAAGGGGATCCATCCCACCCCGCTCTCGACCGAGACCATCTGCAGCTTCGGATGCCGGTCGAGCATGCCGCTCAGAATGATGTTCGCCACCACCCGCGCATTGCCGATGAAGAGCAGCGTCCCGCCGATGGCCAGCTTGGTGTCGTCGTTCTGCGACTCCCACGGATATGTGCCGAAGTAGGTCATTGTGGTCAAGCTGGCCCCGATGTGGAAGTGCACCGGCAGGTGCAGGTCGGCGCACACCTCCCACAGCGGGTCCCAGGCCCGGTTGGCCAGGTCGGGCCCGCCCACATCCTGGGGGTCCGACGTCATGTTGACGCCCCGAAGGTCGAGCGAGGCCACCCGCTTGGCCTCGGCGACGCACTCGTCGACACTCCAGGCGGGCAGCACCGGCATCGGCAGCAGTCGCTGCCCCGAGTCGGCCTGCACCTCGGCCATGGCGTCGTTGTAGATCTGGACGCACAGGAGTCGGAGCACCGGGTCCTTGACGATGTCGGAGATGCCCTGCCCGCCCAGTCCAATGGAGTTGGGAAAGCACACCTGGGCCCAGATGCCCGAATCGTCCATGACCTCGAGGCGCGCCTTGGGATCGAAGGCGCCGAGGTGGATGTCGTCGAGGGTCCATTCGTACAACGCCTCGAGGGCGCGGCCCTTGCCGCCCTGGCGGTCGATGACGCCGCCGCCGCCGGCGAAGCCCATCTCCACGCCGTCGACGATCCACATGGGCCGGCCGTCGATCTCCTTCACGCTCGGCACCCGCTCCGCGTACTTGACTGGGGCCCGCGTGGTCCACAGATCGTGGGCCTCGGTCAGGTGCGTGTCCGCATCAATGACGCGCAGGCCGTCCAGTGCAAGAGCCATGCCTTGTCCCTCCCAATTCGCAACCGGAGTCCAACCCTATGGGGTGGAATACGGCCCCGCCTACATCGGGGATGGCGGAGGACTGGCCCCACCGGCCTCAGGCGTGCTCGAAGAGCGCCGATATCGCGTCCTCAGACCGCGGCCGGTTCCTTGGCCAGTTGGGCCAGCTCCTCGGTGATCATCAGATCGTGCTCGGCCAGGTCACGACGAGCAGCCCGAGGGCTCCAGCGGCCCCGCATGAAGAAGATAAGGACGGCAAACACGAGCTGGCCGACGAGGCACACCCCCCACCAGCGCTTCCATTCGCCCGGCGAGGTCTTTTGTGCCGGGACCAACTTCTGCTCGGCGACCAGGAGGCTGGCCAGGTTCTGGGAGTGCACCCCCACCTTGGCGTTGATCTCCGACTGGCTCACCGGTTGGCCGTTCTGGATCGCCTTGGCCAGCGGGTTGTAGGCCAACAGGCCCACGACCTGGGGGTTGGTGAGCCCTCCGGCGGCCGTCAACGCCTTGGTCAGACTCTGTGTCGAGTTGCACGCCGCGAGCAAGGTGGCCAACGTCCGCGGGCCTGCCTCGTCGGTGGCCTGCAGACCGCTGATCACCGCGGCCGGCGCCGGTTTCGAGTTGCAGGCCGGAGGGGCCGTCGACGGGGCGTACGGCTCGGCGGCTTGGATCGCCTGCAGGGCGGTGGCCGCCGTCTGATTGTCCACGAGGACCGTCGAGGTGGTGATCACGTAGGGCAGCACCAGGAAGGACAGGGCAACCGTGATGCGCAGGATCCAACCCCAGATGGCGAGCCCGGACGCAGTCAGGGCCGGGTTGTGCGACTCGACCTGCTCCGTGTAGTTCGCCATCCAGGGGGCGTAGGCGACAGAAATCGAGATCGCCAAGAGGACGATGACGAGGACGTTGGAGTAGTACCCCGTGTGCGGGTGTCCCGTCTGGATGATGAGGAAACCCAACATCACCATGGCGCAGACCGCCCCGAGGAGCATGAACGGCTTGCGGACGCGGGCCCAGTCGGACAGGGCCCCGGCCACGACCAACCCGGCCGACAGGGCAGCGGCGTACCAGACGTTGATCCCGTTGGCCTGCGGTGTGCTCCGGTTGAACGTCACGACCCAGTAGATGGTCAGGACGCTGACCGAGGCGTAATAGAAGAGCAGGAAGAGCGAGATGGCGATGGAGGACGAAATCAGGTCGAGCCGCATCATTGAGCGGATCGGATGCCGCGTGGCTTTCTCGACGTCGATCCCCATGGCGCGTGCCTCCACCAGCGCCCGTTCGCGTTCGCTCACCATCAACTGGTCGCGCAGTTGCGGTGACAGCTCGCGCAGGAAGAAGAAGGCGATGATCACCACACCCAGGCACACCAGTCCCGAAATGATGAACTGGTCCTGCCAGGGCTTGAGGTGATCGAGCGTGTGCGTCGCCACCAGGCTGGCCGCCAACGCTCCCATGGTGGGGCCGAGCGCCCAGAAGCCCATGGCCACGCCACGACCCATCTGTGGCGAGAAGTCACGCATCAGTGCGGGAGTGGAGACGAGGATGATCCCCTCCACGAACCCGATCACGCAGTAGGCCGCGGCGAAACCCCACTTGTCGTGAATGTGCGGTATGGCCAACAGCTGCACCAGTGCGACGACGAGTGTCCCGTAGATGGTGAGGTTGGCCCGTCCGATCCTGTCCGACAAACCTCCGATGAATGCGCTGAACGCGCCGATGGCGTTCGAGGCGACCAACAGGTAGAGAAAGAACTGGAACGACATGTGGTAGTAGGGCAACAGCAACGGCGTGACCGCGCCCTCCACGTAGTACAGGTAGTAGAGCATGATCGTGGTCAGCACCACGATGGCCAGGTAGCCCAGCCGGGGCAGCGTGTCGGGGTATTTGGAGAGCTGGCGCTTGCCGAGGGCGTGTGCCAGCCCTCCCCGAGCCGGAGCCGGCACCGGTGCTGCCGTGGTGGTCATTGTGGATCCCCTTTCCCACATTCCATCTGCCCCATCCCCTTTGGTGGTCCGACCCCGGACCCTGATGCTAGGACGACAGCGGAGCCGGCAGGAGGGTCCGGCTGCGGGACGGCCGCGAGCGCCTCAGCGGGACGCTCGGCTCTCGTGCCTGCCCGATGCCTGACCACCACAGATCCTCACCCAGGACGCGCTGAGAAGAGGCACCGGAAGACCGATACGGGCGCACCTCATCGGTGTGGCGCCGCAACCGCGGTTCGGCCGGCCCAAGCTCCGAAGCTCCCGGCCTCCGCCTCGGCGACGTCATCGGCATCGTCTCGGCGCCGGCTCGGCGTCGTCTTCAGGCTCGGCGTTATTCGGGATCCCTTCGGCGAGGCGTTGCTGGGCCGGCGTCAAGTGACTGATGGCGCTCCTTCGCCTCTTGTCCGGTGTCCCTGGGCCCACCATGGCACCTTGGAGTCGACTCCTACAATGCGATCCACGGCAGAGGGCGTGCTGCTGAAGCGTGCTTCAGCGTGTTCTCCAGACTGCCGATACGTATCACCGAACGAACAAGACGACCACCGTCTTGAACATGGAGACCGGTTGGCCAGATGACGTCGATGGAGATGCCGGAGCGATTCGGCCGCAACACGCTGTCGAGCTTCGCGCTGTCCATCGTGACGATCGCCATCGCGCTGATCGTGACCCCGGTGCTCACCAAGCACCTGGGACACGAGGAATACGGCATCTGGGTCCTCGTTGTTTCGATCGTCGGCTATCTCGAACTTCTCGAGCTGGGACTCGCCGGTGCGACCGTGACGTTCATCGGTCGCCAGCACGCGGCCGGGGACGACAAGGCACTGGAACAGACGATCAATACCTCGTTTTTTACCCTCGCCGTCTTGGGTCTCGCCGCTCTGATCCTCGCTGTGGCCATCGCCATCGTCTTGCCTTCACTCGTCCACGTGAGCCCCGGCCTCGTCACGACGACCCGTGTCCTCGTCATCCTTCTCGGCATCGACATTGCAGCCTCGATCCCGATGGACACCTTCGGCGGCGGATTGGTCGCCCTGCATCGGTTCGAGCTGCTGAACGCCACCTTGATCACGGTGATCATCGCTCGAGCCGTCGCCTGGGTCGTCATACTCGCCACCGGTGGAGGCCTCCTGGCTCTCGGCATCGTCACGGTGGCCCTCGGGCTCCTCGGCCAGATCGCACGACTCGTCTTGTTCAAGCGCCTGGTGCCCCAGTTGTCCGTCCATCCCCGCCACGTCGACCGGGGGGTCCTGCGGATGATGGCCCGGCCGGCGAGCTGGTTCGCTCTGGGCGGCTTCGTGGAGAACTTCCGGGACTACGCCCGTATCCTGATTCTGGGCATTGTCCGCAACATCGCCACCGCAGGAGTCTTTGCCGTCGGAGAGAACCTGTCGCTGCTCGGTTCAAAGGTGCAGGGGCCCGCCACCCAGCAGTTCTTTCCACACGCCGCCCGGTTGACCGGGCGCCAAGACCGGGACGGACTACGCGAGTCAGTCACGACCGGGTGTCGCATCGCGACTATCACGACCATTCCGTTCTGCCTTGTCGTCGCCGTCCTGGCGCGGCCGGCGATCATTGCGTGGGTCGGAACTTCCTACGTCGCCGCGGCTCCCGCTGCCACGCTGCTGGCGTGTGCCTTCGCGCTCGACTCCATCGCGGCCATCCCCCGTCAGATGTTGAGCGGCACGGGAGAACAACGGATTCCGGCACTCGTGAGTGTTGTCGCGGCCGTCGTGGAGATTTCCCTGGTCGCCGGACTCGGCTCCGCCTACGGGATCACCGGCGTTGGTGTGGCAACACTGATCGCGGTGATCGTGGTTGAACTCGGCACGCTGCCCTTGTTGTGTGGACGACTCGGCGTGCCGGCGTCACGGGTGTTCGGGTCAGTTGCCCGGTCCCACGTGCTGCCGGTCCTGGTGGCTGGTGCGCTCGGCGTGTACCTCTCTGTCGGACCCGTATCCCACTATGTCGACAGCCACGGGCGACTGGAGGGCTTGGTCGCCGTGGTTGCCGCCGGCGCCGTCCTCCTGGTCGTCTACGCCGTCGTCTTCGCCGCCACCGGCCTCGATCGCGGCGAACGGTCCCGTCTCCTCGTACGCATGCACCGGTCGGCGTAGCGCGTTCTTTGCCACACCCTACGGAGTCGACCCGAACACACCCGTCTCAGACCGCTGTGGTCACCGGCCCGCCTGTGACGGGGAAATAGAGCTCTCTGGCACCCGTGAAGTTGGCCAGGAAGCTTGGGGTAAGGCCGACAGCTCCTGAGCCCGCGTCCTGGGAGTCGGCGGTGGTCGTCAGCTGCGAGCGAAAGGCGGCGAGAGCCCGACGTTTGCGGTCGAGAAACCCCTGGGTGCGTACGACCTCGGGTCGTCCCGAGCCCCTCGCGGTCCGGAGCAAGGCTCCAGGCTGACGCCATTGGTGCACCGGATAAGCCAGAAGCCGGACCCCGGTGCCCGACAGAGCCCGTCGAGCCGCCATTCCGAGCACGGCGTGATCACTGGCGGGGTCGTGCACATCGGTCGCCAGCACCTGGTCGGGCGACAGGCGCCGCACCAGATCGAGGACGGCGTCGGTGAGGTCCGATTCCGCCAGAGCCAGTTCACCGTCGGCAAATCCGAGGTGCACGACGGCGCCGGACGGAAGCCCGAGCACATCGGCCGCCTCGGCAAGCTCGGCTCGTCGGGTCGCCACGGTGACGGCCGGGTCCGCATCCGGCGGCCACTTCCCGCCGTCGGTCGCGACCGCGACATGGACCGGTGAACCGGCGTCCAGGCGCCGCATGATCGACACCGCACATCCGAGAGTCTCATCATCGGGGTGTGGCGCCAGGACGAGACATGACTCGCGGCCCACGCTCTCCGTTACGTCTGTGCTCACGGCATAGACCGCGCGGCCCACCAGCTTCGCCAGAGGCGCCTTGGCCGGCTCGATCGCCTCGTCAAAGGACCCCCAGGAGAGCCGCGACATCGAGCGTGACACTAGCTGGGCGCCCACCGTGGACGGCCGAGTCGGCTCGTCGACGACCACGCAGCAACCGATGACGACCCGCGCGCCACCGGATCCGATCACGCTCCGAGGTGCTCGATCCGGTGATCTGCGCGCACCCCGCCCCGAGCCCGGTGATGGGCCCAGCGAGGTGCGACCGCGGCGGTCGCCGCCTTCAGTCGAGATCGAACATCGTGGTCCGGGTTCCGGGCAATGTCCAGAGATCGACGCCGGACCTGTTCGACATCGCCCTCACGAATGGCATCTTTGGCCCACTCCAGTTCAAGCGAGCGCGTGACCGCGACAAGGTGCAGTTGCGCGGCGTCGCGTTCCGCCTGCGACAGGTCGCGGCGGGCCAGCACCTTCTGCAAAACGGCCTCCTGCCCGCTCAGAAGCCTGGTCAGCGATGACGTCAGGCTGTCCGGGCGAATCCGGACCCGCGCCAGTGCCCGGTGGACCAGCCCCGCCGTTGCTCCACCCAAGATGAGACGGACCCAACAGTCCCAGTCCTCGGCGCAGGCCAAGGACTCGTCATAGCCGCCGGCGTGCAGAAAGAGTTCCCGGCGGAAGGCGGAACACCCCGGAACGAAGTTGTGACGGATGATCCCCAGCCGCTGGTTGTCCGTAACGAATGTCGCGGGGTCCGGCCTTCCTTGCCCGAGTACGGTGCCGTCGACTTCGAGAAAGAAGTCGGTGCACAAGATGTCCAGATCGCTCCGGACCATTGCCAGAGCTTGCAACTCCTCGAGCAGGGTCGCGAGATACGCGTCGTCGGCGTCGCAGACGACGACGAACTCACCTGTTGCATTGTGTAATCCCAGATTGCGCGCCGCCGCCACCCCTCGATTCGTCTGATGAAGAACGCTGATTCGATCCATGTACGGCGCCAGCGCTTCCTCCAAAGCATCAGTCGATCCGTCGTCGCACACAATCACCTCATGGGCAGGACTCGACTGCGCGAGGACCGACGCCACTGCAGCACCGACGGTGTCGGCGGCCTGATAGCAGGGAACGATGACGGAGAACGTCGGCAGACCACCCGTCTCGCGCGCCCGACCCTGCGCGGCAGGTGCGTAGTACGGCGGCCCGTCAGGAACGCCCATCGTTTGAGTATGGCATGGCTCGCTGGGCCCCTTGATTCGGCGCCCCGGGGCCGCGGGTAGCATTTCTGCATGCTGGGCTGGGGTTCTAGGACTGCGCGACGCGGAGCGCGCCGGCTCGGCTCGCCGGTGTCGAGGTCGCAGCCCCGGGCCCGGCACCTTCCCTTGCAGCCCCTGGCGGTCTCATCTTCCGAACCGACTGCACTACCGGGCTCCGCTCTGAAGACGACGTAGCCGATCCGAAGCTCGTGACCAGGGTGGCGGGACGGCTTCTCTCTCTCCCTCTGATCCCGGCCGACAGATCTCGGTTGCGCCGTTCGCTCTGAGCGCGGTGCAGCGCAAAGTGACCTCCGGTCGTCTCGAGATCGACCCTCGGCCATGAGCGACCTCCCTCGTGGCCGAAATCTCCCAACCGTCTCCATCTGCCTCCCCGCGTCGCGTGAACCGGGGGTAACTGAGAATGCTCTGAGGAGCGTGTTGGCCCAGACCTTCACCGACTTCGAAGTGCTCATCGGGGACGAGACGGGGGCTTTCGCGCAGACGGTGGCGGCCATCGGGGACGAACGGGTCGACTACCGCCACAATCCACATCGACTTGGATTCAGCGAGAACCATGTGGCGCTCCTGGATCGGGCGCGCGGAACGTATCTCGCGGTGCTCCACGACGACGACTGGTGGGAGCCGGCGTACCTCGCCTCCATGGTGGGTGCGATTGAGTCTTCTCCAGAGGTCGGAGTCGCCACCTGTGACATTCGCCGGGACGTCGCCGGGAGTGGGGCGCGCTGCAGGAGACTGGCGGGTGCCACTGCGGCCCGGACGAAATGACGACGTGCTCGACACGCTCGTCCGCGAAGAGTGGTTCCTGCTGCCGACATGTTCCATGTGGCGCCGAGAGGTCTGGAAGGGGGCCGCCCGAGCGTGGCCCCCGGATCTGCACGCTTCGGACCTGCAGCTCTTTCTCTCCGCGGCCGAAGAGGGTTGGGCCTTCTACTACCTTCCGCTCACGCTGGCGCACTGGGTCCAACACGGCGGCCAAACGGCCAGTCACCTCGGCGGGGACTACGGCCTCGCCGTGGCGGACGACGTCCTGGAGTTCTGGGACCGGTGGTTGCGCGACCGTCCCCAGCGCTACGCGCAGGTCAGTCGCAGGCAGCGGGCCAACACCCACCTCCGCCGAGCCCGCGCGCTGTTGCTCCTCGGCGATCGAGACGCCGCTCGGGAGTCCTTGTCAGCAGCTCGACGACTCGCAGGGGCGGGGGGTCCCGGCTACACCAGACTGACCCTGGGCGTCCGGCTCCCGCCGCCCGTCCTTCGCGCCGGGCTCGAGGCCAAGCGCTCCGCGGTCCAGATGCTGGGCCTGCTCAATCGATGACCGCGGCTGCCGGAGACGACGCTCCGGTGAGCGTCGACCAGGGATCAGGTGCGGCCCAGCTGCGGCTCACCCTCTACTGCGTGACTGGGCCCGGGGGCGCCCACGCCAGCACTCTGACGCTGCTCGGAGCCCTCCGGAAGGACATTGCGGTGACGGTCATCGGCTGCCCGGCCGACCTTGTCGCTCAGCTGGCCGCCGTCCGGCCCGGCACGGTCACACAGGTCCTGCCACCCGTCGGCAGCAAGTTCGACGCGGCGGCCATCTGGCGACAGGTCGCCGCCGTACGTCGCGCGCGGCCCGACGTGCTCCACGTCAGCTGCAACAACCCGTGGACCTCTCCTTACGGGCTGCTGGCCGGTGTGGTGACGCGAACGCCGACGATCGGGGTCGTCCATGGACCGGCGCCGGCCTGGCGACGGAGACAGCAATGGCTCGTGCGGCGGCTCGCACCCCACGTCGCCGCCTATACGAGCGTCTCCGTGGCATCGTCGCGGACGACCGAAACAGCACTGGCCCTGCCTCGGGACTCGGTCCGGACGATCTACAACGGTGCCCCGCTTCCCACCGACCCGGCCCCCCGGCCGGGTCCGGGAGGCCCGGTTATCGGCGCCGTGGGCCGCTTTTCGCCTGAAAAGGGGCTCGATATCGTCATAGAGGCTCTTGCACAGCTGGAGCGCGGCCGACTGGTGCTGATCGGGGACGGTGACGAACGACAACGACTCGAAGCGCTGGTGGCGGCGCTGGGATTGGTTGATCGAGTCCATTTCGCGGGCTGGGTGCCCGCGCCGTGGACGGCGAGTTGGGGATTCGACGTCCTCGTCGTCCCATCACGTTCGGAGAGCTTCGGCCTCGTCGCCGTCGAAGCAATGTTGGCGGGCATTCCCGTGGTCGCGACGGCCGTGGGAGGGCTGCCCGAGCTGATCGAGCAGGACGAGACCGGGATCCTCGTGCCCGCCGACGACCCCGGAGCGGTGGCGCACGCCGTCCATCGGATCGTCGACAATGCTGACCTGGCTCGGCACCTCGCGGACACGGCGATGGTCGTCGCCCAGGATCGGTTCTCCCCTGGCGCCATGGCGTCGGCCTACGAGTCTCTCTACGCAGCTGTTGCGGATGCTCGTGCGCGGAAGGCGCACACGGGCCCATAGCCCAGACGACCACGTGTCGTGGATCCGGAACTCACCTCACCCCTTGGCGAGCGAGGACTCCTTGTCTCGAACAACGTAGGCGCCGAGGACGTCGTCCGTGGTGATTCTGCTCACGCGTTCACGTGCATCACGCTTGAGGAGCTCGTGGTCGATGCCCGACACAACCACCAGCCGGAGGAGACCGGAGCGTTCCAGCTGCCGACGGGCCCGACCCTCGCCCCGCCAGATTTCGCGGTGCTCTCGCTCTCCGCTCACGATGAGCGTGCGCACCCCCTCCTCCACCAGCTTGCGCACGGCCTGAACCGGGGACTGCACGACGGCGACCCTATTGACGAGCCACCACACCGGGCCGGGCATGCGCTGCATGAGCGCCCCCAGCTGGTCGTGCGTGGGCAGCGCCCGGATCCACCATTTGCGTGCCGCCGCAGCCTGACGACGCGTGTCGACCTGTGCCCTGAGCGCGGGCTGGTCGGCGCGCAACTCGCTCGGCTTGTGGGGAAGGATGGGATTGATGGCGCACACGCCTGCGGCCCCGAGGACAAGTGCGCCCTCAATTGCGTGATAGCCGCCTGAGCACAGCCCGACCAGCACCACGTCCGCAGGCTCTTCCTGCGACACCGAGGCCGCGACATGGACGACGTCCTCAATCGCCTCAGGGGGAAACGGCTCGTCGACCGCCTGACCCGGTCGGGACGGGCTGTCCCCCAGTCCACTGAGGTCGCACCGGAGCGATCGCAGGCCCCGGGCGGCCCATTGGCGCGACAGGTCGACCCACAGTCGGGCAGGGCCGGTGTGGTCGATGGTCCCCGCGTTCAGAAAGACGGCGGTGGGGCCGGACGATTGCGCCGTCGTCTCTGCCGCCCGGACCTCGCTGATTATTCCAAAGAGTCCCAGGGGACCGAGGGACACGGCGTGCTCAACGACGGGCCCGGCCCCAGTCGACCCCACGACGGCCTCGTCTCGGCCGGGGACCGAGACGACGACGCGCGCGCCGGCGAGCGTCTCTCTGAGCCAGATCGCCAGTGCGTCGACACTTGCCGACGGGACCACGGCGACGTCGGGCTTGACATCGACCAGATGCTCCTGGCCATGGGCGACGCCATGCTCGACGGGTCGAGTCGAGGCAAACTGCTCCAGCGCACGACTGCCGCTTGACTGGTTTTGCCGGACGAGGAGGAGGATCCGTCTGGCCAGTGGTCCCTCGACGGTGCCCAGATTGAGCGAGCTCAGGTCGACAACCGTCCCGGCGTTGAAAACAACCCCGGGCGCCTCCACCGATCCATCGTCTTGTTCCCGGGCCTCGAGGCCGAATGCATGCAGGGCGCGCTGGGCGCGCAAGTACGATCGCCCGGAGGCACACGGATCCCAGAGCACCAGCCCGTCGATGGAGCCCTCAGGCGCACCCGGACCTGCTTGGCTCATCGCCGTTGCCGCCATCGTTGCGCCCAGGCGCATGCCGACCACGGCCACCTTGGGAGCCCCTGACTGGCGGACCAGGGCAACCGCGTGGTGGATCCCGCTCATCCATGACGCGATCCGATCCGGATCCTCGTCACTCCCCACCGAATCCCCGGTCCCGTCATAGTCGAATCGGAGCGTCAGAATGCCTGCCGCGGCCAGGGCTTTGCCCAGGGTGGCGAACGTCCGCCTCGCGCACACCCCCTCGAGCCCCAGGGGCGGGCACAGCACCACGGCGCCAGATGCTCGACCGTCGTCAGGCACGGTGGCGAACGCAAAGAGCGAGCGGTCCGCTGGCCCGAACCAGAGCGGGACGTCCATCACGCAACTGGCTCCGAGTCGGCGTCGGCCGTCCATGACTCAATGTGCTGCGCGTCCCGCTCGTAGAGCGCCTCAATCCGTCGCGCCATCATCTCCGGGTTCGCGTCGCGCTCGACATGCGCCGCCGCCGCCGCCGCAAGCCTGCCGGCCAGGCTCTTGTCCGCCAGCAGTCGGCCCACGGCCTTCGCCATACCCTCCGGGGTCACTGGGGCAAGCAGCCCGGTCCGCTCGTGCTCGACCATGTCGGCTGCTCCACCCTGGTTGGCCACGACAACCGGGACGCCAGCCGCCATCGCCTCCAGTATGGCCAGCGGCTGGTTGTCCTCCGGGCACGGATGGACGACCACGTCGAGAGCCGAGATCAAGGCGGCCGCGTCGGACCGGAATCCGGTGAGCACCACATCGCTGCCCCGTGCCCGCGCCGCGAGGTGCTCGCGGTCAGGCCCGTCCCCGAACACGACCGCGGTAACGCCCGGCAGCGTGCGCGCCAGGTCAACCACCAGATCAGGTCGCTTGTACGAATCGAGACGCATGAGACCGCCCACGACGGACGCGCTCGGGGTGATGCCGAGCATCGACCGGGCCTCGGCTCGAGGGACAAGATGAGGCCTGTCGATGCCGTTGGGGACGATGACGGTGCGCCGAGCCAACTGCCCGTTCCGCTCCAACTGATCCCTGGCCCAGCTCCCAGGAACAATCTGGACATCCACGCCGCGGCGGAGGCCCGAGGCCAATTGGCTCTGGCGTCGATTCGAAGCCGTGGTCGGGAGGTGGCAGGTCACCACAATCCGAGGCACGCGGGCCAGGATGGCAGAGGCCAGCGCGTAGTGACCCGAGAAGGAGTGGGACTGCATCCCGTGGAACACGTCCGGTTGCAGCCGGCGCACCATACCGAGGACGGCCATCCACGCCCGGACGTCCCACTTCGACGTCACCTCGGGTACCGGAACGAATTCGGTATCGAGTCCCTCCAAGTCCTGTCGCGTCTCGTTCGGCGCGCGACCCAGGACGACCGGCTCGTACCGTCGACGGTCCAGGTGCGCCACCAACGTGACCAAGTGACGCTCGACTCCCCCCAAGAAGTCGGCGTCGACGCCGTAGACGACCCGCATGGGAGCGCCGGCGGCGCGCGTCATGCCGAGACCGCGGCGCCGGTTCGACCACCACTTCGTCGCTCGAGGACCTCGCGATACACCTCGACGGTGGCGTTCGCGGTGAGGTTCGAGCTGGACGATTGTGGCGCCGGCAGGGGGTTGGGTCCGAGGGCCTGCACGATGGCATCGGACCACAGACCGGCCTCCAAGACAACGACCCGGCCCGCACCCGTACGCGCGACCTCTTCGCCGAGCGCTGGGGAGGCCAGCACCGGCGTGGCCACGGCCAAAGCACGGTGGAGGACACCGGAGTGCGAGCCGCGGTCGTAGGGCATAACGAGTACATCGGCGGCCGCAGCCCAGAAGTCAACCTCCTCGTCGGGCAGGAAACCGGGACGCAACTCGACCCCGTCCAGGGCGCACAGCCGGTCGAGCTCTTCGGACGGATGGGACTCACCCACCAGCAACAGACGGGCCTCTGGCATTGCGCGCGCCACGGCCGGCCAGGCGGAGGCCAGCAGACCGAGTCCCTTGTAGGGACGAAGGAATCCCAGAACGAGGGCGAACGGCTCGGCTCCGAGACCGAGCCGGTGGCGCGCTTCCGGCCTCGGGAGAACGATCGTCGCCAAGTTGAGGTCGACAGGCACGACACGGACGGGGATGGCGGGAGCATGCGCTTCCACCAACTGCCGGGATTGCTCAGAGTGCACGATCACGGCGTCAGCCCGACGCCACCGCCGGACCTCGTCGGGAAGGACTTCGGCCTGACCACCAATTGACTGCGGGTCATGAACGGTCAGGACCACCGCGGCCCGGCGCCGGAGCCATCGGAGCACCAGATGATCGATACCAGGGATGACCTCTGCCTGGAAGTGGACGACATCCGGGTCGGAGCTGGTGACAACGCGCCGCAGCGACGTCATGGCAGGCAGGAGCTCGCGCAATCGCAGTGCGTAGAGCCTCACGCGTCCGAGAGCGTCCACCTCCGGTCCCCACCGCCGCTCCGCCAAGTCGAAGCCGGGATCGCCGAACCCACGGGGCGCGGCATGGAAGGTCGTGACACCTTCGCTTCGGAGTGCGGCGACGAGGCGCTGCGTGTAGCGAGCAATACCACCCCTCTCCGAGGGGTCGACCACCAGGACGCGCAGGTCCGACCGGGGTGACACGAAGTCCGACGCTACTGTCACCGATGCACCTCTCCAGTCGACCGGGGACCTGGTGCACCAGGGTGGCGGGTCACCAGATCAGCCTTGGCGGGCTCGCTCCGGTCGATCCTGTTCACTTGCCGGGATATCGTCCCGCTTGCGCTCACTCCGGCGCCTGAACCCACTGCTCTCCGGGCTGACGCTCGTGGTTGGCGGGGCGTCGCGTGGGCTCCGATATCTGTACACGGCCGTGACCTTGCGTCGTCGCACACGGTTCAACACGATGCCGATCACATCAGCACCAGAGTCCCGCATGTGCGCCAGGCCGTGCTCGAGCGTCTCAAAGTTGAAGTTCCGAGCGTCGACCACCAGGATCACGGCGTCCGCCTTCGCGGCGAGGATGGTGGTCTCGGCGATCCCCGTGATCGGAGGACAGTCGAGGACAACCGTCCGGTCCGACTCCTGCAGCGCGCGCAGCAGCCGCGGTATGTCCGCCGCCGCGATATCCGTAGGATGCCGGGTCGGAATGCCGGCCGGAATGAGCTCGAGATAACGATTGCCCGTCGAGGTCAGGAGTTCACCGGGCCCGTTGGCGAATGCAATGTCGCTCACGCCGGGAGCGATCTCGGCACCGAACATCCGATGCAGCGCCGGTTGCCGGAGGTCAGCGTCGACCGCGACCACGAATTGGCCCGGCGTCGCCAGTACCCAGGCCGCGTGGGCCGCGACGCACGTCTTTCCCTCCCGTGGCCCACACGACGTGAAGGCCATCACCGGGTACGTCCCCTGGAACATCACGTGGAGGTGGCTCCTGAGCTGCTGGAACGCCTCCAGGCCACTTCCGTCCTCGGCCAGCTTGAGCAGATCGACGGGATTCGATCCCGAGCGAACCAGCGTCGGCACCTCGCCCAGTACCGGGACCCCGAGCCGCTCCGCGATCTCGTCAGCGGCGACGGTGCGTCGCAACGCCCCGGCCGCGAGGGCCGCGAACACGGCCGCGATGAGGCCGAACACCAAAGACGCCGCGATCACGGTGCCGCTCGGGTTCGTCGGGCTGGTCGGGAGCTCGGCGGCGCCGAGCTCGGACAACACGAGGTAGGACCCGGCGTCACGGTTCGTCACCGTCAGCACGCGTGTCGCCGTGGCGTTGGCGAACGCCTGGGCGGCGACAGGATCTGTGCTCGAAGCGTTGATCGTGACCGAGTTGGAACTGGGGTCACCGGTCGCGGTGATGGTCACCGGCAGCGAGCGGAACCGCACCGGGACCTGCGCCCTCGCCTCGTTACCGACCGATGCGTTCTCCGCCACAACGGCGATTTGTGGGATCTGAGTCGAAATGGCTCCCACATCTGATCCCGGATCACCGGCGCCGGGAGGTGGTTGTGCCAGTAGCACCACCGACGCCTGATACACCTTCGCCGGGAGGACGGCGTAGGCCACGCCGATGAGCAGGCATACAAGGAAGGTCACGAGCGCCACCAGCCAGTTGGCACGCACCGTGCGCACGATCTGCCTTATGTCCATGCCGGCCCCTCTACTCGCATCTCGACAGCCGTCGCAGCGTGCGACGTTGTCCACTCTCCACTTTTGCTCCGAGTGGGGAGTGGCCCCCACGTGGTGCGACAGCCGGCAACCAGCACGGGCTGCCGCTCCAGGCAGCCTACGAGGCCGTGCTCGGCGCGCACGATCATCCCTGCATCCCTCGGTCGCCTGCGTCGGCCGGGGTCGCGGCCCGCTCCTTTGACCAGGCCCATTTCGAGCCTCGGGCGGGCGGGCCCGTGTCGACGGCCTCAAGGCGCCATGTGGGGAGCCGAGGTTCGCGTTCGATGGAGGTGACGCACGCCCGCAACATCCCGAGACTGACGCCGAACAAGACAGCAAATCTGTATTCGTCGAGCATCGGCTCGAGGAACCCGGTCACGAGGAGCCCGGCCAGCACTGCGACAAGGGCCAGAGCGAAGGCGGCCGTCCTTGGATCGGTATGTCGGCGCCAGACACGGAGTCCACCGACGATTGAGGCGGTGAAGGCGATTGCGAAGAGGACAAGACCCACGAGGCCGAGCCGCAACAGGAGGTCGAGCGCGATGTCGTGCGTGTACGGAGTGACCTGGACCTCGTGGAATCCGGCTTCATAAAATTGGAACACGACGCCGAGGCCATAGCCGATGAACACGTGATGGGGTATCAATGCCTCTGCGGACGACGCGAGGTTCAACCGGTCCTGGGCGGATTCCGTTTTCCCCACACTGTGAAAGAGGCTCTCGTAGTTGGACGCGAGGGGGAGCCGGACCGGCTCCCGGCGTGCCGCGGCGGGAATGACCACCAGGGCGATGGCGAGCGCAACCGCAGCGAGCGCAACCAGCACCACCTGGCCCAATCGGACAACGAACCTCCGGGCGTCGCCCCGCCAATATCCGATGAGGATCGCCGCGATCAGCACCAGGACCACCACGGCCATGTTGGCCAACACGGCGCGCTCCTCGGCCAGCACCACGCATCCCACCACAGGGACGAGTGCAAGAACATGGCGGAGCCGGACGGGCCCAGTTGCCAGCCTCGAGACGAAGCACATGGTCACGATGCCGAGGAACAGCGCTGCCGTCTCGTTGCCGACAGCACCGAAGCTCTGGAGTGGCAGCAGGGGCAAGGTGGTGTTGATGGCAACGTGCCCTATGAACATGACGTCGAGGACGGTGGCACACACGACGCACAACGTGCCCAGTTTGTAGAGATCGCCCCGATCGAAGTACTTGCGCACCGGCACACCGGCAGCCAGCGCGTAGGCCCCGACGACGTACAGGATCTCCTTCCCCTGGTAGATGATCTGTGAAAACTGGTTGCCGTACAGCTTCCCCTCAAGGATCCCGACCGCGAGCCAGACGCCGAAGGCCAACCAGAGTCCTGCGGCCAGCCCGATGCGCTTGGGGACGCCCCGGGCGACCAGTCGGGCGATGAGTGCGAGGGTGATGTAGATGTCGGGCAGACGCAGCTGCGTCGATCCGGAGCCGGGGTGGAACAGGCCCCTGGGTATCGCGTTCGGGCTGGAATAGATCGTGGCCTCCACGACCAACAGGCCGAGCAGCACCAAGGGCACCAGTTGCTCCCTGCCGTCGCGCTCCCAGCGGATGAAGAGCCTGACGACCCCCACCGCCACAGCACCCAGGATCAGAACTGCGGACAGGATGAGGAAGATCACAATGGCCGCACCGCCTCCATGAGGGGCTCGAGGGCCGCATCCCAGGTGTGGCTCGCCGCCACCGCACTGTGGCCGGCACGTCCGAGCGCCGCGGCCCGGACGGGGTCGAGGAGCAGGTCGGCGATCGCGTCGGCCAACGCCGGCACCTCGTCCGCCACCACTACGCCCCGGCCCACCAGGTCCTCCATCCCCTCACAGCCAATGGAGGTGGCGACGACAGGTCGGCCGACATCGAGGGCCTCCATGATCTTGAGGCGGGTCCCCCCGCCCGCGCGCAGTGGCGCCACCACCACGCGTGACCGCGCCAGGTACGGGGTCACGTCAGCGACCGTCCCAGTGACTTCCACGTTCGCTTGGGCCAACGCTCGCACCGTCGGAGTCGGATCCTTGCCCACGAGCACAAGCCGCGCCTGAGGCACTCGCTGCCGCACCCGGGGCCAGATCTCTTTGGCCAGCCACACGGCGGCATCGACGTTGGGGGCCCAACCCATGGTGGCGACGAAGGCGACGATCGGGTCCGGCGCGTCGGGAAGGATCGCTGACGGCTCCCGACCGTTCGGGCAGACGAGGACGGAACGGGCGCCGAGACCCAACCTGGCCCGCTCTTGCTCGCTGACCACGACCACGTGGTCGAACGCTCCGACCGTGCGGCGCTCCATCCGCCTGAGGGCAGCTGCCTCACCCCGGAAGAAGAGGCCCGCGGGACCCTTGCGCGCCCGCGCATAGCTGTCCACCAGAGCTGACTCCACGTTATGAAGGTCGAGGATCGACAACTTCGTCGGGATGTCCAGCACGAACGGGACCATCTGCTGGTATTCGACCTGCAGGAGGTCGATCCCTTTCTCGTCCGCTGCACCGCGGACCGCCTTCACCATCGCCGGGCTCCAGAACCTGCCCGCCGAGATACTGCGGGCCGTGACGACCCCCCGGGCCACCTGCCCGGGGGTCACCCGCCATGGGACGGGCCGTATGTCGATGCCCAGGTCGCGGAGGCCGGTCCTGTCTGCGGTGCCGTCGTCGTAGCCACAGAGGACGAGGTCACCGAGCTCGGCCAGCCTGCGGGCGATCGCCAGCGAGCGCTGATGGCCCCCGTTGTTGTCCGGCAGCGGCAGGAACTTGGTGACCATGAGCGTCCGCATCAACCCGCTCCGCATGGGGTCGCCGGCGCCAGAGAGCAGTAGAGGCTCGCCAGTGCCTCCGCCCGCACGGCCAGAGTGTGGTGCGCCACGACAGCGGCACGGGCCCGCACCGCCAGGTCGTCGCCGAGCCCGGGCGTGCCGAGCACACGGCTGAGTTCGGCCGCCAGGGCGTCCGGCCGACCTGGGGCCACGAGGAGGCCCGTCTCGCCATCGGTTACGAACTCGGGGAGGCCGCCGGCATCGGTTCCGATCACTGGTACGCCGGAGGCCTGTGCCTCCAGAACACTCAGTCCGAATGGTTCGGAATCCGATGCGTTGACCAACACGTCGAGCGACCGCAGCACGACCGGTACTTCGTCGACGGGGCCCACGAAGCGCGAGCGGTCCCCGAGAAGTGACGACGCCTCGGCCCGAAGCTCGGACTCGTAGCTACCGTCGTCGAGCCCCGGTGCGCCGACCACGGCCAGGTGACTCCGAGCCGCCCGTCCGTCCAGCATGCTCATCGCCTGCACGACCGTCCGGATGCCCTTCTCCGGGTCGACACGGCCGACGACCCCGACGATGGGCTCGTTCGGTCGGCTGCTCAACCGGGCCCTCCAGGACGCGTCCTGTGGGCCCGGGTGGAATCGCTCAATGTCGACGGCTTGGGGGATGACCCGCAACCCTTCCGTTGCCGGGCCCACCGTGGCGGCCACGGCGCGGCTGACCGCCACGGTGCGCGAGGCCAGCCGCACGGCGACGCGCAGGACGCGCTGACCGAGGCCCGGGCGCACCAGGTCGTGGAGCTCCAGCACCACGGGTCGCCGGGAGAGCCGACCGGCGAGAGCGCAATCGAGGTGGATCCACAAGCTGTTGGAGTGGATGACATCCGACTGTCGGGCCATGCGCGCCAGTTGGCGCGCGTTCTGGACAGTGGTGGAGATCTCCTTGGCCAACGCCCGCGGACCGGGCCGCCCGTCGCTGGCCGTGCGCAACCCGAGACGGGGCGCGACGGCCCATTCCAGATGAGGGAGGCCCAGCGCGCACCACGCCTCGGACATCTGGCCCCGCGGCGATGCCAGCGTCAGCGCGATCCCGCGTTGCGCGAGCAGGGGCGCCAGGCCGAGGAGGCTCCGCTCAGCCCCCCACACCAGCGGTGACGCCGAGACGACCAGCACGCGCACGGTGCGGCCCGACGTCGTCGGGGGCCCCGCCTCATTGCCGTTCATCGCTCCACAGTCGACCACATGGTCGATCGGTCACCGCGCAGGTAGCGCACCATGCCCCCCAGGGCGACGCCTTGAAGGAACATGACCTGTCCAGCCCCGGCAGACGCGGCAAGGAGGGGGCCACGAAACGTGGGTCCGGCCGACGGATCCTCCGTCGACTCCCCGGCGTGCGTCCTGACGACCAGTCCAGCGCAGGCGCACACGTTGGCCACGAGGAAGGCGCGCGCCATCGCGCTCGAGCGCACCTTTGCGACCGCCATCACCACAAGACTCAGGTGCGCCAGGGGGCCGGCGGTATAGCGCACCAGGCGGTGTCCCCACAGCTCAACCGCCACCAGGCCCGCCGACGGGAGTAACTGCCGGCGGCGGCGCGCCATGATGTGCAGCGCGCCGGACACGCTGCGGATCCTTCGCTCCCACGAGACGGCGAGCGACTCCGCTGCAGGATCGACGGCGCGCGCCCGGGGTTCGTAGGCGATCCGGTAACCCTGCTCAATGATGTCCAGGGCCGTCCAGAAGTCGTCGGTGGCGACGTCGGGGGGGATCGGGCGCCACGCCTCCGCCCGGATGGCGGCCAGCTCGCCGACGAGGCCGATTGTCGTCCCCAACCGGTCCTCGCGCCGTTTGAGCCAGGACTCGAACTTCCAGTAGATGCTCTCGCCACCCCCATCGTCGTCTTCGACTTTTTCGCCGGCCACCGCGCCCACCTCGGGGTCCGCAAAATGCTCGACCGCGGCGGCCAGCGCGCCAGGGACGATCCGGTTGTTGGCGTCGCTGATCACGACGATGGGCGTCGTGGCCTCGGCGAAGCCTCGATTGAGGGCCTGCGACTTACCGAGTCGGTCCAATCCTGTGAGCGTCCGTGCACCGGACCGCTCGGCGGCTGCCGCAGTCTCGGGATCGCCGTCCGCGACCACCAGGATCTCCAGCGAGCCCGGATAGCCGTTGGCCCGGAGGTCCTCCACCTTGGCACCGATCACTCCGGCCTCCCGGTACGCAGGCACCAGGACCGTCACGTCGGGCGGTGCATGGGGGCGCGAGACGTCAGGCGACGCGGTGACCCTGCCGCGGCCGCCACGCGTACGCCACGCCAGCCATGCAGGATAGAGCACATGGCCGGCCGACGCAGTGGCCAGCAAGGCCCCCACTGCCACGCTCATCCCCAGTTGCGGTCTGGTCATGGCCGGGTCTCCACGCCGCGCAGCGACATGAGGAAGTCGCCGCGGTAGGCCGGATGGTCCACCACTCCATCATGGTTCACCGAACGATCAGGTCCGGCCCAACACGTCGAGTGGCGGCGCAGCGCCCGAGGCTCAGTCCCTGACTTGGCGGATCACTGCACCGGCTGTGCGGGCCAGGATCTTGAGATCCCCGCCCACTGACCAGTTCTCGATGTAGTGATTGTCGAACCAGGCTCTGTCCTCAATAGAGGTGTCGCCTCGCAACCCGTTGACCTGGGACAACCCAGTCAGGCCCACCGGGACTCGGTGGCGGTCCGCGTACCCCGGGACCTCCTGCTCGAACTGATCGACGAAGAAGGGCCGCTCCGGACGGGGGCCGACGAGCGACATGTCGCCCCGCAGCACGTTCCACAATTGCGGCAACTCGTCCAAGGACGTCTTGCGCATGATGCCGCCGACCTTCGTGACGCGAGCGTCGTCATTGACGCTCCACTGCGTGTCCGACTCGTCGTTCACGCGCATGGAACGGAACTTGAGGATCTCCACCGCGCTCCCGTTCTTCCCGATCCGGCGCTGGCGGAAGTAGACGGGGCCCGGGCTGGTGACCTTGACGGCCAGTGCGAGGACTCCGTAGAGCGGTGAGAGGAGCAGCAGCATCAGACCGGCGATACCCGAGTCGAAGGCCCGCTTGGCGGCGCGACCGGAGGACCGCATGGTCGAGCGCCGCAGGCGCACGAGGGGATAGCCCCAGACCATGTCGACGTCACGCGGCGCCGCCTGCAGACCCAGCTCGAAGAAGCGGGGAATGATGTACATGTCCACTGCCGCGTTCTCACAGGAGCGGACGACCCGCACCAGGTCGGGGTCGCGGTTCACACCGAAGGCAATCACCACCCGGTCGATCAGATGACCCTTGAGCACGCTGTCGAGCTCGTCGATCCCGCCGAGGACGGGGCGCGACAGTGACTCGTCGGCACAGTCATCCAACAGCCCGACCGGGTGCAGCCCGTAGCTCGGGTTCAGCTCCAGCGCATCGGCGAAGCGCTCGGCGACCTGCCCTGCACCGACGATCAGCACCCGCTGCCCGAGTGCACCCCGGGTCCGGGCACGCCGGATGCCGGCGTAGGCACAGGCCCGGCCGATGAGCAGAAGGCAGAGCGTGGACACGCCCACGAGGACGAAGGGGCGGACCTGCCGCGCGAAGCCGTCGAATGCCCCGATGACCGTCAGGGGCACGGCGACGGCCGCCGCCACCGTGCTGACGTCCTTGCTCACGCTCAGCGTGATCCGCGAGGCGTACTGACCCCGCACAGCGCAGATACCGAGCACCCCGAAAACGAAGAGTGCCGTCGTCCAGTAGAGCACCACCGGTGCGAAGGCCGCCACGGCAATGGCCAGGACCAGAAGGTCCGTTCCCGCTACAACCTCGCCGCTGGTGCGGGCCGCGAGCCGGCGGCGCGCCCGCGCCACCGTCCCGGAGTCAGCCTCACGCTGACCCCACCGCCAACTCTGTAGATCTCTGCCGATCGTGACCGACGACATTCAGTGTGCTCCCTCGCCGAGCGTTTTCTCTGGGTCAGGCCGTACGACGGCGACCGCGAACGAGCACGGCACCCACACCGATCGCCACGACACCGATCACCGCCATCTCCTCGATATCAGCACCCGTAAACGCCAGCCCGCTCGATGTGGTCGGCGTGGCGGTAACTGACGACGTCGTCGCAGCCCCGGTCGCCGGCCCATCCGCCGGAGGCGTGCTGATGCCCGTGACCTGTGTAGTGCAGCCCGGGTAGCACGGATTTGAAGCTGTGTCCGCCCCGGCGGCTCCTGCCAGAAGCCCGCCCACGGGCACTGCGAGCAGCACGCCCAGAGCCGGACCGCAAGCTGCGGCGAGCACGCGCTGTGCCTTGGTCCTTTTCATCCTGATCTCCTCCACTGTGGTCCGCTCGACGAGCGGATCTTTCTCGGAGCCACTTGGTTCTTCGACCGATTCCCGCAATCCCTTCAGCAGAAGACGCCAAGCCGCCGACGTCATCATTCCAAGGCATCCGACGGCAGGACAGAGCCAAAGGTCACAATGCCGGGCGACGACCCGACAACGGCCCCACAAATTCGCCCGGATGCCCCCTCTTCCAGGAGCAACGCCGAGAATACACAAAGTGACCTCCCCGCGAAACGTTCGCCCAACTGTCGCCGTGGTGCACGGGAGTTCGGGGGTCCTCGCTGTACGCTCCGCCCGGTGGAAAACGGCGAGCCCGGGGGACCGAGCGCCGACCTCCCCGATCGGTCAGAGCGAGGCGACGCGCCGGGACGTCGGCGCTTCACCAGACGATGGAAGATCACGACTGCCGTCGTCGCGCTCGTGGTGCTCTGGGCCATTGCCGTCGTGGTCGTCGCGGCGATGGCGGCCGACCACCTCCGCCACGGGGAGACGGCGGTGCAGTCTGCCCGGCAGGGCTTGTCCGCCGACGGCATCCTGTCCGGTGCCCCGAGCCAATCCCTCCATGCGGCCGACTCCAACTTCAGCTCGGCGCACGCCTTGCTGTCCTCGCCCCTGCTCTGGCCGGTCGACGTCCTCCCGGTCGCGGGGCGCCAGCTGCGCTCGGTGCAAGACCTCTCGGCGGCCGCCGGCCAGGTCGCGCGCACCGGCATCGACACGGTGGGGAGGTCCCAATCGCTGCTCCGGCTCCCCCATTCCGCCGGGCCGGACCGGGTGGCGGCCCTGCAGCAACTGGCCTCGCTGGCGGCCTCCACCCACCGGTCCCTCTCGGGGCTCGATCTAGGTCCCGACCAGGGCCTTATTAGCCCGCTGGCCCACGAACGGAACACGTTCATCGGGGACCTCACCCAGGTGCAGACCACCCTGGCACGTACGTCGGAGGCGGCTTCATCCGCCGCGACCATCCTGCAGGGTCCGGGGACCTACCTCCTGCTGGCCGGCAACAACGCCGAGATGCGGTCGGGCTCGGGAGCATTCGAGGAGGCCGGCGTCATCACCACCAATGGCGGCGACTTCCACCTCTCGAGCATGACCCCCACCTCATCCCTGATCCTTCCTTCCGGCGCCGTCCCGGTGACTGGCGACCTTGCCGCCCGTTGGGGCTGGCAGATGCCCGGCGTCGATTTCCGAAATCTCGGGCTGACGCCGCAGTTCGATGTCAACGGACCTCTGGCCGCCCAGATGTGGAGCGCCAACACGGGGCAGAGCGTGGATGGTGTTCTCGCCATCGACGTCCAGGGGCTCCAAGAGCTCCTCGACGTGACCGGGCCGGTCACCCTTGACACGGGTCAGGTCGTCAGCGCGTCCAACGTCGATCAACTGCTCCTCCACGACCAGTACGTCGGCGAGACCTACAGCTCCGACTCGGCGGCCCGGGTCGACGAGTTGTCGACGCTCGCCTCGGCCACCCTGCACGCACTGGAGGACCGCCCCTTCAAGCTGCACGCCATGGCCGACGCGATGGCGGCGGCGGCTGAGGGGCGCCACGTGCTCCTCTGGTCCGCCAACCCCAAGACCGAGGCCGCCTGGAGCGGCGCTGGCGTGTCCGGCCAGCTGCAACCGTCCTCCCTCATGGCCGACATGATCAACCAGGGCGGCAACAAGCTGGACCAGTACCTGTCGGAGGACGTCTCGCTCCGTCTCACGGCGCACGGCTCGCAAACCGACGGCAACCTCACCATGACGTTCGCGAACCACACGCCGCCGGGACAGTCCCCCTTCATTGCCGGCCCGTTTCCCGGGCTTGGCACTGTCTACGGGCAATATGTCGGGATCGCCACCGTCAACCTCCCGGGCTACACGCGCGACATCACCTCGCCGTCGGCGAGGTCCGTCGTGACGAGCGGTCCCGAAGGCCCCACCCTCCTGGAAGGAGCCACCATGAGCATTCTGGCCGGGGCGACGCAGAGCATCACCTTCCACTTCGTCCTGCCCGAGGCGCACGGCTCCATGACGGTGGTGCCCAGCGCGCGGATACCGCCAGCGACGTGGCACGTCGCGGGCAGCGCCGGCACCTCGACCTTCGAGGACTCGGCGCCGCGCACCATCACCTGGTAGCAACGCCCCCGTTGTTGCGCCCTCGCCCGACCGCGGCGAGCAGGTCGCTCACCCCAGGTCGGCTGCGAACGCCGCCAGGCTGTTGGGGAACAGTCCCCCGGTGATCTGGGAATCGAGGCCGCTGGGGTCGTAGTCGAAATAGGTCTCGTAGGTGACGTTGTTGGCGCTGTTCTTCATCCACGACACCATCTGGTTGATGTACGTCGGGTCGTCACCCAACCCGTGCCCGTCGCTCCGGATGATCACACCCCATTCTGTGAGAGCCAGCGGCTTGCCCTGTGCGGAGGCGAACTGCCGCGCTGCGGTGAGGGCGGGCAACGTGGTCGAGGACCAGGCGTTGGCCGGTGTTTGTGGCGTCGCCCAGGATTGGTCGTAGGCGTCGAGCCCTATGACGTCGACGTACGCATTACCGGGGTAGGCAGCGGCGACCGAGTACCCCGACTGCGTGAACGCGGCGGCGTCGGGGTTCCACACGAAGTGGAAGTTCTCGCCGGGTACGGCGCGCATGGCTGTCACGATCTGCTGGAAGTAGGCGGCGAAGTTGGCCTCGTCGCTGGGCGTCGCGGCGGCCCAGGGCATCCACGCGCCGTCGAATTCAAAGCCGAGGCGCAGGTACGCATTGGCCTCGCCACCGCTGACGAGCGTCTGGGCCAGAGTGATGAAGTACAGGTTGTACTCTCCCGTGGCGCCTTGGGCCAAGGTCCCCACGGCGGGGCCACTCGAGCTGTCCGGGATGATCGGCACACCCAGGGACAGCGTGTAGCCCGTCCCCTTCCAAGCACCGGTGAGCCAGTTCAGACTGCCGCCGGCGCCGTCCATCCCCGACCATCCGTTGTTGGAGGGCAGGTAGTCGGTGGCGACCGTCGGCGTGGTCGACGTCTGCTGGGCGAACGACGCCATCCCGGACGGGTCCCCGGCGCCGACGTACGCCCCCTGCTGCAGTCCACTGGTCGGCGAGGCGGGCGGGTTGGCGGGCGGGTTGGCGGCCGCGGTGGTCGAGGTCGTGCTGGGGGCCCTGGTCGTGGTCGTGGTGGTGGTGGTGCGGGGCGGCCTGGTCGTGGTGGTGGTTGGCCCCGTGGTCGTGGTGGTGCCCGATCGCCCCGAACCGGTGGGCTGCACGTTGCCGTTGGGCGCCGAGGGCCCGAAGGGGGTCTCCGTGCCGTCCTCGGTCACGACGGCGTAGCCCGCCGACGGCGGGTCGATGAGGATGCCGAGGGCGGGCACGCCGCTCCCGGCTGTCGATCCGTAGTACCCCGCGTCGCCGAACGTGAAGACCCCGCCGTCGGAGGCGACGAGCCAGTACCCGGCCCCGTCTGCCGTGGGCGCCATACCGATGATGGGCTCGTTGAGGCGGATGGCTCCCGTCGAACCGTGGAAGGCGGCGTCGCCATAGCTGAAGATGCCGCCGTCGGAGGCGACGAGCCAGTACCCGGCCCCGTCGATCGTGGGCGCCATACCGACGATGGGCTTGTTGAGGTGGATGGCTCCGGTCGAACCGTAGAACACGGCGTCGCCATAGCTGAAGGTGCCGCCGTCAGAGGCGACGAGCCAGTACCCGCGTCCGTCGGTCGTGGGCGCCATGCCGACGATGGGCTGATTGAGCTGCATGCCGCCGGCGGAGCCGTAGAACGTCGCGTCGCCGTAATTGAAGATGCCGCCGTCGGAGGCGACGAGCCAGTACCCCCGGCCGTCCGGTGTGGCCGCCATCCCGATGGTGGGCCTGGTCAGTTGGAGCCCCGACTGGGCGGGGGATCCGAGGGCCGGTGCCGAGCCGTGGGGAGTCACCGCTCCCGCCCAGGTCGCGGTCCAGTAGCCGCCCATCGGGTCCGCCGCCATGTCCGCGCCACCGCCGTAGCCGTTCGTGCGGGGCGAGGCGGCGGGTGTGGATGCGGCGCCCGCGCCGGACGAGAACTGGACGGCGGCGCCGAGAGCGAGAACGGGGACGAGCACCAGCAGCGACACAGTTCGCGCCAACACGAGCGCCAGCGAACCACTCCATCCGGATTGGCGCATCGTCTCCCCCCACCCCGCAGACGACGGACCGCGAAGCGACGAGCAGAGCGCTCATGGCTGAATCGGCGGCCCGGCGAACTCAACGAGTCCCGTAGCTTTGCGTCCCCCCCTCACGGGAGGTTTGCCTTTTCGTTCAGATGGAACGATGAAGGGGCGGGTGGCCCCGGACAAGGGGCCTGTGGACTATTTGATCGTCCTGTGTGCGTTTTTTGTAGTGCGAGAGTTGTGCGGGTCGCACCCGCCGGCGTCCCGTTCAGCTGGTCGCGCGCGTCCCTGCATCCGCCGGACGGAGCGGAACGTGCCACGTCAGGCGGGTGCCGCCCTCGCGAGAGGTCCCGAGCTCGACGCCGCCCCCCAGGCGTTCCGCGCGCTGGCGCAGGTTCTTGAGTCCGTGCCCCGCCGTCGCCGCATCACCGATGCCGTTGCCGTCGTCGGCGACCACCAGGCGCAGCTCGTCGCCGGCGGCGATCGTGATGACGACCTGAGAAGCGTGCGCATGTTTGCCGATGTTGGTCAGAGCCTCGCGGAGCACGGCCAGCACCTCCTCGACCAACGGATCGCCGACCATCGCGTCCACCGGACCGCTGAACGACACCTGCGGAAGGAGGCCCAGGACGGGGCGCAACTCGTGCACGAGGTCGAGGACCTTGGGGTGCAGGCCTTCCTTGTTGATGGTGAGCTCAATGTCGAAGATCGCCTTGCGCAGTTGGCGAATCGTCTCGTCGAGCTTCTCGATCGCCTCCCCGATCCGCATGACCGCCTCCGGCCGCTCGACCAGGCGCGCGGTGCCCTGTAACGACAACCCGATGGCGAACAAACGCTGAATCACCGAGTCGTGCAGATCCCGGGCGATCCGGTCCCGGTCCTCAGTCAGGGCACGGTCACGGACGAGGCCGTGCAGCCGGGCGTTCTCGATGGCGATGCCCGCCGCCATGACAAGGGCGTGGACGAGCTCCTCGTCGTCCTCGGAGAACTCCGGGGCCGTCTTCTTGTTGGTCAGGTACAGGATTCCGTAGACCTCGCCGTGGATCCGGATGGGCACACCCAAGAACGACGTCATGACGGGATGGTGCGGGGGGAACCCGAAGCTCTCTGCGCTCTGGGCAAGGTCGGCCAGGCGTAGGGGTTTGTCCTGCCCGATCAGGGTGCCCAGTACGCCCTGCCCGGTCGGGCGGGAGCCGATATCCCGTTCCTCCTCCTGGCTGAGCCCGACGGTCAGGAACTGTTCGAGGGACCGCCCGTCCTCGGTGAGGACGCCGAGCGCCCCGAACTGCGCGTCGACGAGATCGCGGGCTTCCGCAATGATCCGCCGGAGCACGACCGGCAGGTTCAGCTCGGCGTCGAGGATGAGGATCGCCTGCACCAGACGGCGCAACTTGGCGGGATCGTCGATCCGGTCGAAGGGCTGCACGGGACGTCAGGATAGAGGCGCCGCAATCGCCTGTGCGCCGGACCGGACCCGTACCTCAGCGTGGCAATATTGGGCAAATGACGATCCGGGTGTTCCTCCTCGACGATCACGAGCTGGTGCGGACGGGCCTGCGCACGTTGCTCGAAGGCGAGGAGGACATGGAGGTCGTCGGCGAGGCGGGGACCGCCGGCGAAGGCCTGGAGTCGATCTGCGACCTCGTGCCCGACGTCGCCATCCTCGACGTCCGCCTTCCCGACGGCAACGGCATTGAGGTGTGCCGGGAGGTCCAATCGCTGACGCCCCAGGTCAGATGCCTGATGCTCACGTCCTACTCCGACGACGACGCGCTGTTCTCGTCGATCATGGCGGGTGCTTCGGGCTACGTCCTCAAGGAGGTGGGCGGAGGCGACCTGCTCGGAGACATCCGCCGGGTGAGCCAGGGCATGTCCCTCCTCGATCCGGTCCTGACGCAGGAGCTCTTCGACCGCCTCCGCAAGGATCAGGAGGCCGAATCACGCCTGACCGTCCTGACCCCGCAGGAACGCAAGGTCCTGGAGCTCATCGCGCAGGGGCAGTCGAACCGTCAGATTGCCGAGCAACTCTTCCTGGCGGAGGCCACGGTCAAGAACTACGTCTCGAGCCTTCTCTCGAAGCTCGGCATGCGCCGCCGTACCGAGGCGGCCGTCTACGCCGCCGTCCTGGCCGAGCGCAAGGCCTTCAATCCCCGGTCCTGAGGTGCCGGGTCCGGCTGAGCCGCTAAGCGACCTGCATCCGGCGGTGGTCATCGAGGGTCCGGAAGTCCACCCCGGCGGCACGGAGCTGATCCTCCAGCTTCTCCCGCTCCACCAGGGGATTCTCGAATCGCTCAGGCTCGGAGTCGATGCCCATCGCAGTGCAGAGGCGCAGCAACATGCGGTCGTGATCCAGTTCGAGCGCGAGATCTTCCGTCATCATGCGGTCGCCCTCACCATCGGGCCCGTTGAGGCCGCGGCGGCATTGCAACAGGATCACCACCAGCTCATCGCGTGAAACGGGCAACGGCAGGGGATCCACGTCGGCACACAGGCCGACGAGCAACTCGCTGTACATAGACATCACTCACAATTTTGCCGGAATTGGGTTCGACCAATAGGGCCGATACTCCTGTTTCCTATAGAGCCGATACGCCCTATCGGGCTGGCTGACCCTCTGATAGCCGGCAGTCCGGGCCCGGCTGGCCGCCCGACCGGCCCGGAATCCCAGTTCAGCGGCGCCCTGGAGCACTCAGTGGCGGCTGGCCCTTGTGGAGCGGTCCGCCCGGGCCAGGACGTCTTCGGGGGACTCGGAGTCGTCGGCCACGGCGACACCCATGGACGACCGCAGCCGGATGGGCTCGCCCTCCACGCCTACCGGCTCGTCGAGTGTGTGCTGCAATCGGCGCAATAGAGGTCCCACCGCGTGTTCGTCGGTCACGGCCACGACCACGACGAGCTCACTGCCTCCCACTCGGCCGACGGTGTCCTCCGCTCGCACCACCGAGGTGAGGCGCCGGGCCACCTCGAGGAGCACGGTGTTCCCGACGCTGTAGCCGAGGTCCCCGTTGATCTCACCCAGGTTGTCCAGGTCGATGTGGCAGACGATGACCTCGCCTCCGTGGCGCCGACGTCGGGCCAAGGCCTGGGTCAGGCGGTCCAACAGCAAGAGCTGGTTGGCCAGACCGGTGTGCGGATCGGCCATGGAGAGCTGCCACAGCTGGTCGTACTTGCCCGGCGGCGGGCCACCCGCCGGCACGTCCACCCCGACCGAGCTGAACTCACGCAGCATGGACTCCACGCTCTTGGCGGTGCCGACGGGCCCGTCGCCGGAGACGTCGCCGCGTCGACTCCGGGTCAACAGCCGGCGTGACGCCTGGCTCCACCGGACCGACCTCGCCAAGTTTCTTCTTGGCCTTCCTCACGCTGTCCCCCTCCGATTCACACCTTTCAGTCTTATCGGTACATGGGAGGCCGAACGAGAGCCAGAAGTCATGAGATGGGCCGCGACCTGCGCCCGTACCCGCGGGACAGCAATGGCGACAAGGCGGCCGCTCGTATCCGGGCGATCCGGCCAGATCGTCGTCCACCACGACGAACCCAGAGCAGTTTTACATGCGCTGAACTGGGAAAAGGGCGAGGTACGCGGCCCTCGCGGCCGCCCTCTGGGCTATCGTCACAGGGCTGCCGGCGCGGGGCCATGTTGCTCCCGCGGAGGTCGCACCTGTCGTGGGCCGTCCGGCCCCGGCATCACCAAGCCGACGAGTCGGACCCATCGAAGCAGACCCTCCAGCCGCGAACACGAGCCCACCGCACCCGGGCGTCGCCGCGGCCACGCGCCCGTGACGACGCCGGCGGCCATGGTGGTCGACACGAAGGGCCTCGAGGATCTGGTGGCCGAGGTGGCCGCGGCGGACGCCTACGGGTTCGACACCGAGTTCCACACGGAACGCACCTATGTCCCCGATCTGGCGCTCATTCAGATCGCCTGGGCCGACAAGGTCGCGCTGGTCGACCCCCTTGCCGTCGACCCTGCGCCCCTGGCCGCGGTCCTGGGCGGGGCCGGCATTGCGGTCGCCCACGCGGCGTCACAGGACCTTGACGTTCTCATGGCGGCCTGCGGGACCATCCCGACGACCGTCTTCGACACCCAGATCGTCGCCGGCTTCCTCGGCATGTCCACACCGTCGCTGTCCCGGCTCGTGGATCAGATGCTCGGCGTCTCTCTGCCCAAGGCGGACCGGCTCTCTGACTGGCTGGTCCGGCCCATCTCGGAACGCCAGGTCTCCTACGCCCTCAACGACGTCGCCCACCTGTTGGAGCTGCGAGACGTCCTGACCGAGCGACTGCGGGCGCTGGGACGCCTGGGGTGGGCCCTCAGCGAGTGTGACCAGGTCCTGGGTGACCGCACGCCGGCGCGCGTTCCCGAAGAGGCGTGGTGGAAGCTCGGCGACATACGGAGCATGTCGCGACGCTCTCGCGCCGTGGCGCAGGAGGTAGCCGCCTGGCGCGAGCGCACCGCCGCCGAGACCAACCGGCCGCGTCGCATGGTGCTGTCGGACCTGGGCCTCCTGGCCCTGTCGCAACGACCGCCGCGCAACGCGGACGAGTTGCGCGCCACTCGCGGCGTCGACGGACGGCACTTGGCGCAGGGCCGGGCCGCCGACATCATGCGTGCCGTCGAACGCGGTCTCGTCCTCCCGCGGACCAGATCCGTATGCCCACGGAAGGGCGGGACGCGCCCGCTCCCCCGGCGGCCGTCGCCGTGTGCTCCGGCGTGGTGCGCCAGATCGCCGACGATCTCGATTTCGACCAGGGGCTGCTCGCCACTCGCGCCGACATTGCACAACTGCTCTGCGGTGAGCCAAGTCGGCTCGATACGGGGTGGCGGCGCACCATCGTGGGGGACCCCCTGCGCCAATTGATCGCGGGCGAAGTCGCGGCCGCCTTCGACCGGGGTGGTCACATCGTCATGGAGGAGCGCTCCGGAAAGGCGCCGCCTGCGCCTAATTGACGAGCTTCTCCCGGCCCTCCCAATAGGGCTGGCGAAGCTTGTACTTCTGGAGCTTGCCGGTGGCCGTCCTGTCGAGCGCGTCACGCAACTCGACGCTGGTCGGCGCCTTGAAATGGGCCAGGCGTTCGCGGCAGTGGGAGATCAACTCCGCCTCGCTGACAGTGGAGCCGTCGCGCACCACCACCAGCGCCTTGATCGTCTCGCCCCACTTCTCGTCGGGCACGCCGATCACGGCCACCTCTGACACGGCGGCGTGCTGGTACAGGCAGTCCTCCACCTCAATGGACGACACGTTCTCCCCACCCGTGATGATCACGTCCTTCTTGCGGTCCGAGATGACCAGGTGGGCCTCGTCAAGGTGGCCCCCGTCACCCGTGTGGAACCACCCGCCCCGCAACGCCGCCTCGGTCTCCACTGGTTGTTCCCAGTACCCCGCAAACACGTGGTTCGAGCGCGCCAGGACCTCTCCGTCCTCGTCGACGGCGAGCTGGACACCGAGGGCCGGTGCTCCGGCGCGGCTGAGGAGGTGCGACCGCGTCCCGGGGTCCAGGTCGTCCCACTCGGCCGGGGCCCGGTTGATGGTCAGAAGCGGCGCGGTCTCAGTCAGGCCGTAGATCTGTATGAACTCCCACCCCAACTCAGACTCCACCCTCTCGATCGTCTTCGACGGCGGCGGTGCGCCGGCCACCACGATGCGCACGGTGCCTCGGCCCGGAACGGGCCGCCCGTCGGCCGCACGATTCTCGGCCGCGACCAGGATTGCCGCGACCACCGCCGGCGCGCCGCAGAGCAGCGTCACGCCGTGCTGCTCAATGCGCGAGAGAATCTCCCCACCGTCGATCTTGCGCTGCACGACGTGCGTGCCACCCATGCCGGTCACCGCGTAGGGCATGCCCCATCCGTTGCAGTGGAACATGGGCAACGTGTGCAAGAGCACGTCACGGTCGCTGACCCCGGTGTGCCATCCGAAGGTGGCCGCGTTCAGCCAGCAGTTGCGCTGAGTCAGCTGCACGCCTTTGGGCCGGGCGGTCGTACCCGAGGTGTAGTTCACGGAGCAGGCGGCGTCCTCCTCGGCCTCCCAGGGCTGCGGTGCCCTGCCATCCGGCGCCGCCGCGAACAAGGCGGCGTCGTCGACACCGTCGAGGCAGAAGCGGTGCGCCACCTTGATGGAGCTGACCTCGCCGGCCACTTCCGGGTCGAACAGGAGGACCGACGCCCCGGAGTGCTCCACGACGTAGGCGATCTCGTCGGCTGTCAGGCGGAAGTTGATCGGGACCAGCGTGCGCCCGTAGCCGCTCACGCCGAAATACGACGTCAGGAACCGCCCGGAGTTCGGGCTGACAATGGCAACCCTCTCCCCGTGCTCGACTCCGAGGTCTTCCAACGCCAGAGCCATGCCCCGCGCCCGGGCCTCGAGCTCGCGGTAGGTCAGCGTCCCGTAGGAACCCGGCACCGAGGGCTCGTCCACGACCGCCGTGCGATGCCCGTAGACCAACGCGGCCCGGTTGAGGAAGTCGCCCACCGTCAGTGCGACCCGCATGCCACCCCCGATCTCTGCTGCTCGACTTGACCCGGCGGCGCGACCCTACCGGACCGCCCTCGTCATCCTCCTAGAAGTGCCCCAGAACCGGGTGGGACACGTAGGGCTTCTCCAGCGTGGCGATCTCGTCCACGGACAGTTGCAGCTCCTCGGAGGCCAGAGCGTCCTTCAAGTGCTTCTTCTTGGTGGCGCCGACAATGGGTGCCGTCACGCCCGACTTGGCGAGCACCCACGCCAGGGCGACCTGCGCCGGGGGGATGTCGCGGGCGCCGGCGACCTGCACCACGGCATCGACCACGTCGAAATCCGTGGGCTGGTCGTAGAGATAGTCGGTGAACGCATCCGTGCTGGAGCGGGTCGTGTGCCGTCCCCCGTCACGAGTCCACGTTCCCGCCAGCACCCCCCGGGCCAAGGGACTCCAGGGATACAGCCCACGCCCTGGTCGAGACAGAGCGGGATCATTTCGCGCTCCTCCTCGCGGTAGATCAGGTTGTAGTGGTTCTGCATGGAGACGAACTTCGTCCAGCCGTGTGCTTCCGCCGTGTATTGGGCCTTGGCGAACTGCCACGAGAACATGCTGCTGGCCCCGATGTAACGAGCTTTGCCGGACCGCACGACGTCGTGCAGTGCCTCCATCGTCTCCTCAATGGGCGTCCGGGGATCCCATCGATGGATCTGGTAAAGGTCCACGTAGTCCATCTTCAGTCGCTCGAGCGACGCATCAATACCCGAGAGAATGTGCTTACGACTGAGCCCTCCACCGTTCTCGCCCGGGCTGACGGGCATGAACACCTTGGTAGCGATGACGACCTCGTCGCGGCTGAGGAACTTGGGCACCAGGCGTCCCGTTGCCACTTCACTGGCGCCACCTGAGTAGGCATCTGCCGTATCGAAGAACGTCACTCCTCCTTCGACGGCAGCTCGCACAATCGGCTCTGCGGCGTCTTCGTCAATGACCCAGGGCCGGTCACTGTCGTTCCCGAAACCCATCATGCCCAGACAGATCCTCGAGACCCGCAGTCCGGACGTTCCAAGATTCGTGTAGTTCATGGCTGACCTCACTTGTGCCGAGACGCGACGCTTGCGCCATCTGCATGCTTACCAGCCTGCGCGTCAGTGTCTTGAATCCCGCGCCGCCCGAGGTCCGGAGGCGGTCCGAGGAGTTCAGGGGCAACCGTCGGTGTTGTCAGCCGACTGCGGCCGGCACTCGGAAGATCCCCCGTTGCCGTGCGTGTTCCCGCTGCCATGACCGGTTCCGGTGCCGGTGCCGCTTCCACTGCCGGCGCCACATCCAGTTCCAGTTCCAGTTCCAGTTCCAGTGCCGGTGCCGGTGCCTGTTCCGGTGCCGGTGCCGGTGCCGGTGCCGGTGCCTGTTCCGGTGCCTGGTTCCGGTTCCGGTGCCGGTTCCAGTGCCAGTGCCTGTTCCGGTGCCGGTGCCGGCCGGTTCCAGTGCCGGTGCCTGTTCCGGTGCCAGTGCCGGTTCCAGTGCCAGTGCCTGTTCCGGTGCCGGTGCCGGTTCCAGTGCCTGTTCCGGTTCCGGTTCCGGTTCCGGTTCCAGTGCCGGTTCCAGTGCCAGTGCCTGTTCCGGTTCCGGTTCCGTTTCCGGCGTTCCAGTGCCTGTTCCAGTGCCTGTTCCGGTTCCAGTGCCAGTGCCAGTGCCAGTGCCTGTTCCGGTTCCGGTTCCGGTTCCGTTTCCGGTTCCAGTGCCGTTTCCGGTTCCAGTGCCGGTGCCAGTCCCCGTACCGCCAGTGTTCCCGGTACCGCCGCCGACGGGAGCGGCACCACCAGAAGCTGACGACACGGGAATCGTCGTGGTCGTCGAAGTCGGTGGTGTCGTTGTTGTCGTCGTGGTGGTCGTCGATGTGTTCGTCCCGGCCGGAGACGACCCAGAAGGACCGCTTCCGGCAACAGCAACAGTCAGGGTGGCTGTTGGCGTTGACCCGCTGCTCTGTGGCGTGGGCGCACTGGCAACCACTGCGGGCACCGATGGCTGCGGCGCAGTCGTGGCGGAAACGAGCCCAGAGCCGTCCGATTGCGCGCCAACATTTCCAGCTGACACGGATGGCCCCGGAATCCCGGCCGTCGAGCCGGGGCCGGTGGTCGTTGTGGTGCTCAAGGGCGGGACGGCTCGACCGGCCGAGCTGGCGGAGAGTACAGATTGGGCTACCGGGCCCGCTCCGATACTCACCCCGCCTACTACCGACAGCGCGGCCGCCGCGGTAGCCCCAGCCGCCACAAGCCGATTCCGGACGAAGAACAGCTTGGACGCAGTGACCGCCTCCGGCGCGACGGTGCGGGGCGCGACCTTGGGAAGCGGATGTCCGAATGAACGCGACGTGAAGACTTCCTCCAACGTCGCGTGATCGTTCGTGTCAGCCCATCCGGGCTTCGACCCCCCCATGATCCTCCACTGCACTCGTCTGTCCTACAGGGCTCAGCCGCTCGAAGCTTCGCTCCGAGGTTCAGACGCCCCCTCACGTTCAACCATATAGCGGGTGCTTCGACGTGAATACGAGGAAACTGGAATCTGTCCGGAATTAGTGCGAACCGTTGCGAGCCGTTTAGAAACGACAATTTTGCCTGCACGCGCGCGACGCAGGAATTACGCAGAGTTTTGCGCGGTTGTCCGAGCATTGTCAGACAGACGAGCTGATGCGCGACGCAGTGTTGCTCCAACTCAAAGCGTCGCGTCACGCTTCGCCGCGACTCGCAATCAACGTGCAACTTGGCAGCAACGTTTCGTTGTCTAAGCGTCGCCGTTCTTCTCGGCGTGGTCGACCGCGCTGACGGCGTTGTTCACCACGTTGGTCGCCCGTCGCCGCTCCGAGAAATCCATGTGCGAGTTGGTTCGACAGGCCCGTGACGGACGTTCCGACCGGACCAATGATGCTCCCGGCACCGGCCGTAACAAGCGTCGCCGGAACGTTTCCGCCGGAGAGAGCGCTATGGGTTCGTCCCACCGCTGGGCGATCCACCGATGGACGCGGTCGCCGAGAGCGGTACCGCATTGGTCGTCGTGGCCGCCCCATAGAGCGTTTCGTGCCCGCCCCGAGGACGCCCGTTTGCCGCGTCGCACTCGACGGCATCCCACAACGGAAACCCGTGAGCCCGGCGCGAGGTGCTGAAGCCTGCATCGACTCGGGACCGCGTCCAAGAGCTGACCCGAAGCGACCAGAGAGGCGGTCGCTCCCGATGTCAGACCCAACGCCGGCAGACGGTGTCGTCTTTCGACAGTCGCTGGCGTCCCGCTGCACGACCCGACTGGTTGTGGTCGCCGGCTACCCCGGTGAGCGGCGGAAGTACCGACTCAACGTCTCTTCTTGTTGCTGGTAGGACGAGCCGATGCCCGACCCGTACAGAGAGGTCGGCTCCTCGAGCATGCGCTCAAAGGTGAGCTTGCACACCGCCTGACCGTTTTCGACCATGAAGGGAACGTCGTGCGCGCGCACTTCGAGTGCGCGGCGCGCGAACCGCGGAAGCCCCCGGTGGGATCGAACCCGAAACCGGGATCGAAGAACCCCGCGTAGTGGGTACGCAGCTCGCCGCTCGTCGGATCGTAGGCCGTCATTTCGGCCGCCAGATTGGGCGGGATGCTCACTGCCTCCTTGGACATCAAGAGGTAGAAGCGCTTCGGCGACAGCACGAGACGGTCACCGTCCTCCCGGAACACAGGGTCCCAGAACGGCATCGGGTCCACCTCACCCCCGGACGTCAGATCGAGCAGGGGCGCGCTGTCGCGGGTGCTGTGGCCGACCTGTCCCCGCTCGTCGCCCCGCAGATCGAGTCCCAGGAAGAGTCCGTTCGAAAGAACGAGGTCGCCGACGGGCACCGGCGCACCCGACCGGTAGAGAATCGGCTCCTCAAGATGCGTCCGCCGGACCTCGTCGTCGCTGAGCCAGGGCCGGCCAATTGAGAGCCGGAGCTGGTTGAGCGTCAGGTCCTCTCGGACACGGACCGGAAAGGAGAGCGGGACGACCTCCAAGTACAACGGGCCGTGGTACCCGGGCGCCACCTCGTCGAACCGGTCGCTGTTGTCCGTGATGACGCGGGTGAAGACGTCGATGCGCCCGGTCGAACTCTTCGGATTGGCCTTGCCGCGTAGCCCAGCCGGGAGGTCCAGCCGCTCCTTCAGCTCAATCAGGTAGGGGCAGCGTGCCTCGAGCATCGCCCCGTCGCCCCGTAGGTCGATCTCGTCGAGGATGTAGTCCTTGAGCTTCCTCTCGACCGAATCGGTCCCGGGGAGAAAGCTGCAGCGGATCCGCAGGGCCCGCTCCCCGAGGCGCAGGTCGAGGCTCGCTGGCTGCACGTTCCCCTCGGGGATGTTGAAGCGCCCGGCGTCGATGTAGCCGGCTCGGATGGCCCGTTCCAGGAACTGGCCCGGAAGCACGCCCTCGGATGTCGGTTGGAGGTTCAGCACCGAGGTGCTCGTACCGGGTCGCGTGGTCTTTTGGCGGACACACCCAGAGCAAAGCACGTGGCGCACCGACGCGAAAGACCCGGGGTGGGGATGGCGTCGGGCACAGCCTGTGGACGACTTGGGGACGATTGGATGTACACAGGGGTTCCGCAGGAAGGAACCGTCATCCACAAGGGCTGACCGTTTTCCTCCTTCCTGGGGCCTCGCACCATTGGTGCCGCCCATTGGCCGCCCCGCGGGCATCACCTCTGTGCGCTCGGCCTTCGTGGTAGAGAAAGACCGAGGAAGGGTCGGCTCGAGGAGCCCCGTGCGGCGGAGAGGGGAGTGTGGCCCGGATGTCAGCAACTCACGCGCCTGACCCCGCAAGCGGGGACAACGACGCGGCCGGGCTGTCTCTGCGTGACCGCCCGATCGATCTGGTCGACATCGGCCGGGTCCTCGGGGCGTCGGCCCATGTCGAGCGTCTGGGTGAAGCCGCCCCCATCCGAGCCTGGAGGGACGACCTCACGGTGATCGAGGACGCGCTCGGTTACGCCCGGGCCGTCCTCGCGGCCGACGTGGCCATACTCTCGAATGCAGCCTCGCCACGTTCGACAGAGCCGGACAGTGTCGTCGACGAGCTCTCGGGAGTGCTCGCTGCCGCCCTGAGGGAGGATCGCTGGGCAGATCCTGAAGACGAGAGCAACGAACCGGGGCTCTACGACGACGACCTGGGGCTCGAGGACGACCTGGGGATCGATGAGGGACTCTTTCTTCGTACGGACCATCTGCTGGCCGCCCATCAGGAGATGGCTCGCGTGAACCTGTCGTCCCCCGCCGCCACGGCTCGCGTCCGAGAACTGGTCGAAGGGCAGCTTGCCCTCCTGACCGAGCGACAGGCCGCCGTCGAGGCCCGGCTGCAACAGATCAGGGCCGTGATCATCCGGCGCTACCAGGTGGCGGCGGCGGCTCGCGACCAACCCGCCTGAATCCACACCGAGGGCAGGTCTGCGGCCGGCAGTAAGCTGACGGGTCGTCAGATTTCGGCGCCCGGCAGCCGCCGCGCGTGCCCGTCCCCGGAGGTCACATGCTCGACTACGTCATCCGATCCGGCACGGTCATCGACGGGACTGGTGAACCCGGCCGCCTCGCCGACATCGGCATCCGCGACGGGCGGATCGTCGCCATCGGACGGGTCGACGAAGAAGGGGCGACGGAGCTCGACGCCGCCGGGCTCACGGTCATGCCGGGCGTGGTCGACCCGCACACGCACTACGACGCACAGCTCTTCTGGGACCCCCTGGCGTCCCCGTCCAATGTGCATGGCGTCACCACCATCATCGGCGGCAATTGTGGGTTCACGCTCGCCCCCATCAACGCCGAGGACGCCGACTACATCCGCCAGATGATGGCCAAGGTCGAGGGAATGCCGCTGGCCGCGCTGGAGAACGGCGTGCCCTGGAACTGGTCGACCTTTGGGGAGTATCTCGACAGGCTCGAGGGCAGGCTGGGCGTCAACGCCGGCTTCCTGGTCGGGCACTGCGCCTTACGGCGCAAGGTGATGGGGGCCGCGCGGGCGAGGAGGTGGCCACCGACGACGAGATCGGCGCCATGCGCGCGCCTCCTGGCCGATTCCCTGGCCGCAGGCGGGCTGGGGTTCTCGTCCTCCCAATCCCGCACGCACTCCGACGGCGACGGGCGTCCCATCAGCTCGCGCTACGCCAATCGGCGCGAGATGCTCGCCTTCTGCGAGGAGGTGGCCGACCACGAGGGCACCACGCTCGAGTACATCACCAATGGGTGCCTGGACTCCTTCACCCCCGAGGAGATCGACCTCATGACGACCATGAGCGTGACGGCCCAACGACCCCTCAACTGGAACGTCCTGACCGTCGACGCCCGTTCGGCCGACCGCATTGAGCATCAGCTGTCCGCGTCCTCGGCCGCTGCCGCGGCGGGTGGGCGGATCGTCGCCCTGACCATGCCGACGCTCGTTCCCATGAACATGAGCTTCCGCACCCACTGCGCGCTCTTCCTCATTCCGGGATGGGGCGATGTCATGGGGCTCCCCGAGGCCGAGCGGATGCGCCAGTTGGCCGATCCCGGCGTGCGCGCCCTTCTCGACGAGCGGGCGCACAGCAAGGAGGCCGGGGTGTTCCGCGGGCTGGCCCGCTGGGGCACCTACGTAATCGGGGACACCTACGCGGCGGCCAACGAGGGCTGCGCCTTCCGCTCGGTGGCCGACATCGCGGCCGAGCGGGGCACAGCCCCCTTCGACACCCTGCTCGACATCGTCCTGGCCGACGACCTCCGCACCGTGCTGTGGCCGAACACCGACGACGGCGAGGAGGCCACCTGGGACATGCGGGCGGACATCTGGAGTGACCCGCGTGCGATGGTCGGCGGCTCTGATGCCGGCGCGCACCTCGATCGCATGTGCGGCTCGAGCTATCCGACCGCCTTCCTCGGTGACTGCCTGCGGGGCCGCAAGCTCGTGCCGGTCGAGAAGGCCGTCCACATGCTGACGGCCCAGCCGGCGCAGCTCTTCGGGCTCCGCGACCGGGGGCTGATTCGTGAGGGCTACGTCGCCGACCTCTTGGTGTTCGATCCCGAGACGGTCGACTCCGAGCCGGCCAGGCTCGTCCACGACCTGCCGGGCGACACGCCACGCCTCTACGCCGGCTCGCACGGGGTCGTCCGGGTCCTCGTCAACGGGACCGAGACCATTCGCCAGGGCGCCCCCACCGGCGCACTGCCGGGCACACTCTTGCGGTCCGGCCACGACACGGCCTCCGTCATTCCAGCCCCGGCCTGATCACCAGGCTCCCGCATCGCCGTCTAGCCTGCCTCCGGTGACGCCCGACCCGAACGAACCGGTGCTCGCCGTCGAAGAGCCACCCCCTCCGGCCGGTCCCCTGGGCCCTCCGGCCGGTCCCCCGGACGTCGAGCACGTCCTCGAGCCGCCCCCCGCGAACCCTCACCCGACCCGCTGGATCAAGGAAGCGGTGATCGTTGTCGTGGTTGCCGTCCTGGTGGCGGTGCTGCTGCGGGCGTTCGTCGTCCAGACCTTCTTCATCCCGTCCGGGTCCATGGAGCCGACGTTACAGATCGGCGACCGCATTCTCGTCAACAAGCTGAGCTACCACCTGCACGGAGTCGACCGGGGCGACATCGTGGTCTTTCTCGGCCGCCGACCGAGAATTGTGGTGGCCCCGAGGTGAACGACCTCGTCAAGCGGGTCATCGGGCTGCCGGGCGACGTGATCTCGCTCGCCAACGGCTACGTCTACGTCGACGGGAAGCGCCTCGACGAGAGCTGGCTCCCGTCGTCCGAACAGGGCATCACTGTGGCGGGGCCGGCCGGCAACAGCTCGAACCTGGCGCAGCCCTACCGGGTGCCGTCCAACGACTACTTCGTGATGGGCGACAACAGGACCGACTCGTGCGACAGCCGGTACTGGGGACCGATCAACCGGTCGCTGATCGTCGGCAAGGTCGAGCTCCGCGTGTGGCCGATCTCATCCCTGCACATCTTCTGACCCCGGACCCCGCCCGGGCGGCCGGCTTCAACCTTCGTCTTCGGTCTCCACGCTGACCCGCGCCACCGCGGCCACACTCTGGCCCTCATCGAGGTTCATCACCCGGACCCCGGTGGCGTCACGTCCTTGCGAAGCGATCTCCCGGGCCTGCGTGCGGATGACCACGCCCCCCGACGAGACCAGCAGGATCTCCTCGTCGAGCGCGATCATGAAAGCGGCCACCACCGAGCCCCGTTTGCCCGTCAGACGAATGCCCCGCACACCCTGCCCTCCCGCGCCTGACGGTTGAAGCGCTCGAGCTTGGTGCGCTTGCCGTAGCCGGCGTCGGTCACGATCAGGATGTCCGTGTCGTCGGCCGCCACGTCCAGCGACACGACGGCGTCCCCTGCACGGAGCCGGATTCCCCGCACGCCGGCGGCATCCCTGCCCATGGCGCGTACATCCGTCTCGTTGAAGCGGATCGTCATACCGGTGCGCGTGACTTCGAAGAGGTCGTCGTCGCCCGAGGTCGCCACCACCCGGACCAGCTCATCGCCCTCGTGCAGGTTGATCGCGATGAATCCCTCGCGACGAGACTTGTCATACTCGCTCAGAGCCGTTTTCTTGACTTGACCGAGAGCCGTCGCGAACACCAGGAACTGGTCGGGGGAGAACTCTCGCGTCGCGATGATGGCCGTGATCGACTCGCTCGGCGCCAGCGGCACCAAGTTGATCGCCGCTGTCCCGCGTGCCGTCCGGTCCTTCATCGGGATCTCGTGGCCGCGCAGCCGGTAGACCTTCCCCTGGTTCGAGAACAGCAGCAGGAAGGCGTGGGCGGAGGTATGCACCACCTGGCTGACCAGGTCCTCCTCCTTGAGCCGTGCCCCCTGCACACCGCGGCCCCCGCGGCCCTGGGTCCGGAAGGCGACGGCGGCCACGGACTTGATGTAGCCGGCCCGCGTCATGGTCACCACAATCTCCTCGTCGGAGATCAGGTCTTCCACGCCCATCTCGCCCGGATCGTGGGTGATCACGCTCCGCCGCGGATTGCTGTACTTGTCGCGGATCACGGTCATTTCGGTCTCGATGACGCCGCGCAACTTGTTGTCGTCCGAAAGGATGGCCTCGAGCTCGGCGATGGTGGCGCGCAGCTCCTCCATCTCCGCCTCGAGCTCGGAGCGGCCGAGTCGGGTCAGGCGGCCGAGCGTCATGTCCAGAATGTGCGTGGCCTGGACCTCGGTGAAGGAGAAGGGCTCCGCCATCAGCGCCGTGCGGGCCTCGGGCCGGTCGGCCGATGCCCGGATTGTCGCAATGACGGCATCGAGCATGTCGATGGCGCGCAGGAGGCCCTCGACGATGTGGGCCCGGTTGCGCGCCTTCTCCAGGCGGTAGGCCGAACGACGCTGAATGACCTCTACCTGGTGGTCGATGTAGTGCGACAGGGCCTGCGCCAGGTTCAGCGTGCGGGGCACGCCGTCCACCAGGGCCAGCATGTTCACGCCGAAGCTGGTCTGCAGGGGCGTCTGCTTGTAGAGGTTGTTCAGGACGACGTTGGCGTTGGCGTCGCGCTTCAACTCAATGATGAGGCTCGGCTGCTGGTTGGCGGACGCGTTCCGCATACCGCTGATGCCGTCGAGGTCGCCGGCCCGCACCAACTCGGTGATCTTCTGCTCGATCACTTCGACGGAGGTCTGGTACGGGAGCTCGGAGACGACGATGCGGTCGCCGGTGCGCCCCTCTTCGATCTCGGCGACGGCGCGCATCTTGATGGAGCCACGACCGGTCCGGTATGCGTCGAGGATGCCCTGCCGGCCGAGGATCTGCGCCCCCGTCGGGAAGTCGGGTCCCTTGACGAACTCCATGAGCTCGTCCGGCGTTGCCCCAGGGTTGCGCAGCACGTGGAGCGCCGCGTCGATCACCTCGCCCATGTTGTGCGGCGGGATGTTGGTCGCCATGCCCACCGCGATGCCCTGCGACCCGTTGACGAGCAGATTGGGGAAGCGGCCCGGCAGGACCACGGGCTCCTGTGCCGAGCCGTCGTAGTTGGCCACCATGTCGACGGTCTCTTCGTCAATGTCGGCCATCAGCTCCAGGGCGAGCGGCGCCAGGCGGCACTCGGTGTAGCGCATGGCGGCGGCGCCGTCGTCGGGCGCCCGGCCGCCGAAGCTGCCGTGCCCGTCGATCAGCGGATGCCGCAGGGAGAACTCCTGGACCATGCGGGCCAGCGCCTCGTAAATCGCCGAGTCGCCGTGCGGGTGGTAGGTCCCCATGACCTCGCCCACGACCTTGGCGCACTTGCTGTGCGGCCGGTCCGGGCGCTGTCCGTTGTCGAACATGGAGTAGAGGATCCGCCGGTGCACCGGCTTCAGCCCGTCGCGCACGTCGGGCAGGGCGCGAGCGACGATGACCGACATGGAGTACTCGAGGAACGAGCGCTCCATCTCCTCCTGGATCTCTATCGGCTCGATCGACCCGCTGACCGGGTCGTCGCCCGGCGGGGTCCCGCTGTCCCCGCCCGAGCCTGCTCCCCGCGGCCCGAGCCGCGTGTCGACTGTGGCATCTACTCCCTACTTCCGGTTCGGCTGCTCAAATATCGAGGAAACGGACGTCTTTGGCGTTGGTCTGGATGAAGTGGCGCCGCAGTTCCACGTCGTCACCCATGAGGATGGAACAGACCTCGTCCGCGGTCGCCGCCTGTTCGACGTTGATCTGGAGCAGCGACCGTTTGCCGGGATCCATGGTGGTGTCGCGCAGCTCGGCGTAGTCCATTTCGCCGAGGCCCTTCAAGCGGTTGAAGTCGTGCTTGTGGTCCGGGTGCTCGGCCAGGAAGGCGGCGCGGGCTGCGTCGTCCTTGAGGTAGATCTTCTCCTTGCCCACGAGCGTCGAGTACAACGGCGGCTGCGCCACGTACACGAAACCGCCCTCCACCATCGGCTTCATCTGGCGGTAGAAGAACGTCAGGAGCAGGGTGCGGATGTGGCTGCCGTCGACGTCCGCGTCGGCCAGCAGGATCACCTTGTGGTAGCGGATCTTCTCGACATCGAACTCCTCGGCCAGTCCCGCGCCGATAGCCGAAATGAGCGCTTGGATCTCCGCGTTCTTCAGCATCTTGTCGATTCTGGCCCGCTCGACATTCAGGATCTTGCCCCGGATGGGCAGGATGGCCTGCGTGTGCGGGTTGCGGGCGTCCTTGGCCGACCCACCGGCCGAGTTTCCCTCCACAATGAAGAGCTCCGACTCCGCGGGTCGCGTGACGAGCAGTCGGCCAGCTTGCCGGGCAGCCCAGCGCCGTCGAGGGCCGACTTACGCCGCGTCAGGTCGCGTGCGCCCTGGGCGGCCATGCGGGCGCGGGCGGCCTGCAGCGACTTCTGCACGATCTGACCGGCTTCGCGCGGGTTCTCCTCGAGCCATTCGGTCAGCTTCTGGTTCGTTGTCCGCTCGGCCAACGAACGGATGGAGGTGTTCCCGAGCTTGGACTTCGTCTGCCCCTCGAACTGGGGGTCCCGCAGCCGGACCGAAACGATGGCTGTCAAGCCTTCCCGGATGTCCTCACCCTTGAGGTTCTCCTCTTTCTCCTTGAGGATGTTCCGGGCTCGGGCGTAACGGTTCACCACGTTGGTCAACGACTTGGAGAACCCTTCGACGTGCATGCCGCCCTCAATGGTCGAGATGCCGTTTGCGAACGAGTGGATCGACTCGTGATAGCCGGCGTTCCACTGCAGCGCGACCTCGACCTCCTGACCCTCTTCCGCCTGCTCGAAGGACGCGACCTTCCGGAACAGCGCCTCCTTGGACGCGTTGAGGTGCTTGACGAAGTCGACGATGCCACCGTTGTACTTGTACGTCGTCTTCGTCACGGGGTCGGTCCGCTCGTCGACGAACCGGATCTCGAGCCCCTTGTTCAAGAACGCCATGATCTGCATGCGCTCGACGATCGTCTGCGCCCGGAACTCGGTGTCTTCGAAGACCGTGCTGTCGGGCCAGAAGGTGACGGTGGTACCCGTCCGGGGCTGGCCGGTGCTCCGGTCGTTCGGGGCCGGGCCGGTGGCGGTGATCTTCTTCTTGAGCTTGCCACCCTTCTCGAATTCGGCCTCCCAGTGCTGGCCGTCTCGATCGACCTCGAGCACGAGCCGGGTGGAGAGGGCGTTGACGACCGAGATCCCGACGCCGTGGAGGCCGCCCGAGACCTGGTAGCCCTTGCCGCCGAACTTGCCCCCGGCGTGCAGGGTGGTAAGGACGATCTCGGCCGTCGACTGCTTTGGGTACTTGGGGTGGGACCCGACGGGAATTCCCGCCCCGTCGTCGGTGACCCGCACCCCACCGTCGGCCAACAGGGTGACGTCGATCCGAGTGGCGCGGCCCGCCATGGCCTCGTCGACCGAGTTGTCGACGACCTCCCAGACCAGGTGGTGCAGGCCGGTGGGTCCGGTGGAGCCGATGTACATCCCAGGGCGCTTGCGTACCGCTTCGAGCCCTTCGAGGATGGTGATGTCGTCCTCGGTGTACGACGCACCGGTGTCACCAGGTCTCTCATCCACCTTCACTGCCACAGGCGCGCCCTTTCAGAACAGATGTCTTCGCGGTGCGTATCGAGTCCCCGGACGGCGACATCCGGCCTTTCGATGCGAACGCACCATTCTACCCGACAGCGGCTTCAATTCGGCACTTCTGAACGGTCGCGGCTACCACCACGCATGTGTCGCTCAGACGCGCTCGACAACGACCTCCAGGCGGTCGATCGACGTCTCCCCCAGCTCGCGCAGCCGGGCCAGAATGCGGCCCGATTCCATGCGGGCGCGGGTCGCCCACACCGGGTGTTCCACCGCCACGACGAGGACGTGTCCGTCCACCCGCTGGGGTCGCAGGTGCCCGCCAAGCTCACTTCCGACCAGCTCCTCCCACCGGGTGAACACCACCTCCATGACGGCCGGCGTCGGCGCTGATCCCAGCCTGCTCAGCAGGCGCGGCATGGACTCGCCCACCGGTCGTGGACCGCTGTCGCCCCGCCACCTCGTCACGGGGCGCCCAGGCCCTGCACAGGGAGGAGCCGGGCGACCGTGATCCCCTCGGGAAGCGGGGCGGCCGTCGTGAGGATCGATTGCCCGGCCGGCAGTTCGGCCACCAGGGCCCGGCTCCGAGCCGGGTCCAGCTCGGAGAAGACGTCGTCGAGGAGCAGGGTCGGGACGAACCGCGTCCGAGCGCGGATGAGCTGGTGTACGCCCAGTCGCAACGCGAGCGCCATGCAGCGCTGCTCCCCCTGCGATGCGTGGGTCCGGGCCTCCCTTCCATCGATCTCGAGAAGGAGGTCGTCACGGTGTGGGCCGACCGTGTTCACGCCGCGACGCAGGTCGTCCGTGCGCGAAACCCCCAGCGCGTCCAGGAGATCGCCCTCCCAGCTCCGGACGTAACGCTGCACCGTGAGGAGCCGGTCCCCCACCCCGGCAAGGTGTCCGTAGGCCGAGGCCACCAGGGGGTCGAGATCCGCCACGAGCCGCTCCCGGGCGGCGACCAGCACCTTCCCGGCGTCTGCCAGCCGCTGGTCCCACACGTCGAGAGTGGCCGCGATCTCCGGCCCGGCCCGGCCTCCCGACTGGCGCAGGAGGGCGGCCCGCTGGCGCAACACGCGGTCCGTCTCGTCAGCGGCCCGTGCCCCCTCAGCGTCCACGACCGCCAGGGCATCATCGAGGACCTCCCGGCGACCCTTCGGTCCACCGCTGACGATGACGAGGTCGTCCGGCGAGAACACCGTGCATGGCGCGGCGGCGGCCAGTTCCCGTCTGCCGCTGACCGCTTTGCGGTTCACCTTCGTGCGGCTGCGACCTGCGGGCAGAATTTCGAGCTTCCACCAGGGTGGGGCTATCGGGAGCTTCGAGCTCGGCCCGAATGATGGCGCTCTCGGCTCCCGTCCGCACCATGGCCTCGGGCGGGGCGCCACGAAAGGACCGGCGGGTCCCGAGATACGCCAGTGCCTCGAGCACACTCGTCTTCCCGGTGCCGTTCGATCCCGTGATGACTGTGGTCCCCTCCGCGTCCAGGTCCACGTGCACGGCCTGAAAGAGGCGGAAGTCAGCCAACTCCAGGTGCCGGACGCTCATCGCGACCGTGCGCCGTTCAGGAGACGCGGACCGGCATCAGGAGATAGCGGAACTCCTGATCTTCGGCGCCGCGGACCGTCGCGGCGCGCGAGGCATCCGCTGTCTCGACGATCACCTCGTCACCGGCGACGGCCTCAACGCCATCAATGAGATAGGACGGATTGAACGCGATCACGAGGTCCTCCCCCGTGTAATCCCCGTCCACGGCTTCCGACGCGTCGCCGACGTCCTGGCTTTGTACGCTCAGGTCGACCCCACCCTGGCGCATGGACAACCGCACCGGCGTCGTGTTGTCGCGCACCAAGAGCTGTACCCGCCGCAGAGCCGAGACGAAGCTCTCCTTTCCGAGGTGCAGACGGTTGGGGTAGTGGTCAGGGATCAGTTGCTTGTAGTCCGGGTAACGGCCTTCGAGCAGCCGCGTGCTGATCTGGACATTGCCCTGCCAGAACGTGATCTCGTTGGCGTTTGCTGCCACCCCGACGCGATTGGTCTCCGAGCCCTCCGAGATCGTCCCCGTCGGAAGCCGCTGGAGCTCGGAGAGGGCCCGAGCCGGCACGAGGAGATCCTCCTCCCCGGGAATCGTCTCCGAATCCGGCAGGTCACGCATCGCCATGCGGTACGAGTCGGTGGCCACCATGCGAATCGACCCGTCGACGCGCGACACGAGCACCCCGGTCAATAACGGCCGCCCGTCATCGTGTGATGCGGCGCGCACCACCTGGCGTACCGCCTCACCCAGCGCTGTCTCGGACAATTGTGTCGTCGGCTCGTCAGTCTTCCCTACCGGTGGGAACTCGACGACAGGGTAGGTGTGGAGCTTGAACGTCGAACGGGCCGCACTGATCGTGATGTGGTCCCCTTGGTCGGCAAATGTCACGGCTCCCGGCTCCAGCCGCCGCACAATGTCCGTCGAGAGACGGGCGGGAATGACACAGCTCCCGTTGTCGATCCCGATGACCTCCCCCGTCACCTGGATCGTGAGGTCGAGGTCCGTTCCTGTGACAGTCAACAAATTTCCGTCACACGTCAGCAGGAGCCCCAGGAGCACCGGTGACGAGCCGCCACGGCCTCCCACTGCCCGGCTCGAGGTGGCCAGCATGTCGACGAGTGCATCGCGCTCGGATCTGAACTTCACCGACGCTTGTCCTTTCGAAAGTTTTCCCGGTCCTTCATTTTGGAAGGAGAGGTATATGTGTCTTGTAAAGGTAATAAGGGGTGTGGATTGTGGATGACATGGTCGCATCCCTGCTCGGCGTAGGAGTTGCTGTCCCCATGGCGGTGTGGGCCGTGCGCGAGCCTGATGCTACGCGCGGCATTCGGCGGACCGGCTTGGGGACAAGCGCGGCGCCCATCCCCAGGGTTGGTGGGAGCGGTCCCCAGCCTTTGCCCTCGGCAAACCACAACGTGACGGACGGCGTGGAGGAAGGGAGGGCGGTCAGGCCGAGCCGGCACGGATCTTCTGGATGAGCTCGGTGACCTGCTCGTAAATCTGTCGTCGCTCCTGCATCTGGCCGGCGATCTTGTCCACGGCATGGATAACGGTCGTGTGGTCGCGCTTGCCGAAGACGCGGCCGATGGCCGGGTAGCTGTAGTCCGTCAGTTCCCTGGTCAGGTACATCGCGACCTGGCGTGCGGTGACGAGCGGGCGGGTGCGGCTCGGGCCGCAGATCGCCTCGATCGAGAAGCCGTAGCTGGCCGACGTGGCGTCCAGGATCATTTGAGGGGTGATCCGGCGGGGTTCGCCGGCCAGGACGAGGTCCGAGAGGACCTTCTCGGCCTGGGCCAGGGAGATGGGCTCCTTGTTGAGGTTGGCAAAGGCACAGATGCGGGTCAGTGCCCCTTCCAGCTCCCGGATGTTGTCCTTGACATGGGACGCGATGAATTCCAGGACGTCATCAGGTACCTCCTGGTGCTCGCTCATGGACTTGGAGCGCAGGATGGCCAGACGGGTCTCGAGGTCGGGAGGGTCGATTTCGGTGATCAGGCCCGAGAGGAACCGGCTGCGTAGCCGGTCCTCCAGCGTTTCGATGGACTTTGGCGGTCGGTCGGAGGTCAGGACGATCTGTTTGGAGGCGCCCTTGAGGTCGTTGTAGGTATGGAAGAACTCCTCTTGGAGGCCCTCTTTACGCTCCATGAACTGGACGTCGTCGATGAGCAGGACGTCGCAGTCCCTGTAGCGGCGCTTGAAGGTCAAGGTTGTCGAGGTCCGCAGCGAGTCGACGAAGTCGTTCATGAAGGTCTCGGTGGTGACGTAGAGGACCTTGCGGCGTGGATAGTTCTCGGTGACGTAGTTCCCGATGGCGTGGAGCAGGTGGGTCTTGCCCAGTCCGGAATCCCCATAAATGAATAGGGGGTTATAGGACCGGCCGGGCGTTTCCGCCACAGCCTGCGCGGCGGCGTGCGCCAGGCGGTTCGACGATGCGGCCACGAAGGTCTCGAACGTGAATTTGGTGTCCAGCTGGACCGCCGGCGATTCCCGGCCTCCCCGAGTTGGCGCCGGCGGCTCCCGTTCGGGCTCCCGTCGGGAGTCCAGGCCGAAGACCCTTTCGGTGGTGGGTTCGACCGGTGTCGCCACGGGCTCGGGCTCCTGGACCTCGAGTCGACCGCGGACCGGGGAGCCGACCTCGTTGGCCAGGGTGTCCTCAATCATCGGGAGGTAGCGCGACTCCACCCGTTCGCGGATGAGGCCGTTAGGAACGGACAGCACGAACTCGCCGTCGGTGTAGGCCACGGGCTCGATGCCAGACAGCCACAACTGCCAGGTGCTTTCCGACACCTGGTCGCGCAAGGACCCGGTGCATCGTGTCCAAAGATCTCCGGCCTGGGTCACTGCGAGTTCCGAACGCCCCTTCTCCCCCCTCGGCGTCCAGCTCAGATGTTCGGAACGATCCTCGGTACGGGTAATTGGATGAACGTACACCGTGCCAGGCGATGCGACTAGAGGCGATCGGCAAATCGCGCCTAACATGGCAGGACTCGCCGCCGGCGGCCGGAATCAACTCGAAGGCCGAGGCATGGAACCTGCGACGAACCGGCTCCGGATTGCCGTACGGCTGTCGCGAAAGGCTGAATTGACGTGAAGCGCACTTATCAACCGAACACCCGGAAACGGGCTCGCACCCACGGGTTCCGCAAGCGCATGTCCACGCGGGCGGGGCGGGCCATCTTGAAGTCGCGGCGGCTCAAGGGGCGCCACCGTCTCACCGTCTGAGGGCCACCAGTGCCTGCACGGACGGTCGGACGCATTACCCGCCGCGCGGCGTTTGCCGAGCTGCAACGCTCACGAGCACGTGGGTCCTGTGGGCCGGTGCGGGTGACGTTCGTCCCGGCCCCCAGCGGCGATGTCGGCGTGTATCCCCAGGTGGCGTACGCAATTGGCCGGCACTGCGGCGGCGCCGTCGTGCGGAACTCACTCAGGCGGCGCGCTCGCGAAGTGGTCCGTTCCACCGCGCCGACCCTGGCTCGCGGCACTTACCTGGTGCGTCTGGAGCCGGCCGCGGCCACCCTGGGGCCCGCGGCGCTCCGGGACGACGTGGCGACAGCGCTGCTGAAGGCCGGGCGGGGCAGGGGGTCGGCGTGAGGGGTCCCGAGACCGAGGGCAGCCTGCCTGTTCGGGTGGCAATCGCCCTGGTCACCGCCTACCAGGGTGCCGCGTCGGGTCGGATCTCTCCCTGCCGCTTCTATCCCAGCTGCTCGTCCTACGCCGTCGAGGCCTTCACGGAGCACGGCTTCTGGCGCGGTCTGGCGCTGAGCGCCCGCCGTCTGCTGCGCTGCCGCCCCTTCGGGCCCCACGGCGTGGACCTGGTGCCTGTGCGAGTCCACGCCCATGAACGGAGCCGTCCGTGTTGAGCAACCCCCTCCTCGCTGAGAATTCCCTGTTCAAGCTGGTCGGAGAGATCTTCCACCCCCTCTTCGAGCTGTTCGGGTACATCCTGGCCGCGCTGTACTCCGTCTGGCCGAACTACGGCTTCGCCATCGCCGGCCTGACCGTCCTCATCATGCTCGCCCTGACCCCGGTCACGGTGAAGAGCACCAAGTCGATGCTGGCCATGCAGCGGCTCCAGCCGGAGATGAAGAAGCTCCAGGCCAAGTACAAGGGCCCGGAGAACAGGGAGCTGCTCAACGCCGAGATGATGAAGCTCTACAAGGAGAACGGGACGAGCCCGTTTGGGGCCTGCCTCCCCAGCCTCCTGCAGATGCCCTTCCTCATCGTCCTGTATTCGCTCATCCGCGGACTCTCCAATGTGGTGCCCAAGGGTTCGACATATACGAACGCGGCGGGCGCGACAGTCAAGTGTGTTCAAAAGCTTGGATGCGCGGAGCCGCGGTATATCCCAACGAACTCGCAAATGCACAGTGCTTTGGTGGCCAGTCATGGCCAAATGCACTGGTGGTTCGGGATGGATTTGTCCTCGCTCCCGCTTTCGCATCATGCCACCCCAGGCAGTGCGAGCCAGGCGGTATTAGTCCTTCCCTACCTGGTTCTTATTGGTGCTGCGATGTTCTTGCAGTACTACCAAATGAAGCAAATGAATAGCCGCAATCCTCAGGCTGCTGCGGCGAATCCACAGATGCAAACAATGCAGAAGTTTTTCCCCATTATCTTCGGTGTCATTTACCTGAGAGTGCCCGCAGGAGCAACCATTTACATGGTCGTGTCTTCGGCGATGCGCATTGGGACGCAAGAGATCATGTTCCGTACCGGCATGGTGACCCCGGTGGTGCACGAGCGAGAGATCGGCTCGACCGCCAAGGAGAAGGAGAAACCGGCTCCAGCGAAACCGGCTCCAGCGAAACCGGTGAAGAAGACCTCGAAGGCGACGGACGGCAGTGCAGCCGCCAAGGCGACGCTGCCGCCGGCCAAAGAGCGGGGTGAAGACGAACGGTGCCAAGACGAACGGACGGCCGCCCGCCAACGGAAAGAAGCCGGCGGCCGGGAAGCAATCGGGGAACGGCACGGCATCGGACGACGACGTAGCTCCTGCGCCCAAGGCTCACCCGCGGTCGCGCTCGAAGCGGACAAGAAAGGCTCGATAACGACGTGGAGTGGGTTGAGGTGGCGGGCAGGACCGTCGAAGAGGCGACCGAACAGGCACTGGACCAGCTGGGAGTTGCCGTCGGGGACGCCGAGGTGATTGTGGTGGACGAGCCGAAAACCGGGCTGTTCGGCCGCGTACGGGTGGAGGCCAGGGTGCGGGCGCGGGTTCGTCCCGTCGGGGCCCGGCCCCGTCGGGAACGGTCCCGGCGCGGTGCCGGCCGGTCCGGCCAGGGTGGACAAGGTGGCCAGGGTGGGCGGCAGAATGGTCAGCGGTCCTCGGGCGGGGGTGGCGGGCGGAACCGCAGCGACAGCGCTGCAGGTGACTCAGAGCCGGCCGGACCCAACGGGACGGAGACGAGCTCGACCGTGTCCAACGGGGCCGGGACGACGACGCCCGCCACGGGGAGCGGCACGAGCCGTTCCGCCCGGCGCCGGCGCAATCGCAGCAAGGCGACGAGCACCGGCGCCGCGTCGGTGGCAGGCTCGAGCAATGGTTCGGGGGAGCCGGCAGCCGAGAAGGCACCTCAACGGAGCACCGAAGTGAAGGAGACAGTGGACATGGCCGAAGGAATGACGCTCGAAGAGCAGGGCGAGGTCGGGCGGGCCTTCGTGGCCGATCTCCTCGGTGAATTCGGTATGGAGGGGACGGTCGAGACCCGGCTGCTGGACGAGGACACCGTCGAGATCGCTGCCCTCGGCGAGGATCTCGGGATCCTCGTCGGTCCTCGAGGGTCGACCCTGGCCGCACTCCAGGACCTCACCCGTGCGGTGGTCCAACGTCAGTGCCCGTCGCGTACCGACCGAATTTTGGTGGACGTGGCCGGCTACCGGGAGCGGCGGTCGGCAGCGCTGAAGCGGTTCAGTGTCCAGATCGCGGAGGAGGTCCTGGTCTCGGGCCAGGAGAAGGCACTGGAGCCGATGAGCCCGGCAGACCGCAAGGCCGTGCACGACGCCATCAATGAGATGGCGGGTGTCGAGACCCGCTCCGAGGGCGAAGACCCCAATCGCCACATCGTCATCGCGCCCTCCAACTGATCGCGCGTCGGTGCCCGGCGCCGACGAGGGGGGTCACTCCCCCACCCTCTTGCTCGAGCTCCTGGAGGAGGCCCGCGCCCATGGTTTCCTGGGTCCAGGCCCGCTCGAGCCACAACTGCGACACGCAGAGGGGTTCGTGGCCATCGCCTTGCGGCTGTCCTCGGGGGGTCCGACCAGGCTGGTGGATCTCGGTTCGGGAGGAGGGCTACCGGGCCTGGTGGTAGCAGTCGAGTGGGCCGATGCCACACTCGACCTCCTGGAGGCCAACGGGCGGCGCGCCGCCTTCCTCCGGCGGGCCGTCGAGCGTTTGGGGCTCGATCACCGGGTCACGGTAGTTGAGGAGCGGGCTGAGGTCTGCGGGCGGGTACCGGGACTGAGAGCTGGCTTCGACGGGGTCCTGGCCCGCTCCTTCGGCCGGCCGGCCGTGCTGGCCGAGTGTGCCGCCCCCCTCCTCAAGGTAGGAGGATGGCTGCTCGTCTCGGAACCCCCCCTTGCGAACGACGACCAGGCTGACCGCTGGCCGGTGGATCCGCTACGACAGTTCGGGCTCGAGCCGTCCGACATCCTCCATGAGACCTTCGAGTACCGGGTCCTGGTCCAATCGCAACTCTGCCCCGACCGCTTCCCGCGCCGAAACGGCGTCCCGGCGAAGAAGCCCCTGTTCTGAATCTGCCACCCCGGGTGCGTATCGACCAACCGGGTCGCCTCCCTGCCGTCGTTTAGCGCGGCCACCAAAAACGCAGGCTGCGAGGGCTTCTGTTGTGGCGGGCTCGAACCGGGCAGCCCTGCTACTGGGAGAGATGGGGCCGATGCGGGTCACAGAGCCCAAGCGGGCAACGGACCTTGCGTCGTCGGCCCTCCCGGGCCGGGGGCCCGGGCGCCTTGCAGAGCGGCGATCACCTTGCCTGCGGGGTTTTGGCCCCAGAGAGGGCAGGTCACCGTGCTGAAGCCGTGTGACCAGAAGTTGACCGAAAGTTGTTCCACGTGGAACCGCCAGGTGAATTCGGCAACATTGTGCGTGATCGGTTTCACGTGGAACAATCTCAACCCTTGACCTCGGGACGTGGGCAGGCCAGGATAGGCGCCGTGCGGCGGTGTTGCGAAGGTCCCAACTGATGCGCATCAGGCGCCGTGACAGAGATCCGGCCGAGACAGCAGGATCAGGGAAGCCGCCAGTCGTACCCTACGACTACGACCAGGACGGACCGGGCGTGGCTGAGTCGAGTACGAACCTGGTCCCCGAATCCGATCCCCAGCCCGAAACCCGGTTGGAGTCGCAGTCCGAGTCGAAGTCCGAGTCGCAGTCCGAGCCCGGCCCGGCCGATCCAGTGCCTGTCGAGGTGGTCAACGGAGAGGTCAGGGGCTCCGTCGATTCGGCTCCCACTCCCCCGGCTCCACCCGCCTATTCGGCTCCGGCTGAGCCCGATCAGGTCCAGGCGGCCGCATCGGAGCCGCCGAGCCCAACCGTGAGCGCCGCGGCTCCTCTTGAGTCCGAGGCCGCGCCACCCGCTGAGCCGGCTCCCGCCCAGGCCGCGGCGCCACCCGCTGAGCCGGCTCTCGACGAGGCGGCGGTACCCCCGCCCGTGACAACGGTCGCTCCGGTGGACGATCCCCAACCGGTCGCCGCCGAGCCCGACCCCGTCAAGCCCTCGGCCTCAGCCCCCAAACACGCCATGCGGGCTCCCTCCATCGGGGAAGAGGCCACGGGGCTCCTCAATGGGTTCAAGCCGGTGCAGCGGGAGCTCCCCGGATCATCGCCATTGCCAACCAGAAAGGTGGCGTCGGCAAGACCACGACAACCGTCAATCTGGGAGCGGCGCTGGCCGAGCTCGACTATCGCGTGCTCGTGATCGACCTCGACCCCCAGGGCAACGCCACGACTGGTCTCGGGGTGGAGGCACGCAATTTCGAGCTCTCCATGTACGACGTGATCATGCGGGACCAACCACTCGAGGACTGCATTGAGCCGACCAGCGTAAAGAACCTCTTCGTGGCTCCGGCCACCATCGACCTCGCCGGCGTGGAAATCGAGCTCGTCCCGGCCTTCAGCCGTGAGATGAAGCTCAAGCGGGCGATCGACACCGTGGTGGACGACTTCGACTTCGTCTTGATCGACTGCCCCCCATCGCTCGGTCTCATCACGGTCAACGGCTTGGCGGCAGCCGACGAGGTCCTCGTGCCCATTCAGTGCGAGTACTACGCCCTCGAGGGTTTGAGCCAGCTTTTGCGCAACGTGAACCTGGTCTCGACCAACCTCAACCAGGCTCTGGAGGTCAGCACAATTGTGTTGACCATGTTCGACGCCCGGACCCGGCTCTCGGTGGACGTCGCCAATGAGGTGCGTGCGCACTTCTCCGAACGGGTCTGCCCGCGGTGATCCCGCGCTCGGTCCGCCTCTCCGAGGCGCCCTCCTTCGGGCAGCCCATCACGGTGTTCGATCCTGCCTCGCGGGGTGCCGTGGCCTACCGCGAGCTGGCCAAGGAGGTGAGCAATGGCGCGCCGCAGCGGTCTCGGTAAAGGTCTCAGTGCGCTGATCCCGAGTGAGTCGACGGGGGAGTCCGACTCCCTTCTCCGGGTGGTGCCGATTTCGCATATCCGGCCGAACGCCTACCAACCACGGAGCCACTTCGACGAGGAGTCGATGGGGGCACTGGCGGCCTCCATCCGGGAGGTCGGACTGCTCCAGCCGGTGCTGGTCCGTCAACTCGAGGACGAAGAGGACAGCTACGAGCTCATCGCGGGGGAGCGGCGCTGGCGAGCAGCCCGCCGGGCCGGATTGCAGACGATCCCGGTGCTGGTGCAGGTGGCCGACGATGTGGCCAGTCTCGAACAGGCGCTCGTCGAGAACCTCCACCGGGTCGACCTCAACGCTCTGGAGGAGGCGGCCGCCTATCAGCAGCTGATCGACGAGTTCGGTTTGACACACGAGCAGGTGGCGACCCGCATGGGGAAGGGCCGAGCCACGGTGACCAATACCCTGCGGTTGCTGCAGTTGCCCGCTGGAGCCCAGCGTGCCCTGGCCGAGCGCACCATTTCGGCTGGTCATGCCCGGGCCCTGCTCGGCACTCCGGACCGGGCCCTCCAGGAGAAGATGGTGGAGCAAATCGTCGAGGAGGGGTTGACGGTTCGGGCGGTGGAGGAACTGGTGCGCCAGGGAGGCTCCGAGCTCCGGGTGGTCCCCGACGTGCCCGACACAGGTGAAGAAGTCGCTGTCGAAACAGGTGCTACCTCAGGTAACACCCTAGGCGTCACCGAGGTGAGCACCCGTCGGCCCACCGTCCGCAAGCTGCCAGAGCCCGGCGTGCTCGAGCTCGAGGATCTCCCGTCGACCTACCTCAACACCCGGGTGAAGGTCGATATCCAGAACCGAAGGGGCAGGTTGGTGGTCGAATTTGCCACCCTCGAGGACCTCGAGCGCATCTACCGGGCCATGGTCGGTGACGGGGGCGTGGCGTAGGTTCACGCAACTGTCAAGGGTCTGTACAGCTTCATCCACAACCTGTGCATGACGTTGTGGATTGTCACTTTGTTCATGTGCCGGAAGCATTGATCGCGCAACCGTCGCCGGGCCCCTCGAGCGCCACATTGGCACCGACGGGCCCATTCCGTTGCTGTAATTACCTGTAATCAGTCCCAGGAAGCATCAGCCCAGCGCCCCAACGCGGTGGCCAGGGCAGCGGCGAGCGCAGGGGTACCCTCGACCACGCTGCTGGCCGGCCCGATCTCAATCAGCACCGCAGGCATGCGTGTCTCCCGCAGGAGCGGCACCGACATGCCGTGGACGCCGGCGTCGGCGACGCTGAGCGCCTCGGGCACGGCCGCCTGGACCAGCTCGGCCAGCCGTCGGCCGCCCAGGGACTCGTCGTGTCGGCCGGACCAGAAGGCCGTCTTGCAACCCGAGGTAGAGGGATTGAGCCGGAGCCCGACGAAGACGTCGACCCCGAGCTCGTTGGCCTCCTTCGCCTGCACGACATCGTCCGGGTGGTGCAGCTCGGTCACCCGGATGCCGCCCCAGGTGAGTCGGCGTCGCAGCGCGCCGGTGACACTGCCCAGTCCGCCGCTCTCGCCGACGGCGATATGGCGGCCGCGCAGCGTGGGCGGGGCGTCCCGCAAGGTCGGCGCGCGCTCGCACGGCCGAGACCAGAGCGGGCTCGTGGTGGCGGCTCTCCAGGCGCACGAGCTCCTTGAGGGTTGCCCCACCGACGATTCCGTCGACGGGCAGGCCGGCGTTGCGCTGGAACTCGGCCAGGGCATGCCCAGTGGCGTCGCCGAAGATGCCGTCGACGCGGCCCGTGTCGAAGCCCAGCGTGCACAGGCGCTGCTGTAGCTCCGCCACGTCGTCACCCCGCAGCATGGGCGTGCGGCGGTACAAGAAGCGGTCACCCATCCGAAAACCGGCCTCGACCAGGGTGTTCCAGGTCTGAGGGCCACAGACGCCATCGACGTGGAGGCCGCGCAGACGCTGGAACGACTCGAGCGCGGCCCGGGTGCCGGGGCCGAAGATGCCGTCGGCGTCGATGGGTGCCCCGGGAACGATGGCGGCCAGCCGATGCTGGACGTCGGACGACCGCGTCACCGCGGTCGCCGACGGCGAGCGGCAGGCCGATAGGGAGCGGCAGGCCTACAGGTAGGCCGAGATCTCCTCGAGCAGCTGGCCCTTGGGCTTGGCCCCGATCAGGCGTACCGCCGGCTCCCCGTCCTTGAACAGGATCAGCGTCGGAATGCTCATCACGTCGAAGCGCCTGGTCACGTCCAGATTGTCGTCGATGTTGACCTTGCCGATCCGGATCTTGCCGGCCTGCTCCTCCGCGATCTCCTCCAACACCGGGGAGATCATCTTGCACGGGCCGCACCATTCCGCCCAGAAGTCCACCAGGACGGGGACATCCGAAGCTTTGACATGCTCGTCAAAGGTAGCGTCGGTCAGGGTCTCGATCTTCTCACTCATGGCAATCTCCTTGTCAGCGGGTGCAACGCCCACCCACCCTGTTCTGTTCCCGGCTACTCGCCGCGCTCTTCAACCAGCGCTCGGCGTCGATGGCGGCCATGCAGCCCGACCCGGCCGACGTGATGGCCTGGCGGTAGTAGTCGTCCTGCACGTCGCCGGCGGCGAAGACCCCGTCCACGCTGGTCCGGGTCGAGCCGTCGAAGGTCCGGACGTAGCCGTTGTCCTCGAGCTCGATCTGGCCTTTGAGCAGGGAGCTGTTGGGCTCGTGCCCGATGGCCACGAACAGGCCGGTCACATCGAGCGCGGACTCCTCGCCAGTGACCGTGTCGCGCAGCTTCACGCCGCTCACCTTGGTGTCGCCCAGGATCTCGGTGATCACCGCGTTCCAGTGGAACTCGATCTTGGGGTTGGCGAAGGCGCGCTCCTGCATGATTTTGGAGGCTCGGAGTTCGTCGCGCCGGTGGATCACCGTGACCTTGGAGGCGAAGCGCGTGAGGAAGAGGGCCTCTTCGAGGGCCGAGTCGCCTCCGCCCGCCACGGCGATGTGCTGCTCGCGGAAGAAGAAGCCGTCGCAGGTGGCGCAGGTCGACACCCCGTAGCCGAGCAGGCGGGCCTCGTTGGGGCAGCCCAGCATGAGGGAGCGGGCACCGGTGGCCACAATCAGCGTGTCGGCCAGGACGGTGGGCTCGTCCGCCTTGGGGTCGCCGACCCAGATCTCGAAGGGCCAGGGCGCGACGTCGATACGGCTCACCTTGGCCGTGCGCAGCTCGGCCTCGAAGCGCAGAGCCTGGGCCCGCATCATCCCCATGAGTTCGGGGCCCATGACCCCGTCGACGAAGCCGGGATAGTTCTCGACGTCGGTGGTCAGCATCAGCTGGCCGCCGGGCTGGTCGCTGGTGGAGGAGGGCTCGCCCTCGATCACCAGCGGCTCGAGTTGGGCCCGCGCCGAGTAGAGGGCGGCGGTGAGGCCGGCCGGCCCGCTCCCGATGACGACGACTTTGCGACGCTCAGGCATCGGGTGGCACGCCGCGGCGCGAGTACAACACGGCGCCGACGGCACAGAAGATCAGGCCCAGCACCAGGTAGGAGGCCCAGATGCGATGCCCGGCGATGGTGGTCAGTCGGATGAAGCCGATGGAGAACAGCACCACGACGGCGATGCCCATGACGGCGATGACGACGCCGAAGACGATGCCCCGGGCGGCGACGATGGCCGGCCGGATGGCTTTGTCGTTGACGGTGGCCACCACCGTGTCGACGGCCCCGAGGGCCCGATCGGACAGCGCGTCAGCAATATCGTTCTCAGCCACGGCGTGGAGACTACCCGGCGGAACCGGCCGCCCTGGCAGGGACGATGTAGCAGACGCCCACGGTGTTCGGCCCGGCGTGGGTCCCGACCACCGGCCCCAGATCGACGGGCACCAGCGGGTGCTCGGTGGGGATGTCGCCCAGGCGGGCCAGCACATCGCTGAAGTCGTCGCAGGCGCCGTCGGCCACGGCCAGGCGCTCGAGCGGGGCGTCGGCCCTGACCTTGTCGCTCATGTAGGTCAGCGCCTTGCTCCGGGTGCGCTGCTTGGACTCCTCGGCCACCTCACCGTCCTTGAGCTGGATCACCGGCTTGATGTTGAGCAAGGAGCCCATCAGGGCGCGGGCGCCGCCGATGCGACCGCCACGTTGCAGGTGCTCGAGGCCGCCGAGCACGCCATAGATGTGGGTGCGCGGGATGCGGTCCTCGGTGGCGGCGATCAACTCGTCGAGACTCGGCCCCCGCGGCGGCCTCCTCGGCGGCGGCAATGACGAGCAGCCCCTGGCCCATGGTGAGCGAGTACGTGTCGACGACGCGGACGGGGATGGCGCTGAACGTGTCGGCCGCGGTCACCGCCGAGCCGTACGTGCCGGAGACCTTGGAGGAGATGGTCAGGCAGAGGACGGCGTCGGCTCCCTCGTCGGCGGCGGCCTGGAAGGCGGCCTGGAAGGCACCGGGGGAGGGCGCCGCCGTCTGGGGCAGGTCGCTCTTGCCGCGGCAGCGCTCCCAGAACTCGGTCGGCGTGAGCTGACGACGGTCCTCGAGCTCCTCGGTGCCGAAGCGGATGGTCAACGGCACCACGGTGACGTTGTGCTCCTTCACGAGCTGGTCGGTCAGGTCGCAGGCACTGTCGGTCACGATGTGGACGCCGGGCATGCAGCGAGTCTTGCACGGAGGGGGTTGGGGGCGGGTCTAGACGATCCGGTGCAGTGTCGGGGGCGCCGGCTCGGCCGGCCCTTCCCGCTCGGCCCGCTCGGCCGTCTCAGCAGGCTCTCCGGGTCCGGAGGGTCGGGCGGCTCAGGATCCGGGTCAACCTGTCTGTACGAGGCGACGAGGCGAATGGCGCCCGGATTCGGGTCCGGGGCGTGCTCTGGGACAGGCTCGGGCTCGGGCTCCGGTCGTTCGGGTCGGGGACGGGTTGTCTCGACGAGGAGACGAGGCGGGTGGCACCGGGCGGGCCGTCGGGACCGAACGGGCGGCTGGGTCCGGGACCGCCGGGGGGCTCGAGGGTCCGGCCGGGCCGCCCGGTCCCCTCGGCTTGATCGGGCGCGACGGGGGTGGCCGCAGCGCGTCGTGGCGCCGGCCCAACCAGATCACCACCGCGCCGAAGGTCAGGCTGCCGGCGACGACGGATCCGACGACACGGGCCAGCAGGCCGGCCACGCTGGTCGACGCCGAGAGGTTCGACACCACCAGAACGACCACGCCCATGGGCACAGAGGCGATGAGGACGCGGACCAGCGGCGACCAGGCGCGCGCTCGGCGAGGCGGCCGAACCACTGGTGGAAGACGGCGAGGGCCAGCAACGCCGACACGCTGTAGGCGACGGACAGCGAGAGGGCGAGGCCGCGTACGCCGAGAGGGTGGACGAGCAGAAGGGCCAGAACGATGTTCAGCCGTTCTCCACCAGGTAGAGATAGAACGCGACCCTGGTGCGCTGCATCGACTGCAGCACGCGCACGAGATAGAGGTAGGTGCAGAACCCGGGAGCCCCAGGGCGAACATGGCCAACGCCGCTCCGGTCGTGGCGGTCTCGGCCGGGGTGCTGTGGCCGTTCCCGAGCAGGAGGGCCACGGCCGGCTTGGCGAGCAGCAGAATGCCGACGGCCGACGGGATGATGAGTGCCAAGACGGCGCGCAGGCCGCCGGTCATGCGGTGCAGGAAGGCGGTCTGCTGCCCGGTGGACCAGCGTTCGGCGAGGTCGGGGGTCACGACCGACATCACGGTGACGGCGACGATGCCGTAGGGCAGTTGGAAGAAGGCGTAGGCGTAGGTGTACGACGACACCGGGTCGGGCCCGGCGACGCTTCCGGCCAGGATGGTGACGACGAAGAGCGCGATCTGGTTGGCCAGCACGAAGCCGAACGTCCAGCCGCCGAGCCGGGTGACGGCACGCAGGGCCTCGTCGCGCGGGTTCCAGCGCCAGCGCAGCAGCCCGAGATCGGCGCGGCGCAGGCTGGGGATGAGCGCCACACCCTGGAGGACGACGCCGAGCGAGGTGCCGAGACCGAGGAGGACGAGCTGGGTGTGGTGCTGCTCCACGCCGGCCAGCGAGGCGCCACGGCCGGCCCAGAGCCCGAACCAGACGAGGATGCCGATGCAGACGAAATTGTTGACGATCGGAGCCCAGGCGACGGCGATGAAGCGCCGCCTGGTGTTGAGCAGCGCGGCCGCCAGCGCGAAGAGGCCGTAGGCGGCGATCTGGATCACGAACCAGCGCAGGAACCCGGTGGCCACCTGGCGCTCGAGCAGGACCCGGTGGACCTGGTTGGCGCCGGCGTGCGTATCGAGCACCGTCAGGGCGTCGATGAGGAAAGGCGCGGCGACCAGCGCAGCCAGCGTGGTGGCCAGCAGGACCACGACCGACACCGTGAGGACGGCGGAAATGGAGTCGAAGGCCTCCCGCTCGCTCTTGTTTGCCAGCCGATCGACGAAGACGGGTATGAAGGTGGCCGAGAGCACGCCGCCGAGCACGACGTCGTAGAGCATGTTGGGCGTGGTGTTGGCCAGGTTGTACGAGTCAGCCAGCGTGGTCTGGCCGAGGGCCCAGGCCAGGGCCACGAAGCGGAGCAGCCCCGTGACCCGGGACACGCCTGTCCCGACGGCGACATAGGCGGCCGACGTCCGGAGGGGCAGCGTGCGGGCGCGCCGGGGGACGGCCACGGTCAGTGCGCCCGCGGGCGGGCGCGCCGGGAACGTCGCCAGGTGCGCACCCACCAGACCAGCAGGACGGCGCCGGCGAGAGCGGTGAGGGCGACGCCGACGAACGAGATCTCGGTCGAGTGCACCGTGAGCACGGTGTGGGCGATGAGGACCTGGCCGTCCGGTGTGTGCAGGGTCACCTCAATGGGGAGGCGGTCGCCCGAGGTGCGGGCCTGGGCGGTGACCCGGACCGAGGTGGTGGGGGTGGAGGAGCGTCAGGCGCTGCGTGTTGCCGTCGGGGAACGTGAACTTGTCGCTGCTGAGCGTGACGACGACGGTCACGGGATAGGGAGCGGAGGACAGCACCGTGACGGGGATGGCGGCCTTTTGGGACGTGAACGTCACCGTGCGCTCGGTTCCCAACGTGACCTGACCGGTCGTGCCCTCGAAGGTCTTGGTGTACGTGCTCAGCGCGCCGCTGCGGCCCGCTGTGCTCAGGCCGCGCGCCTCGGTCGTCAAGAGGGTGTCGCCCAGTGTGGTCAGGGTGGAGGGATGGCCCGTGACGGCCGAGCTGAACGAGGAGAGTTGCTGGCGGTCGAGGGCGATGCGGGCCGCCGCGCCGCGCGTGATGCCGCGGCCGGCCGTGCCCGGCTGGAGTTGGCGCACGACGGGCTCACGGTTGCCGCCGGCCGGGACCTGGGCGAAGAACTGCGCCACGGTCACCGGGCTCAGTGCGGGGTTACCCGAGAGCCCGGCCAGGAGCGCGTCCATGAACGGGGCCGAGGGTCGCCACCCCGGGGGCGGGTCCACCAGCACCCCGCGGGGCGTGCGAGAGAACGGGTTCTCGAAGTGCACGAACGAGAGCCCCGCGAGCAGTTGCTCCGCCCCGAGGACAGGGTTGCGCTGGTTGGCGGTGAAGCGCGTCTCGAGGGCGGAGTCGGCGGCGGCCGCAGGGATGGTGGAGCCGTTCCCCAGGTCGAGCGAGAAGGGCTGGGCGAAGGTCAGGTTCTTGACCCCGGCCGAAGCCAGGTCCTCGTCGCTGATCACGGCCTGGGACGCCCCGGACAGCTTGAGGCCGGTGGCGAGGTTGGCGGCATCGCCCTGGGAGAACGTGGAGGCGGTGTCCACCCACGGGCCGGCCGTCGGGCTTCAGGCCGGCATCGCGCAGACGGCGTCGCCCCGGTCGAGCTGCGGCCTTATCTCGCCCGAGATCCCGGCTTCGGACAGGGCGGCCAGGTTGATGGGCACATAGGACTGGTCGATGACCTGGTCGTTGCTGAGCGCAGCCAGCTGGGCCAGCGCGGCGGCGTCGCCGCGGGACCGCGTCGCCTCGATCTGGTTCACCGCCAAAGGGCTCACCGCGAGCGTGGTGGCCACATCGCCGTGGTCGGTCAGCGCGTCGGCGATCGGACTCAAGCCGCTCGCCGTGACGGGGACGACGACGCCGACCCGCAGGGGCCCCGGTGTCGCCGACCGCCGCCGGCTGCTGATACGTCAGGAACGTGGTGAAGCGGGAGAGCGGGGTGGATGCGCCCGTCCGCACGAGTGCGACCGACACGGCGTAGACCCCGGCGCACACGTCGGTGGACAACGTGCAACCCAGCGTCAGGGTGGAGGCGGACTGGCCGGGCGCGCAGACGCCGGGCCCCGAGGCCGGGGGACTGGCGTCCGGGTTGGGCAGGACGGTCACGCAGGCCGCGGCGGTGAGACCGCCGGCTCCTGCCGTGACGGGCAGGCCGGTCACACGCTTGAGCGGTGTGGAGCTCGGCGTGCCGGACATCGCTTGTTGCAGGTCGGAGCCGTCGGTGATGCGCCCGTAGAAGGAGAGGTCGACGCTGAGGCCGCTGGGCGCACCCTCAGCGGCGGAGACGCCGAGGGTGATGTTGAACCAGGGCTGGTCGGCTGTGACCCACGGCGTCTGGGACGCCAGAACGAGGGGTGCGGCACCGGCGCGGGTCTGCTCCACGCCACCAGCAGCGGTCGTTCCCAGGGTGCTGACCAGGGCCGCAACTGCCACCGCGAGCGTGCAGAGGGCGGTGCTGGCCCGGCGCGTCGACACAGGGAGAGGCTAGAGGGCGCACTAGCGTGGGCGGGTGCAGTCCACGTCGGTTCCCGAGCGGTTCCGCCCCTATGTCGACGCGACCGAGGAGGTGGCGCGGCGTTTCGCCGCCGCCGGGAAGAGCCTGGCCCTGGTGGGCGGCTCGGTTCGCGACGCCCTCTTCCCGGGCCCCTCGGGGACGGCCGAGCCGCACGACCTCGACCTCACGACCGATGCCCTTCCGGGCGAGATCGAGCGACTGGTGCGGGGCTGGGCCGACGACATCTGGACGCAGGGCGCGCGCTACGGGACCATCGGCTGCCGCAAGGGCACCCAGGTCTACGAGATCACGACCTACCGGGCCGAGGTCTACGTGCCCGATTCGCGCAAGCCCGAGGTCACGTTCGGCACGGACCTCGTCCTGGACCTGTCGCGCCGGGACTTCACCATCAACGCGCTGGCGCTTCGCCTGCCCGGACATGGAGCTGGTCGACCCGTTCGACGGCCTGGGGGACCTGGCGGCCGGTCGCCTGCGCACGCCGTTGGACCCGGAGATCTCCTTCGGCGACGACCCCCTCCGCATGCTGCGCGCGGCCCGCTTCGCGGCCCGCTTCTCGCTCGAGCCCGACCCGGCCCTGACGGCGGCGGTGGAGCGTCATGCACGGCCGGCTCTCCATCGTCTCCGCCGAGCGCATCCGGGACGAGCTCGACAAGATCGTCATGGTCGACGTGCCGTCGGTGGCGCTGTGGTTCGTGGTGCGTACGGGCCTGGCCGGCGAGTTCCTGCCCGAGCTGCCGGGCCTTGCGCTCGAACAGGACCCGATCCACCGGCACAAGGACGTGCTGGGCCACACGCTGGCCGTCGTGGACAAGACGTCGCCGAACCGGCTCCTGCGACTGGCCGCGTTGTTCCACGACGTCGGGAAACCCCGCACACGGGCCATCACCGACGGCGGGGTCAGCTTTCACCACCACGAGGTCGTCGGCGCCCGCATGACGCGGACGCGCATGGAGGCGCTGCGCTACGCCGCGTCCGACATCGACACGGTGGTGCGGCTGGTCGAGCTGCACCTCCGCTTCCACACCTACCGCTTGGGCTGGACGGACAAGGCGGTGCGCCGCTACGTGCGCGACGCCGGCCCGCACCTCGACCTCTTGAACGAGCTCACCCGCTGCGATTGCACGACGCGCAACGCGGCCAAGGCCAGGGCGCTGGCCCGGCGCATGGACGAGCTCGAGGCCCGCATCACCGAGCTGGGTGAGCAGGAGGAGCTGCGCACCCTGCGCCCCGACCTGGACGGGAACCAGATCATGGCGCTGCTCGGCATCGGCCCGGGCCGTGCCGTGGGCGACGCGTTGGACTTCCTCATGGAGCTGCGCCTGGACGAAGGACCGCTGGGCGAGGAGGAGGCGGCCGACCGCCTGCGGGCCTGGTGGGCCGAGCGCCGGTAGCGTCGCGGGCATGACGAGGATTGCGGCACCACAGAGCGGCATGGGCGAGCACATCGACTGGGCGCTCCTGCGCCCCGACATGGCGGCGGGCATGGGGAAGCTGTCCGCCGCGGTCTACGGGAACTCGCAGCTGTCGGTCCGTGAGCGCGAAGCGGCGCGCTGGACCATCGCACTGATCAACGACTGCGCCGTGTGCCGCGACACCCGGGCCCGCGACGGGGAGGCCGTCGGCGCCGGTGAGCCTTTCTATGCCGAGGTGACCGACTGGCGCGCTGCGACGGGGTTGAGTACCCGGGAGCGGCTGGCGGCCGAGTTCGCCGAGCGCTTCGCCATCGACCATCTCGCCATGGACGACGAGCTCTGGGGCCGCCTGCACGATGCCTTCTCGGAGGCCGAGCTGGCCGACCTCACCATCTGCTGCGGCTGCTTCCTCGGCATGGGCCGGGCGCTGGCCGTGGTCGGGGTGCGCGCGCCCGACGAGCGCATCCTGGTCTGAGGCGGCTACCCGAACAGCCGCTCAGACCGCGGGCCAGCTCTCCTGAGGCTCGCCGGCGGCAAACCCCTCGACGAGGGCGTGCGCCACGTCGTCGTGGTACTGCACCGGTGGCGACTTCATGAAGTAGGCGGAGGGGCCCAGCAGGGGACCGCCGATGCCGCGGTCGAGCGCCAGCTTGGCGCAGCGCACGGCGTCGATGATCACGCCGGCCGAGTTGGGGGAGTCCCACACCTCGAGCTTGAGCTCCAGGTTGAGCGGCACGTCGCCGAAGTTGCGGCCCTCCATGCGGATGTAGGCCCACTTGCGGTCCTTGAGCCACGGCACGTGGTCCGACGGTCCGACGTGGACGTCGTCGGCATCGAGGATGTTGTCCTCCAGCTGGCTGGTCACGGCCTGGGTCTTCGAGATCTTCTTGGACTCCAGCCGCTGACGCTCCAGCATGTTCTTGAAGTCCATGTTGCCGCCGAAGTTCAGCTGGTACGTGTGGTCGAGGGCGAGGCCGCGGTCCTCGAAGAGGCGGGTCAGGATGCGGTGCACGATGGTCGAGCCGACCTGGCTCTTGATGTCGTCGCCGACGATCGGCACGCCGGCGTCGCGGAACTTGCGGGCCCACTCGGGGTCCGAGGCGATGAAGACGGGGATGGCGTTGACGAAGGCCACACCCGCATCGAGGCAGGCCTGCGCATAGTGGCGCTGGGCCTGCTCTGAGCCAACCGGCAGGTAGGAGACCAGGACGTCGGCTTCGGCCCGGCGCAGCGCCTCGGCCACGTCGACCGGCTCGAACGGCGACTCCTCGATCAGCTCCCGGTAGTAGAGCCCGAGCCCGTCGAAGGTCGGCCCGCGCTGCACGGTCACGCCGAGTTCGCTGACGTCGGCGAAGCGCACCGTGTTGTTCAGCCCGGCGTGGATCGCCTTGCCCAGGTCGGTCCCGACCTTGGTCTGGTCCACGTCGAAGGCGGCCACGGGGAGCAGGTCGCGCACGTGGTAGCCGCCCAGCTCCACGTGCATGAGCCCGGGCACCACGTCGCCGGGCTCCGCGTCGCGGTAGTAGGTGATGCCCTGAATGAGCGAGCTGGCGCAGTTGCCGACGCCGGCGATGGCGAGGCGGATGGGCTTGGGCATGGACGTGTCTCCTTCGGTGTCGGTGAGGCGGGTCGTGTCAGGCCACCGGCTCCGTGCCGGCGGTGGCGGTGGCTGCGGAGTGTGCTCGCTGGCGTGGCTCGTAGGGCGGCGTGCTCGGACGCGATGAGGGTGTCGAGCCAGTTGATGTCGCGCGCCACACCGTCGGCGGTGTGCTGCACGACCGAGCGGGCGTACACGTCGAGGTCGGTGCGGGCGGCTTCGGCTTCACCGAGGCGCTGCACGAGCTGGGCCCGGCGCCGTTCGAGCAGGGAGAGGCGGGCCTGCGGGGCGAGATGGCGGGCGAAGGCCAGGCGCAGCCCGAAGCTACGGGCGTCGTCGGTGGCCCCGCTGCCCGCCAACAACTCGACGAAGAGGGCCCGTCCGGCGTCGGTGATGCGGTACACCTTGCGGCCGCGCCGGGCCCGGGTGGGGGAGTGTCGGCGCGCCCGCAGGACCGCCAGCTCGCCGCTCAGTGAGCCCGTGGGGGGAGCCGGTGTGGTCGGGGTCGCCGGGTTCTCGGCGCCCGCCCCCGCGGTGGCCGCCACCGCGCCGGACTTCTCCAGGCGGGTCAGGGCGGGGTAGATGGAGCCGAAGGAGACGTTGGCCAGAAGCCCCAGGTGCTCCCGCAATTGACGTCGTATCTCGTACCCGTGGAGGTCCCGCTCTTCGAGCAGCCCCAGGATCGCCAGGTCCAACATGACGGATGAGTATATCGGATCGATATAGCGGTGTCACGGTTCGTGGCGCGGCCCCGGGGTGTCCGTGCCTGATTTGGCTCACAATTGCTGCCGCGGTTCGGCGCCCGGGGGGTAGCCTGGCCGCCGTGTCCGTCACCTCGGAGCCGAGGTCCCCATCACGTGCGGTGAGTCCTGACGTCACGGCCGAGGTGGAGTACCGGATCGTCCGCAACGGCGTCGTGCGCCAGGTGGACCGCGGCAAGCTCCTGAAGACCGACGTCTGCGACGCCCACCCTGAGTTACTGCGGGCGGCCCGTAACGTGGGTCGGCCCACCAAGGAGGTCTGCCCCATCTGTGACGAGGGCCGCCTGGTGACGGTGACGTTCGTCTTCGGGGCCAAGCTGCCACCGGGCGGGCGCTGCCCCGGTACCGCTGCCGAGCTCAAGGCGCTGTGCCGCCGGCCCGAGCCGGTCCTCTGTTACGAGGTGGAGGTCTGCCCGGCCTGCGCCTGGCACCACCTCATGCGCAAGTACCCCGCCGGCGGGCGCACGCCGCGCCAGAAGAAGGCGGCCCCGGCCCGATGAGCGAGCGTCCCGCCCGCGTCACGGTTCCCGCGCTGCGGTCGCGCAAGCGCCGCAACGGGGACGCGCCCATCGTGATGGTGACGGCCTACGACGAGCCCGGGGCCCGCATCGTGTCCGACGCCGGCGCCGACATCATCCTCGTGGGTGACTCGGTGGCCAACACCGTGCTGGGCCACCCTGACACCCTGCACGTCGACATCGAGGTCATGGCCCACCACACCGCTGCCGTGGCCCGGGCGCAGCCGCAATGCCTGATCCTCGGTGACATGCCCTGGATGAGCTATCACCTCTCGACGGACGACGCCGTGCGCAACGCGGCCACCCTGATCCGCGCCGGGGCCCAGGCCGTCAAGCTCGAGGGCGGGCGGGCCCGCCTCCCCGTGGTCGAGGCGATCATCCGGGCCGAGATCCCGGTCATGGGGCATCTCGGTCTCACGCCCCAGTCGGTGCTCGCCATGGGTGGCTTCCGGGTGCAGGGCAAGAGTGCGGACGCCGCGAGCGCGCTGCTCGACGCCGCCAAGGCCCTGGCCGCCGCCGGCTGCTTCGGGTTCGTCATCGAGGGGGTGCCCGACGTCGTGGGCGCCGCCGTCACCGACCACCTCGACGTGCCGACCATCGGCATCGGGGCCGGCCCCGCCTGCGACGGCCAGGTCCTCGTCTTCCATGACCTGCTTGGCCTGGGTAAGGGCACGCCGCCGAAGTTCGTGCGGCAGTACGCCGAGGTGGGCCGCATCGCCACCGAGGCCATCGCCGCCTTTGCCGACGACGTGCGCAGTGGGAACTTCCCGGGCGACGCCGAGACCTATCACGCACCGGCAGGCCTGGGCGACGCCCTGAGCTAACACGTCGAGCCGGGGGCGGCTAGCATGGCTCCCCGCAACAGACCCTGCTCCTGACCGTCAGGGGCCCGGGCTCGCCCGGTCCAGAGGGAGGTACGCCGCTTATGCGGCCCTACGAAGTCATGGCCATCTTTGAGGCCACCACCGAACCGACGGTGATTCAGGGCGTGCTCGACCAGGCCCTCGACGTCATCCGCACCACGGGTGGCACCCCCGGTGCCATCGACCGCTGGGGCAAGCGCACCCTGGCCTACGAGGTCAACCACAAGCGCGAGGGGTACTACGTGGTGGTGGAATTCACCGCCGAGCCCGAGACCGTGGCCGCCCTGGACCGCATGCTCGGCCTGGCCGACGAGATCGTCCGGCACAAGATCGTCCGTCTCCCGGACCACAAGGCGCCGGCCGCGTCGGCGCAGCCCGCGGCCAGCTGACGGGCCGGGGAGAGGAGCAGAGATGCCTTCAGACAACAGCGTGACGCTGGTGGGGAACGTGACCCGTGACCCCGAGCTGCGCTTCACCAACACCGGGCAGGCCAACGTGACGTTCGGCCTGGCGGTCAATCGCCGCTGGCAGAACCGCCAGACCCAGGAGTGGGAGGAGGCGACGTCCTTCTTCGACGTCGTCTGCTGGCGCGACATGGCCGAGAACGTGAGCGAGACCATCACCCGGGGTGCCAGGGTCATGGTGGCCGGCCGGCTCGAGCAGCGCAGCTGGGAGACCCAGGAGGGCGACCGTCGCTCCAAGGTCGAGGTGGTGGCGGACGAGATCGGGCCGTCGCTGCGCTGGGCCACCGCACAGATCACCAAGAACGAGCGCCGCGGCCCCGGGGAGTACAGCCGGGGTGGCAGTAACAGTGGCGGAGGCGGTGGGGGCGGCCGTCCGGCCGCCGCTCCGCCGGCACAACCCCAGCCCGCGGCGGATGCCGGCGGTGGCTACGGATTCGACGAGGAGCCCTTCTGATGGCACGGAACAACCAGCGCGGCGGGACGACGTCACGGCGCGCCCCCAAGGATCTCGGCCGGCGGGTCAAGAAGAAGCCCTGCGCGCTCTGCCGCGACAAGGTCGAGTGGGTGGACTACAAGGACGTCCCCATGCTGCGCAAGTACATGAGCGACCGGGGCAAGATTCGCTCGCGTCGGGTGACGGGCAACTGCGCCCAGCACCAGCGGGCGCTGGCCATGGCGATCAAGACGGCACGCGAGCTGGTGCTCCTCCCCTACACCCAGCGCACCGTGACGGAGCGCCCCGGTGGCCGCGGCGGTCGCGACAGGGGCGAGCGCACGCTCGATTCGGTGCCGACCGAGGCGCCGCGGCAGCGGCCCTCCCAGGACGTGCCGGTGGCCGACACGGCATCGGCCGAAGCCGCGGAGGCCATCGTCGAGGAGGCGGTGGCGGATGCCGAGGCCGGGGCTGTGGTCGAGGTCGTCGTCGAGCCCGCCGAGGCGGGAGCGGACGCATGAGGGTCGTGCTGCGGGACGACGTCGTCGGCGTGGGCCGCCGGGGGGACATCGTCAAGGTGGCGGGCGGCTTCGCCCGCAACTTCCTCCTGCCCGAGGGGCGGGCCATTGTGGCCACCGGGGGCGTCGAGGGCCAGGCGGAGCAGATGCGGCGGGGGCGTGACCAGCGTGAGGCACAGGATCGCGGTGCCGCCGAGGCGCAGGCCACGGTGCTGGCCGGGGCCGTGATCCCGATCGCCGCCCGGGCGTCAGGGGCCGGCCGCCTCTTCGGCTCGATCGGACCCGCCGACGTGGTGGAGGCGATCAAGGCCACCAAGGGCATTGAGGTGGACCGCAAGCACATCGTGCTGCCCGAGCACATAAAGGAGACGGGCTCCTTCGAGGTGACGGTCGAACTGTTCCGCGACGTGGCCACCATCGTGACGGTGGAGGTCTCGCCCGCCTCCTGACCAGGGAGGATCCACCCCCCTGTCACACCCGCCTGTCCATCATGGTGGCGTGTCGATTTGCGTTTCCGATGGTCCACAGTCACTGACCACTCGTGCACGGCTTATCCACACGACGGCGTGCCTTACCCACACCTATTGGGGCCTTACGTTCCCCAGACCCCGACCGGCAGAGTGAGTGAGCCGTGGTCCAAGCCTTCGACGACACCCGCCCCCGCCCCCTCCGGACAGCCCCTGCCCCCGTGCCGAGCGGCGCGCGGGTGCCCCCGCACGACGTCGAGGCCGAGGAGTCCCTGTTGGGGGCCATGCTGCTCTCCAACGACGCCGCCTCGGTCGGTATAGAGAAATGCTCGGCGGCGGACTTCTACAAGCCGGCGCACGGCCACATCTTCGGCGCCATCCAGGCGCTCATGGAGCGCGGCGAAGCCATCGACGCGGTGACGGTCACCGACGAGCTGAAGCGCTCCGGCGTGCTGGAGGCGGTCGGTGACCGCTCCATCTTCATCTCGCTGCTGGCCAACACGCCGTCGATCGCCAACGCGCGCCACTACGCCGAGATCGTCGAGGAGCACGCGCTGCTGCGCAAGCTCATCGGCGTGGCGGGGGACATCGCGGACATGGGCTACTCGGTGCCCGAGGACGTCAAGGCAGCCGTCGACGAGGCGGAGCAGATGGTCTTCAACGTCGGTGAGCGCCGCACGGTCGACAGCATGCGGCCGCTGCACGAGCTGCTGGGCGCGGGACTGGACCGCATTGAGGAGCTGGGTCAGCGCGGCTCCGCGATCACCGGAGTGGCGACCGGCTACCACGAGCTGGACAAGATCCTGCTCGGCTTCCAGCCGTCGTCGCTCAACATCGTGGGAGCCCGCCCCGGCATGGGCAAGACGAGCTTCGCCCTGGGCGTCCTGGCCAACGTCGGCCTGCAGTCGCAGCGGCCCGCCCTCCTCTTCTCCCTGGAGATGGGCCATCTGGAGCTGACCCAGCGCCTGCTCGCCTCGGAGGCCGAGGTGAACGGGCAGAGCCTGCAGACGGGCCGGATCCGCACGCAGGACTGGAGCAAAATCGGGATGGCCGTCACGCGGCTGTCGGGGGCGCCGATCTTCATCGACGACAACCCCAACGTCACGGTCATGGACATCCGCGCCCGGGCCCGCCGGCTCAAGAAGTCGGCGGGCGACCTCGGCATCGTCGTCGTCGACTACCTGCAGCTGATGACCGGCCGGGGCCGGGCGGAGAACCGCCAGACCGAGGTGGCCGAGATCAGCCGCGGTCTGAAGATCCTCGCCCGCGAGCTCGAGGTGCCCGTGGTCGCCCTGTCACAGCTCTCCCGCAACCTCGAGTCCCGCCAGGACAAGACGCCGCAGCTGTCGGATCTCCGGGAGTCAGGTTCGCTCGAGCAGGACGCCGACGTTGTGCTCTTCATCTACCGCGAGTCCGAGTACAACGACGAGGTGCCGATCGACCGGGCCGACGACGCGCTGATTGAAGTGGCGAAGCACAGGAACGGCCCGACCGGCAAGGCCAACCTCTTGTTCTTGAAGCAGTACGCCCGCTTCGAGAACCATCGCGGCGTCTGATCCGGTCGGTCCCCGTCCCCGTCCCCGCCCCCGGCCGTCAGGCGACGGCGGCCGGCAGCACGAAGTGGTCGACGGCGTAGGCGAAGCCCTCGTCCTCGTTGCTCCGCGAGGTCTCGTGCGCCGCCTGCTTCGCCTCGGGGTCGGCGTTGCCCATGGCGATGCTGAGGCCGGAATGGTCGAACATCAGAATGTCGTTGGGCTGATCGCCGATGGTGGCGATCTCCTCGGGCGCGAGGTCGTAGCGCCGGGCCAGGTACAGCGCGACCTCACCCTTGTTGGCCTGCGGGTGCGTGACGTCGAGGTAGTACGGCTGGGAGGCCGCCGCCGTCACGTGGTCGCCGAACTTCTTCAGCGCAGCCTTGGCGGCCCTGTCGATGGCGTCGTGGTCGTCGCTGACGCCGACCAGCTTGACGACGCCATCGGTCAACCCGTCGAAGGTCTTCCGCACCTTGGGCTCGAACTTGACCGTCCACGCCTCCCGGTCGACGTGCGGCGCCTTGGGGTCCGGCACGTACCAGTCGGCGCCACGGTAGAGCCACACATCGAGGTCGAAGGACTTCATGTGGTCGACGACGGGCAGCACCAGGTCCTTGGGTAGGGCGCGCTCCTCCAGGACGGCCATGGCCTGGTCCACCATCAGGCCGCCGTTGAAGGCGGCGATGGGTGTGTCGATCTGAAGGGGCTCCACCAGCATCTCCATGCCGCGCGGCGGTCGGCCGCTGGTGAGGGTGAAGAGGACACCGGCCTGGCGCAGGCGCCGCACGGCGGCGACGGCGTCGTCGGTGAGGACCTTGTCCTGGGTGACCAGTGTCCCGTCCACGTCGGCGAGGAAGAGGCGGATGGGAGGCGTGCGGTCCGGAGCGATGGGCAGATGGTAGGCGCCGCCGCCCGACGTCCGCGCGAGGCCCCGCGCATGACCGACCGCCTCCCGGGTATACGCGTCGCATGGCTCACAACGAGATTCCCGACAGCCACCGCGACCTGCTGAACGGTGACTTCCTTACATTGGCCACGGTCGGCGAGGACGGCTACCCCCAGGTGTCCGAGGTGTGGTTCGTGGCCGAGGGCGATCAGGTCGCCATGTCACTGAACACGCGGCGCCAGAAGGTGAAGAACCTCGAGACCGATCCGGCCTGCACGGCACTCCTCCTCGACCTGCAGAACCCGTACCGCTACCTGGAGATACGGGGTACCGCCGTGGTGGCGCCCGACGAGGACCGCGCCTTTGCCGAGCAGGTCGGGGCCAAGTACGACGCCGATCTGCGCGAGCACGACGCCCCCGGCGACCGCCGCGTCGTCGTGCGCATCGTCCCCGTCCACGTGAACGCCGTGGACATGCGCGGCTAAGAGGCGGACGTGTGCGCCGCGGCCGGCGCACGCCCTCGGGCCCGCCCTCCCGCCACCGCCCCGCCGAAGAGTACGAGCGCCGCGGCGGCCCACGGCGTCGGTGGACGTCACCACAGGGACGCCACCGGTCGCTCGCGCCCCCACCTCGGCGGGGATCTCGCGGTCGGGGCCCTTGGTCACGATCACCACGCGGGTCCGCGCGGGGAGCTGCACGCGTCCCGGCTCCTGCAGCGCAGCCCAGAAGGCGGCGCAGCTGGTGCAGCCCGAGGAGAGGAACGCGAGCAGGGTGAGGTCATCGCTGTTGTCGACGGCGACGGCCCTGGCATCCCCGCTCGGAGTGACACCGGCGACGGCCGGAGCCGTGCCGAGCTCCGGGCTCGATGCCGGGTGACCATGGTCACTGGGCCAGCAGCGGGGGCGGGCGCCGAGGCGGCGGGGTCACCCACGCCTGCGCCCAGCTCGTGCAGCGAGCGCAGGATGTCGGCGTGGCTCCGCAACAGGCCCGTCACCAGGATGCCGAGCACGAGAACCACGAACGTCGAGACAATGACCAGCGCGAGCACGCCGCCTCCTTTACGTGTCCGCCCCAGTATTCATCCGCGGCCGGCCACAGGCGCGGCCTCAACGCGGGTGCGCGTCGGGAATTCCTCGGGCATACTCCGGTCTGTGCCGGTCGACGATCTGTTCCTGCCCGAGCCCGAGCCGCGTCCGGTGCGCTACACGGTGATTTCGGTGGACGACCATGTGGTCGAGCCGGCTCACACTTTCGAGCACAGGCTGCCCGCTGCGTTGGCGGACCGTGCACCCCGCATCGTCGAGACGCCGGAGGGACATCAGGTCTGGGAGTTCGAAGGTGCGCGGTACACCCAGGTGGGGATGAATGCGGTGGCGGGGCGGCGACCGGAGACGTACGGCCTCGAGCCGTTCCGGTTCGACCAGATGCGCCCGGGTTGCTACGACGTCGACGCCCGGGTGCGCGACATGGACATCAACGGAGTCTGGGCGTCGGTGAACTTCCCGTCCATGATCACCGGCTTCTGTGGCCGGGTCTTCTTCGACGCCCGGGACCGCGACCTGGGCCTGGCCTGTGTGAGGGCCTGGAACGACTGGCTCTACGAGGAGTGGTACTCGCGGCATCCCCAGCGCATCGTCCCCCTCGGGATCACCTACCTGGCCGACCGCGACCTCGCCGTGGCCGAGATCCGCCGCAACGCCGAACGGGGCTTCACCTCTGTGACCTTCCCGGAGCGGCCCCACGAAATCGGTCTGCCGTCGTTGTGGGACCGGGCCCACTGGGACCCGATCATGGAGGCCGTGGTCGACACCGACACCGTCGTCTCGCTGCACGTCGGGAGCTCGGGCCTGACCCCGGCACCGCCGGGAGCGGGCATGGACGCCCTGCAGCTCGGTGCCACGCTGTTCGGCCAGCTCTCGCTCATCGCCTGCGCCGAGTGGCTGTGGTCGGGCTATGCCCTCCGCCTGCCGACGCTCAAGATCGCCATGAGCGAGGGAGGGATCGGCTGGGTGGCCATGCTGCGCGACCGGCTCGAGAACATCGTCGACCGCTCCCGCTACGGGCTGGGTTGGGAGGTACGGCCGGCAGACGTCCTGCAACGCAATTTCTGGTTCTGCACCATTGACGACCCGTCGACCATCGACACGCGCCACGCCATTGGGGTGGACCACATCATGGTGGAGGTGGACTACCCGCACGGCGACAGCACGTGGCCCGACACCCAGGACGTCATCGCGGCGCTGCTGGGGCCACATTCCGGCCGACGAGCTGCGCGCCATGTGCTGCGAGAACGCCGCCGCCCTCTATCGCCACCCCCTCCCGGACACCGTCCTGCCGCGCTGAGAGGAGCCGACCGATGTTCACGCCGACCGCCGAGAAGCTGGTCCCCGACCTCACGCCACGCGAGGAGCTCGTCGTGCTCGCCCGCGCGCTGTGGCGGGAGGGCTACAACGACCATCTGGCCGGGCACATCACGGTCAACCTGGGCGACGGCACCCTGCTGTGCAACCCGTGGCTGCTGACCTGGGCGGAGCTGCGCCCGTCCCAGGTGCTGCGCATCGACCTCGACGGCCGTGTGGTCGAAGGCGACTGGCCGGTCCCTCTCGGCATTCCGCTGCACCTCGAGCTGCACAAGCTGCGCCACGATGCGGGCTGGGCGGTGCACAACCATCCACTCTTCGGCACGGTGTGGGCCGACCTGGGTGAGGTCCCTCCTATCCTCGACCAGAGCTCGGCGCTCGGCGGCGGCACCCTGGTCCTGGTCGACGAGTACGAGGGACCCGTCAACGATGCCTCGAGCGCGCGGTCGGCGGTCGAGAGGATGGGCGGCGCCTCCATGGCGCTGCTGGCCGGGCATGGCGTGTTCGTCCTGGGCGGCTCGGCCCGCGCCGTGCACCAGCGCGCCGTTGCGCTGGAGCAGCGGTGCCAACACGCCTGGTACGCCAGGGCGGCCGGCGGCACGGGCGTGTCCCGTGTGCCGCAATCGTTCATCGACCTGGTGGCCCGGAGCGACGGCGAGGGCTTCATCGGCTTCTGGGAGGCGGCCGTGCGAGCCGAGCTGGCGGCCGATCCCGATCTGCTCGACTGATTACCCCGATTACCCCGATTACCCCGATTACCCCGATTACCCCGATTACCCCGACGACGTTCCGAAGACCTCGCTCAGCTCCATCGGCACCGGGGTGTCGAGCTGCGCGTATGTGCACGACACGGCGTCGCGGTCCGGGCGCCAGCGGACGAAGGACGTGGCGTGCCGGAAGCGCTCCTGTTGCAGGTGGTCGTAGGAGACCTCGCACACCGCTTCGGGCCGAAGCGGCTCCCAGGTCATGTCCTTGCCGGCGTTCCAGCGGTTCGTCCCCCCGGCGCGCGGCCGGCGGCCTGCGCCTCGGCCCATCCCGCCCAGGGGTGATCCTTCTGCGCGTTCTTCCGGAACGGCTCGAGCTCGGTCACCAGCTCGCGTCGGCGGGCCACGCTGAACCCCGAGGCCACGCCGACGTGGTGCAACGTCCCGGAGGGATCGAACAGTCCCAAGAGCAGTGAGCCCACACCGGCGCCGTCCTTGTGGGTGCGGAAGCCCGCCACCACGCAGTCCGCCGTGCGCTGGTGCTTCACCTTGACCATCGCCCGCTTGTCGGGCAGGTACCTGAGTGCCCCGTCCTTGACGACGACGCCGTCGAGCCCGGCGCCCTCGAACGCGCGCGAACCAGTCCGCCCCCACGTCGGGATCGTCGGTGACGGGGGTGACGTGAACCGGCGGCCGCGCCTTCTTCAGGGCCGTCTCCAATGCCGCCCGACGCTCCGCGTACGGCGCCTCCATGAAGGAACGGTCGCCCTCGGCCAGCAGGTCGAAGGCGACGAACGAGGCGGGTGTCGACTCGGCGAGCTGTCGGATGCGCTTCTCGGCCGGGTGGATGCGCTGGGAGAGCGCGTCGAACTCGAGACCTCCGGGGCCGGCGATCACGATCTCGCCGTCGAGCACGATCCGGTCCGGCAGCTCCTGGCGGAGCGCGTCGACGAGCTCGGGAAAATAGCGCGTCAATGGCTTCTCGTTGCGGCTGCCCAGCTCCACCTCGTCGCCGTCGCGGAAGACGATGCAGCGGAACCCGTCCCACTTCGGCTCGTAGAAGAGACCGGTGCCCCGGGGCAGCTCGCGAGCGAGCTTGGCCAGCATGGGGGCGACCGGGGGGCGGACGGGGAGGGTCACGTCGGGTCAGTCTTCATGCGCACCCGCCCAGGCGAGGAGCTGGTCGACCGAGCCGCGGTTGACGATCCGCTCGGGCGGCACCTCGGCGTCGACGGCCTTGACACAGCCTCGGCTGAGCCAGCCGAGCTGGCCGGGAGCATGGGCATCGGTGTCGATGCTGAAGGAGCAGCCGAGTCCGACAGCCTGGCGGAGGAGGTCCTGGGGCGGGTCCTGGCGCTCGGGCCGCGAGTTGATCTCGACGGCCGTCCCCGTGCGGGCGCAGGCGGTAAACACCGCGTCGGCGTCGAAGGTGGATTGTGCCCGGCCCCGTCCGGTGATCAGGCGCCCGGTGCAGTGGCCCAGGATGTCGGTGTGCGGGCTTTCGACGGCGGCGAGCATCCGTTCGGTCATGGCGGGGGCCTCCATGCGCAGTTTGGAGTGCACGCTGGCCACCACGACGTCCAGCTCGGCCAGCAGGTCCAGCTCCTGGTCGAGAGTGCCGTCCTCGAGGATGTCGACCTCAATGCCGGTCAGGATGCGGAAGGGGGCCAGATCGTCGTTCAGCTCGGCCAGCACGTCGAGCTGGGAGCGCAACCGCTCTGCGTTGAGTCCGTGCGCCACCGTGAGGCGGGCGCTGTGGTCGGTGAGCACAAGGTACTCGTGCCCCAACTCCCGGGCCGCCTCGGCCATCTCTCTGATGGGGCTCCCGCCGTCGGACCAGTCCGAGTGCGAGTGGCAGTCACCACGCAGCGAGCCCAGGAGCTCTTGGGCAGCGGCGTCGAGCTCCACGTCGTCGGGCGTCTCCTCCAACCGGGCCAGGCGGTCGGGCACCTTGCCGTCCAGGGCCTCGGTGATGACCAGCGCCGTGGACTTCCCGACGCCCTCAATCGACTGGAGCCGTCCGGACACGGCCAGGGCGCGGAGCGTGCCCGGATCGAGTGCGGCCACCGCCCTCGCCGCGTGGCGAAAAGCGCGCACCTTGTAGGTGTCGGCCCCGCTGCGCTCGAGGAGGAAGGCGATGCGGTTGAGGGCGTCGAGCGGCTCCACGGCTCAGGCCTTCTTGGCCCGGCTCGGGGCCACTCGGGGCGGCTCGTCGGGCATTTTCGGGTATTGCGGCGGCCACGGCGCGTCGTGGAGCCCGGCCTCCTTGTCGCGCTCGGCCAGCGCCAGCAGAGGCTCGATCGACTGCGGTGCGGCCGCGATGTCCGCCCAGGGGTCACCGCGCCGGCGGACCAGCTCGGGCACGCTGCGGATGGTCAGCTCGTTGGGGGCGACGGTCTCGACTTCTTCCCACGTGAGGGGGGTCGAGACCTGTCCGCCGGTGCGGGGTCGGGCGAACCAGGCTCCGAAGACGGTCTTGTGCGGGGCGTTCTGGTTGAAGTCCACGAAGACGCGGCTGCCGCGCTCCTCCTTCCACCAGTTGGCCGTGATGAGGTCCGGAAAGCGGCGTTCGAGCTCGCGGGCCAGCGCGACCGCGGCGGCGCGCACCTGCACCGAGTCCCAACGGGGCTGCAAGCGGAGGTAGACGTGCAGTCCGTTGTTCCCCGTCGTCTTGGGATAGCCGCGCAGGCCGAGCTCCTCGAGCACGTCGCGGCAGAGCAACGCAACGGCGCGCACCTCGTCGAACCCGATCCCCGTCGTCGGATCGAGGTCGATCCGCAGCTCGTCGGCGTGCGCCGGATTGTCGGCGAGGTAGGGCCACAGGTGCAGCCCGAGGCAGCCGATGTTGACGGCCCAGATGACATGGGCGATGTCGGCGACGACGAGCGCATTGGATGTCGTGCCGTTCGGCGTCGAGACGGTGGTCGACTGCAACCACGCCGGCGCGCCGGCGGGGATGCGCTTTTGGTAGAAGGACTTCCCGGTGGCACCGTCGGGAAATCGCTGCAGCATGGCCGGTCGTCCGCCGGCGGTGTTCAGCAGGTGCGCACCGACGTCGAGGTAGTAGGAGACGAGGTCGAACTTGGTGGCGTCGAGGGCAGGGAAGTAGATCTTGTCCGGCCGGGACACGCGCACCTCGCGTCCATCAGCCTCCACCATCCGCTCGTCGTCCCCTGGCACCGCAGTGGACTCTACCGAGGGGCGCTGGGCACCGGCTGGGGCCTCGGCGCAGGCCTGCCCAGGCGCCGGATCCTGCGAGCCGGCGGCCTAGGGGCCTCGGAGTTGTGGTGTGGGGAGCCGGATGCCGCGTCGCGCCAGCTCCCGCTCGAGGCGGGCCCGTTCGCGCTCGGGGCTGTCGAACCAGGCCGGAGTGGCGCGGACGTCGAGGGCCGCACAGAGCCGGATCGAACGCGCCGTCGTAGGAGAGCTCCCGGGCCAGTGCTTCCACAACCGGAGCCGCCGCACCCGTCGCCTGCAGCCTGGCGCGGCGGTCCACCAGGTCGGCGAGCAGCAGCTCGTCGGGCCCGCGCGCGCGCTCGACTTTGGCCGAGGGCCCGTGTGAGGAGGTCTCTGTACATGACCACACGAGTGATGGTGCACCGCCGGCGCCGCCATGGGTAGGGCTGAACGTCCGGGACTTTCGGCCCGTCTTGGGTCCCGCCTCCGTGCGAAACGGCTGTGATCGGCGGCGCGTCGAACGTCAGATGAAGTCGGACAGCCCTTCCCACCCGGCGGGGGGTGGGGCCAAGCGCCAGAACTGCTCGGGGACCCGGCCCTCCATGCGGGCCGTCAGGGCGTGGTCCTGCTCGAGCGGCGCAATCTGCGAGGTGTAGCACCAGATGGCCCGCCGCTTGCGCTCTTCGTCGGGCACGTGCGGGACGATGGCCGGCGTCGGCCACGGCCGGGAGCGCAACAGCTTGGCCACCCGCCAGGCGAGCATGCCGGGCAGGTGCTTGTAGCCGTGGTCCTCGTAGCAGAACCACTCCCGATCGGGCTGCTGCTCGCGCAGCAGGAGGCAGGCCTCGTGCACCATGACGTGGTCGGGGTTGCCCAGGCCCATGGGAAAGAATACCGAGGTCGGGTTCAGTTTCGCGATGGTGGATCCGAGGACCGGCGCGACGTCGACCGGCGTCGGGCGGTCCGCCGGCTCGAGGTACTGGTGGTCCGCGAACTCCAACCATTCGTACGAAGACTCGAGGACGGCCATGGCGGCGGCGTCCTCCTCACGCCGGACCGCGACGACATCGTCGCCGGCGACGAAGCCACCCAGCGCGTCCCACTCCGAGGGCACATCGGGGTAGGCGGGCGGTCTGCCGCCCAGCACGGTGACGACGGTGGTGTCCTCATAGCTGGCGATCAGGTGCCCGGCTCCCATGGCGGCGTCGTCGAAGTGCGGCGAGACGACGAGGATGCGACTGAAGGCGGCGGGGTCGACCTCACCCCACGTCGGCTCGGCGAAGGTGTCGCTCATGGCCGGATCATACGGGCACGTCGTCGATCTCACCGGCGACGTGGCGCCGGAAGACCGGCAGGAGCGCGCCGATCAGGGCCGCGCCGGCGATGCAGGCGAGGCCACCCGAGACGACGGAGAACTCAATGCTGGTCAGCGACGCCACCGCGCCCGACTCCATGTCGCCGAGGCGGGGCCCGCCCTGCACGACGGCCATCTGTATGGAGGACATGCGGCTGCGGAAGCGCTCGGGGATGGAGCTCTGCAGCATGGTGTTGCGCAGGACGGCAGAAATCACGTCGGCCCAGCCCGCCACGGCGAGGAGGACAAGGGCAATCCAGAGCGTGTCGGAGAAACCGAAGAGCGCGATGGCCGCACCCCACACGGAGACGGCCACGATCACCGCCCAACCCTGGCGGCGCAGGTTGGCCACCCAACCCGTGGTGACCGCTCCGATCAGAGCGCCGACGCCGGGAGCGGCGTAGAGGAAGCCGAGGGTGATGGTGCCGCCGCCGAACACGGCACCCGCCATGGCAGGGAAGAGTGCCCGGGGCATGCCGAACACCATGGCGTTGATGTCGATCAGGTACACACCTTGGAGAGCTTGGCGCGAGCGCAGGTAGCGCAGGCCCTCCTTGGTCGACTGCCACGGCGAGAGCGCGCCGGCGTGGTGAGCGGGCGGGATCGGGCGCAGCATGGCCGAGGTGATGGCGGCCACGATGAACGAGGCGGCGTCGAGTCCGTAGACGAGCGGCAGCCCGATGCCGAGCAGGAGGCCGGAGAGCGCGGGCCCCACAATGACGCCCACCTGGAAGACGATCTGCGTCATGGCGGCAGCAGCGGCGAGATGCCGCCGCTCCACCATGCCCGGGACGGCCGCCGAGCGGGCGGTGCTCGAGAAGCCGAAGAGTCCGGCCGCCAGCGCGCTGACGACGTAGAGCACGGCCAGCGAGGGGTGGGCCACGGCGGCGTTGACGGCCATGGCACCGCTGGTGAGTGTCAGTGCTGCCGCCGTCCACACCATGATGCGGCGCTTGTCGACCGAGTCGCCGATGGGTCCCGCCGAGAGAGCGCCGGCGAGGAAGGGGAAGAGCTGGGCCAGGCTGATCGCCCCCACCTGCAGCGTGGAGTGCGTCATGGAGTACACCTGGTACGGGATGGCCACGACGGTCAGCTGGGTCCCGATGACCGAGATGAGCTGCCCGATGAAGAGGAGCCGGAAGTCGCGGCTCTCTCGCAGCGGGGTGGTATCCACCAGGATCCGACCCGGCATGGCCGTCAGCCTACGGTCGGGGCCGGCGCGATGACGACGTGATCAGGAGAGCTGTTGGCCGAGTTCGGGGACGGAGATATCCCAGGCCGCGGGCCAGTCGCTCGTACGGAGGAGTGCATCGCTGCCGCCGTCGCAGAACACCACCGACCCGCAGAAGAAGGTGCCGTCGGGACCGAGGAGCAGGTCGACCACGGCGGCGATCTCCTCGGCCCGGCCGGGACGCCCGACCGGGATGGGCAGCATGTCGAGCATCGGGCCGGCCTTGGCATCGGCCCGCATGCCCGCCACCATCGGTGTATCGATCATGCCGGGGGCGATGGCGTTGAGCCGGATCCCCGACCCGGCCCAATTCGGACCCGTGGCGTTGCGGCGCACCCAGTGCGCCACGGCCAGCTTCGTGGCCGGGTAGCTCACGAGGGAGCCGCAGGCGTCGGCGATCCGGGCACTGAGCCCTTCGTCGTGGCCGAGACAGGCCTCCACGAGGTCGGCGGGGATCGCGGGTTGCACCGTGGTCGAGTTCGAGCTGATGGCGACGGCGGCACCGCCCGGGACCAGGAGGGGACGCAGGCCTTCGAGCAGGTCCACTGTGCCGAAGTAGTTCACGGCGGCCAACAGCGAGCCGGGCCGGCCGGGTAGCCCGGCCAAACCGGCACAGGTGACGATGCCGGTGAGCACGCCACCACACCGCTCGGTGGCGGCTTCGATCGCCTGGCTCCGACCGGCCGGGGTGGCGAGGTCGGCCACGACATCGGACTCGTCCTTGTCCACGCCGATAACGCTCCAGCCCGCAGTGCCGAGTCGCGCCGCGGTGGCGGCGCCGATGCCCGACGCGGCGCCCGTGATGACGACGGTGCGGTCAGGCAGCGGGTCGGGCCTTGAGGAGAGCGAGCGCCTTGTCAGCGTGCGAGCCCATGGAGACCTCGGAGTGGATGACGTCGAGGATGGTCCGGTCGGTGTCGATGACGAAGGTTGACCGCTTCACCTTCAAGAAGCTGACGCTGCGCTTCACGCCGAACAGAGCAGCCACCTCGCGGTCGGGGTCCGACAAAAGGGGGAAGCCAAGCGACTCCTTCTCGTCGAATTGCATCTGCTTCTCGACCTCGTCGGCGCTGATGCCCACCGGCTGGGCACCGACCGCGGCGAACTCGCCGGCCATGTCCCTGAAATGGCAGCTCTCTTTGGTGCAGCCGTAGGTCATGGCGGCCGGGTAGAAGAAGAGCACCACGGGCCCGTTGGCAAGGAATCCGCTCAGTGAGCGGACTGTGCCCGTCTGGTCGGGGAGTGTGAAGTCGGGGACGACGTCGCCTTTGTGCATCCGCTCAATGTAGGACGAAAGCGCCGGACTGTGCCGGGCTACCCCTCGAAGCGGAACCCGACGCCCCGGACGGTGACCAGGTGGCGGGGGTTGGCCGGGTCGGGCTCCACCTTTCGGCGGAGCCGCTTGATGTGGGTATCGAGCGTGCGGGTGTCGGTCAGCTCCTGGTCCCACCAGAGGCGATCGATGCACCAGTCGCGGGTGACCACCTGCCCGCTGTGTGACATCAGGAGGGCGAGGAGGTCGAACTCCTTGCGGGACAGCTCGACCGGGACTTCGTCGACCGTCACCTCTCGTCGGCCGGCGTCGAGCCGCACCGGGCCCACGGCGAGGATTTCGTCGTGGTGCTCGGCAACGGCCACGCCACGTCGGAGCACGGCCCGCATCCGAGCGACGAGCTCGCGCAACCGGAAGGGCTTGGCCACGTAGTCGCTGGCGCCCAGTTCCAGCCCGAGCACGATGTCGACCTCGGAGTCGCGCGCAGTCACCATGATGATCGGGACGGGCTTGAGGCTCCGCATCTGCTGGCAGATCTCGATCCCGGACTGGTCGGGCAGCATGACGTCGAGGAGGACGAGGTCCGGATGCACGCGGTGGAAGAGCCGTAATGCCTCGTGGCCGTCGCCGGCGGCTTCCACGGTGAAGCCCTCGCGGGTCAGTCCCGAAGCCAAGGCCTGACGGTAGGACTCTTCGTCGTCCACGACGAGGACCAGGGGCCGATTGTCCCGGGTCTGTCCGGGCAGAGGGGGCCGGCCGCTCGCCGCAGGAGCGTTCGCAATTGCCACGCTGGGGTCGGCTTCAGGCAGCGTCGTGGGGGAACCGAGGCGACCTGAATGGGAGAGGGGCAGGCGACGACGGTGGCCGGGGGGGAGTTCGCACCGGCGTCGCCTGTGGACGCGGGGAAACGACTGCCCGCGTCCTGGTGACCAACGAACCGAGGAGCCGGTAGCGGGGTGAGCGCACCGGACGGATCATGATGACCTCGGCCAGGGGTTCCTGGCCGCGACGACGCACCGAACCGGGACCGAAGCGTTCGTCCCGGCGGTTGTGATCCATGGGTCGATCGACGAGCGCCATCGGCAGTCACGCTACGAAGCCGAGGTAAACGTGCCGTGAAACGGGTGCAACCTCCAAGTGTGCTGAAGATGAACTCTTAAGGTTGCGGTCCTGCTCAGAGGATTACGCTCCCATGGCACACGAGTGGGAGGTGCCGGATGACCGAGGCCATGGGCCACGGCGTGAATCAGCGCAAGGCCATACAGATGACGCCTGACGAGGTGGACGCGTTCCTGGCCGAGAGGCGGAACATGACGATGTGCTCCATCTCCCATGACGGCTCCATTCACGCGGTGGCCATGTGGTACGGATTCCTGGACGGCTGCGTGACCGTGGAGACGAAGGCGAAGTCACAGAAGGTGCAGAACCTGCGCCGTGACCCGCGGCTGACGCTCCTGTTCGAGGATGGCGACTACTACGAGGAGCTCCGCGGCGTGGAGCTTGTCGGCAGGGCGGAGATCGTCGATGACCCCGACAGGTTGTGGCAGCTCGGCATCAGCGTCTACGAGCGCTACAACGGGCCGTACACGGACGACCTCAAGCCGATTCTGGAGATCATGCTGCACAAGCGGGTGGCGGTGAAGCTCAACGTCGAGCGCACCGTCAGCTGGGACCATCGCAAGCTGGGACTGCCGTCGACGCGCCCGACTACGTGAAATTCAGCATCCGGCAGGCGGTGGCGGTGCCGCCGGCTCGGGCGATGGACGGCGTACGGCTCCCCGCGTTCTACGAGGGACGTCCGGCGCGCGACGACATCGACGGTGCGTGAGGTCGTCCGCCACGAGGCGACCGGGGACCGCATCCTGCTCGAGGTGCGGTTCGCCTTCACGGGCTCGGTCTCGCCCGCCGTGCGGGCCGTGGTCGACCCCGGGAAGATGTCGTGGATCACCCGGACCGAGATCCTGCTCGCCGAGGGCCGCTCCAGCTGGGTCGTGCTGCCGGACCACTATCCGGACCGGCTGAGCGCCAGCGGGACCTACCGGTTCGAGGAGGGCGACGCCGGGCCGGGCACGTGCGACGGTCGAGGTCGAGGGTGAACTGAGGGTCCGCGTGCCCATTGTGGGGCGTTCCGTCGAGAAGGTCATCGTCGGCGACCTGCGGGCCTACATCGCCGACGAGGTGGCGGGCATCGCCGACTGGGAGGGGTGACGGTCAGCGGCCCGGCTGGTCGCACACCTTCAGCATCTGCGTCATGCCGTCCTCGATCCCGCCGGCCAGGACGTCGATGTCCGGGGTCGAGTCGTAGTCACCGGTGATCCCGAAGTTGACCTCGCCGTCGTAGGAGAAGATGGCGATGCCGAACCGTATCTGACCGCCGAGCGGGACGTACGGGAAGGCCCGGATCATCCGTCGGCCGGCCGCATAGAGCGGGAACTGCGGACCTGGCACGTTCGTGGTGACCGTGTTCACGTTGCGCTGCGCCGCCCTGGTGGCGAGGCGCATGCCCGAGGGCCAGGAGCATCGGCGGCGCGAAGCCCGACATGGAGGTGAGCGCCTCTCCGGCCACGGCCTGGCTGGAGTCCTTGAGGTCCTTCATCTGCTCGGTGATGACATGCAGCCGCAGGGCGGGATCGTCGATGTCGACGGGAAGCTCGGCGAACATGGCGGAGACCTTGTTCTCGTAGGTGCCGTCGCCGACGGCCTTGCCGGACGAGTCGCGTGGCCGGACCGAGACGGGCACGAGCGTGCGCACGACCCGCTCGACGTCCTCGTCGCGTGACAGCAGGAGCTCGCGGAATCCGTTGGTGATGCTGGCCAGCACCACATCGTTGAAGGTCCCGCCGAGCGCCTGGCGGACCCGCTTGATGTCGTCGACCGATGTCGTGGCCCAGGCGTAGCGACGATGGGGGCCGAGCGGCCCGTTGAGGCTGGAGGGCGGCGTCGGGCGGACCAGCCCGCCGAGGGAGAAGAGCCCGCCGGCGACCTCGAGCACGTAGCCCGCCATCCGGCGCACGCGCCCGCGTCTGGCCCGCGCCGCCCGGACCTGCTCGTAGGGCGACTGCACGACGTTCTCCAACGCGTCCAGCACGAGCTGGAGCGCCGGACGGCTCGGGCTGCGGCGTCCACTGCGACGGCTCCGGGCGCACCGCGTCCGGCGCTCAGGTCCATGATGACCGCCAGCAGGTCGGTGCCCGAGATGCCGTCGACCAACGCGTGGTGCGTCTTGGCCAGCATGGCCCAGCGGCCGTCCTCGAGGCCCTCGACCACCCAGATCTCCCAGAGCGGCTTGGAGCGGTCGAGCTGCTGCGCCATGACGCGGCCGACGAGCTTGCGCAGCTCGCTCTCGCCACCCGGGGAGGGCAGCGCCGTGTGGCGCAGGTGGTACTCGATGTTGAAGTGCGGGTCGTCGACCCAGACCGGGTCGTCCCAGCTCGAAGGGTACGAAGCGGACCTTCTGGCGGTAGCGCGGGACCAGGTCGAGCTTGGCGTCCACCATGGCGACGATGTCGCCGAAGGGCGGCGGGGGGCCCTCGAAGATGGCGACCGAGGCGATGTGCATGTGGGACACGTGGTCCTCAATGTGGAGGAACGATGCGTCCAGCGGGCTCAGGCGATCAGGACTCATGGACCCTCCCTTCGGGCATCCCCCGGGCCGCAGCGCTACCCCCGGGCGCGCTCCGTTCTCCCGGGGTCAGCCGGCGGAGGCGGCGGCGAGCGGGCCGCCCAACGAGGCGAGCTCGGGCGTGGCGAGAATGCAGCTCGCGGGTCTCTTCGTAGGCGGCCTCGATCACCCGCGGACCGCGGTCCTCGGCCATGGCCCGCAGCCCCATGGCCCGGCGCGACTCGGCGCCGGGCTCCAGGCTGATCACCACGAAGCCGGCCTGCTCGCAGCCGGGTGATCTCACGCTCCATGCGGCGGTGCACGGTCCGCCGGAGCCAGCCGTCGGCCCCGTTGGCGCTGCCGTGGGCCGCCGACATGGAGGAGATGACGACCACCACGTCGAGCCCCTCGGACCGGAGGACGTCCGCGTTCGTGGCCGAATGCACGCCGCCGTCGACGTACTCGGTGCCGCCGATGTCGACGGGCTGGAAGTAGCCGGGGATGGCGCACGAGGCCAGGACGGCAGCGGCCAGGCGTGCCGGCGGGGCGCCGGCGCGGCCGAAGACGACCCGGGCCCCGTCCGAGCGCCGGACGGTGCAGATGCGCAGGCCCTCCGGCCAGCGACTGCCCATGTGCTCGTCGAGTCCCCGGGCCCGCTCGGAGATGTCGATCCGGCCCCGGGGCAGCAGCGTCATGGCCGCCACGTCGGGCCGGAAGGCCAGCGGCCGGCGGATGACGCGGGTGATGAGGGCGGAGGACGGAAGGTTCCAGGGCCGCAGCAGCGAGCCGACCGAGGGCGTCGGGAGCGGTCGCACGTCGTCGGGGAGGATGCGACGGAGGATGGCGCCGCCCCGGCGTGACGGGGGCACCCCGTAGAGCGAGGCCGCCAGGTCCGTGGCGGGTACGCCCGACCCGCAGCGCCGCACCGGTGACGGAGCCGGCGGAGGTGCCGACGATGATGGCGGCCTGTCGCGGGTCCCAGCCGGCCTCGCGCTGCGAGGGCCGAGAGGACCCCGGCCTGGTAGGCCTGGCCGACGACGCCCCCGGCACCCAGCACCAGGCCGATCGAAGGAGCCTTGCGGCTCCCGAATCCCCCACGGATCACCTTCATCACCCACCTTTCTACCCGGTCGGACTGGTCTACCTGTCGCTGCAATGGTTTGCGGCCTGACCGGTGACTGGACGGCAGGCAGGCCGGGCGGCACAGCGCCCGTTGCACGCCGACGGGCCGTGGTCAGGACTCCAGGAAGCGGAGCACGGCGAGCACCCGGCGATGGTCCTTCTCGGAGACCGGGAGATCGAGCTTGGCGAAGATGTTGGCGACGTGCTTCTCGACCGCGCCCTCGCTGACGACGAGCGCGTTGGCGATGGCGGCGTTGGACCGACCCTCCGCCATGAGGGACAGGACCTCCCGCTCACGAGCGGTGAGGACGGAGAGCGAGTCGGTTCGCCGCGTCGCCCCCAGGAGCTGTGTGACGACTTCAGGGTCCAAGGCGGTACCTCCTACGGCCACCCGTTCCAGTGCCTCGACGAAGTCGCTGACGTCGGCCACCCGGTCCTTCAAGAGGTAGCCGATCCCGGCGGCGTCGTCGGCCAGCAGGTCGGCGGCATAACGGGTCTCGATGTACTGGGAGAACAGCAGGATGCCCAGCCCCTCGTGGCGGGCGCGGAGCTCCAGGGCCAGGCGCAGGCCTTCGTCGGTGAAGGTCGGCGGCATGCGGATGTCGATCACGGCGACGTCGGGCGGGTTCTGGGCGACCGAGCTGCGCAGCGCGGCCGGGTCCCCGACGGCGCCGGTGATGGCGAAGCCGCGGTCGACCAGGAGTTGGACGAGGCCGTCGCGCAGGATGGCGGAATCCTCGGCGATGGCGATGCGGAGCGCGCCGACCATCAGGATCGCGAGGGGAAGGTCGACGGTGACGACGGTGGGGCCGCCGGGCGGGCTGACGAGGTACAGCTGCCCGTCGACGGCGTGGACCCGGTCGGTAAGCCCGGCCAGTCCGCTCGACGAGGATCCGACCGTGGTCAGCTGCGCCCCGCCGGTGCCGTCGTCGCGCACGACGAGGCGCAGCCAGGTCCCTTGTTGCGCGCAGGAGACCGAGGCCCGCGAGGCCTGCGCGTGCTGCGCCACGTTGGCCAGGAGCTCGGCCACGCAGAAGTAGGCGATGGCCTCAATGGCGGGCGTCGGCCGCGTCGAGAGGTCGACCGAGAGCTCGGTGGGCACCGCGCTGCGCGCGGCCAGCGTGGCCAGCGCGCCCTCCAGGCCGATGTCGAGTGCGGGCGGATGGATGCCGCGGCGCGATGTCGCGCAGCTCGGCGATGGCTTCCTTGGCGCCCCGATGCGCCGCGTCGACCAACTCGCGCACCCGGTCGAGGTCGACGTGCTCGGGGTCGTCCTCGAGCTTCTCCTTGGCCATGCCCAGCCGCATGGCCAGCGCCACCAGTTGGGCCTGCGTGCCGTCGTGCAGGTCGCGCTCGATGCGCCGCAGCGTGGCGGCCGAGGCGTCGACCGTTTGTGTCCGGGCCTGTTCGAGGGAGCGCACCCGGGTCGCCATGGGGTCGGGCCCGAGCAGGCTGCGGATCAACAGGCGATCCACGTTGACGAAGCCGCGCATGACCCAGGGCGCCGCGAAGAAGAAGATGGCGCCGAAAATGAAGACGGCCACGCTCGTGGAGGAAGCCGGTGGGGCCGAATCCGAACGTCGCCCGCCGGGAAGAAGGCCCTCGCAAGGCCCCAGACCGGCGGCCCGCCGCCGTTCCGGCCGAAGAGCGGGTGGAGGAGGCAGGCGAAGCGCGTCCCACCACAGGCTGAACGCCACGAAGACACCGAGGATCGACCATGGGACTTTCAGGGCGAGGTAGCCGACGGCGCGCCAGGCCACACGGTCGCGCAGGCACGACTGGAGCCAGCCCAGGAACCCGGGGCGCCCGGCGAAGGGTTGGGGGTCCTCCACCGTCTCACCGAGCATGCTGCGCGCCAGGCTCGCGCTCGAACCCGCCGATGCCACGCGCGCTGCGGAGCGACAGCGCCAGCACGGCGAGGCCGAAGAACGTGATGGCCAGGATGAGGCCGGCGACCATGGTCACGGCGACGAAGCGCAGGCCGGCTCCGGCCAGGGCTGAGCTCAGGAGGAAGAAGGCCAGCTCGGACCAGACCCGCTTCGTGAACGGCTCGTGCAGAACGTGGTGCGCCAGCTGCCTGGCCCGGACGGCCTGTTCCTCGGTCATGGCGAGCGACAGCTCGCGCCCACGGATCCGCACCCGGACGCTGCTGTCCTCCGGCTGGTCCGGCGTCACGCGTCCCGCCGGTTCAGCAGGAAGGCGCCCAGGCCCAGCGCGGCGGCGCAAGTAGGCGACCATGAGCACGACCCCGATTGTGGCCGAGAACGAGTTGGACTGCGGCACGACGGCCGCCACCGAGTTGGCGAAGATGAGCTCGGGGGCGTAACGGGCGATGCTCTCCGAGATGGAGTGGAGCAGGACGGGGGCCAGCATCGTGACGCCGGCGAAGACCGCAATGGCGCCGGCCGTGTGGCGGATGACGGCGCCGAGGCCCAGCCCCAGCAGCGCAAAGAGGGCGAGAAACGCTCCCGACAGGGCCACTACCCGCAGCACGCCGGGCTGGCCCAGAGTGGCCGTCGGTGCGCCCCCCGAGAGCACGGCCTGGCCCTCGAAGAACGAGACGAAGCTGAGCACCTCACCGATGACCAGGGTGGCGAGCCCGACGACGGCGACCTTCGCCGTCAGCAGCACGCCGCGGCGCGGCATGGCGGCCAGGGAGGAGCGGATCGTCCCGGTGCCGTACTCGCCGCTGATGACGAGTACGCCGAGGACCCCGATGGCGAGGGAGGCGAGAGCAAGCCCGGCCATGGACTGATTGGTCGGATCGAAACCCTGGTACCACCCGCGGGGATGGTGCAGTGCACCGAGGGTCGACAGGTACGTCACCAGCAGCGTCCCGACCGCGGTGACGAGAAGGGTCCATCGAGTCGGAGCGCAGGGAGGCGAGCTTGGTCCACTCGGCCCGCATGGTCTGGCGCAGCCCGGCGCGCCAGAGCCGGGCTCCCGCCGGGGTGGGTCCTGCGGTGGCGACAGATGTGATGGCGAGCGTGGTCATGGGCGGTCCTCTCAACGGACCGACAGCGCGTCGGCCGGGGCGTGGTCCAAGGTGTGTGAGCGGTATTCGACCGACGTGCTGGTGAGCTCCATGAAGACGTCTTCCAGCGACGCGCGCACCGGCGTGAGCTCATGCACGGTGAGTTGCTGATCGGCCGCCAGCTCGCCGATGTCGGCGGAGGATAGGCCCGAGGCGACAATGGAGCCGTCGTCCTCGACGGCGGGCCGGCCTCCGGCTCGCGAGAGCGCGGCGACGAACCGCTGCGGCGTCGGCGTCACGATCCGGACGGCGTCGCTGCGGTGGTCGCCCCAGGAAGTCGTCGACGCTGGTGTCGGCGATCAGCGTGCCGCGGCCGATCACCACGAGGCGTTCTGCGGTCAGGGCCATCTCGTTGATGAGGTGGCTCGAGACGAGCACCGTCCGGCCCTCCGAGGCCAGGTTCCGCAACAAGTGGCGGACCCAGCGGATGCCCTCGGGGTCGAGGCCGTTGACGGGCTCGTCGAAGAGCAGCACGCCGGGGTCCCCGAGGAGGGCGCTCGCGATGCCGAGGCGCTGTCCCATGCCGAGCGAGAACTTCCCGGCCCGCCGGTCGGCCACCGCCGTGAGCCCGACGATGTCGAGCACGGCGTCGATCCGTGCGAGGGGGATGTCGTTGGTCTGGGCGAGCCACCGCAGGTGGTTCCGGGCGCTCCGGCCCGGGTGGAATGCCTTGGCGTCCAGGAGGGCGCCGACCTCGCGTAACGGCCACGCCAGCTCGGCGTAGGCGCAGCCATTGACGAGAGCCGACCCCGCGTCGGGCACGTCGAGCCCGAGGACCATGCGCATGGTCGTGGACTTCCCCGACCCGTTGGGCCCCAGGAAGCCCGTGACGACGCCCGCAGAGACGGTGAAGCTCAGGTCGTCGACCGCCAGCGTCTTCCCGTAGCGCTTCGTCAACCCGTGGGTGACGATCATGGGTCTCCTTCCGCAGCGGGGCCGGACACTCCGCGCCACCCGCTCCTCAGCATGAGGGCTCGCGGCCGCGCTGAGAATGCCGCTGCCGGGCGTCCGGGCCTGGGGTTAGCACCAGTCCCCGCCGGGCCGGTCAGCCGGTGGCGGCGGCGGGTGACCCGGGCCAGGCCGGGTAATTCGGGGGCCGGTCGGGCGGGGAGGCGTAGCTGGTGACCGAGCCCGCCACCTGGAACATCGGGACCGGGCCCGCCGGCACCGTGCCTGACTGGTAGCGGGCACCCCCGTTGACGTAGCGCATCAGCCCGGCGCCGTTGGTGCCCTCCTCGTCGGGTCCCTTCGCCGTGGCGTCGTACCAGAGGAAGGTGTAGTCGGCGGGCGACGAGTAGCTCGGGCGCGGTGGAGCCGCCCTTGGTAGCCGTAGGCGTCGAGCGGCGTGGTCGGGCCGCCGCCGGCCGGCGGGGCGCGGAACAACCCCGTGGTGAAGGTGGAGGGCGTGAGGTCGGGTCCGGCCAGCTGCACGCCGGTGAAGAACTGCTGGATCGGCGGGATGATGGCCGGCGCGGCCAGCGAGGCGGGCGTGGCTTTGGCCCCGTACCACCAGCGGTAGAGACGGTCGGCGTCGCCGGAGCCGACCGGCACCGGAACGCCGAGACTGCTGACCCCGAAGGCGTGCGCCCACTCGCTCTGGTCGTAGTAGCGCCCGAGGGCCGCCGTGTCGGTGAGGACGATGCCGGTGATGATCCACTCGGGGAAGTAGCCGATGCTGGCGCAGGCCTTGGTGAGGTAGATCGGCATGATGGGGTCGCCGGCGAAGACCACGCTGGTGGCGCCCGACGCCTTGAGCTTCTCGGCGATGGTGGCGGCCTGCGTGGGCAGCGTCGTCAGGTTGAGCGTGTACGACAGCGTGGTCGGCGACGCCATGTTGGCGTGGCCCGCCTCGAGCTTCTTGGTCAGCGACGCCGTGAGCTCGGCGGAGCCGGGGGCGGGCGGTTCCGAGCGTCTCGCTCACGACAATGAACTTGCGCTTCTCCGTGTGGAAGGAGGGCTCGCCGGCCCAGATGGCGTCCTTGCCGTTCAACTTGGCCAGCAGGTACCCGACCGTCTCGTAGAGCGAGGTGTCGGCCGTGGGGAGGTTGGCCCACTGGTACGGGGCGTTCTGCTGGATCTGGCCGTTGTGGGAGGAGTCGCCGCAGGCCATGCAGAGCACGTGCAGGCGGGCCAGCTCGTCCTCGTAGGCGTCGGTCTCACCGGCGCCGTTGATGGAGGCGAAGGCGTGGAGCTGCTGGGCGACCGTGACGGCATCGGCGTGGGCGGCCACCGGATCGGTGTCGGCACCGGAGGCGGTGAAGGGGATGAGGTTGATGTGCCGCCCGTACAGCTCGTAGAGTCTGGTTGAACATGGCCACGTAGGCCTGGGCGGTGGCGAGCGCCTGGGCGTTGGTGCCCGCCGCGCTCGAGATCGTCGAGGCCAGGCCACCCGGCTGCATCTGGTAGTAGACGACGTTGATGGCGCTGCCCGTCACGCCACTCGACGTGGCGCCACCGTTCGACGCCGCCGGCGGCCGGCACCGGCACGCAGGGCGGGGAGTAGACGCTCGGGATCTTCAGCCGGCCGGTGTGGTGGTCGCACTCGGGCCCCCAGTTGTAGGCGGCCGTCTTGCCGAGCTTGGCCGCCGCGGCGTAGGTGAGCGGCACCGTCGAATGCCCGATGGGCTGTGGCCGCCCGCGCCCGGTCGCGCTCGCCGACGTGGTGCCCTTGTTCTCGTGCATGGTGGCCGAGACGCCGGCGGCCACGAGCGCGGCGACGATGAGGACGACCGGCCCGGCCCGGCGCAGCAGGCTGACCTTCGGCCAGGGCCGCCCGGCGCGTTGCGGGTCCGCTTCGGTGTCGCTCATCCGGGGTCCACCTCCGTGGTCGTGGTCGCGCGCGCCGTCGCGCCGGCGCCCGAGCGCGACAGCGCCAGCGGGTCGGAACCGAGGAAGGCCTCGCCGACCACGGGTGACTCGAGGACCTGCGTGCGGTGGGCCGCTGATGAGCACGGCGCCGCGGTCCATGGCCACGAGGCGGTCGGCCAGCTCGGCGATGAAGGCGATGTCGTGCTCCACCACGAGCAGGGTCGCATCGAGGCGGTCGCGCACCGTGCGGAGCAGGCCGACCATGGCCTCGACCTCGCGCTGGGCCACGCCCGAGGAGGGCTCGTCGAGGAGGACGACGGACGGCTGGTGGGCCACGACGGCGGCCAGGTCGACCAGGCGCCGGGAACCGGTCGACAGCTCGCTGACCAGGTTGTCGGCGTAGCGGTCGAGGCCGAACATGTCGAGGAGCTCGTCGACCCGCTCCTGGACGGCCGCCTCGGTGCGCACCTGGAGCGGGCAGGCGCAGCATGGCGTTGAAGGGGTCGGCCACGTCCGTGAAGCGCTCGAGCGAGACGGCCAGGGCGTCGCGCACGGTGAGGGCGGAGAACAGGCGCGAGTCCTGGAAGGAGCGGCCCAGGCCGAGCCGGGCCCGGGCCGACGCCGTGCGGTCGGTGATGTCGACGCCGGCCAGCTCGACCCGGCCCGAGTCGGGACGGAGGAAGCCGGAGACGACGTCGAAGAGCGTGGTCTTGCCGGCGCCGTTGGGCCCGATGATGCCGACGATCTCGCCGTGCTCGGCGTGCAGCGACACGTCGTTGAGGGCGGCGTTGCCGCCGAAGCTGAGCGAGATGCCGCGCACCTCGAGCTCGGTCCGCGGTCGGCGTCGGCCGCCGTGGGCGAGGCGAGGGCCTGCGGCCCCGAGCGTCTCGGAGGCCTTCTGGAGGTAGACGGACCACAGCATCTCGGGGTGGGCCGCCAGCTCCTCGGCCGACCCGGAGAAGCGCACGACGCCGGTCTCCATGACGTAGACGCGGTCGGCCACCGCCACGGCGACGTTCATCGACTGCTCGACCAGGAGGATGGCGGTGCCGGCCTGGCGCATCGACTCGATGGCGCCGAGGAGCTGCTCGACCACAATGGGCGAGAGCCCCAGCGAGAGCTCGTCGATGAGGAACAGCTTGGGGCGGGTGATGGTCGCCATGGCGAGCGCCAGCATCTGCTGCTGCCCGCCCGAGAGGTTGGCCGCCCGCTCGTCGCGCCGCGAGGCGAGCGTGGGGAAGGCGGCGAGCGCCTCGTCGATCATGTCGGCGTCGTGCTCGCCGCGCCGCCGGCCCTGCCAGGCCGCCACGCGCAGGTTGTCCTCGACGCGCAGGTTGGGGAAGATCCCCTCGCCCCCGGGGACCTGGGCGACGCCGAGCCGGGCGATCTCGTCGGGCGGCAGGTGGGTGATGTCGCGCCCGTCGAAGACGATGGCGCCGTGATCGGCCTCGACCACCCCGCCGATGGCCCGCAGCAGTGTGGACTTGCCGGCGCCGTTCGTGCCGACGAGGGCGACGATCTCACCCTCGCCGATCTCGATGGCCACGTCGGCCAGCACGACGACGCCGTCGTAGCCGACGGCGAGCTCGCGCACGGCGAGGAGCGGCAGCCGGCCGGCGTGGCGGTCCAGCAGCATCTGGGTCCGGGTGCGCATGGAGGTCCAGACGTCGCGCACGTCGCGCTCGATGAGGCTGCCGGCGCTGGCCACGATGAGGCCGCCGATGACGAAAATCGGGACGAGGATGAGCAGGCCGTAGCGGAACCCGACGGCGTCGCCCAGCGCGCCGACGGCCGGCAGCACCAGGAATCCGGGCAGGACGAAGAGGGCGCCGATGGAGAAGCCGACCGAGCGCACCCGGGCCGGGATGGCGAGGGAGAGCGAGGCCAGCACGCCCGGTCCGACGATGGCCAGCGAGGCGTCGATGCCGGCGTTGCCGATGAAGGCCAACGGGACGTTCGGTGCCAGCGCGAACAGCACGGCGAAGCAGGCGGCGACCATGGACGCCACCGCCAGCATGCGGAAGACGAGGCCGATGCCGCGCCGGGCCAGGCGGGTGGCGATGACCGCGCCGACGGCGAGGCCCAGCAGGTCGAAGAGCTGGATCGGCGCGATGAGGTAGGCGCGCTGCACGGCGTCGAGGTGGAACGTCTCCTGGTATTGCAGCGAGGCGAGGGAGGTGAAGCCGGCGATGGCGGCGGCCAGGAACGGGAGGGCGATGAAGATCCGGCGCAGCACGCCGATCTTCCAGACCGTCCGCCAGGCCTCGCCGAGGGAGGGCGGGGTCTCGACGGGGATGTCGAGTGGCGCGGCCGCCGGTTCGGCGGGCAGCCGCGGGCAGGTCGTCCAGCGGGGCGGGCTCACCGCGTTCGGAGGCCAGCATCTGCTCGCTCAGCTCGAGCTGCTCGTGGCGGCCCCGCACGGGCTCGCGCAGGCGCAGGCCGATGATGACCACGACGACGATCGGCACGGCGAAGAAGAAGAACGGGGCGCGCCAGGTGAAGACGGCCGCCAGGCCGGCGCCGAGCAGGACGCCGACGATGGCCCCGATGCTGATGCCGGAGCGGTGCGCCGAGTACACCCGCGGCCGGGCCGGGACGGGGTAGTAGTCGGCCAGCAGCGAGTTGTGGGTGGGGAAGATCACGGCCTGCCCCATGGAGACGCCGACCAGCATGATGGTGGCGACCACGACGCCCTGGGCGACGCCGAGGCCGATGGAGAACGCGGCGCCGACCAGCGCGCCGACCAGCGCGATGCGCACACGGTTGGTCCGGTCGGCCAGCACGGCGATGGGCAGCGTGCAGGCCAGCGCCGCCGCGCCGGCGATGGCGACGATCAGCAGGATGCCGGCGTTGGTGAGGTGGAAGGCGTCGCGGATGTTCGGGGTCAGGACGTTGAAGGCGCTCTGGGTCGCCTGGTCGAGCAGCTCGATCCCGAACAGCACGCCGAGCGGGAACAGCGAGGCGCCGCCACCGAGTTTGGCCAGCCGGCTCACGGGGTCAGCGCTCCCTCGACCGCGCCGGGCACCGCCGGCGGGGCGGCCCGGTGGCGCCGGGCCAGGCCCTCGAGCGCCCAGTCGCGCAGGTCGTAGCAGAGGCCGGCCAGCCCGCGGGGGAAGAGGATGAGGACGAGCAGCACGCCGAGCGCGGACGGGAACAGCTGCCAGCTCGGCGGCAGGTAGATGGTGCTGCCCTCCACGATGGCGGCGCCGAGGATGGCGCCGAAGGCCGAGCCCAGCCCGCCGACGGCCGTCGAGGTGAAGACGATCAGGCTCGCCGGCACCAGGAACGACGCCTCCTCGTACTGCTGGTTCACCACCAGCAGGAGGCAGCCGGCCAGCCCGGCGATGAAGCCGGAGAGCGCGAAGGCGGTCAGCTTCGCCCGCACGACCCGGACGCCGTAGCCCTCCGCCGCCCGCTGGTTGGCCGGCAGCGCGCGCAGCACGCGGCCGGTGCGGCTGTGGCGCAGGCCGTGCAACGCCACGAGCACGAGCACGAGCACGCCCAGGCACAGCTCGAACACCGCCGACTGCGAGGTGATGGAGAGCCCGAAGAGGTACGGCGTCCCGAGCTGGCCCTGGGGGATCCAGGAGAATTCCTGGCGGACCAGCAGGTAGCCGGAGGCGGCCAGGCTGAAGGCCAGCGTGGTCACGGCGGCGAACATGCCGTCGAGGCGCAGCGTCGGGATGCCGACCACCACGGCCACGGCGCGCGGCGGCGGCTGCCCGCCAGCAACAGGGCGAGGCTCAGGTCCCAGTGCCAGTCGAGCAGCGCCACCGCGCCGACGGTGGCGCCCACGGCGGCGAACGACATCTGGCCGAGGCTCACCTGCCCCGACCACCCCGTGAGCACGACGACCGAGCAGCCGACGATGGCCAGCACCACGAGCCCCGAGCCCCGGATCAGCTCACCGGGGCCCATCCACAGCGGCAGCGTGCAGACGGCGGCGAAGGCCACCAGCGCGCCAACCGGCGTGCCCACCCGCACCTCGGTGAGGTCGCGCAGCGCCGCGGGCAGGTCGCGCACGCTGCCGGCCAGCGCCAGCGAGGACTCGACCTCGCGGTCGGTCCGGTTCGCCAGCAGCTGGCGCACCACAATGGCGGCGAACACCACCCCGGCCAGGACGGCCAGGCCGAGGGCGGGGTTGGTGGGGTCGTCCCAGGCCACCCCCTGCTCGCAGGATGCCGAGCGCCACGGCGGAGGCGGCGATGACCGGGCAGCTCGGTGAAGTTGCCCAGGGCGAGCGCGGCCAGGGCGGTGACGAGGGCGGTCAGGCCGTAGGTGGGATCGAGCGGGAGCCCGAGGATGGTGGCCTGGAAGAAGATGCTGACGAAGGACAGGACGCCGGCGACCACCCAGGTCACCGACTGCAGGCGCCCGACCGGGATGCCGAGCATGGAGGCCCGGTCGCGCCGGTCGCCGACGGCCTGCACGGCGAGCCCGATGTCGCTGCGGGTGAACCAGAGGGAGACGCCGGCCAGGCAGGCCACCGAGACGATCGACGGCCACCAGGTGGTCGGCGGTGAAGACGACGGGGCCGACGTGCCAGGCGAGGTGCCACGGGAAGGACACCGTCGCGCTGGCGATCGGGGTCTGGCCCCAGATCCGCGGGATCAGGAGGCTCAGGACGACCAGCAGCTGGGACAGCCCGATGGTGGCCACGGTCAGGATGAGGCGGGGCGAGCGCCGGAAGCGCCGCACCACCACGATCTCGACCGTGGCCGTCAGGAGGAGGGAGGCCACCAGGCCGGTGGCCAGCCCGAGGAAGTAGTTGACGCCCGAGAAGGCGATCAGGCCGACGGCGAGCACGGCGGGCGCCGTGCCCGAGATCGCCCTGGGCGAAGTTGATGACCTTGTTCAGGCGGTAGGTGAGCCCGAGGCCGACCGCCATGAGGGAGCCGAGGAGGCCGAGTACGGCGCCCTGGAGCCAGACCCCGAACGGGATCGGGAAGAGGACGAGCTGGACAGCCGAGCACCGCCCCGACGGAGACGACCGCCGCCACTGCGGTCGAGCGTACGCCCCGGCAACCGCAGGTGGGTACTCAGCGACTCATGCCCTTCTCATGGCGTCATGCCGCATTGGCGAACTTGCCCCCCCGGGTAGCTCACATGCCTCACCTGCTCGTGCGCGCTCAGGGTAGTGGTCCGGCCTGGCCCGTGCCCGGGCACGCTCCCCGGGGTTGCACCGCGGCGCCGCTGCCGTAGCGGTTTCAGGCGAGGTGGACGCCGAGTTGACCTAGTGTCTCGGGACATCCCCGATAGCCACGGCGCCGGCGATCACGAGATCGCAGGGCGGACGATCCGTCCGGGCCCGCACATCCCCCGACTGACGAATCGAGGCATGGTGACGCTCACCGACGCAGCACCGCCAGCACAACGTCCGGCCTCGCCGGCGGCGCACGCCGTCGAGCTCCGCAAGACCTACGGGACGGGCCAGGCGACGGTCCACGCCCTGGCCGGCATGGACGTCACGTTCGAGCGCGGTCGCTTCACCGCGGTCATGGGCCCTTCGGGATCGGGAAAGTCGACGCTGATGCACTGCATGGCCGGCCTCGACCGCCCGACGTCGGGGCAGTCCTTCGTCGGGCGATCTCGACATCGGCGCCCTCGACGACGCCGGGTTGACCCAGATGCGGCGTGACCACATCGGCTTCGTGTTCCAGTCCTTCAATCTCGTCCCGACCCTCACCGCCGGTGAGAACATCACGCTGCCGGTGGACCTGGCCGGGCGGAAGGTGGACAAGGAGTGGTTCGACTACCTCGTCGACCAGCTCGGCATCGGCGACCGGCTGACGCACCGGCCCGGCGAGATGTCGGGCGGCCAACAGCAGCGCTGCGCCTGTGCCCGGGCCCTGATCAACCGGCCCGACCTCGTGTTCGCCGACGAGCCCACCGGGAACCTGGACTCCAACTCCACGATCGAGATGCTGTCGTTCATGCGCCGCTCCGTCACCGAGTTCGGGCAGTCCATCGTCATGGTGACGCACGACCCGCACGGGGCGGCCTACGCCGACCGGGTCGATCTTCCTGGCGGACGGCAACATCGTCGACGAGCTGGCGCAGCCGACCGCCGACTCGGTGCTGGAGCGCATCCGCACCTTGGGGACCTGACATGTGGCGTGTGACCATCAAGGGACTGCTCGCGCACAAGCTGCGGCTGGCCCTCACTGCGTTGGCCATCGTGTTCGGCGTCACGTTCATTGCCGGGACGTTCGTCCTCACCGACACGCTGCACAACACGTTCAACACGCTGTTCAGCAACATCTACCAGAGCATCGACTTCCAGGTGCGAGGCGTGGCGCAGTTCGGCAGTGGCGGCACCGCCACGCGCAACCCCGTCCCCGAGTCGGTGGTGTCGACGGTGCGAGGCGTGCCCGGGGTCGAGGCGGCCGAGGGATCGGTCACCGGGTACGCGCAGTACATCGCACCCGACGGCAAGGCGATCACGACGGGCGGCGCGCCCACCCTCGGGTTCTCCTTCGACCCCAACCCGCAGCTCTCACCGCTGCGGCTTGACCCAGGGCACCGCCCCGACCACGTCGCACGACGTCGTCATGGACCTCGGCACCGCGGAGAAGTACCACTTCAAGGTCGGCCAGCACGTTCGCATCCTGCTGGAGGGCCCGACCAGGACGTTCACCATCACCGGCTTGGCGCGCTTCGGCACGGCCAACAACCTGGCCGGTGCCACGCTCGCCGCGTTCGACACATCGACGGCGCAGGCCGTGCTGGGCGAGGTGGGCAAGTTCGACAACATCAACGTCATCGCCCAACCGGGCGCCGACAAGGCCACCGTGCAGCGCGCCATTGCGCATGCCCTGCCGCGCGGCGAGGAGGTGGTGACCGGTCAGACCGTGATCAACGAGGCGACGAGCTCCATCAGCCAGGCGCTGGGCTTCTTCAACACGGCGCTACTCGTCTTCGCGTTCATCGCGCTCTTCGTGGGTGGCTTCACCATCCTCAACACCTTCTCCATCATTGTGGGCCAGCGCACGCGCGAGCTGGCCTTACTGCGCATTGTCGGGGCGAGCCGCCGCCAGGTCTTCCGCTCCGTGATGCTCGAGGCGGCGATCGTGGGACTGGTGTCTTCCCTGATCGGGCTCGGTCTGGGCGTGTTGGCGGCGTTCGGGCTGGAAGCCCTGCTGAGCGGGTTCGGCGTGACGCTGCCGTCCGGCCCGCTGGTCTTCGAGGCCCGCACGGTCATCGTCTGCCTCGTCGTGGGCGTGGGCGTGACGGTGGTGTCGGCCATCAGCCCGGCACGGCGCGCCGTGCGCATCGCTCCGGTGGCCGCCGTCTCGGATCAGCAGAGCGAGGTCGAAATCTCCATGCGGCGTCGCTTCACCTGGGGAATCGGCATCACACTGGCTCGGCGTGGCTGCCCTGGCCGTCGGGCTCACGGCCCCGGCCATCGCCCTGGTCGGCCTCGGGGCCATCCTGATCTTCGTCGGGGTGGCCCGGCTGGCCCCGGCGGTGGCGCGGCCGATGGCCAGCGTCATCGGGCGCCCCCTGGCGCGCCTGCTCGGCATGTCAGGCCGGCTCGGACGGGAGAACTCCATGCGCAGCCCGCGCCGAACGGCGCAGACGGCATCGGCCCTCATGGTCGGCCTGGCCCTGGTCTCGGCGATCGCCGTCTTCGGCGCTTCGCTGTCGCGGTCCGCCACGAGCAGCGTGGACAACGCCATCAGCGCCGATCTCATCGTGACCACGCCCAACAACGCGCAAGGCGGCTTCAGCGAGGCGGTGGGGCCGACCGCAGCGAGGGTCAACGGGGTGACGGCGTCGTCCACCGTCTACCAGGACCAGTTCGAGGTGAAAGGCTCGCTGGAGAACCTGACCGCGATCTCGACGCGTGACATCGCAGACACCGTGATCCTCAACATGACGGAGGGCTCATCGTCGACGCTGGCCGACGCCAACTGCTGATCGACACGAACACGGCCACGTCGAAGCATCTCGCCGTCGGGGACGTCGTGCCGGTGAAATTCGCCAAGACGGGGAATACGACCATGCGTATCGGCGGCGTGTTCAAGGCAAATGCATTGATCGGCAAGTACCTCGTCGGGGACGGCTTCTTCCTCACCCACTTCTCGAACGAGTTGCCGATCGCCGTCCTGCTCAAGACCGACGGCAGTCCGGGGGTCGAGCAGAGCGTCTCGCACGCGCTGAGCGCCTACCCGAACCTGAAGATCCAGACCCGAGCCCAGTTCGAGCAGTCGCAGGCGGCGCAGGTCAACCAGCTGCTCGGACTCGTCTACGCGTTGCTCGCCCTCGCCGTCCTCATCGCCCTGATCGGGATCGTCAACACACTGATGCTCTCGGTGTTCGAGCGCACGCACGAGATCGGCCTCCTGCGCGCCGTCGGCATGAAGCGCCGGCAGATTCGGGCGATGATCCGATCCGAGTCGGTCATCCTCGCCGTGTTCGGTGCCATCATCGGCATCATCGTCGGGACGGGGCTCGGCATTGCGCTGGCGTGGTCGCTCAAGACACAGGGGATCACCGACATCGTGGTGCCGTTCAGCAGCCTCATCGTCTTCCTGATCCTGGCCGCCGTGCTCGGCTTGATCGCGGCCAGCTGGCCGGCGCGGCGCGCCGCCAAGCTCGATGTGCTGGCAGCCATTGCGGCCGACTGAGCCCTGCTGACCGGGCCGGCGGGGCGACTGAGCCCCTCATTCTCCCCGCAAGGTCGCGCCGGGCGACCCGAAGCGGCGGTTCGGTACAGTACGGGCATGACGACGACGGGAGCGACGTCCGAGCAGCCCAGCGCCTTCCTCCTGCCGGGGTACACCATCGCCGTCGGGCCGTTCACCCATGTGGCGGCTGAGCGGGATCGACTGGCCGGCGCTGCAGTGGCGTCACTTCGACGCGCGCCAGGTCGGCGCGACCGTGGGTGCGGAGATCTCCGGAGTCGACTTGACCGCGCCGCTTGCCGACGACGTCGTGGCCGAGCTCCGGCAGGCGCTGCACGACTACAAGGTCATCTTCTTCCGGGACCAGCCGATGGACCCGCACCAGCATGTTTCCTTCGCCGCGTCGCTTCGGCGACCTGGAGGTCCATCCGTTCCTCCCGTCCAATACGGGCGAGCCCGAGCTCGTGCGCTTCGAGAAGACCGCCGAGGCCAGCGGCTACGAGAACTCCTGGCACCACGACGTGACCTGGCGTGCACGTCCCTCTATGGGAGCGATCCTCCACGCCGTGTCGGTGCCGGACACCGGTGGGGACACCCTGTTCTCGGACATGTACGCCGCCTACGACGGGCTCGATCAGGCGACGAAGGACGAGATCGACGGGTTGCAGGCCGTGCACGACTTCACGCAGACCTTTGGGCACACCTTGTCCGACGACGAGCGCCGCAAGGCCCAGGAGCAGTACCCGCCTGTGCGCCACCCTGTCGTGTGCACGCATGCCGCCACCGGGAAGCGGCACCTCTACGTGAACCGTCCCTTCGTGAGCCACATTGACGGCCTCGACCGCGCGTCGAGCCTGGCCATGCTCGATCGTCTCTGCCGGCAGGCGGATGCCCCCGAGCACCAGTGCCGTTTCACCTGGACCAAGGACGCAGTGGCGTTCTGGGACAACCGTGCGGTGCAGCACTATGCCTCGAGCGACTACTGGCCCCAGCGGCGCTCCATGGAGCGCGCCTCGGTGATCGGGACGGCGCCGGCCCGCTCCTGAGGGTCGAGCCACCCGGGCTCGACCTAGGTGTTCGGCACCTCGGCCGGTCGCCGCCGGGTCAGGACGCTGGTCGGGCCGAGTGACGAGTGGGCCATGAGGATGTAGCCCGAGGCGAGGATCACGTAGAGCAGATCGAGCAGCATGGCCAGCGTTCCACTCCGGCTGGAGCCGAGGCTGCCGAAGACTCCTGGGGCGACGAGCGCGAAGAGCAGATAGATGCCGACGGCCAGCGAGAAGATCAGCTGGAGGAGATAGATGAAGCTGACCACGCCGGCATAGGACTGCATCACCCGCAGGTTGGGCCCGGTCGTGACGCCGTCGCCCCGGGCGACCTCAATGCCCCGACTGATGTGCAGTAACAGTACGGCGCCGAAGAGAACGACGAGCAGGCCCCCGATCACGACGGAGCGAGCGATGGAGTTCGTCAAGGGCGTGAAGTGCGGTGCAATCACCGAGAAGATGGACGTCACGATCAGCACCGAACCGGCGAAAGTGAGTTGCAGCGTCACGAAGCTCATCCCGAAGAGGTAGACGCTGTGCGATCGTTGCCCACGCGGATCCGGCTCGGCCCGGTTGGCCACAATGAGAATGATCGGGACCAACAGCACCAGGGAGAAGAGCGCGATGAAGATCGCAACGAATGCGACGACTCCCCCGGCAAGTCCCGCGAACTGGCTCGGAACCATGGTCATGATCGCCCCCGTTCTGGCGTCGCTCCGGGCGCCTTTGGGACGGTACGCCTCGGCGCGGCCCGGGAAGTGGATGCCCGGCGCAATCCATGCCGAGGAAACCCATTTCGAGCCCCGGCGGCCGTAAGCTCCTGCGATGCCCCGTGCGCTGCGAACCTGGTCGGTCCGTCTGCTTGTCCTCCCGGTCTGCGCCCTCGCGCTCGCCGCCTGTTCGAGCAGCCCGTCTTCTTCCAGCTCGTTGTCGACCACTTCCACGGCGCTCGTCGACGACCACGAGCTCCGCAGCCAACACGACGTCGAGTTTGTCGCAGACGTCGGGCACCCTGCTGCCGCAGACGCACGACGAGCACCGAGTTCTTCTCACCGTCCAAGAACATCAGCTGCGAGATCGATTCCAACTTCGGGCCGAGCGCGCTGACGAATGCGCTCTGCCTCACGCTCTCGCCACCGAAGTCGGTGACACTGATGACGGACAGCAGTCTCACCGAGTGCACCGGGATGACGTGCCTCTCCAATGCGGGGGAGAACACGCCAACGTTGGCCTACGGCCAATCGATCACCCTCGGACCATTCACCTGCGCATCGTCGACGGCAGGCATGAAGTGCACGCTGGCCAGCGGAGACGGGTTTCTCATCTCGAGCAATGCCATCACGGCTCTGGGCAACGCCACGGTGGCCGCCGGCTCGGGCTGAGATCGGCCCAGTCAGTGGTGTTGCGGCTCGAGAGGGGCGTCGTCGGTCGAGTCGGCGGGACTGTGGATTCTCGCATCTGTCCGGGCCCGGAGGGTCGCCAGATCCGTCCAGGGCAGGCCGGGTCCCTCTGATAGGACCACCTGGTCACGGCCGCCGGCCTTGGCGCGCAGGAGCGCGGCATCGGCCAGGGCCACCACTTCATCGAAGGCGACGGTCTGATCGGATGACGCCACGCCGAAACTGACTGTGAACGGGGGGAGATCCGCCACGACGATCCGCTCGGCCAGGCGTTCGCGCACACGTTCCAGGACCTGTTGCGCCTCGCCGACGGGACAATCGGGGAGGACGATCACGAACTCCTCGCCGCCGTAGCGGCCCGCGATGTCGACGGGCCGGAGTGAGTCCCGCAGGACCTGCGAGAACGTCCGCAGGGCCCGGTCGCCGGCGGCGTGCCCGAACGTGTCATTCAGTATCTTGAAGTGGTCGAGATCGCCGTAAGCCACGGAGTACGAGGTGGCGGTGGCGTGGATTTCCCTCACGACGGTCTCCAGGCTCCTCCGGGTCATGAGCCCGGTCAGAGAGTCGCTGTTGGCCTGGGTCTGGGAGACCTCGAAGGAGCGCAACATCGCCAGGCGCTCCGATGCCCTCCGTGCCACCACCTCGACGTCCTTTTCCACGGTGTCCGAGGGGGGCGTGCCGTCCTCCGACGTGACGTGGAAGACACCGATGGAACTGCCGCCGATGCTCATCGGGACGCAGAGTGCGGAGCAGTGTCGGCCCCGAAGGTTGGGGCAGGCGTCGAGGGCGGTGCTGTCGGCGAACACCATGTTCCGTGACCTCGATGCGGCCGGGCAGTCGTCGGGGGACATGACCCCGCAACCCATGGTAGTCGGTCTGCGCCGAACTGACGAGCACCTGCCGAAAGTGGGCCTTGCTGGAATCGGCCAAGAGGAGCTCGGATCGCATGCCAGGGGCGGCCTGACTCAGTGCCTCGGCCATAATGTCGAAGACGGACGGCTCCGCCCTCGACATCTCCAGAGCCGACTGCAGGCTGGACTCGAAAGCGGTTCTCTGTGTGATGTCAGATTGGATGGCGTCGCGATCGGCTTGCTGCATGCTCTACGCGCACCGCGTGTCTGGTGATGAACGCGACGAAGGTGCCTGCGATGGCCACGCCCACGACGATGGACCACAAGAGCTCTTCGCGGGCGCGGCTGGCGGCCGCATGCGCCTGGTCGGCCGTTGCGATGAGACGATCGCCGATCGAGTTCTGCAAGGAGGCGAGCGTTGCATCGAGGCTCGCCTCTGCCGCTTCCTCCACTTTGGCTAGTTGGTGCGATCTGGGGTGTCTGTGCTCCGCCCGCCAGGAACGCACCGAGGGTGTTCTGCGCGGCAACGAAGGCGGCCATGCGGACTGCCAAGTGCGGAGCCAGGTCGGTGTCGCCCGTTGTGGTGAGGAGGTGTTCCAGGCCGCTGAAGGACTTGTTGGCGTTCTGGGCATCGCTCTCCGCTGCGGGCACGAGCGTCGCGGGCGCCACAGTGTTGCTGAACGCCTCTGCTGCGAGTACCTGGAACGCCGCCACCGACCCGCGGAGATCCCGGACCGGACCTTGGAGCACGAGATAGCGCTGCGACATTTGGGCGGTCAACGATTCGGCCTGGGATCGCATTGGCCACGCCCAGGAAGGCCCCTGCCAGGGCGATGATGGTCACGATGGCGCCCACGAGGACGATCGCCCGGTGTGGTGCGTACCAGTTCCAGCGTCCCGTGTAAGCCGTGTCCGGGTCAACGGTGATGTTGTCGGACCCAGTGCTCACGGCAATACATATCGGCGCGTCGGCGCTCTTCTATGAGGTGCCAAAGGGTCGAACCGCATGGAATCCGACGCCGGACGACGCGCACGGCGGTTGCCGGAACCTGCACGATTGCACCGGCAATGCGACAGAAGCATCAGCCCGTACGCCTGACCACCCCACGCCGTCGCGCGTGTCCCGCATCCACCTGCTTTGTACAATCTCGACGTGGCTGGCGCAGATCTGGACAAGATGCACTTTGATCGGCTTGACGACGGGACCGATGCGGACTTCGAGGTCATGCGCCGGGTGCACGAACAGAACGTGATCAAGCTCCCGGATCTCCTCCTCACCATGCTCAGCAGCCTGAAGGGCGACGCCGCCTATCCGGTCGACCGTTTGGAGCACAGCGTGCAGACCGCGACACGAGCCATGCGTGACGGCGCTGAGGAGGAGTTGATCGTCTGCGCGATGCTCCACGATGTGGGCGAGACCCTCGCACCGCTGAACCACGGCGCGGCGGGGGCGGCCCTGCTCAAGCCGTTCGTCTCGGAGCAGAACTATTGGGTCCTGGCCCATCATGCGATCTTCCAGACCTACTTCTACGCACGCCATCTCGGTCTGGACCCCAACGCGCGCGACCGGTACAAGGAGAGCCCCTACTACCAGGCATGTGTCGACTTCACGACCAACTGGGACGAGGTTTCCTTCGACCCGACGTACCCGTCGGAGCCGCTCTCGACGTTCCAGCCCATGGTGCGCAACGTGCTCGCCCGGCCGTGGGCACCGCCCGGCGCTCCCTGAGAGGAAGGCCTTCTCTTCGAGGCATGCCGGGCATATCCTCCCGCTATGGCCGGCATCGGCTCCTTCTCCCGCCGGCAACGTGGCCGGCCGGATGACCAGGTGCCGCTGGCGGCCGGCCCCGTTTCCAACGGTGAGTTCGTGCCCGCGGCCGCGGACGCCGGGGACCGCAAGGTCAACGCACTCATCCGGGAATCGATCGATGACGCGGCACGACGCGTGGGAATGGACCGGCGACGGTTCCTGCAGGGCGCCGGGGCGGTGGCGGCGTCTCTGGCCGTGTTCGAGTTTGCCGGCTGCGCCTCACCGTCAGCGTCCCATCCCCAGGCGGGATCCGCCCGGGGCAGGGGCGGGCGATTCACCGTGCCGCCGCCGGAGGACACGGCCGCCTGCCAGCAGGCCCTGACCGGCACGGAGTTCATCTTCGACGTCCACACGCACCACGTCATTCCGACCGGACCCTGGGTCGACGACGCTCCCGAGACGGCGTCGCTCGTGCTTTCCATGCTCCCGGCCGGCTGTACGGACAGTTCCCAACTCGATTGCGTGGACCGGGCCAGCTACCTGCACGACGTCTTCCTGGCCAGCGACACGACGGTGGCGATCCTGACGGATGTCCCCAACTCGGGTCCGTCCAACGCCCCGATCCCATTCCCCGAGGCGCTCCGGACCCAGCAAATAACGGCGGGCCTCACCGACGGCGGCGCCAGCCGCCTTTTGGTCGAGAACATCATCGCCCCCAACGTCGGGTCGGTCAGTGCCACCCTCGAGGAGATGTCCGGCGCGGTGGCGACCGGGCCGCCGGCCGCCTTCAAGGTGTACACGGCCTGGAGCCCGACAGGCCAGGGCTACTCGTTACAGGATCCGACTATCGGGCTCCCCACCGTTCAACATGCGCACGACCTCGGGGTCAAGGTGTTCGTGGCGCACAAGGGCCTGCCGCTGGTGAACTTCGACCCGACGTTCAATCATCCCGATGACGTCGTCGCCGTGTCGCGGCAGTTCCCGGACATGCAGTTCGTGATCTATCACGCGGCCTGGGACCCATCACAGGTGGAGGGTCCCTACGACCCCGACGCCAACATCGGCATCGATACCCTGCTGCGGTCTCTCGACGTCCACGCGGTCCCGCCGAACGACAACGTCTGGGTGGACATTGCCACGCTGTGGCGTCAACTGCTCACCACGCCCGACCAGGCCGCGCATGCCATCGGCAAGCTGTTGAGCCGGGTCGGCTCGGAGCGGGTCATGTGGGGCACCGACGCCATCTGGTACGGGAGCCCCGAGCCCCAAATCATGGCCATGCGGACCTTCGAGATCACGCCGGAGTTCCAGGACGTCTATCACTACCCGGCCCTGACGGATGATGTGAAAGCCGGACTGTTCGGCCTCAACGCCGCCAAGCTGTTCGGCGTCGACGCGACCGCCACACGGTGCGGGCTGACCCAAGATCCTCTGACGGCCAACATCTCCGAAGCCGCTGCACTCCGCGACGAGGGAGCGCTGCCTTCGGCGTGGCAGCCTCACGGCCCGACGACGCGGCGCCAGGTCCTGGACTGGCTGGGCTCGTCCGCCACGAATTGGGTGCCGTTCTGAGGCCCGGACGGGCCGAATTCCGGTCGAGGTGCGAAGATGCCCCCTATGGCAGACAAGAAGAGGGTCGTGGTCTGGGGGACGGGGTTCGTGGGGAAGATGATCATCCCCGAGGTGCTGCGCCACCCCAACTTCGAGCTGGTCGGGGTCGGGGTCAACGACAAGGACAAGGTCGGCCGCGACGCCGGGGAGATCTGCGGCACCGGCCCGATCGGCCTCACCGCCACGGACGATCGTGACGCGCTGATCGCCCTGCGCCCGGATGCCCTGGTGCACTACGGGCCCACGGCCGGCCTGGCCGACGCCAACATCCGCGACATGGGCGCTTTCTTGCGCGCCGGCATCGATGTGTCCTCGACGGCGATGACCCCGTGGGTCTGGCCGTTCATGAAGCTCAATCCGCCTTCGTGGATCGATCCGATCACAGAGGCGTGCGCCGAGGGAGGTGCGACCTGCTTCACCACAGGCATCGACCCCGGCTTCGCCAACGACCTGTTCCCCATGACGCTGATGGGCCTGTGCGCGGAGGTGCGCAAGGTCAAGGCTCTCGAGCTGGTGGACTACATCAACTACACGGGTGCGTACGAGGACGAGATGGGCATCGGGCGCCCACCCGAATTCACGCCGCTCCTCGAGCACACCGACATCCTCGTGATGTCGTGGGGTGCCACCGTGCCGATGATGGCGCACGCCGCCGGTGTCGAGCTCGACGAGATCACCTCGACGTGGGACAAGTGGGTGACTGACGCGCCGATCACGACCGCCAAGGGAGTCATCAACCCGGGTGAGGTGGCCGCGATCCACTTCACCATCAATGGGATCTACAAAGGCGAGCCGCGCATCTGCCTGGAGCACGTCAACCGGGTGGGCACCGATGCTGCGCCGGACTGGCCGCGTGGCACCCAGGATGACGTCTACCGGGTGGAGATCGAGGGCACGCCATCGATCACACAGGAGACCGCCTTCCGTTTCACCGACGGATCGGGCCACGACGCCGCGGCAGCGGGTTGCCTGGCCACCGGTCTGCGCGCCCTCAATGCCGTGCCGGCTGTCAACGACCTCCCGTCAGGGTGGGCCACCGCGTTGGATCTGCCGCTCATCCCGGGGGCGGGGACCATCCGCTGAGGATGCGGCTGCATCGAAACGAAGCAACCGGGGCGGACTCACCGTGACGGACGCCCCGCTCGTCCCGTCGACCGCTCCCTTCGCGTCGGGGTCGGTCTCCATTCGGCTCTACCCACACAACGAGCTGGCCGCCGGCGCCATCGTCCGTGAGCTCAGTGCCCAGGCATCGCTTGCCCTGACACACGGCTTCGACGGCGTGATGACCAGCGAGCACCACGGCGGCTTCGCCGGCTACATGGCGCAGCCTCTGCAGATGGCCTCCTTCATATTGGAGGAGAACCCCACGGGGTGGGCCGCCGCCGCGCCGCTCCTGCTTCCCCTGCGCCCGACGGCGCTCGTCGCCGAGGAGGTGGCCTGGCTCCGGGCGCGCCACCGGGGCCGCGTCGGTCTCGGCGTCGCTGCGGGCGCCCTCCCGCTCGACTTCGAGGCGACGGGAGTGAGTCAGGCCGATGCCGTCGACCGCTTCAAGACGGAGCTTCCACGCCTGGTGGCCATGCTGCGCGGCCGGGAGCTGGGCGCGCTGGAGGGGGATCCCGCACTCCTGGCCTGTCGGGAGGAGCCCGTGCCAGTGCTGAGCGCCGCCGTCTCGGTCGCCGCCGCCGTTCGGTCTGCCCGGCACGGCGCCGGCATCCTCATGGAGGGCATGTCGTCACCGACGCGGCTGGCCCGTCTCACGCAGGCCTTCGACGACGCGGGCGGCACGGGTGCCAAAGTGCTGATCCGTCGGGTGTGGTTGGGCCGGGTGCGCGCCGGCCTGGTCGAGGACCAGCGGGCCGTGTATGAGAGCTATGCCGGGGGTGCCGGCGGCGCATTCGGCGCGGATCAGACCCTGGCGTCCGATGATCCGGGCGAGTTGGCGGAAAGGCTGGTGGCCGTCATGGGTGAGGTCGGTGCCGATGGGCTCAACCTGCGGGTGCAGCTTCCGGGCATGGCGCCCGCCCAGGTCCGGGAGCAGATCGAACTGATCGGGTCAGCGGTCGTGGGACCGTTGAAGCGGGCGCTGTCCGCGTCGCTTCCCCGTTAGCGAATCGGCGTCCACCCGCTGGAGAGGTGGTTTCCCCCGTCGACGTCCAGCGTGATGCCGGTGATCTGCCGGGCGTCGGCTGACAGGAGGAAGCACACGGCCGCCGCCACGTCCTCGGCTTCGGTCAGGCGTCCGAGGGGGAGCGCCGATCCCGCGGCAGTGCCGCCATCGGTCTTCCAGAGCGGGCGCGTCGCCGTGGTGCGGACCAACCCGGGGCTCACGGCGTTGAGCCGCACCCCTCGACCCGCCAGATCGGCCGCCATGGTGCGCGTCATGGCATTCAGAGCAGCTTTGGCAGCGGCGTAGGAGACCATGGCAGAGGTCGTCTTACGCGGAGAACCGCTGGAGATGGTGACGACTGCGCCGGCATTGTCGCCCAGCCCGCGTGCGAGCGCGGCCCGGACCAGAGCCAGCGTCGGCCAGGTGTTCAGTCGGAACGTCTCGAGGAGTTGTTCCTCGCTGATGACATCGAAGGAGAGTGGATGGGGAGCGCCGCCCACCGTGCTCACGATCAGGTCGATCCGGCCGAACGCCTCAATGGCGCGATCCGCCAGTGTCTCTACTGCCGGTTCAGTGTCCATTGATCCGACGACGCCGGCAGCGGCGAATCCCTCGACACGCAGCGCAGCTTCGGTGGCGGCGACCCGGTCCGCATCCCGGCCGTTGACGACCACCGAAGCGCCCTCCCGGGCAAGCCGGAAGGCGCAGGATCGGCCGATGCTGGGCTCGGCGGTGGAACCCGTGACGACGGCCACCTGACCAGCGAACCGCTCTGCGCCCCGGCGGGGACTCCTGCCACTGCGGTCGGCGGTCACCCCATCAGGTCCCGAGGAGGTCGAGCGCGTCGGCGAGCTCGGGGCTCGACGAATTGGGCGGGAACCGCTCGAGCACGGCGCTGATCCGTGCGCTCCAATCCGGCGGTCGGTCGTGGGGGAGGCGGGCGAGGTCATTGGCCGCCCGGAGCGCGAGGAGGAGCGACCCCTGGGACAGACCGATCTCAATGGCGTCGACGAGATCCCTGACCGCCTCATGCGTCCGGCCGGGGTGGGCGCTCGTCAGGACCTCGGCGCGCAACCGGAGAAGGTCAGGCTGGTGCACCAGCTCACCCGAGGTTCTCGTCTGCTCCATGGCGTCTTCGAGCACGCGCAAGGCCAGGTCGGCGTGACCCAGGAAGTAGTGGTTCTGGGCGACGATGCCGAGGTGCGTCGAGCGGAACGCCCCGTGGCCGACCAGATCCATGCCCAGGCCGTACTCCTCGAGGTCGGCCACCTCGCAGGGCCGATCCGGCTCGGGCAGCAGGACGTATTGCGTGCCGAGGAGCAGGAAGTAGTCGAAGCGACAGCGCTGCGCGATCTCCATCGTTCGCCGTCCGAACTCGCGGGCCTCCTCCCGGTTGCCCGTGATCATCCGGATCCAAGCCAGATACACATTGACGAAAGCAGCGCTGAAAGGGCCGGAGGGGAAGCCCAGCTCCTCCGTGGTGGTCATCGCTCGGCGCTCCCAGAGCGCGCTCTCCTCCGTGCAGCCCCGCAGCCCCGCAACGCAGGCGAGCGCGCGACCGCCGTCACCGGCACGGCGTCGTGGGGAAGGGGCCAGAACGGGGACGACGCCGCGTCGACCGACCGTGCGCGGTAGCCCTCCCACGCCTCGAGCAGCCAGCGGTGCGCCTCCTCGAGCCTGCCCTGGTAAAACGCGCCGTACCCCATGCACGACTTGATCTCGGGCGCGAACCAGGCCGTCGTCGGCTCGTCGAGCACATCGGTCAGGGGCTCGAGCACAGTGCTGGCGGCGTCGACCGAGCCGCGCACGAGCAGATAGCTCCAGATCCCGACTTGGGCCGGCATGATCTCCGGGCGGTCCGTCAGTGTGCGGCAGATCTCCTCGGTGACCGTGAAGTCCTCGAACACATCGGGATAGCCGTACCCGAATTGTGAGCTCGTGCTGACCGCGCGCAGTGTCCGGATCATGAGCTCGGTGAGATTGCGCTCGTCGCTATCGGGCATCGTCGACGCCAGTTCCAGAGCGCGGTCGAGCTGCTGGCGGGCTTCGGCGTGACTGGCTGTCGACTGCGCGGACTGGGCGGCCACGATGTACGCCGGGATCGATTGCGCGACATCGCCGGCCAGGTCCCAGTGTTGCGCCACGACCGCCAGGTCACCGGGTGAGGATGCCGCGGAGCCCAGCAGCTCCGCCACGCTGCGATGGGTCTGGTGGCGGGCGGGCAGCAGTTGCGTCTCGTACGTCGCGTCACGGAGGAGCCCGTGTCGGAAGCGGTACCGGCCCAGCCGGATTTCGGCCACCCGCTCAATGAGCGCTGCCTCCTCCAGGCGGACCAGAGCATCGTCGACCGACCGCCCCGCCAACTGGCGCAGCGGCTCCTCGTCGAACTCCGCACCGAGCGTGGCCGCCAACTGCGCCACCCGGAGGTCGATGCCGGGAGCCCGCAGGCGCGCCGTGAGGATCTCGTGAATGCGCGGTGGCAGTACCTCGCCGGGATTGGCGGCGAGGGCGCTGTGCGTCAGCTCCTGGAGGAAGAGGGGGACGCCGGCTCCCCGCTCGACGATCAGGCGGCTCTGCTCGGGACTCAGCCTGCCGTCGGTGAGCGCGCCGACGAGCCCGGCTGCTTCCTTGTCCTGCAGCGGTTCCAGCGCGATGTCGACGATCGACGACGCCCACGGAGGGCTGAGCACCTGCTGGGCCGTGATCAGGATCATCGTGCCGGGGACGCCTTGGGTTGCCAGCAATCCCAGCAGGTCGACGGTGGTCGGGTCGGCCCAGTGGAGATCCTCGGCCCACACCAAGGTCGGCGTCGACGCTGCGGTGTAGGCGAGCCACGCCACGAGAGCCTGGAGGGTCAGCTGACGGAGCGCGAGGGCATCGACCTCGGGACGGGCCCACCGTTCGTCGGTATCGAGTCCGACGAGCGGGGCGAGGAGGGACAGGGCGTCCCGTTCGAGTCCGGCCTCGACCAGGCGGGCCTCCAACTCGTCGATCCGCTCGTCTGCGGGCTGGTCCGGGTAGAACCCGAGGAGTTGCTCGAGCATGCGACCGACAGGCCAGAGCGCGACGTTGCCGTGATAGGGCGAGCAGTTGAACTCGAGTACGGCCCCGCCTTCGAGCCGTACCTGCGCCGAGAGCTCCGCGGCCAGCGCCGATTTCCCCATCCCGGCCACGCCCCGGACCACGACGACCATCTCCTCCGGCCGCGGGGGACCCCCGGTCTCGTGGATGACGCGCCTCCAGATGTGCCGGAGGAGGCGGCTCTGGCCCTCGCGCCCGATCAGGGCGACCGACTCGGGCAGCCCCCGACCGGAGGGGGGGACGGCAAGGTTCGACCGCACGACGTTGAAGAGCTCCATCGGCCGCGCGATTCCCTTCAGCGAGCGTGCGCCGATCCGTTGCAGTTCGAAATGCGGCTCGACGAGTCGCCGGGTGGTGTCGCTGATGACGACGGTGCCGGGTTCGGCTTCGCCCTGCAGGCGCGCCGCCACGTTGGGTACCGATCCCGCGAGGGCGGAGCCGTCCAGGACCCCGGAGGCCAGCCCGGCTATCACGACCGTGCCCGAATGCACGCCGACGCGAATGGCCGGTTCGATGCCATGGCGACGGTGGAGCTCCATGGCCGCGTGCGCCATCCGCTCGACCAGCCGGAGGGCCGCCTGGACCGCCCGCCACGCGTCGTCCTCGTGTGCGGCGGGGTAGCCGAAGCACGCCACCACGCCGTCACCCTGGAACTGCAGCACACGACCGCCCAGCTCCTCGATGGTCTCGGAGGCGACCCTGCGGTAGAGGACGAAGACATCCTGAATGACCTCCGGCTCGGCCACATCGGCCATGTCGGTGGACTGGACGATGTCTGCGAAGACCAGGCTGACGAAAGCACGCTGCCCGGGGGGTAGGGAGCGCTCGAGCCTCGCCCGCTCCAGCATCGAAGATGCCCGCTCATTGGCGGGATCGGCGGCGAGCACGTCGCCTGCGAGCTCGACCACACGATCCCACGCTCCCGTCGATGCCGCGACCTCCATGGAGTGCAGAAGCCGGTCGATCAGCAGCGAGAGACGGTCTTCTGCCGACACGGCCTCGTGTTCCTCGGGGAACGTCACCGCGCTCGCCCCGTCACGGCTCCTCGGGCTGGGACTGGTTCACGGAGAAGAGCACCGGGGCCTGCTTCTCCTCGACGTCCACCGGCATGATGGCGCGTATCACCTTGGAACTGCTGCCTGGTTCGTTCCCGTCGGCATCGGTCCTCATGCCGCCTCCAGTGTGCCGCGCTGCCTCGCCCTGAAATATGGCCGCTGACCTGGGGACGATAGTCCAGAATTCTTTCCCGGATCCCGGTGGGTCTCTCCGCGGACCGGGACCCGTCGCCGCGGCACCGACCCCGACGGCTCACACAGATGGGTGGGTAGGGTGGCAGGGCAGGCCGCGCACGACCTCATGGCGAACCCGTCGACGGGATCCAATCGGAGGGGGACCTCGTGGCAGAACTTGGTGGCTTCGCCGAGCCCGGCTTCGGCCAGGTCGCCGATGCACTGGCAGCAACCTTGGACCAAGGCGATCTGGGCGCGGGTTGCGCCCTCTACGTCGACGGCCGGGCGGTGGTCGACCTCTGGGGCGGTGTGGCCGACAAGGCGACGGGCCGGGAATGGGACCGCGAGACTCTGACGCTGGTGTTCTCGGTCACCAAGGGCGTGTCGGCCATTTGTGCGCACATGCTGGCCGAGCGGGGCGAGCTGGACCTCGACGCGCTTGTCACCTCCTATTGGCCCGAGTTCGGCGCCGAGGGCAAAGGGGCCACGACCGTTCGCGACGTCCTGAGCCACCGGACGGGCCTGCCCGTCGTCGATGGGCCGGTCTCGCTCGAGGACCTGGCCGATCCGGCAGGTATGGCGGCCCGCATGGCAGCCCAGGCGCCGCTGTTCGATCCCGGAACCGAACACGTGTACCAAGCGGTGACCTTCAGTTGGACCTTCGGCGAGATCGTCCGTCGTCTCACCGGCGAGACGCTTTCCACGTTCGTGGCGACAGAGCTGGCCAAACCCCTGGGTCTCGACCTCTACATCGGGCTCCCACCCGAATTGGAACCGCGCGTGTCGACCATTGAGCCGCCCGACGCGCCGCCCGAGCTCGTCGCGCTCGTGTTTCCCGAGGGCAGCATTCCCTGGCGCGCCATCACCCTCAACGGCCTGCTGCCGGTGACCATGGCGGGCAGCGGGCTCGGCTTCAATTCACCCGAGGTCCACCAACTTCAGCTTCCCGCGGCGAACGGCATCACCAACGCCCGCTCACTTGCCCATCTCTACGCGGCCACCATCGGCGAGGTCGATGGCATCCGTCTCCTGCAACCCGAGACCCTCGCGGGCGCGTCGGTCGTCCGCTCGGAAGGCAAGCCATGGGGCGAGCCGTTCGATGGGCCCACATGGGGCACCGGCTTCCTCCGACCCTTCCCGCGCCAGCCCATGTTGGGCGGCGCCTCCTTCGGACATGACGGCGCCGGCGGCTCCATCGCCTTCGCCGAGCCTGACCTCGGCCTGGCGTTCAGTCACGTCATCAACCGGATGATTGCGACGCCTGAAGAGGATCGGCGTACGGCGGCGCTCCTGGCCGCCGTACGGCAGTGCGTCAATCGCGGAGAGGTGGCTCAGTCGGGGTAGGGCTCATCGATGAGCGACGTGCCGCGCTGCAGCATGGACAGCGAGAATCCCGCCGTCATGCGGTACTTCTCAGTGACAGCCGCGATCTCGTCCGGCGTGATCACTGCCGCAATGTCTGCAAAGCCGCCTGGCGCGCGCTCCTCGACGAGCTGCATCGGTATCTCCGGTCCGAGGCTCCGGTTCGCCCTCACGATGGCCGCCGTGGCCGGACGGCGGGCGTCCTCGTAGCGGCGCAGGGCCTGATCGACGTCCTGGCGATGGCGCCGGAGGCAGCCCGCCAACACCCGGGCGTCGAGAATGGCCTGGGACGCACCGTTGGAGCCGATCGGGTACATCGGATGGGCGGCGTCCCCCAGGAGCGTGACCCGGCCGAACGTCCACTGCGGAATGGGCTCCCGGTCCACCATGGGGAAGAGGAAGGTCTCCGGTGCACCCTCGACGATGGCGGGCACGTCGAGCCAGCCGAAGTCCCAGGCCGCGAACTGGGGCAGGAAGTCGTCCAGCGAGCCTGGGCGATTCCAGTCCTCCGCCCGGGCGAGATCGGAGTCGGGCCGCCTCAATTCGGCGATGAAGTTGAATCTCTGCCTTCCGTCGGACAGGTCGGCGATGGGGTAGCCGACGAATTTCTGTTCCGGATGCCCGGCCCAGATCATTGAGCGCCCGTCGAGGACGGGCTCCACCTCTGCGATGCCGCGCCAGAGCAAGGACCCGTTCCAGAGAAATCGACCCTCGTCGGGATAGTGCTGGGCCCGCGTCACGCTGTGGATGCCGTCAGCCGCGACGATGAGGTCCGCCTCGACTTCGCCCCCGTCCTCGAATGCGGCCACGGGCTTCGCGTCGTCACCACCGATCCGGACGAGCCGGCGTCCCAGATGGAGTGCGTCGGGCCCCAGCCGCTGCAGCACCGCGTTCCGCAGCACCTCCTGCAGGAGGCCGCGGTGGATGGAGAGTTGAGGCCAGGGGTAGCCCGCGGGGAGGCCGCGTGGCTCGCGCCAGATCTCCTGGCCCCTCTTCGTGCAGTAGACGAGAACGTTCGGAGCGATGGCGCGGGCGCGCAGCTCTTCGAGGAGGCCGAGCGCATCGAGCTCGCGCACCGCGTGGGGCAGCAGATTGATGCCGACGCCGAGAGGGCGCAACTCGGGCACGGCGTCGAAGACGTCCACCTGCGCCCCGACCTCGTGCAGGCTGAGGGCGGTCGCCAGGCCTCCGATCCCGGCGCCAACGACGAGGCAGCGCAGGCCAGGCCCGGCAGCGCTCACAGAACCTCGTGTACGTGGATGCGGACGGTGGCGCGCTCGCGCTCACCGGTCGAGACGGCGATGAGGTCGTTCAACCAGCGCAGCCTCTGCGCCGTGCTCGACAGACGGACCAAGGTTCGGAAGTAGTACTCATCCGGGTCCACCAGCTCACCCCGCGCCAGACGTGCGGCCACCGTCTCCGACGCCTTGCGGACACCTTGCGAAGTGACCTCTATCGATTCGTCCGCCTGGGTCCGTAGTGCGTAGTGGGCATCTATCTCGAGAACGCCATCAGGCCGCACGGTCTGCCAGTCGACGCCACCATCGAGCACGGTCCCCATCAAGCCATCCCTTCCTTCGAAGGTCCCCCCGTCGAAGGCCACAGAGCGACGTCCGCCCCCCAGGTCGACGACGGGTCGAACCGCGATGGTGATCAGCATGAGCTCTCGCAGCTCCACCGGTCTCATGTCGTCTGCCCGTCCTTCTCCTCTGCATGTCGGAGAGACATGGCTGGCATGGCGGTCCGAGCGCTTGGACCGGCGATGGTAACAGCGGCCCATGGGTGTCCTGGCTAGGTTGAGGGAATCCCTCCCGAACCCCCGCCACCGTTGCGCACCCGCGTCGCCGAGCTGCTCGGCGTCGACTACCCGTTGGTGCAGGCCCCAATGGGGTTCATCGCCAGGGCGCAGCTGGCATCTGCCGTCTCCAATGCCGGCGGCTTCGGGATCATTGAGACCTCGTCCGGTCGCCTGGACGAGGTCAGGGACGAAATGGCTGCGATGCGTGAGCGAACCGACAGACCGTGGGGCGTGAACATCGCCCAAATGTTCGTTGCCGACCCCCACATTGTCGATTTCGTGGCTGCCCAAGGTGTCAGATTCGTGACGACCTCCGCGGGGAATCCTGCCCGGTACACCCAGCAGCTTCATGACGCCGGGATCACGGTCTTCCACGTCGTCCCGTCGATGCGCGCTGCGCAGAAAGCCGTCGATGCCGGGGTCGACGGACTGGTGGTCGAGGGTGGCGAAGGTGGAGGCTTCAAGAGCACAAAACCGGTCTCGACCATGGTCCTGCTCCCGCAGATCTGCGACGCGTTCAGCCTCCCGGTCATTGCGGCAGGCGGTATCGTCGACGGCGCCTCCATGGCTGCCGCCTTCGCGTTGGGCGCGGAAGGCGTCCAGATGGGAACCCGGATGGTCAGCGCCGCAGAATCCCCCGTGCACGACAATTACAAACGGTTGGTCACTGAGGCCGATGCCACCGACACCGTGATGCTCAGTGCCCACTCCAGCCCGGCTTACCGGGTCATGCGCACCCCATTCAGCGAAAGTCTGGAGCAAGAACATTCGGTCGTCATGGGTCGAACTGTCGGCATGGAAGGGGTCCTCAAGCTCTATTTCAAAGGCGACCTCAATGCCGGCTTCGCCTTTGGAGGTCAAGTGGCGGGTCGCGTCGCGGATGTGCTCCCCGTCCGCCAGATCGTGCATGAGACCGTTAGGGAGTTCTACGCGGTCGTGCGCGAGCTGGGACAATTCCTTCCTCCTCAGTGATGCCGAAGGAACGCAACGTGACGACTCTCCGACTGGTGCGTCAGGGGATCAGACGAAAGGAACACAGGCAATGAAGCACATCACCCTCGGAACTCTCGACGTCGGCCGTATCGGCCTGGGCGCCATGGGCATGTCCACCGCCTTCACGGGAGCGGGCAAAGATGATGCTGAGTCGATTCGAACGATCCATCGTGCCCTCGATCTCGGCGTGACGCTTCTCGACACGGCGGAGGTCTACGGTCCTTTCACCAACGAGGAACTGGTCGGGCAGGCAATTAAGGATCGTCGTGACCAGGTGGTGCTGGCGACCAAGTTCGGGATGATCTCGCACGAGGGCGATGGCCCGGGTCACCTCGACAGCAGCCCCGCGAACGTGCGCACCGCCCTCGAAGGCTCACTGCGGCGCCTCGCTACCGACCACGTCGACCTGTATTACCAGCACCGTGTGGATCCGCATACCCCTATTGAAGACACGGTCGGCGCCCTCGCCGATTTGGTGAAGGAGGGCAAGGTCCGTCATATCGGCCTCTCCGAGGCTTGGGTCGAGACCATTCGCCGCGCCCACGCCGTCCATCCGGTCACCGCCCTGCAGTCGGAGTACTCCTTGTTCACCCGGGATCAAGAAGACGAGGTGCTTCCGCTCTTGCGGGAGCTGGGTATCGGTTTCGTCGCCTACTCGCCGCTGGGAAGAGGGATGCTGACCGGGAAGATCCGCTCATTGGACGAGATGGACGACAGCGATTTCCGCAAGTCCAATCCTCGCTTCATGGGCGAGAACTTTCAGCGCAATCAACGCCTGGTCGATGAGGTCGAACGCGTCGCCGCGGAGATGGGGGCGACGCCAGGTCAGGTTGCACTGGCCTGGCTCCTCACGAAGGGAGACAGCATCGCCCCGATTCCCGGCACCAAGCACCTCCCGAGAGTTGAGGAGAACGTGGCTGCGGACGCGCTCGAGCTCAGTGCTCAGCAGATCGACAGGCTCAATCAGCTTCCTCCGGCAGCAGGCGACCACCACAATGCGCAGCAGATGGGGATGATCGAACGGTGACGGGCGCGGTCAAAGCCGGTGACGACGCGGAACGCGCAGTGTCCTACTTCCGGTCTCTTCTCCACAGGTCGGTGACCTGGACGCCGACCTCGAACAGCATCTCGCGGAGGTCCGGCAATGACAGACCCAGGACGTTGCTCGGGCTGCCGTGCACCGCCTCGACGAAGGGTCCGGAGAGCCCCTCGATGCTGAATGCCCCAGCCAGTGAGAGCGGTTCGCTCGTGGCCGCGTAGGCGCTGAGTTCTGTTTCGCTGGGGACGCCGAATTGCACCACCGAGCTCGCGAGCCGGTTGACACGGTGTCCGGTTGACGTCTCGATAAGGCAGTGGCCCGTGTGCAGCGTGGCCTGTCTCCCGGATAGCCGCCTCCAGACGTGCACGACTTCGGCACCCGAGGCGGGCTTGCCGAGCGCTTCGCCGTCGAACTCGAGCATGGAATCACAGCCGATGACCAAGCTGTCCCCGCAGTGGTCCGCGACGGCCAGCGCTTTGCGCTCTGCCAGGACCACAACGGCTTGCGCGGGGGTGAGGCCATCGAGTTCCTCGCTCACGCCGCTGACGACCACCTCGGGATCAAAGCCGGCATCGCGCAGGACGGCGAGTCGGGAGGGCGAGCCGGAAGCAAGGACGAGCCGTGGCGATCGAGTGGCCACGGGATCGCCCGACCGGTTCTCCGGTGAGGAGGCTCTCCATGTGCCGACCGATGGGGTGCGCATCCCCGTCGTCTCGCCGGCCGACTGATCGGCCTCGCCGGACATGATGTCGTTGCAGAGGTCGACGCACTCGTTGCAGATCCAGGCGCCCGGCCCGGCCACGAGTTTCGTGACCCTGTCCTGGCTCTTCCCGCAGAACGAGCACATGGGAGGAGGGTTCCACACCTGGAGCCTGGCCATCGGTACCCCTCCCATGTGCTGTCCCTCGGTCATGTGCCGCCCGTCGGCAAGGCTAGAAGAAGTTCGTGCCAGCTTCAGCCGCCCCGTAAGCCGTCGTCACACTGCTCAAAGGGAGCGGTCCGCCTCAGCACTGTGGTGGTCGGGACTGTTGTGGTCGGGATTGTGGCGGTCGGGATTACTCACCAAGGGCAGGACCGAGCATGGCAGCGGCGAACCTGAAGGCCCCCGACGAGTACACGTCGCACACACTGAAGAGGTTCTCTTCCGTGACCATCCCGTCCGGGCAGAAATGCACGCCGTCCGGCGACCTCACCACGTTTGTGCCCGACGGACCGGTGCAGGGCTCGATGGGAAGGCAAGGCAGTGTCTTCGTGAACTGACCATTCGACGAGACGGACTGGCCCGCAGCGTCGTAGAGGACACCCGAATTGTTTGCCGCAAGCGTTACGTAGATCTGGTTGAGAACGTCGATGTTCGCGGTGAGGTCCGTAAAGGCATCCGGGGGTGCGCCGATCAGGACCACCGGGATCCCGTTGCTCCGGAAGATATTGATGGCTGTCTGGGCATCGGCTTGGTACTTCTCGTAGTAGGCGGTCGTTCCCTTCGTGTAGGGCGCCATACAGGGCGTTTCGTTGTCCCCCGAGAACTCGATCACCGCGACGGTGGGATGCAGTGTCGCCACGTCGCTCGCCATGTCCTCCAAGTCGTCGCAGATGGCCGCACCACCAAAGGCCCGCAACAACGTGAGAGCTCCAGATGTGCCGGCCAGGTACTCAAAGGTCTGCGCCGATTCCATCCCAAGTGAGTCGCCATAGAGGGCGATGATCTTCGAGATTGCCCCGAAGAACTTGGCGTCGCCGAAAGTGAACACTCGACCATCCGCGGTTGGGATCCAGTAGCCGCCAGCATCTGAGCTTGCGACCGTGCCGACAATGGGCTCGCCCGGGACTTCACCGGCGGCCGAACCGTAGAACCGAGCGTCACCGTACGCGAAGACGCCGCCGTCGGACGCCACGAGCCAGTAGCCGCCACCAGTGGACGTCGAGGCCATGCCGACCACCGGTTCACTGAGGACGATCCCGCCGGTCGAGCCGTGGAACGTCGCGTCGCCGTATGCGAAGACGCCGCCGTCGGACGCCACGAGCCAGTAGCCAGAACCATCGGACGTGGCGGCCATGCCGACCACCGGCTTGTTGAGAACGATTCCGCCGGTCGAGCCGTAAAACCGTGCGTCGCCGTAGCCGAAGACCCCACCGTCCGTGCTGACCAACCAATAGCCCGCCCCGTCGGCCGTCACCGCCATCCCGACGACTGGCTTGTTCAGGTGAAGGTTGACTGCCGACCCGTAAAATCGGGCATCGCCGTAGGCATAGACGCCACCGTCCACGCTCACCAACCAGTAGCCCCCTCCGTCGCGTGTCGCCGTCATGCCGACGACGGGCTCGTTCAAGCGAAGGTTGACCGCCGAGCCCTGGAATTGCGCGTCGCCGTACGCGAAGACGCCACCGTCGGACGCCACAAGCCAGTACCCAGCGTTGTCGGGTGTCGCCGCCATCCCGACAACGGGCGAATTCGGCGCCGCAGTTGCGGGCGAGCCGCCCTTGGCCTCGACCACCGTGAGCGCCGACATGGTGACAAGGGCAACCACAAGAATTCGGCAGAGCACCGACGCAGTATAGGTAGCGCCTTCCCTGGTCGGACAAGCACAGAGAGCATGTGAGCAGACCTGTGAGTCACGCATGGCGTTGTGAAACGAAATCTGTGTCGCCGGATCGTTCGTCGATGGCCTCTCGCTTCGAGGACTAACTTCTGCTCGTGCGAGTCTTGTTGGTGGCCCCGCCCGGTGCCGGAAAAGGTACCCAGGCGGAGAAGCTTGCCCATCACTATGGGATCACGCATATATCGAGCGGTGACGTGCTGCGTCAACAGATAGCGCAGCATTCAGAGATCGGAAGGAAAGTAACCGAGGCCGTGCGGCGAGGCGATCTGGTCCCTGACGACCTGATCCTTGACCTCCTGGCGGCGCCATTGGTTGAAGCGGCCAATCGTGGCGGCTACGTGTTGGATGGCTTTCCGCGCAACCTTCGGCAGGCCAAAGCTGCGTACGACGCGGCGAGAAAGATCAAAACCATCGAGCTTCAGGCGGTTGTGCACCTCGACGTTCCACGTGACGAGCTCGAACGTCGGTTGCGCATCCGGGACGGGCAGGAGGGTCGAATCGACGACGCAGAGGATGTCGTGGCGCACAGGCTTGAAGTGTTCGTTGCGGAAACTGAGCCGCTCCTGGGGTTCTATCGGCGACGCGGGCTGATCCTGAACGTCGACGGCGACCAAGGCGTTGAAGAGGTCTTTTCGCAGATCGTCGCCGGACTCGAACGTCTCAATCTCGATGAGTGACGTACTCCGGTCGGCCGGGCCTCTGCGCCACGATCTGTCGGCTACCTCGTGCTGGTCGGCAGACGGAGGGCGAGTACCTCAGGAGGATGCGTACCCCCGATTGGGACGACGACAAGGTTTCCTGCAATCGACAACCAGCCGTTTACGGCTCCGGGCAATGTGTGGACCCAGACAATGCGACCTGTGGCGCGGTTGATCGCCACCAGATTCCCTTGATCCGTGGCTGTCAAGACGAGGTTGTTCACCACTGTGACGCCTCCGGTGGGGTCACCGGGCACCGAAGTGTCCCAGACGACCTTGCCCGTCGCCCCATTCAGCGCGACCACGTCACCGGGGTACGTTCCTAACTTGCCGCCGAAGTAGGCCGTCGTGTCGGGATACAAGGTGTCGGGTGCGTTCAAGGTGGCCACGTAGACCGTCCCATCCGCCGAAGCGGGAGGGGTCAGGACGCCCCCAAAAGTGCCCGGCAACACCACGGTGGGGCCGGCGAGAGCTCGCAGCTCGCCGTTGTGGTGCAGGCCGACCAGGGTGTGCCAAACCAGATGGCCCGATGCCGGATCAAGACCTACGACGAGCCCGCTCTTGCCGGTCCCGACGACAACGCGGCGGCCGGAACGTGGGATGTCCACGATCATGGTGTGCACAAAGTCGCGATCGAAGATGTCATGGGACGTGGCTTGGTGGTACCACTCCAGCCGGCCGGTGCGGAGATTGAGCGCCACAGTGGAGTCGGTATAGAGGTTTGAACCAGGTCGACTCCTACCGTTCGGAAACTGTGGCGTTCCCGGGAATGGAGCGGGGTTTGCCGTACCCCAGTAGACCCGGTTCGCGGCGAGGTCTATTGCGGGTGGATACCAGGCGCCGCCGCCGGAGTTGACCGCCGGATTTCCCCAGAGGTCGGGCGATGCGACCGTGTCGAAGGACCAGGCGGTCTTGCCCGTAGCGGCGTGAAGCGCGAAGAGCCAACCTCGGTCGCCGCCTGTGTAGATGCCACCGACACCTACCGGCACGGTCGCCATGAGGACGAGACCGTCGACGACCGTCGGCTGGATATCGACACCTTCCGTGGCGGTCGTTGTCAGTCGGTGATTCCACAGCACACGACCCGTGGTTGCACTGAGCGCGGCCACGCCATTCGTGGTGGCTGCGAACACCTTTCCCCATCCGAACGCCACGCCATTGGGGCCGATGGAGAAGCCCAAAGCGGCGCTGCGCCAGATCAAGCGCCCACTCGATCGATCGATGCTCGCCACCGATCCGCTGTTGTCCTCGACGTAGATCCGGTTTCCCACAATGATCGGGGCGGTGGTGAGCGCTCCCATCATCGGGACAGACCAGGCCGTCAGCAGCTTGGAAACCGACCGCGCCGTAACGGGTGAACGGCCCGCGTCTCGAGTGTTGTCATAGTCATGGCCCGGGAGCGGCCATTGGCCGGGCCCGGCCGAGCGAATCTGGGCCGGGGCACCGGCGTAGGCATTGTTGCCCGATCCACCCGAGGTAGCACTGGCGGCACTCGATCCGGCCAAGCAAAGCGCGCCGAGGGCAATGACCGCACCGAGCTTCGAGGCGATTCGTGCTGTCATCTCAGCAACCTAATCCGAGTGCGTCGCGCCACGTGGGGAGCTCAGAACGGATGGTGAGACGGGCGAGGGGTCGCCGGGGTCGGGATTGTGTGAGACGTCAGACCCGGCGACGCCGGCTCGCCGGTCAGCGCTTTATGCCGATGCTCTTGCCCTCGGTGTATCGGATGGGCTCTTCCAGAGTGTCGACCAAGAATCGGTCGCGATCGCCTCGCTCCCACGCCTCCTTCAAGCCGGGGGCAGCCAGGTCGAAATCCGGTCGGATTCGCTGGAACACGTCCCGGAGATCCACGTGCAGCTCCGCCATTGTGGGGCGACCCCAGTACCAGTAGCCGTTGTAGATCTTGAAGATCTTGAGGTGCGGCTCGAGGACGAATGTGTGCGGGATCATCGGATCGTGGGGCTCATCCGTGTACTCCTGGATATCGAGATCCTTTTGAACAACTCGATCTGGATCCGACAAGAATGGCCACGTGGCACCCAACGCGTCGCGGAATTCGTTGATGTTGAGCTGATTGTCCGTCGAGATCACCACCAAGCGCGTGTAACCATTTTTGAACTGGGGATAGGCATCGACGAGCTGTCGAAGGAACTGGTGCTCCTTGGGGTCGTAGCTCCCACGGGAGAGATGGAGCACCATGACATTGCCCCCCTGCAGCTCCGACAGCGAGCGTGTCTTGCCCGCTTGATCGGCGAGAGAAAAGTCAGGGAAAGTTCCTCCGTCACAAATGTCTGTACGCATCTGACCTCCAACATGTAGTGATCCAACAAGCTGACCGACGGACTTCATCTGACCACACACGGGGTCCGTAGGGCGTCTCGGCAGCGATGCACCGTCCGCGACTCCGGGACGAGATGTGACGAGCAATGACCGGTGTGAGCTCTCGATACCCACGCCTCCGTCTTGCTGCGTCAGCGTGACGTGCCAGGCGAATCGAGAGTTCAGGAGAGCAGCGGCGCCTCGCTGTATTCGGACGACGGTGCAAGTGTCGTCGATGCCTCCGACCTGTTTGGGCCCGTCTCCACGACCACGCTTCCTGACGATTGCAGTTGTCCTAACTTACTAGTACATTGGAATAGGTGACCCCCGACCCGACGATCCAGTTCCGACTGGATCGAAAGTCCGGAGTCCCGGCCTATCGGCAGGTGGTCGATCAAGTCCGCCAGGCGCTCCGCCTCGGCTTGCTGCGCCCCGGAGATCGACTGCCCACCGTTCGTGATGTGGTGAAGCAGATCGCCATCAACCCGAACACGGTCCACCGGGCCTATCGGGATCTCGAAGCCCAGGGGCTGACGGAGGGACGCCCAGGGAGCGGCACGTACATCAGGCGTTCGCTTTCAAAAGTGCCGCACGAGCAGCCGCAACTGCAGCGGCAATTGGAGAAATGGATGAGGGCTGCCCGGGCAGCCGGCCTCGGGGATGAAGCAATCGCTGCGTTGGTCGCCGAAGCCACCGAGTCTTCGAAGAAGGAGGAGGCATGACTTCAGCCGCACTCGAGACGGTTGCCCTTGGCCGACGCTACGGCAAGAAATGGGCTCTTCGGGATTGTTCGTTGACCGTATCGGAGGGGTCGGTCACTGGTCTGGTTGGACCAAACGGAGCAGGCAAGTCCACCCTGCTGCGAATGGCCGCCGGCCTTTCACGACCGACGCAGGGCACCGTGAAGATATTCGGCAGTGCGGTGCGGCCGAATGGGACTCAGCATCTGTCCAGGATCGGATACTTCGACCAGCTGCGCCCGCTCTACGGGAGCCTGCGTGTCGGGGAAACCTTGACTCTGGGGAGGAAATTGAACGCAACGTGGGACAATTCCGCTGCGCTCCGATGGCTGGGTGAGTCGAACATTCCGCTCGACCAACGGGTGGATCGACTGTCACTTGGCCAACAAGCGCTGGTTGCTCTGGCCCTGTGCGTGGGAAAGTCACCGGACCTCTTGTTGTTGGACGAGCCGGTCGCCAGTCTGGACCCCCTCGCTCGGCGTCAGCTTCTCGAAATGCTTCTGGCGTCGGTGGCTGACCGGGGCACGACGGTCTTTCTGTCCTCGCACATCATCAGTGAGCTCGAACCGGTGTGCGATCACTTGATCATCCTCTCGGCCTCGAACGTCAGGGTTACAGGTTCCATCGAAGCGCTGCTGTCGAACCACAGAATCCTCACTGGTCCACGCGATGAGACGTTGCCGCCGAACGTCGAGGTCATCTCAACCCGGGAGGCAGAGCGCCAGTCGACCTTGTTGGTGCGAAGCAACGGTGGACCGGTGGAGCCACCCTGGCGAATGCTCGAGCCCGATCTCGAAGAGATCGTGCTCGCCTACCTCTCGACTCCGCCGACCAGGCGATCTCCGCTCGGAAGTCAGCCCGCCGACTCCAGGGAGGGGCAATCATGATTTGGCTCGTGCTACGGCGCCACCGCGTCCTGCTGAGTGTGGTTGCCCTGGTCATCATCGGGCTCGGCTCGTGGATGTATCTCCTTGGCCGCGACTATGAGTCCTCACTGACCAGCCAGGCGTGCCGCTACAACACGTTTCGTTGTCCCATCAACTCAGGCGCCTGGTCGATCTCAAACCAGGCAACAGTGCTGAACCTTCTGGTGCTCTTCATTCCGTGTCTGCTCGGCATCATCTTCGGTGCGCCACTGGTGGCCGGCGAGTTGGAACGACACACCAACCGACTGGCCTGGACCCAGGGCATCTCGAGGACGAAATGGCTCATGCTCAAGTGCCTGACGGTTCTCCTGATCATCGTCCCCGTCGTGGTCGCCCTGACGCTGGTTGCTCAATGGTGGGCAGGAAGGACCTACGAGCAGCTTCCCGGACTGGCCTTGCGCGATTTGGGAGGACCCGACGGGCTGTTTCTGGGTCAAGTTGGGCGGATGCAGCCGCAGTTCTTCCCGACAACCGGCTTTGCTCCGGTCGCGTACACAGTGTTCGCCTTTGCGTTGGGAGCCGCCTTGGGCGCTCTCTTCAGAAGGGTGTCGTGGGCGATCGTCGGAACGATCGCCCTGTACACGGCGGTCTCGGTCGTGATGGTCCTGTACGTCCGGCCCTCGCTCGCCCCCCAAGTGTTTGTTGCGTTCTCCACTTCGCCCCAGGGCAATCAGCAGGTGCTTTCGAACGCCTACAAGGTGGCCGACGAAGCGTGGGATCTTGGATTCGGTTATCGATACGCCCCGGAGTCCCAGCAGCCTCCACACAGTCCCTCAGCGGACGCAGCGGCTCAGCGCTGCGAGGATCCCCCTCTTCCATCGAACCCCGCACAGAGCGGACTTGCGAACGGCACTGGATACACGGCGTGCCTCACCGCGCATCATGTACAGACGGGCACTTACTACCAGCCGAACAGTCACTATTGGAACTTGCAGTGGCGCGAGTCAGGGATCTTGTTCTCCTCTGCGGCCCTACTCTTCGGGGCGACGATTCTGTTGGTTCGGCGTTGGAGCACCTAGCTGAGAACTCGCGGTCCCTAGTCGTAAGCGGGGTAACCCCATGGGCCCTCCGTGTCGGCGGATATCTGACCTTCATTTCTACGGTTCAGATGTATTTCCCCACGGAATCGCCGCTCCTTGAGGGGGGTGAGAGTTGCGACGTGTGAGTGGCACGTCCAGCACCGCGGGTCTCGCCTGGTGGATGAAGGCACTGGCTGCCCGCGGGAGCGTTGGGTTGTCCGTTCGTTGTGCTGCGGCTCTTGAGACGGGTACTGATCAGCCGCTCGACCTCGGGTGATGGTCGGGAGTGACCGACATGACGGATCGTTGACTTCCGCCTACGGTGGCCGCAGCGACATTGGAGAGAAAGATGAGACGGATCCTCGCTGTGTGCGTGATAGCCGCTGCCTTGCTCGCAGGCTCGACTGTCGCGCTCGCAGCCTCCGCGCAGATTCAGCTCACTTCGGGGCAGTCTCAGAGCGCCACCTGCTCGGGCAGTCAGCTGGTCTTCAAACAGACGAGCGCGACGCAAGGGTCCCTCGAGTGCAAGGGCAAAACCGCCGCCTCCACTACCACCACCACCGTCGCAACCGCGGCCGCTGCCTCCGGCCAGCCTTCTGAAGCACGCTGCACACATCCGACCTACTCCACCCGTGAGGCCTCGGGAACGAAGAACATCGGCACCGGCCGGGCCAGTCCTGAAAATTGGTGGGTCAACAACGACGCATGGAACGGGTCAGCCGGACCTCAGACGATCGACGTGTGTAACCAGTCCAGTTGGAGTGCGGTGTCGACGCAGCCCAACAACGGTGGCGCAGTGGAGACCTATCCGGACACCGAGTACGACGTCGGCGGTCGTGATCACCGGTCGACCAAGCCCATTTCCGGGTGGAACTCCATTACCTCCACGTTCTCGGAAGACTTTCCCTCCGGAGCCGGGGGATGGGATGCGGCATACGACCTTTGGCTGAACAACTGGGGCACCGAGATCATGATCTGGAATCAATGGTCCGGAGCCCAGTCGCACTGGCCCAACAAAGCGACGACGGCAGTGACTCTCGACGGCGTGCACTACCACTTCCTCAACAATGGTGGCGAGTTGATGTTCTTCCGCGATACTCAGGTCTCTTCGGGTTCAGTGGACATCCTCGCCGCTTTCAAGTGGCTGGTATCGCAGGGGATCGTCAAGTCCACCGACGTGCCAACACAGCTCGAGTACGGGGTCGAGGTTTGCTACACCACAGGCACCGAGCGGTTTCCGCTCACGGGGCTCACCTTCGATGTCGCCTCTAAAGCGTGAGGCGTGCAGGCGACAGCCGGTTCAACCAGGTGGCTTACCCTCACTCGGGCGGGTTGAGGAAGCCAGGCCGCCGCGCCAGATCAGCCACCGAATCGGAGTGCGCCGTCTGAGCGCATGCGGGCCGGTACGCAGATTCCGAGAGGATGGCGGCGGATCAGACGCCAGGACCCGCTCGCCGATTTCGTCGGGGGAGGGCCGAACTCGAGTTACTCCGCACCTCGCTCGCGGATGAGTGCGACCACGTGAGCGAGGAGAGCCGCCGCCTCGTCGGTCGTGAGGTGCGCCAGGTGGCCCCCCGAAAAGCGGTCCTCGTGAGTTACGTCTGCAACCGAAAACGTTGGAGCGTCGAGAAATGGGTCATCTTCGCTGAGTTCGACCTCGGCAAGGATCAGACCTGCGAGAGTTCCGTCGAACTGATCGACCGACAACACTCGATCCCGGGTCGGCCAGTGCCAACGGATCTTGTCGAGAGATGCACCTTCCAATCGACTGAGAGAGTCGAACTCGTACTGGCTGAGATACAGATTGGTGATCAACACGTGTTCTGGAGAACCAGAGGCAACCCGAACCTTTTGACCCAGCTTGAAGACGACGTCCGATCCCGAACGCATTTGGCGAAGGCGCAGCGATGACCCAGTGAGGTAGCGATCGTGAATCTCGATCGGTTCGGTGAGATCGTCGGGCAGTCCGGCCAAAATCCAGCGCTGCTCTCGCTCAGTTCTGGCATAGCGACCTTGTCCGGCGGTTCTCTTGAGCACGGGAGAATCATGCCGCAGCACAACCCACCTACCGATAACCAGGTCGTGCGGCCGTCCTGCGTGTCCAACGGCGCATCTGGGACGGACGCACCATTTCGGTGAAGCTCGGAGTAGCTCCGAGAAGCGCAGCGCCGGAAGTTTGGCTCAAGTCTGGGCCGAAAGCGTCGATACGACAGCGCTTAAGGCTGGCACCCGAATCGGCCGATACAGCAACCCGGCGCTATGAAACATTTCAACGCGGAACGATCGTTAGGTTTCGAGGAAGACGACTGTCCGTTCTGTGATCACACAGAAGATCACGAACATCAGCTGAACCACATCCGTCGACGGGAGCTGCTTACTCTCCTTTACGGGCAGCTCCCGCTCTCGTATCAGCCCCGTCGCAAGGGAGTCCGCGGCCACTAGAACGACGGGCGGGCCATCGCACACTCGTCGCGTCGTTCATGCGCTCTCGTGACGTGCGCTCACACGCTCCGACTGCCGACATGCCTGCATCACACAGGGTGTTACCGAGAGCGGGAGTCAGTCGTGCGTTTCGAGGGCAACACCAACAAGACGATGAGGGTGATGATCGAGAAAAAGAAGCCAAGGATCAGCCAGCCGAGGGCATGACGACCCTTGCGCTTGGCGATGTTGTAGATCCAGATCATGATCAAGATCCAGATGATGAAGCCGATGATGCCCCCGAAAGTGGCTCCGGCGCTGGCTAACACGGAACGACCGTGACGAACTGGACCATCATCTACTTGCCTCCGTCTGAAACTCGAGCGATGCAGTACGTGTCTCTTCAGCATCGTACGCCGAAACGGTCGTCGAGGAGATAGTGGTGCTCGGTACGAGGCTCCGACCAATGGGTCGGGTCTGCTGTCTGATGCCGGGGTGAGACGACTCCGCTCCAAGCGCCAAAGGCAGCACTGGCCTCTTCTCAATGTCCAGCGACGTGACGGCAACCTTCATGCGTAGCTGTACCCAGGGTCCGAGCGGGTGGGCTCAGGTGGGACGCCGGTGTCCGACGCCTGTGTCCGAAGCGTGGTCGTCGACTTGGGTCTCCCACACTTCGATGTTCACACGGTCAGAGGATGAAGAGCATCTCTTGGTACGTCGCCAACGGCCACAGGTCATCAGCGATCATCGTTTCGAGCAGATCGGAGGCGGCGCGGACTGTGTCCATGGCCGGCAGCAAACCCTTCTCCGCGTGCTCAGCATGTTTTTCTGCCGATTCGACGTCATCGTGGGCAAGTTCGGACCTGAGTGCGGCAATCCCTGCTCGCAGGTCGCCGATGCCAGATGACACCTCATTGAGGGTGGCGGTGTCGATCTCGACTCCGGCAATCTTGAGACTGGCGACGTTGGTGGCCAGCTCGGTCTGGTAGCGGATCGCTGCCGGCAAGATCATCGTGTTGGCGATTTCGAGGCTTAGATTCGCCTCAACAGTGATAGCCAGAATGTACTGCTCAAGGGCGATTTCGTAGCGGCTCTGCATCTCCCGGTGGTTGAAGACGCCGTAACGACTGAAGAGCTCCATCGAGTCCTCGGTGATGAGCTCTGGGAGAGCATCGAGGGTGGTCCGTAGGTTGGGGAGCCCCCGCACAGCAGCCTCGACCTGCCACGAATCGGCGTAGCCGTCGTCGTTGAAGACAACGTTGCCGTGTTCGGTGATGATCTCGTGGAGCACCGTCTGCACGGCGGCGTTGAACTCTGTGCCGTTGGCGACCAGTGCCTCCAGCTCGGTCGCGATGTGGTCGAGGGCCTCGGCCAGGATGGTGTTGATAGTGACCATTGGCCCGGCGATGGATTGCAACGAGCCGGGAGCCCGGAACTCGAAGCGGTTGCCAGTGAACGCAAAGGGGCTCGTCCGGTTGCGGTCGCCAGGGTCCGTTGGTAGCACCGGGAGGGTGTCCACGCCGATTTCGATCTGACCCTTCTCTTTGGAGGACTTGGCCCCGCCCTGCGCTATCTGCTCGAACACATCCGCCAATTGATCGCCGAGAAAGATCGAGATGATGGCCGGGGGCGCCTCGTTGGCCCCGAGCCTGTGGTCGTTGGTGGCGGAGGCAACCGAGGCACGCAGGAGGCCGCCGTACTTGTGCACCGATCGGATCACGGCAGCACAGAAGACCAAGAACTGCGCATTGTCATGCGGAGTATCGCCCGGCAGGAGGAGATTTCCCTGCGTCGAGTTGCCCAACGAGAAGTTCACATGTTTTCCCGATCCATTGATGCCCGCGAACGGCTTCTCGTGGAAGAGGCACTCCATGCCGTGCTTCTGGGCCACTTTCTTTAGCGTGGTCATCAAAAGCTGCTGGTGATCTGCCGCAACATTCGAGCGCTCGAACATTGGGGCTAACTCGAACTGACCGGGCGCCACCTCGTTGTGGCGGGTCTTGGCCGGGATACCGAGCTTGAACAGCTCACGCTCGGCATCCATCATGAATGCGAGTACTCGGTCGGGGATGGCCCCGAAGTAGTGGTCATCGAATTCCTGTCCCTTTGGCGGCTTCGCACCGAAGAGCGTGCGTCCGGCATTCAGCAGATCGGGACGGGAAAGGAAGAAGCTTCGATCAATGAGGAAGTACTCCTGCTCCGCACCTGCAAAAGACACCACCGCATCAGGGTTCTCATGGCCAAAAAGATTCAGCACACGCTCGGCCTGCTTAGCCATCGCCTGCTGGGAACGGAGCAAGGGCGTCTTGTTGTCCAGTGCTTCACCCGTCATGGAGATGAAGACAGTCGGAATACAAAGGGTGTTGCCGTTGGGATTCTCGAGGATGTACGCGGGGCTGGTGGCGTCCCAGCCGGTGTAGCCCCGAGCTTCGAAGGTGGCGCGTAGGCCACCGTTTGGGAAACTTGAGGCGTCAGGTTCGCCCTGCGTCAGGGTCTTGCCTTGGAACTCAGCAATCGCCGAACCGTCGCCTGCGGGCTCAAAGAAGCTGTCGTGCTTCTCGGCCGTGAGGTGAGTGAGGGGATAGAAGACGTGAGCGTAGTGAGTGGCGCCCTTCTCCATGGCCCAGTCCTTCATCGCTGCGGCCACCACGTCGGCCACTGTGGGATCGAGTGGCTTGGAATGCTCAATTGTGGCCATTAAGGACTTGAAGACGGGCTTGGGCAATCGCTTTTGCATGACGGCTTTGGAGAAGACATTGGAACCGAAGACCTCTCCGGGCTCCTCTTCGATCTTGAACACCTTCTCAGGCGGCTCATACCCCTTGATGGCGCCGATTGCCTGCAACCTGGCCGTGCTCCCACTCATGAAAGGCCTCCTTCTTGGTTTCGATGACTGGGTCGCTGGTCAGGGGCGGCAGCTGCGATCCCGGTCGGCTTTCGAGACCGTACGATTGCCGCATAACGGGGGTGTTTCCGAGAAATGAACACTTCACTGTTTCCTCGGATCTCCCCATCGACCGGAGGGTCGAGCGGCGGCACTTCCAAGACAACTCAGCCCCAGAAGGCTGGACGACCTCGTGGCTCGTCGCTCGTGGCTCGTGGCCCGTCTGTGGCCCGTGAGTGGCGGAAGGTCGGATCGGAATCATCGGCTTGCGAGCTGATCCGGGCCGCCGAACTGGGGTTACGTGAGAGAGCGGGCAACGGTGTCTGAGAGCGGGCGACGGAGAGCGGGCGACGGGAATCGAACCCGCGTTCTCAGCTTGGGAAGCTGATGTTCTGCCTCTGAACTACGCCCGCGAGAACCTCGCAAATCTACACGCTGGGCAAACGCGCACCGCCGGCCAGACCCACGACCTGACGTGTTTCGGTGCGCCACAGACCGGTCGGCGGGAAGGCTCCCGAGGCGGCCGGGAGCCGGGTTTCCGGGAGTGCCGGCCCGGGCATCGAGCGGACGTCGCCGGCATCCGGCAATGGCACCTCCTGACCCCGGACTACGCCCAGGTGGGGTAGCCCCACTATCCTCTGGGCCGCATCGAAATCCCAGGTGACGCTCGCACTCCGTCACCGTTCCCGTTCCACGATCTGAGATAGGCGAGGAGCATTCGTGCCCGTCAGAATCATCATTGGACTCCTGGTCACCGTCATTGGCTTCGGCATTGCCGCTCGCCGCTTCCACTGGCTGTCCAAGCTCATCCGCTCGGGGAAGAAGGACCCCAACCGGGCCCGAGGACCTCTCAGGCGAAAGGTGGAGGCCGAGACCGTCGAGGTCGCCGGCCAGCGCAAGCTCTTGCAGTGGACCGTCCCCGGCCTGGCCCACTTCTTCACCATGTGGGGCTTCACGATTCTGCTGCTGACGATCATCGAGGCCTACGGGGACCTCTTCAACAAGTACTTCCACATCCCGATCATCGGGACCTGGAACTGGGTCGGCTTCATTGAGGACTTCTTCACCGTGGCGGTTCTGATCGCCCTCGTCACCTTCTCCATCATCCGCCTGAAGAACGCCCCGAGCCGCCTCGAGCGCAAGTCACGCTTCTTCGGGTCCCACCTCGATGCTGCCTGGCTCACCCTCCTCATGATCGCCGGCGTCATGATCACGCTCCTCATCTACCGGGGCGCGCAGATCAACGCCGACCCCACCCAGTTCCCCTACGGCTGGGGCGCTTTCGCCTCCCACGCCGTGGCCAAGCTCCTGGCCCCGCTCGGCGCCGGGACCAACGCGGTGCTGGTGACCGTCTTCCTGCTGCTGAACATCGCCATCATCTCGGGCTTCATTGTCTTCGTCTCGTACTCGAAGCACCTGCACATCTTCTTTGCACCTATCAACGTGGCGTTCTCCCGACGTCCCCGGGCCCTCGGCGCGCTCTACAGCACGCCCGACATGGACATGGAGAACGTCGACGAGGACACGGTGTTCGGCGTTGGCGAGATCGGCCACTTCACCTGGAAACAGATGCTCGACTTCGCCACCTGCACCGAGTGCGGGCGTTGCCAGTCGGCCTGCCCGGCCTGGACGACGGACAAGCCGCTCTCACCCAAGCTGCTCATCATGGGGCTGCGCGACAACATGTTCGCCTCGGCCACTCCGCTACTCACGGGCGAGGGCGAGCAGACCGCCCTGGTGCCCAACGTCATCGACCCCGACGTGCTGTGGTCCTGCACCACCTGCGGCGCCTGCGTCAACGAGTGCCCGGTCGACATCGAGCACATCGACGCCATCGTGGACATGCGGCGCTACCAGGTGCTCATGGAGTCCGAGTTCCCGAGCGAGGCCGGTCTCATGCTGCGCAACGTCGAGAACCAGGGCGACCCCTGGGGCCTGGGGCAGAACAAGCGGACCGAGTGGACGCAGAGCCTGGACTTCGAGATCCCCGTCATCACGGGCACGATCCCGGACGACATCGAATACCTCTACTGGGTCGGCTGCGCCGGCGCTCTCGACGAGCGGGCGCGCAAGGGCGTGCAAGCCACGGCGCGCATGCTGCACCGGGCCGGGGTCACCTTCGGCATCCTCGGACCCAAGGAGTCCTGTACCGGGGACCCGGTCCGCCGGCTGGGCAACGAGTACCTGTACCAAGAGCAGACGAAGATGAACATCGCCACGCTCGATGAGGCAGGGGCAAAGAAGATCATCGCCAGCTGCCCGCACTGCTTCAACACGATCAAGAACGAGTACCCCGCTCTCGGTGGCAACTACGAGGTCATCCACCACGCCGAGCTGCTCGAGCACCTGGTGGCGTCGGGCAAGCTCACGCCGGGCTCGGGCTATTCGGGCAAGGTCACCTACCACGACCCCTGCTACCTCGGGCGGCACAACCGGATCATTGAGGAGCCGCGCTCGGTGCTCAGTGCCATTCCGGGTGTGGAGCAGATCGAGATGCGGCGCTGCAAGGAGCGCGGCTTCTGCTGCGGCGCCGGCGGCGCCCGCATGTGGCTGGAGGAGAACATCGGCAAGCGGGTCAACATGGAGCGCATGGACGAGGCGCTCGGGACGGGGGCTGACGTGGTCTCGACCGCCTGTCCCTACTGCATGATCATGCTCGATGACGCCGTGCGGGCCAATGCCAAAGAGGGCGACGTGCGCGTGCTCGACCTCTCCCAGCTGGTCGAAGAGTCGCTCGGTCAGCCCGCGTCCGCCGGCCAGCCCGCCGCCACCAATTGAGCGGCCCCCGATCGGAGAGGACGGCAAGTCAGGGTGGACCGCGCTGGTGCTCGGTGCGCTCCTCCTTCCCGTGCTCAGCTTCGGGACGCCGGCAGGTGCGGCCTCTTCGTCGTCGCTGGACCGGTTCTTGCTCAAGTCCAACGAAATGCCCGGCTACACGGTGGGCGGCCACCCCAGCACCATGACCACGGCGGCGGGCCTGCTCGAAGGAGGGTCGCTGAACAGGAAGCAGCGGAAGAGCGCCATCAGCACGCTGCAGAAGGCCGGGTTCGTCAAGGCCGTCGAGGAGTCGACCAAGGGCTCGAACGCCAATGAGGGCTTGTCCATCGTGCTGCAATTCAGCAACCCGGCCGGCGCCCAGACCGGCGCGGCACTCTTCCTGCAGATGGCCAGGACGGGCCAGAGCGGGACGAAGCCGTTCACGGTGGCCGGTGTCCCGACCGCCAAGGGTGTGACCGTGAACGGCAGCGCCGGCGGATCGGCCAACGCCTACTGGTCGGCCGGGGACTGCGCCTTCGGCTCGGGGATCTACGACGGCACGGCCACCTCCGCCAAGGCCGTCGCCTCGCCCGTGCAGACCGGCATCAAATCCCAGGCCAAGCGCGTCGGGACGACCTGTCCCTGATGGGGCTGGACCGGCTTCAGCCGCCGACCATCCCGTACGCCCGCTCGGGCCGCAAGGTCAACGCGATCCGCTTGTCGGCGATCATCGCCGCTCTGTATTGGTCCCAGTCCGGGTGCGCACCGGAGCCCGCCTCGTAGTAGCGGATGAGCGCCTCCACCGTGGCGTCGTTGGGGTCGGCGGCCACGGGCGACAGCTCGGCCGCCGCTTCGATAACGACGTACTGGTAGAAGTTCTCCCCCAGCACGTAGAGCGAGGCCCGGGGGTCGCGGCGCAGGTTGGCCGTTTTGGCCCGGTCGTCCGTGATGGAGATCAGGAGCGTGTCGCCCTCGTCGGGCACGAACATGATGTTGGACAGCTGCGGCCGCCCGTTGGCGCGGATGGTGGCCAGGACCCCCTGCTTGCGGTCCCGGGCAAATGCGAGTGCCTCGGTCAGATCCATGACCCGACCGTAGCGGGCCGTATCGAGACGGGCTACGCCGAGGCGGGCTCCGGCTTGAGGGGCTCTACGACGATCTCGTCCTTTGAGCGGTCGGCCAGCACAAGATGGATAACGGCCGCCACGATCGCCCCGACCAGCGGGGCGATGATGAAGAGCCAGACCTGGCTGAGGGCGGTGCCCCCGACGACCAACGCGGGCCCGAGGCTCCGGGCCGGGTTCACCGACGTACCGGTGAGCGGGATGCCGATGAGGTGCACGATGACCAGGCCGAAGCCAATGGCCACGCCGCCGGCGCCCTGAATTGCGGCCTTGTGCGTGGCGAAGAGCACCACCGAGACGAAGATGGTCGTCAGGACGACCTCAATGAGGAACGCACCCCCTTGGCTCACCAACAGGTGTGACTCCTTGCCGTACCCGTCGGTGCCGAGCCCCTGGATCGACTTCTTGTAGAGGGGCGAGGTGGTGAACATCCAATAGAGCAGGTATGCACCGACAATGCCGCCTGCGAACTGGGCCACGAGGTAGGCGACCCCTTCGGCCAGCTTCATGCGGCCCGAGGCAATGAAGCCGAGGGTGACGGCGGGGTTGACGTGGCAGCCCGAGATCGGGCCGATGGCGTAGACGAGGGCCGCGAGCACCAGCCCGAAGGCGAGAGCCGTGGCGGCGACCCCGGCGGCGTAGCTCAGCCCGAAGAGCTTGAATCCGAACGTCTCGGTGGCGACGCCGACTGCGACGACCACCAGTATCAAGGTGCCCAGGAACTCCGCACCCAGCTTTCTCGGATCGAGACTCATGACCGTGACCTCCAGTGTCCAGGCGAGGGGAATGGACACGGGAAGTTTCGCAGCGCCGTTGGGCGCGCACGCGGATACCCGAGGACGAACTGCCAGCTCAAAGGACCGAGAGCGCCGGTGCGGCGTCGGTCCGGGGAGAGACCCTAAATGGCGGCCATCGCTTTCTCGTCGGCCTCACGGAGGCGGGTGGCCATGGCGGCCAGCATCTTGCGTGACAGTGCGGGAACGGCGTCGAGCACGCCGTTGAACTGACGCTGGCCGAGCACGAGCAGCGTCATGTCGGTCTCCGACGTCACGGTCGCCGAGCGGGGCCGGCGGTCGAGCAGCGCCATCTCGCCGAAGTACTGGCCCGGCCCGAGCGTCGCCACCTTTCGGTTATTACGCCGCACGGCCGCCTGTCCCTTCACGATGAGGAAGAACTCGCGTCCGATGGTGCCCTGCTCGCACAGCATCCGTCCGGGTGGCACCGTCACCTCTTCGAGGGCGCGCTTGACGGTGCGCAGATCCTTGGCCGAAGAGGTGGAGAACAGCCAGATCTTGGACAGGTCGAAGGTGTCGCTGCTCATGGTGGAAACAGTACCTCTGCCTCCTCGTACGTGCTCGGTACGTGCTCGGTACCGGACCCGAGTGACAGCTCAGACGGCGTCGGCCCCGCGTTCGCCCGTCCGGACCCGCACGACCGTCTCCGCCGGGACGACCCAGACCTTGCCGTCGCCGATCTTGCCGGTGGCGGCCGAGGAGACGATGGCGTCGACCACGGCCTCGGCCCGGTCGTCCTCCACGAGAACCTCCACGCGGAGCTTGGGCACGAACTCGACGGTGTACTCGGCCCCCCGGTAATTCTCGATGTGCCCCCGCTGGCGCCCGAAGCCCTGGACCTCGGTCAGGGTCATGCCGGCCACGCCCATGTTCTTCAGGACGTTCTTGACGTCGTCGATCTTGAACGGCTTCACCACCGCTACCACGAGCTTCATCTGCCGTACCTCACGTTCAACCGGGCGTCGTCGCCCACACAGAGCACGTTAGTGACCAGGGCGGGCGGGCCGCCCCGGTGGTCCCCAAACCCTTCCGGCGGGCCGCCGGGACGCCGGAAGAGGCTCTTCGCCGCCGTGTCCGGACCGGCAACCCGAAGTAGGCAACTCCCGGGGAGTTGTAGCCTTCCTCGATGCCTTCGATTCCAGGCGCCGACGATTCCGGGGGGGACAGCGCGCCCAAAATGACACTCTGGGAGCGCCTGCGGTACTCCATGGTGCGTCCGGACGACGATCCGAAGGAGAAGGAAGTCGAGGAGATCCGGCCCGTCGACGAAATCGAGGCGGACATCGCCCGGTCAAACGACAAGGAGCGGGCCATCGGCCTGGTGGCGGCACCGGTGGCCGCATTCATCGGCCTGATTATCAGCAACGCGTCCATCAACTACGCCAAGTCCCACAACCAGAGCACCGCCGTCTACGACAAGCTCACCTACGTCCTCCTCGGCCTGGCCATCCTGGTCCTGATCACGTCGTGGCTGCGCAAGCGCCTGTTCCAGGGGATCACGCTGGCCCTCTACGGCCTGGCGATCTTCCAGCTCCACGCCAGCTATTTCGGGTTCGCCGCCCCCTTCCTGCTGGCCGGTGCCTGGTATCTGGTGCGTGCCTACCGCCTGCAGCAGGAGCTCAAGCGAGCGGAGGCGGCCGGCCCCGAGGCGCCGCGGCCGAAGCCGAAGGGGAGTGCGAGCCCCGCCGCGCCGCGCCCCCGCCGCAACAAGCGCTACACCCCGCCTTCCTGAGCACGCACCATGGAGCTCCGGTTCCTGAGCACCCCTTCATGGAGCACCGGTTCCTGAGCGCTTTCCGTCAGTGAATGGCTGGAGCGCCGCCGTCTGCGGTGCGCTGATGCCGACGGCGCACCGCCACCAGGAGTGCCACGAGCACCAGCAGGACGACGAACAGAACGGCGGGTAGCACGAAGACGCCGGCCGAAGAACGCTGGGTGGCAACGATGGAGGCGGGCGACACCAGGGCGGGATCGCCCGGGACGGCAATGGCGGCAACGGTCGACCCTGGGCGGTGGAACGAGTCGCCCGGGAGCTGCTCGTGGTAGCGCGCGCCGTCGAGGGTGTACGTGCCCTGGCACGAGTACCCCGCGGCGTTGCTCCCGCTGCCACCGAGGAGGCCGAGGCAGCCCGTCACGGTGAAACTGACCGGTACGCCGTCGTTGTGGAGGCGGTCGTCTTGCTGGTTCGTGTGCACCCCGACCACAGTGAAGACGATCGCCAGTATGGCCAACGTCGCCAGCACGATCCCGAGCGCCACGTGGGCGACACGCCGTCCGTTCACCTGGACGCCGGCCCCGCGTAGTTGCCCGATCCGTTGGTCGGTCCCGTCGCTCTCGGACGTGCGACCGGTCACGCCATCTGTGTCGCCGTTTCCGGGCGCTGGAGGGTCGGTGGTCGTCATGGCCATCGGGAGAGCGTAGTGGGATCCGCCGCCCCGCTCGCTGCGCCCTTTCGGCATCACTCGGGCCGCTCTGAACCGGCGAGATTGCGTTCCGGGATGGATTAACAAGCCCGAAACACACGCGTGATGATGCGGAAACTCCTGACCTGCATTGTGTCTCCGGCGGGGTGAACCGTCCGAAATGGCATTTGCCGTACCCGGTGTTTAGCGCCGCTCTAGCCGCAGAGCGGGGCACCGGGGCGGGTGACAGTTAGGAGAGCTTGAGTGATCCATCTGATAGGAGCGGCTTCGTACGTTCCGTATCCCAGTTGGCTCAATCCGGCTGACAACACGTGGCAGATAACAGCCGCCACCTTCGTCGGCCTGATGAGCCTCCCTGGCCTGGCAGTGCTCTACGCATCACTCGTGCCCAAGAAGTGGGCCGTGAACGTCCTCGCCATGATGTTCGCCGGATTCTCTCTGGTGATGGTGGCGTGGTTCCTGTGGGAGTACAAGCTTGGCTTCGGCGACACGTCCATCGGCGGCGGTGTCCATCTCGTCAACGGGGTGGTGACGCAGACGCAGAACGCGGGAACGACGGCGACATTGACGCACTTCTTCGAGAACTTCCTCGGGAAACCGGGACCGGTCACGAGCGCGTTCGGTGAGCAAGCGCAAGCGAGCTCGGCGGCCAACACCATTATCCCGTTCCATTTCCCGACTTCGTCACTGGCCTACTTCCAGTTCGTGTTCGCGGCCATCACCCCTCTGCTGTTCATGGGGAGCGTGCTCGGCCGGATCAAGTTCAGCGCCTGGGTCCTGCTGGTCCCGCTGTGGTCGACCTGCGTCTACTCCGTGGACGCCTTCCTCCTCTGGGGCGGCGGCTACTTCGCCCAGGAGGGTGCGCTCGACTTCTCGGGTGGGTACGTCATCCACATGTCGGCCGGTGTCTCCGGCTTCGTGGCCGCCTGGGTCCTCGGGCCGAGACTCCTGCGAGATAGGCAGCACGCCTTGCCCAACAACCTCGTGATGGCGGCAGTCGGTGCCGGCATCCTGTGGCTGGGCTGGAACGGGTTCAACGGTGGTGACCCGTACTACGCCGGAGCCAGTGCGGCTGCAGCGGTGGTCAACACCAACCTCGCCACGGCCACCGGTGTCCTGGTCTGGATCGCCATGGACGCCTGGCTCTCGAAGGAGAAGAAGCCCACGTTCCTCGGTGGCGTCAACGGCATGATCTGCGGCCTGGTCGGCATCACACCGTGTGCGGGCTGGGTCAACGGGCTCGGCGCTATCTTCGTCGGGGCCATCGCCACGGTCGTCGTGTGGATCGCCTGGAACTACTTGTCCAAGGTCCGACCGTTCTCCAAGGTCGACGACGCCCTGGGTGTCATCTACACCCACGGGATCGCCGGGTTGACGGGCGGCCTGCTGCTCGGCATCTTCGGAGACCCGAACATGATCGAGTACGGCTGCGGGCACCTGTCCGCCTCCGGGCAGGTCATCGCCACGTCGCAGGCGACCTACCTCACGGCGAAGGGGACCTGCGTTCCCTTCGGTGTCAACGGCCTCATGTACACCGGGTCGGCGCACCAGCTGTGGGAACAGTTCCGAGCGGCAATCTGGGTCATCCTCTGGTCCGCGCTGATCACCTTCATCCTCATGAAGCTCATCGGCCTGGTCCTCCGAGGTACGCGTTACAAGGACGAGATCCTCGAAGTCGGCGACCTCGCCATCCACGGTGAGGAGGCCTTCCCCGAGGAGACGCTCGCCAGTCGCTCCGACGGCGCCTTCGCCATGGCCGGTCTCGACAAGGGAGGGAGCACAGCGGCGGCGATCGCAGAGGATTATCCGGTGCCCGGTACCGATACCGGCGGCGGGTCCTAGGCCCGATCACACAGAAAGAAGGGAGATCGACAGATGAAGCTGATCGTGGCAGTCCTCAAGCCGTTCAAGCTCGACGACGTCAAAGAGACTCTGAAGAACGTCGGGGTGCAGGGCATGACCCTGACCGAGGCCCAGGGTTTCGGGCGCCAACGAGGGCACACCGAGGTGTACCGCGGTGCGGAATACGAGGTGGACTTCGTCCCCAAGATCCGCGTCGAGGTGCTGGTGGACGACGGACAGGTCGACGAGGTGGTCGACGCCATCGTCGCCTCGGCCTCCACCGGCAAAATCGGTGACGGCAAGGTCTGGGTAGTCCCAGTCGAAGCCGTGGTGCGCGTGCGCACCGGAGAGCGCGGGCCTGACGCGTTGTAAGACGCGACAGTTCCTGTAGACGGTCGGTCAGGCCGGGGCGCGGCGAGGTGCCCCGGCCTGCCGCTGTCCAGGGGCACCTCGACAGCGCCGGTCCGGTCGTGGCGGGACGGACCGGCGCTGCACGGCCCGCGTGGCTGTCGCCAGTGGACTGTCAGGCCAGTGTGGACGGTCAGCCCCGCACGTTGGTCGGGGCCGCCGTCGGGCTCGGGTCCTGGGTCGGGGTCGTCTCCGGGGTCGGGGTCGGTGGTCGGCCGCGTCGGGGGAGCGGAGCCGCCTGTGCGGGCATGCGCCCGGCGTCACGCAAGGCCCCGCGGAGGAGCACCTCGATTTGGGCGTTGACGCTGCGCAGCTCGTCGTCGGCCCAACGCATCAGCGCGTCGTGCACGGCCGGGTCGATGCGGAGCAGGACTTGTCGCCGTTCGCTCACGTATAGAGCGAGCCCGTATTGACGACGGGCGACGGGGGCTGGTCCCCACACAGGACCACCATGAGATTGCTGACCATGCTGGCCGTGCGCTCCTCGTCGAGCGACACCACGCCGCCCTCGTTCAGGCGGCTCAGGGCCATCTCGACCATGCCGACCGCACCTTCGACGATGCGTGAACGGGCGGCCACGACGGCGTTGGCCTGTTGGCGGCGCAGCATCGCCTGCGCGATCTCCTGGGCGTAGGCGAGGTGCGAGATGCGGACCTCCACGACCTCGAGCCCGGCGATGGAGACGCGCTGGGCCACTTCGACGGCCAGCTCGCCGGCGACGACGTCGGTGGAGCCGCGCAGCGACGTGCCCGCCCCCGTGGTGTCGTCGTACGGGTGGCTCACCGCCACGTGGCGCAGAGCGGACTCGGCCTGGACCGAGATGAAGTCGACGAAGTTGTCCACGGCGTAGGTGGACTTGGCTGTGTCGGCCACCTGCCACACGACGATGGCGGCGATCTCGACCGGGTTGCCGTCGGCGTCGTTCACCTTGAGGTGCCCGGTCTCGAAGTTGCGGACACGGACGCTGACCCGGCGGCGCACCGTCAGCGGGGCCACCCACCAGAACCCGGAGCGTCGGGCGGTCCCGATGTAGCGGCCGAAGAACTGCACGACCGAGGTCTGTCCCGGGGGGACGATCACCAGTGCGGTGATGATGAGGATGAAGACCACAATCGGGAGGAAGATCCAGTCGGGAGACCTGAACCCGGCGAGAACCATGCCGCCGGCGCAGACGGCGAGGGCGAGGACGCCGAACCATCCGTTGACGGCGACGACGGGGCGTTCGGCGATGTCGACCCGGGCTCCCTGATTCCCGACCGGTGTGGCGTTGACGGGTGCTGCCGCAGCGTTGCTCATGATGATCTCCTCCGACATAAAGTGCTATCTATTAGATATCACTTTCTCCGTCGGTTGCCTACCCCCGGCTTTCGAAAATCAGGAGAGCGAGAACAGGGGTGAGCGAGACGCGGGAATGACCGTCAGGCAGGGCGCCGGTCGGCCTGGCCGGCCACGGCCGCGGCAGCGGCGGCGGCGGCCTCGGGATCACCGAGGTACTCGGCCGATTGCACCTTCAGGTCGTCGTCGAGCCGCATGCGAAAGGGGATGCCGGTCGGGACCTCGAGCTCGGTGATGGCATCGTCGGCGATGCCCTGCAGGTGCTTGCGCAGGGCCCGGATGGAGTTGCCGTGGGCGGCCACCAGCACGGCACCGCCGCGGGTGGCAGCGGCCCGGAGGTCGGGCACGATGGCCGACTCCCAGTAGGGCACGGTGCGGGCCACCACGTCCTTCAGGCACTCGGTGCGCGGCAGGTCACCGGGGTCGAGATCCCGGTAGCGGGGGTCGCCGGTGACGTCGTAGGGGTTGTCGGGGGAGAGAGGCGGGGGCGGGGTGTCGTAGCTACGCCGCCAGAGTTGGAGCTGCTCGGCGCCGAACTCCTGCTTGATGGCGGCCTTGTTCTTGCCCTGCAGGTCCCCGTAGTGGCGCTCGTTGAGACGCCAGTCCCGGCGGACCGGGAGCCAGCTCCGGCCGGCGGCCGCCAGGGCCAGCTCGGCCGTGCGGATGGCCCTGGTCAGCAGCGAGGTGTGCAGGACTCGCAGGTCCAGGTCGTCCGCGGCCGCCAGGAGCTCGCCGCCGCCCCGGGCCTCGGCCTCCCCGGTCGGGGTCAGGTCGACGTCGACCCACCCCGTGAAGAGGTTCTCGGCGTTCCAGGTGGACTGCCCGTGACGGATCAGGACCAGATCGAGCACGCCATTAGCGTAGGTGAGTCCGGCGGCGTGATGGAAACCACCAGTTCAGGTCGGTGAAAACCGGAGTGGCGGGCATTGCGTCAAGAATCTTGACAGAGAGAGACTCAACTTTGCTACACTGGTACGCAGCAAGAAACGCCTGAAAAGGACAGCAGCACCTGAAGAGAGCACACCAGCCCGGGACAAAGAGCTCGACTGGGGAGACACCGCTGGACACAGCGGCGCCGGACGGAACCGGCACACGACAAGCGGAAGGAACTGCAGAAATGGCCAAGGCCGTAGGAATCGACCTGGGAACCACCAACTCGGTGGTCAGCGTGTTGGAGGCGGGCGAGCCCACCGTGATCCCGAACGCGGAGGGTGGCCGGACCACACCTTCGGTGGTGGGCTTCTCCAAGACGGGCGAGGTGCTCGTCGGTGAGGTGGCCAAGCGCCAGGCCATCACCAACCCCGACCGGACGATCCGTTCGGTGAAGCGCCACATGGGCACGAGCTGGACCGTCGACATCGACGGCAAGCCGTACACGGCGCAGGAGATCTCTGCCCGCATCCTGGGCAAGCTGAAGAGGGACGCCGAGTCGTATCTCGGCGACACCGTCACCCAGGCCGTCATCACCGTGCCGGCGTACTTCGACGACGCACAGCGGACGGCCACCAAGGAGGCCGGGTCGATCGCAGGGCTCGAGGTGCTCCGCATCATCAACGAGCCGACGGCCGCTGCACTGGCCTACGGCCTCGACAAGGAGGACGCCGACCGGACCGTCCTGGTCTTCGACCTCGGCGGTGGCACGTTCGACGTCTCCGTCCTCGACATCGGTGAGGGCGTCTTCGAGGTGAAGTCGACCTCGGGCAACACCAAGCTCGGCGGCGACGACTGGGACGACAAGGTCATCGACTGGCTGGTGCTCGAGTTCAAGAACACCGAGGGCGTCGACCTGTCCCAGGACAAGATGGCCATGCAGCGCCTGAAGGAGGCCGCAGAGAAGGCCAAGATCGAGCTGTCCTCCGTGCAGGACACCCAGATCAACCTGCCCTTCATCACGGCGACCTCCGACGGTCCCAAGCACCTCGACCTCAAGCTGACGCGGGCGAAGTTCAACGAGCTCACGGCCGACCTGGTCGAGGCGTGCCGCGGGCCGTTCGACGCCGCCATCAAGGACGCCAACCTGAAGACCTCCGACATCGACCACGTGGTCATGGTCGGTGGGTCGACCCGCATCCCGGCGGTGCAGGAGCTGGTGCAGAGCCTGACGGGCAAGGAGCCCCACAAGGGCGTGAACCCGGACGAGGTGGTCGCCATCGGCGCCGCCGTGCAGGCCGGTGTGCTCAAGGGCGAGGTCAAGGACGTCCTGCTGCTCGACGTCACGCCCCTGTCTCTGGGTATCGAGACCAAGGGCCAGGTCATGCACAAGCTCATCGAGCGCAACACCACCATCCCGACCAAGCGGTCGGAGATCTTCACCACGGCCGAGGACAACCAGCCGTCGGTCGAGATCCACGTGCTCCAGGGTGAGCGCGAGATGGCGATGTACAACAAGACGCTCGGCAAGTTCCAGCTGGTGGACCTGCCGCCGGCGCCACGGGGCATCCCGCAGATCGAGGTCACGTTCGACATCGATGCCAACGGGATCGTCCACGTGGCAGCCCAGGACAAGGCCACCGGCAAGGAGCAGTCGATGACGATCACCGGCCAGTCCTCACTGGCCAAGGACGAGATCGACCGCATGGTCCGCGACGCCGAGGCCCACGCCGAGGACGACCGCAAGCGCCACGAGGAGGCCGAGGTCCGCAACAGCGCCGACACGCTGGTGTACCAGACCGAGAAGCTCCTCAAGGAGCAGGGCGAGAAGTTCGAGGGCTCCGAGAAGGAGGACGTCGAGACCGCCCTGAAGGGCGTGAAGGACACGCTGGCCGGGACCGACGTGGAGGCCATCAAGGACACCACGGAGAAGCTGGTCGGTGTCTCCCAGAGTTTCAGCCAGCGCCTGTACGAGCAGGCGTCCGCCTCGGCCTCGGCCGGTGGTGACGCCGGGTTCGGTGGCGACGGTGCCGGGGCCGGCGACGGCTCGGGCGGCGGCGAGGGTGCGTCGGACGACGACGTGGTCGACGCCGAGATCGTCGATGAGCAATGAGCTTCGGCGACGAGGCCCTGCCCGAGGAGGAGCGCGTCTCCTCCGAGGGTGAGGCACCACCCAACGGCCCGGGCGCACCGGGTGAGGCCAACGGGTCGGCGGCACAGACCGCCACCCATGCGGGCCCGGCCGAGCAGGCCGACCCGTTGGAGGTGTTGGCGCGCGAGCGGGACGAGTACCTGCTCGCGCTCCAGCGCACCCAAGCCGACTTCGAGAACTACCGCAAGCGGATCACCCGCCAGCAGGAGGAGCAGGCGGCCCGCGCCTCGCAGCACGTGGTGGACAAGCTGCTGCCGGTGCTCGACGCCCTCGACCTGGCCGAGAACCATCTGAAGGAGTCGGTCGACGTGAGCGAGGGCGCCAAGGCGCTGCACGCCTCGCGGGCGATGCTGCTCGACATCCTCTCGAGGGAGGGCCTCGAGCGGGTCGACCAGCCGGAGGTCCCCTTCGACCCCTCGGTGCACGACGGCGTCGCGCATGCCGAAGGCGAATGCGGGCCGGGTGGCGAGACCATGGTGGACGAAGTGATGCGTTCGGGCTACCGCTGGAAGGGGCAGGTGCTGCGCCCCGCCATGGTCCACGTGCGGGGGTGAACTGACCCATGGCCGCACAACGCGAATGGTTCGAGAAGGACTACTACAAGGTGCTCGGCGTCGTGCCGACGGCGTCGGACAAGGAGATCACACGCGCCTACAGGAAGCTGGCCAAGGAGAACCACCCGGACACCAACCCGGGCTCCGAGGAGCACTTCAAGGAGATCAGCGCCGCCTACGACGTCATTGGCGACGCCGACAAGCGCAAGGAGTACGACGAGGTCCGCTCGCACGGCCCGGTCGGTGGCTTCGGTGGCGTGCCCGGCGGTGGTGGCGGCACCTTCCGCATGGAGGACATGGGCGATCTGGGCGACCTGTTCGGAGGCCTCTTCGGTGGCGGTGCCGGCGGCCGCACACGCACGGCCCAGCGCGGCCCACAGCGCGGGGCCGACATGGAGGCACAGCTCCACCTCTCGTTCCAGGACGCGGTGCACGGCGTCACGACGTCGGTCAACGTGCCCCAGGAGGTGCGCTGCTCCAACTGCCGCGGCAGCGGGGCGGCCCCGGGCACCTCGACGCACACCTGCCCGCGTTGTGGCGGATCCGGCAGCCTCAACGACAACCAGGGTCTGTTCTCCCTGAGCACGGTCTGCCCTGACTGCATGGGCCGGGGGACGCTGTTCGATACCCCGTGCCCCGTGTGCCACGGGACGGGGACCGAGCACAAGGTGCGCTCGGTGAAGGTCAGGATCCCGGCAGGGGTCGAGGACGGTCAGCGCATCAGGGTCAAGGGGCGGGGCGCGCCCGGGCGGGCATGGCGCCGGCCGGGGACCTCTACGTCGTCGTCCACGTGGCCAAGCACGAGATCTTCGGGCGTAGTGGACGCAACCTGACCATCACGGTGCCGGTCACCTTCCCGGAGGCGGCGCTGGGCACCACGATCACGGTGCCCACCCTCGACGGCAAGGTCACACTCAAGGTGCCGGCCGGCACGTCGTCGGGCAAGGTGCTGCGGGTGCGCGGCCACGGCGTGCCCTC
>CAWCFG010000003.1:0-129190 GCA_963794875.1 uncultured Acidimicrobiaceae bacterium
GCGACCAGGAAGACCAGGGCGAGGATGATGACGGCACCAGACTCGTCTTGCCTCCGAGCTGGGCAGCACCGCGCCCCGATCCCCACGAGGCTGCGAGGTAGCGGGCTCGCCTGACGAGGCCGCCTCGCTGTGGCGAGACCTCTGAAAAGTGCAAGGATCGTCGGTTAGAAGCCACTGTTGGTCCCTGACGTGAAGGTCGCGGTGGAGATCGGTATCCCTGACGTATCGACGCGTTCGCGCTCGCCGTGTACCCGGGCCTGCCGGCACCGACGCCGTTGTTCCTCGTACCGGTTCCTCCGGCCGTTCCCATCGTGAACTTCAGGACATCGGTGGTTGGGTTCCAGGTGATGGTCGAGTTCGTGAAGGTCACCGTGCCGCCGTTGCCGACGTAGTTGGCGCCGGTGCCCACGGTGCCGAAGTTGGTAGTACAGCTACCAGAGGCCGCAGTGAAGGTGTCGTTGTTGCCGCCGTTTGCGAAGGTGATAGTGGCAGGTTTGTAAGGGTTTGCGTGCCGGTGTTCGTCCAGGTCGAGCAGAGCGGTGGCTGGCGTTCAGCTGTGCGCTGAAGGTGATTGATGCGGTGTCGCCGGAACTGACCTGACCGCTGCCACTCGTCAGAGCGATAGCTGTCGGCGCAGTCTGCACGGGTGTCTCGAAGGTGAAGACGGCACTCGTTGGCCCGGTCTGAGTCGCTTGTGCGTAGTACGTCGTGGCGTAGTCGAGATCACCTGACGCGGTAGAGGCCGTCGTCCACGGGTCGCCTGGAGCAGTGCCCGTTGTCACCGTGGACTGCGTATTAAACCTCGAGCAGGGGAAGGAGTTCACGGCGCAGATCACGACCGTGACCCGGGAGGCCGTCGCCCCGTTTCCACTCAGGGTCATGAGTGGGCTCGCGGCCGTGGCGCTTGAGAGCTGATCACTCGTGATGGTCAGGCCGGTGACGGAGAAGCTCTGCTGCATCTGGGGCGCAGCGTAAAAGCCGGTGTTGCCGGCCTGGTTGGACATCGAGGACGCAGGAGCCGGCGGACTGGAAGCTCACCACGCCGGCGTTGATCGAGCAGCCGGTGCTCGACGCGTCAACAGTGATGGTCACGGCCAACGCCGATGTGGCCGTAGCTGTCGGGGAGTAGGTGGCGCCGCCAGCCGACGCACTACCCGGTGCCGTCGACGTGAAGGAAACGGTTTGGGAGTGCTTCACGCCGAAGGACTGCTGGACCTGGGCCCCGTTGTAGTTGGTGCCACCGGCCTGGTTGGCGTTCACGATGCAGGTGCCGTTGCCCACGAAGGTGAAGACCGAGCCGTTGGTGCCCGAGGAGGTGCAGACCGTAGGCGAGCCCGAAGTGAACGTGACGTCAACCCGGACGAAGCGGTCGCTGTCGCCGTGTAGGTGGCGCCGCCGACGCTCGCCGCCGCCGGTGCCGTCGAGGTGAAGGTGATCGTCTGGTTGCCCTTGGAGACGGTGAAGGTCTGCTGGACCTGGGGCGCCGCGTTGTAGGTGCCGTTACCGGCCTGGTTGGCGTCGAGGACGCAGGAGCCCGGCGTCTGGAAGCTCACCGCACCACCGCTGATGGAGCAGATGCCGGTGCTCGAGCCGTCGACGGTGATGGTGACACCCAGGCCAGAGGTGGCGGTGGCGGTGGGTGTGTAGTTGGCCCCGCCCACGGTGGCTGCGCCCGGTGCGGTCGAGGTAAAGGTGATCGTCTGGTTGTTCTTGCTCACCGTGAAGGTTTGTTGGGCCTGCGTCGCCGCGTTGTAGTTGCCGTTGCCAGCCTGATTAGCGTTGACTACGCAGGAGCCACTTCCGACGAAGGTGAAGACCGAGCCGTTGATGCCCCCGGAGGTGCAGACCGCGGTGGAGCCCGATGTGAACGTCACGGTCAGGCCGGACGAGGCGGTAGCGGCCGCGGTGTAGGTGGCACCACCAACGGTCGCCGCGCCCGGCGCGGTCGAGGTGTAGGTGATCGTCTGGTTGCCCTTGGCGACCGTGAAGCTCTGCTGGACCTGGGGCGCGGCGTAGAAGCCGGTGTTTCCGGCCTGGTTGGCGTCAAGGACGCAGGTGCCGGGTGTCTGGAAGCTCACCACGCCGGCGTTGATGGAGCAGCCGGTGCTCGAGCCGTCGACGGTGATGGTGACACCCAGGCCCGAGGTGGCGGTGGCAGTGGGGGTGTAGTTGGTCCCGCCCACGGCGGCACTACCCGGCGCCGTCGAGGTGAAGGTGATCGTCTGGCTGGTCTTCACCCCGAAGGACTGCTGGACCTGGGGCGCCGCGTTGTAGTTGGTGCCACCGGCCTGGTTGGCGTTCACGATGCAGGTGCCGTTGCCCACGAAGGTGAAGACCGAGCCGTTGGTGCCCGAGGAGGTGCAGACCGTAGGCGAGCCCGAAGTGAACGTGACTGTCAACCCGGACGAAGCGGTCGCTGTCGCCGTGTAGGTGGCGCCGCCGACGCTCGCCGCCGCCGGTGCCGTCGAGGTGAAGGTGATCGTCTGGTTGCCCTTGGAGACGGTGAAGGTCTGCTGGACCTGGGCGCCGCGTTGTAGGTGCCGTTACCGGCCTGGTTGGCGTCGAGGACGCAGGAGCCCGGCGTCTGGAAGCTCACCGCACCACCGCTGATGGAGCAGATGCCGGTGCTCGAGCCGTCGACGGTGATGGTGACACCCAGGCCAGAGGTGGCGGTGGCGGTGGGGGTGTAGTTGGCCTCGCCCACGGTGGCTGCGCCCGGTGCGGTCGAGGTAAAGGTGATCGTCTGGTTGCGCTTGACGCCAAACGCCTGCTGGACCTGGGGCGCCACGTTGAAGGTGGTGCTCCCGGCCTGGTTGGCATCGAGTGTGCAGGTACCTGATCCAGTGAAGCTCACGACACCGGAGCCATTGATGGAGCAGACGGCCGCGCTCGAGGCGTCCACGGTGATGGTCACCGCCAGGCCCGAGGTCGCGGTTGCTGTCGGCGTGTAGGTGGCGCCGCCGACGGTGGCGTTGCCTGGCGCAGTCGAGGTGAAGGTGATCGTCTGGTTCGACTTGTTAGCTTCCGCGAACGTGGCGGAGGTCAGTCCCGGCGCCGTCGCAGTGATGGTGTAGGTGCCGTTCGTCCCGTTGGCGGTGAAGGTCGACGACGTTGCCTGGCCGTTGGCGCCGGTGTTCTGCGTGCAGGAGGAGGCCTGAGGGTTCGAGCTGCAGGCCGCGAACGTGGCGCTGGCGCCGCTGGTCGGAGCGGCGAAGGTGACGGCGACGCCGGAGACGGGGTTGCCCAAGGAGTCAGTCGCTGTTGCCACGAGTTTGTTCGTGAAGGCCGCGTTGGTGGTGGCCGATTGATTGGCTCCGGACGTGGCGGCCAACGTCGTGGCGCCAGCCGGGCTCACTGTGAAGTTCGCAGATGTACCTGTGATGAGCCCCTGGGTCGCTGTGAGTGTTGTGGACTGGGCGTCGGTCAGGGTGATCGGTATGGCGTTGTCGACACCGTTGGTGAAGGTCAACGACGAGCCGCTGGCGCAGCCGGCAGCGGCTGGGTAGGTCGGGGCTGTGCCGTTGGGCGAGTTGGCAGGCCCGGTGAAGACGACGCACTGCGTACCCGTGAAGCCCGTCGCCGCATTGGCGAAGCCGTCGACCGCAGTGACGGTCTCAGTGAATGGCGTGCCCGCAGTCGGAGAGGGGGTCGACAACGTGAACTTCGAGGCCCCTCCAGCGATCACTGTGATCGGAGTGGTTGCGGGTGTGACGCCCGTCGCGGCCACAGTCAACGTGGTGCTCTGGGCGTCGTAGAGCGTGATGGATGCGTTGGCCACACCGTTGGTGAAGGTCAAGGAGGTCGGATAGGCCGGTGCCTTGTTCGACGGTGCAGGCGCGTTCGCCGGGCCACTGAAGGACAGGCCGTTCGCCCCGGCCGTCAACGTTCCCCCGAAGGGGTTCCCATACGTGTCGGCTGCGCCGATGCCCAGGTTGAAGGCGGTGCCTGCGGTCTCGGTGGCCGGCGGGGTGGGAATCGTGAAGGTCTTGGCTGCGGCACTGGCGACCGTGAACGTGGCGGAGCCGGTAATAGCCGGGTTGGTGACGGAAGCCGCCGTAAGCACCGTGCTCCCGGCATTGAACAGGGTGATCGATGCCGTGCCGACGCCGGCGGCATTGAAAGTGACTGCCGAACCGGTGGTGCAGTTGCCCCCGGCGGCCGGGTAGATCGGGGCGTTGCCATTGGGAGAGTTGGCCGGCCCGCTGAACGTGATGCATTGGGCGCCGGTGAACCCGGTGCCGCCGTTGCCCCACGTGTCACCTGCGGTGATGGTCTCGTTGAACGCCGTTCCTGCGGTCGGAGTCGGGGTCGACATGGTGAATCCGGCGAAGGGTCCGGCAGCCACGGTGAAGCTGGTCGACGTGCCGTTGACCGCACCCGACGTCACTTTCAACGTCGTGGTTTGGGCGTCAAAGAGGGTGACCTGCGGCGTCGCCGTCCCGTTGGTGAAGGTGACCGTGGTCGGGTAGGTGGGCGCGGTCCCGTTGGGTGAGTTGGCGGGGCCGCTGAAGGTCGGGCTCACAGTCCCGGTGAACGGGTTCCCATAGGCATCGGTTCCGGTGAGCGTGACGTTGAAGGCGGTGCCCGCTGTCTGCGGGCCCGGGTTGGCCACACTCAGTGCCCCGAAGGACCCGGTGGCCACGTTGAAGGAGGCCGTGCCTGTGATCGTGCCCTGGGTGGCTGTGAGCGTCGTGGTGCCGGCCTTGAAGAGCGTGATCGAAGGGTTGGCCACGCCGTTGGTGAAGGTGACCGAGGACGAACCGGTCGCACAGGTCCCGCCCTTGGCGGGGTAAATCGGGGCGTTGCCTTTCGGGGCGTTGCCCGGGCCACTGAACACGATGCACTTCGTTCCGGTGTAACTGGTGGCCACGTTGCTGAAGGTGTCGAGAGCCGTGATGGTCTCGTTGAAGGCGGTCCCGGTAGTCGGCGACGGGGTCGAGAGACTGAAGCTCGCAGCCGGCCCAGCGTTGATTGTCTCGACCTGGGTGTTCGAGGCCAGCGGAGGGGCGCTCGCCGTGATCGTGGGGGAACCCGCGACGGTGTCGCCATAGTAGAAGGACACCGAGGACGGTTCCGCCAGGGATGTGACCTGGGTGACGGTGCCCCACCCGAAGTCAGGGAAAAGATGCCTCCGTCGAGCTCGAGCTGAGGTTGACCGTTCCGGTGAGTAGGTCGGGTTGTTGAAGGCATCTTCTCCGGTGACTGTGATCGGGCCCGGGTCGCAGTGGCCGAGGCCGTGCCGGAGACAGCCGTCGAGGTGAAGACAAGCTTGGCGACAGGGGGCGCAATATCTGGTACCGAGACTGTCGGGGTAGCTATCACGTTCGAGTTCGAGTCGACCGCTTCAATGCTATATGTCCCTGCCGCGCTCAGACTGCAGTCCGAGAACTGGACGATTCCGTACGACTCGACACCCGAGCAGGTCGTCGAGAAGATGCCCGGGCCGGGCACGACCTTCAGCGTGACCGAGGAGAGGTCGCTGGTGACGATGTTGTTCGCGCTGTCCTCGACGGCGACTTCGGGTTGCGGATTCACCGCGGTGCCGACCGAGCCGCCGGTCGGGGGCCTGTAGCCAGACCAGCTTGACTGGTGCGCCAACGCCGTTGGGAGCGGAGGAGAGATGGGTCGGAGATGACGGTGGTGACACGTGAGCTGTAGGTGCCGTCGAGGAGACCGTCAGCGTGTACTCCTGGGGTTGTAGTTCGCGCACGTCGCGCCGGAAGGTCGTGCCGTTCCACCAGGCCCGTCGCCGCCACGGTGTACGAGCCCGCAGGTTGTGAAAGGTGGGGGCACCAGGTGCTGGAGGCGGGGCAAAGAACGGGTTGTGCGGTCGCATTCCCGGCCTGCCTGTTGGACATCGGCGATGGCCATGATTGGCGGCGACCGGACTGGAGGAATCCAGCGAGGCGAGGTTGCGGTGCTCGGCAGACGCCGTGATTGCGGTGGCGAAACCGAACAGAAGTGCCATGGCGGCGATGCCCAGGACGACGAGGGCAGCGAGGACCTCGACCAGCGTGTCGCCGTCTTCGGAGTAACGGTCCGCGCTCGGTGGCGAGTTCCCGATTTGCCAGCTGGGTATCGGCGCGCCTGAGGAACGCAGTGGGGACGCATCAGAGCAGCACCCCTAGAAACAGCCCTGATAGCCCGCACCCTTCATGGTGACGGTACTGACTGCGGGGCCAAGGAGGCAGGCTCGGGGCTCGCCAGCATGAGGGTGCCGGTCTTGTTCAACTGCTGGTCGGACTCACAGAGGATGGTGGAGACGCCTGTGGGTAGTTCGGGCCGGTGGGGGTGGTGAGCGTGGTGGCGTTCGTTGTTGCGGTGGCCCATTTGCAGCGTTTCCCACCGTGGTGGTCGTGGGGGGAGTTGGCCCCGTCCAGTTGAAGAGCCCGCTGTCTCCGGTGTCGTGGCCGTCGTAGCAAGAGTTGCCGTAGAGGGACGAGCTGGTGTTGGGGAGGATCGACCACGTCAGATTGCTCGTGAAGCTGATCCACTCGCCGGTGTCCGTCGACTCGGCGTCGCCCGTCACCAGTTCCCAGCCTGTGGCGGGCTCCCCCACGGCGTTGGTGACCTCGATGTTGGTGAAGGTCACGACGGAGTAGGCGCCATTGGCCATCTGGTACAGCGGGGATTGCCCGGGATCCCTTGTAGAAACCGTTGTTGCCGAGGTAGGCCTCGCTGTTGTAGCCGTTCTGGCCTGGGTTGTAGTAGGTCGGAATTGCGTTGGGCACGAAGTGCCGCCGGTGTAGGTGACACAGAACTGCAAGATGTCGGGCGAGTCTGCGATCGACAGCGTCATGTGCTGGCCGGTGCCGTTGGCGCAATAGGCATCGTTCGAGTTCGTATTCGTGAAACCGGTGAAGTCGGCGAAGCACAAGACGGAGGAGTAGGAGCCACTGTTCGGGCTCGCCAGGTTGCATCCGGCAGGGTTCGGCGCCAGCTGGATCTGTGAGGCGGCGCCCGTCGAGGGACCGGCACTCGGGAGGCCGCTGAGTGTGTAGGTGTAGCTGCTGCCGGGAGCGACGATATTGAGAAACACGCCGTAGAGCCCTTGGGTCGACGCCCACGCCGTATTGGGGGCGATGAACCCGGTCGGGTTGAAGGTCACGGTGCACGCAGGATTCGGTGAATTCGGGCAGCTCGTCACCGGAGCGGCGACGTCGTGGGAGATCACTCTGGTACTCGTCGGCGTGGTGGATGCTCCGGAGGTGCAGAGGTTCCGAACGAGGGAGTTCGTGGCCTTGTAGGGCGCTACGGTTGCTTGGGTCGGGACGACGACGTAGGAGACCACGGTCTGATAGGCCCCAGTGGAGTCTTGGCCCCACTGCAGTCCGACGAGCTGAGTTTGTCCGGTGACGGCTGCTCCGCAGGCAGGGGGGCTGGTCACAGTCTCGATCTGTTGTGCGCTCTGCACGTCCTTGTTGAACGTCGACGTGCTCACCAGCTGGTCGTTCGAGTTACCAATGCGATTTTGCACGCTGTTCTGGAGCCCGAAGACCAGAAGGGCGGCCGCGATACCGCCGATCACGATCGGCAGGACCACGACGACGATCACCAGCTCAATGAGCGTGAAGCCGTCCTCGTCGGGCGCCGGTCCTTCGAGGCCGATCCGGCGACGCATCCGAGCCGGACAGTGACCAACGGGTGGATGATCCTCACGCACGGCTCATCTGCTGGTGGCCGTCCTTCGGATCCGCGACAAAGAGGTAGCGAGTGTTCGTCCCGGCGCTGCGCCGCGCGCAGACGAACGCCGCCAAGGCAGTACGCACTCGTTGTAGCTTCGCCACTTCGCCAAGGTGCTGCTCCTAAAAGAGCGGACCGCCTACGCCCGTTTGATGCAACGTAGCCCGCTAGCCTCAAATTTAACCCGAAACCACCGGGGTTGGATACCGTCAACTCCAGCGGCCTCCGGAGAGGCCGTCATCACCCAATACAAGTCGGACGACTAATGAAGCAACCTGAGCAGGAAATGAATCTCGCCGTCATTCTTCAACCAGGTCAGACTGCTCGACCGCCGCGACCAGGGATTATGGTCGTACATGCAGCATTGTGAAGCGGATCAAGCGTCGCATTCTTTTCGAGAAGCGGAAGTCATCGGGCCTCGACCTTCGATAAAGGGTGAAGAATTCGCCCGTTCGTAGACCGCGTGTTTGCACAACGGAGTCACAAATACTTGCCGCTCTTTCTTTCGTCAGCCCGCAAATAGTTCTCGCGATGGGTTCTCGATCTATGGCGAGCAAGTGGTTAGTTGGACCCAAATCCTGACTGTATTGGTCCGACGAGTGCGGTGTCGAGATCGCCACCAAGTCTCGAATGTCGCGAGGGCACACAGCGAAGTGCTGCCACGAAGGTCGGGGACTTGTCCTCACCACATTGATGGCCGCCACACTCGAGAAGGAACATCAATGATCTCGGGGGGAAACGGTTCCCATGTGCCAGGCCGAGCAGAAGTCGCATTGGTACACCGTGAGTTCGCTCCCCGATTCCCGTCGTCGCTCGTCTGCCGCGTCGGCCGCGGCATGTTGGGTCGGGTACGCGGTCTTCGCTCTACCGTCGGCCCGCCAGTGCGACCTGATACTGAAGGGGCGGTCGCCGGCATCGGAATGACGAGTTCTGCGCCGACCGGCGCGGCGTCGAGCCATCCGAAGATTGTGGCGCGCCTGACCTCGCATGGCCACGACAAGCCGAATCCATCGTGCCAAGCGCGGGAGGCGCGGGCCGTAGGAGGGAGATGACGGCAATTGGCATCTCCTCTGGATTCACGGTCGTTGTGACATGTCCCGGTGGGGTCCGGGACAGCGGTCGGAGCGGGCGTTGTCCCTGGTTGTGGTGCTCTGCCACTATGAGGCCATGGCAAAGACGGTGATTGTGAAGCTCATCGACGACCTCGACGGTGGTGATGCCGACGAGACGGTACGGTTTTCGCTGGACGAGAAGTCCTTCGAGATCGACTCGAACGCTGCCAACGCAGCTCGGCTCCGGAGCGCCCTGCAGCCATACGTGGACAGGGCTCGGGCTGTCGGCAACTCGAGAGGAACTCGGCATCAGGCAAGCGAGCAGACGCTCTACTCGCGCCTCTCGGACGATGAGAAGGCACGCTTCAGGGTGTGGGCCGACATGGCAACGGCTCGGCGCATCAGCGATGAGCGGGTCAAGAGCTGGGAGGCCGCCGGAAAACCATGAGGGACGCCAGCCCGGCCGGCTAGGTGTACTTGGACAACAGGTTGGTGACTGGTTGACGTAAAGCGAAGGCCTCCAGGAATGTGGTGTTTGCGGACAACACAACCAGGAGGCCTTCAATGTCGCACCGTAATGCCCGATTGACCCCGCGGGGTCGCCAGCTCCTCGTCGAGCGTGTCCAGGTCCAGGGCATGCCGGTTGCCCATGTAGCCCGGGCCATGGGGATCTCCCGTCAGTGCGCGCACCGCTGGGTGCGCCGTTTCGAAGAGGAGGGCCTGGCCGGGCTCGAGGACCGCTCGAGCCGTCCGCGTCACTCACCTCGGGCCACCGACCCCCGCCGGGTAGCCAAGGTCGTGCGGGCCCGTCGCGAACAGCGCTGCGGGCCGGCCCACCTCGCTTTGGAGTGTGCCGTGTCCGAGCGCACGGTGTCACGGATCCTGCGTCGCTCGGGAGTGCCCAGGCTCTCAGAGTGCGATCCGATGACGGGCGAGGTGATCCGGGCCAGCCGGTCCACGGCCCTTCGCTATGAGCGGGCCCGTCCCGGCGAGCTCGTCCACATCGACGTCAAGAAGCTGGGGCGCATTCCAAAGGGCGGCGGTTGGCGCGTCCAGGGGCTCGTGGTCCAAGACCACCACTCCAAAGGCCGCGGCAAAGGCGTTGGGTATGACTACGTCCACTCCATGGTCGACGATCACTCACGCTTCGCCTATTCAGAAGTCCTCGACGACGAGACCGGGGCGAGCTGCGCAGGATTCCTCACCCGGGCCGCAGCTGCGTTCGGGGCCGCCGGCATCTCGGGGATCGAAGAGGTCATGACCGACAATGCCAAGAACTACACCCGTTCGAGGCTCTTTCAAGAGGCCATGACTGAACTCGGGGCCTCCCATCTGCTCATTCGCCCACACTGTCCTTGGCAGAACGGCAAGGTCGAGAGGCTCAACCGCACCCTCTTGATCGAGTGGGCCTACCGGCGTCCTTACAGGTCAAATGCCCAACGCACCCGTGCTCTGGCAACATGGCTCCGGCGCTACAACACCGAGCGCCCCCACAGTGCTCTTGGGGGACAACCGCCAGTCAGTCGGCTGTCATGAACCTGTTGTCCGAGTACAGCTAGGCGAAGCCGAGAATTCCGTACGTGTTGCAGAGGCCCATGACGTCGATCAAGAGGAAGGCCGAGATGACGGCGATCACGAACGGCGCCTTCCAGGTCCATCGGCCATAGGACGGGCCATGCGACGCAATGGGCGGCATGTACCAACGCGGCAGCTGAGGTCCGAAGCGGGCGAGGTGGACACCGATCGGCACCGCTTCGGCGGCAGGGGAGCGTCGGGGTCGGCTGCCAGCGCCAGAGCGGTGAGCTCCGTGTCGGTCAGTCTTTCGTCGGGATCCCCACCCTCAGTCGTCACAAGAGCCAAGCTACCCGTCTGCAATCTGGCTCGGCGCGCGACAGAGCCCGTCGGAGGTGAGGAAATGCCCGATCATGAGGCCGGAGACGCCCAGCCCATAGTGGCTGATCAGGGGGATGCGTTCGGCGGCGACGGCGGCGGAGGTGGTGCAAAGGCACCCGGTTGGTATCCCAGTCCCACGGATCCGGCCGACCAGATCTACTGGGACGGCCAGAACTGGACGGCCAGACGCCGGTGGACCCCCGGAAAGGGCTGGATTCTGGCGGGAGATGTCCCCGATGAGGCGAAACCTGAAACGAGGCCATCACCCCGTCGGGCGCGTTTGTCCGCCAATCCGTACGTCCCGACGGCGCCGACCAGATCAAGATCCACAGGATTCTCCGTCAGCCTGGGCGTCTTCCTGCTCCTTGTCTGCGGGATCGCCCTCATGTACGGGTCCGTCGGCGCATGGGTACACGTGAGCGGGACCGTGGGCATCGCCGACCTGCATGTTTCGGTCAACGGGATCGACCCCGGTGTGACGACATTGATCGGCGATCAACGGCTGGGTGACGTTCATCGGGGGGATCCTGATCGCCATCTTCGCCTGTTTCGAGATGACGTCCGAGGAACTGCAACTCTCCATCTTCACCACTCTCATCGCAGCCGTCACCACGGTCTTCGCCATCTACGACATGTTCCGCATCGTGCAGAAGATCTCCCAGGTCCCCGACCTCGGCCGGCTCGATGTCAGCGTGGGCTGGGGCCTCATCTGCGTGCTCAGCGCCGCCGTGCTTGCAATGCTGATTGCGCTGGTGCGGCTCGCCTGAGATAGCCGATGCCGGAGGCCGGCGGTCGCAGGCGACGGGCATGCCCGCGGCAGCGGCCGGTCTTGGCTCGGTCGCTGGCCGTTCGGCCTACTGCGGGGGACCTGAGGAGAGCTGCACCGTGCCGGTGTGCGTCTGGCCCGATCCGTCGGTCCAGCCGATGCTCACCTTGTCGCCGGGGTGGTAGGCGCTCAGGGCGCTGGTGAGGTCATTGGCCGAGCCGATGGTCTTTCCGCCCAGCGAGGTGATCACGTCACCTTCGGCCAGACCAGCTTCCTGCGCCGGGCCGTTCGTGATCGTGCTGGCCACCGAGGCACCCGATGCGGTCGAGCCCGACCCGGTGTTGCCGGTGCTGCCGGAGTTGCCTCCGAAGAAGCTCCCGAAGCCATTGCCATCACCACTGCCATCGCCGCCGTTGCCACTGCCGCCGGAGCTGCCGTCGCTGGCGTTGACGGTGACGCCGAGGAAGGCCGTCTCACCGATGTGGATGGTCGACGAGCCGGACCCGGCTTCGATGGCCCGGGCCAACGAGAGGGCGGTGTCGATCGGAATGGCGTAGGCCTGCGTCCCGGACGACTGGTCGTTCGACTGGAACGAGAAGCCGGCCGAGGCGGCGGTGTCGATGCCGAGCACGTTGCCCGAGGTGTCGACCAGCGCACCACCCGAGTCTCCGGGCTGAATGTCGGCGTTGGTCTCAATGAGGCCGCTGAGCTGCTCTGATGTCCCGTCACCGTCGTCACTGGCGGTGATCGACTGGTTCAGCGCGGTCACCGTTCCACCTGCAGCGCTGGGCGTCCCGCCGGTGCCGCCGGCATTGCCGACGCCCACGACGTCCTGGCCGACCGAGGCGTTCGACGAGTTGCCGAGCGTCGCCGTCTGCAGCCCGGAGGCGTTCTTCAACTGCAGCACTGCGATGTCCTTGGTGCGGTCGTACCCGACCACGCTGGCCGTGTACGTCTTGGAGTTGCCGATGTCGGTGACACTGATGCTGGTGGCGCCGTCAATGACGTGGTTGTTCGTGAGGATCACGCCGTTGGAGGAGAGCACGATGCCCGTGCCGGCGGCCTGCTCCTGCTGGTAGCCCAGCGTCGTGTTGATGTCGACCAGGCCCGGGTCGATCTTCGAGGCGATGGCGTTCACGTCGCTCGGGCCCGAGGAGTTCGAGGATCCCGAGCTCCCGCTGCCCGTGCCCCCCGAGCTTCCGGAGTTGCCGAAGGAGCCGCCGCCGAAGGGGGAGCCGTTCCCGAAGGGGCTGTTCGAGGAGCCCGAGCCCCCCGAGGAGCTGGAGCCGCCCGAGTTCGAGGGCACCTGCGAGCTGCCCGCCGGGCTGAAGGCCTGCGTGGTGCTGCCACCGCTGTTCGAGGTGGCGTGGCCGATGCCGATGCCGGCACCGAGAACGGCCAGCGCGGCGGCTCCGGCCAGCAGGCCGTTGCGGACGCGGTGATTGGTGGTGGCTGCCGCCGCGGCGGGCGCCGGGGGGGCCGACCACATGGGGGCACCGGGGTCGGTGGGCGGGGGACCGCCGAACGACGACGTCGGCGCCTCTCCGAGCATCGGATTTCCGGCCAGGGCGCCCATGGCATAGGTGCCTGTGGGCGGGGTCGAGCTGGTCGCTGGTGTCACGTCCGGGCGTCACGCCCATCGGGGGCGTTTCGGGCTGCTGGGGGAGCGCCAGGCCCTGCTCGGTCGGCTCGGCGGACGCGGCCGGCATGGGGATGGCGGCCTGGCTCGTGTCCTCCGGTGCGGCGGCGGTCGGAGCCGTTGCCGGGTTCGGGTCGGTCACCGGCTCCTCGTTCGTCTGGTCGTTCTGATCCTCGGTCATGTCTGCGATCCCTCCGTCTGAGCCCGGGCGGCCCGGGTTCTCCACGAGGTTCATTGGACACGGCAGGTCTGTACGCCAGGTCAGAGAAAGTTATGACCCGGATAAATGTTGTCTGTGACGGTGAATTCCGGCTGAAATTCCGGCCGAAACCAGTGTCGGCCTGCAGGAACTGTGCGGAGGGGCGCTCCCGGATCGGGCCGCCCGACGGTGCGGAACCTGAGCCGGGTCTACGCTTCAGGTCGACGACGCGTACCACTGGGGGGCCCATGGAAACTGCGATCTTCGACGCCGACAGTCACCTCATGGAGACGCCCGAGTGGCTGTCCGCCTATGCCGAGGAGGGGATTCGTGAGCGGTTCGGTTCACTCGGCCTCGAGGGTGCGGGAGCCGGCGCGGCCAAGCTGATGGCCACGCTGCCCGACCTGTGGGAGAGCCACCGCCAACTGGAGATCGGGCCCGAGGTGCTGAAGGGACCCAAGGGCTGGATGGCGCCCGGTGCCCTTGACGCCGAGGTGCGTTCCCGGGTACTCGACGCCCTGGCGATCGAGGCCCAACTCGTGTTCCCGACCTTCGCGCTGGGTCACTTCTCCCGGAGTAGGGATCCCGACGTGCTCTATGGCGGGACGGAGGCCCTGAACCGGGCCATGACCGCCTTCTGCGCCGCAGACCCGAGGCTCAAGGCGGTGGGCTACCTGCCGCTCAACGACCCCGAACGGGCGCTGGCCACGCTCGAGCACACGCTCGACATCGGGATCGCCGCGGTCTGGGTGCCCTCCGACGCGCCTGGTGATTTCTCGCCCACCCACGTCGACGTGGAACCGATCTGGGCCCGCCTGGCCGAGGCGGGAGTGCCGTTCGTGCTCCACGTCGGGGGCGGGAAGCTCCTCCCCAAGGCGTTCCACAACAACGGCCGTCCCCGGCCCAAGGACTGGCTGGGTGGCGGCGAGAACCTTCGCTCCAAGGACTTCCCGGTCCTGCACCACTCGCCCGAGCGCTTTCTCTCCTGCATGGCACTCGACGGCGTGTTCGAGCGGTTTCCGAGTTTGCGGGGGGCCGCCATCGAGCTCGGGGCGAGCTGGGTGCCCGGTCTCCTTCGCAACGTCGATCACGCCCTGCGCTCGTTCTCGAAGTTCGAGCCGGCCCTCCAGGAATTGACCCTCCTGCCCTCTGAGTACCTGCGCCGTCAGGTGCGCTTCACGCCGTTCCCGTTCGAGGACACGGCATGGTTGCTCGAACAGTGCGGGCCGGAGCTCTTTATGTTCTCGACCGACTACCCGCACCCGGAGGGTGGCAAGCGGCCGTTCGAGGCGTTCGGCGAGGCCGTCGCGGGCTTCGACGAGCCGACGCGCGAGCGCTTCTTCTGGCGCAACGGGGCCGAGCTTCTCGGGATCGCCTGACTCTGACGATGCGCACCCCGTGACGACGACGAAGCGGACCGCCCTGGCGGTCGCACCCGTGGCGGGTGCGCTGGGCGCCACCGTCACGGGACTCCGTCTGGCCGACGTCGAGCACGGGGAAGAGCTCGACGGCTTGCGCCAGGCCCTCGCCGAGCACCTTGTCGTCTTCTTGCCCGACCAGGCCCTCGACCTGAATGCTCTCGAGCGGGTCACCGACCTGCTGGGAGGGCGCGACGTCACGCCGTTCGTGGACCCGCTCGAGGACAGGCCCTTTGTGATCCGGGTGATCAAGGAGCCCGACGACGCCCTGAATTTCGCCAACGCCTGGCACAGCGATCTGAGCTATCTCCCGGCGCCCCCGGCCTACACGCTGCTGCACGCCTGGGATGTGCCCGCATACGGGGGCGACACCGTCTGGTCGAACCAGTACCTCGCCTACGACACCCTCTCGGGCGGGCTCAAACAGACGCTGCACAGGCTGCAGGCCGTCCACTCGGCCGGCATGGCCTACGGGACCGGCGGCCTGCTCGACCAGGTCAAGGAGCTGACATCCATGGCCATCGCCCCATCGAACGAGGCCTTCGCCGAGCAGCTCCACCCAGCGGTGACGGTGCATCCGGTCACGGGCAAGAAGGCCCTCTACCTCGACCCCGTGTACACCTCTCGCTTCGCCGGCTGGACGGCTGAGGAGTCGAGGTCGCTGCTGTCCCACCTTGCCCGCCACTCCATCAACGAGAACTTCACGTGTCGGTTGCGCTGGTCCGCCGGGACGCTGGCCATCTGGGACAACCGCTGCACCATGCACAACGCGCTCAACGACTACTCGGGCGTGCGCCGCGAGATGTATCGCACCAGCGTGAAAGGGGCGCCACCGCTCCCAGCCGGTTGAGGGGGCGTCGATCCCGCCGGTTCAGAACGCCCGGGGTCGGCCCGAAACCGCCGAGCTCATGCCCCAGTGGCAACGGCCGCCGACCAACGGACACGCGACGACGCCGTCATCGGGGCCTTCCACTTTGAGTGCGCGGTGCAGGGCCACCCCGAGGTCTCCCTGGTGGGCCACGACGCCGCGCACCTCAATCCTCCATTCGTAGTCCTGCGCCGTCAGGGCCCCGTCGGTGCTGATGATGGCGGCGTCGGGGCAGGCCTGGCGGGCACGGGCGAGGAGGTCAGACCGGGCATCGATCCCGTCACCACCCAAGGTGGGGAGAGGCACCATGCCCGTCACGTGCGGCGACTCCACGACGACGACCCATCGGCGTCCCTGGCGGCACAGGTACAAGGTCGCTCCGTCGATGCAGCGGTGCTGGCGCACTGGCCGATTCGTCTCACGTTCCGTCACCTCGTTCATGGTGAAGGCCGGCGGGTTCCCGTGCCAGAGCCGAAGTGCTCCAGTGATGCCGAAAGGCCTCAGGGCCGGAAGACGACCTTTATGGCATGGGACGTGTCCCGGTCGATGGCCGTCCCGATGGCCTCCCGGTAGTCCTCCAGAGCGAACTCGTGGGTGACGACCACGCTCTGGGGCAGCAGCCCGGCTGCCAGGACGTCGAGCGCCCGGTCCACCGAGTGCCTGTCCGCCGCGCCCGCCAGTCCGGGCGCCGCGTGCGCGTCGACGGTGTGGTCGATGGAGCCGACCAGCGCCGCCTCCTTGTACCAGATGGGCGTGAGGTCCACCTCGCTGATCCCCGCCGCGCCGAGGAGCAGCACGCTGCCGCGGTGGGCGACGGCGCGCAGCGCCTCGGTCACCGATCCCGGCGACCCGACCGCCTCCACCACGAAGGGGAAGCCGCCCATCAGCATCTGGTGCCGCTTGTATCCGACGACCCGGGAGCTGCTGAGGGCCGCCAACTGCTCCCAGTGCCCGTTGTCGGGGTCGCTGATCACGACGTGGTCCGCTCCACAGGCCGTTGCGGCCGCGGCCTGGTGCGGGTGGCGGGCCAGGACGGTGACCGGGCAGTTCGGGAACAGCCCGCGGAGGGCGGCGAGAGAGGCCAGGCCGATGATCCCGGCTCCGACGATCAGGACGGGCTCGCCGTCGACCGGCGTGGCGCGCAACAGACCGTGGCAGGCGATGGAGACCGGCTCGTAGAGGCTGGCGCCGCGGTCCTCAATGGCATCGGGAATGGCGTGGAGCATGGAATCGTGCGCCAGCACGCTGTCCGCCCAGCCCCCACCGAGGTCCTGCGTGTAGCCCAGGGTCCGCCCCGAGCTGATGATGCGGCTGTCCAGGTTGAGGCACGAGGAGGTCCACCCGCGGGCGCAGTTGGCGCAGGGCGGGTCGATGCCCCGGGGCAGGCACGGGATACAGGGGTCGATGACGACCCTGGTCCCGACGGACACCGAGCAGTTCGGTCCTGCCTCGACGACCCGCCCGGCGGTCTCGTGGCCGAGGACGAAGGGAAAGGTCCCCATCGACACCAGGGTGGGGGAGGGCCCGGTGTTGTGGGCGAACAGGTGAAGGTCGCTCCCGCAGATCCCACCGGTGGTGACCGCCACGCGCGCCCATGACGGACCCGGGAGCACCGGCTCGGGGATCTCGGTCAGCGAGGCGGGGAACTCGGGGTCGGCCATGTCGAACATCACGGCTCGCATGGCATGAGCGTAGGCGCCGGCGGGGACGGAATCCGGGGGGCGGCTGGCATAGGGTGCGGACGATGCGGGTCTCCGACGCCACCCTCGGCGAGGTGCGCGAACGCGGCTTCTCGCTCGTGGAGGGGTTCCTGAGCGACGAGGAGCTCGCCGCTGCACGCGAAGCACTGTGGCTGCACTTCCCTCCTCCGTCGGAGTACTTCGCCGACCCGCAGGCCCATGCACGCTACGCGGAGAGCCAGTTCGCCGGCGTGGAGGAGTTTCCGTACCGCTCGTGGGATCTCAACCGCCTGGCCGTGCACCCCGATCTGGTCGATGCGGCGGAGCGTTACCTGCAGACGACCGACCTGCATCTCTACAAGGTGGAGCTGTGGGCCAAGTACGCCGGCGCCGTCAACTACGACCAGCCGCTCCATCGGGACTACGGGAGCCACAGCCTGGTGGTGCCGCGCCCCGAGCCCCGCTACCAGCAGCTGACCACGTTCGTCTACCTGTCCGACGTCACCGAGGAGGACGGGCCGACCTGCATCGTGCCGTACGAGGACGGCAAGGACGTGCCCTACACGCCGCTCTACGTGCCCTTCGGCACCCTGGCCGACAAGGAGGTGGCCTGCACGGGGCCCGCCGGCAGCCTCCTCGTCTACCGGACCGACATCCTGCACCGGGGGTCGGAGATGACCGGCGCCGGCCGGTCCCGGTTCTCGCTCCTCGCCGACTTCCAGGTGCGGGGCACGACCTGGGGCGGGAAGATGGCCTGGCCCAAGGCATCGCCGGAGCGCTGGGCCCGCTTCATCCCGCAGTGCGGGGTCCGAGAGCGTGACCTCTTCGGCTTCCCTCGACCCGGCGACCCCTACTGGTCCGAGGACACGCTCGAGGGTGTGGCGGCCCGGTACCCGGGCATCGACCTGGCTCCGTACCGGGACGCCTCGGGGTGAGCGTGCCCGGGCCGGCGCGGGTCGAGCTCCGGCGCGTCTACGACCACCCGGCCGCCGAAGGGCCGCCCAGGATCCTGGTCGACCGGCTGTGGCCGCGCGGGATCGCCAAGGCCGACGCGCCGTTCGACCGGTGGGCAAAGGAGGTGGCGCCCAGCACGGAGCTCCGGCGCTGGTACGGGCACGAGCCGGTCAAGTTCGAGGAGTTCGCCCGTCGCTACCAAGAGGAGCTGGCGCACCCGCCGGCCAGCGAAGGCGTGGCCGAGCTCCGCGCGCTCGCCGACGAGAGCGGGGTCGTCCTGGTCACTGCCACCAGGGACGTTGAGCATTCCGCCGCCGAGGTGCTCCTTGGCCTCCTCGGAGGTGCGCAGTGAGTGGTGCGCGAATGTCCCAGGCGACACAGGGGTCTCCCCGGTGGATACTGGCGCTCCAGACTTCACCGACATCGGAGGCACGCTGAGGCGACGCAGCCCGGGTGCGGACCCGGTCGAGGTGGCATCATTCCCCACCGTTGCGATCCGACGAGCAAAGGACGGCGCCCGTGACCTATCGCGTGATCCAGTGGGCGACCGGCGGCGTGGGCCGCGCCGCAATGGAAGGGGTGCTGGCGCATCCCGAGCTCGAGCTGGCGGGCGCGTGGGTCCACAGCCCGGACAAGGAAGGCGCCGACCTCGGCGCGCTCCTGGGCCGTGCGGAGCTGGGTGTCACCGCCACCGGCGACGTCGACGCCCTCCTCGCCACCGAGGCCGACTGCGTGCTCTACAGCCCGATCTTCGCCGACCCCAACGTGGTGGCGGCCATTCTGGAGTCCGGCAAGAACGTCGTCTCGCCCCTCGGCTGGTTCTACCCGCCCCCAGACGAGCGCCAGAGGTTCGACGCCATCGCCAAGAAGGCCGGCGTGACGCTGCACGGCACCGGCATCAACCCCGGGGGCATCACCGAGCGCTTCCCGCTCATGATCTCGGCCCTGTCGGGCTCGGTCACGCATGTGCGGGCGGAGGAGTACTCGGACATACGCACCTATGGCGCCCCCGACGTGGTCCGCGACTGGATGCTGTTCGGCAAGACACCTGAAGAGGCCCGCGCCAGCGTCATGATCGACGCCCTCGGCGGCGGCTTCCGCCAGTCGATCTTCATGGTCGCCGACGAAATGGGTTTCGACATCGACCCGCAGCTGCAGACCACGCACGAGATGGCGGTGGCCACGGAGCCCATCGACTCGCCCATCGGCCCCATTGAGCCCGGGAAGGTGGCCGCGCAGCGTTTCACGTGGGAGGCCACGGTCGACGGCGTGCCGGTGGTGACGGCCACGGTCAACTGGCTGATGGGGGAGGAGCACCTGAATCCCGCGTGGACGTTCGGGCCCGACGGCGAGCGCTTCGAGGTCGAGATCACCGGCGACCCCAACTGCCTCACCACGTTCAAGAAGCTGCATCCGAAGACGGTGGCGGAGGGCCTCGTTCGCAATCCCGGCGTCGTGGCCACCGCCCTGCACTGCGTCAATGCCATCCCCTACGTCTGCCGGGCCGAGCCCGGTCTGCGGACGTACCTGGAGATGCCTCTGGTGGCCGGCCGCGCTGCTCCGGGCGTGCATCGCGACCGGCGGGCATCGTCCTCCAGCGAACCGGCATGATCCTCGACCGCTTCTCCGTCGCCGGGAAGGTGGCGATCGTCACCGGCGCCGGGCTGGGGATCGGACGAGGGATCGCCATCGGGCTCGCCGAGGCCGGCGCGGACGTCGCGCTGGCGGCCCGGACCGAGGCCGATCTCGAGGAGGTGGCGTCGCAGGTCCGCGTGCGAGGTCGCCGCGCCCTGGTGGTGCAGACCGACGTCACCGACGCCGGCGCCTGCGAGCAGCTCGTGACGGCGACGGTCCGCGAGTTCGGCCGGCTGGACATCTTGGTCAACAACGCCGGCGGGGCCATGCCCCGGGCGGCCCTCGACACGAGCGAGGGCTTCATGGCCCGGGCCTTCGCCTTCAACGTCACCGCACCGCTGACGCTGACCAAGCTGGCCGCACGGCAAATGGTCGACACCGTCGGCGGGGGAGCGGTGGTGAACATCTCGTCGCGCTCGGCCAGCATGACGCAGACCATGTTCGTGGCCTACGGGGCCGCCAAGGCGGCGTTGAATCGGATGACGCGCAACATCGCACCCGAGCTGGCCCCCCGGGTGCGGGTCAACGCCATCGATGTCGGCGGGGTGGCCACGCGCTCGCTCGCCATCGTGCTGACCGACGACACCTTGCGCCGGCAATTCCTCGACGGGACACCGATGGGCCGACCGGGCGAGCCGGAGGACATCGCGTGCGCCGTCCTCTATCTCACCTCCGACGCCTCGTCCTGGGTCACGGGCAAAGTCTTCGAGGTCGACGGAGGCACCGAGGCGCCGGCGATGACGGTGCCGGCGCCGACCCTCACTCCGACTCCAGGGAGTCCCGCCGACTCTTGAGGGCTTCACCCAGGCCTGGGCCACCGCGGCGGGCTCAGGTTCCGGTGGGCACCTCCCTGCGGGCTGCGTTCGGCGAAATGCTGCAGCCGATGTGCGGTGGGTTCCCGTCGTCGATCAGCTGCGTCGTTTCGTCAACTCCGTAGCTCCCAGCGATTTCCGGCCGGGTCCTTGCAGAGAAGGATCCGGTTGCCGTCGAACTCGGCGACTTTGAAGCGAACGCCGGCATCGGTCAGGCGCGTCTCGATCGCCCCGGATTCGTTACCGACCTCAATGGCGGTATGTGCCATCGCCGCTGGAGCGTGACCGGGGTCGAGGCTGAGGTGCACCTGCGTCCCGTCGTCCGCTTCGAACCAGCGGGCACCGAAGTCCGATGCCGCCTTCGAGGGTTCCAGTCGCCGATAGCCAAGGATGCCGACGAGAAAGTCGGCCTCCGCCTCGGCGAGATCCGGCGGGATCCCCAAGTTGGTGTGATGAAACGTCGGCATGACGCACAGTGTCCCATGTCGATGGGGCTGCGGGCAGGTGGCTGGCGTCCCAGCTGTGGGTGACGTGACCGGCCTCACTGGTGTCGGTCTCGTGGGAGGCGCGGACGTCGCCACGATTGGGTCCGGATTCGGTCGCTCACGGTGGCTGATTTGAGCATGAGCCTCGGCTGTGTAAAGAGGGATCCCGGGGCTCTGCGGCCGGCGTGCGTCGGCTTCGCGCCTGCCTGAGTCGTCGCAAGGCCTCAAGATCGGCCGCGGGCCCTCCGATGTGGAGAGATGGACGCGGCCCCTTCCTGGACTGGTTGGCCGGATGAGGAGCGGCTCGGACTTCTGGTCCGAGGCGGCGGCGACTTCCGGGAGAGGATCCAGCGTGTGACCAGAGGCGATGGTCGTGAGCGGCGTCGACGCCATGCCTCCCGTCTGCTTCAGCGATGGGTCACGACGTCGGTTTTCCCGCTCGCGTGAGCGTGCTCGATGTGCTGGCGCCGCCAGCCGTCGAACCTATTCCAGAGGTCGAAGCTTCCCTGTGGGGCGGATCAAAATGGCAAACCGCCCGGCGGCGACGGCGCCACCCCGTGTATGGCTTCCTTCGGGGCCGAGAGAAGGACCCGGCGTGGGTGCGACCGGCTCTCCTGACGCTGTTGACGGCCACCGCAGTCCTCTACATGTGGGATCTCGGCGCAAGCGGCTGGGCCAACACCTTCTACTCCGCCGCGGTCCAGGCGGGTTCAGAAAGCTGGAAGGCCATGTTTTTTGGGTCCTCCGACTCCTCGAACTTCATTACGCTCGACAAGACGCCCGCGTTCCTGTGGCCGATGGAGATTTCAGTGCGGATCTTCGGGCTGAACTCATTGACCGTATTGGCGCCCCAGGCCCTCGAGGGCGTCGCGACCGTGGGCCTGGTTTATCTCTCGGTCCGGCGCTGGTTCAGTGCGCAAGCCGCTCTCCTCGGAGCCTCCGTCGTCGCATCGACCCCGGTAGCGGCCATGATGTTCCGTTACAACGGCCCCGACGCGATGCTGGCACTTCTGCTCACTGCAGCGACGTACGCCGTGACGCGTGCGTCTCGAAAAGGCGCAGACCTCGTGGCTCGTTCTCGCCGGCGCGCTCATCGGGTTCGGTTTCATCACGAAGATGATGCTGGCCTTACTGATCCTCCCGGTTGTGGTCGCCGTGTACCTTCTCGCCGCCCCGACCGGTTGGTGGCGCCGCGTCCGACAGGTGATGGTCCTGGGCGCGTCCGTACTGATCGCTGCCGGATGGTGGGTGGCAGCCGTCGCGCTCACTCCGGCCGCTGATCGCCCCTTCGTCGGGGGAACGCAGAACAACAGTGTCGTCAGCCTGATCTTCGGGTACAACGGATTCGGCCGGCTGGGGATACAGACGGTGACAGTGGATGGACAACCGGTCTCAAGCACCCTGCTGGGCCCGACCAGCGTCACTCGGCTTTTCTTTGCCGACTACGGCAACATGATGTCGTGGCTGCTGCCGGGAGCGCTCATCATGAGCGGCGTTCTCCTCGCACTGACCATCCGCGCTGGGCGCACCGACCGCGAGCGCGCCGCACTATTGCTGTGGGGCGGCTCTCTGTTGGTGATCGGCCTGGTAATTAGTTTGTCTCCGGGCATCGTCCATCCGTATTACACCGTCGCCATGGCACCGTCGTTGGGGGCTCTGGTTGGCGTCTCCGCCATTGGCCTGTGGAGTCGCCGGCAATCGCTGGTGGCACGGATCGGCCTCGTAGCCGGGCTGGGGGTCACGGTTGTCTGGAGTTACGTTCTTCTCGGTCGCACTCCCCATTGGTTCCCAGTTCTGCGTCCCTTGGTGGCGGTTGGCGGAACACTCGTGGTCCTCGCCACTTTGGCTTTGCCTCTGCTGCGAGCGGCCCCCAAGCTCGTCGTCAGCCTGGTGGCGGTCGCCGGGCTCATAGCGGCGCTTGCCGCTCCGCTCATCTCGACGGTGGCCACGGCTGCCAGCCCGCAGACGGGTCCCGTCCCCTTGGTTACCCCGGATGGCAACGCTCTAGGTGGGATTGCCACCAGTAGTCTGCGTGATCTCTTGGCTGTCTGCGGCCGCACCGGCGCCTCCGGTCCGGTTGGAACTCGGCGTGCCAATACCACGTTGGCATTTTGCAACGAGGCGCGGCAGGCCTTGTCCCGTGATGGAGCCTTCCCCGATGTCGCACGAAGCAACCCAGCCTTGACAAACCTCTTACGGGTCGACGCCGATCGGTACTCCTGGGTGGCCGCGACGGCGGGATCGCTCAACGCCGCCAGCTACCAGCTGGCCACCCGAGATCCAGTGATGGCGATCGGCGGTTTCCATGAATCCGACCCGGTGCCGACGCTTGCACAGTTCAAGAAGGATGTGTCCGAGGACAGCATTCACTATTTTATCGCCGGCGTCGGCAGCTTCGCCGGCCAGTCCGCCACCGAAGGCGGTGAAGGCGACACGGCGCGGATCACCTCGTGGGTGGAGTCACACGCCACTCACGAGACGGTGGGCGGCGTCAGAATCTACGACCTCGCCCCTGGACACGTGTTCTGAGCGCCATTGCGCCCCTCGAGGACCGTCGCCGTGGCGTCGGAATGCCTCCAGCGGTCCTCACGATGTCAATCGGACGCCGAGAAAGCGAGGGTCGTCTTGCCAGATGAAGACGCGCCATTCAGGGCAATGAGCTGAGGGGCACGTGGGCGAGGTTATGCCGCCCCGTACATCGGAGCATCAGCTCTGACCCATGGTCCATTGTTTCTGCGGAGCCGGGACTCCGGAGTCGAATGGACGACCGGATGTGAACCTCACGCGCGGGCAGGGACGACTCAGGTCATGATGGAAGCCGAACGTCCATCCCCTTGGGCTGCGCGGCCATTCTTTCGTATTGCGCCGAACGTCCAAGGTCCGTCTGCCGAACGCATCACAATCGACTGGGACCCATCCACCTTTCGGACGAAGTCGCGAAAGGACTGGTTGTCGACGTCATCTATGAGCGCCAAATCCCCGATTCTCATGGCCGGCCAGATTGTTGCCAGTTCGAAGCGCATGTTGCGGCCGGTGTGGAGGCTGTCATGTACGAACAAGTTGACGCTCCCGAGACGAGAGACGAGAGATGGGAGCTGACGGCGGCTCGAGCCCCGGACGTAGGTCCATCGATCTCGGCATGCTGACGGGACTGCCGCTGCGATCTCCGCGTGGAGCTCCGGATGGAACGGATGCGGGAGATCCACGCTCCAGAGGTGCCCGATGCTGTTGAGGGACATGGCCTCGAGGATTACGCGGCTCGTCACACCTCTGGCAACGCCAGTTTCAATCACGTTCACCGGTCGGAGATGGCGGACTGCGCACCACGTCACTGCGCTCAGCGAGGGGTCGGCGTCGCTGTACTCCCCGTAGGTCCAGCGACCGAACGACAGCCCCTTGGCTGCAAGGGTGTTCCCGATGTCGGCCCAGACCCGATGAAAATCCTCAAGCTCATCGCATGGCCACCGTATGCCCAGCATCCTGTGCAAAGCGGGTCCAGTGTCTTCCTCCACGTCATAAGCGATCTGCCGGTCGAAGAGATGATGAGACACGGTTTCGGGTACACACCCGAGGGTCTCGACCGGATCGGCTGCGAATGCACGCACGAAGCGCCCGAGGTCCGCTGGGATGCCGTCAATCCGAGACGGAATCTTCCGCGCCTTGCGGACGAGTCGTTGTACTTGCGCATTCTGAGGCGGCATGGAGGTCCATCCGTGAACCGAGCACAGGCTGTGAGCCTCAAGAGAGAGAACTCAGGGGCCTGAACAGAGCCGTCAGCGGACGTCCTGATACCAAGGAAAATGAAATTGCCACTCGTTTGTGATCACGGTCAGATTCTGGGGTGACGATGCTGACGACAAGGACCCGGACCAGGGCGGACGAGGCGTCCCAGCTGGCGGGACTGGAGCCACCCTTGGCCGTGGAGGTGACGGCGTCAAGGACTCCGGGGACTCGACCGGACGGGCTGCGGTCTCCGTCTAAAGAGCGGGACAGAAGAACTCCAATGCGATGTTGTCCGGATCACGGCAAGAGAGCCCAGAGCCGTAGTCGGCATCGATGATTCCACCATTGTCGATGCCGAGTTCTGACAGCCGGATCTCCCACGCCTCGAGGTCATCTCGACCTCTGCAGGCGAATCCCAGGTGGTCCAAGCCAATTCGACGCTCATCGAATGGAAGGGTGTCGGATGGATCCGGGAATTCGTGGAGCCCGACGAGTGTCTGACCAGCGACGAGCCAGACAGCTCGTCGGAACGGGCCAGGGCTTTCATCCCGGTGAAAGGCCACGTCGAAAAGTCGTTCGTACCACTCGACACTGCGGTCGAGATCACAGACCGTCAGAGTCACGTGCGCGATGGTCGGCAATTCAGGCACAGGCGCCTCCTCGTGAAGGGAATGAGCCGAACTCGCAGGTCATTCTGGTCCGGATGTGTCCTCTTTGCCGGGACGGGACGACGATTCGGTACCTTCGGGCGACGGGAAATTTACTGGGAAGATGGCTCGTGAGATTTCAGACCGAGGGAGCACTGGCGATGCCGACGACTGGTGAATTGAGCGGGACGCCCCCCATGGAACCGTCGAACTCCGCGTCACCGAAGGCAAAGATGCCTCCGTCGGACGCGACCATCCTGTACCCGGCATCGCTTGGCGTTGCGGCCATTCCCTCGATCGGACTGTTCAATACCTGGCCTCCCATGGAACCGAGAAGCTGAGCGTCGCCTTGAGCGAACACGCCGCCGTCGGAGGCGACCTCCCAGTAACCCCCGCCGCCGCCGAGAGACGCCATCCCGACGATGGGTGCGGCCAGGCGAAGGCTCCCCACGGAACCGAGGAATTGAGCACCAAAGGCGAAGATCCCGCCGTCGCTCGCCACCTCCCAGTAGCCGCCCGTTGACTGATCGGAGGCAATGCCCACGATCGGTGCGTTGAGGTGCATTCCACCCGTCGACCCGTAGAAGTGCGCGTCACCAAAGGCGAACACGCCGCCATCTTTGGCGACGAGCCAATAGCCTCCGCCGTCTTGGGTCGAGGCGATCCCGACGATTGGTGCGTTCAGGTGCATTCCACCCGTCGACCCGTAGAAGTGCGCGTCACCAAAGGCGAACACGCCGCCATCTTTGGCGACGAGCCAATAGCCTCCGCCGTCTTGGGTCGAGGCGATCCCGACGATTGGTGCGTTCAGGTGCATTCCACCCGTCGACCCGTAGAAGTGTGCTGTTCCGAACGAGAAGATGCCGCCATCGGAACCCACCTCCCAGTAGCCCTGTGTGGCCTGGTTGGCGACGGCGAGGCTCCGTGCGGACGACACCGAACTCTGGTAGTTCCCGTCACCCGCGTAGTTCGCGGTCAGCGCATAGCGGCCGGGAGGAAGCTGGGTGCCGCCCAGCGCGGGACAGGATCCCGATGCCGTGTTCGCAGTCGCAGCTTGGAGGGTAATCATGCACACCGTATCGCCGCCGTTTTGCACCGCGACGGATCCGGTCGGTGAACCGCTTGTTCCCGATGTAACGACGGCCGAGATTGTCGACCGCGCTCTCGTCGCCATAGGAGGTGGAGGCCGGCGAGATGGAGAGAACGACCGAACTCGTCGCTGGAAAGACCGACAGCGGGACGGTTGTCGAATCCGGAAGGAAGTTGGCGTCACCGGGGTAGCTCGCCGTGACCGTATAGGGCGTTGTTGACGCGGGCAGGGCTGTGGCGGAGTCGATGAAGCAGGGGTTCCCACCGCCGTTTCCGGCCGAGCAGCTTCCGGGAGCGACCAGGTTCACGCCGTTGGCGGTGACGGAGACCGAACCGGTGGCGTTGCCGTTGTTGGTGTTGCCGCCCACGCCCACAATGAAGAAGTTGCCACTCTCCGCCCCGTACAGGGCGTAGCCCGGAACGGGGAACACCTGCATCTGGGTGGTCACCTGATCAATCGTGAGGTCCTGTGGTGCTGATGAGGACCCGTTGTAATTGTTGTCGCCCCCGTACACGGCGATGATCATGTAGGGGCCGGCGTTCAAGGTGGTGTCGTTTATGTAGCAGTTCCCATTCGACGGATTGCCGTTCCCTCCGTTGACGAAGGCCGTACACATGTAGGTGTCCGGTCCGGGTGTGCCGTCGTACATATTGACCTGACCGGAGGGGGATTGGTTGGCGCCGCCGGGCACGCCCGTGACCGTGACGTTGAAAGAGAGCTGTGACTCATTGCCATAGGTGATCGAGGTTCCGGGTGTCGGAGAGGTGATCGTCGTGGTCGTATCAGCCTGGTCGACCGTCTGGGTGGGCAGTGAACCGGTATTAGGGAAGTAGGTCGAGTCACCGAAGAAGATCGCATCAATGGCATGGTCGCCGATCTGTAGGGAGTTCGTCGGCTCGTCGCAGGTCGCGGTGTAGGTACCGGGAGTCGCTGTGGCGAGCAGGGGTTGGAAGTTGCAGTTGACGATGTCGTTCCCGTTGTCTCGGAAGTCAATCCCGTCCCGGGGTCGAGGCTGCCCGAGTCCGAGGTCGTCAATGTGGCGGTATAGGTGACGTCCTGGCCGTACAAAGACGGATTGACCGACGAGTCCACCGAGATCGAGACCGGCGAGATCGCTGCCGAGGCAGGAGAACTCCAACCGAGGCCCACCAGGGGCACGGAGAGGGCTCCGATCAGTGCCAGCAAGCGACCGACTCGTTGCTTAGGGCCACCAGACATCGCGCACTTCCTCGCTGACCGCCCGAACGCCGTCTGCCGCTCGTCGAGAATTTCAGGCGTGTCTCTCGGTTGAGTGAATGAAAGCCACTCGGAGCCGGATGTCGAGCACGGTTGGGCGCGACATTGGCCAGTTCGATTGTCGGACTGTTGGTCTCGATTTTTGAGCAAAAAATGCGCAGTCGTTGTCGTACCGGTGAGGTTGAACAGGACCAGCTCACAGCAACATCCCTGGTTAACGGCCAGAAAGCGGGGCTCTCCCCGGCAAGCAGCGGGGGACGTGTCGAGGGTTCGAAGGCTGCGATTCGTCCTGCGTGGAAACGCCAATGGTTGCCAACGGGACAATCGGGCGAGCGTCCGCGGTGGCCGGAATCCTCGACCTTCAGCCGAGGCGCGCGACTGCGAGGGCAGCGGCAAAAAGGACCACAGCCCACGACATGGCAAGCAGAGCTCGCTCGAGCGGAGCCAACAGCATCCGCTCGTCGATCGGCATCACCTCGCCGCTCGCCAGAGTGATCTGACCTCCCACAGCGCTGCTGCGTCGACGGATGAGCCGAGCCCGTGTGCTCAGTTGACGTTGCGCGGCCGAAAGCGCGAAGGCCGCCGCCGCCGCTATCAGCGGACTGACCGCCAGACGATCGGTCTGAGCGACGTAGGCGACCAATACCGGGAAACTTCCCCACGCCAGAGCGAATCCCGCGTCGTTGTGGATCACTCCGCCGAACAACTCGAAGTTGTAGGCGACGACGAGCAGGGGGCCCAACACCAAGAAGGGGATGAGGGCCCAGCCGACACGGGTCACGCCGGCGATGCCGAGAGCAACCGCCGCGGCCAGGCTCACCACCGTCACGGCCATGAGCGCCCGGGCCGGGATGTGGGTCCCAAGGGGACGGCCATTCAGTTCGTCGAGCGAGTGCGCCGCCAGTCCAACGGCGAAGAAGAAAGCCAGCAGCGTGGCCACCAAACGCGTCACGTTGACAGTTGGCGCAAGGCACGCCCCGATGACGACGTAGGCCAAATGCCACGCCGTGTAGGGGGGATGGAGCAGGGTCCACCAATCGCGCCACCCGCCGGTCCGGGCGGCGTAAAAGGCTGGTCGTCCTTTTCTGGCGCCCCCGGCGTGTGATTCTCCAAGCGAGGGAACAGCTGGTTCTACGTCCCTGGCGTCTGGAGAAGGCTCTTCAGTCACGCCTGCGTGTTCCCCACATGACCAGACCTCCGCCGAGACTCATCTCGCGGACGCCGACGTTCTCGAACCCCGCCTTCCGCCACGCCTCCTCTGTCCAGGACAAGGGATACGTCCGGTAGTGCTGGGAGATGTTGGGGCCGAGGAACCGTCCTACCCGGAACCATTCGGGGCCACCGGTGACCCAGCCGCCCAGCGGGAGGACGATCCGGGTGTAGAGCCACCACCAGAATCGCCAGAATCGACTCGGCGGCAGGAGAAACTCCAGACTGGCGACCGCACCACCGGGCTTCACTACCCGGGCCAGTTCGCTTAGCGTGGCCTGGGGATCGTCGACGTAGCGAAGCAGGTAGGTGAAGGTAAGCGCGTCGAACGTGTGATCGGGAAATGGCAATTGCTCGGCTCGACCCACGACCAGGCTGATCCGTTCGGTCATCCCGGCTTCGGTCACGTTCTCCTGTCCCCGGGCGAGCATGTTCCTGGTCAGATCCACGCCGACGACGTCAGACGAGGTGCGCGTCGCGAGTTGCAAGGCAACCCCGGCGGTTCCCGACGCCACGTCCAGTGTCAGGGCGGGCGACGCGGGCACAATGTGGTCGACCATGGCCCGTCGCCATCGCCCGTTCTGGCCCATCGAGAGGACCTCGGCCAACTGGTCGTAGCGCCTCGGGAGGGACGAGAACAACTGCTGCGCGAAGCGGTTCCGGTCACCGGCACTGTCCGTCGGCATGCGTTCCTCCAAGGGTGAGAGAATGTCACTGTAGATGCGAGCGGGCGAAGGGAGCAGGCTGACCATGTCCCGCTTTGACGTGCTCGTCGTCGGGGGTGGACCGGCGGGCAGTATCGCCTCTCTTGTGCTCGCTCAAGGCGGGGTGAAGGTCGCATTGGTCGACAAATCGGCCTTTCCGCGCGACAAGGCTTGCGGCGACGTGGTCGGGCCCAGAGCGCTGCAGCTGCTGAGCGACCTCAATCTGGCTCCGCCGGTCGGCCGTGAGGTCGGCGACATGCTGGTCGTTGGTCCCACCGGTCGCCGGGTACGACTGCCGAGTGCCGACGGCTTGACGTACCCCGGACACGGCACTGCTGTCCCGCGGACGACGTTCGACGCCATGCTTCACGCTGCCGCGTGCGATGCAGGGGCCACATCCTTCATCGGGCGGGCACAGGAACCCCTGGAAGAGGCGGGGCGAATCGTGGGCTACAAGCTGAGCACCGGGGAGTCGCTCTATGCCGACTTCGTGATCGGAGCTGACGGGGCCACGAGCGAGGTTGCGGCGGCTGCGGGGCTCGTCGATCCCAACTCGGTTTTGTGGGGTTTTGCTGTGCGGACATACCTCCCACAGCTGGTCGACCTCCCGGCCATCGTCTTGTGGGAACCGACGCCTTGGCGCGCGTTCCCCGGCTACGGCTGGGTGTTTCCTGGGGAGCAGGGCGGGGCCAACATCGGGCTCGGCATAGGGACGCGGTCAGACCGCAAAGCCGGGGCACGCGCAGTTCGGGCACTGCCCGATTTCCTCCTGCACCTGCAAGCCGTCGGTCTCCTCGATGAGCCGGCTCCATCGTTGCCGTCACGCCGCCTCGGCGGCTGGCTCAAGATGGGGATCGTCGGGACCACACCGGCGAGGGGGCGAGTCCTTCTGGTGGGTGATGCTGCCGGTCTGGTGAACCCGATGCAGGGGGAGGGAATTTCCCAGGCCATGACCAGTGGTCGCGCTGCGGCGGAAGCGATCCTCGGCAAGCCGAGCCACGCCGCCGAAAGCTATCGGTCCACGATCGCTGTCGAACACCTTCCGTATCATCGGATCGCTGCCGCAGTGCACGCCGGACTCGTTGGACGGCCCTGGGCAACTGCAGCGGTCGCCCGGCTTCTTACCGCGGCTGGGCGTAGTGACGCGCTTTCCGGAGGCTGGGCGGTTTTCTGGAACGAGCTGCTCGATGGTGCGCCACCCAATCGGCATCGGTCGGTGGCGAACTGGGTGACGCATCTTGGCCAAGCCGTGACCGCACCGGGTGCGACGGCCGCATGGTTCAAGACGTCGCTGGGGTGAATCTCGGGGTCAATCCGAACCAGCCGCACCTGTTTGCTGAACCACCATGTCTCGAGGGTTCCGGCACTGCTGCGCCCTCGGACGAAGGCAGTCGACGTCGTCGACGATCGGTGTGTGGTGGCGGTGATCGTGTACGCCGTGGTCATGCGCAACGGCCCCCTGATCTACGCCGGCGCGCTTGGGTCAACCACTCGACCTAGGCGTCGGCGGAACTCTGCCGACAGTGTTCTCTACGACGCGGTCATGCCCCCGTTTCAGCACGGGATGCGCCATCCGATCGAACAGCCGCATGGGACGCTGCATCATCTCAAGTGTCCAAGCGACTTCGACGTTCGCGCCGACTCCTCGGGAACGAAGCGCAATACTCGCCTCCCCTTCGAGGTCGCGGTGCACCAGCGCTTCGATGATGCCTGGTTTCTCACACCGCGTCAGCTCGATTTGAACACGTCATGCGATACGGCAATGGGGGCGCCACCACGCCGTTCAACACTGCGCCTGTGACGAGGGAATCACCTTCGAGTCGAAGATCCTCCAGCCAGGGCCACCACAGTGTGAACTGATCCACCTCCTCCATGGCGTCCCAGATTCCCTCCGGAGGCTGCGGAAACTCATAGCTGTGTCGGTAGTTGATGACCGGCCGACGTGACATGTCAGGAGAGGATCGAGTTCGGGACGCTTGGGTCCGCTTGTGCGCGCCGTCGACATGGGTCCTTGGGCCGACACGGTCTCCTGAGTTCGCCCTCCATACAAGTCCTTACGGCAAAGGAGCCCACAGGGTTCGTTCTCCCCTCCGGCTGACTGGCTGGACCCTGATGGCCGGATCCTGTGTCGCACGATCTTGCTCGAAGACTGCCGGGCTGAGCCACCAGGCTCCCCGTCGACTTCATCGCCAGAGAACCTCGTACCTGGGAGTCTCGAGAGTGCCGGAGGATCAATCTGCCAGAGGATCAATGTCGCCAAGGGCAAAATTCACTCCGCAGCGATCCTTCTACCCCCCATTCTCGTAGGACTGAGTGAAGGCTTGGAGTCGACGAGGAGACACGACATGAAGAATGCAACGCAGGACCGGATCCCGACACACAAGCTGCCACTCGGGAGAATGGCCGGCGCCGTCGTGGCCCTGGGAGGGCTGTCTGGATTGGTTGTGGCCGAGAGTGCGGCAGGTGCGGCGACAAAGGTGGTCGTGTCGACCACGAAGAACGCGAAACTGGGCACCATCCTGGTGAGCGGTAAGACCGTGTACACCTTGAAGGCGAGTAAGACGCCCTGCACCACACAATGCCTGCAGGTCTGGCCTGCGCTCACGCTGCCGCAGGGCGTCACAATGGCAACGGCTGGAAAAGGCGTGAGCGCCTCGAAGCTCGGCACCGTGATGGGGAGCAATGGCGCTCTTCAAGTGACGTACGCTGGCAAGCCGTTGTACTGGTTCTCCGGTGACAAGAGTGCCGGTCAGGTCCATGGAAACGTGACGGATACGTGGGGTAAATGGTCCACTGTGGTGACTGCGAAGTCGGCCAAGTCAAGCTCCGGCTCTGGTTCCAGTTCTGGCGGCTCGACTGCAGGTTCAGGGGGCGCGGCGTTCTAGCGCCAAGAATCCAGGCTGAGAGGAGATCGTGTCGTCTGTCCTAGTTGTGCCGCCTCGGTCTCGGACCCCTGCAAAAGCGGAGCGACCGACTCGGGAACGCGACCCGACCACGGATCGCGTTGTCGTCGCGTATCTATCTTCCTGCGGCCGGGATCGCCGCTCTGGCTGCGGCTCTGGTTGGAATCGGTTGGTCCGACCACTGGGGCGGTGAAAGCTTCACGGGGTCCCTGACAAGTCTTCGTGTGGTCTTGGCAGGTCCCTTGGCCCTTGGGATCATCGGGGTCTTTCTCGTCGTAGAGCGACTTTGGCCGGCCCAGCAGCGGCCGCTCATTGCCCGTGGCCACCGTCATGACCTCCTTCTCACGGCCGTCAATGCGATTCTCGTCGCGCCACTGGTGACTGCGCTCACGCTCTCCTTCATGGCGGTGGTCCGTAGCGGGCTGCCGTGGATTGTCTTGCCGAAAATCGGCCTACTTCCACGTTGGGGTGCGATCGCCCTCATCGTCGTCGCCATGGACGGTTTGAACTGGTTTGTCCATCTCGGGAATCACCGCGTCCGAATGCTCTGGCGCTTCCACGAGCTGCATCATTCGCAAGAGGACATGAGCGTGCTGACGGTCTTTCGCACACACCCGCTGCTCCATGTTTCCTATCTCCTGGCTCTCGTTCCCGGCCTGGTACTTCTGGCCAACGGAGCGGCATCGATCACTATTCTGGTCGTCTACGGCAGCATCGTGGCATTTGCTCACTCCAACACCCGATTGAGTTTTGGGCCGCTCGGTCGGGTATTTGTGAGCCCGAATTACCACCGCATCCACCACCAGTTGGATGGGCCCCAGGACGTCAACCTCGGCTTCGCTTTGACGATCTGGGATCAGGTCTTCCATTGCGCCGTGTTCCCGAATGCATCGACAGTGGGAATAGACACGGGCCTGCCCGGCCGACCGATCCTCGTCGAGCAAGCGACACCCCGCCCACGGCATTTCGCGGTCCTCGCCGCTCAACTGGTGGCGCCCTTCCGCCCAATGCGCGATTTCACCGTTCCCCCGTCCGTCCGACCCGCCCCTCCTTGGTCCGTAGAGGCGACGAGCAGCGCTTCTTCGGACAAGCAATCTCCGGACCACCTCGCCGAGACGTTGGAGGAGATGGCCTCATGGTGACGGCGACAGTCGGGACGCACCGGCGCTCGGGTCGAGCGCTGTTGGCGGCCGTGGTCAGTACTCGCCCCGGGCCCACTGCTTCCGACTGGGCGCTTCTCGCCGCCCGCATCGCACTGGCCTGGATCTTCATCTATTACGGGGCGGGCAAGCTCTTCGGCTCGTTCAACGGTCTGGGAATTCATGGGACCGCTCTCTACTTCTCACAGACCGCCCACCTCCATCCGGGCGGATTCTTCGCCGTCATCGGTGGGCTGATCGAGTTCGGAGGAGGGGTCGCGCTCGCCGTCGGGTTCTTCTCGCGCCTTGCCGGAGTTGCTCTGTTCGGGGACATGGTGATGGCGATGATCACCGTGACCTGGGCGACGGGGATCAACTCGCGCTCGATGCCCCCCGGCTACCAGCTGAACCTTGCGCTAGGGGTTCTGGCCCTCGTCGTTGCGCTCCTTGGTTCGGGGCGATTCAGTCTCGACGCACTCATCGAGCGACGCGTCTCCGGGAACTAACCGTGGCGACGGGCACTGGTGTGCCGCCAGGGACCCGCCTCGAGGATCTGTCCCGCCTCGAGGAGGGATCGGTGCTGACGTCGTCCTCCGACTGGCGGCGTGGATTGGCGGCATACCGCTCGGCGTGGGGGGACCGGCTGGTCAGGATCTCGATGAACCTGATCGGAGCGGCTGGTGCGGCCTTCTTCGCGGAGGCCACTCTGCGTGCCTACCTGCAGACGCATCGCCCGTTGGGCGTGGCCTATTTCGCCGAGCAGATGTGGGTGGTCGCTGCATACCTCATCCGGCGTCCGGCACGGACGGTGAGCCGGCGCTGGGGCGATTGGCTCCTCGCCTTTGGCGGAACCTTCGGCGGTGTCTTGTTCCGGCCAGTCGGGGCCCATCCTCCGTGGGGGGTCACGACTGGGCTTGCATTTCAGCTGGTCGGCCTGGCGATCTGCGTGGCTTCGTTCCTGACCCTCGGGCGTTCATTTGGGTTCGTCGCCGCTGACCGTGGACTCGTGCAAAGAGGCCCCTACGCCGTCGTCCGTCACCCGATTTACGCCTCCTACCTTCTGCTTCAGTTCGGGTACGTGCTGCAGAGCATCTCGCTGCGCAATGCCCTCGTGATGATGTTCGCGTCGGGTTGCAACGTGGGCCGCGCAATCGTGGAGGACCGCCTGCTCGCGACAAACGAGGAGTACAGCGCCTACCGTGGCCAGGTCCGGTGGAGGTTGCTCCCCGGGGTCTGGTAACTCACACCTGCCGATCTCGCTCACAACTGCCGATCTCGCTCACAACTGCTCCTGCTCTGAATGACAAGTGCGTGGCCTGAGGTCGCGTACTGGCTCGGGGAAGGGGAGTAGTCATCCGTTGGTTGGTCGACACGCTGGCACCCGCCCCACACCTGGACCCGCGTCTGAGCTTCGGCGAGGGGTGGGTGAGACTCTCTTGCCTTGGCCGACGCGGTATCGACAGCGGGGTTGGAAGGCTGACAGCCCCGTCCCAGCCACGCTGTTTCGAGCGCCACCAGAGACAGTCGCGGTCCAACGATGCTGCTCTCGGTTGCACGTCTGCGTTGCAGGCGGCGGGTTTCGATCGGGCGAAGCGCGGTTGCAATGTTGACGTCAAGCTGTTTCTGTCTCTGAACAGGGGATATACGGTGTGGGATCTTGCCGTGATTGACCGCTACGCAGTGCAAATTTGCTGTCTTTCTGTGCTCTCGTGTCCTTTTCGAGACGCGTGAAGCCTTCGGCGCTCCCAAATCCTCGAGCGGTGCTATTTTCCGCAGAGTTCTTTCTATTTGGTCAGCCCGGGGGTGTCGCATATCCGTGTTCGCGAGCGGTCCACGCAACGCCTCGGCTCAGACCAATGAGGCAGAAATCATCCCCGTCGGGTGATGAGGTTTCCGTGGACCAATTGCAGTGTGGATTGGACTTGCCGACAGCGCTTCGGGGGCGCGGACCCAAATGGGGTGGAACCATGGAAGAGCGACATGCGGGCTGGATCATTTTTGCGAGGGGATGGGTTCGCCGCAATCTGCAGGCCGTTCGAGAAGCGTGGCACAAGACCGATGATTGCCTTGCTCCTGATTGCGAAGAGAGGGCAATGCACTTCCCACCGTCGCGCTACTGCTCCATTCATCTGCGCTTCGTGACGTCTCAACATCGTCGATGAGCAGAACCGCAGCCACGTTCATTATTCTCGGTCGTTCACTAATGACGAGTTGAGATGAGGGGATATGGGCAAGGACGATGATGGATCACAACGGCGTGGTGGATCCCGTTTTTCCTCTGCTGTCGGAGCGCTCCCTTACCGGCCAGCTTCGTCCGGCGACCCATTTCCGTGGCGGTGGAGCAAGGTGACTACTGACCGACCAGTACCTCGTGCCTGAATCCGCTGAGCCGATGGAGTCAGCAGGTGCGCAGACTCCGGATGCGACGGCTCCTCACGCGCCGGCGCCGGGAGCCGTGTCAGAAGCGCAGGGACCTCCTTCGAATGCGGGTTCGCGGATCGTCGACCTCATCGCAGGGACGGCCAAGGTGGGGGTCGGTGCGGCGACCCTCTTGGCGGTCGAGGTCACGAGCAGATCCATAAAGATCGCAAGAGTTGTCGTACCCGCATCGATTGCCGAGGGCCCTCTTGACGCAGTTGAGCGACACCTTGGACGGCGTCAGGGCGAGGTCCACAGGAGCGAAAGGGAGAATCGAGAGAACGTTGCCGACGCTGCGGAGTCCGTGCTCAATCGTGTCGTCGTTGGGGTTGTCGACATGTTGGACATGGAGCAATTGATCGACCATGTACCGATCAACAAGGTCGTGGCCAGAGTCGATCTTCCAGGAGTAATTGACGAGATTGATCTCGTGGGTGTCATCCGTGAGTCCACAACTGGACTCGGTGCCGAGACCCTCGACGCAAGCCGTGCCGGGCTCATGGCCATGGATCTGTGGAGTGCCCGATTGGTCGACAGGATCCTCAGACGCAAGAACCCGCGTAACTTGGCGGTCCAGTGGCATGGCATCGCTCGACAGGAGGGTGCGAAACCCGAGGTCATCTCGTGAGCGGGCCTCGCGAGATCCGCAGTGAGCGAGGGCAGCAGCTCCAGGGCCTTCGGGCAGGCTTCGTTTCTCGGGCGGTGGCGAGCGGGACTGATGTCGTTCTCGTTCTTTGCGTCTATGTCGTTGGAGTGATCATGGTGAGCATTGCCTGGGATCTCTTCTTTTCGGATTCGGTTTCAGTGTCGGTCCCCCCGCATTGGTTGAATGCACTGTTGGACTGGACTTTTCTCGTCTTGTACTTGACCGCCGGTTGGTCCACCGGACGGACGCTTGGGAAGCAGATGATGGGCTTACGAGTCGTCCGTTCGGATGGGAGTCCTCTTGGGTTCTTGCGAGCGTTTTTTCGAGCGCTCCTGTGCGCTTCATTCTTCCCGGCGCTTCTGCTGGCCTTGGTGAACCGCCGAAATCGAGGTCTCGAGGACGTAGCCTTTCGGACTGTCGTCATCTACGACTGGCTCCCGACAAGCTACAAATTGCTGGCTGAGCGGTCCATAGGTGCCCAACCAGTGATTGAAATGCGCCCGGTGATCAGTTCCGATTGATGGCAGCGTCGTCCTTGAGGGCCGAGGCTCAGCCTGCAGAGACCCAGACGCAGGCTTGACACCGCCTCACACCGCGCCGAATGTCAGGCGTTGACGACAAGGGTTGTCCAGCCGCGACTGGGTACGTCGATGGCGATGGTCCACACGCCGCTCGACGGGTCGTGTGCGACGATCGCATCAGGCGAGGTGGGTGCGACCTCGGCCCAACCTGTGACAGTGACCGTTTCGCCGGGTCCCTTCACCACGAGACGTACACCAGTCGACGTCTCGGACACCTCGATGCGAGCGTCGCCAGCGGTCACGAACTTGGTGACGTCGCCAATTACCGCCAGACCGGAACCGAGCACCGGCGCAAGGACGTGGAAGGTCCAACCCTCCCGATCGAGCGATATCGGAATCGCGGCGTCGAGTGCCAGTCGCGTCGCCGTCCCTCTCCGCCAATCCCACGCCACGACATCGGTCGCACTCCAGGCCTCCTCACTCGGCTGAACCTCAGCACCGCCTTCAAGCCGAAACAAAGACTCGAGTCGGATCTCGCCGGAGATGGGTTCGTCGGCAGGGTTGGCGTGCATCGCCACTGCATAGGTCCACCGGCCCGCGGCGTGCTCTGAGGTGCACTCCGCCACGAGCAGTGTCGACGTGAAGGCCGGCCCGGACAACAATGACTCGTCGATCGCCGCGATCGCCGTATGGGGCTTTATGAGGAGCCCGTCGGCTCGGCATGTCCGTAGCGCCAATGCAGGATCCATGCGCCCGACCCGGTCGCCGAGCCCGATCGGCCCAGTGGACAAGGCAGACAGCAGAGCCTCGGGTTCGCCGTTTTCACCCGCGACCTCGGGATCGGCACGGAACACGTCTTTGAACGGCATCAGGTCAAGGCTGCGAGCCAAGCTGTTGGTCGTACAGAACCATGCCCAGAGCTGGCCGGCTGTCGCAATGTAGCCATGGTCGCCGCTGGTTCTCACGGATGTGACCTGTGTGAGGGTCGTGGTCTGGGCGAAGTCGGCTGGCGTCCCCATGCACCACTGGAGGGTGATGCCGCGGTCGCGAGCGGCTGCGTCGATGCCTTCTTGCCATTCCGCTGCACGCCCGGGCTCTGCCCGCATCGCGAGGACGCCGAAAAACACCTCGACGAGCCAGTCGTGCTCGAAAGTCTCGACACCCCAGGCGACGCATTGGTCGAGCCACCGCTCATAGGTTTCGGGCGTGCTCGGAGCGGCGTAGTCCCCGTCGACCCACGTGGGGGTTTCAGAGGCGATCGGCGCATCCGCCGAGAGATGGCGAATGTGGGCGACCAGAGGCAAGTCGCGTAGCCGCTCCCGTAGGTCGGGGATGCCGTCGGGGAGAACGTCTGGCCGCACCTCCCACGAAGTGAGCGCGCTGGGAGGGACGACCCATGCTTCGGTATCGAATGGACGCAGCTCTGCGTGTGGGTAGAACCAGGAGTCCAGCTGCACGGCACCGATCGGGACCCCATTCGCTCGCAAGTCGTCGACGGCAGCCACGATCGATCCAGCGACGTCGTACCCAGGTTCCGTCTTGTACCAGTAGGCCGCGCCGTTGTCGGTCCAGTACGAAGGGCTCGAACCGACCGCGTCGGGCCAGCGCCCAGGGCGCACCGTGCCGGCCGCATCGAGAAGCATCCGACCCCAGGCGTGGAGTGCAGCGCGAGGACCATCGGCGGCGAGTACCGCGAGGTCGGTCGTGAAACCGGCTGGCACGGCATTGAGGTCGCCGTGCCAGCCGCATCGCAACGTTCCGCCATTCAGACCGATGGTCTGTTCGTGAAATGCGTCAAGGGGGGCGACAAGAAGCGTCCGGCCGTCTTCTCGGGCGAGCAGCATGGGCCAGCCAGTGGGGGGTCGATGCGGAAGAAGAAACCAGCCGTCGAGTGAGGGGCCGGCATTGCTCGGAAGCCCGAACTCGCTGTGCTGGAAGGCAAGGGCGCGCAGGCCCTTCGGTGTCCCACCTTCAGCGCGTTCGCTGGGGGTGAAGGTGGGCCATGCGATCGATGGTCGATCGAACTCGCCGGTCGTGATATCGGTGAGGTTGGTGGTCGCCTCGCAACGGAATACGATCAGCGGCCGCTCTGCGTATGCCCGTACCGAGCAGCGTACGTCACCTTCGACGACAGTGACCGACGTGGCAACTCCCAGCTTGTCGATCGCCGTGACAGGGTTGCCAACGTCCGGAGGCAACGAGGGCCGCCCCGGTCCGAACCAATCCTCGCCATTGAGCCCAATCCTCACTGTGCCGTCGCCGGCAACCTCCACACCCAATCCTTCTGCCGCGAGCAGTTGCACGAACGAAGTCTGTCAAACGCGGGCCTGGTGGTGCGGCCAGGAGCAGGAACTATTGGGGACGGCAGCGATCACCAGCGGAAGGACGACACCACCGGTCTCGTCAGCCGGTGGCGACGGGCCCTCGCAGTCTCAATGCCGGATCCGTATTGTTCGACGAGAGGCGCTGTGTCCTCGGGCTTTGGTTGTGTCGTGCCGATGGGTGAGTGAGGTGGTTCCTCACGCCGTCACGTTTTGACGGAGTGGTTTCGGTTCGCTCTGCTTGGGTGCGGCCTGCCCCCGGTGAGCGCTGCTGCGGCCGCTGGGTCGATGACCGGCGCTTCTATCCGTGCCAAGAGGCGTCCGCTCCCGGTGAGGCGGGACCGAGCGGCGACGACGTGGCAGTAGTCCACGAGGGCCTCGCGGTCCTGCTCGCCGACTGGGACAACGGTTCCGCCGATCCGCCAACCTTGCGTCGTCGGCCTGTCATCGAGATAACACGATGCCACCGTCAGCTGGAGCCGGACAGGTCGCGTGCTTCCATCGACCTTCGGCAGGTCGGCCACCAGGTCGATCAGTTTTCCGACCTCAACACGCCGCGAGCTGAGGAGGCCGGCGCCGGACGGGGTCAGATCGACGATTCGCACCATGGTGTCGTCGACGAACCCGCCCACGTCGGTCGGCGTCCTGTAGTGCCGGCGTAGTTGCCGACGCCGGCTGACCTTGCCCAGGGCCGCAGTCACGAGAGCCAACTCCCAGGCGCCGAGGGCCATGCCGATCACAAAGGGCGGACCCCCCAGGTGCGGGAGCGGAACGACACCCAATGCGGTGAGCCCGCGCAGGACGAGGGCGCAAAGTAGAACCACTGCTATGGCGACCACCAGGTGGAGTTGGCGAATGGCATGCCATCCTCCGTCGTCGATTCCGTCCTTCGGCGTGACCTTGAAGGTCGATGGAGTGGGGGCGATGACGACTCTGGCCGCCCTGGCGAAGATCTCGAGTGTAAGGAGGAGCGAGTACGTCCCGTCCCACAGGGTGGCTCGTCTTCGGCACAGCAGGGTTGAGGCAGCAAGGTCGAAGACGATCCAGGGGAGCCAGAAGATGAGGAATCCCGACAGCGTGGCGTGCAGGGGGAGCTGGCCGCTCACAAGCATGACAGTCAGCACGGTGAGGAGGCCCAGGCGCTGGAGCGGTACGAAATAGGCGAACAGTGACGATGCGTAGCTGACCCTCTGGGCCGGCGAGAGATTAGGCGTGACGCAACGGGTTCTCGGGGGTGCGGAACACAGCGAGATTTCCGCGAGCCCAGCGGTCACGTTGCAGCAGGTAGGACGATAGATCGTGCGGAGCGAGGCCCTGGACCAACGTCTCACCGTGGTAGCGGGTCCTCCAACCTCGGCCGTGCAGCTTGATGGTGGTGTGGAAATCCTCCGCGATGGTCTCGGTCGCGACGCCGCCCACCTCCATAAGGGCTTCTCGGCGGATGACTGCGGCGGACCCACACCAGAAGACGCTGTTGTGGCGGTCCTTGCCGGGCAGGATCACCTCGAAGAACATGCTTTGGTCGTGGCGCCCAGTCTCAAAGTGCTGGAACGAGTCGTGGTTACCGAAGTCGTGTGGGGTTTGGACCACAGCCATCTTGGGGTCGTCGAAGTAGCCCACCGTCGCATTGAGGATGTCGGGTTGCGGGACATGGTCGGCGTCGAGGATGAGGAGCAACTCGGCGTCCACTATTTCCAAGGCATGGTTGATGTTCCCCGCCTTGGCATGACGGTTGTCGGCGCGCGTGAGATACCGAGCGCCCATCCGCTCCGCCAGAGCGCGGACAGACGTCCTGCGTCCGTCGTCGAGCACCCAGGTCACATGCGGGTAGGTGATCCCAGCACAGCCCAGGAGCGTGGCCTCGAGCACGTCCGGTCCCTCGTCGTAGGTGCAGACCAGGACGTCCACACTGTGCCGACCCTCGATCGGCGGTCGTTTCGGAGTTGGTATCCGCCACGCCAAGAAACAGAACGAGGCCAGCATCGCCCACCCGAAAAGCTCACACGCGTACAACAGGAGGAACAACGCTGGATCTGTTCTGTCCCACGTGTCGAGGGCGCGCCATCCGAGGTACACCGCCCCCCACACGAGCGCGATGGTGGCAACGCTCCGGATCACCAGTTCGTTGCGGATCAGGGCCGTCGGCGCGCGAGGGCGGCGGCGGTCTCTGCTCATCAGAGATCAGATCGGCTGTTTCCCGAGAAATCTTGAGAGTGGCGGCGCGCCGTGCCGTGGGCGCGGCCACTCAGGGACTTCTGGCATAGGCGCCCGCTGGTTCGCGCGTACGAACCCTTGGGGGAGGCGGAACTCAAACAGACCGGAGCGCGGCTCAAACTCTCAGGTCGGTGAAGCCCGTACCCTCTGAACAGGTAGAACGCGTGTGCGCCTCTCGCCAAGAATGACCGCCAATGACCTCCATTCGATGCCTTTTGGGGTACTTGTGTAGGTTTCGTATCGAGTTGCGGTGGTCGCTGCCCCGGACTCGTGGGGTGGGAGTCCTTGCAGTCCAGCTCGATGCGGGGCCGGCTCTGGTCTCAACGGCGATTGCCCCGCTGTCACCATGTTCCCCCTGCACGATGTTGGCAGCGAGGGACAAGGGCGCGAGACTCCCTCGCTGGAAGGCTCGCGAACACTCGAAGCATCAAGGAAGGTCATATGGCACCGCTGGCTGAGGACTTCAAGATCATCGATGCAGACACTCACTACACGGAGCCCTATGACCTCTGGACCAGCCGGGCCCCGAAGGGCTTCGAGAATCGTGTCCTGCATATGGAGGAGCGCGAGGGCCTTCCGACCTGGGTCGTCGACGGCAACGAAATCGGGTTCGCCCGTGGAGGGGGCGTTGTCGCGCGCGACAGTTCGAAGCTCCCCTTCCTCGATTCCATGGAGATGGGCCTCGATTGGGTCCATGAGGGCGCCTTCGACCCGCAGGCGCGCTTGAGGTTGATGGACGAAATCGGGGTCTACGCCCAGGTCCTGTTTCCCAACGTGGTAGGCCTCGGAGGCTCAACGCTGAACAACGTGATCCCCGACCAGTCGCTCCGAATGCTGTGCCTCCAGATCTACAACGACGCTATGGCCGAGATGATGGCGGAGTCGGGTAACCGCTTCATTCCGATGACCCTGATGCCGGCATGGAGCGTGGATCTCTGCATCGAAGAGACGCGGAGGGCGGCGGCGCTCGGGTTGCGTGGAATCAACATGACGTCGGACCCGCAGGATGCCGGATCACCTGACCTCGCCAGCCGGGCCTGGGACCCACTTTGGCAGGTGTGCTCCGATCTGAACATGCCCGTGCACTTCCACATCGGCTCGAGCAACACTGCGATGGATTTCTTCGGCAACTACTTCTGGGCCTCGCAGGACGAGTATGTCAAGCCGGCCATTGGTGGCGCCATGCTTTTCCTCAATAGCGCCCGTGTGGTGATGAACACGATCTTCTCCGGGGTGTTCGACCGGTACCCCGATCTCACCATGGTCGCCGTCGAGAGCGGCATCGGATGGATCCCGTTCATCCTCGAGACCATGGACTACGAGTTGTCCGAGAATGCACCCGATCACTTCAAGGCAATGAAGCGGAAGCCCTCCGAGTACTTCGTCAAGAACTGGTACGCCACGTTCTGGTTCGAAGAGGGCCATGGCCAGTTGCAGAATCTCATGGACGTCGTCGGCGACGAACGGATCATGTTCGAGACAGACTTCCCGCACCCAACGTGCCTCTACCCCTCGCCAGTCGAAACCGTCGCCGAGAAGATGGGAGCGCTGCGACCCGAGACACAGGCGCGAGTCATGGGAGACAACGCCCGGAAGCTCTACCGCCTGTAGGGGAGGAACTCAAGCGAAACTCAGGTGGAACTGACAGACTCGCCTCTCAGGACAGCCCGTCCTAGATCGAGGTCGAGATGGCACAGAAAACGAATCCGGTGGTCTTCATCCACGGCTTGTGGCTCCACGCCAGCTCGTGGGCACCGTGGGAGGAGTACTTCGGCAAGGCCGGCTACGAAACCCTCGCTCCCGGCTGGCCCGGCGACCAGGACACCGTTGAGCTCGCCAACGCCAACCCCGACTCGGTGGCCGACAAGGGCATCGACGACGTGACCAATCACTACGCCGCCATCATCGACGCCCTCCCCACCCCACCGATCATCATCGGGCACTCCTTTGGCGGCATGATCGCCGAGAAGCTGCTGGGGATGAACAAGGGTGCGGCCGCGATCGGTATCGATGCCGCCCAGATCAAGGGCGTGCTGCGGCTCCCGCTCTCTGCACTGCATGCCACACTGCCCGTGTTCAAGAACCCGGCCAACAAGCACAAGGCGGTGGCGCTCACCGCCAAGCAATTCCACTCCAGCTTCGGCAACACCCTCTCGGAGGAAGAATCCAACCAGCTCTATGAGAAATGGGCCGTCCCCTCTCCTGGACGGCCACTCTTCGAGGCCGCCGCCGCCAGCCTCTCGCGCCATTCGCCGGACAAGGTCGACACCGACAACCCCGACCGCGGTCCGCTCTTGCTCACCATGGGCGGCAAGGACCACACCGTCCCCGAAGCCATCACCAAGTCGACACTCAAGCAATACCGGCACTCCCCGGCGAAGACCAACCTGGTCGAGTTCGAAGACAGGGGTCACTCCCTGACCATCGACCACGGATGGTCGGAAGTCGCGGAAGCCTGCGTGGCCTGGCTCGACGAACAAGGGCTGTAGCGTCAGTTATCCCCAACTCGCCACCGGCATGAAGGTTCTGTCGCCTTCTTCTGGGCAAGCTGAACCGGTGTACTGGTAGCGTGGGACGCTCCGGCATCTCGAAGCTCTAAGACGGATGTGGGCCAGCAGTTGTCTGGCGGTCATATTTCCTGGGATCACTCCGCGTGAAGGATGAGGTCGGTCGGGGTGTTGGCAGCCCGCCGCCCCGGGATGGCGGCGACGAGGTTCGCCAGGAGCAGAGCGCCCACAGCCACCAGCCCGGTGGCGAGGAGCGGCACGGTCGGGTCGGGGATCGCGAAGAGCTCGTGGGCGAAGAGGTCCCACATGACGCGGCCGAACACGATACCGAGTGGCACTCCGAGGACGACCCCGATGCCGACCGAAATCGTCGACTGCCAGGCCACAACCGCCGAGAGCTGACCGCGGGTGAAGCCCAGGGCCTTGAGCAGGGCTAGGTCCCGCCGCCGTCGCCGCACTGACGTCAAGAGAGTCAGCGTGAGAGCGACCACGGCGCCGGTGGCCAGCCCGACGGCCAAAAGAACAGGAGTCGCCCCCATGGCCTCGTAGTCGGTGATTTCGGCCGGACGAACGTCCGTGAAGCCGTTGATGCCGGCGGACCCCGCCTCGAGCCGGTTCAAGGATTTGACCATGGCGGTGAGAGAGCGCTGCGCCACCGCCGCACTGACGCGTGGGGCGAAGCGCACGAGGATCGCGTTTGGGCCGGGGTCCGACAGGCCGAGGAGTGCCGGCACGGTCGGGGGGACCAAGCTCTGGTCGACGAAAGCGCCTGAGCCGATGGACAGGTGTAGGCCGAAGCCGATACCGACCGTTGGCATGGTGGCCACGCCCACGATGTGGAGGACAGCCCTTTTGGAACCACCCGAGACGCGGACGGTGCCACCCAACCGCTTGTGCAAGTCGGAAAGAGTCTCGGGCCCGAGGACGACCTGATCGGGAGCATCGATTTCGTGGCCGGACAGCAGCGCGGGAGCGACTCGGGCCCGGGTATCCCCTGCCACGACCGGTACCGCCTGTCCATCGAAGAGCAGCGAGTCGAAGTACACGCCGGACCAGCCGGAGACAGCGCGGTTGGAATCGAGCAGGTGAGCAGCCTGGGTCTGCGGGACGTTGCCGTATCCCGCGTCCGACTCGAGCATGGCGCTCCAGTTCCATCCGTACAGGCGCGGGGTGCCGATGAGGGTGTTGAGGCTGTTGCCAAAGGTGAGGGTGCCCACCACCACGACGATGGCCAGTGTCGAGGCCATGATGGACGAGCGCACGGGGACCGACGTGCGTCCGCGGCCTCCCTCGAGGGCGAAGCGGAGCCCGAGCAGCGCCGGAGCCGGCACGTCCACCCGCGAGACCGCACGAGTGACATGGGGGGCTCGAAGGGGCCGGTTGGCCAGGCGTGCGGTCCGAAGGCTGGGAGCGCCCCGATAATTCAGCACGGCCGCGACCGCGCTGAGGACGAGCACGAGGGTCAGAGCACCGAGCCCGAGCACTGCCCAGTCGACAGAGAACCCCGACGCCGGGACGACTGACTGCAACGGACCGAAGACAAGGAGTGGAGAGAGCACGATGGCGATCACCACCGCCCCGGTGGTCCCGAGCAGCAGAGATATCCCGATTCCGATCAGAGAGTCAGTGGCTGTGTTCCATGGTCGCGCTCCGACGAACCACATGACCTCGCGCTCCTCCGTGGCGAGGAGGATCAGGCGCGCCATGAGCTGAATGGCGATGAGGACCGTGGCCAGGCCGGCAATGAGTCCGAAGACGGCCAATGCGATCGACTCCGGCTTGACCGCCTGCTGTGCTTCGTTCTCGATGACCGACGTCACATGGAAGTAGTACGGGTACCCAGGAGGTAGGAGGTGGAGATAGCCCGACTCGACCACCGGGACGTCCGCCGCGCCGTTGCGCAGCGCGAGACCGCTCCAGGCGTAGGAGATGCAGCAGGGCACCAAGCGACGCGTCAGAGCGGGCGTCAAGATCATGTTGGGGGACGAGTCGATTTGGTCCTGTACGACCTCCGTGTTGGCGACCCCGATGCCGGTTATCCGTACATTGACGATCCGGGTCGACGGAGTGGTCGGGAAGCCGTTCTGCCCGAGTTGCGCATTGGAGAAGAATCCAAAGCGGACGACCGAGCCAACGTGCCACCCAAACAATTTGGCGGCGAACTCGTTGACCATGGCCTCGTCGGGCCGGCGCGGGTCAGGCAGTGTGCCCTGCACGATGGTCATCCGATCCTGCTTGAAGTAGAGCCCGTTCAGGCTGGCGATGGGATCGAAGTTTGAGGAGAACAGTGGGCTGTGGGTGTTGACGAAGCCCGCCGACGTCACCGGTACTGCGTTCGGCGAGACGTATGTCTCAATCGACTTCACCTGGGGCAGGCGGGCGATCTCCTTGAGGATCTTCGGGTTGTAGACCCCGACGTCAATGGCGAGGTCGGAAGGATTCGTCCCCTTCAGGAAGGTAGGAAAGGCCGACTCACTGCGCCGTGCGCCGGCGATGCTGCCCAATGCGAGGCCGCCGACCAGCGCCACCAGGAGCACGATGCCGGCATAGCTTGTCCAGCGGCGCGGCAGGTCAAGTCGGAAGCGGTACCAGGCGACACGCCCAATCTCTGGGATCACCCCGAGCCTCGCCCATATTGCGGCACAGTCCCTTTATCGCACACGGTCGGCCTCTCGGACCAGGGTGACAGCCGTACCAGGGAGGGTGGTGCTACCCAGCAACGAGCCCCGGACCTGGTGGATTCGCGACGTCAGTATCGGTCGTCCGCGACCTGGACGCAGGAATCGGTTTGAGAGTCGTCTCTTCTGCAAGGACAAATCGGAGTCAACTCGTGGTGCGCTTCGATCGGCTTAAGCCCAGAAAATCACAACAAAGGTCTGAGCAATGTATGGCCTTGAACAGGTCAGGCACCGGGATCGTCGCCGACTGGAGTTTGGGGACATTTCTTTGCGACGCAGGATTGCAAAATCCCACGCCGTCGCTGTGCGTGTGGGTTTCGCGTCACGAGGACCGGGTCAGAAAGTGCGTACGGATGCCCGTGCTTCCTTCCCGAGAATCTGCGTACTCAGAGGGCTAGCCACGTTGGACGCTTGCCAGAACGGGGTGTTGTCCGAACCAATCTGGAATGCGACGTGTGACGTCCCGAGGGCCTTTCAAGGTGATTCGGCCGTCCGCCAGGGCATCGACGAAGCGGTCATCACCCATCCATACCTGGGTCAGGCTCCGTAGGTCGGCGTCGAAGACCACATCGATCTCGAAACCCGGATCGGTCAGGCAGAGGTCGACGTCGTCGGGATCGACGACGATCCAGTAGTAGCGATGTTTCGCGGGGACCGACGGAAAGGTCATCTGAATGACGACGCGGCGTTCGCCAAACGCCCCGGGAGCGAGGAACCGGCGGACATCCCAAAGCAGCAACCCCGGGTCAAGGTCGTCGGGTCCGTACTCGCTACGCGCCCAGCGCTGCCCCCAGGTGCCGAGACCCTGGATGAGCGGGAACAGTTCGAGCCCCGCCGAGGTCAATGAGTAGACGGGCCCATCGTCGGTGGCGTTTCGTGTGACCACGCCGGCCAGCTCGAGCTCTTTGAGGCGCTTGGACAGGAGGGCGGGAGAGCAGGTCGGAACACCCCGGCGGATCTCGTTGAACCGCGAGCTGCCGTTCAGGAGCTCTCGCAGGATCAGGGGCGTCCAGCGTTGGCAGAGGATCTCGGTGGCCTTGGACACTGGGCAGAACTGGCCGTATCCGCTCATAGCTTTCTAAGGCTATCCGCGCTTCAGAAGTTGTACTAGCCCCAGCGACCTCCCCGGATCACGATTACAGCAAGTCGACAACAACAGGAGGCACACGATGAATGCGAACAAAGCCCTCTGGGAAAAGGGCGATTTCACCCGGATCGCAAAAACGATGCGAGAGAGCGGCGAGGCCCTCGTGAAGGATCTCGGCATCACCAATGGGCTCGACGTTCTGGATCTCGGGTGCGGCGACGGAACCACGGCGCTGCCAGCAGCCACTATCGGAGCCAACGTGCTTGGAGTGGACATCGCCGCCAATCTGGTCAAAGCCGGCAACGAACGGGCGCAGCAGCTCGGTCTCGCCAACTGCAGATTTCAAGAAGGTGACGCCTCGGACCTCCACGAGATCGACGACGAGCAGTTCGATCTCGTCGTGAGCATTTTCGGTGCAATGTTCGCTCCGAAGCCTTTTGACGTGGCCAAAGAAGCGGTCCGAGTCACACGGTCCGGTGGTCGGATCGTCATGGGGAACTGGATCCCGGGCGATCCGACATTGGTGGCCCAGATCCTGCGGATCAGTTCTGCCTACTCGCCCCCACCGCCAGACGGGTTCGTCAGCCCGATGACGTGGGGGATCGAGGAAAATGTGATCGAGCGATTCGCGGCAGCCGGAGTGCTCGAAGATCACATCTCGTTTGAGCGGGCCACCTATCGGTTCACTTATGGAGGTACGCCCTCAGAACTTCTCGTTCAGTTCCGCAAGTACTACGGGCCCACGATGAACGCCTTTGAGGCCGCGACCGCCGAGGGCCGCGAGGCCGAATTGCAGAGCGAGCTGGAGGCACTCTTCAATACGCAGAACGACAGTCTGAGCAACGACTCCACCTCGATTCCGGCCACCTTCCTGCTCGCAACAGTCGCGAAATGACGGGGATCCCCCGAGCCTCCGCGCCGATTTCGGGTCTCGTGGCGCGTTAGGGACGGGCCCTTCTGCCGAGTGCTGCCCGCCCGCCGCGACGCATCCCAACGACGTTGCGTTGGCGCGATCGCTGTCGGTTCGCAGTTCCCTCTTTGCCCGTGCGTCCCCTGCGGCGCGCTCGAGCGTCACGTCGGCGACGTTGAACGCCGGGGCAACCCCCAGTGCATCCGGTGACGTGGATGGTTAGAGTCTCGCCGGAACTCCCTGGTGGAGAGGAAGGGGGACGAATGCTCGCGGTCACGTTCGCAGACCTCTGGTTCCGAGCTCGGCAGTTCCTCATCGCGGTGGTCGGGGTGGCGCTGGTGCTCGCGCTGGCGCTGGCCCTGAGCGGATTGGCCGACGGTTTCCACGCCGAGGTGGCGGAGACGATCGACGCCGTGGGTGCCACATCGTGGGTGATGTCGGGGGCCGCCCACGGCCGGGTCACGGCATTTGCAGCCTTCTCTGCCGCGGATGAGCGAGCCGTGGGGGAGGAGCCGGGCGTGCATCGCGCCTCCGCCGTTCTCTTCGCTCCGGCTCAGGTGGTCTTCGTATCCGGGTCGACCCAGCCGCTGACGGTCAATCTCTTCGGCGTTCAGCGCAATGGCTTGGGCGACCCCCAGATGGTGTCGGGTCACCCGCTTGCCGCGGCCGACCAGGTGGTGGTCGACACCAAGGTGGCGCCGGTCGGGAGCGTGCTCATCCTCGGAGGGCACCACTACGACGTGGTCGGGACGGTCGACAACCGCACTATGACCGGTGGGCTTCCCCTGGTGTACATGACGCTGACCGCCGTGCAACGGGCCGTGACCGGGGGAAGGCCGCTGATCACTGCAGTCGTCACGACCGGGACTCCGGCCGAGGTGCCCGCTGGTCTCGTGGTCCTCTCACCGTCAACCGTTGTCTCTTCCACCGTTGGGCAGTTACACAGCGCCGTCCAGTCCATCGACAACACGAGGTGGCTGATGTGGGTCATCGCGGCGGCGATCGTGGCCTCCATGCTCTATGTCGCGGCGCTGGAGCGAAAACGCGACTTTGCCGTGCTGAAGGCGCTCGGGTCCTCTTCGCGAACCTTGTTCTTGAGTCTCGTCCTCGAAGCGGTGGTGGTGACCGTACTGGCAGCCGTCCTGGCCGAGATCCTGGCGAGTCTCCTGACCCGGACCTTCGCGCAGCCTGTGGATATCACCACGGAAGCGCGCCTCGTCCTTCCCGTTGTCGCGGTGGTGGTCGGCGTCGTCGCCAGCGTCACCGCCTTGCGCCGGGTCACGGGTGCCGATCCGGCCGCGGCCTTCGGATGAGCAACCACCTCGTCGTCGACGATCTCACGGTGGCCTTTGATTCGGGGGGCTACGTGATCAAGCCACTCGACGGGCTCAGCTTCACGGCCAACGACGGTGAGCTGGTGGTCCTGCTGGGGCCGTCGGGATGCGGCAAGACAACTTTGCTCTCGTGCCTCGCGGGCCTGCTCACGCCCACTTCTGGGCGCGTCGCCTTCGGCGCCACCGCAGTCACCGAACTGCGCGGTTCTGCCCTCGCCGACTACCGCCGCCACACAGTCGGAGTCGTCTTTCAGGCCTTCAACCTGATTGCCAGCCTCACGGCTCGGGGCAACGTGCTCGTTCCGATGCGGCTGGCGGGAGTCCCGCGCGCCAAGGCGAAGGAGCGGGCAGCAGAACTGCTCGAGCGCGTCGGACTCGGCGAACGCGGCCACCACCGTCCGGCGCAGTTGTCGGGGGGCCAGCAACAACGAGTGGCAATCGCCCGCGCACTGGTCCACGAACCGCCGCTGATCTTGGCCGACGAACCAACGGCTCACCTCGACCACATCCAGGTCGAGGGCATCCTGCGCCTCTTGCGTGACCTGGCCAGTCCCGGCAGGATCGTCGTCGTCGCCACGCACGACGACCGGGTCAGCCAACTGGCCGACCGAGTGATCGAGCTGGCGCCGCACTTCTCGGACGCCGACCGTCTACCCGAAGAGGTTCGCCTGGCTGCCGGGGAGGTGCTTTTCCGGCAGGGCGAGCGGGGTGAGCTGATCTATCACGTCGAGTCGGGTCTCCTCGAGGTGTACCGCGAATTGGCCGACGGAGGTGAAGAGACGTTGGCGCGGACGGAACCGGGCAACTACGTGGGCGAACTGGGGCCGATCCTGAATCTGCCCCGTAGCGCGTCGGTGCGAGCATTGGAGGACACGGTGGTCACGGGTTACACAGTCCGGGCTTTCCGCAAGGACCATCCCCACCATTTGGTCGACCAGAGCGTGACCGAGTGATCCCCTCTACTGGATCACCCCGCGTGAAGGATCGGGCAGGTGAGGTACTGGCAGCTCGCCGCCCCGGGACGACACGGGCCAGTGCGAGGGTGATGGTGCACCTCCAACGGCTCTCACGATCTCCCGTGAGCACCCTTGGAGGTGGCGGGAATCGGACCCGCGTCCTCCGGAGCCGCAATAGGCCTTCTCCGAGCGCAGCCGGCATCAGGTTGTCGGGGGTGGCACTTCTGCCGGCGGGCAGTGCCACCCCGTAACCAACGAAAGTTTCCTCAATGATCAGTTGGTGTGAGCCATTGAGTAAGCCCTACTGAATGACGCCCAAGATCCGATCCGTAGGGCGGGGACCGGCTGGACGTCGCTACTTAAGCAGCGATCGCGAGCTGAGGCTCGGCGTTTGTTTTTGGTTCCGGCTCTTTAACGTGGTTCCGGAGACCACGGCTCGCTTCTCCTACCTTGACGACCGAAGTCGAAACCAATCACCCCCATGTCTGGGACTCCACTGATCACTTTGATCAGGTTGACCATTCTACGGGGTCAGAGGCCCGGATGCCGACGCCGGCTCAGGGTGGGCTACTCGCCGTTCCAGCGGCCCATCTCCTTGGAGGCCCGGGCCGCCTCGCGCTCGGCGTCCCTGGCCATGATCACGTTGCGCTTGTCGTAGAGCCGGCGCCCCTTGGCCAGGGCGAGCTGGACCTTCGCCCTCCCGTCGCGGAAATAGAGCGAGGCCGGAATGAGGGTCAGCGACTGCTGCTGGGTCTTGCCCATCAACTCGTCGATCTGGGACCGGTGCATCAGCAGCTTGCGCTTCCGGTCCGGGTCGTGGGCGCCGACTCCGGTGGCGAACTGCCAGGGCGGAATGTGGAGCTGGAAGAGCCAGAGCTCGCCGTCGTCCACCCGGGCGTAGGCCTCGCTGAGCTGGGCCTTGCCCTCTCGGAGCGACTTGACCTCGGAGCCCTGCAGGACGATGCCGGCCTCGAACGTCTCGAGGAATTCGTACTCGCGTCGGGCGCGCCGGTTGGTGGCGACGGTGCGGTCGCCGCTGCGGTCCTCGCGGGCGGCCGCCCGCTTGGCGATCTGCTTCTTCGCCCTGGCCATGAGGGGTACGAGGGTACCCTTCGTGGGTGCTTCGCCTGACCCGCGCCATCTACATGGAGATGGTGGCCCACTGCCTGGCCGGTTTGCCCGACGAGGCGTGCGGCCTCCTGGTCGGGTCCTACGGGGGAGACGAGGCGACCCACCTCTTCGTCACCGCCAATGCCGCGGCCTCGGCCATGGTCTACGAGATCGATCCGAGGGAGATGCTGCGGGTCGACCGGGCGGCCCAGGGCCTCGGGGCCGACATCATGGGCGTGTTCCACTCGCATACGCACACCGACGCCTATCCGTCGCCGACCGACGTGGCGCAGGCGACCGATCCGGGCTGGCACTACGTGTTGGTCTCGCTGCGGGACACCCAGCCGGTCGTACGGAGCTATCTGATCCGCGACGGGGCCATCACCGAGGAGCCGGTCGAGGTGCCCGGGCTGGCGGCTCCGGGGTCGGGGCTCCCGGGGTAGGTGCCTGTCCGGGCTCCTTGTAGAATCGTTACCGAATCAGTCAACATTCCGTCCGGCCCGCCCGCGGGTGGCCCGAGCATCGTCCGACATTGAGCGAGGAGGCCCCGTGGCCGTTGAAGTCCGCCTACCGACCGTCCTGCGCAACCAGGCGGGCGGGTCCTCCGTCGTGAGCGTGGACGGCGCCACCATCGGCGAGGTCCTCTCCAAGCTCGTCGCTGCATACCCCGGTATGGCGGGCCAGGTCCTGACCGACGAGGGCGCGCTGCACAAGTTCGTCAACATCTACGTCAACGACGACGACGTGCGCTACCTGCAGGGCCTCGACACACCGGTCGCGGACGGCGCCGAGGTGTCCATCCTGCCGGCTGTGGCCGGAGGCTGAGGCTCTCCGGAGCGCATCCGCCATGACGTTGTTCCCCACGGTCCTCGACCTCATCGGCAACACGCCGATGATCGACATCAGCGCGCTCAGCCCGAACCCCGCGGCGAGCATCTTCATGAAGCTCGAGGGGCAGAACCCCGGTGGATCGGTCAAGGACAGGGTGGCCCTGTCGCTCGTGGAGGACGCCGAGCGGGCCGGCGTGCTGGTCCCGGGCAAGCCTGATCAGGTCCTGATGGAGCCCACCTCGGGCAACACGGGTATCGGCCTCGCCATGGTGTGCAAGGTCAAGGGCTACACCCTCAAGGTGGTCATGCCGACCAACGTGTCGGTGGAGCGCCGCCAGCTTCTGGAGCTCTGGGGGGCGGAGATCATTGAGTCGCCGGGCAGCGAGGGATCGAACGGTGCGGTGCGCATGGCCCGGGTCCTGGCCCAGGAGCACCCCGAGTGGGTCTTCTTGTACCAGTACGGCAACCCAGCCAACCCCAAGGCTCACTACGAGGGGACGGGGCCGGAGATCCTGCGGGACTGCCCCGGCATCACCCACTTCGTCGCCGGGCTCGGCACGTCGGGGACGCTGCTCGGCGTCGGGCGGTTCCTGCGCGAGAAGCTCGGGGAGGCCGTGCAGATCTGGGCTGTCGAGCCGCCGGCGGGGGAGATGGTCGACGGACTGCGCAACCTCGACGACGGCTACATCCCGCCCATCTTCGAGAACCTCGGGGGTGCCGAGCTGCTCGACCGCAAAACGGTCGTGCGGCCGCGCGAGTCCATCGAGTGGACGCGGCGCCTGACAGAGGTGGGGATCTTTGCCGGCATCTCGACGGGGGCGGCCCTGGCCGGCGCGGTCAAGTGCGCGGCGGCGCTACCCGAGGGAGAGGCCGCCTCCATTGTGGTTGTGTCCGCCGATGGCGGGTGGAAGTACCTCTCCACCGGCGCCTGGACCGGCGATCTCGACGAGGTCACCGAGCGGGCCAAGGAGATCATCTACTTCTAGCCAGCGACCTCAGACTCCCGCACCGTCGCCGCGGTGAGCTCCCACGCTTCTTCTTAATCGGACGGCCGTCTTCGATCGCGCTTTGGCCCGGTGGGTGGGATGGCAAGAACGGTCAGGTCCTTGCAGGACTTTTGTGCGGTCACCCCATATGGCCTTGGCTCCGCGCTCAAGTCAGGAAGCATTTCAACCGATGGCTCCATCAAAGAACGACACGCGAGCAGGACGTACTGCCACTTCGATCGCAACGACATCACATGAGACCTCGACACAGCCAAGACGCACTCTCGAAGCGCACGGGCGACACCTTCACGCTCGAGCGCGAGAGTGGCCCCGACGTAAAGCCGTTCGCAGAGACCGACGCCCGCGCCAAGCCGCTCGTGGCCTTCGAGGCGCTCCAGGTGAGTACGACGCCGACTCCGCTGCCCGAAACGTGGGGATCGAGTCTCTCCTGACGAGCCGCGCCGCGCTGCTCTGAGCGGGCGACGCCATGATCTGCTTCAGCGCTGGGCCAACTCGCAGAGCTTGGTCACGGTGTTCCAGTTCCTGGTGGTGCTGACGACCCCGAGTCGTCGCTCCAGGAACGTTCCGGTGTACTTGGTGTGGGCGTAGCCGTCGGGCGTGTGCACGTAGACCTCCCTGCCGTCGACGACCAACTCGTCGCGGCCACTCACCGGGAGGTTGAGCGCATCGAGGGCGGCTTTGGGCGGCACGGTCGCCAGGAAGGTCACGTGGTGGCGGCCCGGGTCGGCACCCGCCTTGGCGTAGGGGCTCGACGTGCCCACGCGCTGCAGGTCAACCACGTTGCGGATGAGGACGGCCGGCGAGTCCCCGAACTCCTCCGCCAGGCACTGCTCAATGGCCGTGGCGATGCCCGGCTCGCTTTTGGACCCCGTTGAGAAGAGGACGTTTCCCGTCTGGATGTACGTCGTGACACCGCTGTAGCCCAAGGTGTCGAAGGCGCCGCGCAGCTCGTCGATGGCGACGCGGCCGTGACCGGCGACGTTGACACTCCGGAGCAGGGCCACATAGCGGGGCACCAGCGCAACTTACCGGGACGCCGCCGGCGACCCGTCCCCATTGCGTGGCAATCGCCGCAGACTGAAGCGCTCCAGGTCGACTTCCGGTCGGCGGCCCTCGGCGAGATCCGCCAGCAGCTCGCCCAGGAGCGGGCCGAACTTGAACGCGTGGCCGCTGGTGCCGCAGCCCACGACGACCCGGCCCACCCGGTCGAGCACGAAGTCGCTGTCAACAGCGTTGTCGTAGACGCAGCGCTCCGTGGCCACGGGCTCGGTATCGAGTGAAGGCAGCAGGCGCCCCACCGCGTTGGTGAGGTGGGAGAGAAGCGCGGGGTCGTCCGGCGCGAGCGGAGTCGGGTCGGACGGATCGAAGGGCTGGAGTACCGGGCCCGGCGTGTGGTGGGACACTTTGTAGGTGCCGGCGTGCGGTCCCTCGCCGGGGACCGGCAAGCCGTAAAGCATGTCGTCGCCCCATTCGATGAAGACCGGCGGGACGGCGCCGGGTGTCCGTGGCGCGAAATAGGCCACCTGAGGCAGTGACGGCGGGGTCACCGCGGCGGGAAAGTCGAACAGCCCGAAGGAGGCCGGGCCGGCACAGGCGACGACGACGTCGCTCCGCAGGGACGTGCCCTCGGCCGTCTCGACGGTGACCGAGCCGGGCCCCTGGTGCAGCGCCGTCACCGCGTTGCCGGTGCGGAGGTCGAAGTCGCCGGCCTCCATGAAGGCGCGGAGGCAGGCATCAGCCGCCAGCACGCCCGAGTCCGGTTCGACGAGCACCGGTCCCGCCGTGGCGATGCCCGGAAAGCGCCGTGCCGCTTCCCTGGCCGGGACCCGCTCGACCGGTGCACCGGCGGCGTCGAGGGCTGCGGCGATCGCCCGTACCGTCGCCTCCTCACCCAGCGTCACCTGGCCGGTCACGTGGAGGAGCTGCCGACCGGTGGCCGCCTCGAGCTCGCGCCACCGAATGCCGGCCAGCACCGCCATTTCGACATAGTGCGGCTCGGGATAGCCCAGCCGATAGATCCGCGCGTCCCCCTTGGAGCCCGAGCGCTCGTGGCCCGGTGCCCCGGCCGCCTCCAGGACCGTCACCTTCCAGCCCCGACTGGCCAGGGCCCATGCGCTGGAGAGACCGAGCAGCCCTGCACCCACCACAATGCATCGGCGGTTGTCGGGCACGGACGTCGATCATAGGAACAGGCCAGGCGAGGCCACGTTTCGCGGGGGCCCGGCAGTACGCTCGGCCGTGGTGACGAGCGGGATGGACGTGTCGACGCCCCCAGCGCACGACCCCAGTCCCGGTCCGGCCGAGCAGCTTGACGGAGCAGAGCGGGCCGATGCTGCCGTGCAGCCTGACGGAGCCGACGAGCCCGATGCCCCGCCACGGCCATCCGATACCGGCGCCGCCCGACGGATCCTGCACACCGTCGGCTTCCATGTCGCGGCCCTGGCGCCTTCACCGTGCCCGCGGTCGTCGTGTGGTGGCACGTGTGGTCGGGCCACCCGGCATCAGCGCTCACCTGTGGCTGCGGCGACCCCGGCCAGGAGGTCTGGTTCATGGCCTGGCCCGCGTGGGCCATCAGCCACCTGCACAACGTGTTCTTCTCGGGCGTCGTCAACGTGCCCCACGGGGCCAATCTCCTCTCGAACACGTCGGGGCCGCTGATCGGCGTCGTCCTGGCGCCGGTCACGTGGGTCTTCGGTCCCGTCACCGCGACCAACGTCGCGCTGACCCTGGCCCCGGCGCTGAGCGCCTGGGCCTGCTTCGCCGCCGTCCGGCCGCTAGTTCGATGGAAAGCGGGTGCGATCCCGGCCGGACTGGTCTACGGCTACTCGGCGGCCATGGTCACGTCGCTGACCTTCGGCCACGTGTCGGTGACGGTGCTGGTCATCCCGCCGTTCCTCTTCACCACGCTCTACGAGATCGTCATCCGTCAGGAGCATTCGGTCCGACGCGACGGGCTCCTTCTGGCCGGCCTGCTGGTCACCCAGTTCTTCATTTCGCCTGAGATCCTCGTGATGTGCCTGCTCCTCGGAGTCCTGGGGCTGCTGGCGGTGACTGTCGTCGGCTGGCGCCAGGCGCGGGCGCGTTCCGGGCACGCCTTGCCTGCTCTGGGGCTCGCCGCCGGCGTGACGCTCGTGCTGCTGGCCTATCCCACCTGGTTCGGATTGGCCGGGCCCCAAGCCGTGAACGGGGTGTTGTTCGCGCTGGCCCCGATTACGGGGGTCCCGCTCTCGGGTCTCCTGGTGCCGGGACGGTACGGCGCACGCGCCAACGGGTACATCCGGTTCGGCGGCTACCTGGGTCGGAACGGGCCGCCACCCGACTTCGTGGGATGGGGCGTGGCCCTGGCCGCCGTGGGCTCCCTCGTCATCGCCCGCCGTCGCCTGCTCACCTGGTTGCTGTTGCTCCTCGCGGGCGCCACGTTCTGGCTGGCGCTGGGCGCGTATCTGATGGGTGGGCCGGCGTGGCTCGGGCGGCCTTGGCTGCCCTGGCGTGTGCTGTCCACGTGGCCGGTCCTGCAGGAGATCCTGCCGGATCAATTCGTGCCGCTGCTCACACTGTTCCTGGCCTTCCTGCTGGCGGTCGGCCTCGATGCGCTCCACGACGCGATCGGACGGCCCGCAGCCTTCATGACGCGCTACAAGACGGCGCTCACCGGCGGAGCCACGCTGGCCGTCGCCGTGATCGCCGTCTTGCCGGTATTCGTGACCTTCGAGACCCCGCTCCGGGTGGTGCGGGTGCACACCCCGCCGTACCTGCGCGCCGCGGCGTCGCTGCCGGCCGGTCACGTGGTGCTGACCGTGCCCTTCGCCGTCTCGGGCGCGTCGCAAGCCATGCTGTGGCAGGCCATGCAGGGCATGCGCTTCCGACTGGCCGGGGCCGCCCTCAAGACACCTGATGCGACCGGCGCGCCGATCGGGTCGGGCCCCCCGGGGTCGGCCCGGCGGATCCTGACCGATCTCACCATCAGCGGTCAGGCGCTGCCCGCGGGGACGCCGGCCCAGCTGGCGATGGTCCGGAAGGCCCTGCACTCCTGGCAGGTGGACCAGGTCGTCATCGCCGGCGCCAGCCGCGACCCCGTCTACGCGTCGGGATTCTTCACGGCCGCGCTGGGTGTGGCGCCCGTCTACGAGGAGCGGGCCTGGGTGTGGACGCTGCAGCCGGGAGAGCCGTTGGCGCGGCCCGCCACGGGGAGCACCCTGTCGTCGTGCCGGGGCTTCGCCGCGTTGCCGAGTGAGCGCCACAAGCCCCTGGCCATGTCCCGCTGTGTCCTCTTGCCAACCAGCGGCGCCTGAGTTGCCAACCAGCGGCGGCTGAGCGCCCTTCTGCGGCGGAGCCGGCGCGTCGCTCCGTGGCCACGCTTCGGCCGCGGTCGGGGGCGGGCGCCCGGGCGGTGTCTAGGCTCTGCGTCGTGCAGCCCATTCTCCACCTCTCCATACCGGTGCGTGACATCGACGAGGCGCGCGACTTCTACGTGCACACGCTCGGGTGCCAGTCGGCCCGGGCCCGCACCGGCTTCACGGACGTGTGGTTCTTCGGCATGCAGATCACGCTGCAGGACCGTCCGCAGGAGGTGGCCGGCCTGCTGGCCGAGAGTGCGCGTCACTTCGGCGTCACGCTCGGGCGGGACGACTTCGACGCCGTGGTCTCCCAGCTGGCCTCGTGCGGTGTCGAGTGGTTGGTCCCGGTGTCGACCGACGACGAGGGCGAGCCCACGGAGCAGACGAAGGCCAAGCTCGCCGACCCCAGCGGCAACGTGATCGAGTTCAAGACGTACCGCGATGTCGACGCCGCCCTCGAGATCTCGCCGCACTCGTATCCGGAGGCCTTCGCCCACGGAAACTGAGTGGCCTACGGTGTCCATGATGGCCGGGCGAAGAGCGGAACCGAGAGGAGTGCAGTGGGAGCACAGGACATGAGTGGAGACCCCCGCGCGGCGCGGCAGGACGGGCGTGCCGTCGACCAGCTGCGACCCGTGCGCTTCGATCGTGACTACACGGTGATGGCCCCCGGGTCGGTGCTGGTGACGTTCGGGCAGACCAAGGTGCTGTGCACGGCGTCCGTCGAGGAGAGGGTGCCGCCGTGGATGCGGGGCACCGGTCGCGGCTGGGTCACGGCGGAGTACTCCATGCTGCCCGGTTCGACGCCCGAGCGGGCCTCCCGCGAGGCGGCCAAGGGGAAGCAATCAGGGCGGACCCAGGAGATCCAGCGGCTGATCGCCCGCTCGCTGCGGGCAGTGTGCGACCTGGTGGCACTGGGCGAGGTGCAGATCACCGTGGACTGCGACGCGCTGCAGGCCGACGGCGGCACACGCACGGCCTCCATCTGCGGCGCCTACGTCGCGCTGCACGACGCCTGTACACGCTTGGTCCAGGCGGGGACGATCAGCACCAACCCGCTCACGGACTCGGTAGCTGCCGTCTCGGTCGGGATCATCGACGGGGTCCCGATGCTGGACCTGCCGTACGTGGAGGACTCCCGGGCCGAGGTGGACATGAACGTCGTCATGACCGGCGCCGGGCGCTTCGTCGAAGTGCAAGGCACCGCCGAGGGCATGGCGTTCACCCGGGGCGAGCTCGACACCATGCTGGGCCTGGCCGAGGGTGGCATCAAGGAGCTGACCGGCATGCAGGCGGCCGTGTTGGCCGAGGCCCCACCGCGGCGGTGAGCGGGCCGGGTGGTACCGGGCCACTGCGGCTGGTGCTGGCGTCGGCCAACCCGGACAAGGTCAAGGAGATCGTCGCCGTGCTGTCGGCCTCCCTGCCCGTGGAGTTGTTGCCGCGTCCAGAGTCCGTCCCCGACGTGGTCGAGGACGCCGACACACTCGTCGGAAACGCCCGCCTGAAGGCGCGTGCATTGGTCGCGGCGACGGGGACGGCGGCGGTGGCCGACGACACCGGGCTGGAGGTGGACGCCCTCGGGGGCGCACCCGGTGTGTTCTCGGCCCGCTACGCCGGCGAGGCCGCGACCTACGCCGACAACGTGGCGAAGCTGCTGCGCGAGCTGGCGACCCGTCCCGACGGCGGCGGGGCGCGCCGCGCCTCCTTCAAGACGGTGGCGCTGGCATCCTTCCCCGACGGCTCGGAGGTGTGGGCCGAGGGCGTGCTGGCCGGGACCATCGCCACGGAAGGGCGTGGGACCAACGGCTTCGGGTACGACCCCGTCTTCGTGCCCGAAGGCGGGGACGGGCGCACCTTCGCCGAGATGCGGCCGGAGGAGAAGGACGCCGTGTCGCATCGTGGCCGCGCGTTTCGGGCCCTCGCCACCGCATTGGCCCGGCAACGCGAGGACGCATAGGCACACGACAGCAGCGGGGGTCGGTGCCGTTGCCGCGCTGATCCGTGCGCGGCTTCGCCGAGCCGACGTCAGCCGGCGAAGAGCAGCGCGGCGAGCTGGCGGTACTCGTCCAGCGGGCACGTCTGGCGGTCCGCCACCACCTGAATGCAGACGTGGTCTGCTCCGGCGTCGTGGTGCGATCGGACGGCGGCCGCCAGCGTCTCCGCATTACCCCAGGGGATCACGGCGTCGATCAGCCGGTCGCTCCCGCCGCCGTCGATGTCCTCGTCGCCGAAGCCGAAGGTGCGCAGGTTCTGGGTGTAGTTGGGCAGGCCGAGGTAGGTGCTGGCGTAGCCGCGCGCCAACGCTCTGGCTCGGACCGGGTCCGTCTCCAGGACCACTGCCACCTCCGGCGCCAGCAGGGGCCCCGGCCCCAAAATGTCCCGGGCGCGCGCCGTGTGCTCGACCGGGACGAAGTAGGGATGCGCGCCGGCGGATCGGGCCGCGGCGAGCTCGAGCATGCGGGGCCCGAGGGCCGCCAGGACCCGCCGCTCGGGCGGCACCGTCTCGGGGAGCGCGTCGAGGGCGTCGAGGTACGCCACCATCTTGGAGTATGGCCGCGAGTAATCGGCCACGGCCACGCTGTGGCTGGTGCCGATCCCGAGCAGGAAGCGGCCCGGGAACTGCTCCTCGAGCCTGGCGACGCCCGGCCCGACGTCCTCGGGCGCACCCGCCCAGATGCTGACGATCCCGCTGGCCACCACCACGTGGTCGGTGGAGGCGAGCAGTCGCTCGAAGTGGGGCGAGAGCCCGGGGTCGAAACGCCCCGACGACCACAGTGTCCCGTAGCCCAGTGCTTCGAGCTCCGCGGCGACGTCGGTGGTCGGGAGGTCCGGGTCCCGCCACGAGCCGCTCCACCACACACCGACCGGGCCGAGATCCATGAGACGCACGGTACCGGGGCGCCCCCCACCGTGCCCGGCTGCTCGGGTCCGGTGGCTCAGTCCAGGTGGAGGAGTCGGGTTGCGGTGCCGCCGAGATAGGCCTCGGCCGCCGCGGCGGAGAGGGGCAGATCCCGGGCGGCGGCCACGGCCCGCTCCATCGGAAGGAAAGGGTGGTCCGACGCGAAGAGCACGCGACCCAGGCCGCGCTTCGAGTCCATGAACGAGACCAGCGCGGGGTCCATGTACTTGGCCAGGTAGGCCGAGTTGGACAGGTAGAGGTCGGGCCACTTCAACATGTACTGCATGAGCAGGCTCTCGTAGGGGTGGCCCATGTGGGCGCCGATCACCGTGAGGCCCTTGAAGTCGATGAGCACGTCCTCGAGGAGCTCGGGGTGCTGGCAGGCCGAGCGTACGCGGGGGCCGGGAATGCCCACGTTGATGGAGACGGGGAGGCCGAGCTCGGCGCAGGTTGCGTACACGGGGTAATACAGCTTGTCGTTGAGCGGGTACTGCTCGACGAGCGGCGTGACCCGTACCAGCACGACGGCCGGGTGCTCGGCCAGGGCACGCAGGCGCGTGACCTGCTGCACCGGCCGCTCGGCGCGGTCGACCGTCGAGCGCGACGCGCAGGCGGTCCGGGTGGGCGGCCACCGCAGTGAGCAGCGGGCCGGTCTCCTCTGAAGCGATGCCCGCCGCCAGCACGCCGACGTCGACACCGCTCTTGTCCATGGCGACGAGGACGTGCTGCAGCGTGGAGGAGGACGAGAGGTCGCCCCCCAGGAGCTCGGGGATGCCTTCGTTCCCGGCCTGGCCCATGAAGGCCGCCGCCGCCTTGCCGCTCAGCGCGTTGACCCAGAGGTCGACGACCGTCATGCGGGGTCGGTGGGGCGGGACGCCGGCATCCCGTCGGAGGCGGCCGCCTTCGCCGCCGCCTTGGCCTTGGCGGCGCGCAGATAGCCCACGCCCATGGTCAGCGAGTCCTTGATGAGCCGGTCGTTGTCCTTCGAGATGAAGGCGTGCACCCGCTTCTCGAACAGGGCGCGCAGCAGTGGGTTGAAGGCGTGGTAGCTCTCGGAGAAATGGACCCGCGTCGTCCCGTTGCCGATGTCCTCCAGCCGGGTGTGGCCTTCGGCTTCGGAGAGGAGCGGGCGCCCCACGGCGGTGTACTTCCACGAGACCTTCGGCTTCACCTCGGTGAGCCACTCCCAGGACTGGCCCTTGCCGCCGGTCAACAGGTACTTCGGCACGCGGAACGTGCAGTGGCGGATCAGTCCCTCCCCGACGGCGTCACCGGGGTGAAGGATGTCGATCGTGACGTCCCCTGTCTCGGTGTGGGGGATGCGGGCCCAGAAGAGCTGCCACAGCTCGTCCACGCTGGCCTCGATGTCGACGTAGTAGTGATGCTGTTGCACCGGCTCACCCTATCCGCCGACCTGACGTGAGCGTCAGGTCCTGGGCGCAGCGCCACGTCCCCGCCGGAACATCGCTCAAGAAGGCGGGAAGGGCGTGCCGTAATGGTTGAGGTGGGCCTTTTCGGCGAGCGGCTGGCGGCGCGGCGGGCCCAGCGGTGTGGCCAGATAGCCGAGCGGGATCACGGCGACCGGCACGACTTCGGGGGGCAGGCCCAGGTGATCCGAGAGTTCGTCCCCGCCCAGGACGGGCAGCGTCGTGAGGGTCGATCCGAGCCCGAGCGCATGCGCGGCCAGCAGCAGGTTCTGGACGGCCGGAAAGACGGAGGCGTCCATGGCCTTGGGGTACGTGAGGCGGGTGTCGCCGCACACCACCACCAGCACGGGTGCGGCGGCGACGCCGCCGGTGGCCCCGTCGTGGACGTCCTGCAGGAAGGCGGGGGAGAGCCGTTGTTCCTCGAGGGCCCGGGCGCCGCCCTCCCAGATGCGCGTGGTCAGTGCGCCGATGGCGGCGCGCAGGCCGGGGTCGCGGACGACCACGAACACGAACGGCTGGCTGTTCTCCGCACTGGGCGCGTGGGTCGCCGCGGTGAGGATGCGCGTCACGGTGGCGTCGTCGACGTCGTCGGGGAGGAACGAGCGGGCGGCCCGCTGGGTGTGCACCACCTCGAAGAAGTCGGGCATAGCGGCCGATGGTAGCGATCCCGGGCTGGGGGCCGGTCCCGCTGGTGGATTGGGTGCCGCTGAGGCGACCCCGCTACCTTGGGCGCTGCCGCGGCCCCGGGCCGGGGCCCGCCGGCACCGGGTGTCAGAGGCGGACGGCGGACGGGGAGAGGAGACAGACGGTGGCAGACGAGGACGCGTCCCTCCAGGACGTGCTCAAGAGCATCATCGGACAGCCGACGGGCACGTCGAAGGTGATCGTCGAGCGGGGGCCGGTGCAGCACTTCGCCGACGCGCTGCTCAGCACGAGCCCGATCTACCACAGTCCCGATGCGGCACGGCAGGCCGGCTTCGACAACATCCCGGCGCCGCCGACGTGGCCCTTCGCCATGGAGTTCTCCGGCAAGTTCGCCGAGATCCAGCCGAAGGACATTCCGGCCGGCAATCCGCTCATGACCGCCATGGGGCCGCTGATGGCCAAGGGTGGGCTGATCCTCCACGGCGAGCAGGAGTTCCTCTACCACCGGCCCATCGAGGTGGGTGACGTGTTGATCGGCGAGGGCGTGATTTCCGACGTGTACCAGAAGGAGTCCAAGGGGAAGACGATGACCTTCATCTGCTCGGAGACGCGGTGGACCGAGGAGTCGACAGGCGAGCCGGTCGTGACGGCGCGCACCAACCTGATCCACCGGGCCTGATCCACCGGGCCGGGCCAGAGCAAGCGACGGGAGGTCGAGACGATGGGTGAGAAGAAACTGTCCTTCGGGGACGTGCAGGTGGGGGACGAGGCGCCGGTGATCACGCACACACTGACGCGGACCGACCTGGTCAAGTACGCCGGCGCGTCGGGGGACTTCAACCCGATGCACCACGACGAAGTAGCGGCCCAGAAGGCCGGCCAGCCGAGCGTGTTCGGGCACGGCATGTTCTCCATGGGCCTTTTGGGCACGGCGTTGACGGACTACGTCGGCGTCGGCAACGTCACTCGCTACCAGGTCCGCTTCGCCCGTCAGACCTGGCCCGACGAGGTGCTCTCGTCCAAGATCGTCGTCACCGCGAAGCGCGAAGAGGAGGGCAAGAAGCTGGTGGACCTCGCCGTCACGCTGTCCAACGCCGACGGCGAGGACAAGCTGGTGGGTGAGGCCACGGCCACCCTGCCGTAGCACCGTCGCTCGACCAGCCGGCCTTTCATCGCCGTCTTTGGTCAACGGCAACACAATTCGCGCCAGCACGCGACGGGGGATCCTGCCCGGGCCGCCGGGCGGTCGAACGACCTCCATCCGCAGCTGGCGGCGCAATTGCGGGCATCTCGTTCGGCGCACGGGTCCAAAGCGGGTGTGAATTCGATGGCTCGGCGCGTCGCGGCGCCCCGGCGGTGGCGCTCTCGGCCCGATGAATGGTGAGAGCCGAGGACCGGGCGGCCGTGCCACCCCCGTAGTCTTGGCAGCCATGGCCCACGGCACGGCGGTGTCCCGATGAGCGTCGTCGACGAGCGCGTCCGCGATCTGGACCATGCCGTCGCCCTCGGGCAGGCCCTGGTGCACAATCTCGAGCGGGTCGTGCTCGGCAGCGAGGAGTCGCTCCGTTCCGCCGCGGTCGCCGCTCTGTCGGGTGGCCACCTCCTCATTGAAGACGTGCCGGGGGTGGGCAAGACGGTGCTGGCCCGCGCCCTCGCCACATCCCTGGGCGCCGAGCTGTCGCGGGTCCAGGGTCACCCCGACCTGCTGCCGTCAGACATCACGGGTGTGTCGGTCTTCATGCCCGACACCGGCAGCTGGGACTTCCGGCCCGGCCCCGTCTTCGCGCATGTGGTGCTCGTCGACGAGCTCAACCGCACGCCGCCCCGCACACAGTCCGCGCTCCTCGAGACGATGGAGGAGCGTCAGGTCAGTGTGGACGGCCAGTCCTGGCCGCTGCCTCAGCCGCACTTCGTCATCGCGACCCAGAATCCACAATCGCAGCGGGGCACCTTCCCGCTCGTCGAGAGCCAGCTCGACCGGTTCGCCATGGCCACTGCGATCGGGTACCCGGACGCGGCGCAAGAGGTGCGGCTGGCCCTGCACGGTGGGGGCACCTACGCCCTGGCCGATCTGCGCGCGGTCTGCACGCCCGAGGAATGGCGGCGCGCCCAAGGGGCAACCGAGGACGTCGCCGTGCACGAGGCCGTCGCGGGGTACGCGGTGGACATCTGCCGGGCCAGCCGCACGGCGCCGGGCGTGCATCTCGGCGCCAGCCCTCGAGCCGCCATCTGGCTCATCCGTGCCGCCCAGGCACACGCGGTACTGCAGGCGCGGTCCTACGTGGTACCCGACGACGTCAAGGCGGTCGCCGTGGCGTGTCTGTCCCATCGCATCCTCACCGTCGAGGCCGACGCCGACGCCGACCAGTCGGCCACGGTGATCGGACGCCTTCTCGAGACCATCCCCGCGCCCAGGCTGTGAGCCGCTGGGCGCGACCCGCCCGACCCCGGGCGCCGATCGCCGCGGGCGTGCTCATCACCGGCCTGTGGTGGCTGATCGCCCACAACGCCGGCTCCGGCTGGGTCCAGGTGCTCGGGGATCTCGTCTTCGGCGCCCTCCTGATCGGGATCGTCGGGCCCTTCGTGGTGGTGATGCGGGCCGCCGTCACCGTCCGCAGCGCCCCGGGTGACGGCATCGCGGGCTCCGCGATCCCGGTCGTCGTCGTCTCGCGCAGCCGGGTACGGGTCCGTCCCGTCTGGCCGCCCGGCCCCGAGTCGTTCATCGGGCCACGCGGGCGGCACGGGCCGGTCGACGAGGCCGTCATGGTGGTGCCGGTCGGCCGCGGCGTCCACGACACGGTGGAGCTCGACCTGGCGTCGGCCGCGCCGTTCGCGCTGCAGTGGTGGACGAGACGGGTCACGCTCCCGCTGCCCTCCGCCCTCCACGTGTCGCCGCGGTGCGGCCGGGCGCAACCCGTGCCCCTGCGTCCGGATGAGGGGAACGGTGACATGCTCGAGCGGCCCCGTTCCGACGAGGGTGTGCCCCGCGGCGCCCGCCCCTACGTGCCGGGCGACAGCCGTCGCCTCGTCCATTGGCGCGCGACCGCGCACACCGGGCGGCTGATGGTGCGGGAGCTCGAGCAGCCGGGGGCCGAAGCAGTGACGATCACCGTGGAGCTGCCGCGGGACCCCGAGGCCGCCGAACGGGTGGCCGAAGGTGCCCTGGGTTCCGTGGTCGCTCTGCTCGAAGGCGGCGCACCCGTCGTGCTCGGGACCACCGAGGTCTCGGGCCCGGTCCTCGGTGCGGTGGCCGACCGGCGCAGCGCCGGGCGTCGTCTTGCTCGCGCCGTCCCCGGTTCCGGCGGAGGGGCCAAGCCGTGAGCATCGTGGAGGCGGTCCGCCGGGCCAACCAGCCGGGGGTGCCCGAGGACTCGATCCGGTTGCGGGTCGCCTGCCTGGGCGCGGTGCTGGTGGCCATCGCGGCCTGCGCCTCCCTGCAGGAGATCGCCTGGCCGTCGGCGATCGGCGCCATGGTCCTCGTCTCGGCCGGCACGGTGTTCTCGCACGCCACCCGGGCCCGTCCGCCGGCGTGGGTGAAGATGCTGGTGGCCCTGGGCGCACTGGCGGCCTGCGTCTGGTTCTTCCATGCGGTCAGCGCGCCGGAGGGCGGCATCACCTCGATCATCAACCCGTTGACGGTGCTGCTCGTCAGCGTCCTGGTCGTCCACTCCTTCCACGTGCCCTCGCGCCGCGATCTGCTGTTCACGATCGGCGCGTCGGCGGGCCTCATGGCGGTGGGCGGGGCGCTGGCGATCGATCTCCAATTCGGTCTCTTCGTCGTGGCGTGGGCCAGCTGCTGCCTGTGGGGCTTGACCGAAATGTGGACCTCGGCCAGCGGAGGGGGCCGCCTCTCCGCAACGGGTCTGGTCCTGGCCCTGGTGGCATCGTCGACGGCCGCCGCCGCGGTCTTCCTCGTTCTGCCGGCTCCCGTCGTCTCGTCGCGTGTCTCGTTCGAGGCGCGGGCCGGTGCCGGCGGCTCGGTGGGAGCCCCTGGCGCCCTGGCCGGTGACTCGGGGGTCGCGGCGCAGCTGTCCCGCGCCGGCACCCCGGCCGGGCGGATTCGCGTCGGCGGCTACCTCGGCTTCGCCGCCAGCCTCAACACAGCCCTGCGGGGAGGCCTGAGCAACGCCCTCGTCATGCAGGTGAGGGCCCAGCGCCCCTCGTACTGGGTGGGGGAGACCTTCGACACCTGGCAGGGGCAGAGCTGGACGGCGTCACAACCGGTGCCGCGGCGCCCCTTGCGCCAGAGCTCACCGTTCAACCTGCCCATCTCCATCGGAAGCGTGCCCTTCGGGCAGAGCGATCTCCAGACCTTCTATGTCTCGAGCCCGACGGCCAACCTCGTGTTCCACGCCGAGAGCGCACAGGAATTGTGGTTCCCCGCCGGCAAGGTCTACGTCGCCGGCGACGGCACCATCGTCTCGCCCATCGGTCTGGGCGCCGGATCCATCTACACGGTCGATTCGCAGGTGAGCACCGCCACGCCGGCGGACCTGCGAGCGGACGACAGCCCGTTCGCGCTCCCCCGGACATCGCGCGACAGGAGGTGCAGCTGCCCCACGCCTACCCGCGCGTGCTCGCCCTGGCTCGCGCCGTCACCGCCCACGACAGTTCGACCTACGACAAGGTGCAGTCGCTCATCCACTGGATCGGCGCGCACACGCACTATTCGGAGAACATCCCGCCGCTGCCGGCAGGTGCCGACACCGTGGACGAATTCCTGTTCGGGAACCGGACCGGCTTCTGCGAGCAGATCTCCACCTCGCTGGCCGTGATGCTGCGCTCACTCGGCATTCCCGCCCGCGAGGCGGTCGGCTACGTGCCGGGGAGCTTCAACCCGATCACCGACCTCTATCAGGTTCATGCCAACGACGCGCATGCCTGGGTCCAGGTGTGGTTCCCCGGCTACGGCTGGCAGGACTTCGACCCGACGGCGGCCGTGCCGCTCAGCGCCCCCAGTCCCGGCGCGACGGCCCTGCACGACGTTGGGTCCGCCCTTCGCCGCCTGCCCCTGGTACCGCTGGCCGTGGCCCTGGTGGCGGCCGGTCTGGTTGTCGTGGCCGTGCGCCGGCGGCGGTCCCGTCCGGCGACGTGGGCCGAGCGGGTGGCGCGCCGCACCGAGCACGCCGGCCGCCGGGCCGGCCACCCGCGCCGACCGTCCGAGACCCTGACCGAGTACGCCGCCCGGCTCGACGGCCTGTGCGGACCGGAGGCGTCGACGTTCAGCCGGCTCGCCCTGTCGGTGGAGGCCAGCGCGTACGGAGGCCATGACCCACCCGCCGAGGCGCAACGCGCCATGGTCGAAGAGGCCAGGCGCATGCGGGTGCCCCGGCGCGGTGCCACCACGCCTGGTGCACCCGAACCGGCGGCCGTCCCACCGGTCGCGGTGGGCTCGGGGACGCGGCACTGACCACGGCGGCCGGATGGGCCCTGCCGCCGGGCCGCGGTCTTTTCAGGTAGGCGCGTGGTCAGGAGGTTCAGGAGGCCGTGCTCAGGAGGGCACGAAGCGGAGGGGCAACCGCGCCGGGCCCCAGATGCCGAAGGACGACGGTTTCCACTCCACGTCCCCGTTGCGGGCGAGGCCGGGCATGCGCCGGGCCAGCAGCGGCAGCGCCTCCTGCAGCTCGGCCCGGGCCAGCGCGGCGCCCATACAGAAGTGGATGCCGGAGCCGAACGTCATCTGCGCAGTGCTGCGCTCCCGCGTGATGTCGAAGACGTCGGGATCGTCGAAAGCGTCCGGGTCCCGGTTGGCTCCGGCCAGTGAGGTGGCCACCAGGGTGCCCTGCGGGAACAGCACGTCGCGGTAGACGACGTCCTCGGCGGCAAACCGCGCCGTGCCGCGTACGGCGCCGAGGTAGCGCATCGATTCCTCGACGGCGCGGGCGGCCAGCTCCGGCCGCTCGGCCAGCAGGGTCCACTGGTCGGGGTGCTCGGTGAAGAGCGCGACCGAACAGGCGAGCTGGTTGCGGGTGGTGTCGGTGCCCGCCATGAGCACCGCCTGCGCCAGCATGGCCATTTCGTCGGTCGAAAGCCGGTCGCCCTCCTCCTCGATGGCGATCAGGTCGCTCAGAAGATCGTCGCGGGGATCGGCCCGGCGTGCCGTGATCATGCCGCTCACGTAGTCGGTGAGCTCCTCGCCCGCCCGCGCAATGAGGGGCAGGTCCTCGGCCAGGTTGTTGTTGAAGATGCGGAAGATGTCGGTGGCCCAGCCCGAGAACAGCTTCCAGTCCTCGGGCGGGGCACCGAGCAGCTCGCAGATGATCGGGATGGGGTACGGCTCGCAGACGTCGGCTACCAGCTCGCACTCGCCCCACGCCACGATGTCGTCGACCAGCGCACCCACCACCCGCTGCATGGTGGGCCGGAGGCGGTTGGCCGAGGCCGGCGTGAAGGCGGGCGCCACCAGCCGGCGGAGACGGGCATGGCCGGGACCCTCCATGGTGAGGATCGACTCGCCGGGGCGCTCGCCGGCCAGGGAGTCCTGGAGCTCGGGCGCCTGCTCAATCATGGACAGGGCGGAGTGGAAGCGCTGATCGCGCAGGATGGCGGTGACGTCCTGCAGCCGCGTCACCGTGTAGCCCAGCTCGGAGCGGGCCAGCCAGTGCACGGAGCGGGCGGCGGCAATGGCGTCGACGGCCTCGTGTCGCTCCAACCCGACCGTGTCGAGGAAAGGCAGGTCCAGCTCCGAGACCAGTTGTGGCATGAGCCCCCGTCGTCCGCGTGCCCGCACGGTGTGGCGCGGTACCTCGACGAGGCTAGTGGAGCGGCGCCGGCGGCCCGGGGGTCGCCCGGAGGCCGGGCTCAGGCCGTCGGCTGCGCCTTGAGGGCCGGGTGGCGCCTAGCCATGAGCGGCACGAGGATCGACTTGGGCGCCAGATGGGCCAGCCCGGCGCCCACCCGGTTGGCCGTCCCGGGGATCACCACGGTGCGTCCCGCCGCCAGTCCCTCGACCGCGGCGCGGGCCACGTCGCCCGCTGGGACCCACATGATTTTGGGCAGCGACTCGGCCGCCTCTTCGTCGGTCATGCCCGCCACCTCGGCGAAGCCGGTCTCGACGGGCCCCGGGCACAGCGTCGTCACGCTGACCCCGCTGCCGTGCAGCTCGGCGGCGAGGGCGCGTCCGTAGGAGAGCACGAAGGCTTTGGACGCGCCGTAGGCAGCCTGGCCCGGCAACGGTTGAAAGGCGGCGGTCGACGCGGTGTTGAGCACGGCGCCGCGGTGGCGCGCCACCATGCCGGGCACGAACAGCGCGCACAGATCGACGACCGCTTCGACGTTCGTGCGCACCAACGCGAGCTCGGCGGCGCGGTCGGCTTGCGACAGGTGGCCCATCGTGGTGAAGCCGGCGTTGTTGACGAGGATGTCCGGCGTCAGGCCGCGCGTCGCCAGTTGCGCCGGGAGCTCGCCCCGCGAGTCGGCGTCGGTGAGGTCGGCGGCGATGACCTCGGCGCGAACGGCGTGCGCGCCACTCAGCTCGTCGGCCAATGCCTTCAGCCGGTCCTCGCGCCGGGCCACCAGGGTCAGCCCGTGGCCGCGTCGCGCCAGCTCGCGCGCGATCTCCGCGCCGATGCCGGACGAGGCGCCCGTGACGATCGCGGTGGTGTTCTCAGTGGGTGTCGGCAGGGCCATGGCCAGAGCGTAGGTGAACGCGTCTGCGCCACCAATGGGAGCCTCTGAGCTCGTCAGATCACGCCCATGTGAAGCTTGCGTGACGGAGAGCCGTCCGACCAGGGACTTCGCGAATGCCCAGTTCGCGTGGGGTTCACAGAGCGCGAGACCGGGTGGATACTTGAAGCAAGCGAGCGGCAACCGGAGCACCCGCCGTTGCCCCGAATGGAAAGGAGCTGCCGATGCAATCGACAGGCTCGACCGAGGAGGCCGATCCGCCTCGTTGAGGTTGCGTCACCGATGATGGTTTTCGGTGGCGCCGACGAGCAGTCCGCTTGGCGTGACGTCCGGCGTATGAATGAGGCCGCGTTCGCGCCGGTGCGTGTGCCGGCCGGCCGACAAGGCGGCCCCCGCACCCACTGCGCCGCAGGCGAGAGCCACGGACTGCACAACAAGAACACGAAGCACGAGAACAAGTACTACAAGAAGCATCAGAACGAGCGAGGGCCGGCCGGAAGGCCGGTCCTTCTCGCGGTCCCGGGGACGACGAATCGTGCGGTAATGCGCCGCACCGTGACATGGTGGGGCATGCCCGGGACGCGTCTGCCGATGTTTCCCCTCTCGGCCGTCCTCTTCCCGCACGCCTCCATGCCGTTGCATGTGTTCGAGCCGCGCTACCGGGAGCTGATGCGCGACTGCCTGGCGGGCGACGCCCGGTTCGGCACCGTGCTGATCGAGCGAGGCTCCGAGGTCGGTGGCGGGGACGTGCGCAGCACACTCGGCACCCGAGGCGTCATCACCAGGTCCGCGGAGTTGCCCGACGGGCGCTGGGTCCTGGAGGTCACTGGGGAGGCGCTGATCGCCGTGGAGGAGTGGCTGCCCGACGACCCGTACCCGGTGGCCCTGGTGCGCGAAACCGCCAGGACGCCGGGACCGGGGGACCCCGGCCCGCTGGTGGGCGCCGCCCGCCAGCGCGTCCGCCGGGCGCGGGCCGTGTTGGCGGAGCAGGGCGGCGCGCCGCCGCTCGCGCCCGACCTGGCGCTCGACGGGGGAGGGGACGCCGACGCGGCCTCCTGGCTGCTCTGCGCGGCGGCCCCGCTGAACGCCTATGACGCGCAGCGTCTGCTGGTGGCGGACGACGCCGCGGAGCGTCTGCGACTGTTGGTCGGGTTGATGGAGGAGCTCGAGCTCGATCTGCAGCGCATGCTGCGGGCCCAATGAGAGCCGCAGCCCATGCTGCGCGCCCAGTGAACGGAGACATCCATGCCTGACGCCGCTCCCGGGGCGGGTGCCCGCCGCCGCAACATCCTCTTCATCACGACCGATCAGCAGCGCTACGACAGCCTCGGGTGCAACGGCGGCACGGTGGCCCGCACGCCCGTGGTCGACCGGCTCGCCGCCGAGGGGATCAACTACAGCCGCGCCTACAACCAGAACACGGTCTGCATGCCGGCGCGGTCGACCATGCTGACGGGCCAGTACGTCCGGACCCATGGCGTGGTGGCCAACGGGATCCCTCTTCCGGTCGACGCGCCCTCGGTGGCGCAGTACCTGCAGGACGTCGCGGGCTACCGCACCGCCCTACTGGGCAAGGCCCACTTCGAGCCCGGCTTCGACCCCACCAACCAGTTCGAGGAGAACGCGCGGGTGGCCCGGGGTGACACGGGACCTTGGCGCGGCTTCGAGCGGTCCGCGCAAGCCATGCACGCCGCAGCGTGGGGGAACCATCCGATCGCGCACTACGGGCGCTGGCTCAAGCAGCACCACCCCGAGCACCTGCACAGCTTCGCCGGGTTGCTGCAGGCCGAGCCGGGCGGCGACACGGCGGCGCCGGAGACGAAGAACAACCCGATCCCGCGGGAGTGGTACCACACCGACTGGGTGGCGGACCTGACCGTCGACTGGCTGTCCTCGCTCGGCGCGGAGGAGCCGTGGTTCTGCTGGATGTCGTTTCCTGACCCGCATCACCCGTGGGACCCGCCGGCCTCGGCGTTACCCCGGGTGCCGTGGCAGGACCTCGACCTGCCGCCGGGGCATCCCGGCTCCGACGATGCGGTCCGTGCCGTCCTGGCCACGAAGCCGCCGCACTGGCTCGGGTTCTGGGACGGCACCTTCTCCAACATGGAGGGCGGTCCGGCGGCCTTCGTGCCCTCGCGCCTCACCCACGACCAGATCCGCGAGATCAACGCCAAGGTGCACGTGATGAACGAGCTGATCGACGAGGCCTGCGGCCGCGTGCTGCAGACGATTACGCAGCGGGGCTGGCTGGCGGACACCGACGTCATCTTCACCACCGACCACGGCGAGATGCAGGGCGACTTCGGCCTTCTCTACAAGGGCCCGTACCACACCGACGCGCTGATGCGGCTGCCCTTCGTGTGGCGGCCGGCTCCTTCAGCCGGCATCGTGCCGGCGGTGGTGCGCGATCCGGTCGGCCAGGTCGATCTGGCGCCGACGTTCTGCGCCATCGCCGGCATCGACCCGGCGCCGTGGATGCAGGGCCGCGCCCTGCCGCAGGCCGACGGTGAACCTGGGCGCGAGCGAGCGCTGTGCGAGTGGGACAGCCAATTTCCCGGCTACGGCATGCACCTGCGGACCGTCTACCGCGACGGATGGCTGTGCACCGTCTACGAGCCCTCCACGGCGGGCCAGCCCAACGGGTTGGAGGAAGTGTGGGGTGACGGCGTCCTCACGCCGTGCCCGGTCGTGTACGAGCAGTCGTCCTCCGGCCCGGGAGGCGTGGCCATCGCCACCGGGGAGTTCTACAACGTGGACGACGATCCCTACCAGTTCGACAACCGCTGGGACGACCCGTCCCAGCGGGCCCAGCGCGACGAGCTGGTGGCCGACCTCTACGCCAGCCTGCCCACCGAGGTGCGCTCCCTCAAGGTCATGGCGCCGGCCTGATCGGAGGGGTCGCTCGGAGCCATCACGCGGGCACCCCCGGCGGCGTCGCCCGCTCGATGGCCCCCCACCCACTCGATGTCTCGCGACGTGCGTGCTCGGCGGCGTGGCCGCCACGAAGTCCGAAGAGCCGCTTGGCGAGGAGGAGGTAGATCACGACGGCGAGGTTGATGATCAGGGCGATGATCTTGAACACGCTGACCCCGTTGGTGAGCTCGTAGACCTCGAACGGCACCAGCGCGGTGGTGGCGATGAACGTCAGGTACTCGGCCCAGCGCTTGTTGAGCCACAGCCCGACCGCCTCGGCCGCCTCCAGCGCGGCGAAGGCCAGCAGGACGATCCCGAGGATGCGCAGGTGTGTCGGGGAGTACTTGAAGGCCCGGCCGAAGTACCCGAGGAGGCCGCGCGCCTGTGAGGCGCCGGGCGTCCCGCCGGCCAGATCGTTCATGATGTTCTGGTAGTCCCGATGGAGAGTCTGATCGTGTGCGGCGAAGGTGAACAGCGCGATGGCCAAGCCGGTCAGCACGACGAAGTGCAGGGCGCGGTCGAGGGCAATGAGGCGCAGGACGTAGCGGTCCCGCAGCGCCGCGCCTCGCAGCGGCAGCTCTATCTCGTCCCGTGCCTCGACACCAGGGCGATCCGGTTGCGCCGGTTCGGCCCGTCGGACCCAGTCGTCGCAACGTAGGCAGCGGTGCCACCACGCGCTGCCGTCCTGGCGCACCAGCAGCCCGTCCTCGAGCGTGACCGCGACGGCGCCCAGGCCGACCAGGACATGGCCGGACCAGGCGCAGGTGAGGAGCTCATAGCGGTTCGACGGTCGACGGCGGCCCGGCACGCCGTCAGGTTACGCAGGCCTCCCGGGTAGCAGCTGTGACCGATCTCACTCCAGGCCGGGCAGGACCGACTCCAGAAAGCGCTGCGGTGCCTCGACCATGGGGTAGTGGCCCACCCCCTCGAGTCGGATCGCGCTGGCATCCGGTCGGGCCGCCACCAGCGTGTCCACCATGGAGGGGACGGCGATGGGATCGTCGAGTCCCCAGACGACGTGGAGCGGAGAGGGGTCAGTCTCGATCGCGCCCGTGAACCGCCGTTCGTTGGCGCGGCGTTCTTCGATGTAGCGGATCAGCCGGGGCAACAGGAGCTGGCCGTCATCGTGGACCACCTGGGCCGCCATCTCCGGGACGGGGTCCTCGGGCCACCCCTCGGGGACCGCCGGGGTCAGCGGGCTGAACGTCTCGCGCAGGCTTCGCGTGATGGAGGTGGCATCGATCGGAATGCCCGGCGGCAGCACCTCGTCGGGCAGGCCGAGCAGCAATTGCTGGCCGTTGGTCAGGTGGGCCTGCGCAATGTAGATGCTGCCGTTGGTGACGACGCGCTGCGTCACCTCGACCGGCCACGACCGCTCGGCGCGTCGGGCCAGGAGCTCGCCGCCGACCGTGTCGCCCATGTCGTGCGTGAGCAGCGCGAGGCGGTCGATCCCGAGCGCGGCGACGAAGGCGGCGGCGAGGTCGGCCTGCAGCGCCATGGAGTAGGAACGGTCGGGTTTGGCCGACAGTCCGTACCCGAGCATGTCGAGCAGGAGGACGCGCCGTCCACCCGGAGGCCGTCGAGAACGGCGGCGTAGTCGAATGACGACGAGGGGAAGCCGTGGAGGACGAGCAGCGAGGCGTGGCGCTCGGTGCCGATGCACGGCGCGTCAATGGTGAAGACACGCTCGCCGCAGAGCGACCGGTGGGTCCCGATGGCTTCCCAGCCGGCGCTGCTGGCGATCGTCATGTGCCGGCCAGCTTCGCCACGACGGGGGCGAGGGTCTCCCAGGAGTCCGACTCGATGGACCAGTAGGAGATCCCGTACTCGGCCCGGCGCCATTCGAGCTCCTCAGCCATCTCGTCGAGCGTCCCGATCAGCGCCAGCGGCACGTGCAACGCGTCGCCCGCGTCGATGCCGAACGCCGGTGCCATCTGCGCCGCGAGGCCCTGGGCGTCGTCGGTCACCAGGACGAAGCCGATCAGGGAGTTCAGCTCGAGGTCGGCGAAGCGATCACCCGCGGCCTCTTTCACCCAGCCAATCTTCGTGTGGGTCCGGTCGGGGGTGGCGTCGGCGGCCGTTTCCACGCCGCCGGTGCCCTCGCGCAGGTTGACGTTGATGCTCACGATGTCGGCGTGCCGGGCGGCGAAGGAGAGGACGCGCTTGCCGCCGCCGCCGATGATGAGCGGGGGACCGGGGCTCTGCACGGGGCGTGGTGTGAGCGTGTGTCCCAGCACCTCGTAGTGCTCCCCGTGGAAGTTGAACGGCCCATCGGTGCGCAGCAGGCCCTGGACGACCTTGACTGCCTCCTCGAAGCGGGCCACGCGCACCGCCGGGTGGTCGTAGGTCAGACCGGCTTCGTCGTAGTCGCTGCGCATCCAACCGGCGCCGAGGCTCATTTCGAAGCGGCCGTCGCTGAGCACGTCGAGCGTGGCGGCCTCCTTGGCCAGTACGAAGGGGTGCCGGTAGTCGTTGCCGAAGACCAGCGACCCCATGCGGAGCGTCGTGGTGGCCGCAGCCACTGCCGCCAGCGCGGGCACGGGCGCCAGCTGGTCGCCGAAGTGGTCGGGCATGAGCAGCGCGCTGAAACCGAGGTCCTCGGCCTTGCGGGCCTGCTCGGCCCAGGAGCGAGCGGAGCCGTCGGGCGCCGTGCTCAGTTGCGCGGCGAAGCGAAACCTGCGGTCGTGTGGCATGGCGCCATGTTGCCGCACATCGGCGACGCGTGCCTCAGCCTGTGCCCGTAGGAGGCCGGATCCCGTGACGAGGCGCTCGGCTCACCACCCGTGGTGGCGGTTCGGCCGAGCGCCCCTTCGCCGGTTGCAGCGGGTGGCTCCGACGGGACTACAGGAAGCTGAAGTCCGGCACTCCGGAGCTGATGCCCTTGAAGAGGTCGCCCTTGGCGGCGACCAGCTCTTCGGGTGACCAGGCGGCGTCGCGTGTCACCTGGCCGACCGCCTTGAAGGCGCTCACCGCGTAGATGTTGCCGCCGAAGACGATGAGGATCTGGCCGGTGATGTCGGCTGAGGCCGGCGCGGCGAGGAACGCCGCCACGTTGGCGATGTTCTTCGGGTCCCAGGCGTCGAAGGCACCTTCGCCGGCGCTCATGCCGTCGCCGCCGAAGACGGTCTCGGTCATCCGGGTGCGGGCACGGGGCGCAATGGCGTTCGCCGTGACCCCGTAGCGGCCGAGCTCGCGGGCCTCCACCCACGTGAGTGCGGCGATGCCGGCCTTGGATGCTGCGTAGTTGGCCTGTCCGGCGCTGCCGTACAGGCCGGCCTCCGAGGAGGTGTTGATGATGCGGCCCGTGACGTCCTCACCTGACTTGGCCCGGTTGCGCCAGTAGACGGCGGCGTGATGGGTGGCGGCGAAGTGGCCCTTGAGGTGGACCCGGATCACGTCGTCCCAGTCCGACTCGTCCATGTTGAAGGACATCTTGTCGCGGAGGATCCCGGCGTTGTTCACCAGAATGTCGAGAGAGCCGAACGTGTCGATCGCCTGCTCCACGACGTTCTTGCCGCCGGCCCACGAACTGATGTCGTCGCCGTTGACCGCCGCCTCACCGCCCTGCTCCTTGATGAGCGCCACCACTTCCTCGGCCGGGTGCGCGTCCTGCGATCCTTCGCCGTGGAGCCCGGCGCCGACGTCGTTGACGATGACCCGGGCGCCCTCACCGGCGAGAACCAACGCCTCTTCGCGTCCGATCCCTCGCCCCGCGCCGGTGACGACCGCCACCTTGCCGTCGAGCAGTCCCATGGTGATGCCTCCCTGTGTCGGTCAACGCGCCGGGCCGGCCGTCCCGGACGGGGAGGCCGGCGGCGGGGCCGATGGCCGCCGCGGCGCGCCAGCAGTGTGGCCGATGGGCTCGATCAGGGGCAAAACCGCGGCAGCGCCTCGGCGGTGACCAGGCCGATCAGGCTGGCAGTCTCCCCCCGCGCCCTGGCCCGGCCGAAACGGGCGGTCAGGCTGACCACGTCCAGACCCGCCGGCGGCGAGGCCAACACCGATGGGTCGGCACCCCCTGCGATGCAGAGCACCGGCAGCGCCCTGCCGTGGGTGCCCCGGGCGCGGGCCAGCTCGAGCACGCCGCCCGGCACCTTGCCGTGAAAGGACGGCGGGTCGAGATGGCCCTCCCCGGTGACGGCGAGATCTGCCTGCTCCATTCGTCCGCCCAGGCCGACCAGCTCGGCGACGAAGTCGAAGCCGGGCGCAATGCGCGCCCCGAGCGCCACCAGCCCGCCGGCCAGACCACCTGCCGCGCCACCGCCCGGCACGTCGGTGACATCGACGCCCGTCTCACGCCGGTAGCGCTCCGCCACCGCCACGAGCCGAGCGCTGAGCTCCGTCACCTGCGCTGGTGTGGCGCCCTTCTGCGGACCGAACACCCGGGCGGCGTCGCCGAAGCGTGTCGTCACATCGCAGGCGACGACGAGCTCAATCCCGTCCAATGCTTCCGGCGAGCCGACCGCCTCGAACGCGCCGAGCCCGCCGTCGGTCGTCGACGACCCACCGCAGCCGATCACAATGCGCCGTGCCCCCGCGTCGCGGGCGGCGAGGAGCAGTTGGCCCACGCCGGCCGTGGTGGCCCGCACCGGGTCGTCCCGGCGCGGCCGGGGGAGCAGGGCTCGCCCCGCCGCACGCGACATCTCGACGACGGCCGTCAGTGGCCCGTGTCCGGCGGAACGGGACAGCAGGCGCCACTCGGCTCGGACCGGGGCGCCCAGGGGGCCCGTCACCGTGGTCGTCCGCTCCGTTCCGCCGAGGGCCAGGAGAAGGCCTTCGCCGCCGTCGGACATGGGCACCTCGTCCGCGGTCCAGCCGGCCGCCCGAGCCGCACCGGCGACGGCGGCGGCCACCTCGCCGGCCGAAGCCGTACCCCGGAATTTGTCGGGCGCCGCGACGAGGTGGGGCACGCGACGAACCTACCGGGTCAGGTGCCGGCGGCTGGGGTGCGGGCGAGAGGACTCGAACCTCCACCCCCTTGCGGGGACCGGGACCTAAACCCGGCGCGTCTGCCAATTCCGCCACGCCCGCAGCGGCCCCGCCATGCGGGTGAACAGGGAGTGTACGGCGGTGTGCCTACAGGTGTCCCCTCCGCCCACTAGCCTCGTCGCCATGAACAACGCATCTGAAACCCCCCGCATCACGGCCGCAGGGGCCGATCTCGAGTCCAGCGGCCGGGTCTTCCAGCAGCTCCTGCAGGAGCGCATCGTCTTCATCGGCAGCGCCATCGATCAGGGCACCGCCAATCTGGTGTGCGCCCAGCTCGTCCTCCTGGAGGCCGAGAACCCGGAGAAGGACATCTCGCTCTACATCAACTCGCCAGGCGGCTCCGTCACCGACGGGCTGGCCATTTACGACACCATGCAGTACGTCCGGCCCGATGTCTCGACCATCTGCGTCGGGTTGGCGGCCAGCATCGGCCAATTCCTGCTCTGCGCCGGCGCCCCCGGCAAGCGCTACGCCCTCCCGCACTCGCGGATCCTGATGCACCAGCCGTCGGGGTCGATGCAGGGTCAGGCCGCCGACATCGCCATTCAGGCGGAGCAGATCATCTACCTCAAGCGGATGATGGCGGAGCGCATCGCCTTCCACACCGGACAGCCCCTCGAGCGAATTGAGACCGACTCGGACCGCGACCGCTGGTTCACGGCGGAGGAGGCCTGTGAGTACGGCTTCATCGACAAGGTCATCGACCGGTCGACGGCCACGGCGGCGGCAGGGAACAAATAGACGTGGCTGTCGACGTTCCGGCCTCCTCGTCGGACGCGGACCGGCGATTCGAGGAGGACACCGAATTACGGGTGGCCGACCGCTCGCCGGTAGCGGCGGAAGCGGCCGGCGCAAGCCGGAGTGCGGCCCGACGGGGCTCGGTGACCCGCGTGGTCACGCCCACCATCAGTGTCCGCAAGCGGCTCCATGAGATCTGGTTGTCGCGCGAGCTCCTGATCTACCTGGTCCGGACCGAAATCAAGGTGAAGTACAAGAATTCGGTCCTCGGGCTCGTGTGGTCCATGGTGGCCCCGGCCATGACGCTGGCCATCTACTTCTTCGTCTTCTCCATCCTGCTGGACAACAAGATGCCGGACTTCGTCATCTACCTCTTCGCCGGGCTGCTGCTGTGGAACCTCTTCCAGTTGGGCCTCCTGACCGGCACCGGCGTCGTCGTGAACAACGCGGGGATCGTCAAGAAGGTCTCCTTCCCCCGTGAGATCCTGGCGCTGGCCGCCGTCGGTTCGGCCTGCGTCTTCTTCTTCTTTCAGGCGATCGTCATGGTGATCTTCATGGTCATTCTGCGGTCCGCACCGGACCCGGCCTACTTCCCACTTCTCATCTTGGCCCTCATTGCCGGGGTCATCCTGGCCTCGGGCTTGGCGATACTGCTCTCCTCCATCAACGTGTACCTGCGTGACACGCAGCACCTCATTGAGGTCGTGCTCACGGCGTGGTTCTGGGCCTGCCCCATCGTGTACTCGTACCAGACAGTCGAAGCCAAGCTCGGCCCTCGCGGCCTGACCTGGATCTACCTGATGAATCCGATGACGCCACTGGTCCTGGCCTTCCAACGCTGTCTGTACAACAAGCCCAGCGCGGTCATCAGCGGCGTCAACACGGTGATCCTGCCCCAGCACGGATACGGGTGGTACGCCGCTCTCGTTGCGGCCGTGTTCGTCCTCGGAGTGGTGGTCTTCCTCGTCGGCCTCGCCGTCTTCGGACGGCTCGAGGGCAATTTCGCCGAGGAGCTTTGATCGCGTGAGTGATTTCGCGGTCGACGTGCGCGACGTCTCTAAGCGGTTCCGTCTGGCGCACGGTCAATACAAGACCGTCAAGGAGCGCCTGATCCATGGGGGCAAGCGCAAGTCCACCGAGGACTTCTGGGCCCTCGACGGCGTCTCGCTGACCGTCCATGAGGGCGAGACCGTCGGCATCCTCGGTCGAAACGGCTCGGGGAAGTCGACCCTGCTCAAATGCATCTGCGGCGTCCTGCAGCCCACCTCGGGAGAAGTAGCCGTGCGGGGCAAGCTGGCCGGCCTACTCGAGCTGGGCGCCGGCTTTCAGCAGGACCTGACCGGCCGGGAGAACATCTACCTCAACGGTTCCCTGATGGGCATGCCCAAACGCGAGGTGGACAAAGTCTTCGATGCGATCGTCGATTTCTCCGAGCTCGAGGAGTTCATCGACGGTCCGGTCAAGTTCTATTCCTCGGGCATGTACGTGCGACTCGGTTTCGCTGTCGCCGTGAACATGGACCCCGACGTCCTGGTGGTCGACGAGGTCCTGGCGGTGGGTGACGAGCGCTTCCAGCGTAAGTGCATCGGCCGGGTCAAGGAGTTCCAGAAGGAGGGTCGGACGATCCTCCTGGTCACCCACGCGGCCGACACGGTGCGCAGCATCTGCGACCGGGGCATCGTGCTCAGCCACGGCCGTCTGGTGGGGGAGGGGGAGCCCGGCGAGGCCACCCGCATCTTCCGCGAGGGTCTGATGGCGGAGGGCGCCGGCATGGCGGTCGTCGACCCGACGCTCGTGGCGGTACCGGCGAAGCCGACCACTCTCGGCGCCGACGCCATACCGGACACCGAGCGACCGGTGCGCTTCCGTTCCGTGCACCGCATCTACTCGGGGGACAACAGCGTCCCCTACATGAGCACGGGCGACGACCTCACCATCCGGGTGGAGTTCGAGGCCCTTCATCACGTCGACGACGTGGTCTTCTCGCTGGAGATCCGTGACATGGCCAACAACATGGTGATGCGCACCGACACGACCATCATCGGCATGTCGATCGATGCCCCACGCGGGGTCAGCGTCATGCACTTCGGCATTGTGCAGATGCCCCTCCTCGACGGGAACTTCTCCTTCGCGCTCGGCATCCAGAGCCGCGACGGCATCCTGTACGACTGGCAGGAGACAGCCGGCACGTTCGAAGTGATGAACCCGGGCAAGACGCTCGGCATCCTGCGGATGAACACGCACGCTGCGCTCATCTCGAGTGAGAGCACCGTCGATTCGTCTGCCGCGCTGGCCTAGCCCGACCGCGCAAGACTCGGACCATGGCTGACACCGACGAGACGCTGCCGGCAGATCCCCAGGCCTACATCGCGCAGGTCATGGCCGAGATCGCCGACGAGGTCCGGGTGCGCCGGGCGTCGGGCGACCTGCCCCCCAAGCTCGAGCGCGAGCTCGACGAGCTGTTCCTGGCCCATTCGCCGGTCGCCGGCCGCGGCGGCGACCTGGGCGACGCGCTCCGGATGGTCGACGCGGCCACGTTCATCGACCCCGTGGTGCCCGTCGAGTCCGAGCGGGCGGCCGGTGCCGCCGTCAAGAAGGGCATGCGGTCGCTCCTGCTCTGGTATGTCGGGTGGCTCACCCACCAGATGAGCCAGTCGGCATCCGCCGTCAGCCGCGCGCTGCACATAGTGGACGATCGCCTGCAGGCCCTGGAACGCCAGGTGGAGGGCCAGAAGGTGCCGGCCGCCGGCGTCGTCGAGTTCCCCGCCCTCGAACGCGCCGACGCCTGGTGGGTCGAGCCGGCCACCGCCGCCGTGGCGAAAGCGCCCGGCCGTTCCCTGCACGCCGCCTGCGGTGACGGCTGGCTCGTGCGGCGCCTGCTGGCGGCCGGAGCGGATGCCTACGGCGTCGATCCCCGTTCCCACCTCGTCGACGCAGCCGAGCTCGGTGGGCTCGATCTCCGCGGCGAACCCGTGGGCGCGCACCTGCGCGCCGTGGCCGCAGCTGGCCTGGGCGCCATCGTCCTCAGCAGCACGGTCGAGGGGATGGCGGCAGCAGAGCGCAGCCAGTTGCTGGCGACCATCGGGACCCGCCTGGCCCCGGGCGGGACGCTGGTCGTGCACTCGGTGACCCGGCAGGCCTGGGAGGCGGCGGACTCCCCGCCCGAGACCGACCTGGCCGCCGGCCGCCCGCTGCGACCCGAGGCGTGGTGCAGCCTGCTCGAGCAGAGCGGGTACGAGGCCGTCGCGGCGTCCGGCCCGGACGGGGCCGACTTCCTCGTCACGGCGGTCCGGTTCGCCGTCTCCTCGCCGTACGCGCCAGCGGAACGGTGAGCGCTGCCGCCGGGGGGCCGGTGGCCGTGCACCAGTTCATCGCCACCCTCAACCCGCACGACGCCACCGGGACGCACGCGTTGAAGCTGCGCGACGCGCTGCGCGCCGCTGGGTGGCGCTCGGAGATCTTCGCCGAGGCGATTCACGACGACTTGGCGCCCGAGGCGTTCAAGCACTGGATGTATCCCGAGCACGCCGCACCGGGCGACGCCGCGATCTACCAGTTCACGACGTCGTCGGCGGTGGCGGGCTACCTGGCCGAGCACGGCCTGCCGTTGATTCTGGACTTCCACAACTTCACCGGGCCGGAGTACTTCGCCGGTTGGGAGCCGGAGAGCGTCCAGCGGGCGGCTGCGGCGGCCGACGAGCTGGCGCTGCTGGCCCCGAGGGCGCTGCTCGGCTTGGCCAAGAGCCGGTACAGCCAGGAAGAGCTGCGGCGCGCCGGCTGCCGGCGAACCGCGGTCGCACCGGTCCTGGCCGACTACGGGCGCGTCACCGCCTCCCCGGACCCTCGGGTGGCGGCCGAGCTGGCCCGGCTCCGGGCCGACGGTGGCACCGATCTCCTGTTCGTCGGACGCATCGTGCCGTCCAAGGCCCAGCACGAGCTCGTCAAAGCGCTGTGGGCCTACCGACGCCTCTACGACGGGAAGGCCCGCTTGCACCTGGTGGGCGGCACGTCGAGCTTCGAGTACACCAAGGCCCTGCAGGATTTCGCGCACGACCTGGGGCTGGCCGCTGCGGTGCGCCTGCCCGGCGAAGTGTCGGACGCGGCGTTGTCGGCCTACTTCGGTGCCGCCGACGTCTACCTCTCTCTGTCCGCCCACGAGGGGTTCGGTGTGCCGCTGGTGGAGGCCATGGTTGCGGGCGTGCCCGTCGTCACCCGCGGTGCGGGAGCCGTGTCGGACACGGTGGCCGACGCCGCGCTCGTGCTCGCCGCCGCCGACCCCTCCTACATTGCGGCGGCCGTGCACCGCGTCTGCACCGACGAGCGCCTCCGCTCAACGTTGACGGCAGCGGGAACCCGTCGCGCCACGGAGCTGTCGGGGGACGTTGCCGCCGCTCGCACCATTGAGGCCGTTGCTGCCGTTGTGGGGTCATCATGAGCCCGAAGGTGGCCTTCGTCACCCCTCGCTACGGCCCCGAGATCATGGGCGGCGCCGAGACGGCCGTGCGCCAACTGGCGGAGCACCTGCGCGCCTTGACCGACTGGGAGGCCGAGGTCCACACGACCTGTGCCCTCGACGCCATCACCTGGGCCGACGTGCTCGAGCCGGGTACCACGGAGATCAACGGCGTCACCGTGCACCGGCATCCCTCGGCGCACGGCCGCCTGCCCGACTTCTACGGCCTCGACGGGACAGTCCGTCTGGCCCCTCGCCTGGCGACGCGGGAGCAGGGGGAGCGGTGGGTCGACTACAACGGTCCCGTCTCGCCCCAGCTGGTCGACGCCGTCGTGGCATCGGACGCCGACGTGGTGGCCTTCTCCCCGTACCTCTACCACCCGACCGTGGCGACGATCGGCAAGGTGCGCGTGCCGGCGGTGTTCCACCCCGCGGCCCATGACGAGCCCGCCCTCTACCTGCCGGTCTTCCGGGGCACTTTCGGGGACGCCGACGCCTTCTGTTTCTACACGGCCTCGGAGCGCACGCTCGTGGAGCGGATGTACCGCATGGCGGAGCGGCCCCAGATCGTCCTCGGCCTCGGTGTGGGTGAGTCCGAAGCGGCCGGCAGGCCGGGCGGTGAGCTGCTGGGGCTCGGCGACCGCCCGTACATCGTCAGCGTCGGGCGCGTGGACGAGCACAAGGGCTCCAAAATGCTCGCGTCCTACTTCGCGACCTACAAGGAGCGGCACCCGGGACCCCTCGCCCTGGCGCTGGTCGGGCCCGTCTCCTACGAGCTGCCACCGCACCCCGACATCGTCGTGTCGGGTGCGGTCAGCGAACCTGACAAGTGGGACATCATGCGCGATGCCCTCGTGTCGGTCTCGCCGTCCGCTCTCGAGTCGTTCTCACTGGTGGTGATTGAGGCCTGGGTCGAACAACTGCCGGTCCTGGTCAACGGCTCCTGCGGCCCGACCCGGGAGCATTGCGAGCGCTCGGGAGGGGGATTGTGGTTCACCTCCTACCCCGAGTTCGAGGCGGCGCTCGAGCGGCTGGTGTCCGATGCCGACCTGCGCGCCGAACTCGGCGGCGCGGCCGGGTGTTCGTCGATCGGCACTTCCGCTGGCCGGTGCTGGTCACGCGCTACGAGGAGTTCCTCCGCACGGTGGTTGCGCGCGGCCGGGGCACGCCCGGTCTTTTCTGAGCCTGGTCCGCCGGGTCCGGATCAGGGGAGGGGTCGACCCACCACGGTGTACATGCGCTGCGCAATGGCATCGGTGCCGATGTCGTGGGCCAGGTGGTGGCGCTGCGCGTGCATGGTGGTCTCGGTCTGCCCGAAGCCGAGCCGGGCCAGCATGGAGACGACGGCGCCGGGGTAGATCGACCACCAGTTGGTCAGGTGATGCTCGGCCGAGGGAGAGAAGCGCATGATGTTGGTCTCTGGCGGGTCCAGGTCGTCCTGCAATGGCTCCGTGACGATCATGGTCTCCGTGGTCCGTTGCGCCGCCTGCGACAGCGCACCCCACGGCTCGCGCAGGTGCAGCAGGATGGCCCCCACCACCGTGACGTCGAACGTCCCGAGGTCGGCCGGCATGTCGTAGATGTTCCCCTGTACGAACGTGGCCGAGGAGCCCAGAGTGCGGTGCAGATACCACCAGCCGTCATGGTTGCGGTCGATGGTTTCCTGCATCGTCTGCAACCGCGCCTGGTAGAGGTCCTCGCCTCTGACCGGAAGCGTGTCGATGGACACATCGAACCCGGCTTCGAAGGAGACCACCTCGGCACCCATGCGCTCCATGTAGAAGGTGAGGGCACCGGTGGCGGGTCCGAGCTCGAGGACGCGCTTGCCGGACAGGTCCACGCCACCGAGGTACTCGGACTCGTGTCCTCGGAGGTCCCACACACCGGGCAGGACCCGTCCGTCGGGAAGCTCGAAGGCGTGGTACCACACGAAGTCGCTGAGGTCGGCCCCCTCGCGTCGTTTCGACATGTCCGCCTGAAAGGCAGGGTCGAGCTGCCCCAGGTAGTCGCGCGGAGGGTAGGACGGAAGCAGAGGGCCACGGGGGGCCGCTGCGGTCGGGGAGGGCGAGCCGGAGGACCCGCCCTCGGTGTCACGACGCCGGAACATGGGCCGTCACTCTAGGCGAGCAACCCGGGCAGTCCTGGTTGCGCGGCGCGGCGACGTCAGGTTTTAGAACCCGTCCATCCCCACCATGGGCCTGTTCAGATGCTGTCCACCCATTGAGCCGCGGAAGGGTGCGTCGCCGTAGCTGAAGATGCCGCCGTCGGATGCCACGAACCAGTATCCCTGTCCGTCGCCGGTGGACTGCATCGCGACCACTGGTTGGTTGAGATGGATGGAACCGGTGGAGCCGTAGAACGGCGCCCCGAAGGCGAAGATGCCGCCGTCGGACCCCACGAGCCAGTAGCCACCGGTCACCGGATCGGGTGTGATGCCCACAATGAAACCGTTGAGGTGGACCCCGAGGGAGGGGATGTCGCCCGCCGGAGTGGCATCGCCGAAGGAGAACACCCGGCCCGTTGTGCTCACCTCCCAGTAGCCGCCGCCGTCAGGGGTGGCCGCCATCCCCACAATGGCCTGCCGGGGCACGGACGCGGCGGAGCCGTAGAACTGGGCATCGCCGTAGGAGAAGATGCCGCCGTCGGAGGCCACCAGCCAGTACCCTCTGCCGTCAGGGGTGGCCGCCATGCCCACCACGGGCGCGTTGAGCGAGAGGGAGCCGGTCGAGCCATAGAACCCGGCATCGCCGTACGAGAAGACCCCTCCGTCCGACGCGACCAGCCAGTAGCCCCCTTGGCCGGGCACCGCGGCCATGCCCACGACGGGCTTGTTGAGGGCGATGCTCCCCGTGCTCCCGCAGAAGTCCTGCCCGAAGGCGAAGATCCCGCCGTCGGAGGCCACGGTGAGGTACCCGTTCTGCGCCGCCGCGGGACGGTCACACGCACCCGGGGCGTTGCCGCCCCCGACGAATCCGGTCAGCGAGGAGTCGTGGTGGAACTGCGGCCACCCGCCCGACGCATCGGCATTGGCCGAGGACGACCCCTGGACCTCGAAGTGCTGCACAATGCCCTGCACGTAGTTGGCGCCGTTGGGCTGGAAGTACCCGGCGACGGTGATTCCGATGGACCCGTTGGGGTCGGGCGTGACCAGCGCCGCGTTCTGGAAGCCGTAGGTGGCTCCAGAGGGGAGGACGCCGCCGCTGCTCGTGCCGTCATCGACGTGGGCCACCTGCAACCCGCTGGGACCGTCGAGGACGAACAGACCTTGGGTCGTCGGCACGATCACGTCCTGGGCACCGCTGCCGGAGAAGTCAGCCGTGGTGACAGAGCCCAGGACCTGTCCCGGCACCTGGACGTGCCAGATGGTCTGCCCCGTGGCGGCTTTGAGCGCGTACACGCCGCCGTTGCCGGTGCCTTCGACCACGGCGAGCTGACCGTTGCCCTGCACGTCGGCCAGCGCGGGGCTGCCTCCCGTCGACCCGTTGAGCGTGTCGCTCCAGATCTGGTGGCACTTGGTGTCGAAGACTTTGACGGTGTTCTCGTCGCCGGCGCCCGGGTAGAAGGTGCCGGTCCCGGTGGCGATGCCGTAGGCGCCGCCGGGCAGGATGGGTCCGACGGCAGGGGACGAGTCGACCTCCTCGCTCGTGTTGGCGCTGCAGATCAGTCCACCGTGGTCGTTGTAGATCCGGACATGCCCGCCGTTGGAGTAGTGCGTGCCGAGCGCGAATCCCTGCGATGACGCCCCGCCGACGGCGAAGTCGTCCGAGCCGGTCCCGTAGAAGTCGCCGGCCGCGGCAGTGGAGAACACGCTGTCGGCAGAGAACTGTGGCCACCCGGGGGCCGGCGCTCCGTTGGCGCTGTTGAGCGCGTAGGTCATCTGGCCGAGCGAGCCGCCTTCGACGAGGGATCCTCCGTTGGCGATCGGCAGCGATGCCTGGACCCCGCCGTCGGGGGCGTCGTCGGTCGCCGGATTGGTGACGACCTGGTTCCAGGCCTCCGTTCCGCTCGACGAGTACGCGTAGTAGCCGCCGTCCACCGGCGAGGCCGCGTTTCCTGCTCCGAAGTAGAGGTCACCGTTGCTGACCGAGGTGGTCGAGTCCACCGGTGGGCTCCCCGGGACCTCGACGCCGTCGACGCCCGTCGCCGGCGCGCCGCCGGACGGACTGCTGAGGCAACCCTGGCCCGAGCCGACGTTGCTGCCCGTCCCGCTGCCCCACCCGGGCAGGACGGCACCAGTCTGCAGATCGAGACCGTAGAGGTCGCCCTCACGGTCTCCGACTTCGACGCCGGGAGTCCCGGCGTCGCTGAACTCCACCGGCGATGCCTCCGCGACGCCGCACGGCGCGTCGTTGAGGATGGTGCCCCTTCCGCCGTTCCAGGTCTCGGCAAGCGTCAGGGGAGCGGGTGCGCCGGACACCTTCTGCGAGGTGACCGCCACGATGGCGACGCATGTTCCCGTGACGGCGACGACGGCAAGGATGCACCGGCCCGCCAAGCTGCGCGCGTTCTTCACGTTGTTCCGATTCTCCCGCTTTCCTACCGCCAAGCGGTAGAAGGTAGTCCTTCATGACGTCCCGGAAAACCGCAGGAGTCCGAAGACGAAGGGGCATCGCCAGTAGCATCGACCGCCATGTCCGCCGGTTTTCCTCCAACGGGCGCTGCCGATCAGTCGGGTGAACTGGGCGAGGGCGCGAACCCGACTCCGGCGGACCAGGCCCGGGCCGCCGCGGCGCTGCACGAGGCCTTCACGCGATTGTCACCTCAGGGCAGCGACGCCTGGAACTTCCTGGCCGCGTTCACGCACTTAGGCGATCGCTACGGGCCCTACCACCCGGGTGCCTCGGCGCTCTCCGACGCCATGGCGCCGAGCCGCGGCGATGTCAGGCGGACGGGAGCTCTGGACCGCCTGCGGCCGAGAAGGGACCGCAGCGGGCGGGCGCCCGAAGGCGACAAGACCGACCTCGAAGAGGCGATGGGACACGTCGTCGAGGCCTTCCGGTTCCTGTCGGCGCGCGTCGAGACGCTCGAGGCCAGGCTCGCCGCGCAGGACAGACCGGTGGACGGTCCGGCCTGGCTCGTTCCGGCGCGGGAGCTGGGCCCGCTGGCCGGGCCGGTGGCGGCCCACGTGATGGCCCGGACGCCCGGTGGTGTGATCGTCCACGCGGACTGTGGTGACGGCGACCTCCTGCGCGCGTTGCGCGACCGCGGCGCGGAGGCCCACGGCGTGGAGCCGCGGGGCGCGCTGGCGCTGCGCGCCATTGAACACGGATGCTCGGTGACCATCGGCGAGGCCTCGGAGCACGTGGCGTCTCGTGCCGACGGCGCGACAGGAGGGATCGTGTTGAGCGGAGTGGTCGACCGCGTCCCACTGCACGCGTTGCTCCCGCTGCTCGCGCAGAGCCGGCGTGCGCTCCGGCGCGGGGCGCCGCTCGTCGTGATCTCGGAGCCCGTCGCGTCGGTCGACGGGCGGGAGGCACCCGCGCTGGACCTCATTGACGGTCGCCCGCTCCACGAGGCGACGTGGGAGTTGGTGTTGCAGCGCGCTGGGTTCGTCGAAGTGGCGCCACTGCCCGACGGGACCGGGGAAGACCGGCGCATCGCCCTGTCGGCCCTCTCGCCCCCGTGAGCGGCATCCACCACTTCGTCCCCGTTCTCCACCGAGGTGACGCGGTGGGTCGCCACACCCTGCGGCTGCGTGACGCCACCCGCCGCCGCGGCGTGCGATCGGAGATCTTCGTCGACACGGTCGATGACGAGACCGCAGACGAGACCGTGCCCGTCCTGTCCTATCCCGACAGGGCAGAGCCGGGCGACGTCGTCGTGTACCAGTTCGCCACCGCCTCTGCCATGGCGCCGTGGCTGGCCGACCGGCCCGAGACCCTCGTGGTCAACTACCACAACGTCACGCCACCCGAGCTGATGGCACCGTGGGACAACCACCTCGCGCTGGGGCAGCTGCGGGCCCAGGGCGATCTGCGCCTGCTCGCACCACGCGCCGCGTTGGCCGTGGCGGACTCCGCGTACAACGAGGCCCACCTGATTGGCTCCGGGTTCGCGCGAACGGCCGTGATCTCACCCTCGGCAGCGCTGCAGGCTGCGGTCACCGGTCCACCGGCGTCCCGGCCAACGCCGACTCGAGGTGCGCGTTGGCTGGCGGTCGGGCGGGTGTCGCCCAACAAGGCACTCGAGAGCACGGTGGCCGCGCTCGCAGTAGCTCGGGCTCACGGCGATCCTGATGCGACGCTCCAGTTGATCGGCAAGCCGGCGACTGAGTCCTATGTAGCGGCTCTGCACCGGTACGTGGCGGACCTCGGACTGGCCACTGCCGTGAAGTTCGTCGGCCATGCCGGCGATGCCGCCGTGGCGTCGGCCTACGCGAGCGCCGATGTGCTGGTCGTGACGTCCGAGCACGAGGGGTTTTGCGTGCCGGTCGTCGAGGCCATGGCGGCGGGGGTCCCGGTAGTGGCGTTCGATCAGGGCGCGGTGCCCGAGGTCCTGGGCGATGCCGGCGTCCTCGTATCCGACAAGGATCCGTACGCGCTGGCTGCGGCCGTTGGCGCGCTGCTCCAGGATGCCCACCGTCGTGACGACCTGATCGCTGCGGGCCGACAGCGACTGGCGGCACTCGATCTCGCGACGGCGGCCGACCGTTTCGTGGACCTGTTGGTCCCGCTGGCCGCGCCCGCACCCACGCCCGCCGCCACGCCGTCGTGACGGGGATTCACCAGTTCGTCCCCATGCTCCACCGCGCCGACGCGGTCGGACGCCATACCCTGCGCCTGCGCGATGTCCTGGTGGAGCGAGGCATCGACTCGCACATTTACGTGGAGATGGACGATGCCGCGACGGTGTCCGAGACCCGGCCGTTCGCCCGGTACGCCGAAGAGGCCGACGCCGGCGACGTGCTGGTCTACCAGTGCGCCACCGCCTCGGCCATCGGCCCCTGGCTCGGGGCGCGCACCGAAGCCCTCGTCGTGAATTACCACAACGTCACGCCCCCCGAGTACTACGCCCCCTGGGACAACGGCATGGCGCGGCACCAGCTCCTGGCTCAGACCCAGCTGCGGGAGCTGGCGCCGCGTGCCGCGCTCGGTCTGGCCGTGTCCGTCTTCAACGAGTCGGAGTTGCGCCAGGCCGGCTTCCGGCGCACCGCCGTCGTGCCGCCGGCCGCCGCGGCACCCACCGACCAGCTCACAGGGGCAACGACGGCCGACCGGGCGGCTGCTCCGGGCGCCTCGGGTGCGCGCTGGGTCAGCGTGGGGCGCCTCGCCCCGAACAAGGCGATCGAACTGGCCGTCATGGCGCTGCTTGTCGGCCCGCGCGCACGACGACCCGGCGGCGACACTGCAAGTGGTCGGACGCTCGGTCGTTCCCTCCTACACGGCCGCGCTGCGCCGTTTCGTCGACGACATGGGCCTGCACGACGCGGTGCACTTCACCGGCGCGCTCAGCGACGCGGGGCTGGCCGCCGCCGTAGCCGGTGCTGACGTCTTCGTCCTGACGTCGGGCCACGAGGGCTTCGGCGTGCCCGTCATGGAGGCGATGATGCTGGGCGTGCCCGTCATCGCCAACGAGGCCGGCGCCCTGCCCGAGGTCGTGGGCGACGGTGGCCTGTTGGTCGACGCCAACAACCCGTACGCAGTCGCCGACGCCGTGTCGCGTCTACTGGGCGATGCGGAGCTTCGGGCGACGCTGGCCCACGCCGCGCGACACCGCATCGACGCCCTCGGCCTCGCCTCGGCGGGCGACCGTGCCGTCGACCTCATCTCGGCGCTCTCGACCCGTTCCTGATCGGCCGCGCACCGATGCGCGTGTTCGGTGCTCAGCCGGCGCCGACGGCCTGCTGCACCAGCGCCACGAAGCGTCGAGTGGAGGCGCCCAGGTCGAAGCCGGCGGCTCGCTCCCGTCCGGCGGCCGCCAGGACCCCGTGCAGGACGGGATCCTGCAGGACACGCCCGACGGCGGCGGCAAAGGGCAGCGCGGACTTGTCGGGCAGGACCAGCCCGGCGCCACCGACCGTCTCGGGCACGGCGGTGACCCCGTAGGCGACGATCGGGACGCCGTGGCCCATGGCCTCGGCCAGGGGCACGCAGAACCCCTCGTGGTCGGAGGCCATGACGAAGACGTCCGCCGCGCGGAAGTAGGCCTCGAGCTCCGCGCCGCTGACCGAGCCGGCGAGATTGACGACGTCGGCCAGCCTCAGTTCGTCGATGAAGGCGCGCAACGCCGGCTCGTAGGTCTCCCCGAGGGGCGAGCCGACGAGATGCAGGCGGGCCGCCGGGTCATCGGTGCGCCGGAGGACGTCGAGCATCTTGACGAGATCATGTGGCGCCTTGTGCGGTGAGATCTTGCCCACGTAGAGCAGGTCCGCCCCGCCCTCGCGCTGCTTGCGACGCGCCAGGGCATGGGCCAGCTCGCGATCGGGCTCGTCGCTCTTGGACTGCATGTCGATCAGCAGCGGGACGACGGCGGTCCCCTCGTACCCCAGCGCGCGCAGCTCGGACTCGTTGAAGGCGGAGTCGGCGACGGCGAAGCGGCTCTGGGGCGCCAGGCGCGCCAGCTGGGTGCGGCCGAGCGCGACCTCGTAGGCGACGGCGGGCTCCCAGTCGCGCAGGAGATCGGCGGGGGTGATGTTGTGGTAGTTCACGAGTTTGGGCTCGGTGCGCGCCGCGAGGATGTCGTAGACGGGGCTCCCGATGGACGCTTGATAGAGCAGCCAGCGGTCGCGGCTGGCCCGGCCGAGCTCGATGACCGGCTTGCCCTCGGCCTGCACGTCCTGGGTGTAGCTGCCGTAGAAGATGTCCGAGTCGATGCCGACGGCGCGCAAACCATCACGCAGGTGGAGGGTGTGCACGCCGATGGCGTCGCGGCTGGCGAGGGACGGAATAACCTGGTCGACCCGCACGGCCGTGCAGTGTACCGGCGCCGCCGCGCACCCCGATTGCCGCTGCCATGCACCAAATGGGCCAGGTCCCGCCGGTAGCCTGGTCGCATCGTGTTGGTCCGAACTGCTGTGGCGCGCCCCCGTCCGCGGCGCCGTCAGACCTCCACGGCGCTCGGCGCGCTCTTCCTCTCGGTTGCCTTTGCGGTGCCCACCGCGCTGCTCGGGCTTGCATCTCCGGCGGCGGCCGACCTCAACGCGCCGGACCGGGCGTCCGTGCCGGCTGAGATCAACGCGTCCCAGGCGCACGCCTTGCCGGGCGACGCCACCAACGTCCGCATCGACATGACCGAGAACGACGGCCTCGATGTGATTGTGGCCGCGTCAGGGGGCGCCGTCTCGGCGCCGGGTGTGCCCAGCGCGGCGGCCGTCCGGTTCCAACAAGCCGGCGGGGGCACGTGGAACGTCGAGACCGGGGGAGGGTGCGCCGGCCCCTGGAGCGCTCCGGTGCTGACGAGTCAGACCAGCCCCACGGCGTCGCCCGTCGGCGGCCTCCTGACCCTCTGTGTCGCAGGCGGCAGCCCCACCGTGCACGGCACGTTCACCGCGATGTACAACTCGGCCGGTCAGGCGCGGTCGGTCAACACGCTGCCGCTCGAGCAGTACGTCGCCGACACCGTGCCGGGCGAGTCGCCGTCGGGCTGGGCCACCTTGGGCGGGGCCGGTCCACAGGGCATGGACTGGGGCTTCCAGGAGCTCGAGGCCCAGGCGGTGGCCGTCCGCTCGTACGTCCTGGCCAACCTCGGCGGCTACGGCGGCTACGCCGACACCTGCGACCTGACGTGCCAGACCTACCGCGGCACCCAGTACGAGACGCCGACGAGTATCGCGGCGGCCAACGACACCGCCGGCCAGGTGATGGTCATGCCCAATGGCAACGTCGCCACCACCGAGTACTCCGCGTCGACCGGTGGCTACACCTCGAGTTCCAACCAGCAGTCACCGTTCACCGCGGTGCCCGACGACGGCGACGCCGTGACCGCCGGCGGCGGCAATCCCAACCACACGTGGTCGACGGCGGTCAGCTACGCGGCCATACAGGGCGCCTGGCCCCAGATCGGCACCTTCACGGGATTCGGCGGGGCGACGTCCGATCCCGGCCATCCCTACGACGCCGGCTACGGGCGGGTGGACACCATCACGCTCGACGGGACCTCGCAGACCATCACCATCCCCGGCACCGAGTTCTACGTCGACCTCGGCCTCAAGTCGGATCTCTTCAGCGTCACCTCGACCAACGGCAGCTCGGCATCCATCATCGGACAGGGCTGGGGACACGGCATCGGCATGGGCCAGTGGGGCGCCCTCGGCTACGCCATCGGCCAGGACCACGGGGACGGCAACTGGACGTACAGCCAGATCGTGAGCCACTACTACGGGCCGGCGACGTTGCAGAGCCTGCCCGGTGGGACGAGCCTGGTCGGTGACCAGCCCAGCGGCGGGGTCGGTGGCTACTGGATCAACGCTTCCGACGGCGGGGTCTTCAGCTTCGGCAACGCGCAGTTCTACGGGAGCACCGGCGGGATGCGCCTCAACCAGCCCGTCGTCGCCCTGGCCTCGACGCACGACGCCGCAGGGTACTGGGAAGTGGCCAGCGACGGTGGCGTGTTCAGCTTCGGCGACGCGCAGTTCCACGGGAGCACGGGGAGCATCCGCTTGAACAAGCCCATGGTGGGCATGGCGGTGACGCCCGATGGCGGCGGTTACTGGCTGGTGGCGTCCGACGGCGGGATCTTCGCCTACGGCAACGCGCAGTTCTACGGCAGCACCGGCAGCCTCAAGCTCAACAGACCGGTCATCGGCATGGTGCCGACGCACGACGGCGGTGGCTACTGGCTGATCGCCTCCGACGGCGGGCTGTTCGCCTTCGGTGACGCGGGGTTCTACGGGTCACTGGGCTCGTCGCCCCCGCCCACGCCGATCGTGGGAGTGGCCCCCTCGCCCGACGGCGGCGGCTACTGGATGCTGGAGGCCAACGGCACACCACACGCCTTCGGGGACGCGCTGTCCGTCGCACCCTCCGGTAACTCGCCCACGCTCTCGACCATGAAGAGCCCCATGACCGGGCTCATCCCCGACTTCACCGGGGACGGGTTCGACGCCGTCAACGGGAGCGGGCAGGCCTTCGCCTACGGCGATGCGCCCTACTTCGGGGATGTCACCACCGCCGTGCCCGGCTACGCAGGCCACGCCGTCGGCATCGCCGTCACTCCGGGCTGAGCCGCTGACTCGCCCCTGTAAGAGCTCAGCCGGTTGTCTCGGTCACCTCGGAGAGCCGAGGGAACCGGCGCAGGCGCCCGAGAGGGCCCAGGCGTCCGGCGTCCACGCCGTGGTCCGCCGCGTTGAGCAGACGCAGATCACCGCGGCTGTTGCCATAGGCCCACAACACCGGCTGCTCCCCCCCGGTGTTCGACAGCAGGCCACGCGATCGGAGGTGGCCGACCAGGCGGGCGTACTTCTCGGCGCCCCGGCAGTTCTTCCCCTCGTAGCCGCCGGTCAGCAACCCGCCGCCGCCGACGGCCAGTCGGGTGGCCACCACGCCGTCGACGCCCAGTTCCTCCCCGGCCGGACTGACGTAGCACTCGGGTGACGCGGACACGATGACCGTGTAGTGCCCCTGCCGGCGGTGCCAATCGAGGCGCCGCCGGGCGTCGGCGCGCAGATGGCGCTCCAGGTGGCGGTGGGCGAAGACGGCTGAGCGTCGATCGACCTCCGACACGGCCAGGCCGCCGAGGAGCCGGGTGAACAGCTTCTCCTTGACCTCGTCGGCCGCGGTGCCACCGGTGATCGCCGCCCGCACGAGCGCGGGGGAGAGGCGGACGACGGCGCGGAGGACGGGCCAGAGGCCGAGCAGGCTGACCAGGAAGGGCACCACGCTGCCCCCGTCGGCGAGGGTGCCGTCGAAGTCGAAGGCGGCGACCGTGGGCCGGTCTGGCGGCGGCCGCCCGTTGGCGGCGTCGTCAGTCGAGTGCAGCGCCACGACGGCCGGCACCTCCCGCAAAGCGCAGCGCCCCTTCGAGTGTCTCCCCGCTGCTCACGACGGCTCGCCCGCGCCGGGCCTCCCCGAGGGCGGCCTCCTGCTCGGTCAGCCCCCACTGCTCGAGCGCGCTCATGCGGTCCGAGCGCAGGCAGGTCTGGGGCAGCGCGGCCAGTTGGTGCGCCAGGGCCACGGCCGCCGCCCTGGCCTGGCCCGGCGGGACGACCCGGTTGGTCAGTCCCATGGCCAGGGCCTCAGGGGCCGAGACGGCGCGTCCGGTCAGGATCAGGTCCAGCGCCCGCCCGTGCCCGATGATCCGCGGGAGCCGGACCGTGCCGAGGTCGCACAGCGGCACCCCGAAGCGGCGGCAGAACACCCCGAAGACCGCATCCTCGGCGGCGACACGCAGGTCGCACCAGAGCGCGAGCTCAATGCCCCCCGCCACGGCATAGCCCTCGACGGCGGCGATGACGGGCTTGCCCAGCGTCAGCCGCGTAGGGCCCATCGGCCCCGGACCGTCGTCGGGGATGGGCCGGCGGTCCCCCTCGGCGACCGCCTTGAGGTCGGCGCCGGCACAGAACGTCCCCTCCGCCCCCGCCAGGACGGCCACGGAGCGGTCCTCGTCGGCGTCGAAGGCCAGGAAGGCCTCCCGCAGCTGGTCGGCACAGACGCTGTCCACGGCGTTGCGGCGCTCGGGGCGGTTGATGGTGACCACGGTGACGGGGCCCTCGTGCTCGACGACCAGGGAGTCCGTCCGGTAGGGGCGGTAGGCCCCCGATGCGGGCTCGTCTGGCTCGGGCTCTCGATGCACACTCGCATTCTCCCACGGAGCACCGGGGTGCCCGCACATGGAGTTCGCGCTCGTTCCCAGGTGGCGGCACCTTTTCCGCGACCTGACCCCGGCGGAGGAAATATGACTAATCATGTCGACAATTGGCAGAACACCCGGTAAAGTCACAGTCCGCACAAACGGACCTTCACCATTTCCAGGAGGAACACCATGGCAATTCGACTCGGGGACACCGCCCCCGATTTCACGGCGGACACGACCGAAGGCACCATCAACTTCCACGAGTGGTTGGGTGACAGCTGGGGCGTCCTGTTTTCGCACCCCAAGGACTTCACGCCGGTCTGCACGACCGAGCTCGGTGCCTTCTCCAAGGCAAAGCCGGAATTCGACAAGCGCAACGCCAAGCTGATCGGGCTCTCGGTCGACTCGGTCGAGTCCCACAAGGGCTGGGCCGGCGACATCGAGGAGACCCAGGGCTCCGCCTTGGCGTTCCCGCTGATCGGTGACGAGGACCGCAAGGTGGCGGACCTCTACGACATGATCCACCCCAACGCCGACAACACGCTCACCGTCCGCTCGGTCTTCATCATCGGCCCGGACAAGAAGGTCAAGCTGACGCTGACCTACCCGGCCTCGACCGGACGCAACGTCGACGAGATCCTGCGCGTGCTCGACTCGCTCCAGCTGACCGCCGACTACTCGGTGGCCACGCCGGTCAACTGGACCGACGGTGAGGACGTCATCATCGTTCCCGCGTTGAGCGACGACGACGCCAAGGGCCGCTTCCCGAAGGGCTGGAAGGCTCTGAAGCCCTACCTGCGGGTCACACCTCAGCCCAACCGCTGAGGAGGACCGCGCGCCCGCATCCCGGGGGTCATGGTGTGACGTGCCGGCCCTCGGGCCGGCACGTTGGCGTCAGGGCTAGGTTCGCGTGGATGAGCGTGTCCACTCGGTACGAGACCGTCCTCACGCCGGACGGCCAGAGCTTCGAGGCCTTCTGTGCCGTCCCGGAAGGCGGGTCGGGCCCGGGGATCCTCCTCTTCCAGGAGATCTTCGGCATCAACGACAACATGCGCGGATTGGCCGAGAAGCTCGCTCGACACGGCTACACCGTGCTGGTGCCGGACATGTTCTGGCGGATTGAGCCGCGGTTCGAGCGACAGGACGAATCGGGCATGGGTGACGCCTTCGCGGTCGTCCAGCAGTTCGATTTCGCCACCGCCGTCGGCGATATCCAATCGACGCATGCACATCTCGTGTCGATGGGGGAGTGTGACGGGAAGATCGGCGCCGTCGGGTTCTGCCTTGGTGGCGGGTTGGCTTTTGCCGCGGCGACCATGAGCAGGGTCGACGGCCGGGGTCCCGATGCGGCGGTGTGCTACTACGGCTCGCCGGTGAACGACCTGCTCGGCCACGTGGATGCCCTCGATTGTCCCTGCCTGTTCCATTACGGCAGCAACGACACGTTCATCCCGACCGAGAAGATCGAGGAAGTCGAGCGGGCCGTTGCCGGCCGACCGGGAGTGGAGTTCCATCGCTACGACGCTGGTCATGCGTTCAGCAACTGGGATGCACCTTCCATGTACGACGAAGCTGCGGCCGATGCGGCGTGGTCCAGGACCCTCGCGTTCTTCGACGCCCACCTCAGCTAGAAGGTGGCCGCGCTCCATCGCCTGCAGGGGCTCGCCGGGTGCTCGCCCGATCCGGCCTGAGGGCCCCCACTCAGTCCTCTTTGGGTACCAGCTCGTCCCGGAGCTCTCGTTTCAGGACCTTGCCCTGCGGGTTCCGCGGCAGGGGCTCGGCGCGGAACCAGATGTGGGTCGGCACCATGAAGCCGGCCAGCCGGGCCTTCACGTGCAGCCGGAGCTCGTCCGCCGTCACCTTGGCCCCGGGTCGGAGGACGACGACGGCCCCGACCTCCTCACCGAGCGTGGGGTGGGGCACGCCGATGACCGCGCAATCGGCAACGGCGGGGTGCTCGAAGAGGGCGGCCTCGACCTGGACCGAGTACACGTTTTCGCCGCCCCGGATGATCATGTCCTTGGCGCGGTCGACGATGTAGATGAAATTGTCCTCGTCGAGCTGTGCCACGTCGCCGGTGTGCAGCCAGCCGTCGCTGAAGGTCTTGGCGGTCTCGTCGGGGCGGTTCCAGTAGCCGCGCACCACGTTGGGCCCCTTGATCCACAGCTCGCCGCGGACGTCGGGCCCGCGGGGGATGGTGTCGTCGGGCTCGGAGCCGGCAAAGTCCTCCGGCACCACGGCCACGTCGCAGACCGGGACGGGCGGGCCGACGCTGTCCGGCTTGGCCACGTAGTCGCCACCGGAATTCATAGAGGTGACAGAGGACGTCTCTGTCAACCCGTAGCCGTTGGAGGGTTGCCCGATGGGCCACGCGGCCCGGATGCGGCGTACGAGGTCGGGGGGCGCGGGCGCACCGCCGTAGGACACGCCGCGGACTGAGGAGGTGTCGTACTTGGAGAAGTCGGGCGAGTCGAGCACCTGCATGACCATGGCCGGCACACCGCCGAAGGTGCCGATCCTCTCCCGCTCTATGAGCTGGAGCGCGCGCTCGGGGTCGAAGTGGTGCATCATCACGAGCTTCCCGCCGGCCGCCAGGTTGGAGACCATCACGGAATGGCAGCCCGTGGCGTGGAAGAGGGGCACCGAGAGCAGGAAGGCCGCCTGGGTCTTCTCGCCGGTCGGCACCAGAGCGGAGCCGTAACGGGTGGCGCCGCGGGTGTTGATGAAGAAGAGGCTCATCAGGTTGGTGCCCATGTTGCGGTGGGTGCCCACTGCGCCCTTGGGACGACCGGTGGTGCCCGAGGTGTAGAAGATCGTGGCGTCGTCCTCCGGATCGATGGTCAGGTCGGGCGGCACGGCGGACTCGTCCACGGAGCCCAGGGCGAGGGGGAACGGCCATTCGGCCACCGGCGGCCGGCCACCCGGCTGCTCGTACACGGCCAACGGTGCCTTGGGCTCGATCCGGTGCTCGTCCGCCACAATCAGCGCGCCGAGGTCGGACAGGCCGCCGAGGAATGGGCGGATCCGCTCGGCGCGCTCCGTGTCCACGAAGGCCACCTTGGAGCCCGAGTCCTCGAGGCCGTAGCGCAACTCCTCGCCGCTCCACCACGCGTTGAGCGGGACCACGATGGCGCCGGCCAGCGTGGCCGCCCAGAAGGCCATGACCCATTCCGGCAGGTTCCGCATGATGATGGCCACCCGGTCGCCCTGCTCGATGCCGAACGTGTCACGCAGGCGGTGCGCCAGGGTGCAAGCGATGCGGTAGTGCTCGGCGAAGGTCGTCCGCTCGTCCTCGTAGACGAGGAAGACGGCGTCGCCGTGGCCGAGCGACATGTCCATGATGGCGCGGAGCGACGGGGGCGCGTGCTTCCACGTCCGCGTCGGTACACCTCGGATGGGCAGCTCCTCCATCTCGAACAGCTGCCCGGCGGCAGTGAGCTGCGCGTTCGCCTCCGCGATGGACATCGACGGCGCGTCCTTGCCGGTGGTGCTCACGTGTGCTCCTTCTCGCTCGTCGCGGCGTGGTCGAAGATCGCGGCGCGGTAGTAGGCCAACTCCGCCACCGACTCGCGGATGTCCTGGAGGGCCCGGTGGCCCCCCAACTTCGGGGGAGCCGCCTTGTAGACGTCGGGGAGCCAGCGCCGGCAGAGCTCCTTGATGGTGGAGACGTCGACCGAGCGGTAATTGAGGAAGTCCTCGATGGCGGGGAGCTGATCGGCGAGGAAGCGGCGATCCGTCCCGATGGAATTCCCGGCCAGAGGGACCGTGCGGGCCTCGGGAATGTGCGATTGGAGGAAGGCCAGGGTCTGGAGACCGGCGTCGGCCAGGGTCAGCGTCGACTCCTCCATGGCGATCAGGAGACCTGAGCGGGTGTGCATGGTGCGCACGAAGTCGTCCATGTTCGCCAGCTGCTCGGCTGAGGCGTGCACCACCAGGTCGGGGCCCTCTTCGATCAGCTCGAGGTTGTCGTCGGTGATGAGACAGGCGATCTCGACGATGGTGTGGCGCGCCGGATCGAGCCCTGTCATTTCGAGATCGATCCAGGCCAGCATGCGCGGGCATGCTACCGGCCGCCGCGGAGGAGGGAGGCTGGCGCCAGTCCTTGTCGCCAGGCTGGCGCCGGTACTCGTCGCCAGCCCTTGTAATGTCCGGCGATGCTGCCCGTGCCCCTCCAGCAGCTCGACCGTGAGCTGCCTCTCCCCGTCTACGCCCGTGAGGGCGACGCCGGCGCCGATCTGATCGCCAGCACGGACGTGGCGTTGGCATGCCGGGGCGGACGCGCCGTGGTTCCCACCGGGGTCGCCGTCGCCATCCCCACCGGGTACGCCGGCCTGGTGGTGCCGCGCAGCGGGCTGGCGGCCCGCCATGGCCTCACCTGCCTGAATGCCCCCGGCCTGATCGACTCGGGCTACCGGGGGGAGATCCAGGTGGTGCTGGTCAACCACGATCCCGAGCACGACTACACCGTCCGCCGGGGCGATCGTGTGGCGCAGCTGGTCCTGATAAAGGTGGAGCAGGCAGCGTTCCAGCTGGTGGGCGAAGGTGGGCTGGAGGACTCGCAACGGGGGAGCGGCGGCTTCGGGCACACGGGCACATGACGGGCGAGCACGGAGGCGCTAAGAAGGGGAAGGTGATGCAGTCACTCGTCGGCATGGATGCCGCCTTCCTCTCGCTGGAGACGCCCACGACGCCGATGCACGTCGGGGTCGCCCTGGTGCTCGATCCTCCTGAGGGCACCCGGTCGCTGTTCTCGCCGTCGACACGTTACGCGCAGATTCGCCGGGTCATTCAGCAGCGCCTGCACCTGATCGCCCCGCTGCGACAGCGTGCCCTCCGGGTGCCGTTCGGGCTGCACCACCCCGTCTGGGTGGACGATCCCGACTTCGACCTCGACGATCACCTCAGCCGGGCCAGCCTTCCGTCGCCGGGCGGAATGTCCGAGCTCGACGCCTTCGTGGCCGGGGTCATGAGCCGCCAGCTCGATCCGGACCGGCCCCTCTGGGAGATGCACCTGGTCGAGGGGCTGGAGGGAGAACGCACGGCATTGGTGGCCAAGGTCCACCACGCCATCCTCGACGGCGTCAGCGGTGCGTCCGTGCTGGCGGCCTTCTTGGACCTGACGCCGCGGACCCGCATTGTGGAGTTGCCGCCCGAGTGGAATCCCGAGCCGCTGCCCTCCAACACCCAGATGCTGCGGCACGCCGCCTCGTCGCTGGCCCGGCAACCGGGATCGACGCTCAACGCGCTGCAGGCCGGGGTGGAGGCGGTCGCCGATCTCGGCATGCACAATCGCGAGCTGGCCGGCCGAGGGGAGCACTCACCTCCGGGGTTCTTCGCCGCGCCGCGCACCTCGTTCAACGGCGCCGTCTCGAACCGCAAGCGCTTTGCCGGTCTCTCCGTCCCGCTCGAGGACGTGAAGCTGGTGAGCCGAGCGTTCGAGGCGACGGTGAACGACGTGATCCTGGCCGGCGTCTCCGGCGGACTGCGTCGCCTGCTGGCCGCGCGCCGGGAAGAAGCCGAGGGGTCCCTGGTGGCCATGGTCCCGGTCTCGACGCGGGCCGAGGGGGAGTCCGAGGAACTGGGGAACCAGATCTCCGGCATGCTGGTCTCGCTGGCCAGCGACATCGACGACCCGGTGGCCCGGCTCGACGCAATCGCAGAGTCGACCCGGGTGGCCAAGGAGCAGGAGAAGCTGCACGGGGGGCGCTTCCTCGGGGACCTGGCCCAGATCGCTCTGCCGGCGCTGGCCTCCCGGGTGGCCCGGGCCATGGCGGGCACACGCCTGTTCGACAAGATGCGGCCACCCTTCAACGTCACGGTGTCGAGCGTGCGGGTCCCGGACATACCGCTGTTCCTGGCCGGGAGCCGGGTCGCCGCCACCTACCCGGTCGGCCCCATGGCCGAGGGGATCGGCCTCAACGTGACCGCCTTCTCGTACCTCGGGCGGGTCTATTTCGGCTTGCTGTCGTGTCGCCGCCTCCTGCCGGAGCTCGACGAAGTGGCGGTGCACATCGACGATGCCTTGGGTGAGCTGGTGGCGTGCGCGCTCGATGCCCGGGGGGCGACGGCCTAGACCTGTCCGTGGTCCCGGCACCGGCACCGGGACCGAGAGGAGGGCGGAGCGGACCGGCCGGTGGTCCGGCCCGCGCCGCCGTCTCCTCTGTGGTGGTGACGGGTACCAGGGTGAGGAACTACGAGCCGGAGGTCGACCCGCTACTCGAGCCCGAGAGGGGCGGAGCGCCTTCGGGTGCAGTGCCGGATCCCGACGGAGGCGTCGTGCCGGTGCCGGATCTCGATCCGCTACCCATGTCGGGACAGTTCTTGGTCGAGCCGGACCCGGAGCTCGTCGAAGAGCCCGAAGAGCCTGTCCCGGCCTTCCCCGAGCCGGTGCTGCCGGTGTTCGAGTTCGACGACGGTGCGGTGGGGGGTGACGAGCCCGAACTGCTGCCCGAGTTGCCGGTCGTGGTGGACGTGGTCGCCGCGTTGGCGACCAGTGCGCCACCGGCGACGAGGCCCGAGGTCAGCGCGCCGACGGCCAGTACGTTGCGAAGGCGAATCTGCATGGTTGGTATTCCCTTTCGTCTGTGTGGGACGCCGACCCGTTCGGACCGGTACCCAAGACGATGCGCTCCACGTCTGAGCGCAACCGCAGGATGACGTAGGCCTGAGCGAGGAGTCACGCGACGAACGCGTGACGATGCACAGGAAGCGCCAGAGACAACGCACAGGCTGCCCGGCGGCGGCGCCCAGGTGGCGAACCGTTAGCGCACAGGACCCGCAAAGCGGTGGTGCCCGACTGCTCAGGCCTTCGTCGCGCGCCAGCAGTAGGAGCGCATCGGGACGTCGATGGTGTCGAGTCCGGCGAACGCCTCGTGCGTGTCGAGAAAGCGGTTCATGGCCTCGAGATGCGCCCGACGAGTGGTCTCGTCCATGGCGATGACGGCGCTGTATGTCGTGGACAGCGCCACGAGATCCGCCTTCGTCATCGCCCTGGTCCACTGAAACAGCCTGGTCTCCGGCTTGAGGAAGGGGCTGTCCCCACCGGCGTCGACACTCACGAGATGCCGGCGCCGCCGCCGACTGTCTTCGTCGGTCTTCTCTTCCGGGCTGAAGATGATGCCGCCGGCCCACAGTGAACGCATCCAGTCGACGGAGCGGTCCGGTCCTGTCCACACAAGCGCGAGCCGACCGCCGGGACGCAGCACTCTGTGCGACCTCAGGGATGGCGCGTGATTCGTCGACCCAGTGCCAGGCGGACTGAGCGATGACCACGTCGACCGACGCGGCGTCGGCGGGGATCTCCTCCGCTTGACCGGCCAGTACCTCGACGCCCCGGTCAGCCGCAGCCAAGACCGCGCGCATGCGCTCGTCGGGCTCCACCGCCGTGAGGTGGTCGACTCGCTCCGCCACTAGTCGCGTGAGGAGGCCCGTCCCGGCTCCGATTTCGAGCACATCGGTGGCATCCGAGGGAACAAGCCAGTCGAGCGCTTCGGCGGACGGACCCGACCGGAGCCGGTTGTACTCGTCCGCCACGGCGCCGAAGGAGCGACTCAAAATCGCGGTGTTCTCGTCCTGGCGCATGCCTGTCAATGTAGCGAGACGTCGGTCGGTTGGCCCTCGGCAGGCACGCGTGACCCCGGTTCTTTCCCTCCTGATGGACCACCCGTTGCCCCTCCGCTGGGCATGTTGTGGGCGAGGTAATGTGGTGGCTCACGCGGAAGTGGCGCAGTGGTAGCGCATCACCTTGCCAAGGTGAGGGTCGCGGGTTCGAATCCCGTCTTCCGCTCCATCAGCGCAGGTCAGGGGCAGTTTCGCGACCTGGACGCAGTTGCCTGTTTTATTGTGTCCTCAACGGGCGCAGCGCATGGATCCACACGTAAGATGATCGAGTTCGTCGCACCAATAGGGACGGGCGTCAGCGCCCAATCCCCATATCGTCGTCCCGTTCGAGGCTCGCTCTTCCGCTGAAGTCGGTCGGTCGACACGTCCAGGAGCATTGTTCGCCAATACTCTATCGTTCGGACAAGTCCCTCGTATCCCTCGTCTGGGATCTCGAATTCGTCCCGCGGAAGTCGTTCGAACCGAGAGAGCATGTTTCTGAACACTTGAGGATCAAAGCCGGGGTCCTTCTCTAACGCGCGTGCCGCATGAGTCGCTCGAGGTCATATCTCTTGGTGAGCACGGAGAGGTCGACAAAGTCACGGGCTTCGGCTCTCCCAAACACGGCGAGAACCTTGTTGACCGCAAGTTCCTCGCCGGCCAACGTTGGGCCAAGCGGCCCCAGTTCCATCGGGAGCAAGCGGAAGTCTGCGCCAAAGTCGACCTCGGTCACGTCTTCGCCCTGGCTCACTTCCAGGCGGTAGAAGCCCGATCCTTCCCGAACACGCTGAACGCTGAGTCCGGCCTCTCGGAACGCCAGCTCTACCAAAGGAACCAAGAGGTCGACCTCAGCGGCCGAGGGGCCGAAGAAATCAAGATCACGAGTCAACCGATCTACGTCGCCGCGGGCGATAACGCCGCGCCACCAGCGAGAGCAAAGTTCTGTGCATTCGGCAATGATCCGACGATCGATGCGATCTGGCGCTGAAGCGGCGTCAGCACGCAAGTTCAATGTGACGTTTACGCAAAAACCAGCTTGCCCAGGCTCGACGAACTGACCGAGGCAACACGAGGTCATTCCAAAGGTCGAGCAGGTCGTCGACGTCGATGAAAAATCGGATGTCCTCGGCGGTACCTTCTCGTAAAACCTGTTCGTACACTCGGGTGCGATCTCGACGGTCACCAAGGTCGTATTTCTTCGGAGGGCCGCTCCAACGAACGTGCAACGGAAGCTGGACAACCCCAGACGCCTTGGTGATCGAGCCGTCATCTACATCCTCGGGCAGTTCGACAGGCCGAGCATCGGGGCCCAGTTCCGAGGTTCGAGAAAGCATCACGAACGCAATTCTATGGCGCAGCGAACAGGACTCTTGGCGATTGGGATTTGGCCGAGCTGGATCGATCCACGCGTCAGGAGGGTCCGACCCCGTGGCACCTCGTAGTAGACCGCTCTACTACAGGCGTGAACTGGACGGACGAGCTGGAAACTGGGTGGACTGAGCAGCACCTCAGGGGGTCCGCCAGACCCAAGATCACGAAAACAACCACCTTGCCAAGGTGAGGGTCGCGGGTTCGAATCCCGTCTTCCGCTCCATTATTGCAGGTCAGGGGTCGTTTATCAACCCTTGACCGCACTCATGCACATTCGCTGAGGGCCATAGCGTTTCAGATGGTTGCGCTTCCCAGGAGGCCCAACCGGGCACGTCGCCCGTCAGGGTTCTCCGGTGGTGCCGGAGCGTTTTTGGCAGCGCACAGGACTCTGTTGATCGCGATCTCGCTGCGTGCTCGCTTGCTAAGTCATCGCTTCAAACGGGAGAGGTTTCAATCGTTCTGTCCAACTGAAGCTCGACGACTACTTGACGATAATATTTCCCATCATGTACTGGTGGATATTGCAGATGTAGCTGTATGTGCCGGGCTTGGTGGGAGCCTTGAAGGTCTTCGTCTGATTCTGCGTGATGTCCCCGGTATTGAATTGCCCTCCAGTGGCGGTCAAAGTGTGAGTGGCGCTGTCCTTGTTGGTTACTGTCACGGTGGCACCGGGCTTCACAGTCACGTTCATGCTCTGAAACATGAAGTTCGAGATCGTTATGTGGACTCTCGAAGCGGCAGCGGTACTCGAGGCAGCCGACGACCCAGATGTACTTGCTGGGGCTGCAGCTCCGCCACCCCCAGTGGCAAGGAGAATGGCACCACCAAGTACCAAGAGGGCCGCCGCCGAAAGGACGCCGCCGAGGATATGACGCTTCCTTGCCACCGACGCCGACCCGATGAGGCACAGTGCTCCGGCGATCACGCACACGCCGATGATGGCGATTTCCAACGCGAATGCTTCGTGAGCAAAGGGAGCCGACCAGGTGTCCTTGAATCCAAAGAGTCCGTGCTCGACGGATATGAGAAAGCCGATCATTGTGAAGACTGCGAAACCGGCCCCAAGAAGAGCTGCCCAGACTCTACGAAAGGCGATCACGGTAAGCCCAATAAGCAACCCGCCGATGGATTGGAGGAGGAAAAGCGGCCCAATCGTCGCAATGCGACGGTAGCCCAGAGATTGCCACAGGTGAAAGTGGATGTAGCTCGACCAAATGATCAGCAGGCCCCCGGCCACAAAAGCTGCGGTCGCTATCAATCCAGAAGCTTTTCTGTCGCTCGGGGGCCCAACCTGCAAGGTGTCCCTGACCGTGTCCATCTTCATGCGTCATGTTCGGCGCAGGTGCAGAAGTCGGATGACCCTATTTGACTGAGTATCCGGAAGGCTGGCGAACCAGGTCTGCCCAGTCGCGGCTTCGAAACCGACGCTGTCGCCCCGGTATTCCAAGAGAACAGCCCCTTTCAAATGCATCGAGAAGGGTCCGCGGTGCGGAGTCTTGAGGCGCAGAGAGGGAGCCTGCGGATGATTCATAGCAAACTAACCAACCGCGATCGGCGAGTTGACCGTGCGCAGAGGATCGGGAAATACGCTGGCAGGCTCTTGCACGGCCACTCCCCGCCCGGCCACCCACCGATTGAGTCACGCTGGCGTCATCGCGTGTATTACGATAGCGGCAATGCTGTGTCCGAGGAAGCCGTACTAGAGGTCGTCTTCGCTTCCACAGGCAAGCCTTTCTTGCCCTCATCCAGACCCTTCTCGAATTGGTTCTTGGCTGAGCCCAAGTTGCGCGCAAGCTTTGGAATGGCCGCACCGCCGAAGAGGAGTACTCCAAGGAGGGCGATCACGACGATCCCATCCATCCCGAAAATCTCTGCCAGCATCTTGTCTCCTTCAGAACTCGTACGGTCGACCATTCAGATCGATGTCGATGCGATGGCCGACCCACACTCAGTTTCTCTGTCGTGCATCTTCATTCCGGAGTCACCCGGTCAAGCGGATGTCGGACGTTCGGATTGAAGGTCGACGCGATGATCGAATAAGAGCTGATAGTCATCGAGCTCTGGCGTCTTTGGCTGATGCTCACTCATCCAGGCGGCGCCTCAATCCGTATAGTCGCCGTGAGGAAAAGAGTCTTGCCGAGCGGATTCCGACGAGCGATTTGGCGCTGTGCTTAATCTCGACCCCGGAAAGCTGCTCATAATCGCCGTAGTGGCAATCCTTATCCTCGGGCCAGACAGGCTGCCACAAGTGGCTCGCCAAATCGGTGGCACTTGGCGGTCCTTCAACGATTTCCGTCAAAGGATGGAAACCGAAGTGAGAAGCAACATGCCTGATCTTCCGTCAACAAGTGAGATCGCTCGCTTGGCCCGATCGCCATCAGCTTTGCTTGACAACCTTGCCAATATGAACTCGAGCAACGGTCCGGTTGAGGCTTCGATCGAAGCTCAGCAAGCGACAAGCGACGACGATCCTCCACGAGCTGCAGGCAACGCCGATGGCCCCATGAGTTGGGTGACCGCGGATTTCTCTGAGCCGGCGCAGGTGGCTCCTGATCTGAGCGACTGCGAAGGCTCTCCGACAGTGCGTTCCCACGTGAAGCCTTCGGATCACAAGATGAGCGTGGCATCCGGCTTCGACGCGAGTCTGAACTGACCGCGACATTCCAATGACCACCCTCCTTTCCAACATTGGAAAAGATAGGCCGTCGCCGGACGCGATGTCCATCGGCGAACACTTGGGCGAGTTGCGCCGACGGATCGTTGTCTGCGTAATTGCGTTCGTCGTTGCGGCGGGCGTTGCAGTATTCGCTTATGAACCAATCTTGCATCTACTGATACGACCATTGTGCGATGTTGACGCCGCGAACTTGCCGAGGGGGAGCACGACAGCCCGCCCCTTGGTCAGCGGGAGCGGTTCATGCAATCTCTTTGTGACATCACCTCTCGATGGGTTGTCCCTGCGGGTAAAGATCGCTGTGTTCGGGGGTTTTGTCCTGTCCTCGCCCGTGATTCTGTTTCAAGTGTGGCGATTTGTCACTCCAGGTCTCGAAGCGCGAGAGCGGAAGTACGTAACCCCTTTCGTCATCGCAGCCTTCACCCTGTTCCTCCTTGGAGCGGCCACGGCCTATTTCACGCTTCCTCACGCTCTTGGGTTCCTGAAGTCAGTGGGAGGACCAAACCTCCAGGCTATCTACGACCCCATTCCTTACCTTGGGTTGATTCTGTTGATGATGGCCTTGTTCGGCCTCACCTTTCAGTTCCCTGTGGTCCTCGTCTCGCTCGAACTAGCGCGGGTCGTCACGCCGGCCCGTCTCTTACATTCCTGGCGGTGGGCTGTCATCTCGATCGTCGTGCTCTCCGCAGTTGTGACGCCGAGCTCCGATCCGTTTTCAATGTTCGCGCTGGCTCTACCCTTGGTCTTCTTCTACTTTGTCTCAATAGCAATCGGGAAGTTGCTGGGTCGCTAACCCTGTTTCCCCCGGTCTCGTCGCCAGCGGCACCCTCGATTCGGAACCAAGCTCCAATGAGCATCCCGCGGAGAGTCATCACTGTGTGGCGTACCGGGTAAGTTCGTCTCCTCGGCAGGCTGGTTCGTGGTGGGCTCCTCGCTGGTGCGGACGAGCGCCATCCATTTCACGTATCGATGTTCGGAATACCGCCACTTCCGGCGAGTGATCCGCCGTTGGTCGAGCGACCAGTGGGCGATCTCTTTGGAGTCATGCGTTCTGGCCATGCGTGAGCGTTCGCCATCCGAACCCCCGCCCAATCCGAATAGGAGGTGTGAAGACAACAATAGATTCCTACAAGGAGCGCGCTGCTCGCCTGAATCTTGCGGACATCGAGTTCGATGATTTCAAGGATCAGCCGTTACCACAAGAAGCGCTCCGCACGTTGCGCTACATGCACGACGTCGAACATCACACCATCTGCTACCTGCGCGACTTGCTGTTGACCCCCGCCCATCAGGATCCGGAAGTCACTTCATTTCTCTCGTGCTGGGCCTTCGAGGAAATGTGGCATGGAGAGGCCATCGGCCAGGTGCTCGAGGCGCACGGAGAAACAGCCGGAGCTCCTCGCATTGCTGCCCTTCGACGCGGCCGTCGGCGAAAGGAAGTGGTTTCGGCTTTCAGCACTATCGGGTCGGCCGCCTTCGCCGGCAAGGCGTTCATTGCCTTGCACATGACCTGGGGCGCCATCAACGAGTGGACGACTCAGGCCGGTTATGCCCGTCTGACCGAGAGGGCGAATCATTCGACGTTGCGCGAGCTGCTCAAACGGATCATGAAGCAAGAGGGCGGCCACATCGACTTCTACGCTTCTGAGGCGACTCGCCGCCTGGGCGACAGCCCGCGGGCCCAAAAGCTGACGCGGTTCGCTCTCAAACATCTGTGGCGGCCAGTGGGATCTGGCGTCATGCCCAAAGAAGAGGTTGGCTTCCTCGTCAAATACCTCTTTGACGGACCGGCGGGAGCAGATGTCGCGGCCCGCATCGATCGACGGATTGATCGGCTCCCCGGGCAGGATCAGCTCCATCTTTTGGAGAGCGCAGTCTCAAGTCCCTTGCGACACCAGAGCGCCGTCTGATCGAGATATTTCCGACATCCAGTAACGGACTCGTTTCGAACTGGTACTGAACACGCACATTGAGGAGATGACATGACCGCAGATCCGACGGCACTCGCCGAGTTGCTCGAAGAGTCACAGGACTTACAGGCCGATGCTCTGCGGCCGACCCACGACGCGCTCGATGAGCTCGTCGAGATCAATCACTCGCCTCGCGAGGATGATCCTGTCGTGAACCGCACGTTTCACGACGAGCACGTTCGATCTCTGCGTGCCAGCGTTGGCGCCACGAGCATCTTGGGTGCGGTTGGTGGAGTTGCGCTCGTCGGCGTCTTGGCTTCGGCTGCCGCGGCGACCAGCTCTGGTGATGTGCAGATTCTCCAGACGGCAGCCTCCCTCGAGAATCTGGCCGTCTCGACCTATAAGACTGCATTGACCCTTCCGTATATCGGTGGTTCCGCCGCTGACCCGGTCATCACCAAGTTCAGCCAGGTCACCATGGCCCAACACGCTCAACACGCTGATGCCTTCAATGCAGCGGCTCGGCACCTCGGAGGCAAGGTACAGAGCAAACCTGACCCCGCATTCGTGCCCGTCGTGAACAAGGCAGTCGCCTCCCTTGGGAGTGCCACCGCCGCCCAGGGTGCACTTGGTGTCGTAGGCCTAGCCCTCGAGCTCGAGAACATCGCCACCGAGACCTACGTCAAGGACACCGTGCTGGCCACGTCCACAACCAACAAGGCTCTCTTCGCCAGCATTATGGGCATTGAAGCGCAGCACGTAAGTGTCCTGCTGGCTGTGCAGGCTCTTCTCATGGCAGGAGCTCCTCAACTGATTTCATTGGCTCCTGGTACTGGTGCGGCGCTGCCAGCCGCCGCCGGGAGCGTCGGGTTCCCCAACAGCTTTTACAAGACCAACATGGCCGCCCCGGCCAAGCAAGGAGCAGTCAAGTGAGTAAGCGCGCAAAGCAGACCTTTGAAGGTACCGAAGGCGAGCTTCTTTTCATGACCCGCGAGCTCCACGAGCTCCACCACGATGTTGGAATGCCGGCTATGCGCCAAGGTGTATCTGACATGGTCGATGCGATGGAGACAGGAGAGCGCTCGACCAGTCGTCGGACATTCCTGCTCGGCGCCGGAGCGGCGGCAGCGGGAGGTGCGGCCATGATGGTCATCGGATCGCCCACTCTGGCAGGCGCAGCCACGCGTCGCGTATCGTCGGCACAAACCCTGAAGGCGAGCGGGTTTCCGCCTGCAGGCCTCAAGGGCGACTTGGCCGTGGCCGCTGTGGCCGCCAGCTTGGAGAATCTCGCCGTCTTCGCCTACACCGCCGGCTTGAGCGCTGCGACAGCAGGCAAGCTGGGTGCGGTGCCTCCGGCCGTGGCGACGTTCGCCACTACGGTCAAGGGACAGCACACCGAGCACGCCGCGGCATGGAACGGAGTGTTGAAGTCGAATGGCAAGTCAGCGGTCACCATCACCAATCCAACCCTGACGCCGACCGTACAGGCCGACTTCGCCAAGGTCACCGACATCGCTGGGCTGGCCGAGCTTGCCATTACCCTTGAGACGATCGCTGCACAGACGTACCAGGCAGAGACCGCAAAGCTGAAGAGCAGTGCCGCCATCGGACTGTCGTCTTCGATCCAGCCGGTGGAGATGCAACACATTGCGATCCTCTACTACGTCCTTGGAATGTACCCAGGGGCTCAGACATCCGCGGGCACCCCCTTGGCGTTCAACCCAACGAGCATGGCCGTGTGAGTTTTCCTCTCACGCCGGAAGGAGTCCGACGAGGCGGTCGTCTTTGTGGTGGCTGGCAGCACTTGTCCTAAGCCTCGAGACATGTCCCGCCGACTGCCGCGGGTGGCCTCGTAGTAGACCGCTCTACAACTCGGTTGAATTCGCCGCCATGTATGGACGGTCCCTGGACGAGAGAGCAGCTAACAGGACCGGTCCACACACGTTGGACGCACTCAAAACACCTTCCCAAGTTGAGAGCGCGGGTTCGATTCCCGTCGCCCACTCTTGCGACCTCACATACCGTCTTCCGCTCACGAAACGGCGTCCCCTAGCTGTACTCGGACAACAGGTTGGTGACTGGTTGACGTAAAGCGAAGGCCTCCAGGAATGTGGTGTTTGCGGACAACACAACCAGGAGGCCTTCAATGTCGCACCGTAATGCCCGATTGACCCCGCGGGGTCGCCAGCTCCTCGTCGAGCGTGTCCAGGTCCAGGGCATGCCGGTTGCCCATGTAGCCCGGGCCATGGGGATCTCCCGCCAGTGCGCGCACCGCTGGGTGCGCCGTTTCGAAGAGGAGGGCCTGGCCGGGCTCGAGGACCGCTCGAGCCGTCCGCGTCACTCACCTCGGGCCACCGACCCCCGTCGGGTAGCCAAGGTCCTGCGGGCCCGTCGCGAACAGCGCTGCGGGCCGGCCCACCTCGCTTTGGAGTGTGCCGTGTCCGAGCGCACGGTGTCACGGATCCTGCGTCGCTCGGGAGTGCCCAGGCTCTCAGAGTGCGATCCGATGACGGGCGAGGTGATCCGGGCCAGCCGGTCCACGGCCCTTCGCTATGAGCGGGCCCGTCCCGGTGAGCTCGTCCACATCGACGTCAAGAAGCTGGGGCGGATTCCAAAGGGCGGCGGTTGGCGCGTCCAGGGGCTCGTGGTCCAAGACCACCGCTCCAAAGGCCGCGGCAAAGGCGTTGGGTATGACTACGTCCACTCCATGGTCGACGATCACTCACGCTTCGCCTATTCAGAAATCCTCGACGACGAGACCGGGGCGAGCTGCGCAGGATTCCTCACTCGGGCCGCAGCTGCGTTCGGGGCCGCCGGCATCTCGGGGATCGAAGAGGTCATGACCGACAATGCCAAGAACTACACCCGTTCGAGGCTCTTTCAAGAGGCCATGACTGAACTCGGGGCCTCCCATCTGCTCATTCGCCCACACTGTCCTTGGCAGAACGGCAAGGTCGAGAGGCTCAACCGCACCCTCTTGATCGAGTGGGCCTACCGGCGTCCTTACAGGTCAAATGCCCAACGCACCCGTGCTCTGGCAACATGGCTCCGGCGCTACAACACCGAGCGCCCCCACAGTGCTCTTGGGGGACGACCGCCAGTCAGTCGGCTGTCATGAACCTGTTGTCCGAGTACAGCTAGCTGGGCCGATGTGAATTGCCTCCCTGGTTCAGATCACTGTTCTTCATCAGTGCCCATCACGGGACAAGGCAGAGCGATCGATGCGGCTAAAGGTTCAAGTCGTCAGCGGGGGAGCGGTTCATTCGAGCTGCGGGTCGGAGGTACTGATCCAAACTCGGGAAAGCGTCGCTTGATGACACGAACCGTTCGCGTCGACCGGTCAGATGCCCACGGGTCCTTAGGGCTGGCCATTCAAAATCCGCGCTCGACGCCGGCCAGAATCGGATGCTGGCTGAACCAGTCCGGGATAATCCGGGTCAACTCTCGCTGGCCCGTAAGAGTGATCCGACCATCAGCCAAGGCATTGGTGAAGGTGGCATCGCCCATCCAGACCTGGGTGAGGGTGCGCAGGTCGGCATCGAGGAGAACGTCGACCTCGAACCCCGGATCGGTCAGGCACAAATCCACCTCGTCTTCGTCGACGACAACCCAGTAGTAGCGACGCTTTGGCGGCATTGACGCGAAGGTGAGCTGGACCACAACCCGACGATCGCCGAACGCGCCCGGGCTCAGGAAGCGGCGGACATCCCAGAGCAGCAAGCCTGGATCCAAATCGTCGGGCCCATAGTCGCTGCGTGCCCAGCGCTGGCCCCAGACACCCAGTCCCTGGATGAGCGGGAAGAGCTCGAGCCCGGCCTCGGTCAAGCTGTAGACGGGACCGTCGTCACTGACGGTCCGAATGACGACCCCGGCCTGCTCAAGCTCTTTGAGGCGCTTGGACAACAGGGCAGGCGAGCAGGTCGGAACACCTCGACGGATCTCGTTGAACCGTGAGCTGCCCACAAGGAGCTCACGCAGGATCAGGGGAGTCCAGCGCTGGCAAAGGATTTCTGTCGCCTTGGAAACCGGGCAGAACTGGCCGTATCCACTCATAACCCCAGGCTAGACGCGCTTCAGAACTTGTACTAGCCGTAACAGCGTCCTCCTGTCACTGTGGTTGCAGGACGACCGGACGAGGAGGCAGATGATGAATCCGAACAAAGCACTCTGGGAGAAGGGTGACTTCACTCGCATCGCCCAGAGCATGAGGGAGAGCGGAGAGGCGTTGGTTAAGGAGCTCGGAATCACCCATGGACTCGACGTCTTGGACCTCGGCTGTGGCGACGGGACGACGGCGTTACCGGCGGCCATGCTCGGAGCCAACGTCTTGGGTGTCGATATTGCCGCCAACCTGGTTGAGGCCGGCAACAAGCGGGCGCTCGAGCTCGGTCTCGACCAACTGCAGATTCGAGGAGGGCGACGCCTCGGACCTCGAGGGCATCGAGAACGAGGGCTTCGACCTCGTGATGAGCATCTTCGGCGCAATGTTCGCTCCGAATCCCTTCGACGTGGCCAAAGAGGCGGTCCGCGTGACACGCCCGGGGGGACGCATCGTCATGGGGAACTGGATACCGGGCGACCCGACACTGGTGGCGCAGATCTTGAAAATCAGTTCTGCATACTCCCCACCGCCTCCCGACGGTTTCGTGAGTCCGATGACCTGGGGAGTCGAAGAGAACGTCATCGAGCGCTTCACTGCAGCGGGAGTGTCCGAGGCGCAGATCTCCTTCGACCGTGCTACTTACACGTTCATTATCCGGGAACGCCATCCGAGCTTCTCGCACAGTTCCGGACGTACTACGGGCCGACGATGAATGCCTTCGAGGCTGCAGCGGGAACCGGGAAGGAAATGGAACTGCAGGCCGAGCTGGAGGCACTGTTCGACAGGCAGAATGTGAGCCCGAGCAAACGACGCCACCTCTATCCCCGCCACGTTCTTGTCCGTGACGGTGCAACGGTAACCGCCACTCTTTCGAAGGGGCGATCTCCCCGTTCACGTTCCCGGTACGACTCTGTGCTCAGCAGAACAACGTAGGCGCTGGTACGTAGGGCTCAAACAATCACCCTCTTTCGTAGATAACATCCACCGGAGGTACCAAAAATGAAATTTGTTCAGCTCATCGAGTTCAAGACGGGCGATATTGAGGCATACAACAAGGCCCTCGAACGATGGCTTGTCATGACGCAGGGCATTCGAACATCGAGCAAAGCGCTGCAAGGTCGTAATCGAGACAACGACGGGACGTACTTCTCTATCGTCGAGTTTCCATCCCACGACGCCGCTATGGAAAACTCGAGCCGTCCCGAGACGGCCGAGTTCGCAGCCCAACTCGCAGAGATCTGTGGCGGTCCACCAAGGTTTCGCAATCTCGATGTGACACGAGAAGACGTTTAGCTGGCGTCGCCACGACGCCAGGGACGGGAACAAAGTCCCGCGGATGTGACCTGCTCACACTCAACTGGGGTCACGAAGACAGGCTCGAGCCGCGTGGCTGTCCAAGGTGCAGATCCACTCGGTCCCGCCCTGCCCAGCTAGCGCTGGCTCAGCACTACTCGCCAAGTACCGTCTGCCGACGTGACCGATCGCTCACTCACCATCGACTACCTGGCCTGCCTCTCCGCCACCCGTAGTAGACCGCTCTACAACAGGGATTGAAATCGGGCGGATCCGGTGGACGTTCTGTGGACGGGAGAGCAGCTCAGTGGACTCGTCTGGACGCCGTGGACGACCTCAAACACCTTGCCAAGGTGAGGGTCGCGGGTTCGAATCCCGACTTCCGCTCCATTTTAGCAGCTCAGGGTTGGATTCTTTCATGTCCTTGGCATGTGTCGCAGCTTCCCTCAAAAGCCAAACTCAGAGCGGTCGCGTTCCTCCGTTATGAAGGGCTTGACGGGATGTATATTGACCGCCACGCGGCGACAAAGAGCCGCGCTGCCAATGCGTGGCCGGCCGTTGAGAGGTCAAGGTCGTCGGTGCTGAAAGGCGATGGGCTCCCGGCTCCGGACTGCGACATGGCGGCATTGACGTTCACCAGCTCGGCACCGTCCCGCACAGCGACCGCTGCAACTTGTGCGTCGTACGAGGCGAGGGCGGCGTTGGTGACCTCGGCAGGGGGAAGCGTATGACCGGCGAAGCGGTTGTCGATGAAACAGCGGGAACCCAGTTGGGTGGGGAACCCTGCACGCCGGCACAAGCCTCGTAGGCGGGAGCGTCGGTGATGGGTTCGATGTTCGCCAGCAGCACCTGCGCGTGGAGCGTCCGCAAGGGTGTCACGATCTTCTGTAACTCGGATCCGAACTGGGTGGGGCTCACGCCGGCCTCCAGATCGCTCAGGCCCACCCAGATTGTGACCAGGTTCGGCCGCAGCGCGAGCGCTGCCGCTTCCTGGTACGTCAGCACGTCGGCGGCGGTAGCTTCGGGTACCGCAAGGTCGTAAAAGACGGTCTGTTTTGGAAGACGGCGATCGAGAAGGACGGGAAAGGCCTGTCGAACTGGATCGTTGGCGTCGAAACCAACGGACTCGTTCCCGCCGATCGCCACGTACGTGTACGGGGTCACATGGGCCTCGGTCCCAGGGGTCACCGACGTCCCACCGCCAGCGCAGCCCGACGACACCATCCCGGCGGCAGCCACGGACAGAATCGCCAAGAGACCGTGACGCCTCCGTCGGTCACGTGCTCCCAAACCGATCACGCCTCCATCGCCTCACGTGCCGGCAGGCGGGCGGCTCGTCGGGCTGGGAAGGCGCCAGCCATGATGGCGACGGCGGTGGCGCCGAGCACCGCTCCCAGTGGCAGAATGAGAGGGATGTCGAGCCGTACCCCGGCCAGGCCCTGCGACTCGAGGTACTGGTTGGCCAGGCCCCCGATCACCAGCGCGATGACCCCTCCCAGTGCTGTGCCAAGGATGCCACCGACGAAACCGAGGGTCCCCGCCTCGACCAGGAACGTTCGCATAACGTCTCGGTCCCGAGCGCCTATGGCCTTCAGTACGCCGATCTCGCGCCGTCGCTCCCGTACAGCCGCCATCAGAGCGTTGGCGATACCGAGCGCAGCGATGGCCAACGCCACCACTCCGATGCCCGACAGAACGATCTCGACGACATGGAGATAGTGACCGACGGCGGTGATAATGCTCTCCTGCGCGCTGCTCGTGTAGCCAACCTCCGCGATCGCCGTCCGTACGGACTCGACGTTCGCCAACTGATCGGCCACCACCAGTGCTTGCACGTACGGGGACGTCGGGGCGTCGCTGTCCCCGAGGGCCCGGCCGGATTCCACCCAATCAAAGTCCTGCTGCGCCAGTGGTGGCCAGGCCAGCACGTCTCCGGGTGCGGCCTCCTGCTGGACGACGCCCACGATCGTTGCCGTCGTCCAGCGAAACGCCACGACCGCGACGCGACGCCCTCCCGGAGCGTCGGCGGTCTCCGTCCCCGCGAACCGCGTGGAGCAGATCATGATCCGGGTGCCGACGACCTCTGCCGCCTTCGCCTTCGGGAGCCCAAGGTGGTTCACGTAGTCCTGACTGACGTCGACCTGATCAGTGGCATTGACCGCCGGGAATCGTCCGGACAGGAGTGACACGGGGAGGCTGCCGAGCTGGGCCAGGTTGACGCCGACAAGCTCGGTATTGATCGGCCGGACCGGTCGATCTGGTTCATTGCCGTCGCTGGCGTCGGGCGTGCAAGCACCCGGCTGCCTGCACGCGGTCGACCCCTTCGGTGGGAGAGCCGGGGGAACGACGAAGATCTTCGTTGCGGTGACAGGAACTACCGATCGCACATGGGGAAGCGCGCGGATGCGTGTCAGTGCTTGCGCCGTCAGATCACGCGCAGGACCGGATCGAGGGTTGTCGAGACCGGCCTGGGTTGGGTCTGGTGCCGCTGGAGAGACAGAGATGCTGGCGAGCGGTCCGCCGTCGGCGATCTGCGAGAGCACGCGTGTCTGCGCCGTGCCGGCCACGGCCAAGAGAGCGGACAGGAGTGCGGTGGCCAGGGTCACGGCCATCAAGGTCAAAGCAGCCCTCCCTGGGCGCCGCCCAAGTTCACGAACGGCCAGCCTGATCGCGTCTCGCCACGTCATAGCTCTGGCGATTCTCCGAGGCGCGCCCGGGCAATTGCAACGGAGGTGGCGGTGCGGTCGAGCGCGCCGGACTCGGTGGTCACATGTCCCGAGTCCAGTGAGAGTCGGACGTCCGCACGCGCCGCCAATGAACGGTTGTGTGTCACCACGAACAGCGTGCATCCGTGCTCAGAAGGAAGCGACTCGAGCAAGCCGACGACGGCAGCCGCCGTGTCGTCGTCGAGGTTGCCAGTGGGCTCATCGGCCAATATCAGTTGTGGACGATTGGAAAGTGCCCGGGCAATGGCGACCCGCTGACGCTCGCCCCCTGACAGCTCGAAGGGCCGATGGTTGATCCTGTCAGCCAACCCGACCCTCTCCAGAAGTTCGGTGGCGCGCCGACGCCGCTCAGTTCGGGCCACCCCCGAGAAGGTCAGCGTGAGTTCGAGATTCTCCAGAGCGGTCAGTGCTTCGAGGAGCCCGAAGTGCTGGAACACGAATCCGACACTGGACCGGCGGAACTCCGCGAGGCGGTCGCCGGCCAGGAGCGAAAGGTCGTGACCCGCCACCACAATCCGGCCGCTCTGCGGTTGCTCCAAGCCCCCGATCAGCGACAGCAGGGTGGTCTTGCCGGATCCAGACGGCCCAACAAGTGAGGCGTACCCGGCCTCCTGGACCACGAACGTCGCATTTCGTAGTACTTCCACTTGACCGCTGCGACGCGCATAGGTGTGGCGAAGCTGTTCGACTTCTACCGCAGCAGTAGGCACAGGACTCATCCGCCGTTCGCGTGGGGTGTGCTCGCGACGACGGTAGACCATGTTTTCCGGGCTGGTGCATCGCGGACCTGAGTTGCAGACGATTGCGTGTTGAAAGGTGGTGCTCGGCCCGGAAGCGAGAACCCCACGGTGTAGCGGGAGAACCTTGCTGCCGACGGAGCAGGCGACATTGCGTCGCGGCCGGAGCCGGAGCCCTGCCGACGCGGCAGAAGTAAGGGAAATGTGAGAACTGTCCCGGTCGGCCCGCGGTGTGATCGTGAGCGGGCAGTCGCCCCAATAGTGGCGGGAGCGTGCAGCGCAGAGTCCGGTAACGTCACCTGGATGAGGTCCTGGCGAAGTCCTCACCGTTTCCGACTCGGTCGCGGCCCGCTCGCGGGTCGACCGATCTGCGGACGCCGTAGAGGCCTTGTTGCAATCGGATTCAATCGTGGTGGTGGAACGCCGGGTCGTCCCCGATGGGGTGGCGCCAGTCGCAACGGCGTTGACGGATCTCTCGTCGTACTTTGTCGGGCTGATCGTCACGACAGGAGGTACAGGTTTTCGCAGACTGACCTCCGCCGGAGGCAACAAGGCAGGTGCTGTCGGGCTGGCGGCGCGCATGACCTCGGCCATTCCCGGCGCTTCCCGCAGCGCCCGTCTCGTCAACCGATGGCGTAGAGCGTCCCCGCCTGGTCGCCGATGATGAGGTCGCCGTTCGCCGTCAGCGCCGGGTAGCTGTCGATCGGACCCGACGCGATGATGTCGAAGAGCCTGGTCCCGTGCGGTCCGAAGCCGTAGATGTGCTTGCCTTGGGTCCCGAAGTAGACGTCGCCCCGGCTGTCGACGGCCTGGGCGGCCCAGAGTCCCTTGGTGCCGTGGTCGGTGGCGACCGGGGCACCGTTGCGCTCCCGAACGACGTGAAGAGCGCCAGAGTTGTCGCCGTAATAGGCCAGTGCCCCCGAGACCGAAGACGACGAATACGACTCGGTCCCGAGCGCCGATTTCCACTTGAGTGCTCCGTCTGCCTTCAGCGCGTACACGGTGTGATTGTTCGTGCTGACGACGACTGTCCCGTCGGAACCCACCGAGGCCGAGACCTCAATCGGGGCAGTCGTGGCGTGGCTCCACATGATCTTGGCACTGGATCCCTCGTCGGACACGTCAATGATGTGGTGGTCGGCTGTGGTGACGATCGTGCCGTTGGGTGCGACGACCGGGCTCCCAAAGGAAACGGTGCCGACCTTCAGCGACCAGGCCAGTTGTGGCGTCGTCGTGGTGATATCGAGAGCGGACAGGGTGCCTCCCATCTGCTCGATGTAGACCCGGTTGCCGGACAGGGTGGGTGAGAGTGGTTTCGTGGAGAATTGATCTGACCACACCATGGCGCCGGTCGGGGAGAGCTCGAATACCGTATTGGCGGGCCCGGGCCACAGCACGTCTCCCGACGGGAGGACGAGTGACGTGGTCGAGAGGTCGGCCTCGCCACTGATTGGCTGCCCGCCGTTGAACGTCCACCGTGTCGACCCGGTGGACGCATCGAGGGCGTAGAGCAGCCCGCCGTTGGTGGCCACGTAGATGGTCCCGCCCGCACCTATGGCAGGCCCTGGGGTGATGTTTCCTCCCAGGTCCCGGGTCCACAGGACATGACCGTCGGTCGGCCCCGCCACCGCCGCCGTGCCACTGTGTCGGTTGTCGTGGAGTGCCATCGGCCAGGGTGCGTCAGTGGCGCTGGCCCCAACACCGGATGCTCCGAACGCGGTTGCCATGCCGAGCAGAGACACGAGCGCGGCTCGGCAGCTGAGTAGCCCCAGGTCACCCGCGACCTCACGACAGGGTGGGGGCGAGGTCGTGTGCCAGCTGGCGGAGGCCGTCGCGGAACGGGACCACAGCGTGGAACTTCAGGTGCGCGGCTGCTTTGGCGGGAGACGCGACGACATGGCGCACATCGCCGAGCCGCCACTCGCCGGTGACGATCGGTGGTGGCCCGCCCACGGCCACAATGGTCCAGAGATCCCGGGCGACGTCGGCGATGGACCGCGGGGTGCCGCTGGCAACGTTGAACGCCCCGCTGACACCCTCGTCCGCACAGAGAGCAGCCAGGTTGGCCCGTGCGACGTCGGCCACATGGACAAAGTCCCGCGTCTGCCCGCCATCCTCGAAGACTCTTGGTGCCTCGCCCCGGTAAAGCGATCCTAGGAACAAGCTCGCCACTCCGGCATAGGGCGTATCAATCGGAGCCCGGGGGCCGAACACGTTGTGGTACCGCAGCGCGATGACGGGGGCCCCGGTCTCGCGACCGAACGTCGAGCAGAGGTGTTCCTGGTGGACTTTTGTGGCGGCGTAGATGTTGCGTGGGTCGAAGGAAGTTTCCTCGTCGATTGTGGTCCATGACACGTCCGACCCGCACGCCGGGCAGTCCGGCTCGAACGCGCCAACTTCAAGGCGCGAGGGCGACCGCGGTCCCGGCCTGACCTGACCGCACGCTGGGCAGTTGTACGAGCCTTCACCGTAGACGACCATGCTGCTGGCCAGGACGAGGCGGCCGGCGAAGCGGGTTCGAGCCAACTCCCGAAGCAGTACGGCGGTGGCAAGGTCGTTGTCGCGAGCGTAATCCGTCACGTCGTCGAAACGCAGTCCAAGACCGACCCTCGCGGCCTGATGGCTGACGGCATCGATTCCGTCGAGTACGTGGACCCACTCATTCGCGTTGACGAGGTCGGCCTGCACGAACGTCGCCGCAGGGTTCGGATGGCTCGGAGCGACACGGTCGACCACCACGACGTCGTGTCCCTCGTCGACCAGGAGGTCGACGACGTGCGAGCCGATGAAGCCCGAACCGCCCGTCACGAGCACGTTCATGCCCGAAATCCTTGGCGGGTAACCGGAGCGCGGAACACGCGGTTGATCATGACCACCGACGGTATCGGCCGCCGCAGTGCCGGACCCATCGATCGCCGCGAAGTTAGCGATTCGTAAGAGCATTGTGGGGCTGATGCGTTGGCGGTGTCGCTACGGTGCTCTCAGATGCCTGACGTCGTGCTTCCAGTGCTGAACGAGGCCCTCGCCTTGCCGTGGGTTCTCGGACGGATGCCCGCCGCCTATCGGCCGCTGGTGGTCGACAACGGGTCCGACGACGGTTCGCCGCAGATCGCCGCTGATCTCGGGGCCCAGGTGATCCACGAAGACCGCCGTGGGTTCGGGTCGGCGTGTGCGGCCGGGCTCGGGGCATCCGAGGCCGACGTGGTTTGCTTCATGGACGCCGACGGCTCGCTCGATCCCGCAGAGTTGCCCCGCGTGGCCGACCCAGTCCTCCGGGGTGAGTCCGACCTCACCTTGGGCGCGAGAGTGGCCGAGCGGGGCGCCTGGCCGTTCCATGCCCACTTGGCCAACCGCGTGCTCATGGCAGAAGTGAGGCGACGGACCTCACTTCCGTTACGCGACCTCGGTCCTATGCGGGCGGCCCGGCGACTGGATCTGATTGCCCTCGGTATCAAGGATCGGCGGTCCGGGTGGCCGCTCGAGATGGTCCTGCGCGCGCACGCTTCGGGTTGGAGCGTCTCGGAGGTCGGTGTCGTCTACCGGGCCCGTTCCGGGCGTTCGAAGGTGACCGGCACCGTACGTGGAACGGTCCAGGCTATTGGGGACATGGGGGCTCTCCTCAAATGACGCCCCTGCGTCCTATCGCTCCAGCCAACGGGGCAGCGGCACTGCGTGAGGTGCAAATCGTCGTCATCGCCAAGGAGCCATTGTCCGGAACGGTCAAGACCAGGCTTTGCCCGCCGCTGACCTCAGCCGAAGCGGCTGCCGTGGCCGCCTCTTCGCTGGCGGACACGCTCGGCGTCGTTGCACGCTCCGACTGCCGCGCCCGGGTAGTGGCGTTCGAGGGTTTCCCCGATGACTGGATCCCGAGCGGGTTCATCGTCGTTCCCCAGCGGCAGGGTGGCTTCGGCGAGCGTCTTGATGGAGCAATCGTGGATGCGTGGGAACGCACGGACCGCCCGGTGCTCCTCATCGGCATGGACACTCCCCAGGTGCGCGTGGCGGATCTCGAATGCGCCGCGGCGGCGCTGCTCTCGCCCGGCGTCGATACCATTCTTGGTCCGGCCGACGATGGTGGTTACTGGCTCATCGGGACCCGCCGGCCGGTGCCCGGCATGTTCGCCGAAGTTCCCATGAGCACCGACCGTACGGCGTTCTTCCAGCGGCAACGGCTCGATTCTCTGGGCCTGTCGTGCACGCAGATCCATGGACTGCGCGACGTGGACACCATCGACGACGCCTACGCGGTGGCGGATCTCGTCCCCCGCTCTACGTTCGCCGCGACCTTGCGTGCCTGTGTCGACGCAGCCATGGAGCCGAGTCGTGTCTGAGACCCTTGTCAGACCGTCGGTCCTCCGGACCGTGGACGGCCGTGCGCTCGAGATGGACGTGCGCCGGTGGATGGCGCCTGCCGACCCGGTGGATGAAGCGCTGCTGGACCGCGCCATCGGCCCCGTGCTCGATGTTGGTTGCGGGCCGGGCCGCCATGTTGCGTCGCTGCTCGGTCGCGGTACCGAGGCCATGGGCATCGACACCTCGCCGACTGCAGTCCGGTTGGCCAGAAGGCGCGGTGCCCGGGTGGCCCATCAATCGGTTTTCGATGCGGTGCCCGATGCCGGCATGTGGCGGTGCGCGCTGCTGCTCGACGGCAGTATCGGCATCGGAGGCGACCCGAGGCCCTGCTGCAGCGGGTCGCTGAGTTGCTCTCGGAGCACGGTCGACTGCTGGTGGAAACCGGACATCCTCAGCAACCGACCGAGCACCTCGATGTGCGGATCGAAACCGCCGCGAGCTGCGGCCCCTGGTTTCGCTGGTCGCTCGTTTCTCATGTCGACATGGGGGCGTTCGCCCGTGCCAGCGGGTTTCATCTCAGTGACGCCTGGGAGGACGAAGGTCGATACTTCGCCCAACTCGATCGGCGCTCCATCCCTGACCATGGGGGAGGTCACCTTCGGTCGTAGCGGAGGTACGGCCGCCGTGGGACGTCGGCGACCGGGAAGAAACACCTCGTACAGGCGAACACCGGCGGACCAAGTTGGAAGTAGCGGGTGAATCCGGGCCCGATGGTGTCCCCGTGGTCGTCGCCGAACACGGTGGACACGGACGGCGAGGCCAGCGTCGCCTCAATGCTGGCCAGGAGGTCGCGACGGGCCGGGCCAGGACCGGATCGCAAGACATCGTGCACCGCCTCGGACTGGGCCCACGATGGCTTCCCTGCCATCGTGTCGTACCAGGGATGGTCGGCCACTATCACTTGCCCAGGCAGCGACGACACCAGCGCGATGAAGCGGTGCCCCGCGGCCTCGCTGGCCTCGGATGGGATCTCGTGGAGACTGCCGCGGTCGAGGTGGACCACCTGCACGACGATGACAACCGCGAGAATGGCCCCGAGCACTGCCTGGTACTTCGCATCAGACCGGATGAGGGCGTCGTAGCCAAGTCCAGCGAAGATGGACACGGCGGCGTAGGCGGGCATCAACACATCGCTCGAACCCCCGGCGTGGATGAGCGAGAGCCATGAAGCCCCCACGAGGCCGACACCGACGACGATCCAGAAGGACCAGTTGGGCGAGGGGTTCTTGTCGGCGGCCGGGTCGCCTCTTCTCCGACTCCATAGGCCGAGGCCAAGACCCACCAGCCCGATCACCACGGCCCACCCGGTGGGGCGCAGCAGGCTTTTCGGAATAAACGACTCAAGTGCGTGGGCGTTGATCCCCTGGCTCGGAAGCTCCTTGAAGACGTAGTAGCCGTACCAGCCCTGCGTGACGTGATCGAACACGAAAGTGGAGACCACGAGGAGTGCCCCCAGCGTGGTGACTGCGGCAAGACCCACCCGCCGCCGGAAGAAGATCAGGTAGAGCAGCAGTGGCACTGCTGCGATGAGCGCCGTCTGTTTCGTGAAGAAGGAGAGGAAAAGGAGGAGGCCGACCGCAGCGCCACCGCGCCAGGTGTCGTGCGCCGAACGAGGGCGATCGCAGCAAGCAGCAGGGCCAGGAAGAGCGAGTCCACCCGCGCCAGGTCGAAGTAGGCGCCGCTCGCCTGATAGGTCGCGGCAAACAGCCCTGCGGCCACGAGGCCGGCCACAGCGTCGCCCGTCTCGCGTCGGACGATGTGGAAGAGGAGCGCCAGCACGCCGAGGGACGCCAGGAAGGAGACCAGGCGGGGGGCCAGGAAGCCCACGCCGAGAACCTTGGCGAAGACGGCCGAGATCCAAATGAAGAGGGGAGGATACGGGTACGGGACGTAGTGGAGCGAGGGAGCGACATAGATCCCCTGACCGTGAACGACCCGGTTGACGATCTCGACCTCGCCCCCTTCGAGCCACTCGAGCTCGAAGGGATACCCGATGCGCCGCAAGGCAACGAAGAGGTAGATGACGATGGGCGCCATCGCCGCGAGGACGACGACAACCCGACTGGCGTTCCACAGCGAGGCTGTGGCGCGGCCGCCCTCTCGCGGCCCGATGGTGTGCGGACGGCGCGCTCAGGAGCTCGCGGGACGACGTCGCCATTGCCGTGCCCCGATGGCCCCGAGCGCGCAAACCAGCCAGATGATCCCCAGCACCCAGGCGAGGCTGTCGGCGTAGTCGTGGGGCAGTCGGGACGGTCCTGCCCGGGCGGTGTGAGCCCATCCCCCGAGCAGCGGGTAGGCGTAGAGCACCACGACCGCCGACGCGAACAGCCCGACCTGCACGGGCAGGATGGCCCATCGGGGCAGGGCCCGCCGGACCAGCAGCGAAATGGCCAGGACGATCGGGATGACAAGCGCATCGTTGACCACGTTGAGGCCGATGAGCAGCCGGAAGAGATTCGACGGGTTGGCGGCCGGCTTCGAGATCATGCCGTCGAGCGCGAAGACGATCACGGCCCACCCCACGATCAGGCAGGCCACCTGCGCCGGATGTGGGCGGTGCCGCGGCGCCGCGACGGGTTCTGCCGGCAGCACGTCCCCCAACTCCACAGGCTCGTCCGTCACAAGACGACCACCTTCGAGATCCACTTGGTCTGGAGCACGCCCGGCCGGTCGGGTGCGATCAGGCGGACCGGATACCCGTGGTCGAGGTCGAGCGTCTCGCCGTTCAACTCGAGGGCGAGCAGGGTGTCGGGGTCGTCTGCGTGTTCGGCGTCCACCACCGACGACGAGTACAGGCGGTGTTGGTCTTCCAGCGACTCGACCCGCACAGATGCGCCCGGCGCCGCTCCGGCCAGGGCCAGCAGCGATCCGAGCGGGACACCGCGCCAGACGGCGTCGGCGCTCCAGCCCTCCACGCAGGTGATCGGGAGGGCGGACGTGCGCTGGGGGAGCGCGTGCAGTTCGGAGACCGAGAGGGACAGCGGCTGGCGGCAGCGGCCGGTGACCGTCAGCCGGTACCCCGTATCGACGGCCGTCTCGACGACGCCGGCCTGGAGGGCGGTCTGGTTGACAGGCACGCTTTGGGGCCCGACCGCCGGGTTGCGCGGGGCGAGCACTGCGAGCCGCCGCAGGGGCGCGATCGTCTCGCCAACGGCGACGACCACGAGCAGCCCCCCGGTGCCCAGGACCGCGCCGAGGAAGCCCCGGCGCCCGAGTCCTGCCCGAGAGGAGCTTCCACGAGCGTCTCCAGGGAGAACGGCGGCGCGGCGGACCGCGGCCAGCTTCTCGTCCGCAGGCAGAGGGGTCTGACCTGGACCGAGCTCGGCGCGCACCGTTGCTGCCTTCGCCCCGATGTGGATCACCAGCGCGCCCACGACCAGCCACGCCGTCCAGAAGTGGGCGGTCGTGAAGGTGAAGTCCATCGGGCTGTACCAGTAGTCGATGTTGACGACTCCCGTGAAGAGGAGGAACAGCGATCCGCCGACGAGTGGGATCAGGCTCAGCCGCTCGAGGGCGTGGAGAGCACTGTTGATCGGGGGCCACTCGAGCAGCTCTGGCCAGACCACCCAAAGCTTGGCGAGGAGGAGCGGGATGGTGGCGATACCGGTGAAGACGTGCAGTCCCTCGTTGACCCGGTACAGGTCGGCGGGATGGGCCGGCAGGTGAAACCATCCCGTCGGGTGCTGGGAGAGGTAGTCGACCAGTCCGGTCACGAAGCACACCGTGAACGATGACGCCCAGCAGGATCCCGAGAACCGCGCCGAGCCACGTGCTGTGGAGCGGGCTGGTCACCCGCTCGGAGAGCGCCGCCGAGGTGTCCTCGGCCTTGGACCGGGCGGTCGCCACGGTTGTCCGGACGACCTCTGGCAACGACTTGGGAGTGCCGGCCACGCTGGCTCAACTTACCGTCGGCCAGGTGGACGGGACGTTGGGTTCTCCTTACAAAACGGCAACTTCACCGGCTCGCGACCAACTCCAGGCGGGCGTAAGAGTTTTGTAACCACGGCCGACAGCCTTCTGGCGCGGGAGTCGCTACGGTCTGCGCCATGGCGCTGGCCACGGCTCCGGAAATCCCCGGACCGTTCGGCGAACCGGGCATCGGCCACGGTGCTGGTCGTTGACGACGAGAGCGTGGTCCGCGACGTCGTCGTGCGGTACCTCCGCCACGACGGTTTCGAGACTCTCGAAGCGGCCGATGGCGTCACGGCCCGTCGGTCGATTGAAGCTGATCGGCCGGATCTGGTCGTTCTCGACGTCATGATCCCCGAGTCCAACGGGCTGGACCTGTGCCGCTGGATCCGGTCCAACGGGGAACCTCCCAGTCATGCTGCTCACGGCTCGGGGCGAAGAGTCCGACCGCATCACCGGGCTCGAACTGGTGCCAACGACTACGTCGTCAAGCCGTTTTCGCCGCGGGAGCTGGTGGTCCGGATCAAGTCGATCCTGCGGCGTGTTGCGCCGGCGGAGAAGCCGACGTCCGACACATCGAGGCCGGTGGGCTGTCCATCGACGCTGACCGGCGCGAGGTCCTGCTCGGGGCAGCGACGTCGGCCTCACCGCTACCGAGTTCGACCTGTTGTGGTGCCTCACCAGCCATCCCCATGTTGCGTTCTCGCGGGAGCAGTTGTTGGCGCAGGTCTGGGGATACGAAGCGGCGCTCGACGCCGGTACGGCCACCGTCACAGTCCACGTCCGCCGCCTGCGAGAAGATCGAGGACGATCCCTCGGATCCGCGGCGCCTCAGCACCGTGTGGGCTTGGCTACCGGTTCACGCCGTGATCGCCCAGGCGCTGATCGTCGGCGGGGCCACGCTGGTTGTCGGGGTGGTACTTGCAGTGCTGCTGCGCAGGCTGCCGTCGTCCGCTTGCAGCTGACCGGGCTGGCGATGTTGGCTGTGGCGCTGCCTCTCGCGTCGGTGACGTTGTCGGGTTTGGTGGTGTTCCACATGGGCGCGCGGCTAAGGGTTGCTGGTCTCGGCGGCAGCGGCCGCCACTCAGTCGTCGGGGCGATCCTGCTGACCCGCAACATCGTGCTCCACCTCGAGAGGGTGCGGGACGCCTCCCACGAGCTCGCCTCGGGGGACCTCCGCCGCCCGAGCGCCCGAAGTCGGCCCGGCGGAGGTGGCGGAGCTGGCGGCCTCGTTCAACGCCATGGCCGGGCATCTCGAGGAGGTGTTCGACGCCCGGCAGGGAATTGGTCGCCTGGGCCAGTCACGATCTGCGCGCTCCGATCACCTCGCTGCAGGCGATGCTCGAGGCGATGGAGGACGGCGTCGTCGAGCCGCAGCACTATCTCGAGACGCTGCAGGGGCAGGTCCGTCTGCTCAGCACCTTGGTGGACGACCTCTTCGAAATGGCCTGCATCGACTCCGGGGCTATCACCCTGGCCGTCGGACC
>CAWCFG010000004.1:0-119000 GCA_963794875.1 uncultured Acidimicrobiaceae bacterium
ACTCGAGCACTCTGATACGCTAAGCAATCAGATCGGTGTACATAACATCGGGGGGCACAACGAACGGAGTACTCATGGGAAAGCTCGATGGAAAGGTTGCAGTGATCACAGGCGCGACAAGCGGCATGGCGCTGGCCGGGGCCAAGTTGTTCGTCGACGAAGGAGCCCATGTCTTCATCACGGGCCGGCGGAAGGACGTGCTGGACGAAGCGGTCGAGCTGATCGGCCGGAACGTGACCGGCGTAGAGGCCGATTCGGCCGATCTCCACGACCTCGATCGTTTGTTCGAGACGGTCAAGCAGGAAAAGGGCACGATCGACGTGTTGTGGGCCAGTGCCGGGGTGGGCGAGCAGGGCAGGCTCGGCGAGATCACCGAGGAGCAGTTCGATGCCGCCTTCTCGCTGAACGCCGCGGCACCCTGTTCACGGTCCAAAAGGCGCTGCCATTGTTCAACGATGGAGGCTCCATCTTCATGACCGGGTCCAACGCGTCGCTCCGGGGCTACCCCGAGTGGAGTGTGTACGCAGCGAGCAAGGCCGTCCTGCCTGCCTACGCACGGGTGTGGGTGTCCGAGCTGAGGGACAGGAAGATCCGGGTGAACGTGCTGACCCCCGGCCAGGTTGCGTCGCCGATGCTGGAAGAGGTGATGTCCCCGGAGATGAAGGCACAGTTCGAATCCGTGATCCCGCGGCGGGAGATGGGCCGCCCCGAGGAGATCGCATCGGTGGCGCTGTTCCTCGCCTCGGACGACTCGAGCTACGTCAACGGCATGGAGCTGGTTGTCGACGGCGGCACCACAGTGATCTGAGCCCGGCGCCGGGGCGTGGGCGAACCTTCGACACGACAGGCCATCACGCCAGCAACACCCTCACGACCAACAAGTCCGGACACCACGAAGGAGTACACATGACCACCATCAGCATCATCGGCTCGGGCAACATGGCCACCGCCATCGGCACCCGGGCGGCGAAGCACGGCCACACCATTGAGATCATGAGCCGCAACACCGTCAAGGCGCAGGCACTTGCCGACCACATCGGCAACGGAGCCACCGTCGGCACGTTCGGCGCAACGCCGCTGGGTGACATCGTCGTTGTGGCCGTGCTGTACACCGGCGCGGTCGAAGCGGTCGCGCACTACGGCGATGCGCTGTCCGACAAGATCCTCGTCGACATCACCAATCCGTTCAATGAGGATGTCACCGGGCTCGTCACGACTGCGGGCGACTCGATGTCCCAGCGGATCGCCGCCGCCGCCCCCGAGGACACGCACGTCGTGAAGACATTCAATACGATCCTTCAGGGCGTTCTTGCGGAAAACAAGCCCATGGATGTGTTCCTCGCCGGCGATAGTGCCGAAGCGAAAGCAGCCGTCGCGACGTTTCTGGAGAGCTTGGACATGCGGTCCCTCGATGCGGGAGGGCTCGAAATGGCTCACGTGCTCGAATGGGCCGGAATCCTCCTGGTGGGCCTGGCACGCAACGGCGCCGGCTTCGACATCGCCTTGGGAGCCAAAGCGCTCTGAACATCTTCTCGGCCAGATGACTGCCTGCACGTGCAAGGCCCTCGGGGAGCGTCCCGGACGGTTTGTTGCCGGGGTAGAGATGCCCTCGTAACGAACTTGGCCGCCAATGACCGTTGAGTGCCCGAAGGTCTGTGGGATCCCACAAAAATCCACGGATTCGGATGTCGATGTCACACGACAGTTTCCAGGTCGAGGTTGGTGGAGTCAGATTTACTCAGGTAGAGACCCAAATTGAACGAATCTCAGCAGTTTGTCCGATGTCCGTGGCCATGAAAAAGTCCCCGGTTATGGCCAGCTGATGTCCCCGCTGGTGGCCACGAGAAGTCCCCGTTTTTGGCCACGAGAAGTCCCCACCCCTCACTGAAGCATCCACCAACGAGGCCCCCTGGCCGGTGACGGTGGCGGTGCTAACCAAACCGCCGCACCGACCAAGGGACGTCTCAATGAAATCAGTGAGGGAGCACATGGACATGCATGCCGCCTATCGAGAGGTGGGCAGCTATCGGGCCGCTGCAGAGATCTGCGGGACGACGCCCAAGACGGTGAAACGATCGGTGCTGGCCGCCCAGGCGGCCGAGAAGGGCGAGATCCCCGTCGTCGAGCACAACTACGACGCCGTCAGAGACGTCGTGATCGAGCGGGTGGAGCGGACCAAGGGGAAGATGTCGGCCAAACGGCTCCTGCCGGTGGCCCGAGCGGCCGGCTACAGCGGCTCGGCCGCAACTTCCGCCGGCTGGTGGCCGAGGTGAAGGCCGAGTGGCGGACGAACCATCACCGGGGCCGACGACCGGGCATCTGGTCGCCGGGCGACATGTTGGTCTTCGACTGGGGCGAGATCGGCCCGCTGTTCGTCTTCTGCGCCGTGATGGCCTGGAGCCGGGTCCGCTTCGTGTACTTCGCCGACAACCTCGGGGCGGAGGCGACCATGACCGCACTGGCTCGGTGCTTCGAGTATCTCGGCGGTGTCCCCAAGACGGCGTTGACCGACCGCATGGGATGCCTGAAGGGCGACACCGTGGCCGGACTCGTCGTCCCGACGCCGGCCTACGTGCGCTTCGCCACCCACTACGGGTTCCGGCCCGACTTCTGCCAAGGAGCCGATCCCGAGTCCAAGGGACTGGTCGAGAACCTCGTCGGCTACGTGAAGTCCGACCTCATGATCCCCGAAGAGCTCAGCGTCGCCGACTTGGCCCGGCGAACGAGAAGGGGCTGGCCTGGTGCGACGAGGTCAACGCCGTCGTGCACTCAGAGATCTGTGCCATCCCCGCCGAGCGACTGGTCAAAGAGCTCGAGGTGATGGGGACGCTGCCGTCACTGCGGGCCACCATCGGCAAGCTGGTCGTGCGCAAGGTCGACCGGCTCAGCTGCGTGCGCTTCGGCTCGGCCCGCTACTCGGTGCCCACCATCCACATCGGCCGCCAGGTCGAGCTCGTGGCCCAAGACGGCCAGGTCCTGATCATCTTCTTGGGCGAGATCATCGCCGACCCACGACCTCGTCGCCCCTGGTGAGACGTCGGTTCTCGACGAGCACTATGGCGGGCCCCGGCCCATGCCCACGCGTGCGGTGCGGCCCGAAGACCGCGGCCGAGAAGGCCTTCTGCGCGCTCGGGCCCGGCGGCGGAGTCCTTCATCAAGGGGGCGGCCGCCGCGGGGCATCACCTCGCTCAAGGGCGACCTCGCCGAACTGGCCCAGATGGAAGCCGCCCATGGCAAAGACGTGCTGCTGGCCGCCCTCGAACGCGCCACCTCGTTCGGGCGCTTCCGGGCCCACGACGTGCGCTCGATCATCGCGGCCGGCACCGGGGTCCCACGTCCGGCCGCTCCCGGCGACGCGCTCATCGTCGAGCTGCCCCTCGTGCCGACGCGCTCGCTGAGCGACTACGCCATCGGCGAGCAGTCGTGAGCACCGCCCCTCCGGCCCTGCCCGCCGACATCGAGGCCGGACTGCGCCGCCTGCGGCTCCGGGCCATGCGCTCGCTCTCGCCCGAGCTGCTGGTGACGGCCAAGACGCAGCGCTGGAAGCCCGAGGAGTTCTTGCGCACCCTCATCGAGGCCGAGATCGCCTCGCGTGACGCCTCCAACGCGGCCAACCGGCTCAAGGCGGCCGCCTTCCCGGTGACCAAGACGCTCGACGAGTTCGACGTGCGTGCCTCCTCGGTGAAACAGACGACGCTTCGACTACCTCTCGAGCCTCGAATGGGTGCGGGCCAAGGAGAACCTCTGCCTGGTCGGCCCGGCCGGCACCGGCAAGAGCCACCTGCTCGTCGCCCTCGGTCACGCGCGCCATCGAAGCGGGCTTCAAGGTCCGCTACTTCAGCGCGGTCGAACTGGTCGAGACCCTCTATCGGGGCCTGGCCGACAACTCGGTCGGCCGTGTCCTCGAGGGGATCCTCAAGGCCGACCTGATCCTGATCGACGAGATCGGCTTCGCGCCGATGGACCACACCGGGGCCCAGCTCTTCTTCCGCCTCGTCTCAGCCGCCTACGAACGTCGCTCCCTCGGCATCGCCTCGCACTGGCCCTTCGAGGACTGGGGCCACTTCCTGCCCGAGCAGTCGACGGCGGTCAGCCTGCTCGACCGGCTGCTCCACCACAACGTGCTCGTCGTCACCGAGGGCGAGTCGTTCCGGATGAAAGAGGCGCGCGAGGGGAGGAAAACCTAGGCTCGAAGAAACTGAAAACTCACCCCGAGGGGTGGGGACTTCTGGTGGCCAAAAGCGGGGACTGAAAACTGGCCACGGACACCAGACCAGTTGTACGGCGCGAATAGGTCTGATAACCCTCGGCCGAGCGTCCGTAGCGAATGCCTATCTGCTGTCCTTGCCTCCTCCTGGGGTGGTCATGAGTCACTCGGGCAAAGAAAACTCCGGGCAGTTGTCGATTTTGGTGCGTCCGTTCGTCAGTAGAGCGAACCACCCTCAAGGAACAGTGCTAGCTGGCCTGGAGGGGACTCGCGTTGGAGTCGGGTTCACGGACTCTGCCAGGAGGCAGCCATGCGCAAGATCATCGGTGCGATGAAGATCTCGATCGACGGCAAGACCGAAGGCCCCGAAGGCTATGCAGACTGGGTCGATGCGTGGTCGGATGACTTCGGTCTGACGCCTCAGATTGACGCCTGTGTGCTTGGTGGCGGCATGTACCCCAACTACGAGCAGTACTGGACCGCGATCCAGGACGCGCCGGCGGAGCCGAATCCCATGGGTGTGGGCGTTCCCACCGAGGCCGAGGTCGAGTGGGCGCGTTTCGCAGCAGCCACTCCGCACTACGTACTGTCACGTACTCTCACTTCCGCCAAGTGGCCGCAGACAACCTTTCTCCGAGGTCTCGACGAGATCGAAGCCTTGAAGCGAGAGGAGTCTGGCAAGGACATCTACTTGATGGGCGGGGCTGAGGTCCTGCGGGCCTGTCTCAAGGCAGGACTGGTGGACGAGCTCCGGTTCATTGTTCACCCCTTGATAGCGGGGTCGGGCACTCCGCTGTTCACAGCGCCAGAGCGGCACGGGCTCGAACTTCGCCACGTCGAAGCACTGTCCGGTGGTCGCGTGAGCCTTGTCTACGAGATCGCCTGAGCAGCAGCAATGGCCGGCTTTACTCCAACCGAATACAACGCCAATGTCGTCGACGAGTTTCGAGCAAAGGGTGGTTACGTGGATGGGACGCTTGCTGACTTCAGGCTCATACTTGTTCATCACGTCGGTGCTCGGTCCGGCATAGAGCGCGTCCAGCCGCTGGTCTATTTCCTCAGAAGTGACGGGCGATGGATGATTGTCGCTTCGAATGGAGGGTCAAGCACTCATCCGGCTTGGTACTACAACCTGAAGCGCCAGGCGAGGGTGACTGTGGAGCTGGGGACTGAGAGGTTCTGGGTCCTGGCAGAAGAGTTGGAGCCTGAGGCACGATCCTTGGTGTGGCCGACGATTGTCGAGCGGTCGCCGGCCGCTGGGGAATTCCAGAGAGCGATCACTCGTACAATTCCTGTGTTTGTGCTCACTCGCGAAGGATGATGGGTTGGGAGGAACAATGCGATACATGTTGATGATTTGCGACGACGAGTCCGACGACCGTGGTCCCCTCGAGTTGGTACGCGATAGCGAGCACGTGTCGTGGATCGAGTATTTGGACCGGCGTGGGATCTCATTCCTGGACGGAGTCCGTCTTCGACCGAGCACCGACGCCACGAAGGTACGGTCGCGTAATGGCGAAACGTTGATCAGCGATGGGCCTTTCATGGAGAGCAAGGAGCAGATCGGTGGCTTCGCTCTCATCGAGTGCGAGCACCTCGACGATGCGATTGAGGTCGCCGCCAGGCATCCGTTCGCTGGGCACGGAGTAATTGAGATTCGACCCGTCTGGGACGAATGACCTCCGACGTCGAGCGGGTTGTTGCCGAAGCGTTCCGGGACAGCTGGGGTCAGGTCGTCGCCACCCTGATTGGAACGACCGGTGACTGGGATCTCGCCGAGGAGTGCGCGCAGGACGCCGTCACCGCGGCACTGGAAGCGTGGCCCCGCCGAGGCGTTCCAGGCGTGCCCGGAGCATGGCTCATGGCGGTAGCGCGGAACCGGGCCACCGACGTGCTGCGGCGGCGGGTATCCGGCGCGGCAAAGATGAAGGAACTGGAATTGAACTCACCCGAACGCGAGGTCGAACCCCTGGCCTCGGATGACTTCGACGATGCAGCAGTGAGCGGGGTGCAAGACGATCGGTTGCGACTGATCTTCACGTGCTGCCACCCCGCACTGCCACTCGACGCTCAAGTCGCTCTGACGCTGCGCACGCTTGTCGGACTGAGCACTCCGGAGATCGCCCGAGCGTTCCTTGTGTCTGAGCCGACTATGGCGCAACGCTTAGTTCGAGCCAAGCGCAAAATCCGAGACGCCCGTATCCCTTACCGCATTCCGCCAGCCGAGATATTGCCGCAGCGTATAACGGCAGTTTTGGGCGTCGTCTATCTGCTCTTCAACGAAGGCTATTCCGCGACCAGCGGCGCCCACCTGGTCCGGAACGACCTGATCATTGAGGCAGTACGACTGGGGCGTTTGCTGAACTCCCTGATGCCCGACGAATGCGAAGTGGCTGGCCTGCTGGCGCTGATGTTGATGCACGACGCTCGGCGCGACGCCCGTCTGGACGAGTTGGGTGACCTGGTCACGCTCGAGGAGCAGGACCGCACCCGCTGGGACTCCGACCAGATTGCCGAAGCAACCATGATGTTGCGTGGAGCGATGGGACGATCGCGTCCTGGGCCCTACCAGATTCAGGCCGCCATTGTCGCTTGTCACGCAACGGCGCCCGATGCCGCCTCCACCGATTGGAGTCAGATCGCCGCGTTGTACGAGCGTCTGGCTAACTTTGATCCCTCACCCGTGATTGAACTGAACAGGGCTGTCGCGGTAGCCATGGCTGAGGGTCCGGCGGCGGGTCTGACCATCGTTGAGTCAATCGCAGCGACAGAGCCTCTACTCAGTTACTACTTGCTTCCCGCCGTGCGTGCCGATCTCTTGAGCCGACTACACCGTTCGAAAGAGGCCGCCCGGTACTACCGCGAAGCACTAAGCCTCGCGACCTCAGACAGTGAACGACGTTTTCTCGCCCGCAGGCTGGCTGAGACGACCGCCGAATGAAGCATCGGCCGGTCAGCGAGGACCTCTGCAGCGAGATCTCGTTCCACTGCGGAATCGCCGACCAGGAATTCCCATGCGGACCGGCTAGTGATCCGTCGCTGATTTAGCTTGGATAGCTAAGGTGGCACCATGAGCACGGTGACCACTGCACCTCCGCTGGCCATGACCGGCGAGCAACGAGCGGCCCTCGAGAAGATGGCGCGTTCGACGACGCTCGGGCATCGCAAGGTGGTTCAGGCCAAGGCGCTGTTGCTGGCTGCCGACGGGGTCGGCACGAATGAAGTGGCCAGGCGCTGTCACACCTCCAACGAATCGGTTCGGGCCTGGCGGCGGCGCTTCGAAGCACAGGGCGTCGAGGGCGTCGGTCGCATCGCCAAGGGCCGTGGGAGGCGTTCGTGGCTTCCCGAGGGCACGGTGCGCATGGTCGTGCACGACACCTTGCACGAGTTGCCCGAGGACGGTTCGACCCACTGGACGACGCGGCTCATGGCCAAGCGCTTCGGCATCGGAAAAGACACGGTTGCGCGCATCTGGAAGGACCACAACCTCAAGCCGTGGAAGATGGACACCTTCAAGGTCTCGAACGATCCCAACTTCGAAGAGAAGCTGGTCGACGTGGTCGGGCTCTACATGGATCCCCCCGAACGGGCGGTCGTGTTCAGCTTCGACGAAAAGACCCAGGTGCAAGCACTCGATCGCACCCAACCCAGTCTGCCGATGAAGCCGGGCCGAGGCGGCACCATGACCCATGACTACAAGCGTCACGGCACGACGGATCTCTTCGCCGCCATGAACATCGCCACCGGCGAGGTCCTCTACGACACCAAGAAAGCCCACAAGGCCACCGACGTGCTGGCCTTCTTCAAATGGATCGACCTCCACGTCCGCGCCGACCTCGAGATCCACGTCATCTTGGACAACCTCTCGGCTCACAAAGCGCCGCCGGTTGCCAAGTGGCTGGCCGATCCCAAGCGAGCCCGCTGGCATCTGCACTTCACCCCGACATCCTCCTCGTGGCTCAATCTCATCGAGCGCTGGTTCAACGAGCTCACCGAACGGCGGCTGCGCCGCGGCGCGTTCACCTCGGTGCCCCACTTGGTCGAGGCCATCGAGATCTGGGCCGAGCACTGGAACGACGATCCGAAGCCCTTCATCTGGCACAAGCCGGCCGAGGAGATCATCGCCAAGGTGTGAGGTTGCCCAGAAATAATGGACACGCTGGTTTATGCGGCTTGTTGCTTGAGGGCCAACGTTAACTCGTAGCGAATGGGGCTGAGGTTGCCAGCCTTGGTGCAACGGCGCTGGTTGTTGTAGAAGTGAATGTATCGGGCGATCCCGGCGCGGAGTTCGTCGATGGAGGCGAAGGTGTGCCGGTAGAAGTATTCGTGTTTGAAGATCGACCAGAAGCTTTCGGCGCTGGCGTGGTCGTAGCAACTGCCCGTCGCACCCATCGAGCGGACCAGGCCGGCGGACTCGCAAAAGTCCACGACCCTTCGATCTGAAAATTGACTGCCCCGGTCGGTGTGGAACACCGTTCCCGCCATCGACCCCACGCGTCGCCGTCGATTGCTCGAGCGCCTCGAGGACGATCTCGGTCCGCATGTGCTCATCCACGGAGAACCCCAGCACCCTCGACGATCCCTCATCGCGAATGGCGCAGAGGTAGGCCTCGCCTTCGCCGACGCTCAGATAGGTGATGTCCGAGGTCCACAACTCGTCCATGCCGTCTGGATGGAACTGGCGGTTCACCAGGTCCGCCGGGTACGTGACGGCCGGATCGGGGGTGGTGGTGACCTTGAACAATCGCGGACTCACCCCGACGATCCCGAGGCTGGCCATGCGCTCGGCCACGGTGTTGCGGCTCACCCGCTCCCCAGCCTCATGGAGGTCGGCGGTGATCCGAGGAGCGCCATAGGTGCCGTGCGAGTTCTTGTGCAAGCTGATGATCTTGGCGTCGAGATCGGCCCGGCGAACCTCGCTCGGGAGTGCTGGACGGTTCTGGGCCGCTCTCCAGCGGTAGTAGCCAGCTGTCGAGACGTCCAAGAGGCGGGCCATGCGGGTGACCTCGAAGTTCGCGCACTCGGCGGCCATCAACGCAAATCTCTCTGCTTTGGTGGATTCGAAGCGAAGTACGCGGCAGCTCCGGTGAAATGCTGACGCCGCAGGAGCACTGAGGCGCGCGCAACGAGGCACCCCTCGGTGCAATGACGAGGTGGAGTTGTCGAGAGGGTGGGTCTATGCCGCCTTTTCACTGATGGTGACGGCGAAGCCGAGAGCCTCGATCCTGCGCTGGAGCCGCTTCGCCTCAACGCTGGGATCGTGACGACGCTCGAAGTAGTCGGCGCCGGGGTCTTCGTAGAGTGCACCCGTGCTGAGTAGGTGCCAGGCGGTCTCGAGCATGGAGTGGGCCACGGCGACCGCTGCCTTGTTGGGTCCTCTTCGCCGGGCGATGCGGCTGTAGAGGGCTGAGTAGTAGCTGCCCTTGGTGCGCACCGCCGCCCGGGCTGCCTCTATCAGGGTCCGGCGCAGCCACGGCGAACCGTGTCGGGTCCCAGCCGGGCGTTTCTTGCCGGCCGATTCGTGACTGGCCGGGGCCACGCCCGCCCAGGCGCATAGGTGACCCGCGGTCGGGAACCGGCTCATATCGGCCCCGGTCTCGGCCACGATGACTTGGGCCGTGGTCGCCGAGATACCCGGGATAGAGGTGAGCAAGGCGACCTGGGGCTCAAAAGGGACGAGTCGGGCGCAGATCTCCTCGCTCAGCGCGGCAATCGAGCCGTCCAAGAAGTCGAGGTGGTCGATGATCTGACGGCACAAGACGGCGTGATGAGGACCGAAGTTACTTTCGAGTGCCTCAGTGAGCCGGTCGGTCTTCTTGCGCATCGGTCCCTTGGCCAGATCGGCCAGCACCACCGAGTCGCGTTCGCCGGCGATCATGGCCTCGATCATCGCCCGCGACGACTTGGACCACACCGTTGACGCCACCGAGGTGAGCTTCACGCCGGCGTCTTGGAGACACTTCTCGAGTCGCTGAATCTCCTGGCCCCGGGCGTCGACCTGGGTCTTCCTGTACCTGGTCAACTCGCGCAGCTCTCGGATATCGGGCGGGGGGACGAAGGAGGGCCGCACCATCCCATGCGCAGCCACATCGGCCAGCCACTCGGCATCGGAGAGATCGCTCTTGCGCCCCGGTACGTTTTTTACGTGCTGAGCATTACAGAGCCACAGCTCTTCGAAGAGACCCTCCAAGGCGTAGTAGACCGTCCGCCAATAAACCCCCGTCGCCTCCATCGCCACGGTGCCAACTCCGGCGTCCATCAAAAAGGCCGTCAGCTCGGCCAGGCCGGATTGGGTGGTCGAAAACCGCTCCTTGGCGACCTCGACGCTGCCGTCGGGCATCATCACCCTCGTGCAGGCCACCACGTTGTCGCGGTGGACATCGAGGCCGCCCACCTTGTTCCTGATCTGCTTCATGCACCACCTCCATGTTGTAGTTGGAGGCCACCGGGAGAGGACCACGGTGTGAAGCGGAATCTCCGGTTCGTGCTCAAAGCGACATTCGGTGGTCCCCACGGCCCCGCACCAGACTTTTCACGCGCACGCGGCGGCAAGCAAACTTCGGCGACCACACCCGACGACCGCCCGCCATCATTTCATCCTCCGATGGTGACCGGCCAGGTCATGGCGACTTTTCCCAAGAAGGCCAAGTCTTTGTCCTGCTCGGCCACCTGGCGACGCAGCGCCAACAGCTCGGTCCGCTCCGCCGCGCTCAACGGTTCATCAGATGAACCGGCCACCGCATCGAGCCGACGGCGCTCATCGCGCACCCATCGGGCCAACACGCTGTCCACCACCGACAGCTCGGTCGCCACTTCGGCCACCGTTCGGCCCGTATCGATCACTCGATGAGCGGCCTCCGTCTTGAACTCCAGCGTGAACTTCCGCCTTGTAGCTCCCATATCGGACATCCTTCCAGCCGACTCGAAGGTCGGCCTCTCAGGTGTCCACTAATTCGGGGGAACCTCAGTGCGTCGCGGACGGGCCGCCCTTGCCCAAGCCAAATCCGCGACGCGCCACTAGCCAGGCCGTGTGGTCATGACTGGGGTCGCGATCGGCATTGCTGGCCTCGCCCTCACTGTGGCTGGGGTCTCGCTGGGTTTGACCATCTATCAATTGCGGAGTCAGCGAGGCCGTGATGATGGTGACTTGTGAGTGCATGGACGACTTGCTGTGGCCTCGGGTCTCGCCTGCTCACGCAGGACTGGCCTTGCCGGTCCAAGCCGGTGCGTGAGCCACTCGGGCAAAGAAAACTCCGGCCGGTTGTCGAATTTGGTCCGTCCGTTCGTCAGTGAACGAACCACCGTCCTGGAATTGCACAGGTTGGCCTGGAGGGGACTCGCGTCGGAGTCGGGTTCACGGACTCTGCCGGCCGTAATCGCACTACCGAGCCGAAGGTGACACGATCATGAAGAAGCAAATCGTCGGTGTTTCATCTCAGACCGCAGTCATCGATTACCGATCAGATCTACAGCGGGTCAAGGTGCAGGTTCAGGGAAGTTGGTTCAGGTCGCTTCCCGCCCTTGCCGGCATCAGCTACGCCATTGCATGGATCGTCGGCCTTGCCGCCTGGCCATCGAACCTCGCCATCGACGCCTCCCAGAAGGAGGTTGTCTCTCTGTATGCGGCCCACAGGAGTGAAGCGACGGCTCAGTACCTACTGGTCGAGGGGCTGGTTGGCCTACTCCTTGGAATAGTTCTCTTTTATTGCCGTCGTCATCTCGGTCGATCCGATCGTTCGTGGAGATCCGGGGCCGCGATCGCGGGAGGCGTTGTGGTTACCATTTCCCTACTGCAGTGCCTCCTGGGGTTGTTTCTCGGCTCCTCAGCGAGCAAGGGATATCTGGGTGAGAGCGGCGACCTCTTCCAAGTAATCAATCGTCTCGATGGAGCGAAGCAGCTCGTGTTGAGCGCCTTCGTTGTGATGTTCGGCGTTCTTCTTCGAACAACGTCCAACTACCCGGTTTGGCTCTGGAGGATATCGGTCATCCTTTGCGTCGCTCTCGTGGCGTCTGGACTGTCCTATCTCCTGCTCTGGAATCTGCTCGCCAGCACAGCATTTGCTTCACTTCCTATCCTCATTCTGTGGGTTGTGGGAACTGGCATCTGGTTGGGCGCAGCGAGTCAAAGGGGCTCGGTGCCGATCACTCGCGAGGATCTCCCCGAACACCTATCCCAGGCACTGTGAACGAAGTCATTCAACTGGGGTCTGCCGCGCTCCGCGGAAACGGCCTTTTTCGCGATGGCTATTCCCCAGGGTGTGAGGGTCGCGTGGGCCTTCCCAGAAAATGACCCGAAGATTGCCCGAAGGTCCGTGGGATCCCACGAAAATCCCACGGATTCAGAAATCTGTGTCACGAGTCGCTTGCCTGCTCAGCGTGGGTAATGCCGCATTCTCCCAGCTAGAGACCTAAATCGATACGCCTCGACCAGTCCGTAAAAACCAGTTGGACGGAACAAATGGGTCTCATAACCCGAAGGTCGGAGGTTCAAATCCTCCCCCCGCCACTCACAGGCGATCGGGAGTACCCCGGTCGCGTTCACGAAAGGCCTCTTGGGAGACGATCCCGAGGGCTTTCGTGGTTCTGGGGCCCGCGTTCACCTTTCTACGCGTTGCGCGACGCCGAGACGCGGACGCCCTCCCCACCCGCCGCGGACGCTAGTGAGGACCCTCATTCGTGCCGCAAATCACCCACCACTTACCATTCACGGACTGGCCAGGATCTTCGCCTTCTGCGCATCGAATTCGGCGTCGGTGAGGATCCCCTGGGACTTGAGCTCCGCGAGGTCTTTGAGCTGAGCCACCTGGTCCCGCGCCGGAGCCGCAGGTTGGGGCGGCGGCGCGTACTGCTGCTGAGGCTGTTGCTGCGCGTATTGCTGGTCTTCTTGTTGGGCCCAACGGTTCTGCTGGCGGCGCGAAACGCGGTTCGACACAGCGGTGGCCGTGCCGGCGATGGCTGCGGTGCGCGCGATGCCTCGGAGTAGTGGCATGTCGGTCTCCTTTCAGCCTTCGGCCGCATCAAGCGCGGCTGCAAGGTCGTCTTGGGGGATGTAGCCGGCGGCGACGAGTTGGGCATCACCACGTCGCAGAGCTTGGATGAATGGCATTGCCCAGCGGTTCTCGAAGATCAAGATGGCCGCGGACGATCCGGGCGCGATCACCGGCGCCGCATCGGCGAGGTCCTCCTGGCCCACCAGGCCCGAAGACGCGCCCTCGAAGACGGCGAGATCGATCGTCCCATCATGATCCAGATCGGCAAGGCCGATGAGGCCCAGAGAGCCGTCTTCGCCCTTGGCCACGAAGACCAGGTCCAAGATTCTGATGACGCCCTGGTCGACGAGGTCGACCAGGATGGGCAAACCCTCTCCGGTCATCTTGGAGTCCGGGAATTCGACGACCAAGTAGCTGATCGGTCCCAGAGAGCCGTTCTCTTCTGTCATCTGCCACTCCCTCCTCTTGGGCGCTGGCTCGCGCTCGGCGTCAGCTCGCAGCCAGAACCTTGGCTTTTTGTGATTCGAACTCGGCGTCAGTGAGAACGCCCTGCGCCTTGAGATCAGCCAGCTGGGCGAGTTGTGAGGTGACGTCCCCACCGGAGGTTCCGGCAGCCTCTCGGACTGCGGAGTCAAAAGCCTGCTTCTGATCAGCGGCGTCTTGGAGCTTGCGCTGCTGCATTTTGCCGCCTCGGGCGATCAGATATACAAAGACACCCAGGAACGGAAGGATGATCACGAAGATGGACCACAGAGCCTTGAGCCAGCCGCTGAGATCGGGGCTGCGGAAGATGTCCATGAAGACGGTGATGAGGATCCAGATCCAGATGAAGAACAAGAAGAAGTAGAGCATTGACAAGAACACCCCGCCTAGCGGGTAGTCATACGCAAGCATGGCCTCTCCTCCGCACCCGAAGATTCTTCCGGCGCAAGGTCTAATCCCTCTCTTGCCGAATTGCTAGGGGCTGATCCACTCAGGTTGCGCCCAGCAACTACGTCTTTGGATATTCATCAAACGATCGCTGGTTCGCGCACGGATACAACCTCTTCCAATGACGAACATTGAGGTATATACCTGAAATTGGGAAACCAAATTGGGCCTGGCAGCTCGTCAGCGCTGGGCACGTCGTAGTGGAGGGTGCACCATGAACGACCGGGGCCACGGATGGATTCTTTTCGCCGCCATCGTGCTCGGAGTAGCAGGCATCATGCGTATCTTCGATGCGATCTGGGCCTTTCGCTACCACGGAGCTGTCCCCCAGAAGCTTGAGGACGCGCTCTTTGGAACCAGCCTCAAGACCTACGGCTGGGTGTACCTGATCGTCGGCATCATCTTGATCCTGTGCGGCCTTGCGGTCATGGGGGGCTCCCAGATCGGTCGCTGGTTGGGTATTGCGGCCGGAGCGATCGGCGCCATCAGTGCCATCTGGTGGATGCCGTATTACCCGATCTGGTCCTTGACCTACATTGCGGTCGGCGTCATCGTGATCTACTCGCTCGCAGCTTACGGCGGTCCCGTCGACGCGAGACTCAGTCCACAAGAACTGAGTCGTATCTAGCTCTGTATCGCTGTCCCTGACGAACTGAACTCGATCCGAAGAGGAGCACAAGAAATGCCCGTCGATACTCTGCTCGTGTACTGCGGCGTCTATGCCGACGCCGCCGATGCACTCGAGGATTACGAACTGATAAAGGATCTTCACACCAAAGCCAACCTGATCGATGCGTACGACGCGGCCGTCATCGAACGCGACCACAAGGGCAAGGTCAAGATCACGAAGAAGCACGAGACCCCGACACACGCCGGGGGCGTGCTCGGCGGTGGCGTTGGCCTGGCCACGGGACTGGTGATCGCTCTCTTCCCCGCCGCCGCCATCGGTGGTGGTCTCCTGCTCGCGACCACTGGCGGAGGAGCGCTGCTCGGCTCACTGGCCGGGCATGCAGCGGCTGGCATGAGCCGTGGCGACCTCAAAGAGCTGGGCGAGTCCCTCGACGAGGGCGAAGCCGGGCTTGTCGTCGTAGCGGTCTCAGACATGGGAGCCAAGATCCGCTCGGCCATGAAGCGGGCACAAAAGATCGAAGAGAAGCAGCTCAAAGCAGACCAGAAACAGATCGAAGCCGACGCCACCGAGGCGCAGAAGTCCTAGGTCTCCCCCTGCCTCCGATGGCCGCCGGCGGGTCGAGCACTTCCACTCCGAGGCTGTGGGCAACTCGATCGCTTTCACGACGTTTGTCTTCTGCCTCGTCGTGGCGGCCTTCGAGCGTCGCTCCGAGACCCGGACCATCTTGACCACCGCCACCTTCGGCTCCGAGCAGATGAACCGGGCCCTCATCATCAAGGTGATCTTGGCCGTCTTGATCACACTGATGGATGCCTTGCGCCGCCTGCTCGACCCGACTGACCTCAACGTGGGCGAGCTCGGCTGGGCGTTGGTACCGGCGGTCGGGCTGTTCATCGTCTTGGAGCTGGGCAAGCTCCTGGCTCGCCGGCATGGGGACGGGTCTGCGCCCGGTCCTGATGCGATTCGCTACGGTGCCCTTGCGTGAGGACAGCGGCGTGACGCGAGATACCGGAGAGCCAGTGATCAAGCTGCGACGCAAGGAGTACGAGGAAGAGCTGCGGCGCCTGCAGGTAGAGCTCGTCCAGATGCAGCGCTGGGTCGTGGAGGAGAAGGCCAAGGTGTGCATCGTGTTCGAAGGCCGAGACACCGCGGGCAAGGGTGGTGTCATCAAGCGGCTCACCGAGCGGGTCAGCCCCCGGGTGTTCCGGGTCGTTGCGCTGCCGGCTCCGAACGTACGAGAGCGCTCACAGATGTACTTCCAGCGCTACGTGCCCCATCTCCCCGCCGGTGGCGAAATCGTGATCTTCGATCGAAGCTGGTACAACCGCGCCGGGGTCGAACCGGTGATGGGGTTTTGCACTCCCGAGGAGTCGACCCGGTTCCTCGGGCTCGTCCCCTTTGTCGAGCAGGCCATCGTGGACTCAGGTGTGATCCTGCTCAAATACTGGCTCGAGGTCAGCCAAGACGAGCAGACGCGGCGCCTGACAGCTCGCATCGACGACGGTCGCAAGACCTGGAAGCTTTCTGATATGGACCTCAAGTCATACGGTCGCTGGTACGACTACTCGAGGGCGCGCGACGCCATGTTCGTCGCCACCGATACCGAGGCGGCGCCCTGGTTCGTGGCGGACTCGAACGACAAGCGCCGGGCCCGTCTCAACATCATCTCCCACATTCTCGAGATGGTCCCTTACGAGCGCGAGAGGGAGAAGCACGTCGTCCTGCCACCCAGACAAAAGAAAGGCAGCTACCGAGAGCCACAGGTTCACCCACACGAAGTGCCAGCGCGTTTTTGAACCCGAATGTGAACCCGCAACTAGCTCGGCTGTACGCCCTTAGCCAGAAGGACGAGATCGCGCACGTGGGCCCCCCGGGACTGGCGTCTCAGCGCAAGCTCGATGTTTCCCTCGGGAACGAGCATGCGCAAGCCCTTGGGGTGGCTGCGGAAGGTCATCGGCGTCTCGAGTTGGAGGGCCTCACCATCCACGCCGGCGTACGCCGTGCCAGAGCGAGATCTGATCTCGAAGCTGTCGCAGCTGAACTCGAAGGCGTGGCCGCTACGCGCCGCTTGGCCGGCCAAGGCGAGCGTGACGACTTCAGCCGCTTGTGCTCCTGTCGCCGCGGTTACTGCGAACACGCCGAGGCGGCCCGTGTCGAGTCGGAGGCGCTGGGACGTGCTGGGCGAGACAGCCAGGACGTAAGGGTCGTTCGACACCATGACGAGGAAAGAACCGTCGACCTCGGTACCGTCGGGCGTCCCAAACTGCAGGTCGAAGGGCTCTGTGGTCTGGCCCAGCAGCTCAGGGAGCAGCTGCCGCGTGGTGGCCGCCTTGGCCTCGCGGTAGCCCTCTTGTTGGACGATGGTTGCGTAGACGCCCAGAGAGACGTTGTTGACGAAGAAGCGGTCGTTCACAGTCGCGTAGTCGACGTGGCGCTCAATGGCATCGCGGAAGGCATACACGCTATGGCGCGGGTCGTCGCGGTCCAGCCCGAGGTCGAGGGCGAAGTGGTTTCTCGTTCCTGCGGCCACGCAGACGAAGGGGAGATCGTGTTCGGTGGCAATGGAGGCCACCAGCGCCTGTGAGCCATCTCCGCCGGCCATCCCCAGACAATCGGCACCCCGGGCGATGGCGTCGCGGGCGAGTTCGGCGAGGTCGAGGCCATGGTCGAGCATCACGGTCCGGACTCCGAGCGACGTGGCCAGTTCCACTAGCCCGAACTTCTCGACCTTGCCGCCGCCCGACCACGGATTGCAGAGAAGGACCGGGTACAGGGGCCGCTTCGCGCGGCGAACTCGACCGGCTGCGGTGGCCCGGAGGCTGTCAGTCATCGCGGCTCTCCCTGCCAGAACAGCTGTCGCGAGAAGGGCAAGGGCGATGAGCGCGCGGACGAACGACTCCCAGTCTTCGCTCCCGGCGGCGAGTAACGCAATGACCAGGACGGCGGCGCCCACGACCATCACGACGACGCCGTACCAGCGACGAGGGGGACGTTTGGAGATCGCCCACCAGCCTCCGGCGACACCGAGAGCGAACCCTGCTGCACCAATGATGACGTACGCGCCATTGCGGACCAAGAAGCCAATGATCGCGACAGCGAGAAGTAGTACCGCAGCGAGTGAAAGGATGGCGAGTACTCGGGCTCGAGCCGGAGAGGTGCGGCTCGACTCAGCCACCCGGTGTCAGCCCCCATCCGCGTCGGATGCGTCGTTGGAGGCTTGTCATGGTCGTGTGCCGGTGAAGAACGCTGCGGTGCCGCTTGGATTGGGTCATCAACATCAACCACCCCTCGCCTTCGTTGTGACCGCATTGTAGGTTCTGGTGGATCGGCGTGAGGCTGAAGTTCGTGATGGAGGCGGGGACGCTGTGGGCGAAGGTCTCTCGGGGATAGCGAAGTGGGTACCGGGACTCAGGGTCGTGCGGACCTACGACCGGAGGTGGGCGCGATCCGACGTCGTCGCCGGCGTCGTACTTGCAGCCATCTTGGTGCCCCAGGGTTTGGCCTACGCCGAGCTGGCCGGGTTGCCAGCTGTGACCGGGCTCTACACCTCCATCGGATGCCTTGTCGGTTACGCGGTCTTCGGTCCATCAAAGATCCTCGTCCTCGGCCCGGACTCGTCCATCTCTCCGCTCATCTTCGCGGCCCTCTTACCGTTGCTGGTGGCAGGCGGGGACGCCCATCGTGCGATCGCTCTGGCCGGGATGCTGGCCATCATCGTGGCCCTCATTGAGATCGGACTAGGACTCGGAAAGCTCGGGTTCGTCGCTGATCTGCTTTCGAGCGAGGTGCAGGTGGGTTACATGAACGGCCTCGCTCTCATCATCATCGTGGGCCAGTTACCCAAGCTCTTCGGGTTCTCGACTGATGCCGAGGGCTTCGGTCCCGAGCTCAGGGCCTTCGTGCACGGTCTCGACGGCACCGTCGGAGCGGCGCTCGCGGTGGGACTCGGGGTTTTGGCCATCTTGTTGGTGCTTTCTCGCTTTACCAAGATGGTCCCCGCGGTCTTAGTGGGCATCGTGGCGGCCACCGTCGTTTCCGCCATCTTTGACCTGCACGCGCATGGGGTCTCGACGGTAGGGACCCTCCCTCGAGGGGTGCCGACCCCCGCAGTGCCCTGGACGAAGTGGGCTGATGTCGGACCCCTGGCCGTGGCCGCAGTCGGGATCACGCTGGTCTCACTGGCCGACACGATCGCCACCTCCTCGAGCTTCGGTGCGCGGCGAGGTGAGGAGGTCGATCCCAACCAGGAGATGATCGGTATCGGAGCAGCAAATCTGGCGGCAGGCCTGCTCCAGGGGTTCGCGGTGTCGACCAGCGGGTCGCGCACGGCAGTCGTTGAACAGGCGGGGGCGAAATCGCAGCTGGCGTCGTTGGTCGGCGCCGGCATCGTGGTCGCGTTGTTGCTGTTCTTCAACTCGTTGTTGGCCGATCTTCCGCAGTCCGCCCTCGCGGCGGTGCTGATCGCAGCCGCATTGTCCCTGCTCGACCTCGGAGCCCTGGTGCGCTACTACCGGGTCCGCAAGAGCGCCCTGGTTCTCTCGGTGGTCGCCAGCCTGGGAGTGATCGTGTTCGGGGTCCTACCGGGGATCGTCATCGCCATCGTCCTTGCCGTGCTCCTCTTCTTCCGCCGTAGCTGGCAACCCCACGGTGCCGTGCTCGGCGAGGTGGGAGGACTAGAGGGCTGGCACAGCGTCAGGCGGAACCCTGAGGCCCGGGAGCTCCCTGGGATCGTCGTCTACCGCTGGGAGGCCCCGTTGTTCTTCGCGAACTGCTCAGCATTCCGGACTCAGATCCGCCACGCCGTCGCTGAGCGCCATGCGATATGGGTCATCGTCCAATGCGAGGCGATGACCGACGTCGACGTGTCGGCAGCGAGAATGCTCGAGCAGCTCGACCGTGAGCTCAACGCCGCTGGCATCCATATGGCTTTCGCAGAGATGCGCACCCGACTCCAGGACCTCGTCCGTCGCTATGGTCTTTTCGAGACCCTTGATCGTGACCGCTTCTATCCGACGCTCGAGGTTGCTCTCACTGCTGTCCAGGAGGAGTGATCCGCTGACTACCTCGGTGGAACAGCCGCTAGGACTCGATTCGCTGTGGGCTACAGACCTGACTCGGCGGAAACTCGGCCGATGGAGGCAGCATGTCGGAGGGCCTCGTGGTCGCGTTCGTTTTGATCAGCATAGGTGTCGGCGAACTCCGCCAGAGCCCTGTCGAATGTCGGCCCGTTTCCGAGGTAGCTGGCGATGGCGACGCGGTCGCCCGAGCGGGCGTGGGCGCGGGCCAACGCCTTGGCGCACACGCCGACGTATTTGGTCAGGCCCGGCGGGATCGCCCCTTCGATCTCGAAGCTTCCCTTCCAGTCCCGGAGCTGGCGGAGGTAGAAGTCCCGGGTCACACCATCTGGGCCTTCGAAAGATTGATGGCCCAGGAAGATGTCGCTTGCCGCCTGCATCAGGTGCTGGCCTTTGACGACCCGCGCTCCATGGTTGGCGTAACTGGCCTTCCCCCGCTTTGACGGACATCCACGATCGGGCTGCAAAGCCCCGGAAGGATGTCCAAAATGGAGACCATGGAACAGAAACGGAAGCGGCCACGGCGGTCGTTCTCCGATGAGTACAAGGCCGAGGTGGTCGAGCTCTGTCGCACCAGCGACAAGACGATCACCGAGGTGGCCGGTGACCTCGGCCTGACGGTCAGCGCGGTGCGGCGCTGGGTAGCCCAAGCCGATATCGACGCCGGTCGGCGGCCGGGAATGACCAGCGAAGAGCACGCTGAGCTGGTCCAACTACGAAAAGAGAACCGGGTGTTGCGCGAAGAGCGTGACATCTTGAAAAGAGCCACAGTTTTCTTCGCCAAGGAGACCCGATGAACGTGTACCCGTTCATCGAGGCGGAGAAGGCTGAGCAGGACGGCAACGTCACCATGGCGTGCGTCATGCTCGAGGTCTCCCGTTCCGCCTACTACGAGTGGTCCAAGCACGTCCCTTCGGCCCGTGATGTCTCCGACGCCGAACTCGGCGACAAGATCGTCGACATCCACACCAAGAGCCGGGGCACCTATGGGGCACCTCGGATCACCACCGAGCTGGCCGAGGCGGGCATCTGCGTCGGGCAAAAGCGCGTGGCCCGCCTCATGGTGCGCCGTGGCCTGATCGGGCGCTGCAAGCGCCGCTTCAAGGTGACCACCACTCCTGACCCCGACGCCACCTCGCTCCCTCCGGACCTAATCAAGCGGGTCTTCTCGCCCGAGGCCTACGAGCTCGACACGGCGTGGTGCGGCGACATCACCTACATCCGCACCTGGGAGGGCTGGCTCTACCTGGCGACCGTCATCGACCTGGCCAGCCGCAAGGTGGTGGGCTTCGCCATGGCCGATCACATGCGAGCCGACCTGGTCTGTGACGCCCTCGAGATGGCCATAGCGCAGCGTCAGCCCGCACCTGGGCTGATATTTCACGCAGACAGAGGATCGCAATACACCTCAGGGCAGTTTCGCCAGCTCCTGGCCCACCACCATGTTGTCCAGTCGCTCTCGCGACCCCGTCAATGTTGGGACAACGCGGTGGCCGAAAGCTGGTTCGCCACCTTGAAAGAGGAACTGATCTACCGCCAGGGATGGCCAACACGGATCATGGCCCGCCGAGCCATCTTCGAGTTCATCGAAGTGTTCTACAACCGCCAACGCCGGCACAGCTCACTTGGGGATCTCACCCCGGCCGTCTACGAAGAAAGGAGAAGGAAGCACTCCGCCCACGGCGACACTCAAGCGGCATAATCAATCTGTCCGTCAAAGCGGGTCAAGCCCAAACCGCTCTTGCCGACGAACTCCTCGAGCACCGACGCTTCGGCCTCTTTTGCTTGGAGGAACAGAGGGTCCGCGTTGTTGAGGCCCACCAAGAGCAGGATCTATGCCCGGGTACCCACGCTCCCTACACCCACCACCTTGCGGGCGATCTGTACGAACTCGAACTCCTCGAGGAGGTGGCGTCGGTCGGACTGGAGGCTGCGTCGGTAGCCGCGCAGAAGCTCGTGAAACGAATCACGGAGTTCGTCGCTCACGTCCCGAGGGAACAGCTCCTCTACGGGCACAACGAGGGGGGGATCACTGACGATGCGTAGTCGGCCATCGACGACAGTGGCGAGCTTTCCCAGGGCCTGGAGGCTGTCGCGAGTCCGGGCCTTGCTCACTGTCTGGGCGGTGCGCGCTGCCATGCGTTTGTCGGCCCGTGACCCCGTCTTGGCGGCTTCCGCCTCGAGTTCGGCCAGCAGACCGACAACGTCGATGTGGGAGTACCAGACCTCCAGGGTGGAGAGCCCCGCCAAACGGGTCATCTCCTTGCGGTAGCTCTTCCCGACCTCGAGGGCAGCGGTACGAGATTCACCCTCGGTGAACTCGCGGTCACGGGCTGCGATCACCGTGCTGGCGGCCAGCCGCTTGAGGTCCCATTCCCATGGTCCAGGCAGTGTCTCGTCGAAGTCGTTCACATCGAACATCAACCTCCCGCTCTGGCGAAGCGAACAGACCGAAGTTGGACAGATGGGCATCTCCACAGATCTGGGCGTTGAGGCCCGACCGGGGAGTTGTGGCCAGATCTGAAGCCATGATCAGCGCGGCGCCACGGAAGAAGGTGAACGGCGAGACCAGCATTCGCCCGTATCGGATCGGGGCCAATTCTGGCACCCGAGTCCTCGCCTGTCGTTCGAGAAGGCTGACCGGATCTGGGCGGTTCTTCGCAGGGCTGAAATGAGCCTGGGACGACCGAGGGGCGCGTCCGCGTGCCTCCTTGCCGAGCTTGGCGCGCTCCTCGACGCTGAGGTGCGACATGGCGCGAGGCGCATCCTCTGGCCTTTGGGTCACGTCCGTCATCCTCCTCCAATCGGGGGCTGAGCACCTAAACCGGTGTCCTTCTGCTACGACGATCGGCCCTAGTACGTCTTGGCGGTGCCGTCACGCGGCACCCATCAAGGAGCAACGTTAGGCACGGAGTGCGGCGGCGGGACGAAGCCAGTGGACTGGAGCGTGCAATAGAGCCACAATCGTTCATGGAGACAAGTCGGAGCGCCAGGAAAGCGCTATCGCGGGTGGTGGTGGTCGCACTGGTCCTCCTCGGACTCTTCCTTGGGCACTACGTGAGGCAGCGTCGGGCTCGCCCGGCGCAGTGAGGGGGATGGATCTCAGGGGAAGCGGCGGTCGTGGCCCAGGCGTTGGGTCGTGAGTCGTTCTGGGTCCGGGGTCGCCGAGTTGATTGCCCTACCCGCGAAGCGGCCAAAGACACCCAGCGGCGGTTCCGCTTTGCCATGAGCACCGGAGACGCGGTGCAGGCGGAGAGCGGGGCGAATCCGCGGCTGGCGCTGCTACTGGCGGCTGCAATGTTCGTGCTCGTCGTGGACACCTCGTTCATGAACGTGTCGATCTCCGCAGTGGTGAGGGATCTCCACACGACTGCCAGTGGGGTGCAGTCAGCCATCGCCCTTGAGGCCTTGGTCTCCGCCGCTTTCATCCTCATCAACTCGAAGATGGGCGATCTCATGGGCCGCAAGCGCGCTTATGTGATCGGCCTGCTCGCGTATGCGGCTGGCGCCCTGGCAATGACGCTGACGCAGACCCTGACCGTGGTGATCATCTTCTGGGCGATCATCGGCGGCCTCGGAGCCTCCCTCTTGTTGCCGGCCATGCAGTCGCTCATCCATGGGAACTTCTCTGGTGCCGCCCAGAAAAAGGCCTATGCCCTTGTCGGCGCCTCAGCGGCGATCGCCGCGGCCGTGGGCCCGCTCCTCGGGGGCTTCGTCACGACATATTTGTCGTGGCGAGTCGGTTTCGGCCTCGAGGTCCTCATCATCTTGGTGGTGCTGTCCCAGATCCGCCTCGTCAAAGACGTTGCATACACGGGCCCGCGCAAGGTCGATTTTGTGGGTGCAGTCCTTTCCGTCGTCGGCATGGGTGGCGTCGTCCTCGGCATCTTGGTCTGGCAGGAGGGCGGCGCCTACGTGGGTCTCATCATCGCCATCGGCGCCGTGGGCCTGGCCGCGTTCGCCTACTGGCTTGTCCAGCGCAAGCGCCGTGGGAAGCCCACCTTGTTGGACCCGGGCCTGTTCAAGCACTTGAACTTCCGCATCGGGATCTCCCAGCAGATGCTCCAGCAGATCACCCTCGGTGGTGCGATGATCGCCCTGCCGCTCTTCTTGCAGATGACGCTCGAGTACAACGCCATGGAGGCCGGGCTTTCCCTCGCGCCGCTTTCGCTCTCCATGTTCGGAATGGCGCTGCTCGCCGGGCGCAAAGCGGGCAAGCGTCGTCCCGCCAACATCGTTTTGGTCGGTTTCGCCCTGAGCACCGTCGGCATCGCTGCCATCATCCCGCTCGTATCGAGAGTGGACTCGGGCTGGTACCTCGTCGTTCCGCTCCTGGTCGCGGGATCAGGGCTCGGTTTGTTGGTGTCCCAGCTCAACAACTTCACGCTCGCTCCGATTGTCGAGGAACGGGTCAGCGAAGCCGCCGGAGTGAACTCCGCCGCCGGCTCGTTCGGCCTGTCGTTCGGGCTCGCTGTGGCCGGTGGCCTGATGCTCTGGGTGCTGGCCCTGAGCTTCACCCATCTGACGTACTCGAGCACTGCGATACCCGCCGCTCAGCAGCAGCAGATCGCCGCCTACATGGAGACCGACGCTGAGATCATGAGCAACACGCAGCTCCAGCACCAGATTGCCGGTGAGCCCCAGAGTGTCCAGAGTGCGGTCCTCGCCATCAATACCGATGCACGGAACCGCTCGCTTCAGTTCGCTCTGCTCGTCCCGGCCATCGCGGGGCTTCTCGGCTTTGCCAATTCCTTCCGGATGCGGCGACTTCCCGACATCACGCCCGCGGTACCTCTCGACGGTGTTGATTTCGGGTAGCCCCATCGGGCCGCTGCGTCGTCTGTCAGTGCCTCGATCTGGGACGACCTGAGAAGCGGGGCGAGTCAGGGGCGTGTTGTGCCACTCACGCGCAGGTGCTCGCGCCAGGTGCCCGAAGGTCCATGGGATCCCACGAAAATCCCGTGCGTCCAGGAGCTCGGGACGCCATGACTGCAAAGGAGCACTCATGACCTAACCGAGCGACAAGCTCACGACGACCAGCCGGTGCAAGTCGGGTCTGGGGAGACGGTCCCCGGTAGTGGAGCTCCCGAGGTCGGCCGAAAGGCCGGGTTCGAAGCGGGGTGGAGCAATTTGGCGGTCCGCAACATGAAGTGAAGCTTGCAGCGTCGTTATGTGGCCTGCGAAAGCAGGGGAAAGGGAGAGCCGAGCCCGTGGGATTTGGGCGAAGGCCATGGAAGGCACCTCAGATCTTGGAGCGGGTGCTCAAGAACTCCTCGGCGCATGGAGCGTGGAACGTCAAGCAGGCCGTCGTGGGAACTGGAGAGCCCTCCTCGGCCCTCGTCCTGTGGGGATGCGGAGTGCGTCTGTCTATAACCGGCGAACCCGGGAAGTGACAGAGAGCCGAGAGGGAGTCGGAGGGGGTCGTAGTAGTGATGACGGGCGGGACAACACAACCCGCCCCGAGCGAAGGACCCCTGCTTCACCGATGCACGTAGACGATGGGACGGAGTAGGTCAGTGTCAGAACGACTAGATCAGCCAACCGGTGCCGACGAAGACGGCGACTATCAGACCCGCACTCGGGCCAGAGAGGTCGCCCGCGACGAAGGCGTCAGTAATCTCCAAGCCCTCCAACGCGTGCTCTACCGCAGTGCCAAGCAGGATCCAACGCGCAGATTCCACGCCCTCTACGACAAGCTCACCCGCAGTGATGTGATGTGGCAGGCGTGGGTCAACGTGGCCACCAACCATGGTGCGCCCGGCATCGACGGGGTCTCCATCGACTCGGTCGAGGCCGGGGGGACAGAAGGGGTCAGATCCTTCCTCGACTCGCTCGCCGCAGTGGTCAAGGCACAGAGGTATCGCCCCCAACCACTGCGACGGGTGAAGATCCCCAAGGCCGGCAAACCTGGAGAAACCAGGCCGCTCGGCATACCCACCCTCCGTGACCGGGTGCTCATGAGTGCAGCGAAGCTGGTCCTCGAACCGATATTCGAGGCCGACTTCAGCCCGGCCAGCTTCGGTTTCCGACCGAAGCGGTCAGCTCATGACGCACTCGAGGTCATTCGCCAGAGTGCGAACGGGGGGGCACACTGGGTGCTCGACGCCGACATCAAGAGTTGTTTCGACGAGATCGACCAGGACGCACTCATGGCCCTGATCGAGCGCCGGGTCTGTGACCGGGCGATGTTGAAGCTGCTTGGGAGTTGGCTGCGGGCCGGGATCATCGAGGGAGGGGTGTACTCAGTCGTCTCGTCGGGAACCCCACAGGGTTCTCCGATCTCACCGTTGCTCTGCAACATCGCCTTGAGTGTCCTCGACGAGGAACTGACCAAGGCGAGACGCCAGACAGGAAAGCTCATCAGGTTTGCCGACGACTGGGTCGTCCTCTGTCCGTCAAAGGAGAGGGCCGAGACGGCCCACTCCCTGGCTGAGGCGGTGCTGGTCACCCTCGGGCTGCGTCTGCATCCCGACAAGACCAGGATCGTCCACCTCAGTGGTGGGGCAGAGGGCTTCGACTTTCTGGGCTTCCACAATCACATGTGCGAGTCCGTGAAATGGCCGGGCCGGTATTACCTCCAGAAATGGCCGTCGGAGCGGGCCATGGCCTCCATCAGGGCCAAGGTCAAAGAGATGACCCAACGGTCTTCCAGGGGGCAAATCGGAACCAGGGCAAATCGGAACCCAGGGCAAATCGGAACCGCCCACCCTCTGCTCGCAGAGTGCCGATATGAATGCGTTACTCGAGAGACGCGGTGAGGACGGAGGTCAGCTCGTCGCGGGCCGTAACTCCAAGCTTGGCGAATGTCGCATAGAGATGGCTCTCAACCGTCCTCACGGACAGCGAGAGAGCGTCGGCGATTTCTATATTGGTCGCTCCCTGTGCCGCCAAAAGTGCAACCTCGCGCTGTCGGCGACTCAGTGGTTCCACCTGGTCCGGCCAGGAAACTGGCCGGACCTTGGCCCCTTCGCAGAGGTTCGCAGTTTCGTGAGACTTCTTGGCCGCCTTTGTGGATCGGGCCCCCAGTGCTTCGCGTCGATACGCTGCCGAAGCTGCCGCCCAGAGTTCAGACGCGATCAAAAAAAAGTTCATCTGGGCGAATGATGAGGCAGCCAGCTCGAATTCGATTCCGCGTCCTGAGATCACCGCCTGAGCATGGAGGCCGACGGCCTTCCCAATTGGTCCATCGACAGCGCTTGAGACGTCCCGTGCTCGGACCGCGGCACCGGCTTCCCCCAAGCGCAGCAGATCATTGAGGATGATCAGTTCGAAGGAGCGCTGGTTCCGTTCGAGTGCCATGTCCGCTGCTGACCACAGTTCTTCGATTGCCTCCGTCAGGCGTCCAGCTTGCGCATCGACCCATGCCAGCGCTCGCCGCTTATCGACGAAAAGGCTTAGACGATCGCTCCCCGGTAGGGCCTGTGCCTCGATCCGCGCCTCCTCGGCAGCAGTTGCATTTCCCATTAGCGCCTCTGCTTCAGCGAGCAGGGCGAGGCACCACGACCCGTAGACCGGATTCGTTCTCATACCGAGCGCGGCCTCCTTCAAGGTACGGACGGCACTGGCGGCTCTCCCCTCAAAGAGAAGGAACCGGGCCCGATAGCCATTAGCGAGTATTCGCGACTCGGGAGGAACTCCCGATAGCGACAACGCAAATTCGAGTAGCTCCAGTGCCTCGGGGACACGACCGGCGAAAGCCAGTGTCGTGCAGCGGCTACTGACCGCCCAGCTCGGTGCCCGCGGTAGTTCTTCGCGCACTCGCAACGCGCACGCGAGGCCTGATTCCGTCAGCGAGAGCGCATCGTCGGTCTTGCCGATCATGACGAGACTCGACGCTACGGAAGTCAAGGATCGGACGAAGATGCGGTCATCGCCGTTCGCTTGCATCGCATTCATGCCCAATGCGATCGCCTCGGCGTATTGATTGAAAAAGGCATGGAGGTGCGCCCTGTAGCACTGGATGAGGAGACGCGTCGTGATGTCGACGGCGGAACGTTCGATTTCAGCCATGAGGGTCAAGGCGTCTTCGACTCGACCCAGACCATGCCCAATAGCGAGCGACACGCCGTCGGCCAGACGTTCCCGCGCTTTGTCGCCGGGCTCATTCCCGACAAGCGGGGCCAATAATGTCGCGGCCTCCTCGAGGCGACGCTGGTGCAGGAGCGACCAACCGAGTTCCAATTGGGCTATGAACGTTTGTTTCTGTTCGAGCGAGTCCCTCGCAAGCCTCTCGGCCAGGTGGTGATCCGACAACTGGTTGGCCACCTGAGCCGATTCGGCGAGGACGACGGGATCCACCCTCTCACCCGAGCCTTGCCACAGCACCGCCAGCTTGAGGAGATCCGCTGGCGTGCGCCCGGTCTCCAATCGCAAGACACGGGCAAGCTGACGATTGATTTGCCGACGTAGCAGGGCGGGCATATCGGCTCGGAGGACCTCTCCGAACAGGGGATGACTGAAACGAACGCTCAGGACCTCCTCGTCTTGGACGGTAATCAACCCTCGCCGCTCGAGATCTAGGAGGACGCCATCGGCTGTCATCTGTTCAGCCACCCTGAGGGCAAGTGGTTCCCCAACTGAGAGCAGTTCGAGGAATCCGCGCCCTTGGTCTGTGAGGCCATCGAGGCGTCCCGCAATTGCCCCCTGGAGCCGCGGTGCCCTGCCCACGCCGCCGGCCCAACGCCAAACTCCATGAACCTGGCGAAGCTCGCCCGCCTCCACAATGTCGGCAATCAGTTCTCGGGCAAAGAGGACGTTGCCACGGGTCGCCTCCCACATGCGATCCAAGGAGGCGCTCTCGACGATGCCGTCGAGGGCGCGCTCGAGCATCTCGTCGAACTCGGACCTCGACAAGGCCTGGAGCTCCAGTCGCAGGACGTCGCCATTTCGACAGAGGCTCTCGAGTGCATCGGGCAGAGCGGAGCCGCTACGAAGTGTCAGAAGGACCGTCGCCAACCCCCTGATGGCGACATAGTCGACGAAACCTGCCGACATCCCATCGAGCAGGTGTACGTCGTCCACCGCCAGGACCATCGGCTGACCTTCGGCTCGGCGCTGCAGGCCGCGGCCCAGAACACCCAGCAGGTCCACTTGCTCGACCTCGTGCAGATTGCTGGGAAGGAGGTGAGCTAACGCCCCGAAGGGAAGTGGCCGTACCGATTCTGAGGCCGTCACCCACTCGACGTGGTGGTCAGGCGTCGAACGCAGGACCTCACGAATCAAGCGCGTTTTTCCGACCCCCGCCGGCCCGGCGAGTAGGACCCCAGATCGATCCGGGTTCGCGATGGCGTCAGAGATGAAGCGTTGCTCCTCGGCCCGCCCGACCATAGGCCACCCGTCCATGGGTCGTAGTTTTGCCGATCTGAACGCAGAAATCAGTAGTCCGTACTGAGAACTTTTGGGCTGCGCTCAAGCACCTTGGAGCAGTGGAGTCACCTCTCGAGCTCAACGCCCTTCCCAGGGCCTATCGGATCGGCTTGCGTTTACAGGACTTGGGAGCCGACGACGACCTCATCGGTGATTGCCTTGGGATCGATCCGTCAGGGGTGTCAACCCTTATCGAGATCGGTCGACAAAAGTTGGCGGCCGAAAGCCCACTCGGTCCCCCGGGTCCTGAAGGGGAGTCGTCACCCTGACGGGTGGCCGCGCGTGAACCTGTCGCCGTGCGAGACCCACTTCCAGCAGAGATTCATCGGACTTCGTCCAACCGGTGACGCCTGTTCGTGTCGCGATCCTGCTCCATGAAATGGGTTTGAGAATTCAGTAGCGACCACTGAGGTCTGCTCAAGCTGCGATTCGTACCATCGAAACGTCACCGGAGAGAACCCACCAGAGAGAGGGAGCAGATGACGAAGTTGCACCGTGCTGCCGTCCAAGGACTCTTGGATGCGGCCGAAGCAGGCGATTACGGCCCGGTGTTCGAGTCCTTCGCTGAAAACGTCATCGTGGAGAACGGCCCCGGAGCCGGGCCCTGGCGGCATGCCGAGGGCCGAGATGAGTTCGCCACAGTCCTGCTCGAGTTCGCCGAGTTTTTCAACGGAACGTTTCATCAACACGGTCGCTGCATTTATGCGGACGACCGGGTCGTCATCAGCCTTATCGAAGAGAGCGGGTCCACTCCAGCAGGCGACATCTTCAAAAACTTGGCCGTCTATGTGACCCGCATCGATGCAGACGACAAGGGCGACCGTTTGTGGACTGTGGACCTCGATACCGAAGCATGTCTCGGGTTCTGGGCGCGCAACCGGACAGAATCGGTGGCGGATCCTCTGGACGAGCAAACACGAGCGAACGACAGAGGGCCCCAAGCCCATCAGGTGAGCAACGAGAAATGACACGCGGAGGTTTGGACTTCATGGCGCATCGCGTGCCGTGACGCTGAGCCCCCTCAAACAACGAAGGAGAAGAAAGCATGAACAACCATCAACGACGTTGGGTGGGTCTTGGGGGGCTGGCCCTCGTCGTCGTGCTCCTCGTGACGATCTTCACAACGCCGAATACGCCGGACGCGACCGCCGGCCCGGCACAGGTGGCGAAGTTCGTACACGCCCACAGGGGCGGTCTCTACCTCAATGCGTATTTGACTTCTCTTGCGGTGCTCATGGCAGGGTCGTTCCTTTGGTATTTGCGTGAGGTGGTCGCTCCCGCCCTTCCGGGTCGACGATTGGCCAATCTGGGGTTCGCTGGAGGGGTTCTTTTCCTGGTCGGAGGGATCTTCAGCGCCGGAGCCGCGTTTGCCATGGCCGATGTCGCCAAACACGCCGACCCCACCGTGCTGCAGACCCTGAACATTTTCTCGCAGGACGTGACCAGCTTCGCCGGCGGGGCCACGGCTCTGCTTCTGGGTGCCACCAGCATCGCCATGCTTCGGAGCAGGGCACTGCCGAGCTGGCTCGCCTACGTCGGGCTCGTACTCGCTCTCGCATCGTTCGCTATCCCGATGCTCGGATTCCCCGCCGTCGCCGTGTGGTGGCTTCTCACCAGCGTCGTGATTCTCGCGACATCGAGAGCTTCGGCAGATGCTCGCGAACTTGCTCCCTCCGTTTGACATCAATGGCTGCTTTCACGAGAGAAAGGGAAACCATGCGGAAAGCCCTCATGGCGTTGACAGCTGGAGTGATCACGATCCCAGCCGCCGGCATCGTAATGTTCACTGGTGCAATTGCCACTCCGACACTGGCGGGCGCGAGCACTCCGAGTGGAGGCAAGGTTTCGCTCTGGGCGAATGCGAATCTGACCGGAGCCACTAGCAAGATCGTCGTGGTGGGAGCTATCGCTGATTCTGGAATCGGCACCAGCGTTGACAAGAACGGCAAGGTCGACGCGAACGGAAGTTATGAACGGATCGTGCTCAAGAAGGGCTCCTTCGAGGCCGACTCCACAGTCCTCGATCAGAACGCCAGCTCTCAGCTACCAACCCTGAATGACGTATCGACCTGTTCTTTCGCATTCTCGACGTCTGGACCCATCACCCTCTCGAATGGAAAAGGGGCGTACGCAGGCATTTCGGGCACCTTGAACGTCACGGAACAGTTCGTGGGCATCGGTCCGCGCTACAAAACTGGGAAGAACAAGGGTGCGTGCAACCAGAGCGACAATTCCCGCCCCGTCGCGGGCGCAGGAGCCGTCAGCGGAACCGGGACGATCGCTTTCAGCAGTTAGGCAGCGATCCACTTGGAGTCACTCCAGGTACGTTCGCGACGACCGAGGCAACTATCACTGAGACGGATCCGGAGTGGAGGGGTCGATCGGGCGGGGATCGTCGTGACATCAGGATCAGTCAGCGTCCAAATCGGCGGAGCGGGTGGACGGGGGCCTCTAACCGGAGATCCAGGCGGCGTCGTCCACCGGCCTATCGCCTGACCAGCCATAGCGAAATGCGATGCTCGGGTGGACATGTACCAACGCTCTCTCAAGGTTGCTTCGATCGTCCGTGGTGAGGTAAGCGCTGTACGTTGCAGGATCAGGCGTCGCTCGGGGCTGGTCCTCGCTCGGCCAATCCGGAAATCCCTCGGGAACCCGATCAGCAGCAGAAAGGGTGACGGCGGCGTAGCCAACGGCGGTTCGGCCGAACTTGTCCCGGATCGCGTCGACAGACCGATCCACTCCCCATCTGGATGCCTCAACGACGGACCCAGATTGGGGGCCCGCTCGTCTCGACGAGTGAGGGGGGTCGAGAGGCAGTTCGGGCTGCAATGAGTGTTCTGGTCGCAAGTTAGAGACCGAAACGGCGACGAGCGTGACCTCGCGTTCCCGATCGTTGTCGTGGATAGCCGCTTGAGCGAGCGTTTCCGCCACCTCGGTCAACGTCAGCGTGGTCGAGATCGCGACGGACAAGGTGACAGACCTGGTCACAGAGCGCTGGTGGGGGAAACGGATTCGTACGGTCACCGTTCGACCGGCGAGGTGTGCCTTTCGAAGCCGGCCGGCAACTCTGTCAACCAGGTAGCCCAGCGTCTCTCGAATGAGTTCGGGGGTTGCGTCCCGACGCCCGAGGGCGGCTTGGGCGCCCATGGACTTGGATCGGGCCGGCCTCTCGACCGCCCGCTCATCAACGTCGGCCGAGAGAGCCGCCAGTTTTCCTCCGACCGTCTGGCCCAGCAGGCTGCCCAGAATCGGGCTGCCGGCCTTGGCCAATTGGCCGATCGTAAATATCCCCGCCTCGTGCAGGCGCCGTTCTGTCGTCGGTCCGACGCCCCACATCAGCCCGATGGGAAGCGGGTCGAGAAAGTCGCGCTCATCGCCGGGAGCCACGACCACGAGACCGTCAGGCTTGGCCACCTGAGACGCCACCTTGGCGAGGTGCTTGGTGCGAGCCACGCCGACCGACAAAGGGAGTCCGATCTCGTCGCGTACGCGTCGACGGATAGCCGCCGCTATCTCAGTCGGTGCTCCGAAGAGACGGAAGGCGCCGGCAACATCGAGAAATGCCTCATCTATGGACACCCGCTCCACTCGAGGAGTGAAGTCATGAAAGACCGACATGACTTCGTCGCCGAACTCTTGGTAACGGCCGAACTGGCCACCGACGAAGAGAAGATCGCCACAAAGCTGGCGGGCCCGCCACCCGGGCATGCCGCCCGGACCCCGTAGTTCCTGGCTTCATACGAGGCAGCCAGCACCACACTGCCGCCTACGGCGATTGGCCGATTCCGCAGTTTTGGGTCCAACAGTTGCTCAACGGACGCGTAGAAGGCGTCGAGATCGGCGTGCAGGATCGTCGCGCCCTTGGCTGGCGGGGGTTCCACAAGGTCAATTTAGCGAACATATGTTCGTGTACCAGATGATGGCCGAACCCTTGGGGGCCGGCCGCCGTATCCGAAATGCCCCTAGTGTGGCTTGCTGTCTCGGGGCATCGTTTGACGACGAGGAGAGTCGACGTGTCACAACGATCGAGGCCCGAGGATGCCGGTCGAGGTCCTTCACCCGCTCCGCGATCTGGCCACCGCCGGCGCCGTGTCCTCTTCTCCGCTGCTCCGCCGCGGGCCCTGAACCTGTCGGGCTGGGCGCTCGTCCCTCTGCGTGCCTTCTTGGGCTTCACCTTTTGCTTTGCCGGGCTCCAGAAGCTCGCCAACCCGAATTTCGTTGACGCCAACAGCCCCTCGAGCATTCAGGCCCAGCTGATCGCATCCATTCGGATCAGCCCCCTTCACGAACTGCTCGGCCACCTCCTTCGATTTGCCGTCCCCATCGGCATCGTGATCGCCCTGGCCGAAGTAGCCGTAGGCCTGGGAACGATTTTGGGGTTGTGGACGCGGGTCGCCGCGGTGGGTGGGACGGTGCTCGCGTTGACGCTCTTTCTCACCGTGAGCTTCCACTCGTCTCCCTATTACACGGGAGCCGACATCGTCTTCGTCTTCGCCTGGATCCCCCTTGTCCTTGCCGGGTCGGGCGGGGTGCTTTCCCTCGACGGGGTGATCGCGGCTCGGGTGGCAGGCGAGTACGACCTCGGGCCACCCACTGTCGTCCCGGTCTCCTTCGCCCTCGTCCAGCAGGTGTGCGGCAACTACGAGAACGACGCCTGCCACGCACAGAGTGGACGTCGTTGCAACGTCCACGGCTGCCCCTTCTTGTCCGCAGAACCGGCGGGGCGCGGGCGTACAGTCGAGCGAGGTCTTGACGAGGTCGATCGCCGGTCGGTCGTCCTCGGGGGCGCGACCGTCCTGGCCGCCGCCGTCGCCGGTGGCGTGGTCGCCGGAGCGGCGGCCGGACTCGGGCGGGCCGCGGGCGGGGCAAAGAGCCCGGGCGGCCAGAGCGTCACGCTCGTCACCCCGCACCCGGGTGCGTCGAGTGCTTCGGGGCCTCGCCCGACGACGACCGTCCCCGGGTCGACGACTCCGACAACTGCAGCACCGGCTGGGACGCCGATTGGCCTGGCCAGCCAGGTGCCCGTCGGCGGGTCGGCGAATTTCACCGATCCGAAGACCGGTGATCCGGGTCTCGTGCTGCAACCGGCCAAGGGCCGCTTCGTCGCCTATAACGCCATCTGTCCCCATGCAGGGTGCACGGTCGGCTACTCCTCTGCCGCCAACCTCATCGTCTGTCCGTGCCACGGCTCCGAGTTCGACCCCAACACCGGAGCAGTCGTGAGCCCGCCGGCGTCGCATGGTCTGAGCTCTATTCAGGTGGCAGTCGACACGAACGGTGAGCTTGTTGCCGGCGATTGAATCTGCACCATTCGTCTGACCTGACCAGCGCGAAGAACCGGCCGCTCTGTGCGGGGAACGGTTGGCCGACCAAGGCGTTTCTTCGAGGTCAGGCCCTCTCGCGACAGCCGCACCAAGTACGTTGCAGTTCAGGGACCAGCCTTCTGCTGCCAGGAGGCAGGGACGTGGTGCTCAGAGGACAGCGGCCAGGAGCGGATTGCCTTCGAGACGAGGTGGAAGCTGTGACGAAAGTCGCCATCCTCGATGACTACTTGGGTGTCGCCCTGGAGTACGGCGATTGGACCGCGCTGCCCAACGACCCAGAAATCACTGTCTACCGCCGGGCGATCCCGCCGGAACGTCTCGTCGAGGAGCTGTCTGACTACGAGGTGGTCGTCATCACCCAGCAGAGGGCGCGCTTTCCCCGGACGGTCCTCGAGCGTCTTCCAAACCTGAAGCTGCTGGTGTGCAACGGTCCGACGAGCAATGTCGTCGACCACGAGGCCCGGATTGAGCGCGGAATCCTGCTGTGTGGCACCGCGGAGCCCGCGTCGAGCGCGGTACCCCGCCCTCTCGACAACCCGAGCCCACACGACTTGCCGACACCGTCGGAGATGGCGTGGGCGCTCATCCTCGCCGTCGCCAAGCGGACCAGTGTGGAGGACCGGGACATCCGGGCCGGAGGCTGGCAGACCGGGTTCCCCCTTTCGCTCGCCGGCAAGACGCTCGGCCTTCTCGGTGCAGGGCGCCTCGGCGGCGCCATGGTCCCGGTGGCGAAGGCATTCGGCATGGATGTCATCGCGTGGAGCCAGAATTTGACCGAGGAGCGATGTACCGAGCTCGGCGTGACCAAGGTCACCAAGGACGAGCTCGTGTCGTCCGCCGACATCCTCGGGGTCTTCCTCGTGTTGTCGGAGCGTTCCCGGAACACGCTGCGCGCCGACGACCTGGCCAAGATGAAGCGGGGGGCCATTTTGGTGAACATCTCCCGCGGCCCGATCGTCGAGGAGGCGGCGCTCGTCGAAGCACTGCGCTCCGGCCATCTCGCCGGCGCCGGACTCGACGTCTTCGACCGTGAGCCACTTCCTGCCGACCACCCCTTCCGGTCACTCGACAACGTCGTCGTCACCCCTCACATCGGCTACGTCACGGAGCAGCTCTTTCGCTCCGCATGGCAGCGGATGGCGGAGGACGCCGCGGCGTACCTGGCTGGATCTCCGATCCGCGTCGTGACCGACCCTGCAGACTGCCCGCCCATGGCGCCGCAGTGACTCCGTCGGACTGAACAGGATCGACCCGCACACGTTGGCCCTGCCTGTGGGCGCTCCAGAGCAATGGTGCCGCGTTGCACCTCACGAGGAGCTGGAAGCATGTCGCTGCCCTCTCTGCGCTGGAATGCCGGGGACGGCGCCCCCGAAAACCGACACATAGGGCCCCCGGGATCCGAAGGCGACCCGGGCCACTGCTATCTGACGATAGAAAGCTTCACCGCTCGGAGAGAACAGCATCCATGTAGCTCCGCCTTGGACGAAGAGTGACTCCTCGCCCGGACCCAGGCCCAGCGGGCTCGAGCCCAAGATGGGTCCGGCGTAGGGCTCGTCGCACGGACCGGCCGGCCCCCGGCACACAGCCACACCGATGCCGTCGCCGTCCTGGTAGGAGGGATTGGCCGAGAAGAACAAGTAGTAGTGCCCACCGGCGCGGACCATGTCTGGTGCCTCAATGAGCTTGTGCTCCCACGGCGCCGTTGCCGCCAGTAGCTCAGACGGCGTGCCCTCGAGGGTCATGCCGTCGGGTGCGAGCCGCTGAGCCCAGAGCACGGTCGGTTGATTCCGCGGTAGGGCCGGATCCTGGGCCGGTCCCCAGGCGGCGTTGACGTCGGCCTTCCAGTCGAGCCAGAGCTGGCCGTCGGCGGCCACGAAGGTCCTGGGGTCGATCGACCCCGACTGGTCACAGATTGCCGGCTGCCGGGCGATGATGAAGGGACCGTAGGGCGAGCTCGAGACGCCCAGCCCGATGCACTTGGCCGGAACTCCGGTCGCCAGGACGTCGTCGACGTCGGGGGCGGAGAACCACATCACGTATCGCCCGTCGACGTGACGGACGTCCGGGGCGGACGTCCATCCGGTGGTCCACGGAGGCAGCGCGGGCATTGCGTCCACCGCAGTGCCGAGGTGCCTGAGGTCGGTGAACGCTCGCACCGAGATGTTGGGCGGGTCGTAGCCGGCGGCTCCCGTGTAGAGGTAGTCGACGTTGCTTCCGACCGCCACGGCAGGGTCCGTCATAGGAACGTCGTAGGGCGCCACCAGCTGGCCCAGGGAATACGAGGGAGCAGCTGGCGGGTTGAGCGGGGCGGCACTATGCGTCGGCGGTGCCGCGAATCCGCTCACGGAGACAACCGAGACAGCGAGGGCCGCGGCGCCAATGGCCGTCAGCGCTCGGACCGACCATCGTCCCGGTTTCGTCACCCGTCCCGGCTCGGTGCGGCAGCGTTGCTCATGTCAGTGCTCCTGTAGGGGTTACCCGATCCCGCGACCCTGCCAGGCGGGATTCTGCAAAGCCAATGAGTCTGACGCAGGAGGCGGCGATACATTTCCACGAAATCGCTTGTCCGACAGAGTGATCCACGCCGCCGGTGTACCCACGTCGGTTACAAGTGGGAGACGAGCTCGGCCACGATCTCCGCAACCGATTGCTGCTGGCTGACGAGCCCAACGCTCTGCCCGGCCCATAATGAGAGGGCTTCGATGTCCCCGATGGTACCTACGAGCGGCGCCCCCGGTTCATAGCGGACGATGGTTTCGCCGGACGCGAAGTCCGCGAGGACATCGCCTTCTCCCGGTCGGCTTCCGAGTGGGGGCCGACCCGCGGCCTCCCACATCTCGGATGTCGAGTTGCGCAGGGCCCGGTGCGGCACGTCCGGCCAACCGATGTCGTAGAGGTCTGGGTACCACTGGGCGTCGGTCTCCACCGCGTCAATCAGACGACGGCGATACTCCTCGTGGGTGGGCATCTCCTGGGCAAGGAGGAACCGGGTACCCAGCCACGCCGCTTGCGCGCCCAATGCGAACACGGCGGCCACTCCTCGAGCATCCCCGATCCCGCCGGCCGCGATGACGGGCACGGGTGTCACCGCGTCCACGACGGCGGGCACCAATGGGAGCGTCGCAACCTTGCTCAACACGTGCCCGCCGGCTTCCCAACCCTGTGCGACGATGACATCGACTCCGCTGGCGACGGCGCGCCGCGCTTCTTCAGCGCTTCCGACCGTCAGGAGAACGAGTCCGCCGGCGTCGTGGACCTGCTGGACGTAGCTGGAAGGATCTCCCCACATCAGCGACACGATCCGCAGACCGGCTTCGAGGGCCTCGTCCAGGCGACGGTGCTGATCGGAGTCGATGATCAGATTGCCGCCAAAGGGACGATCGGTGAGCGCAGCCGTCTCGCGAACCGGGTCTCCGGCGGGATCCGACCAGGTGAGCGCCAACATACCGAGCGCGCCCGCATTCGAGACCGCCGCCGCCAGTTGGGACACCGCCGACATGGGCGCCTGGACGATGGGCTGTTCAATCCCGAGCAGTTCGCAGACTGGCGTTCGCACCATTGTCTCTCATCCTTTCGCATCACCCCGCAGTGTTCGCGAGGCCATTCGACGGGTGCCCCCGGCCACTGCAGATCGGTACGGACGTCGCTACGACTCGTACGACGACGGCATGGTCTCCGAGGCCTTCTTGTCCCATCCGTGAAAGCTCGAGTAGTCACCTGCATCCCAGGCCTCGCGTAGCCCCGGCTTGCTCAGGTCCCAGTCGGGGCGGACCTCGCTCGTCACCGCCCGCAGGTCGGACCAGAGGTCCGAGAAGGACGGGCGTCCCCAGAACCAGTACCCGTTGTAAACACTGTGGATCACCAGTCCCGGCTTGAGGACCAGAGTGTGCGGGATCATCGGGTCGTGCTCGGGGTCGGTGTATTCCTTGATGTCGAGGTCCTTCTGAATCGTGCGAGCGGGGTCGGACAGGAACGTCCATTGAGCTCCGATCGAAGCCCGGAACTCCTGCAATGTGTGATGGTCGTCCGTGGCGATGGTGACGATCTGGGTGTAGGAGACGGCGACCTTCGGATAGTTCGCAGCGAGCTCCAGGTGCTGCTGGTGCTCCTTCGGGCAGTAGTTGCCCCGAGCCAACGTGAGGACCAGTGGGTCGTCGCCCTGGAGCTCGCTCAGCTTGTGCACCGTGTTGGTGTGATCCGGCAGTGCATAGTCGGGGAAGGTGCCGCCGGGCTTGATATCAGAACGCATTGATGACCGCCTTTCGTCGGGTCTGGAGGCGATGGCCGCCAGGGATCTCAGTCTCGACCCGCTCTCGGGTGGAGGGTCGGTCGGTGATATCGCTCGTTGTCGCTTTCACGACGCTGAGGGGGAAGACAACCAGGGCGACCAATCACCTTCCGGGTCGGTCGTCTGCCCCACCTCAATGATGTAGCCGTCGGGATCACGGATGTAACAACGGATCTCGTACTGGTGTTGCTTCGGGGGCGTCAAGAATTGTGCACCCCGGGCACTCCATTCGGCATACACGGCGTGGATGTCCCGGACCCGGATATTCAGGAAGCTGCTGACCCGGTCGGGTTCGCGAGGCGTCTCCAGCGTGACCGTCGGCTTGTCGTCGGTCGGGCCGCCGCCGACGTTGATGATGATGAAGCTGTTGGCGAGTGCGACATAGGTCACGTCTCCGGAGAAGGCCAATCTGCCGCCGAGCACGTCGGTGTAGAAGCGCCGCGAGCGCTCGACGTCGTCCGACACGATGAAATGGGCCAGCACCATCCCCTCGTCTCCGGGCTGTGTGAGTTCGGCCAACTGGCACCTCCGCTGGGTGGGGGGCTCATACCCCGCTTTAGGATCGGGACCTACTCAGTTAATCGCCTGCAGCATGCCAATGAAAGGCCGGTGGACAAAGTCCTCCCCATCGGACCGCCCGCGAGACGATCCTCTGCGCCCGGAATCGCTCTGTGCTCAACCAGGCCGACCCGGAAATCCGGGACCCCCGTCTCTCCGCCAGCGCAATGTCGGCCGATCCGGGGGCTCCTGCTGTTCTGCCGCACCCAGGTTGGTCAACTCTCCTGGAGTCGAGCCGGAAAGCCGCCTTTGCTGATCGGCCCCCAATGCTGAACGTCCACCTTGATCAGCACCTTGCCCTGCGTGTGCATCGCCCGCCGGTACTCATCCCAGTCAGGATGTTCGCCGCTGATGGAGCGGAAATAGTCCACCAGACCATCGAGGGCGTCCGGGAGATCGATCACGGTCGCCGCGCCCGTCAGCTGCACCCACGCGTCGCCGAACGAATCAGACAGGACACAGAGTGAGGCTTGGGGTCGGTGCCGGAGATTGCGGACCTTGGCTCGCTCCGGATAGCTCGAAATCAAGACCGACCCGTCCTCGTCAACTCCCATGGTGACCGGGGACATCTGGATGCTGCCGTCCTTGCGGAACGTGCCCAGGATGGCGTGATGACGTGGTCGTATGAATTGCCCCAGCGCCGCGCGGTCGACCTCGGTATCCGTCGCGATTGAACGTGGCATAGAAACGACGTTATCGCCTGGGAGCCGAATCCGGCCGCTGTGTCATGGCTGCGCCTCCTCCTGAAGGACGCGGGCGCTCGGTCGCACGTTGCGAGCACGGTCCATGATCCCGAAGGAGACGTCGTACCCGTGGAGCCACTCGTAATTGTCGACGGCGGTCCAATGGAAGATGCCCCGAACGTCGACGCCCCGCGTGATCGCCTCGTTGATGACAGCGAGGCCGCGGCGAAGGTAGTCGGCTCGAAGTTCGTCGTCTTCGGTACCGATCCCGTACTCGGCGACGAGAAGCGGCACGCTTGGGAGCTCGGCATGCAAGCGGTCAAGCACCAGACCGACGCCGTCGGCCCAGATGCCGTAGCCGAGCGGAGAGGTCGGCGCCTCGGGTGGATGGATGGCGAGCCGGCCGTCGTGCACGCCCATGGCGGCGTAGTAGGAGAAGCCGACCATGTCGAACGAACCCGTCAGATCGGGACGCTCAACGGGCTGGCGATGGGGAACCTTGAGCACGCCGTCACGGAACAGGCCGATCCACGGCGCCCAGTAGTAGTCGTCAAGCGACCCGGCAAGGGCCGTGGTAGCCGGACTGTCGTCCTGGGCAACGATGGGGGAGAGCCCGAAAATGGATGCCACGGGGACTCCCGTCTGCCGCAGCCGCACTGATGCCTCGGCGAAGGCCAGGTGCACCGCCTCGTTGACGAAGGCCACCTCCTCGGGATCATTGTGCCCCGGAGGCCAGCCGCGTCCGCCGTACGCCGCACGGGCGTAGTAATTGATTTCGTTGATTGGCTGCCAACCACCGACGAGGTCACCGAACGTGTCTGCCACGAAGTCGACATGTCGTCGCCACACCTCTGTCCGATTCGCCTCGACGAGGAATCCCCCGGAACCGAGGAACCACCTGGGAAGTGTGAAGTGATGCAGCGAAACCCAGGGAACGATGCCGGCATCGTCCGCGGCTGTGAGCACATCGCGATAGTGACGGATGGCCACGTCGTCGTACCTGCCCTGGTCGGGCTCGAGACGGGCCCACTCGACCGAGAGCCGGTGATGGGTGAGGCCGAGTCCGGCGAGCAGGCGGAAGTCGTCTGCGTACCGTGTCGCGAATCCGTTCCCGTCTCCCGACTGCGGGGCGTGACCGGACCGCTCCCAGTCCCACCAGTCCGAGGACGGAGAGGCCCCCTCGCACTGCGTGGACGAGGCGCCGGTGCCCCAGAGGAACCCTTCAGGCCAGCGCATGGTCACGAGTATGGCAAGGAAGGATGATCGCGCAAAGTATGGCGAGCATCTCCTTCCGAAGGTCGATGATGGTGTGCGTGGGCCGACCTAATGGCGGGGATCGTCCCGGGGGTCGACGTAGTCGAGACTTATGGGCCCGATCGCCTGTACCTGCGTGACGTACTCACCGGACTGTGCCCAGTGAAAGTGAGGTGTGCCGCCAGGCAGTACGACGACGCTGCCCGGCGGGTATGCACGCAACGCGGTCTCGTCGAACTGATCGCCCAGGCCGATGTAGAAGACCCCGGAAATGACGGTGTACACGCGGTCTTCGTGGTGTGTGTGCGGCAAGAGTTTTGCGCCGGAGGAGGCCTTGACCCGGACCACGTACGGACCTGGGTCGGTCGGGTGGCCCACAACGACCGCCAGGCGGACCGAAGGCGGAAATGCCGGGAACGGCTCGAAATCGATGTTCTCCGGGAGGATCGATCTGAAGTCGCCCTGGCCGGGTTGGGTGCCTGTCATGCATGTCCCCCTTGGCTGTCGGACGCCACATTCTCGCGCTCGTCGGCCGTCGTCGGCCGTCGTCGGCCCGTGGCGGCCCTAATGCCGTTCGGAATCATTGAGGGATCGACCTGACGAGGGCTGCCTCTCTGATGCATGACTCCCTGATTCATGCGGGCACCTCTCCAGGCTGTCCGCGGTCGCTTGAACGGGACTCCCGGCGCCTTGGTATCGTCCCGATGCGGGGCCGACGGACCGCCGTGAGCGCCCTGGTGCCGGTGAACACCCTGGGGATGGAGCAGGGTTCCTCCCCGGCGTGAGGCACGGATCGACCTGCGGAGAGTCGGCCCATAGAGAGAAGCGAAGGAGGTCCCGATGAGCACGACGGAGGTTCGAGGTGACGACGGAGGCGAGGGCCAACTGGCTGGGCCCGTTGACATGAAGCTGGAGGTGCTGGTCATCCCGGTCTCGGATGTCGACAGGGCTGGCGCCTTCTACCGGGGACTGGGGTGGCGCGTCGACGCTGACGTCACTGTCGGTGGCCTCCGCTTGCTCCAATTCACGCCCCCCGGCTCCGACTGCTCCATTCAGTTCGGCACAGACCTGACGCCGGCTGCGCCCGGCTCGGCCCGGAACGTGTACCTCGTGGTCGACGACATCGAGATCGCCCGCACCGAACTGATTGGTCAAGGGGTGGACGTCAGCGATGCGTTCCATGAATCGACTCTCGGCGGCCGGTTCCAAGAGCGCGGCGGAGACAACCGGGTCGAAGGGCCTTCGCCGGACTCGGGGAGTTACGGTTCGTTCGCTTCCTTCAGCGACCCGGATGGGAACACGTGGCTGTTGCAGGAGATCACGACCCGGCTGCCCGGTCGGATCGACTCGGCTGGGACGTCGTTCTCGTCGGTACGTGATCTGGCGGACGCCATGACGCGTGCGTCGAAGGCGCACGGCGAGCACGAGAAGCGAATCGGCAAGGCCGACCCGGACTGGCCTGACTGGTACGCGGCGTACATGGTGGCAGAGCAGTCCGGCGGCGAACTTCCGACGTGACCGTGGGCATGGCCATGACCGTGGACGCGGCCGCCTCGTCCGGTCCCGTACTCGACGAACGCTGGTCCAGGCAGGTTGCGGAGTGGTTCATGGCTGCACCGAGTGACCCGGGCAACCCCATCGCAAGAGCGGCGTACGAGGCGCTCGAACGACAATCGGATCGAATATTCCGGCGACTCACGGACGATGCGGTCTCGCACGTCCGAGTTGTGTTCACCTGCTGTCGCTCACCGTACGAGTGCGACGAGGAGATGATCGCTGCCGTGCGGGGGACCGGGGTACTCGAGATCACGAGCGCCGCGGGGAGCGGCAGGCCCCACCCGCTCCTCGGAACCGAACGGGGTGGTCCCTATGACAGGTTCAGGGCAGTCCACGACCTGGTCGGACACGTGCGGACGGGATGTGGTTTCGATCGGCATGGAGAGTTCGCAGCGTGGCTGGCGCAGGAGCGCTTGTACGACGGTCTGGCCCGAGCCGCGCTCGGTACCGAGCTGCACGCCGAGCACAGCGTGTGCTGGACGACCGGAACGTTCGCCGACCACAAGGCCACGGTTCTCCCACGTTCGCGTTCTCGATCGCGCACGCGCCGGGCTGCGCGCCCGAAGGTCGAGCACGGGCCCGTGCGAGGCTCGGATCGGCGAGGCCGAAGGAGTGGCAAACGGACCGAATCGACCTCGCTGAACTTCTGAGTCTGCCCGGCGTCGACGAGGCGTGCGTCTTGGGCTCTGCCGTGGGCTTCATGGCGCTGCACGGCGGTTCGCAAGACCGGGGCACGGACCACATCGCCCGTCAGGCGGCCGAACAATCGGGAGCGTCGTACTACGCCATCGTCCAGCCGAGTGGTTTGCGGGTCCATCTCACGTCCCGGTTGCACGACCCCGATCAGTCCGAACGTTTGGGGACGTTCTTGCGGCACGTCAAGATTGCCATCTCGGTGCACGGGTTCGGACGGGACGGGTTCTTGTTCTGGATCAATCCCGAGCGGGGCCTGGTAATCGACCCCTACGGGCCGGCGCGTGTGGGCGCCCAGACGGGACCCCTCCGCGGGATCATTCTGGGGGGCAGGAACGCAGACCTCCTTGGTGCCGCTCGTGGGCTGTTTCACGAACGCCTTGCCGGGTACCACCTGGCCGATGAGCGGGTCCGGCTCGGGTTCCATCCCGACAATCCGGTCAATCTGCCCTTGTTGCGGGGTGTCCAGGTCGAGTTGCCTCCGGGACTGCGCGGGATCGGTGACCTCGGTGAGCACCTCGTTCCCCGCGAGGACGAGATGGTCGTCGAGACGATTGGGGTCCTCGTCGAGCTGGCCGCGTTCGCCGGCGAGCTGATCAGCTCGGCGGTGGCGTCCGAGCCTTCGGCCGGTCTTCAGTCCTGAAGGACGGTCCCGGCGACGGCGCCGAGTGTGCCCTCGGACTTGAGGAGGAGATCGGTGCACTCTGTGTTCAGCGGGCGGCCGAGGTGGTATCCCTGGGCGAAGCGGCAGCCCAGTGCGCGCAGTCCGACCTCTTGGACCGCGTTCTCTACGCCTTCGCCGATTGTCTCGTAGCCGAGTGTGTGAGCGAGCTGCACCATGGCGGCAGCCAGGCTGCGCGTGTCGTCACCGGTCCCCAGGGCCTGGACGAAGGACTTGTCGATCTTGACGATGTCGACTTGCAGCCGGTCGAGGTGGGACAACGAGGAATACCCCGTCCCGAAGTCGTCCAGCGCGATGCGCACGCCGGTGGATCGCAGCTCGAGCAGGTTCCGCACCGTGGTCTCGTTGTCGGACAGCATCGCGCTTTCCGTGATCTCCAGAATGAGCGATCGGGGGTCGAACCGGCACCCCTCTATCTGTGTGGTGATCCGCTCGGCCAGGTCGGGATCGATGAGTTGGCCCGGGGACAGATTGACGCTCATGACCAGCCCGGCGCCCCAGAGGCCCTGTTCCTGCCATTGGCGCGCCTGCGTGCAGGCCACGCGGAGCACAAAGGAATCGATCTCGCCGATAAACCCGAGCTCCTCGGCCAGGGGTACGAACAGGCGCGGGTCGACCAGACCGCCGACGGGATGGGCCCATCGCACGAGCGCCTCGAATCCGACGATGCGACGCGTGGGCAGGTCGTAGATCGGCTGGTAGTGAGCCAGAAGGTCACCGTCGTGCACCGCAGCGCGGAGCTCGCGCTCCTGCTCAATGCGCGCCAGCACAGCCGCATGCATCTCCTTCCGGTAGATCTCGAAGCGGTCCTTGCCGCTCTCCTTGGCTTGGTACATCGCGATGTCGGCATTGCGCAGCAACTGTTCGCTGGTGATGCCCGGTTCGTCGAAGGCGATACCGATGCTGCCTGCCGAGGCCGAGGCCGAGGCCGAGGGTCGGGTCCCCTGCGGGACCGAAGCGCGCAGCGACTCGAGGATGCGCCCAGCCAGGATCGGGATGTCCTCCGGGGACACCACGTCCTCAATGAGGATGGCGAACTCGTCACCGCCGAGCCGTGCTGCGGTATCGAGAGGCCGCAGGCAGCTGGAGAGGTCGTTCGCGACGCGCTTGAGAAGGCGGTCCCCCTCTCCGTGGCCCAGGCTGTCGTTGACCGTCTTGAAGTCGTCGAGGTCGATGAACAGCACGGCGAGGTGCGAGCCGGTCAGGCCGATGCGAGCCAGGGCATGTTCGAGTCGGTCCTGGAACAAGGCCTTGTTGGCGAGGCCGGTCAGGGAGTCGTGGAAGGCGCGGTATTCGAGCTCGTCCTCCAGCCGGATCCGATCGGTGACGTCGCGGAAGCTCCAGACCCGGCCGACGATCTCGCCGTCCACCGTCTGCGGCCGGGAGGTCAGCTCGAGCGCCCGTCCGTCCTTGAACTCGAGGGTGTCGAAGCTCTCGTTCTCGGGCTTGGAGGCGAGCTCTCTGCGTCGCGCGAGGAACGACTGCGGGTTGAGCAGTTGGTCCAGGACGAACGCGAGCTTGGAGGAGTCGTCCCCAACGGTCACGAAGTCCGTGCCGATGCGCCAGATTTCGGAGAACCGCCTGTTGAAGCCGGTAATGATGCCGCTGTTGTCGACGACCAGGATCCCGTCGACCGTCGAGTCGAGGGTGGCGGTGAGGAGGGACAGGGTGTCGCTCAGCTGGTGCTCGGCTGCGACCTGCGCCGTGGCGTCGTGAGCCGAGATCACGAAGCCCTCCACGGTGGGATCCTCAATGAGGTCGACGATGCTCAATTCGAACGGCACCGTGGACGTCCCGTCATGGCGGATGAGCTCCACCCTGATCGTCACGGGGTGAGCCGCCGTCGCTCCCCGGGCCGCCTGGCTCAGCGCGTTCATGACCTGCCGGCGGTCGGGCTCAGCCACAATGTCGGTGAGCGGACGCATCTCAATGAGCTCGGGGTCGTGGCCCAACAGCCGGGTGATCGCGCCCGAAGCGGATTCGAGGAGCCCGGTGGCGGAGACGAGCATGATGACCGAGCCGACGTTGTGCACCAAGGACCTGAATTGCGCCTCGCGACCGCTGGCCAGTTCGAAGCGCCGGCGCTTGGTCAGGTCGCGCAGGCAGAGCAGCACGAGGTTCTTGCCCGAGAGCTTCAACGGGGTGCCCACGATCTCCACCAAGCGCCAGCCCGTGACGGACTCGACGCGAATCTCTATGGGATCACCCACCTCCTTGTCCTGAATGGTGGTGAGGGAGCGCAGGACGAGCTCCTGGTCGTCGGGATGGACGAGGCTCAGCCCGGAGATGCCGACGCCGTCAGCCAGTGACCGACCGAACAGACGCTGCGCGGAAGCGTTCCCCCACGTGACGTTGCCCTCCTCGTCGACGATCACGACGCTGTCGGGCAGGTTCAATATCGCTCCGGCGAGGGAGGCCACGTCCTCCATGGAGGGTGGGGCGTCCGCGAGCGGATCGCGCGGACCGGGTTCTGCCTTCAACCCGTCCGTCGAACTGTCGGCGCCTGCGACACGCCGGCGCGGTCGGTCCCGCACTCTGTCTCGCCATGCCACGTCTCTATTGTCGGACAACTCCGGTCTCGGTTTTGGTTGCGATCTGGTTGCACAGGCACGACGGAGCCCCGTTGCAGTGCCACGAAGCAGTCAGCGAAGAGCGCCGCCGCACGAATGCTGCGATGCGGGCACGAGGGGCAGCCCGAGGGTCGACGAGGGTGAACCCCCCTCTCACCAGGTGTCCTCGTGCCAGGCCAGGCGGGGCTCGCCCAACGCTCTGATCTGGGTGCCGCCTCGACCTCGAGACCCTGACGCCGACAAGGATCCCGGCTCCGACATCAGGCTCCAGCAGCGGTGCACGTGTGGCTCGACGAGACGCTCAGCCCGACCGAAGGGGCGCTACAGAAAGGCGTCGTCGGGAAGCGGAGGGGGCGACGGTGGCAGCCCAGGCATCGGGTTGTCCCACCAGAGCGTCTCTTCGACGCGGTGGGAGATGCGCCAGCCCTCCGACGTGCGGACAAGCCGATCGTGGTAGGCGCCGCCGACGACGAACAGCCAGGGCCGGCCGTCCACGACGGCACCGTTCGGGTTGGAGAAGTCGGCGTGCGAGGTGGCGGTGTCCGCTCCGGCAACGAGGTCCACCGCTCTGTTGAGGACGAGGTGCTGCGTCCAGGTGAAGAAGGGAAGGACGGTCGCCAACCACTCGCTCACCTCCGGGAACGATCCTCTGATGCCGCCGGCGGAGCGGTAGTCGAGGATGGCATCGGGCGTGAAGACGGCTCCGAGGTCACCCCAGCGTCGGTTGTCGAGGGCTGTCGCGTAGCGAGTCAGGAGATCATCGATCTCCAGCCGGTCCAGCAGGAAGCTGAGGTCGCCGTCCATGGCCAGACGGTATCTCCACCGGTTCCCTCGCCGCGGTTCTCCAACGGATGCGGTCGGGGGAGCGACCTCGTTAGGGTCAGGGGATGGCGCGCGACGTGGTGACCGGGTACTGCTGGCCGCAATCGGTCTCGCCCGGAGCACAGGTCGGTCTCCACCTGTCCTCCTCGGGCGGGCGGCCGGCGCGGGTCCAGGTGGCGCGGGTAGGTGCCGAGCGGGAGGTCGTCTTCAGCGCCGACGCTGTCGCGGCCGGCGAGCACGAGACACCCAAGGACGCGTCCTCCAAAGGGTGCCGGTGGCCGGTGGCCCTGACGCTGGACGTCGGCGCGGCATGGCGCTCGGGCTACTACGAGGTCGTCATGGAGATTGACGTGGGTGAGAAGGTGCGGCGAGATTACGCGTTCTTCGTCGTCCGTCCGTCTCCCGGCGCGCGCATCGTGCTCGCGCTGGCGACCAACACCTGGCACGCCTACAACGATTTCGGTGGACCGAACCTGTACACCGGGGGTACCCACGTCTCCATGCAGCGACCGATGGCGGCGGGGTATCTGTTCAAGCCGCCGGGCAAGGGCCGGCGCGTGACCGGCACCGGCGCGCCCGACCCGCAGAACGCCGCCCATGTCGGCTACATCCAGATCAATCACCTCTCGGGTTACGCCGGGTCAGCGGGATGGCCCGACTGGGAGCTGCCTTTCCTCGAGTGGGCCGAGCGCGAGGGGTTCGAGATCGGTGTGTGCACCAACGCCGACCTTGAGGAGCACCCCGAGGTCTTGGACGGCGCCAGCCTCTACCTCTCGGTCGGTCACGACGAGTACTGGTCCAAGGGCATGCGTGACACGGTCGAGGCGTTCATCGCCGGGGGCGGCAATGCGGCCTTCTTCTCGGGAAACACGTCGTTGTGGCAGGTGCGGTTGGAGGGGGACGACCACAACGTCATGGTCGGCTACAAGGCGTTCTTCAAGAACGACCCGCTGTTGGGCACCGGACGGGAGGCGGAGGTGACGACGTTCTGGTCCGATGTCGTCGTCGGACGTCCCGAGAACGACATGACCGGCGTCTCGTTCACCCGCGGGGGTTATCACCGGATCGGACGCAACGTCACGGCCGGCCTCGGTGGCTACACGGTACATCGCTCCGGGCACTGGATCTTCGACGGCACCGGTCTCGGCTACGGCGACGTGCTCGGCGCTTCGGCGACCGTCGTGGGCTACGAGTGCGACGGGTGCGTGTTCACCTATCGGGACGGGCTGCCGTACCCGACCGGTGAGGACGGCACGCCCTCGAGCTTCGAGATCCTCGGAACCTGCCCGACGCGTCACTTCACGCGGGAGACGGCGCCCCGCCCGCCCAAGCCCGGAGAGCCGAGCGAGTTGGAGTACATCGCCTCGCGGATCTTCGGCACACGGGAGGCCGAAGCGATGGAGCGCATCCGCCACGGTCACGCCGTGCTGGGCGCTTACACCAACGATGCCGGTGCCACGGTACTCACCTCAGGGTCGACCGATTGGGCCCACGGCCTGGCGGGGCGCGACCCGCAGATCGAGCAGATCACCCGGAACGTTCTGGCCCGTCTGGGCTAGCCGCACCTCGCGCGGGTCAGGCTGGTGTGACCTCAACGAGGACGTCGCCGTTGGGCAGCATGCGGGCCGCATCGCCGGCGGCGAGCACAATCGTCGTGAACCGGCTCTGCACGAGCGCAGGCCCCAGCACCGGCGTGCCGGGGCGGAGTGCGTCGCCGTCGTAGACGGGGACCTCGTCGTGCCAGGCGTCACCGGTGAAGACGCGCCGGTGACCGATCGGCCCCATGACGGGCGCCTCTTCGAAGACCAGCTCTCCGGGTTGATCGACCAGCCCAGTGGCCAGCAACCTGACGCCGCGGACGACCGGCTCCTGCGACCGGGCCTCAATGAGCCGTGCCTCCTCGTTACGTCGATGGAACTCGCTCACGGCGCCCTCGAGCGCCTCTTGGCTGATGGGGCTCCCGACGGCCTTGTCGATGGGGATGGCGACATCGAAGGTCTGGCCTGGGTAGACCAGGTTGATCCGCCATTCGAAGACCCGGCGCTCCGGTGGGATGCCCGCCACCTGGAGGGCATCCTCCGCGGACGTCATGAGATCCTCCGCCAGCTGGCTCAGCCGCCCGAGGTCGATCGCCCGCCAGTCCCCCTGCAGCGTGCGCGCCTCGTCGATGACGTGGTTGGCGGTGAGCAGGCCGAGGGCGGAGAAGGCCGGCGCGGCACGCGGGATGAGGACGCGGCGCATACCCAGCAACGCGGCATGGCGGGCGGCGTGCACGGCGCCCATGCCGCCGAAGGCGACCAGGTCGAGCTCGCGCGCGTCGGCACCGGCCAGGGAGAGGATGCGGCGCACGGCGTCGCACATGTGGGTGTCGATGATTGCCGCGGTCGCCACCGCGGTCTCCTCTGTGTCGAGCCCCAACGGCGCACCGACGGCAGCCAGGGCCCGGCGGGCTCCGTCGCCATCGAGGTCGAGCCGTCCGCCCCAGAACGCCGTGGGGTCGAGTCGACCCAGCACGAGGTCGGCGTCGGTCACTGTGGGCTCGGTTCCTCCCCGCTGATAGCACACCGGGCCCGGGATGCTGCCGGCCGATTCGGGTCCGACGGTGAGCGAGCCGGCCCGGTTGCGGCTCAACGAGCCACCGCCGGCGCCGATGGAGTGCACGTCGACCATCGGCAACGCAATGCAATAGCGGTGCCGCCAGTTCCAGTCCGTCTTGACCTCCGGCCTGCCGCCGCGGATCAGGCAGACGTCGTAGCTCGTGCCGCCCATGTCGACGCTGACGACGTCGCCGAGGCCCGCCGCCGCGGCCGCGCCCGCCGCCGCGACCACGCCGCCCGTCGGCCCGGAGCTGATGGTGGCAAGCGGCCGTGTCTTGGTCGCCCTCGGTGTGGCCACCCCGCCCGAGCTGGTGGCGAGGAGCAGCTCTTCGGAGAACCCCGCGTCGCGCAGGCGCTCCTCCAGGCGATCGAGGTAGCGGACGATGGGCGGTCCCACGAACGCGTTGACGAGGGTGGTCGATGTTCGCTCGAACTCGGGCGGCTTCGGCCACACCTCGTGGGAGAGCGAAATGAGCTCGACATCCGGGTACTCGTCGAGGATGATCTCACGGGCCCGCAGCTCGTGGCTCGGGTTGAGATAACTGTGCAGGAAGCACACGGCGATGGAGGTCACGCCAAAGGCGCGCAAGCGCGCCGTCGCCTTGCGGACGCCCTCCTCGTCGAGTTCGCGGTCGACGGTGCCCTCACTCGTGACGCGCTCGTCGACCTCGAGCCGTACCCGGCGCCGGGCGATGGGCTCCGGGGCCGGGTAGCTGGGGTCCCAGATGTCCTCCTTGTAGCAACGCCGCATTTCGATTTCGTCGCGGAAGCCCTCGGTGACCAGCAGGCCGGTAGGGGCTCCCGTCATCTGAATCATGCTGTTGTCCGCCGCCGTGGTGCCGTGCACGACCGACGCGGTTTGCCCCAGCAGCGCTGCGGCGTCGGCCAGGTTCACCGCCTCGGCCAGGCGGGCGATGCCGGCCAGGACGCCGTCGGACTGGTCTTCGGGTGTCGTCGGCGTCTTCTCCAGAACGATGGAGCCGTCCGGGCGGAGCAGGACGCAGTCGGTGAAGGTCCCGCCGACGTCGACTCCGATGCGGTAGCGGTCGCTGCTCATGCCGCGCCCTCCTCGGACCGGTCCGCCCGGAGCCGCTTCGTGGCCTCGTAGTCGATTGCGAGGTCCATGGCCTCGAGGGTGCCCGTGATGATGACGCCGTAGTCGCGGTGTGCCCCCTCCACCGAGACGTACTCGTCCCAGACGTCGTCGAGCACGGCTTCGACGTCGCGTTCGAGCGGGTCACCCCAGCCGCCGCCCCCGCCGAAGTCATAGACCAGTTGGTCACCCGTCTCGAGGAGATGGGCCGTGACCACGGGGGAGACCCTGACCTCGCGGTCGGTCCCCTTGCTGACGAAGCAGATGTCGGGGCTTCCCGGCAACCCACCCGCGATGCCCGGGTGCAGGTGTCGCTGGTTCACGCAGTATTGGCTGATGGAGGTCGGCGTGCGCGCCTCCTTTATGAAGTGGCTGCCGCAGCCGCCCCGGAACTTCCCGGGCCCACCCGAGTCGGTCAGGTAGTTGCGGCCCCGCAGAATGTGCGGGAAGAGCCGCTCGTTGAGCTCGGCCGACGCCTTGATCAGATTGCCCATGGCCGGGGCGAGGGCACCCCAGCCGTCGACACCGTCGACACCGTTCACCCAGCCGGCGCTGACCTCGCCGCCGTGATCGAAGAATGACTGGCCCGTGCGGGGATCGACCTCCCCCCACATCTGACGCGGGCTGCCGAATTTGTAGGTCTGCGGTGCGCAGCGCTCCGGGATGATCTGGGACATGGCGACCGCAATAGCGTCACCGACCTCCACGCCCGGGTGGTGTGTGCCCGAGCTGACGGGCTTCGGCTCCTCGGGGTTGAGGCAACAGCCGAGCGGGACGCGCAGCTCCACGCAGTCGAAGAACCCCTCGTTCTTCGGGATGGACGGGTCGACCAGGCTCGCCAGCTGGGCGATGGCGTTGCCGCGGGTGTTGCCGAAGGTGGACCAGCCCGAAATGTTCGGCCGGGTGTCGGACCCTTCGAAGTCGAGGATGAGCCGGTCCCCGTCGACGGTCACGGCGATATGGACGTGCAGGTCCTGATTGCCCTGCGGGTCGCTGTCGACGTAAATGTCGGCTTCGTACGTCCCGTCCGGCCAGCCCGCGATCTCCTCGGAGAAGCGGCTGCGGGCGTCGTCGATGGTGTGGGTGACGGCGGCACGGACGGTGTCGGCGCCCCAGTGGGCGGCCAGCTCCTGCAGGCGGGCCGCACCGAGTTGGGCCGCTCCGACCTGGGAGCGGAGGTCTCCGATGAAGCCGGCCAGCCGGTTGTTGGCCCGCATCGTCAGGATCACGTCCCGACGCTCGTGTCCGCCGTCGATGATCTTCAGCAGCGGATAGCGCGTGCCCTCGCTGTACACGTCCTTGGCCATGGTGTTGTAACCGCCGGGCACCGCTCCGCCGGTGTCCCCGTGGTGGCACTGAATGGACGCGACGAGAAGCAGCTTCCCCTCGTCGTCGAACACCGGGGAGAAGACGTTGAAGTCCGGGAGGTGCCCGCCGCCGTGGTACGGGTCGTTCGCCACGATCACGTCGCCGGGCTTCAGCTCGTCGCCGAAGAAATCGATGGCGAAGCGGACCGGGAGGGTGCTCGACAACATGAACTGGGGAATGCCGACCGAGAGCGCTGCCAGTCGGCCCTCGGCGTCGAGGATCGTGGCGTTTCGCTCGTTGGACTGGTTGAGGATCGGCGTCGTCGCCGTACGGGAGACGTAGGTCGCCATTTCGAAGCAGACCGTCTCCATGGCCGATCTGATGACCTCAGCTGTGACGAGATCGATCTCGCTGGTCTCCGACATGGCTCCCCTTCAGGTCGTGTGCGTCAGTGCTGGCCCGCCTGAGCGGTTCGTTGTCCCCGCCCGGCGCCCCGCCCCATCAGAAGGGTACCCGAGCCGTTCGGGAGGACGAATCGGCCGACGGGATCGGCGGAGTCGACGGGCCGGCGCCGAAGACGAGGGGCGGCGCGACGGTGCCCCAGGGATCGTCGAGATCCCGGAAGCCGAGGTCAGAGCCTTCTCCCACCCAGCCGGGCACCCTCTCCCGAAAAGGTGCCGCGGCGTCCCGAAATCGGGAACCAATGGTGACAGGGGGGCGTTGAAGTAGTTGGATACAGAGAGCCGCCAGTGGGCGGCAAAGGAGTTGAGATGAGCGACCGTTATCGCAAGGACCCCGAGGCCGTAGCCAAGTTGGGCCCGAGGGAGTACGCCGTCACACAGGAGGCCGCCACCGAGCCGGCCTTCGACAACGAGTTCTGGGACAAGAAGGAGGCCGGCATCTACGTCGACATCGTGTCGGGGGAGCCGCTGTTCGCCTCCCTCAAGAAGTTCGACAGTGGCTGTGGCTGGCCGAGCTTCACCATCCCGCTGGACCCGGCCAACGTGGTCGAGCACCAGGACATCAGCCACGGCATGATCCGGACCGAGGTTCGCTCGGCCCACGGGGACAGCCACCTCGGCCACGTCTTCAACGACGGGCCGCCGGACGAGGGTGGCCTGCGTTATTGCATCAATTCGGCCGCCCTGCGCTTCGTCCCCTACGAGGAGCTCGAGGCCCAGGGATACGGTGAGTACACGAAGCTCTTCGATGGAGGAGCGACCAAGGAGGAGGTGGCCCAGTCATGAGTGCCACGACAGAGAAGGCGATTTTGGCCGGCGGATGCTTCTGGGGAATGCAGGACCTCATCCGCAAGCGCCCAGGGGTGATCTCGACCAGGGTCGGGCTATACGGGCGGAGACGTGGCCAACGCCACCTATCGGAAGCACGGGACCCATGCCGAGGCGATCGAGATCACTTTCGACCCGACGGTGACCTCCTATCGGGACATCCTCGAGTTCTTCTTCCAGATCCACGACCCGACGACCAAGAACCGTCAGGGCAACGATGTGGGGCTGAGCTACCGGTCCGCCATCTTCTACGTCGACGACGAGCAGAAGCGGGTGGCCGAGGACACCATCGCCGACGTCGAGGCCTCGGGCCTATGGCCCGGCAAGGTCGTGACCGAGGTCGTACCGGAGGGGCCGTTCTGGGAGGCGGAGCCCGAGCACCAGGACTACCTGGAGCACTACCCGAACGGGTACACGTGCCACTTCCCCCGACCGGGGTGGGTCCTGCCGCGGCGCAGCGACGCCCTGGCCGGGTAGGCCGTCGTCATGGCCGACGAATCCATCAACCCAGCGGTCAAACCCAGCGGTGACGGGTGCGTCGAGTGCCTCGCAACGGACGGGTGGTGGTTCCACCTCCGCCGTTGCGCGGCATGCGGCCATGTCGGCTGCTGCGACAGTTCGCCGAGCCAGCACGCCAGCCAGCACGCCAAGCAGGACGGCCACTCCATCGTCCGGAGCTTCGAGCCGGGCGAAGACTGGTTCTGGGACTACGCGACCGAGCAGTACTACGAAGGGCCCCAGTTGGCGGCGCCCGAGCACCATCCGCTGGGTCAGCCCACCCCGGGCCCGGCCGGCCGGGTGCCACCCGATTGGGAGCGCCAACTCCACTAGGCGCCCGTATTCTGCAATCAGGTGGACGGCCGTGTCGGCGGCCGCTCGCCGACAACGATCGGAGGTTCCCCGTGCCCGCTGTGACCGTCACTGACCTGACCACACTTCCCGCCGTTCCGGCGTTGGACCGAGCGCAGATTGCGGAGCGTCCGGTGCGCTCCGTGACCACTGCGCCCCGTGGCCTGGAGGGGGAGGGCTTCCCGGTGCGCCGTGCCTTTGCCGGCGTCAGTCTCGCAGGAGCTCGATCCGTTCGTGCACATGGACCAGATGGGTGAGGTCGAGTACGCGCCGGGGGAGCCGAAGGGCACGCCGTGGCACCCGCACCGCGGGTTCGAGACGGTGACCTACATGATCGACGGCACGTTCCAGCACCAGGATTCGCACGGTGGCGGTGGCGTCATCAGGGACGGCGCCACGCAATGGATGACGGCCGGCAAGGGCATTCTGCACATTGAGACGCCGCCCGAAGCCCTCGTCGTCGCCGGGGGGCTGTTCCATGGCATTCAGCTGTGGGTGAACCTGCCGGCGCGGGACAAGATGATCGAGCCCGCCTATCAGGGCCTCGAAGCCGATGACGTCACCCTGCTGTCGTCCGCTGACGGCGGCGCACTGGTGCGGATCATCGCCGGAGACGTCGCCGGCCACCGCGGGCCGGGCTCCACCCATACGCCCATGGCATTCATGCACGCGTCCATCGCGCCGGGGGCCCTGCTCGAGCTCCCCTGGGACCCCGGCTTCAACGCGCTCGTCTATCTCCTGGCCGGCTCCGGCCGGATCGGGAGTGACGGCCGACCGGTCACTAGTGGGCAGCTCGTCACCTTCGGGGCCGGCGACTTCATCTCACTGCGGGCCGACGACGAGCAACCGGGGGGGACGGACCATCTCGAGGCCCTGATCCTCGGGGGCCAGCCGATCCGCGAGCCGGTCGAGCACTACGGGCCCTTCGTCATGAACACGAAGGCCGAAATCGGCCAAGCCCTCGAGGACTTCGAGGCGGGGCGGCTGGGGACCATTCCGCCCAACGCGCTCATGCCCCACGTGCCCGACCCCGCCCCCGTGCGCACGGAGCGCTCCGGCATCTGAACCCGCAGCGGCGCGGCGCGTCAGCAGATTTGTGAGGTGTCCGCCGCACCGCTGCGGCTGTGTCCTCAGGCCTGCGGCCGCAGGCCGTCTTCGATCATGACGAGCAGCCGCTCGCTCTGATCCGTTGTCAGCGTGGCGCTCATGCACATGGAGCCGATCAGTTGCATCACGTCGGACGCGTCGACGTCTGTGCGCACAACGCCTGCTTCCTGGGCTCGAATGAGCACAACGCCCAGGGCGCCTTCGATCCGCTCACGCGACGCCGAGCGCAGGGCCGGGTCCTTCTCGAACGCCTCGTGCAGCTCGTTCATGAAGCGCTTCTTGCCCATCGCATAGCGGACGAAGGCCTCGAGCCAGGTCACGAATGCCGGCCAGGGCTCGAGGTCGGCGCTGACGGTGTGCGCCACGGTCTCGAGCTCGTCGACGTCGTCGACGTAGACGGCCTCCACAATGTCGATGCGCTTGGGGAAGTGCCGGTACAGCGTGCCGATGCCCACGCCCGCCTCCTTGGCGATGGCTTCCATGGAGGCGCCGCCGCCCTCCTGGTCGAAGACCTTGCGGGCGGCAGTGACGAGAAGCTCGTAGTTGCGCTTGGCGTCGGCCCGCATGGGTCGCGCCGTCGCCGTCGCCACTTCGGCCTCGTCCCCGCGCTCGACCGTTGTTGTCGTTGCCGACTTCGCCGTCATTCTCCTGCGTTCCCTCCTCGGTCGGGACCAGGCCAAAAAACAGTCTTGCAAAGCGGAGGCACCCTCCGTATAATAACCGGAGGAACCTTCCGCTTACCCAGAATACCAGCGGAGAGATCGGAATCAAATGCCTTCTTCACTCACTGTCGCGCCCCGCCCCGTACTCGTCGGGGGATCGGACGCCGGCCCGCCCGGACGTCTGAAGAGCCTGCTCAGGACCCCTTCGGTGTTCCTGTTCGTCATCCTCGCGGCCCAGCTGATGGTGGTGCTCGATACCACCATCGTCAACGTGGCCCTGCCGCACATCCAAGAGGGCCTCGGGCTCTCGGGCGGCGAGCTCTCCTGGGTCATCAACGCCTACCTGCTCACGTTCGGTGGCCTCCTGCTCCTCGGGGCGCGCTCGGGCGATCTGCTCGGCCGGCGGCGGACCTTCCTCGCCGGCATCGCCATCTTCACCGTGAGCTCCCTCTTCGGGGGGCTCGCCGTCTCCGGCTGGATGCTCCTCTCCGCCCGTGCCCTGCAAGGGGTCGGCGCCGCCCTGGCCGCGCCATCCTCGCTGGCCCTCCTCACCACTATCTTCTCGGACGGCCCCCAGCGGGTCCGCGCCATCGGCCTCTTCACCACGGTGTCGGCGGCCGGCGGAGCGATCGGCCTGGTGGCCGGAGGCGCGCTGACCCAGCTCGTGTCGTGGCGCTGGGTGATGTTCGTGAACGTCCCGATCGGCATCGCCGTCCTGCTCGTCGGACGCATCGCGCTGCAGGAGACGCCCCGTCGCACCGGCCACTTCGACATCGCCGGCGCCCTCACGTCCACGCTGGGCATGGTGGGCATCGTGTTCGGCCTCGTCGAGGCCGGCGCCCGCGGCTGGTCGAGCCTGCTCACCATCGGCTCCCTCGCCGTCGGCGCCTTCCTGCTCGGCGTCTTCGTGCGGATCGAGACCCGGGCCGAGGAGCCGATCGTGCCGCTGCGCCTCTTCGCCAGCGGGACGCGCACGACGGCCAACGTCTCCCGCGGCCTCATGTACGCCGGCATGTACGGCATGTTCTTCTTCGTGGGCCAGTTCCTCCAGGACGTGCAGGGCTACTCGCCCCTGCGCACCGGCCTCTGCTTCCTGCCCGTGCCCGTGTCGGTGTTCCTGTCGTCGCAGCTGGTGAGCAAGGTCCTGATCCGACGGATCCACCCCAAGGCACTGATCATGGGTGGTATCAGCCTCACCGTGGTCGCGCTGCTCATGTCGAGCCAGCTGCACGCGGGCGCGTCGTACCTGCAGATTTTCGTCAGCCTCGTCCTGCTGGGCGCCGGCTCGGGGACGGCACTGGTGCCGCTGACGCAGGCGGGGCTGGCCGGCGTCGACGCGGCTGACGCCGGGGCGGCCTCCGGCCTGGTCAACGTCACCCAGCAGGTGGGGGCCGCGCTGGGACTGGCGGTGCTCGTCACCGTGCTGGACGCTGCTTCTGGCCATGCGCAGCTCAAGGCCGGCAGGGGTGTCCCGACGCACATGGTGCACGGGCTCGATGTGACCTTCGCCGTCGCCGCGCTCTTCGGGATCGCTGCCCTGGTGATGGTGGCGCTCCTCGTCCACCTGCCCGGCACCGAGCAGGTGGAGTCGCCTGCCGGCGAGTCCGAGCGCGCCCGCGAGGCTGCGCAGGCCGAGTTCGAGCTGGTCGACGGCGAGGGCTTCGAGTGGGCGGGCCCCGAGCTGGTGGCTTGAGCCTGGCCTCGCATGTCCTAAGCCAAACTGATAAGGTCACCTGAAGGTAAGGTGGGCGACCCGGGCATCGACGAGCTGGTGGCGGACCTGAGCGCCAGCATCGGCTTGCTCGTGCGGCGCTTGCGCCTGAGAAAGGCCGACGGCGAGCTCACCATGCCCGAGTCCACCTGCCTCTCCCGGCTCGACCGGGAGGGCCCGGCGACCAGCAGCGCACTGGCCAAGCAGGAGCAGATCAGCCCACAGTCGATGGGCGCCACCCTGGCCGGCCTGGAGGAGCGGGGCCTGGTGGAGCGGCGCCCGGATCCAGAGGACGGCCGGAAGGTGGTCATGTCACTGACGGCGCTCGGGCGGCGGGCCCTGCAACAGCGGCGGGCCACCGGCACCGACGCCATGGTCCAGGCCCTCTCGACTGGCTTCACGGAGGCGGAACTCGAGCAGCTGCGCGCCGCCGCTCCCTTGTTCGAACGACTGGCTCAGCGCACCTGATGGCAGTGGAGGAGGACCCGTCGGCGAAGGTCGACGACCACTACCGCTGGGTCGCTCTGGCCAACACGACCGCGGCCGTGTTCATGTCCACGGTCGACGGCTCAATCGTCATCATCGCCCTCCCGGCCATCTTCCGGGGGATCCACCTGGACCCCTTGGCTCCGGGCAACATCGTCTATCTCCTGTGGATGATCATGGGCTACCGCCTGGTGCAGGCCGTCACGGTCGTGACCTTCGGGCGACTGGGCGACATGTTCGGCCGGGTGAAGATCTACAACGCCGGATTCGTCGTGTTCACCGTCTCGTCCATTCTCCTTTCGGTGTGCCCGTTCCTGGGTGTGGCCGGCGCGCAGTGGCTCATCGGGTGGCGGCTCGTGCAGGCGCTGGGCGGGTCGATGCTCACCGCCAACTCCGTGGCCATCCTGACCGACGCCTTCCCGAGCCGGCAGCGGGGCTTCGCGCTCGGCCTCAACCAGGTGGCCGCGCTCGCCGGCATGTTCGTCGGCCTGGTCGCCGGCGGGCTGCTGGCGGCGGTCGACTGGCGCTTGGTCTTCTGGGTCAACGTCCCCGTCGGCGTGTTCGGCACGCTCTGGGCCTACTGGAAGCTCCGCGAGATCAGCGACCGCCAAGGAGGACGCATCGACTGGTGGGGCAACCTGACCTTCGCCTTCGGGCTCGGGGCCATTCTGGTCGGCGTCACCTATGGGATTCAGCCCTACGGCCACCATGCCCAAGGCTGGACGAGCCCGTCGGTCGACGCGCTCCTCATCGGCGGCGCGCTCTTGCTGGCCGCGTTCGTGGTGATCGAAAGCAGGGCGGCCGATCCGCTGTTCCAGCTCGGCCTGTTTCGTATCCGCGCCTTCACGGCCGGCAACATCGCCGGGTTCGCGGTGGCCGTGGCGCGGGGCGGACTGCAATTCGTGCTGATCATCTGGCTGCAGGGCATCTGGTTGCCCCTGCACGGGTACTCGTACAGCCAGACGCCGCTGTGGGCCGGTATCTTCCTCCTCCCGCTGACAGCGGGGTTCCTGATCTCCGGCCCGTTGGCCGGCACCCTGTCGGACCGCTTCGGGTCACGGGGCATGGCCACGGCGGGGACGGTGGTGTTCGGTGGGAGCTTCGTCGGGCTCATGCTGCTCCCGGTGGACTTCTCGTTCTGGCCCTTCGCCCTGCTCATCACCGCCAGCGGCATCGGCAGCGGGATGTTCGCCGCGCCGAACACGTCTTCCATCATGAGCAGCGTGCCGGCCCGCCTGCGCGGAGCAGGCTCAGGAATGCGGGCGACGTTCCAGAACTCGGGTACGGCACTCTCCATCGGCATCTTCTTCTCGCTCATGATCGCCGGGCTGACCGGCACGCTGTCGACGACGCTGACCAGCGGGCTGCGGCACCACGGCGTGGCGCAGGGCGTGGCCCATCACGTGGGCTCCCTGCCACCGGTCGCCTCTCTGTTCGCCGCCCTGCTCGGGGTCAATCCGGTCCAGCACCTGTTGGCTCCGAGTGGCGCGCTGTCCACGCTGTCGACGTCCAGCCGGAACGTCCTCACCGGCCACACCTTCTTCCCGCAGCTGATCTCCGGGCCGTTCCACCATGGTCTGGTGGTGGTGTTCGCCTTCGCCACCGGCCTCTCGGTCATTGCCGGGTTGGCCTCGCTGCTCCGTGGTCGGCGCGCCACGGACTCGTCACACACGACGCTTGTCCTGACCGCCCCGGAACCTGAAATGAGTGCGACCCGATGACCGACCCGATGACTGACCAGATCCCGCCCCTCGAGGCCCCGCACACCGCGTTGCTCGTCATGGACTACCAGGCGGGAATCGTGGCCCGGGTCCCGCAGGCCGACGAACTCCTCGAACGGGAGCGCGCGGCCATCGATCTGATCCGGGACTGGGGCGGCCAGATCGCCTACGTCCGTGTGGCCTTCGAGGACGAGGACTTCGACGTCCCCGAGTCGAGTCGGATGGGCGCGTCAGTGCGTGGCTCGGGCCAGGCGTTCCACGCGGACTCGCCGACGACGGCCATCGACGAGCGGGTGGCGCCTGCGGTCGGTGACGTGGTCGTACGCAAGACACGGGTCGGGGCCTTCTCCACCACCGACCTGCACGACCAATTGCAGGACCTGGGGGTCGACACTCTCGTGCTGACGGGCATCAGCACCAGCGGGGTGGTGTTGTCCACGGTGATCGAGGCGCACGACCTCGACTATCGGGTCTTCGTCCTGGCGGACGGGTGTGCCGACACCGATGCCGAGGTGCACGCCTTCTTGCTCGAGAAGATCTTCGTCCGCCGGGCCGATGTCACCACGCTGGCCGAGCTGCCGTCACTCCTGTCACACCGCTGAGCCGATCGGAACAGCGGCGGCCTGGTCGGCGGCGAGGTCAGTTTTCCGGCACCGCGTTCCCCGGGCACTCGGCTTCTCCGGCGACTCGTCTCTCTAGCGACTCAGTTCTCGCCAGCGACTCAGTTCTCGCCAGCGACTCAGTACTCGGGCGACACCACGGGAACGTCGAGGGCCTCTGAAGACGCCGCCGCGCGTCCCGGGTTCACGTTGATGAGGATGCCGGCGAGGACAGCGGCGAGCACGAAGATCCCGGCCGCCCATCCGCTGGCCACGGCGTAGCCGTGCACGGTCGCCTGGGCCACCACGGTCTTGCTCTGCACGTGGTGCGACGCCAGGAAGGTCGCTGTCGCGGCTGCTGCCAGCGTGTTCAGCAGCGCCGTGCCGATGGAGGCCCCGATCTGCTGCGACGTGTTGGTCGTGGCCGCCGTGACGCCCACGTCCTTCGGCTCGGCGTTCTGGGTGGCCGTGCTGATGCAGGGCACGATGGCCAGCCCCAGTCCGAAGCCGAGGAGGAGCTCGCTCGGCAGGACGTTGGTCCAGAAGGAGGCGTCCGGCGTCAACTGGGTGAAGAGCCCGACGCCGAGCCCGGCCAGCAGGAGGCCGGGGACGACGAGCAGGCGGGTCCGCACGCGCGGCATCAGGCGGCTGGCCACTTGTGTGGCCGCCAACGCGTTCATCGCCATGAGGGGGAGGAAGGCGACGCCGGTCTTGAGGGGGGAATAGTGGTCGATGGTCTGCAGCAGGTAGGTGAGGAACAGGAAGGTCCCGAACATCCCGGTGACGGCCAGCAGAATGGTGAGGAACGACCCGGCCCGGTTCCGGTTGCGCAGCACGCGCAGTGGCAGGAGGGGATTGGGGCCCTTGCTCTGCCAGATGATGAACGCGCTGAGCAGCGCGGCTGACAGCACCAACGCCACGATCACGTCCGTGGCGCCCCACCCGCTCGTGCCGGCTTCACCCAGCCCGTAGACGAGGGCGACCAGACCGCCGCATCCGAGGACGACACCCAGCACGTCCAGCCGGATCCCGTGCATGCCCTCGCGGTCGGGGATCATGGTGAAGGCGCCGAACAGGACCAGCGCGGCAATGGGCAGGTTGACGTACAGGCACCAGCGCCAATCGACGTACTGGGTGAGGAAGCCGCCGAGGATGAGCCCGAAGGCGGAGCCGGCGATGGCGATGGTGGCGTAAATCCCGAAGGCCCGCCCGCGCTCCCGAGGCTCACTGAAGGTCGATGTCAGGAGTGACAGCACCGACGGTGCCAACAACGCGCCGAACAGGCCCTGCAGCCCGCGGGCCCCGATCAGCATGAGCGTCGACTGGGCCGCCCCGCCGAGGGCGGACGCCAACGCGAAGCCCAGGACCCCGGCCATCAGCGTGCGCTTCGGGCCGAACATGTCGCCCAGTCGTCCGCCCAGGAGAAGGAAGCCGCCGAAGGCGAGCGTATAAGCGGTCACCACCCACTGCCGGTCGGTGTTGGAGAACCCGAGGGCGTGCTGGGCGGAGGGGAGGGCGATGATCATGATGGTGGTGTCGAGCACCACCATGAGCTGCGCGGCGGCGATGATGACGAGGATCCACCAGTGGGCCCGCGTGGTCCCCGTGGGCGTCGCGCCCGCGCCGGGCGCCTGCAGCGTTGCCGCCGGGCCGCTCACGAGGCGACGGGCTTCGAGGCGCCGTGTTTCGTTGCGTCGTGCTTCAAGAGGATCCGGTCGACCTGGTTCTGGCTGAGCGGGCGGTGCGCCAGCGCGACGTCCGTCGGCCGCATGCCGGCGACCACGAGGTCGAGATGCCGCTTCCACGCCTCCGGTGCGTTCGAGCCCGTGGTCTCGAGCACGCCCCGGATCGACCACATGACGAGAGAGATGTCGGTGCTCGTGAGGTCGAGGCGCACCCGGCCGTTGGCCTGGGCGTCGGCGAGGAGGTCGGCGATGAGCTCGCGTGCGCTGCGCACAAGATGATGGTCCGAGTTCCACAGCTTGGGCAGGCAGCCGAGGTGCTCCGCCTGATACTTGCTCGACGCCTGCAAGAAGTGCTCGAGCCCCGTGCCGTCCGGACGGGCCGCCGCGTCCTTGGCCATGGCGATGGTCGCCTCGAGGACGTCCGAGACCAGCGCCTCGACGAGCGCCTCCTTCGAGGGGAAGTGGCGGTAGAGCGTGCCCATCCCGACGCCGGCCACCCGGGCCACGTCGGCCACGCTGGCCTCGAGGCCCTTGTCCTCGAAGACCTGACCGGCAGCCACCAAGAGACGCTCCCGATTCTTCTGGGCGTCGCTGCGCATGGGCCGGCTCAAGGTCGAAGCGGTGGGGGCGCTCCGCGCCTCCGCCGGGCTCGTATCCGGAGACTTCACTCCGCTTACCTTACAAGGCAAACCGGAGCGATCGATCCACTTCTCCCCGGTGGCCATCCCGCTGGCGCTCCCGTGGGCCACCATGGGAGCGTGAGGGGCGGCGGGGCATGACGGACGCGGCGATGGCTGCGGCGACGGATGGGTTCATCCGGCGGCTGCCCAAGGCCGAGCTGCACGTGCACATTGAGGGGACCCTCGAGCCCGAGCTGGTCTTCGCACTCGCGGCGCGTCACGACGTGCAGCTGCCCTACGCCGATGTCGAGGCCCTGCGCCGCGCCTATGTGTTCGAGGATCTGCAGTCGTTCCTCGACATCTACTACGCCAACTGCGCGGTGCTCCGCACCGAGCAGGACTTCTACGACCTCACGTGGGCCTACCTGTCCAAGGCCGCCGGCCAGGGTGTGCGGCACGCCGAGATCTTCTTCGACCCGCAGACGCACACTGAGCGTGGCGTCTCTTTCGAGACCTGCTGCACGGGCATCTGTCGCGCCCTGGGGGACGGCACGGCGGACCTGGGCATCACCTCGGGACTGATTCTGTGCTTCCTGCGCGATCTCAGTGAGGAGTCGGCGCTGCAGACCCTGGAGGAAGCCCGGCCCTTCGTCCACCTCCTCACCGCGGTCGGCCTCGACTCGGCCGAGGTCGGCAACCCTCCGTCCAAATTCGAGCGCGTCTTCCGCCACGCCCGCGACATGGGCCTCCCGGGCGTGGCCCACGCCGGAGAGGAAGGCCCGCCGGACTACATCTGGCAAGCGCTCGACGTGCTGGAGGCAAGGCGGATCGATCATGGCGTGCGCTGCCTGGAGGACGAGCGGCTCGTCGAGCGCCTCGTGGCGGAGCAGATCCCGCTCACCGTGTGCCCGTTCTCCAACGTCAGGTTGCGGGTCTTCCCGGCACTGGCACAGCACGACCTTCCGATGCTGCTGCGGCGCGGCCTCCTGGTGACCATCAACTCGGACGACCCCGCCTACTTCGGCGGGTACGTCGCCGACAACATCAGCGCCGTCGCCGAGACGTTCGAGCTGAGCCGATCCGACGTCGTGCGACTGGTGCGCAATGCGTTTCAGGCCGCCTTCCTGCCCGATGGGGTGAGGGACGGGTACCTCGCCGAGGTCGATCGCTTCAGCTGAGGCCTGCGCCGGTCCGCGCACGCCATGATGGCCCGATGGCGAAACCGAGCATTGCTGGGCTCATACTCACACCGGGGGCGAGCGCAGGACGCACCCAGTCCGGCCTCGTCGCCATTGACGAGGCGGTCACGCGCACCGGGGTGACGGTCGAGCGTGTCGAGTTCCCCGGGCAGGCGGCCGGCAAGCGCCGGACCGACCCGCCGGCGGTGTGCATCGAGACGGTGCGCACCGCCACGACGGCGCTGGCGGAGGGGCTCGGCGTCCCGACCCGTCGCATCGCCATCGGGGGTCGTTCCTTCGGCGGCCGCATGTGCTCAATGGCCGCCGCGGAGGGCCTGTCGGTGGCGGCGCTGATCTTGGTCAGCTACCCGCTCCACCCACCCGGTCGACCTGACCGTCTGCGCACCGAGCACTTCCCCGCGTTGGACCTGCCCTGTCTGTTCGTCTCGGGACGGCGCGACGCCTTCGCCAGTCCCGCAGAGCTCGAACGGGAGACCGCGGCGATCCCAGGCCCGGTTACCCGCCACTTCGTCGACGGCGATCACTCGCTGCGCAAGAGCGAGGCCGAGGTCGGAGACATCATCGCCGGCTGGATTGCCGGGCTGTCTCGGCGGAAGTAGGTCGCGCCGACGGCGCGCTGCTCAGGTCGCGCCGACGGCGCGCTGCTCAGGTCGCGCCCGACGGCGCGCTGCTCAGGTCGCGCCGACGGCGCGCTGCTCAGGTCGCGCCGACGGCGCGCCGCTCAGGTCGCGCCACGGCGCGCTGCTCAGGTTTCGGCGCCGGTCCGGAAGATCGGCCAGGCGATCTCCGTCCGCCAGGCGTCTTCATCGGTGGTGTCGAGCCGCCCGACCAGGTAGCGCTCCCGGATCGGCCCCTCCACGCCCAGGGCGCGGTCGGAGACGTAGGTGGCCAGCGCGCCGTAGGCGCGGTCGATGTCGGCATGGGAGCCCGCATGCACAATCGTCGCCAGCTCGACGGCCGGCAAGGTCTGCGGCTCCACGCGGCCGACGGGCCTGATCACGTCCGCCGACGGCACGAATATGGTGAGCGCGCCCCGTTCCTCGCGGAAGAAGTCGTTGGCGATCACCGCGCCGGGAGGGCCGGTCGCCGCCACGCCCTGAGCGCCGACGGTGGATGCCAGCTCTCCCAGCGCACCCTGGAACCACGGACCCAGTTCTTCGAGGCTCACCGTCTGGCTGATGGCGGCCGTCAGGAGGGTCGGTTCGCTGCGGTGCTCGATGCGCAAGTCAGGTGCTGGGCCCTGGAGCAGCCCGCGCAGGGACGCCACCGCATCCTGGGTCTGGAGGAGGCCCTGCTCAAGCCGTCCCAGGTGGTCGGCGATGAGCGCATTGCGGGTGTCGAGGTCCGGCGCCTGCAGCACGGCCCCGATCTGCTCCAACGGCATGTCCAGATCGCGGAAGCGTCGGATGACCTGCGCCGTGGGGATCTGCTCGGCGCCGTAGCGGCGGTAGCTCGAATCGGGGTCGACCTCGGACGGGATCAGCAAGCCGAGCCGGTGGTAGTGGCGGAGCGTCTTCACGCTGAGTTGGGTGGCCCGGGAGAAATCGCCGATGGCCAGGGTCGAGGGCATGCCCCCAGTCTCAACTCTCCCTTAGGGGGAAGGTCAAGGCGGCGACGGCATCTTGACCCTCCCGCTCGAGGGACGGCCCACGCTTGGGGTGTCACAGCACACGAGAGGAGACCCCCTATGCACACCACCGGATTGAGCGGCGTCGTCGCCGAGCATGTCGCCGCCGTCAATGCCTTCGACATCGAGGCCATCGTCGCCACCTTCGCGCCCGACGCCTATGTCAACGACGCCCGCCGGGAGATCAACGGCCTTGAGGCAATCCGGGCCTGGGTGACCAAGGAGATGGTCGGCGACCACGTCACGATGGAGGTGCGCGAGGTCATCGACCACTACGGCGACATCATTGTGCGGGCGCGTTACGACGGCACCTACGACAAGGCCAACCTGCCGGACGAGTTGGTGATGTCGAACTACTTCAGCGTCCGCGAGGGCAAGATCGTGAGTCTGGCGGTCATCTTCAACCAGCCGTCGCCCTTCGAGAGCGCCGGCTGATCGCTCTTGCGCCGGGACGGCGTGTCAGCCAAGAGCGATGTGTTCGAGCAGCGCGGCCGTCTCGTCGGGAGCGGCGAGCATCATGTCGTGCCCGCACGCGAGCTCGTGCGTCTCCCACCCCGACGCCACCGCCGCCTCGGCGAACCGGCCGAGGCTGGCCAGCGGGGGATCGGTGTGCGCCACATAGACCTTGCGCAGCCGGCTCAGCGGACCGGGGTCGAACTCGGTCGGTTCCATCTGGCACCGGAACGGGAAGTCGGTCAGCCGGGCCCCGACCCACGGGCGCTCCGCGGCCTCGATGCCCCACTGTTCGAGGAAGGCGTCGGTGGCCGGGAGGTACCAGCCTGCGCCCGCCTCCGCGACCTGGCGGCGGTAGCGCTCGGCGACCTCCGGCGGCTCGACATCGAGCAGGCTCTCGCCCGGTGCGGTGACGAACGCCCCGAGATACACCACCGAAGCCAGCCGCTCTTCGGCGCGTTCGGCCAGCGGCCCGGCCAGGACGCCGGCATAGCTGTGCAGGACCAGGTGGACCTCGGTCAGGTCCTCGAACCACAGCAGCTCGTCGAGGTCCGCCACATGGGTGTCGACGCCGACCTCGGGGGAGAGAACGGCGCGACGATCACCCTGCCCGGTGAGCGTCGGCCGGTGGACGTCGTGCCCTCGCGCGGTCAGGAGACCGTGGACGTCGCGCCAGCACCAGCCCCCGTGCATGGCGCCGTGAACCAGGACGAATGTGGCCACCGGACAACTCCTTGTCTCGCTCCGCTCGAGCCGATTCTGCCCCCGTCGGGGACCGGGGCGTCAGACCAGCGCCGTGCCGTTCGCCAGACCGGCGGCTTCGGCCAACGCAGCGCCTTCGGCCAGCGCGGCCCGGAGGGCCCGGAAGCCCGCCGAGGTCTGCGCGACGAAGGTGCCGTCTCGGGCCGGGTCACCGCGTGCGAGCCAGGTGAGCGTCGTCTCGACCAGCCAGCCGAAGAGCGCCTCGGAGTGCCAGGCATCGAGCAGCTCGTCACCGGTGTCGAGGCCGCTGAGTTGGCGCACGACGGACACCGCCACCGCCCGCAGTTCGGCGGCGTAGGCCGCGAACTGGGGCTCGCGCGCGGCGTGGCGCCACAGCAGCGTGAACGCAGCAGGGTCCTTCCGCGCCACGGTCAGGAGGGTCCGGGGACCGAGGCCGCTGTGCGTCGGCTGTGCCAGTTCGGCCCGCAGCTCGACGCCGAGATCGTCGAAGACCTGCTGGAGGATGACGCGGTAGAGCTCTTCCTTCGATCCGAAATGCCGGTAGACGATCAGCTTGGTGACTCCGCAGGCCGCGCCCACATCCTCCATGGAGGTGTCGGCGAACCCGGTCGAGGCGAAGGCCAGGGCGGCGCCGTGCACGATAGCGGCGCGGCGCTCGGCTCGCGGTAGCAGCTTGCTCTCGGTCTGTATACGAGTCAGTATATACCCCAGAGTTACAGTAAACCTGGGAGGGAGCAACCATGGGCACGGCGCAGGTCGAGTTCACCGAGGAGGAGCTCCTGGCCGACCTGACGGTCAGCGATCCGCTCATCGCCGGCGGGGTGCGCTGCCACGGCGGGTTCGACGCGGACGGCCGTTACGTCTCGCCCCGGACGAGGTTCCGGCTGCCGGCCATCGCCGCTTGGGGTGAGCAGAACAGCACACGTTTCGACAGTGAGCTGATCGACGTCCCCCTCGAGTGGTGGGAGCGCTCCTTTCCCAACGTCGAGCAGGCCCGTTTCCTCATCCGTGCCGGCGTCCCCGAGCCCCTCATGGCGACGTTGACCCGGATCGGGACGGTCGAGGGATTCGGCGGCAACATCCGCCTGCTGCAGCCCAGAGATTTGCAGCGGCACTTCGTGGAGGAGATCGGTGGGACGGCGATCGAGCATCTCGGACGGGGATTGTTCGAAGCACACGGCCGCGACGAGGCCGGTTGGGAGGAGGAGGCCGGCCACCGGGACATGTGGTTCGCGGCCCGCGACATCGCCTTCGAGCGCTCGTGCGAGGAGCTCGACGTCGATGCGATGCTGGCCCGCATGGGGTTCGGCCCGGGGCGTCCCGGCGGCGAGGTCGTCCGCCTGCTGCCCGACGACATTCCTCACGAGCTCGAGGTGATGGTCGCCCTCATGGTCCGCGTGCTCTTCATTGAGATCTCCGCCTTCCACACCTTCGCCTGGGCCGAGGCATGGATGTCCGACGCCGACCTCGTCGCCGGCGACGGCGAAGCCGCCCGCCTCGTCAGTTTCATCCGGGCCGACGAGACGCCGCACGTTGGCTACCTGCGCACCGCGCTGACCGAAATCCGCGATCGCACGTGGCGCGGTGAAGGAGGACGTATCTACGCGGGCACCGACATGATCGGGCGGATCTGGGACCCGCTGCTGAGCCAGAGCCTCGGTCCGGCGCGCGAGGAGGGCCGGCGCGGCGCCCTGGCCGAGGTGGAGTTCTGGTCCGCGCAGCGCAAGAACGGCGCGGACGTCCTGGCCGAGTTCCAGTCGCTCGGTGCCGCATGAAGTTCGGCGTCTTCTACGAGCACCAGCTGCCGCGCCCGTGGGAGGCGGACTCCGAGTACCGGCTGCTCCAGGACGCGCTCGAGCAGGTCGAGCTGGCCGATCGTCTCGGGTTCGACGTCGTGTGGGAGGTCGAGCACCACTTCTTGGAGGAGTACAGCCATTCTTCGGCGCCCGAGGTCTTCCTCGGCGCGTGCAGTCAGCGGACCAAGGACATCCGTCTCGGTCACGGCATCATTCAGACCGCGCCGGGCTACAACCACCCCGCCCGCACGGCCGAGCGGGTGGCCACTCTCGACCTACTGTCGGGCGGGCGGGTGGAGTTCGGATCGGGTGAGTCCGGCTCGGAGGCCGAGCTCGGTGGGTTCCAAGTCGATCCGGCCACCAAGCGAGACGCCTGGCTGGAGGGACTGCAGGTCACGCTGCGCTGCATGACGGAGACGCCGTTCACCGGCGTCGACGGGAGGTTCGTGCAGATGCCGCCGCGCAATGTCGTCCCGAAGCCCATGCAGCGTCCCCATCCACCGCTCTGGGTGGCCTGCTCACGGCGAGACACCATTTTGCTGGCCGCCGAGAAGGGCGTCGGTGCCCTGACCTTCGCGTTCATCGACCCAGAGGAAGCGGAGAAATGGGTGGCGGACTACGAGCAGACGCTGGCCGATCGTTGTGTCCCCGTCGGCCAGGCCGTGAACCACAACATCGCGTGCGTGACGCAAATGATGTGCCACCCCGACGAGAAGGTGGCGCTCGACCGCGGCCTGGAGGGCGGGAACTTCTTCGGGTACTCGTTGGGCCACTACTACGTCTTCGGCGAGCACCGGCCCGGGTCGACCGATGTCTGGGCGGAGTACCTGGAGCGGCGCGGGGATCAGGGCTACTCGCCCGAGATCGAGACTGCGCTGCGTCAGGAGCGGCTCGGGGCCCGGCTGGCCGCGGGGGACCGCACTGGTCTGCCGGCGCGACCGGGACGCCGGACCAGGTGCGCGCCTACCTGCAACGGTTCGAGGAGGCGGGCGTCGACCAGGTGATCTTCGTGCTGCAGGCCGGCAAGAACCGCCACGAGGACATCTGCGAGTCGTTGGAGCTGTTCGGCCGCGAGGTGCTGCCAGCCTTCAAAGAGCGCGACGAGGCCCAGGTGCGGGCGAAGGCGGCCCGGCTCGCACCGGCCGTCGACACCGCGTTGGCGCGGCGGGCGCAGGAGCCGCGACCGCCCGAGCTGCCGCCGGGCTACTCGTTCCCGGCCATGCCCCGGCGCTGGGCCGACGAGACGGGGAGCGACGAGATCCGCGAGTGGCTCGAGCATTTCGCGGACAACCGCGCCAGGGGCATCAGGGAAGAGGGGCTCGGGATGACCTGGGCGGACTGACGCCTGCCGTACGGTGTGCCATGCCTCCCGCGCCGACGTCCGAAGCATGCGCTGGCGGGTACTCGTCACCGGGGCGACCGGGCGGGTCGGTTTCCCGGTGGCGCGGGCCCTGGCCGCCCAGCACGAGGTCTTCGGGTTGGCGCGTTGCCGCCGCGACGGCGACCGGGCCCGGCTGGAGGCCGTCGGGGTACAGCCGATCGTGGCCGACGTGGCCAACGTGGACCCGCAGGCGCTCCCCGACGGGATCACCCACGTGTTCCATGCGGCGGCGCGTCTCGGGACGCGAGGCCCAGGACGCGGACTGGCAGCAGGTCTTCGCTACGAACGCCGAGGCGTCGGGCCGCCTGGTGGCCGCCTGTGCCGGCGCCGCCTTCGTGTACTGCTCGACGGGCTCGGCCTACGCGTATCAGGGGCAGCGGCCCTTGTGCGAGGACGACCCGCCGGGGGTCCACCTCGGGGCGTACAGCCTGTCCAAAATCGCGGGGGAAGCCGTGGTGCGCTTCGCCGCGGGGCACGTGGGCAGCCCGCTCACCATCATCCGCATCTTCTCGACCTACGGGCCGGAGGGCGGCACGCCGGTCAACCGCCTGCGACGGATCCTCCGCGGCGAGGAGGTCGTCCTGCATCCGGACGCGCCCAACCACTACAACCCGATCTACGAGGACGACTACGTCCGTCTCGCCGTCCGCGCGCTCCAGGTGGCCTCGCCCGACCCGGTCGTCGTGAACTTCGCCGGCAGCGAGACGGTGAGTGCAGAGGAGTACTGCGCGTACCTCGGCGAGCTGGTCGGCCGTCCCGTGGTGATCCGCTACGACCCCGATGCTCCCTGGCCGATCTGGCCCGACGTGACCCGAATGCATGAGGTGCTCGGGCGCACCGAGGTGCCGTGGCGCGAGGGCATGCGCCGCGTGGCCGAGTCCATCGGCTGATCGCCCGCCACCGCCCCCCCCCCCCCCCCCCCCCCTCCCGCCCTCCGGTGGGCTGCCGGCGCCCCGCGGCTGATACCCTATGGGGGTATAGGGTACGGCGATCGGAGGAGCATGCGGCCGGGGTACATCGACAACAAGGAGGCCCTGCAGAAGCGCCTGCGCAGGGTGGAGGGCCAGGTCAGGGGCATTCAGGGCATGGTGGACGAGGACCGCTACTGCATCGAGATCCTGGAGCAGGTGTCCGCGGCGACCAAGGCCCTGCAGGCGGTGGCGCTCGAGCTTCTCGACGACCACCTCGCCCACTGTGTGTCCGACGCCGTGCGTCAGGGGGGCAACGAGGCCACGGAGAAGCTGCACGAGGCCTCCGCGGCCATCGCGCGGCTCGTTCGCTCCTGAGCCCGATGCTGGCCACCGCCACAGTGCTGGTGGACATCGGGCGGTCGCTGCGCGAGGCGTTCTTCATGTTCTGGGAGACGCTCTGGCCCTTGGTGCTCGGGTTCGGCCTGGCCGGCGCCGTGCAGGCGTTCGTGAGCCGCGACGCCCTCCGGGAGCGCCTGGGCGACCACCGGTCCCTGTCCGTACTCCGGGCCTCGGGTTACGGGATGGTGTCCTCTTCCTGTTCGTACGCGGCGTCGGCTATGGCCAAGTCGCTCTTCGTGAAGGGCGCCGACTACATCGCCGCCATGGTGTTCATGTTCGCCTCGACCAACCTCGTCATTGAGTTGGGCATCGTGCTCGTTGTGCTGATGGGGTGGCAGTTCGCAGTGAGCGAATTCGTGGGCGGCATCATCATGATCGTGCTCCTCGCCACGTTGGGAGCGTTGTGGCTGCGCGGGCGCCTCGTGGTGCAGGCCCGGGAGCGACTGCAGGAGGAGGAGGACGGGCCCGACCACCGGCACGCCACGGCGGACGATGACGGCACGCCGTCAGCCAAGGTTGGCGTGCGGTCGCTCTCCGGCTGGGCGGACAGCGCCAGCTACACCATGTCGGACCTCACCATGGTGCGGCGGGAGCTGGTGATCGGCTACACGGTGGCCGGGTTCCTGGCCGTCCTGGTGCCGACGTCGGTGTGGCAGGCGGTCTTCATGAGCGGGCACGGGTTCTGGACCAGCGTCGAGAACGCCATCGTCGGCCCCTTTATCGCCATCATCAGCTTCGTCTGCTCCATCGGCAACGTGCCTCTGGCAGCGGCGTTGTGGAGTGGGGGCATCTCGTTCGGGGGCGTGATCGCCTTCATCTTCGCGGACCTGATCGCGTTCCCGCTCCTCCTGATCTACCGCCGGTACTACGGGACGCGCCTGATGCTCCGGATGCTCGCGGTCTTCTGGGCCCTGATGTCGACGGCCGGTCTGCTCACCGAGCTTCTGTTCCGTGCGGCCGGCCTGGTGCCGACCATGAGGCCGACCACGATTGCGCCGGCGCGCTTCTCCTGGAACTACACCACCTATCTGAACCTGATCTTCCTGGTGCTCTTCGCCGTCTTGTACTGGCTCTACCGCAACCGCGATCGACTCGGTGCAGGGGACCGCTACGCGCGAGACCCGGTCTGCGGCATGCAGGTGGAGAAGGTGCATGCGCCCGCGTCGCGCCGGCACGGCGACGAGCAGCACTTCTTCTGTTCCGACCGTTGCGCGGAACGCTTCGACGCCGAGACCGTGGCGAGCGACGGTGCACAAGCGGGAAAGAGGCGAACTGATGTACGAGCTCATGACTGAGGGGCTGGGCCGCACGCCCGGGCTCCGCCGTCACGTCACAGAGCGTGGTGAGGCTCGTGGTGCTCCGGAGAGCGATGGTCAGTCGATCTCGCCTTCCCCCTTTACTTCGGCGCCGATCTTCCCCATCTCACGTTCGTGCTCGGCGACCTCGGGGTCGAGGGCATTGCTCTCGGCCGCCGCTTCCTCCTCGGGTGTCGGGGCGCGGTCGGCCGCGTGGGCGCTGGCGGTCTCGAGGATCTCCTCGACCTTCGTGGCCTCCGTCACCTCCGCGTCCGGGCCGCCCGACCCGTTGCTCGATCCTTCGCTCATGGTGCCTCCTTTGTCCTGATAGGAGCATTGCCAAAGGGCGACGTCTCTAATCATGGTTTCGTCGAGGCGGCCCGGATGCCGGATCACTACAGTCCCCACCCATGACCGACTACGACGCCATCGTCATTGGAGCGGGTCACAACGGACTGACGGCTGCCACGGTCATGGCGCGTGGGGGTCTGCGGGTGCTGTGCCTGGAGAAGAACCACTTCATCGGCGGGATGGCGTCGACCACGGAGCTCATCCGTGGCTACCGCTTCGAGCTGGCCGGATCCATTCAGTTCCCGGTGCCGAACCAGATCTTCGAGGATCTCGACCTGGGCGCCTGCCCGATTTACGAACCCGAGGTGCAGTCCGCCAGCATCAGCGAGGATGGCCAGCCGCCGATTCTGCTCTATTCGGATCCGGAGCGGCTGCTGGAGCACCTGGGAGCGACGATCGGGATTGAGGCCGTCCTCGGGATGGCCGAGGTGGCGGCGTGGGCCGAGGCCCCAGCGCGCGCCATCGGCCGCTTCGACGTGCGCACGCCACCGAAGTCACTCGACGACATGTGGGCGTGCGCCGCCAACGAGACGGAACGCGAGGCCATCCGGACGGCGATGTTCGGCAGCGTGATGGACGTGGTCGACCACTTTCTTCCCGATCGGTCCAAGCACGCGCCGGTGCGCAGCATGCTGGCCTTCCTCGCCGTCAACTCGACGTACCGGGGCCCCTTTTCCCCCGGGAGCGCACTCTGCCTCGCTTTCGCCCTGGCTTCGCCGGGAACGGCGACGATGTCGAAGGTACGCGGCGGTCTGGGAACCATCGCCGACCACCTGGCCCGGATGTTCGAGCAGCACGGCGGTGAGCTCCGGCGCCACGCCAAGGTCTCCCGGATCGTCGTGGAGGGCGGCGCGGTGACCGGGGTCGAGCTGGGTGAGGGAGAGGTGGCCACCGCGCCCGTGGTGGTCTCGAACCTCGACCCGACCACGACCTTCACACACCTGCTCGACGCCGACAGCCTTCCCGAGGGTTTTGTGCGGCGTGTCGGCGCCATCGATCACCGGGCCGCCTACTTCCAGGCCCACTTCGCCCTGAACGGGTTGCCCGAGTACCGCGCCCCCTACGAGGCGCTCAATGACCCAAAACTCGGCCGCAACGTCACGTTCTTCGGCACGGCGGAACAGATGCAACGAGACTTCGAAGGCTGCGTGCGGGGGGAGGTTCCCCCGTCGCCGAGCTTCAACCTGCAGATCCCCTCGCTCGATGACCCGACCCTCGCTCCCGACGGGATGCACGCGGCCAGCAGCTTCGCGTTCTACCTCCCCATCGCCGACCGCGAGACCCAGGGTCGGTTGCGAGACGAGATGGCCGAGCGGATCGTCGCCAAGATCGCCGCGGCCGCCCCCAACTTTCCCGACCTCATTGAGCGTCAGCTCAATTACCCCGCCTACACCTACGAGTTGATGTTCGGCTGCGCCGGCGGGGACTTCACCCACGGCCTCCTCCAGCCGGAGTTCATGGGGCCGTTCCGACCTGGTCCGACGGGGTGGCCCGACACGCCGGTGCCGGTCGAGGGCCTCTACCTCTGCGGGGCCGGGTGCCACGGCGGTCCCGGCGTCACGTTCATTCCGGGCTACAACTGCGGCTACGCCGTGCTCGACGGAGCGAGCGACCGGTTGTAGCGCAGCTGGCGCTCCATGAAGGCGAGGAAGAACGCCGCGGAGAAGGCCAGGCTGGTGAACAGGCTCATCACGAAGAAGATCCAGGCCCACTGCAGACCGCGCCGTCGGCCTTCGGAGATGGTCCAGAGCGGCAGCAGGACCAGGTTCACGATCGTGTAGTCCTGGGCGGCGGAGTCCGCCGCCCAGTTCGAGAAGAGCATTTTGGTGTAGTTGATGTAGCTGGCGCGGTGGCCGTAGAGATGCACGTACCGCACGTTGAAGTACCACCCGAGAAGCAGGGAGCACACGCCGACCGCGTAGTAGATCCCTTCGAGGAGCGAGACGGAACCCGCCTCCCCGCCCGAGAAGAGACGTCGGTTGGCGGCGAACGCGGCCACCGTGCTCGCGATGCCGAGAATTCCGTAGAACACCAGAGATGTCGTCACTGTCGTCCTCGTTTCGTGCGCCGAACGCGCACACCCTACGAGGATCGCCACGGGATCACCGTGGACGTCAGAGCAGTTCGAGAACCCTCTCCGGCGGACGTGCGATGACCGCCCGGTCGCCAACGACGAAGATCGGTCGTTCCAGCAGAATCGGGTGACGCGTGATGGCCTCCAGGAGAGCGTCACCGGCCTGATCGGCGAGCACCAGCTCGGCATAGACGGGCTCACCCGTCCGCATCATCAGTCGGGGGTCGTCGATGCCCAGCCGCTGCATGAGCTGCCTCAGGTCTTCGATGGTCGGAGGTTCGTCGAGGTAGCGGATCGTCTCGACTGCGACGCTGCGCTCCTCCAGGATGGACCGCGCGGTTCGGCACTTCGAGCATGACGGGTTGAAATAGATCTGCGGTGGCACCGTTCCCACCCTATGTTCGTCTCTCAGGTTGCTCCAGGCGGGAGCAGCGCAGACACCTGCGCCCAGCTGAATGTGAGCACCTGCGTCGACGCGCTGGCGACAGCGAGCGTGACCGCCATGGATGTGCCCCCCTTGTCGCCGCTGTGCGTGTCGTCCGTCGGGGCGATGGCGGCACCCATCACCAGGTTGGGGCCCGACCCGAAGTCGTCGAGGATGCCCTTGCGGTGGCCCCAGCAGCCCGCAGCCCCGTGGCGCAGGCAGTCGAGGTTGCCGCTGTCGAAGCCGTCGTCGTACATCCATCCGTACACCGCATCGAGCCCATTCGACGAACCACCTGCCCATTCGGCGTCGTCGAGGTCGTAGGCCTGACCCGGGTCGGGTGGGTCATTGGCGTCGTCCGCGCCCTCCTGCGCGTTCCGGTCGAGCGCCGTCGTCAAGCCGGCGAAGGCCGGGAGCCCGCGGTCCACCCGTTCCAGGTTGACGGCCACGAAGAGCTGCTCGGGAATGCTCAACCGGGCAAACCCGGTGGGCAGCACCATGGGGCGGATCCCCTCCAGGGCGTGGGCGTGATTGACGGCACGCAGCACCGCGCCGACACAGACGGGGGAATTGTCGACGCCTTCGGCGCAGACGCGGGTGTAGTCGGGTGCCGGCGTCACGTTGCGTCTGGGGTCGCCGATCCCGGTGTTCGACTCCGAGGAGGGAACCGACCGCAGCGGCGGCAGCCGGCCGGCGGCCATGGCCGTGAGCGCCTGCTTCCAGCTGTAGACGTCGTCGCCCCTGGCGGCGGCGGTGCTGGTGGCCAGCGTTGCGGCCAGCGAGGATCCGCCGCGGTCTCCACTCGATGCGTCGCCGTTGGGCTCGTAGCCGGCGCCCATCACGAGGTGCGGGGATCCGAACCGGGCGAGGAGGATGCCGCGGTCCACCCAACACCCCGAGGTCCGGCTGCCCGAGCAGCCTGGGACGCCGCTGTCCGGGCCGTCGTCGTACATCCACTGGAAGTCAGCATCGAGCCCGTTGTCGACATCGCCGATCCACTCGGTCGTCACCGCGCCATAGGCCGGACCGGGCTGTGGCGGGAGCCGTGCCCCAGCGGCCCCCTTCTGCGCGCCGGCGTCGAGGGCGGTCGTGAGACCGGTGAACGGGGCCAGGCCTCTGTCCACCCGTTCGCGGTCGACCGCGACGAAGAGCTCTTCGGGAACGGTCAGCTGGGCGAAGTCGGCGGGAAGGACCATGGGGCCCAGGCCCTCCCGGGCTCTGGCCGTGTCGATCGCCGCGAGCGTGAGGCGCAGGCACGGGCTCGTCGTGTCGATGCCCACCGGGGCACAGGTGTCGGCATAGTCGGGGACCGGAGACACGGACCGTGCGGGATCGGCGAGGTCACTGCTCGTGCGCCCGGCCGCCGAACACCCGGCCAGCAGGAGCACCACCGCCAGGCTGGCGACCGACAGGCCTCGACGCGTCCGCCCCGGCAGACGGGTCGGGTCGGGCGGGCGGCGCATCAGACGACACAACGTAGTGATGTGCGCCGCGGTGACGGCACGGCAGGCACCTCGGCGGATTCAGCCCGCAGGGTCCGCGCCACTCCCAAAGTTGGGCGGGCGCTTTTGCAAGAACGCGGCCACGGCCTCCTGCATGTCGTTCGTCATGGACGAGAGGACCTGCGTCCGGTTCTCGAGGTCGATACCCGCCTGCAGGGAGCCGACCTCGAGCTGGGACCACATGACCTCCTTGGTCATCCGGACTCCCCACGGTGCGTTCGCTGCGATGAGCTCCGCGGTGTCGAGGGCGGCGCGCTGCAGTTCCTCGTCGGGCACCACCCGCAGGACGAGCCCGATCCGGTCCGCCTCCCCGGCGTCGATGATCCGTCCGGTCAGCATCAGCTCCCAGGCGCGCGACGCGCCGATCAAGCGCGGCAGCAGCCAGCTGGTGCCGATGTCGCAACCCGAGAGCCCAAGGCGCACGAAGGCGACGTTGAACCGCGCCGACGTGGCGGCGATCCGGATGTCGCTGGCCAGGGCCAGGGCGAGGCCGCCACCTGCCGCCGGACCATTCACGGCGGCGATGACAGGCTGGGGCAGGGAACGCAGCCGGGGTACGAGCGCCGCGATGTGCGTCTGCGTGGCAAAGGTGGCTCCCACGCGGTCGAGGTCCTCGGACCTTGGCGCCGTGCCGTACCCGGCGAGGTCCAGCCCGGCACAGAAGCCCCGGCCGGCACCGGTGAGGACGACCACCCGGCACCTGGGGTTCGCCGCAGTCACCGTCAGGACGTCATGGAGCTCGCCGATGAGCGTCGCGTTCATGGCATTCAACCGCTCCGGGCGGTCGAGGGTGATCCGGGTGACGCCCTCGTGTGGCTCGTCGACCTGCAGTGTCTCCACGGTGGGACCCCTTCGCTCGGCTCGGCCATATCCTGCAACTGACGGCAGGGCAGCGTGGCGCCGGGACGGGAGCAGGACATGGGGCTGCAGTACTCGAGCATCATCGACGCTCCGGTGTCAGAGGTCTTCGCCTGGCACGAACGGCCCGGGGCACTGGTGCGCCTCCTGCCGCCCTGGCAGCCGATCGTGGTGGCCCAGGAGGCGTTCTCGCTGGTCGACGGGCGGGCGATCCTGAGGTTGCCCGGGCGTCTGCCCTGGGTGGCACAGCATTCCGGTGACGACCCACCGCACCGGTTCGTCGACGAGCTGGTGTCACTGCCCCTGCACTGGCGCCATACACACTCGTTCGAAGCGGTCGACGGTGCGAAGACCAAGGTCACCGACAGCGTCGAGACGCCGGTGCCAGGCTCGTTCCTCCTGCAGACCTTCCGCTACCGGCACAACCAACTGGCCGACGACCTGGCTGCCCACCAGCGTCTGCGGCCAGCGGACCGACGCCTCCTGACGGTCGCCGTCACCGGCTCATCGGGCCTCATCGGCTCGGCCCTGTGCGCCTACCTCTCGACCGGTGGGCAACGAGTCATCCGCCTGGTGCGCCGCCCGCCTCGTCATGCGCTGGAACGGGCCTGGGTGCCCGAGCAGCCCGACCCGCGGGCGCTCGAGGGTGTCGATGTGGTCGTCCACCTGGCCGGTGCGTCCATCGCGGGCCGGTTCACCGACGCCCACAAGCGGCGCGTGAGCGACAGCCGGATCGGGCCCACGGGCGCGCTGGCCCGGGTGATGGCGGAGCTCGACGGAGGGCCGCGCGTGCTGCTCTGCGCGTCGGCCATCGGTTTCTACGGGACGGACCGTGGGGGCCAGGAGCTGACCGAGGACAGCGAGCGCGGGTCGGGCTTCCTGGCCGACCTCGTCGAGTCCTGGGAGGCGGCGACAGCGCCGGCAACGGCCGCGGGCCTGCGTGTCGTCCACGTGCGGACGGGGATTGTGCAGTCCGCCCGTGGCGCCAGCCTGAAGCTGCTCCGCCCGCTGTTCGCGGCGGGTCTCGGGGGCCCGCTCGCCCCCGGTTCGCAGTGGGTGTCGTGGATCGGCCTCGACGACCTGCTCGACGTCTTCGGGCGGGCGCTGGTGGATGACGCGCTCGTCGGACCGCTCAACGCGGTGGCACCCACCCCCGTCACCAACCGCGACTACGCCTCGACGCTGGCCCGCGTCATGCGCCGACCGGCGCTCCTCACCGTGCCGGCTCTCGGTCCCCGCGTGCTCCTGGGCGCCGAAGGCGCGCGCGAAATGGTCGAGGCGAGTCAGCGCGTCCTCCCGGCCCGGCTGGCCGCGGCGGGGCACGTCTTCCGTCACCCCGCACTCGAGGCGTGCCTGCGGCACCAGCTCGGGCACATGGACGTCGGGCCCGTGGGGGAGAAGATCGCAACGCCGTAGATCGCGGGGGCCGTCCGAGCTCGGCGTCCACTCGACCGACAGGGGGCTCAGAGCACCATGAGACTCCCTGGTCGCGAAGCGCGTCGCGGCCGTCGCATTGGCTTCTCGGCTTCCCACCGTCGACTGGGTGTCGGTGCTGTGCCCCGGTGGGGAAGAATCGGCGCATGGACATTCACGGGAGTGCTTTGGTCACTGGAGCAAGCCGCGGCATCGGGCGGGCCATTGCCGTCGAGTTGGCACGCCGCGGCTTTGACACCGTGGCGACCATGCGGGATACGGATGCCGGGACAGGCATGGCTGCAGAGGCGGGAGGGCGGGTCGAGGTCCGCCGCCTCGACGTGACGGACCCTTCCACCTTCGAATTTCCCTCGGATCTGCGCGTGCTCGTCAACAATGCGGGCATCGACACCGACTACCTGCCGGTGGAACACGCCAATATGGAGGACTGGCGTCGGATGTTCGAGACCAACGTCTTCGGAGTCGTGGCGCTGACCTCGGCCGCCATCCCGGTGTTGCGGGCGAACCAACCGTCTGTGGTCTGCACCGTGACGTCGTCGTCCATCTTCGCGTCCGTACCCTTCTTCTCGGCCTACCGCGCCTCCAAGGCTGCGGCGTCGGCCTTCGGCGACAGTCTGCGGGTCGAGGTGGCGCCGTTCGGGATCCGGGTCGTCGAAATACTTCCCGGGCCCATCGATACCGATATGTTCCGCCTGAGCACGGGAGAGCCGGGCGCGGCCCGGTTCGCCGACTACCGGCCCCTGGCCGACGTCGCTGCATCCTTGCGCCGAGAATATGCCGACCCCCGTGTCGTCGATCCGGCGCAGGCGGCATCGGCCATCGCCGACGCGATCCTCGACACCGAGGGGCCGATGCGGTACGGCTGCGACCCGGTGTCGTTGGAGCTGCTCGATCTCTGGCGCCAGTGTGACGACGAGACCGTCTTCACCATGACGGGCCAGTCGCTCCTCGACCAGTCCCACTGACAGGGGCCGTATCCTCGCCGGTCGCGCGCGACGGGGGTTGGCGGCGGCCTTCCTGGACTCACGTCGCCGCGGAAGCCCTGCCCGAGGGGGGCGCCGTCGGCACGCTACCTTCGGACCTGACAGAAAGGTCCCTGTGGATTTCGCCGTCGCCTTCGCCGTCTTTCCGATCATCTTCATCGGCGAGCTCCCGGACAAGACCATGTTCGCTTCGTTGGTCATGTCGACGCGGGGCCGTCCGGCCATCGTCTGGCTGGGCGCCGCCGCCGCCTTCACTGTGCACGTGGTCATCGCGGTCACCATCGGCGTCGCCCTCTTCCATCTGCTGCCCCATCAGGTGCTCGATGCCGTGGTCGCGGGCATGTTCCTGGTGGGTGCAGCGCTCGCGCTTCGTGAGGCGGTCAAGGAGCGGAAGGACGAGGAACTCGTCGAGCGTGAGGTGGCGTCACACCGTCGCATCGCCGTGACCGCGTTCCTCGTGATCTTTCTGGCCGAGTGGGGTGACCTCACGCAGATCCTGACCGCCAACCTGGCCGCCCACTACCACGACCCTCTCTCCGTTGCCGTCGGCGCCACGCTTGCCCTCTGGGCGGTTGCCGGGCTGGCCGTGGTGAGCGGTCAGAGTCTCCTCCGGGTGATCAACATCTCGACGATCAGGATCGTCACCGCCGTGGTCCTGGTGGCCCTGGCCGGCTGGGCGGCCTGGAGCGCCGCGCACTGAGGCGATGGCGATCAGCGGGGAGCAGGGGCTTCCTGCCCCCACCCGGCGATCAGTCGACTGGCGCGGTGAATCGGTAGCCGATGCCCCGGATGGTCGTGATCCAGCGCGGGTTCTCGGGGTCGGTTTCGATCTTCAGGCGGACCCGGCGGATGTGCTCGGTGACGGTCGACCGTCCCTGCCAGCGACCGTTGGATCCCCACACTCGCTCGAGCAGGTCCTCGCGTGAGAACACCCTTCCGGGTGCCGAGGCGAGGAAGGCCAGAAGATCAAACTCCTTGCGTGTCATGACCACTTCGACGCCGTCGACCGTCACCTTGCGGGTTCCCTGATCGATAACGAGGTCCCCGTGGTCGAGCGTCGTCGTGGGCGTCGCCAGGCCGCGGCGCAGTACCGCCCGCATCCGGGCTTCGAGCTCGGCGAACGAATACGGCTTGGCGAGCACGTCGTCGGCCCCGAGATTCAGGAGTGCCACGCGGTCACGCTCCGAGGACCGCCCGGAGCAGACGATGACGGGAACGGAGCTCCGGCGACGAATGGTCGTCAGGACGTCCGCGGTGCCGCCACCGATGTCGAAGTCGAGGATGACCAGATCCGCCGGGTGCGCGAAGACCGCATCGAGCGACTCGCTCACACTGGCCGCCTCTGTGACTTCGTAGCCCGAGCGCTTGAGATAGTGCTGGAGGGCGCGGCGCGTGTTGGTGTCGTCCTCGGCCACGAGGATCGTCTTCTCGGTCGCGACCACGCCCGTTGGTGTGAACACGGTGGTCGGATTGGTACCGGCGGTGCGGAGGCTCTCCCCGTAGGGGGCACCCTGGGCAGAGATGTCCATGGGAGAGGTCATCGGGCACGCTCAGATGCCGAGACCATCACGGCCAGCACGCCGCCCGTTGCGACCCCGCTGGTGGCCTCACGTCGAGCGAGCGCTTGCGCCGAGCCGACCATGTCCTTTGCCCCTCTCGTCCATTTCGCACTCTGTGCGGAACGGCACCTCGTGCGCCGGACCAAGTCAAAATCCGCCTCACGGTGACTCGGTGCCGAGCTGTGTCCTCAGTGTCGGCACATGAAGGTGCCGGCTCCATAGGACTTTCGGACTAAAAATTGAGCGTCCGTAGTGCAGGCGCGACGCTCTCGATTCATGTACGCCAAACCTCCCCGGTGTGTCCGCCTGCTCAGGCCTCGGGCAGGGTGAACCTGTAGCCGACACCTCGGACTGTCGTGATCCAACGCGGGGAATCCGGGTCGGCCTCAATCTTGAGACGGACCCGTCGTACGTGCTCGGTCACCGTCGAGCGACCTTGCCACTCCTCGGTCGAGCCCCAGACCCGCTCGAGCAGGTCCTCGCGGGAGAAGACCTGCCCCGGCGACGCCGCCAGGAACGCGAGCAGATCGAATTCCTTGCGTGTCATCGGGACCGACTCGTCGCGCACGGTCACGGTCCGAGTGTCGCGATCCACCACGAGCTCGCCGTGGTGGAGGCATGTGGCCGCCGGCTCGCTCTGGCCGCGCCGCAGGACGGCTCGCACTCTGGCCTCGAGTTCCGCGAAGGAGAACGGCTTCACGACGAAGTCGTCGGCGCCCAGATTGAGGGTGCGGATCCTGTCGTCCTCCGAGTCCCGTCCGGAGCAGACGATGACCGGCACGGCGCTGTGACGGCGGATCTTGGCCAGCACGTCCGTGCCGTCGAACCCGGGAAGTCCCAGGTCAAGGATGACAAGGCTGGCGGAATGCTGAAAGACGGCCCGCAGCGTGGAGGGCCCGTCAGTGGCCTCCGTCACCCGGTAACCGCTGCGATCGAAGTACTGGAGCAGCGCGCTGCGGCAACTGTGATCGTCCTCGGCCACGAGGATCGTCAGCTCGCCCTGCTCGACGCCCGCGGGCGAGGGCAGAGTGCTCGTGCCGGTCGAGTCCAGCGGCCGGAGGCCGCGGTGGTGTGTCGGGACGCGTGTCGCCACGCCCAGGGGCGGGTTCATCGGTCCACTCTTTCCGAAGTCCCTCGCTGCATCAGGGGTGTGTGACCCATGCTGTGTTTCTCGGCCGCGCCTACGTCAACCTTGAGGGAATCGCTCACGGTCGCGCACGAGCAGATCGTGCGGTCCGCCGGGATGCGGCGCCACCCGCTCTCCCCGGCCCGCTCACCACCGACCACGCGAGCCGCGACCTCTGCGTGCATCGCCACCGCTCTTGTTTCCTCGGTCGAAATCGGTCACTCCGACAGGCCAAAAACGACGCGTCGTCGAACTGCATGACGCCGGCAGGCGGCGCAGGACGCAAAAGTTGCGCAAAGGTTGCGCGGGCTCTGCAACCGTTCGACAACGCTGACGCAACCGATCTGAAAGAGGGCGAAGTATTAGAGTGGTCACAGCTCCTGAGTACGCGAAATGGTCATGGCCAAATAGTGGTTACGGGACAGAAGGTGCACCGGTCGGATGGTGCAAATGACAGAGGGGGAAACAAACGTGGGATCGACAACAAGTCCGTTGTCCACGGCGCAGGGTTCGACAGAGGCGGGTATCGAGAATCTCTGGTCTGAGTTCAAGCGGACCGGAGAGCAGTCACTTCGTAACCAGCTGATCATCTACTACTCGCCGTTCGTCAAGTACATCGCCGGTCGCGTGCTAGCCGGATTGCCCCGGCACTTCGACGAGGAAGACCTCGTCAGCTACGGCATCATCGGACTCATCGATGCGATCGAGCGGTTCGAGCTCGATCGCAATCTGCGCTTCGAGACCTACGCCATTCCGCGCATCAAGGGGGCGATCATCGACGAATTGCGCTCCATCGACTGGGTTCCCCGGTCAGTGCGCACCAAGGCCAGAGCGGTCGAACAGGCGTTCACGCATTTGGAGGGCACGTTGCGGCGAACGCCCAACGAAGCCGAGGTGGCAGCCGAGCTCGAGATGTCCGTCGGCGACTTCCACAAGGCGCTGCGCAAGATTTCGACGGTCGGCATGATGGCGCTCGACGAGGTACTTCGTGGCGGCGATCGATCCGAGCGCTCCACGCTGGGCGAGACATTGCCCGACGGGTCATGGGGACCCGTCGACACCTTCGAGGCCAAGGAATCGAAAGAGGCTTTGGTCATGGCCGTGGACGGGATGCCCGAGCGGGAGCGCACCGTCCTGATGATGTACTACTACGACGGACTGACCCTGACGGAGATCGGACAGGTCCTCGGCGTGACCGAGAGCAGGGTGTGCCAGATCCACACCAAGGCGCTCCGCCAGCTTCGCTCGAAGCTGGCCGATCGTCCTGAGACTGTTCGGGTGAACTCGGCCAAGGCCGCACCCGCACCCGGAGCGCGCACGGGAACCCGCGAGCGCCCGGGCCGCGCTCGCCTGCAACTGCTCGCCAGTTAGTCGCACGCGTCCGCATCCGTCCGGCGGCCGAGGTCGTCGGACGGACGGATGCGACTTGGCCAAGGCGCGAGGTCGCCCCAGTTCCCTAAGACCGATACGGTCTGGGTGTCCGACCACGTCCAAGCCCAGGGGGCCCATCATGCCTTTGCACAAGCGGGAGAACCTCCGCGATCAACTGATCGATTCGGTCTACGCCGACCAGGGCCTGAAGGCACCGCTACCGGCCACGCACTGTCCCAGCGACGAGATGCGTCCAGAGGACGTGATGCGGGCGATCTCCGACGAGCTCCTACTCGACGGGAACGCGCGCCAGAACCTGGCCACGTTCTGCCAGACATGGGAAGAGCCGGAGGTCCACCAGTTGATGGACCTCTGCATCGACAAGAACCTCATCGACAAGGACGAGTATCCCCAGACGGCCGAGCTGGAACGGCGATGCGTCCGCATGCTGGCCGGCCTGTGGAACGCACCCGAGACAGGCGAACCCGTCGGCTGCTCAGCCATTGGGTCCTCGGAGGGCTGCATGTTGGGCGGCATGGCCGCCAAGTGGCGCTGGAGGGCCAAGCGCGAGGCGGAGGGCAAGCCCACGGACAAGCCCAACATGGTCTGCGGGCCCGTGCAGGTGGTCTGGCACAAGTTCGCCAAGTATTGGGACATCGAGATGCGAGAGATCCCCATGGCCCCGGGGCGCTACCAGATGGACGTCGAGCAGATGCTCGAGCGGGTGGACGAGAACACCATCATGGTCGTCCCCACCTTCGGCGTCACCTACACCGGGACGTACGAGCCGGTGCTGGAGCTCTCCCAGGCGCTCGACAAGCTGCAGGAAGAGACCGGTCTCGACGTCGACATCCACGTGGACGGGGCGAGCGGGGCGTTCCTCGCCCCCTTCTGCGCGCCGGACATCCCGTGGGACTTCCGCGTCCCCGCGTGAAGTCGATCAGCTCGTCGGGTCACAAATTCGGCCTGGCTCCGCTCGGCGTGGGCTGGGTGCTGTGGCGGGACGCGTCGGAACTGCCGGACGACCTGATCTTCCATGTCACCTACCTCGGGGGTGACATGCCGGTCTTCCAGATCAACTTCTCCCGCCCGGCCGGCCAGATTGTGGCGCAGTACTACAACTTCGTGCGGCTGGGTCGTAACGGCTACCGCAACGTGCACGATGCCTGTTACGACACGGGGAAGTTCTTGGCGGAAGAGGTGGTCAAGCTGGGCCCGTTCGAGCTCCTGTGCGATTCGAATCCGCTCAAGGGGATTCCGTCGGTGGCCTGGCGTATCAAGGAAGGCGAAGAGCCGGGGTACACGCTTTACGACGTGGCCGACCGCCTGCGGGCCCGTGGCTGGCAGGTGCCGGCCTACCCGCTGACCGGCTCCGTCTCGGACATCTCGGTCCAGCGGATCCTGGTGCGTCAGGGTGTCAGTCGCGACCTGGCCAGTCTGTTGCTCCAGGACATGGAGCAGTCGATCGCCCACTTCGACCGCCACCCGGTGTCAGTGTCGATGACCAAAGAGGAATCGGGCGGGTTCAGCCACCTGTAACGGACGGGCCGACGGCGGGTGTCGCGGGCAGTCCCAGTCTCCAGTCGACGTGCAGCGGCCGACGCCGGAGGAAGCGGAATTTGCCCACCCGCGCCGGACGATCGGTCGTCCACGGCGCAGGGGTCGCCAACGTCACCCCGGCCAGGGCCCGTAACGCGGGATCGTAGGCGGAACGGATCCAGCTGAACCGGAGCCACGCCTCCTCCTCTCGGCCCGACTCGACGACGAGGATGCCCGACAACGCGGTCATGGCGGCGTCGTACTCGCTCCGGCTGATGCTGGTCGCCGGCTCGGGCTGGCCGACCTGCGCGAGCAGGTCCTGGAGCCTGGTCGGCGGCGGCAGGGGGATGTTGACGGCTCGTGCGATGCGCACGATCAGCGGCAAGCCGTAGACGAGCACGGTCAGCGGGCCCTTCTGCGCGTCGGCGAAGACCTCGCCGAAGTCGACGTCGGAGACGGCGAAGACCAGCGCAGCGGCGTCGAGCACCGACCCCATCGTGGCCACCCACGATTGCTCGGAGTCGGACTCGGGGAAGTAGGTGAGGATTGGGAACGCGGTGTGCGTCTGCTCGAGGTCGAGCATCCAGTCGGCCGAGGTGCGCCAGATCTCAGGGCTCTCGAGGCTGCCCAGGCGCTGTAGCGATCGGAGGTATTCGGTCGCACTGGGCGGTGAGCCCACGATCGGGCGCAGGCGGTTCGTTCCCTTCTCGCGGCCGTTGTAGGCCGAATAGATGGTGGGCAGGTAGCTGATGAGCAGGGCGACCAGGCCCAGCCCGATCGTCGCCTCCACGAAGGCGATCCAGATCCGCCCCGTCCCGTTGGGCTCGGAGAACCCCATGGTGGTGAGCGACGAGACGCTGACCTCGAAGGCCTGCGACCAGTTGAGGTCGCCGTGCCCCAGTAGATGCCGGTGAAGGCCAGCATGATGAGGATCATCCAGGCCAGCGGAAGACTGACCAGGGCAACGGGCGCATAGAGCCGTCGCAACGACCTTCCCCGGGGATTGTCCTGGCGCCTGCTCACCAGAATCCGGTAGACGAGCGCGAAGACGAACTGCGACAGTCGAGGGAAGCCCTGCTGGGGCAGCACGACCGTCTGGAGTGCTGAGCCCAAGACGGCTAACGCAGCCAGTGCGCCGATCACCAGCACGAGCAGGTGGATGGCGATCATGGGGCGCAGGCTGACGCAAGCGGGTGACGGATCAGGAGATCGACTGCGCGGCCTCCTGCACCGCCTTGTCGACATCCCTCTTGTCGACCTGGAGCTCTTTGGCCACCTTCTTCTGGGCCTTGAGCGCGGCCTTCTCGATAGCGTCCTCAATCGTCGTCTCGCCGACGATCACGAGCGCCGCCTCGCCGGAGTCGATTGCTTCGCCGAATTCCTTGACGTCGGTGCGGGACATCCCCTTCCAGAGGTGCCCGCTGACGCCGCCGATGGCGGCGCCCGCAATGGCCGATCCGATGATGGACGGGGGGAACAGGATCCCGACCAGCGCGCCTGCGGCGGCACCACCCCAGGCCCCGTGCCGCGTCGTCGTCTCGTCCTTGTTGACGTGGATCTTCCCATCGTCGCCCTTGGTGATGACGGCGGCATCGTAGGTGCCGACGGCACCGACCGCGTGGAGGTCCTTGACGACGTCGTAGTCGGCGCGGGCGTCCACCTCGCTGGCATACGTCCCGATGAAGATGAACACACCGTCGGCTTTCGACATGGCAACGCTCCCTTCCTGTGCCTTCCTCTGCCCAGCAGCGGGCCCACACCCCGGCCCTCCGGAGCGCGGCAACCCCGAGGGTACGTCGTCGCGGCACCCGCCTGCGAGATCCTTCCGGGCGGCGACCCTCGCGGTCCGTCTGGCATGATCCCTGCCGGTGACTCTTCCTCCGGCCATCGAAATCGCGCGGCGGGCCACGTTGCGCCCGATGACCGACATTGCCGCACAGATGGGGATCGACCCCACGCTCCTCGAGCCCTACGGCACCGAGGTGGCGAAGATCAGCCTCGATGCAATCGAAGCCCTGGCTGATCGGCCGCGGGCCCGCTACGTCGTCGTCACCGCCGTGACCCCGACGCCCCTCGGGGAGGGCAAGACGACCACGACGGTCGGGCTCGGTCAGGCTCTGGGATGTATCGGGCGGCAGGCGACCATCGCCATTCGTCAGCCCTCCATGGGACCGACCTTCGGTATCAAGGGCGGCGCGGCCGGCGGTGGCTACAGCCAGGTGGTCCCCTTCGAGAGCCTCAACCTGCACCTGACCGGTGATCTGCACGCGGTGACCGCGGCGAACAATCTCCTGGCGGCCATGGTTGACAACCACATCTACCACGGCAACACGCACGGGCTCGATCCGCACGACGTCACATGGAAGCGCGTGCTCGACGTCAACGACCGCTCGCTCCGGCACATCGTGAGCGGAATGGGGACGAAACAAGACGGCACACCTCGGCAGACCGGGTTCGACATCACTCCGGCCTCCGAGGTGATGGCCGTGCTCGCGCTCTCGACGTCGTTGCGCGACATGCGCGAGCGCATGGGCCGCATTGTGGTGGGGTACACGTCGGCCGGCAGGCCTGTGACGGCGGAGCAGATTCGCGCCGCCGGCGCCATGACCGTGGTCATCCGCGACGCCATCAAGCCGAATCTATTGCAGACCCTCGAGCACACCCCGGCGCTCGTCCATGCCGGCCCCTTCGGCAACATCGCCCACGGGAACTCGTCGGTGGTGGCCGACCTGATCGGGATTCACGCCGGGGAGTTCCTCATCACCGAGGCGGGGTTCGGGGCCGACATGGGTGCGGAGCGCTTCTTCAACATCAAGTGCCGGACGTCGGGCCTCACGCCTGATGCGGCGGTGGTGGTGACGACGGTGAGGGCGATGAAGCTGCATTCGGGACGGCACCGGGTCGTGGCCGGCCGCCCGCTGCCGCCGGCCATGCTGGACGAGAACCCCGAGGAGGTCCAGCTCGGTGCGGCGAACCTGCTGGCCCACCTGGCCATCGTGCGCCGTCACGGCGTGACCCCTGTCGTCGCCATCAACGCGATGGCCGGCGACTTCCCTTCCGAGCACGCAGCCATCCGCGAGATCGCGGCGTCGGTGGGGGCGCGTGCGGCCGTCTGCACACACTTCGAGAACGGCGGGAAGGGCGCGATCGAGCTGGCCGAGGCGGTGGTGGAGGCCGCGGCCGAGCCGGGAGAATTCCGCATGCTCTACGACGACGGGGCGACCCTCCGGCAGAAGATCGAGACGGTGGCCACCGAGATCTACGGCGCCGAAGGGGTCGATTATCTTCCGAGGGCGAGCAGCCAGCTCGACATGTACGAGGAGGCGGGGTTCGGCTCCTTCCCGGTCTGCATCGCCAAGACCCACCTCTCCATCTCGTCGGATCCCACCCTCCGGGGCGCCCCCCGAGGGTGGCGCCTCCCCGTGCGCGAGGCGAAGGCCAACGTCGGTGCCGGTTTCGTCTATCTCATCAGCGGCGACATGCGCACGATGCCTGGGCTCTCGAGCAGTCCGGCGGCGGAGCGCATCGACATCGACGAGAACGGCAACGTGGTCGGCCTTTACTAGGCGACCGAGGAAGGCGGCCATGGCCATCGATTTCACCCTCGCCCCCGAGCACGAGGAGATCCGCCTCCGGGTGCGCTCCTTCATTCAGGACACGGTGCAGCCTCGGATAAAGGGATTCGACGACGAGTCGACCGTCACATCGCGCCACGACTACCTCGTCACCATTTTGGACTTGCGCGAGGAGGCCAAGCGGGCCGGCCTGTGGCTGCCCCATATGCCCGTCGAGTGGGGAGGCATGGGGCTCGGTCACGTCGAGCTGGCCATGGTCCAGGCGGAGGCCGGCAAGACACGCCTGGGTCCATGGATCCTCAACTGCATGGCTCCCGACGAGGGCAACATGCACACCCTTCTGCACTGGGGCACCGACGCCCAGAAGGACAATTACCTCCGTCGCCTGTGCGAGGGCACAGCCATGTCGTGCTTCGCCATGACCGAGCCGGAGGTGGCCGGCTCCGACCCGACCCTGATTCAAACCCGGGCGGAGAAGGACGGCGACGAGTGGATCATCAATGGTCACAAGTGGTTCATCTCGAACGCGCGCCGCTCCCAGTTCGCCATTCTGGTGGCCCGGACCGAGCCGGACGTCCCGCCGGGATCGCGGGGCGCCAACACGGCGTTCCTGGTCGACCTCCCGGCCGAGGGCTGGAACGATGTCCGCGAGGTCGAGACCATGCACGGGTCCACCGGGCATTCCGAAATCGTCATCACGGATCTGCGCGTGCACGACACGCAGATCCTCGGCGGGCGCGGCAACGGCCACCGCCTCGGGCAGTACCGGCTGGGGCCGGCCCGGTTGGCTCATTGCATGCGTTGGATCGCCCAGGCGGAGACGGCGCTCGACATGATGGTGGACCGTTCTCTGCAGCGGTATTCGCACGGATCGCTGCTGGCGGAGAAGCAGGGAGTGCAGTGGCTCATCGCCGACTCGGCCATGGAGTTGTACCAGTGCAAACTGATGGTGCTCCATGCGGCGTACAAGATCGATCGTGGCGACGACTTCCGCACGGAGGTCTCCATGACCAAGCACTTCGTGGCCAACAGCCTCAACCGCATCATCGACCGCTCCATGCAGGTGCACGGCGCGCTGGGCTATTCCACCGATACGCCGCTGGCCAACATGCTCCAGCACGCGCGGTGGGCCCGGTTCGCCGACGGTGCCGACGAGATCCACCAGATGCGCATCGCCGAGCGCACCATTGCGGCCTACAAGGACACGGGATCGACGAATGCGGCGACCGGCGGGCTGCCTCTCTGAGCCGTGGGATGCCTCTTCGCGCTCCTGGCGGCGATCTCACCGCGCTTCGTCATCTTCCTGCTCTGGATCTTCTCGGACCGCTTGACCATCGCCTTCCGGTCCGGCTGGGAGGGCGTCATCGGATTTCTGCTCCTGCCGTACACCACCCTCTTCTTCGCGCTCGTCTACGCACCGGGGAAAGGCGTGGACTCGTTCGGCTGGTTTATCGTGGCGCTGGGCGTCGTGCTCGATCTCTCCTCACACCTGTTCGGATCGCGGGAGCGCCGCCGTCGGACACGCCGGGCGACGACGACCTGACGGTCTAAGCGAAGCGGAGCCGCAGGTCGGGCTCGGGCCCGAAGGACGCCGCGCTGGCGCCGGCCGCCATGAGCTTCTGCCAACCCGCCACGCCGATCATGGCGGCGTTGTCGGTGGCCATCGCCTGAGGGGGGATGAGCAGCCTCGTACCGAACTCGTCCGCGAGGACTTGGGCCCGCGCCCGCAGAATGGGGCTGGCCGCCACTCCGCCGACGATGGCCACCGCAGGGTCGCCGAACTCTTCGAGCGCACGGCGGAGCTTGGCGATCAGCACGTCCATGCAGGCGGCGACGAACGACGCCGCCACCTCGCTCTCGGAGAAGGCAGGATCGGCGCGTACGTGGTTGACCACTGCGGTCTTCAGCCCCGAGAAGGAGAAGGCGTACCCCTCGGCGAGCATGGGCCGCGGGAAGGCGAGCACGTCGTTGCCGCCTGCGGCCAGCCGATCCAACACCGGTCCACCCGGGTACCCCAGGCCCAGGTAGCGCGCCACCTTGTCGTAGGCCTCGCCGATGGAGTCGTCCACGGTCTCGCCGAGGAGCTCGTAACGTCCCGGCCCGCTGCAGCGCGTGAGCATGCAGTGGCCACCTGACACCAGCAGTGCGATCTGCGGGAACGGCACCTCGGGGTCGGCGAGGTAGACGCTGGCCAGATGGCCCTCAAGGTGGTTGACCCCCACGACGGGGAGCCCCCACCCCAGGGCCAGTGCCTTGGCCGTTGCGATGCCGACGAGCAGCGCGCCGACCAGACCGGGACCGGCGGTCACGGCAATGGCGGTCAGGTCCTTGCCGGCAATGTCGGCCTCGCGCAGGGCGCGCGCAACGACGGGCGTCACCGTCTCGAGGTGCGCACGGCTGGCCAGCTCCGGTACGACCCCGCCGAATTCGGCGTGCAGATCGATCTGGCTGGCGACCACCGAAGAGCGCACCGACAGCTCGTCGTCGATGACGGCTGCCGCCGTCTCGTCGCACGACGTCTCTATGGCCAGCAGAGTGCGGCTCATTGCGCCTCCCGCAGAGCGTCCGTGATGGCCTGGCGCGGTATGGCGCCCTCACGTTCCACGGACGGTACGGGCTCGCGGACGTTCACCAGCGTGGAGGGAATGTCCTGCAGCTCCCCCCGTCGACAATCAGGTCGGCCGACGAACCCAAAGCGACCGCCACGTCCCGGGCATGGCGCGGGGTGGGCGCGCCATGGGCATTGGCGCTGGTGACGACGAGGACGCCGGTCAGCTCGAGGAGCCGGCGCAGGAAGTCGTGGTCGGGGATGCGCACGGCCACTTCGGTGCGGCCGTCCAGCCATGACGGCCGCTCGAGATCCGGCTCGAAGCCGAAAGCCAAGGTCAGGGGCCCCGGCCACCAGCGGCGCGCCAAGGTCGCGGCCCCGGCGGTGACCGCCACGCCCAGAGCGTGCACGTCGGGCAGGGAAGCGGCCAGGACGGGAAGATGCATGCCCTCGGGCCGCCCCTTCATGCGGTAGATTGCGCGTACCGCGTCGGCCTCCGCGGGCCGTGCGGCCAGCCCGTAGACGGTGTCCGTGGGTACCACGGCGACGCCGCCGCGACACAGGCATTCCGCTGCGACCTGTTCGCCTTCACGGTCGGAGCGCACGGTGCGCGGTGCATCGTTCACCGTCGGGCGCGAACGGAACCGGATGGACCGGTCAGAGCCGGAGGGGCCGGACTGCGGCGCCGACGAGCGTCGGATTCGACTGCCAGTCCACACCGGGTACGTCGACGTAGAGCTCGATCTCGTTCCCGTCGGGGTCGAGGATGTAGATGCTGTGAGTCACGGTGTGATCGGCGGAGCCGACCACGGTGGCGCCGGCGGACCGGACTGCCTCCAGCGCGGCGCGCAGGTCGTCATCGGTCTCCCCGACATTGAGGCCGAAGTGGTACATCCCGACGCGGCGTCCGGGCGGGATCGGCGTGGCGTCGGCACCGACTTCGATGAGCAGGAGCTCATGATGCGTACGGCCCGACGAGAACCCGGCAGCGCCAACGGGCGCCTCCCCGGGCGCGGGCAGAACCTGTCGCCAGCCCAGCACATCGCGGTAGAAGTCCACGGAGCGCCCGAGGTCGCGCACGTACAGCACCAGGTGGCCCAGCTCTCGAACGGTCATGGGCCCAGGCTACCGGTCGTCTCGGTCCTGATCGGCGCCGCGGTGCGGATCCAGTTGGCCGTCGGGGGCATGCCGGGCCCGAGGTGGATCGGGACGTCGAACGGCTCGGATTCCAGCCCGGCCGCCTCCATCAACTCGTGCAGGGCATGCGGGATGGCGGCCGCAACGTCCCACAGGCGCGGGACGGCTCGGGCATCGGACGCCAACCCCCAGTAGAGGACGCCCATGTTGCTCATGATCGTGATGTTCAGGCCCATGCCATCCATCACCGGTCCAAGCGGGAACATGCCGAGCATCTGGCTCCCCCCGAGGTAGAGGGGGAAATCCGGGCCGGGGACGTTGGAAATCACCAGGTTGGCGACGGGCCGGTGCCGGTCGGCCAGCTTCATACCGGTGTAGAGCCGCGCCGCGGCGGCAAACACGTTCGGCGTGGCGTGCTCGGCCCAGTCCTGCAGTGTCGTCGCCCCGAGCGCCTGGTGCTCCTCCTTGGCCCCCTTGGTGCCCTCATGAATGAAATGCAGACGTTCCAGCGGGTCCTCAATGTGACAGGGCAGTTGCACGAACATGGCCGATATCTTGTTGGAGCCCTTCAACCCGGCCACGTCCGGCGTGACCGAGACCGGCACGACCGACACGAGGGGGATGTCGGGGAGCTCGTCGCCCGCCAACAGGTAGGTACGCAGTGCACCGGTGCACATGGCGAGCACGACGTCGTTGACCGTGGTGTCCATTTTGTTCTTCAACGCTTTGGCATCGGCCAGACTGGCCGCGGCGAAGGCGACACGTCGCCGGGCGTGCACCGCGACGTTGATGGAGGTGCGCGGCGCGGTCAAGGGCAATGCGGCCTTGCCGGTGAGGCCTTGGCGGATACGGCGCACGTCGAAAATGTTCCGTGTTGTCCGCACCATGGTGCGTCCGAGGTCGAACGGCGCCACGAGGCCGGCGATCATCGCCTGCGAGACCAGTTCCAGGCCGGAGGGGATGCGAGAGTCGAGAGGGCGGGCGGTCTGCGGGCGCGTCTCGGGTGGGTTGGGCTCCAGGTCGAAGAGGACCCCGAGCAGCTCGGCCCCGGAAACGCCGTCGATGGTGCTGTGGTGCATCTTGACCACGAGCGCGATCTTCCCGTCCTCCAGCCCCTCCACGATCCACATCTCCCACAGCGGGCGGTCACGGTGCAACTGGCGGCTGATCACGTCCGCCGCGAAGTCGCCCAACTCGCGCATGCCTCCGGGCGAAGGCAGCGCGGCACGGCGTAGATGGTTGTCGATGTCGAACTCGGGATCATCCACCCAGACCGGGTGGCCGAGCCGCATCGGCACCTCCACCAGGCGCCGCTGGAAGACGGGCACCAGGGGAATGCGATCGTTGATCAGCTGGCGGATCCGGCGGAACGAGTACCCGCCGGGCACCGTCGAGGGGTCGAAGACGGCGGTCATGGCCACATGCATGTGGAGGGTCGGGGTCTCCAAGTAGAGAAAACTCGCATCGAGCCCGGTCAACCGTTCGGGGGTCATCGACTCTCCAGGGTCATTGTCCATAACCTCGCGCCTTCATAAGGCCAGGGCAAACGGGAGGGGACGACTCGGACCAGGGTGGACCTGCGGAGAGACCTCGCGCGGGCGAAGATGGTGGCGTGCCGTATGCCTTTTTGATCGTGACCCTCATCGGTGCCGTCGCGGTGGCCCTCGCCTACCGCCCCATCCGGCGGGAGCCCTTCACCATCGTCAGTTTCGTCTGCGGCTGGATCGCCGGCGAGTTGGCCTTCCAGAACATCGTGTGGCAGGCGGTGGCCACCGCCCTCTTCATCTGGGCCGGCGCGCTTTCCAACTGGGCCGGTTGGCTCGGCCTGGCGGTTGCGGCGGTGGTCTGGGTGGCACTGATCGGGCTGGGCGTCGCCGGTCATCGTGCGTCCGGGGTCACCGCGGCGGCTCTGGCCGAGGTGCGGTCGGGCGCGTTCCCGGTCCCCGCGGAACCCACCGAGCCCAGCTGGGGCAAATGGTGGCGGGTGACCCGTGCCATCCCGTTCCCGTCGCGGGCTGTCCGAGTGACCGCCAACATCGACTACTGGGGCGACGGCATCAAGCGGCACCGCCTGGACGTGTACCAGTCCCGTCTGGCCCCTCCCGGCAAGGCGCCGGTCATGGTGTATATCCACGGCGGCGCCTGGATGATCGGCGAGAAGCGCGAACAGGGCAAGCCCATGATGTACGAACTGGTGGCCCGGGGCTGGGTCTGCGTAGCCATCAACTACCGGCTCAGCCCGGCGGCCACGTGGCCGGACCACATCGTCGACGCCAAGAAGGCCGTGGCCTGGGTCAAGGAGCACATACAGGACTACGGGGGCGACCCCGATTTCGTGGCCGTCAGCGGTGGTTCGGCGGGCGGGCACCTCTGCGCGCTGCTGGCGCTGAGCTCCGGTGACCCCGCCTTCCAGCCGGGGTTCGAGGAGGCCGACACGACGGTTCAGGCCGCGGTGCCCTTCTACGGCGTCATGGACCTGACCAGCTCGCCCGACGGCTCGGCCATCTTCGGGCCCGGCCTGCTCACCATGCTCGAAAAGAGGGTGATGAAGACGAAGGAATCAGAGCACCCCGAGATCTTCCGGGATGCCTCGCCGACCTATCGGGTCCGGGCCGACGCACCTCCGTTCTTCGTGCTGCAGGGGGTCAACGACACGCTGGTGCCGGTCGAGTCGGCGCGGCTGTTCGTCGAGCGACTGCGGAACGTGTCCCGCGCCCCCGTTGCATATGCGGAGTTACCCCTGGCCCAGCATGCTTTCGACGTCCTGGCCTCCTTGCGTTGCCAGGCCACCACCTCTGCCGTCGGCGACTTCCTCGAGGCAGCCCGTTCGACGGTGACGCCGGAGGATGGCCTTGGCGTGACTCCCTTGGGAATTGTTTCTGACGTAGAGTCAGCTCCCGAATTGTGACCTCCCACCCCTACCGGGACTGAAGCGGCTGGGAGGGCAGGAGACCGAGAAGGGGTGGCAGTGGGGAACGCGCAGACGTACGGCTCGACCCGGCGCGGGCAGCGCCGGCCGGACGGTCGAGCCCTCCGGGGCCTGCTGGCAGGCTCGGTCCTCACTGGAACTGTTGTGATTGCGGGGGGCACCCTGTTGGCCGCGGCTCCGGCGGGAGCGGCGTCCTCGGCGTCTGGCACGTGCACGCCGGCGTTGGCCCCGACGGCCGCCCAGAATGCGGCGACGACCGGAATCACGGCGAAATCGGTCACCGTGGGCAACGTCTCCATCATCAGCGGTCCCGTGCCGAGCCTGTTCGAGGGAGCGCCGATCGGCGTGAAGGCCTACTTCGCGATGATCAACGCCCAGGGAGGTGTGAACGGTCGCAAGCTCCTCGTCGACTCCAAAGACGACGCCTTCAGTGGACAGCAGAACATGACCGAGACCCAGGAAGCGATCGACTCAGACTTCGCCCTGGTGGGGAGTTTCTCCCTCTTCGACGGGTACGGGTGCGCGGCTCTCGCCAGCAACACTGCGGTTCCTGATGTCTCCGTGACGCTCGACGCTGGAACCAACGCATTGCCCAACGACTTCAGCGCCCAGCCGCTGTCCGGCCAAGAGACGCTCGGGCCGGTCCGAGTACTACAAGAAGCACTACCCCAAGCACACGACTGTCGGCGCCATCATTTCGGACGTCGCGTCGGCCAAGACCCAGATGGCCCAGCAGTTCGCCGGCATGAAGAGTCTCGGCTACAAGATCGCCTACGTCGACGATGTCAACCCGCTGGCTTCGGACTTCACCACCGATGTCATCAACATGAAGAACAAGGGCGTCAACGCGGTCGACCTCACCGGGATCGACTGGCAGGACGCTGCCATCTTCGTCGAGAACGCCAACACCCAGAACTGGCATCCCGGGCTGATCTTCTCGGGCGGCCCCGTCTACGCCGACCAATTCATCTCCCACGCCGGCGGCCCGGCGGCGACCAATGGGATACAGATCGGTCAGGTGTACGCCCTCTACCTCGGCGAGGACGCCGCGAAGGTGCCGGCGGTCAAGCAGTTCGACACCTACGTCAAGAAGGTGAACCCTTCCTGGGCCCCAGACCTCTACACGCTCTTCGGGTGGGCGTCGGCCGAGATGTTCGTCCAAGCGCTCAAGGCTGCAGGGCCGCACCCGACCCGCGGATCCGTCATGGCGCAGCTCAAGAAAATCACGAGCTACAACGCCAACGGGCTCTTCGGTGGCTCGGATCCGGCGGCCAAAACGCTCACGCCGTGCTTTGTCATGGCCGGTATCAAGAACGGGAAATTCGTTCGCGAGCTGCCGTCCGGCGGCGGGTTCGACTGCAACGCAAAGCTGTACAACGCATCGGGCGTCACGGGCTGAGGCCCGCGTCGCGGTTGGGGGATTCGCCAGTGGGTACGAGCTGAAGTCGTGAGTGTCTTCCTGTCGTTCACCGTGCTCGGCATCGTCTTCGGAGCCGTCTACGGCCTCCTGGCGATCGGCCTGGTCGTCACCTACAACACGACCGGCGTCTTCAACTTCGCCCAGGGGGCGGTGGGCATGGTGGCCGCGTTCTCGTACTGGGAACTGTGGCAGAACGAGCACTGGCCGTATCTCCTGGCCATCGCCTTCATTGTGTTCGTGGAGGCGCCGCTCCTCGGGTTGCTCGTCGAGTTCGTGCTCTTCCGGCGCATCCACGGCGCCACGGTGGAGCGGTCGCTGATGGTGTCGCTCGGTCTGTTGGTGATCCTGCTCGGCGTGGCCACCATCTTCTGGAGCAACCCCGAGGTCATCCGGGCCGTGCCGCCCTACTTCACGCAGAGCAACGGAACGGTGCTCTCCGTCCGTCTCTTCGGCAGCAACGGCGTCACGCTCCAGTACCAGCAGATCATGATTGTGGTGGTGACGGCGGTGGTCGGGGTCGCGCTCGGTTTGTTCCTCCGTCGCGCCCGGCTCGGCGTGGCCATGCGCGCCGTGGTCGACGATCCCGAACTGGTCGCACTGGCCGGCGCCAAGCCGTACCGGATGTCGCAGACGGGCTGGGTTCTCGGCTTCATGCTGGCCGCCCTCGCCGGCGTCCTCATCGCCCCACTGGTCGGGCAGACGGGGTTGACCTCGACCCAACTCACCCTCCTGGCCCTGAACGGCTTTGCGGCCGCGGTGGTCGGGCGCCTGCGCAGCCTCCCCATGACGTTCGTCGGCGCGCTCATCCTCGGACTGATCACCTACTACGCCCAGGGATACCTGCCGGGACACATCAATGCCGGGCTGGCCTCGGTGCTCACCGAGGTGATCCCGGTCGTGTTCCTCTTCGTCGTGCTGCTCGTGATCCCGGCGGCCCGCCTCGCCCCGGCCGGGCGGCTGGCCGTGCGGGCCGCTCCCAAGGTGGTGACGGCCCGCCAATCGGCTGCCGGCGCGGTCCTCCTGGTCGCCGTAATGGTGGTTCTCGCCGTCATGGTGGGGGCGACCGCCCTGACGACGCTCTCGCAGGGGCTGGCCCTCGGGATCGTCGGTCTCTCCCTCGTCCTCCTCGTCGGCTTCGCCGGCCAGGTCTCCCTCTGTCAGCTCACCTTCATGGGGATCGGCGCCTTCACCATGGGCAAGACGCTCGGCGGCGATTCGTGGTGGGGGCTGCTCCTGGCCGTTGTCGTGTCGGGGGCCGTCGGTGCACTGGTCGCCCTGCCGGCGATCCGGCTCCGTGGCCTCTACCTGGCGCTGGCCACGTTCGCCTTCGGCGAGGTCATGTACTGCGCCTTCTTCAACAACTCGAGCGTGATCTCGGACGGGACGTCCATTGCCGTGGGCCGCCTGCGGCTGCCCTTCATGAGCACGGTGAGCAACCAGTCCGAGCTCATTGAGGTGGCGGCGGCGGCGGCGATCTGCGCCGTGCTCGTCGGACTGGTCCGCCGCAGTGTGTTCGGACGGCGGCTCGTGGCGATGAGCGACTCGCCGGCCGCTTTCGCCATGGTGGGGCTGAGCTCGGTGCGTACCAAGGTGATCGTGTTCAGCCTGTCGGCCGCCATGGCCGGTCTCGGGGGCGTGTTCTACGCCGGGCAGCAGGGTGGCATCGGCGCCACGGACGTCCAGTTCATCGGCAGCCTGACGCTGCTGCTCTTCGTGGCCATCTGGGGGATCCGCACCCTCAGCGGCGCGCTGCTGGGGGGCCTGACGGCGGCGGCCCTGCCGGTCCTGCAGACCCATCTGCCCACGTCGCTGGCCGACCTGACGGGACTGGCCGCGGGCATCGGGATTGTGCTGCTGGCCCGGAGCCCCGACGGCATCCTCGGGATGTCGTGGCTGACGCACCGGGTGCACCTGCCTCTGGGCGACGCACAGAACGATCTCGGCCTGCTGGTCGTCGACCACGAGGTGGCCAATGCCGCCTGACGACGCGGGTACCGGCGGCGGAGACGCCCCTGCCCTCGAGGTCGACGAGGTGAGCGTCCACTTCGGCGGGGTGGCCGCGCTCTCCGACGTGTCGCTCCGGGCCGACCACGGCACGGTGACCGGCCTGATCGGTCCCAACGGCGCGGGCAAGACGACCCTGTTCAACGTCATCACGGGCCTGCAGCGGCCCGACCGTGGCTCCGTGTCCCTGGGCGGCACCGACGTCACCCGCAAGAGCACGCACCGGCGGGCCCGTCTCGGCCTGGCCCGCACCTTCCAGCGCCTGGAGCTCTTCTCGACGCTGAGCGCAGCGGACAATGTACGCGTCGGGCTCGAGGCCTCCGGGAACGACGCCCCCTCGGCCGCCCTCGGGTTGCTCGAGCGGGTGGGCGTAGGGGCGGAGGCCGCGGCGCCGGTGTCGTCGCTGCCGACCGGGTCGGCCCGGCTGGTCGAGCTTGCCCGCGCCCTCTCGACCGACCCCAAGGTCCTGCTGCTCGACGAACCGTGCTCCGGCCTCGACGAACGCGAGAGCGAGGCGCTGGGCCGGCTCCTGACGTCGCTGGCGGCGGAGGGACGCGCCGTCGTCCTGGTCGAACACGACACCGACCTCGTGTTGCGGGTCTGCCAGACGGTGCACGTGCTCGACTTCGGCCAGGTGATCGCCTCGGGACCACCCGAGGAGATCCGCCGCAACCCGTCGGTGCAGGAGGCCTACCTGGGCCATGCCGCGGACGCCCCGCCTCCGGGGACCAACGCGTGAACACCGCCGCCGCCGCCGCCGGCCTGACGATCGAGGGCGTCCACGCGGCCTACGGGCGCATTGAGGTCCTGCACGGCGTGGACCTGCGCGTCCCCGGGGGCAGCGTCTTCGCGCTGCTCGGGCCGAACGGCGCGGGCAAGAGCACGTTGTTGAAGGTCATGAACGGGCGCCTTCGACCGACGGCGGGCACGGTGACGATCGACGGGGTGCCGCCCGCCCATCGGACGCCCGAGGTCCTGGCCCGAGACGGCGTGGTCGCCATCCCCGAGGGGCGGGGCGTGTTCCCCAACCTCACCGTCCGCGACAACCTGCGCATGTGGACCTACCGCGGGGGCCTCACCACGGCCGAGGTCGAAGCCCGCGCCTACGAACAGTTTCCCCGGCTGAAGGAGCGGCGCCGGCAGCTGGCGGGAACGCTCTCGGGGGGCGAGCAGCAGATGCTGGCCATCTCGCGCGCCCTGGCGGGGGAGACGAAAGTGCTCCTGCTCGATGAGATCTCCATGGGGCTCGCCCCCATCATCGTGGCGCACCTCTACGAACTGGTGGCGGCGATCGCGGCGAGCGGCGTGACCGTCGTGGTCGTCGAGCAGTTCGCCGAGACCGCGCTCGGAGTGGCTGATCGTGCCGCCATCATGTTGCACGGGCGGGTGGCCCACGAGGGGACGCCCCAGGAGATGGCCGACGCGGCCCAGTCCGCCGTACCTCTGACCCTCGAGGTCAGGCTTCGTCGGCGAGCACCGCGGCGACCGCCAGGGTGTCACCTGCTCCGACCACCAGCTCGTCGACGCCGCCGGCATCGACGATGTCGCCCCGGGCCGCCTCCACTGCGGCGAGCGTCTCGGGTGGGCCCGTCACTCTGAGCAGGGTCACCCGTGCCCGCATGGAGCGCTTGTTGGCCGTCTTCTCCCGTCGCACCGCGCCGAGGACCTCGGATGCCACCGTCAGCACGGACGTGTCGGCTCCGGCGTGGGGGCCGACGTCAGCGGCATCGGGCCATGGCGCCCGGTGCACCGAGCCCTCCTGCCACCAGCTCCAGACCTCCTCGGTCACGAAGGGGAGGAACGGCGCGAAGAGGCGGTGGAGGGCAGAGAGCGCCAGCGCCAATGTGGCGCGGGCCGAGTCGGTCCCTCCCGCGACACCCTCCCCGTAGGCGCGCGTCTTGACCAGCTCGACGTAGTCGTCGCAGAAGGACCAGAAGAAGGATTCGGTCAGCTCGAGCGCCCGCGCGTAGTCGAACACCTCGTGGGCCGCGGTGGCCGCGTCGAATCAGGGCGGCCAGCTGCGCCAGCAATGCCGCGTCGAGCGGCATGTGGACTGCGTCGAGACCGGGGATCGGGCCTTCACCGAACCGGCCCAGGGCGAACTTCGATGCGTTGAGGACCTTGATGGCCAGGCGGCGGCCGATCTTCATGACGCCCATGTCGAGCGCGGTGTCGGTCCCGGGCCGTCCGTTGCAGGCCCAGTAGCGCACGGCGTCGGAGCCGAACTCCTCCAGCGTCGCCATGGGCGTGATCACGTTGCCCTTCGACTTGGACATCTTCTTGCGGTCCTTGTCGAGGATCCAGCCGTTGATGGTGGTGTGCCGCCACGGCAGGACGTCGTGCTCCTGATGCGAACGCAGAAGGGTCGAGAAGAGCCAGGTGCGGATGATCTCGGGCCCCTGCGGCCGGAGATCCATGGGGAACGTCGCCGCGAACAGCGCGGGGTCGTCCTCCCACCCGCAGGCGATCTGCGGCGTCACCGAGGACGTGGCCCAGGTGTCCATGACATCGGGATCGCCCGTGAATCCCCCGGGCACGCCGCGCTGCTCAGCCGTGTAGCCCTCGGGCACGTCGGTCGTCGGGTCGACCGGCAGCATCGCTTCGTCGGGGACGATCGGTGACGCGTGGTCGGCCTCACCATCCGGCCCGACGGGGTACCAGACGGGCACCGGCACGCCGAAGAAGCGTTGCCGGCTGACGAGCCAGTCGCCGTTGAGGCCGCTGACCCAGTCGTCGAAGCGGACCTGCATGTAGGGCGGATGCCAGTCGAGCTGGGAGCCCTGGGCGAGAAGCTCCCGGCGCAGCCCGTCATCGCGTCCGCCGTTGCGGATGAACCACTGCCGGCTCGTGACGATCTCGAGCGGGCGACTGCCACGCTCGTAGAACTTCACGGGGTGCTCAATCGGCCGGGGGTCGCCGACCATGTCGCCCGCTGCAGCCAGCATCTCCACCATCGCCCGCTGCGCCTGCTTCACGCTCCGGCCGGCGATGGCGCGCCAGGCCTCGCCGTCGGGGACGCCCGCCGGCGGTGTCTCGGTGATGCGGCCCGACCGCGTGACGATGCTCCGCGTCGGCAGGTCGAGCTCGCGCCACCAGACGACGTCGGTCACGTCGCCGAAGGTGCAGATCATGGCGATGCCGGAGCCCTTGTCGGGCTCGGCCAGATGGTGAGCCACGACCGGCACCTCGACGCCGAAGAGCGGCGTGTGCACCGTCGAGCCGAAGCGGGCGGCGTAGCGCTCGTCGTCGGGGTGCGCCACCAGGGCCACGCAGGCGGCCACCAATTCGGGCCGCGTCGTCTCGATCTCAATGTCGTCGAAGCGAAGCCGGTGGTAGGCGCCCGCCAGCTGGCGGTCCTCCATCTCGGCCTGGGCCACCGCCGTCTGGAAGTCCACGTCCCAGAGGGTCGGGGCCTCCGACGTGTAGGCCTCGCCACGGGCGAGGTTGCGCAGGAACATCCGCTGGCTGGTCCGCCGGCTCTTGTCGTCGATGGTTGCGTACGTGCGCCCCCAGTCGACCGACAGACCGACCCGCCGCCACAGGTCCTCGAAGACCCGCTCGTCCTCGGCGGTGAGCTGGTGGCAGAGGGCGATGAAGTTGGGCCGGCTGACCGGCACGTCGTCCTTGCCGGGCTCCTCGGGCGGCGTGAAATCGGGGTCGTAGGGGAGCGAGGGGTCGCAGGTCACCCCGAAGTAGGTCTGCACCCGGCGCTCGGTCGGCAGGCCGTTGTCGTCCCACCCCATCGGATAGAAGAGCTTCCACCCCCGCATGCGGCGGTAGCGAGCAATGGCGTCGGTCTGCACGTAGCCGAAGACGGAGCCCATGTGGAGGGAGCCCGAGACGGTCGGCGGAGGCGTGTCGATGGAGAACACCTCGGCTCGCGTGGCGCTGTCGTCGAAGCGATAGGTCCCGGCTTCGTCCCAGACGGCGGCCCAACGCTCCTCGAGGTTGTCGAGCGTCGGCTTGTCCGGGACGCGGGGCACTCGGGTCGTTGGGATCGACATGATCGGGTTACCGTACCCGGGTGCTACGCCTTCACGACACCGCAACCGGGACGGTCCGGCCGTTGGAGCACCGCATTGCGGGGGAGGTGTCGATGTATGTGTGCGGCCCGACCGTCTACGACATGCCCCACATCGGCCACGGGCGGGCCAACCTGACCTTCGACATTCTCCGGAGGTACCTGAGCTTCACGGGGCTGAAGGTGCACCACGTGGCCAACGTCACCGACGTCGATGACAACATCATCAAGAGGGCGGCCGAGCTCGGCCGGACCGAGTCCGACGTGGCGGCCGAATTCGAGGCCCGGTGGTGGGAGTCGATGGACGCGCTGGGAGACCTGCGCCCGCAGGAGATCCCGCACGCCACGCAGTACATCGAGGACATGGTCGCCCTGGTGGGCGAGCTCGTGGCCATGGGGAAGGCCTATGAGACGCCTGACGGGGTCTACCTCGAGGTCTCCACGGTCGAGGGATATGGCCTGCTGGCGCAGCAGTCGCTCGAGTCGTTGCAGGTCGGGGCGCGCGTCGAGGCCAACGAGGACAAGCGTTCGCCACTCGACTTCGCGCTGTGGAAGAAGGCCAAGGAGGGGGAGCCCAGCTGGGACTCGCCGTGGGGGCCGGGACGGCCGGGGTGGCACACCGAGTGCGTGGTCATGTCGCTCGACCTGCTGGGCGAGGGCTTCGACCTCCACGGCGGCGGGCAGGACCTCAAATTCCCCCACCACGAGAACGAGCGCGCCCAGGCGGTCGCCGACGGCAAGGCCTTCGCGCGGCATTGGATGCACAACGGCTGGGTGGAGGTCGAGGGCACGAAGATGTCCAAGTCGCTGGCCAACTTCACCACGCTGCCCGACCTCCTGTCCCGCCACGATGCCCGCGCCTACCGGCTGCTGGTGCTCCGCGCGCACTACCGCTCGCCGATTGAGGTGACCCCCGAGACGCTGGCCGACGCCGAGAAGGGCCTGGCGCGACTGGACGGGTTGGCCCGGCGCTTCCCGGTGGCAGACCTCCTGGCGCAGACCGAAGAGGGTTTCGTGGTCGAAGGGACACCGCCGGCGACGGGCGTCGACCCGGGCGCGTCCGAGACCTTCCGGGCCCGCATGGACGACGACCTCGACACACCGGGGGCGCTGGCCGGGATTTTCGAGCTCGTGACGGCCGCCCACTCCGCCGCTGATGCCCGTGACGAGGACGGCGCGGCCCGTCTGGCTCGCACGGCGGCGGTGCTCGCCGCCGCACTCGGGCTCTCGCTGCGGGCGGCGGACGAAGAGGTCGACGAGGAGTCGGCTCGACTCGTGGCCGAGCGAGACGAGGCCCGGCGAGGCAAGGACTTCGCCCGCGCCGACGTGCTGCGGGACGAATTGGTGGCCCGGGGCTGGACCGTCGAGGACACCACGAACGGCACCGCCATTCGCCGCTGAGCCCCAGTTCAATGGTCGTTTTCCAGGGGTGGATGGACTTGTTACCGGATCGTAGGTTACTGTGTAGTAACAAGGATTCGCCTGGGTCCTCCGCGCCGGTGAGGGCGGACGGATCGAGGTCATTCCACCGAACGGAAATGCTCCGGCCACGGCCGGGGTCGTGCAAGGAGGGCGCACCATGTCCGACTACTCCCTCGAACTGAACGAGGACCAGCTCCAGATCGTCAAGTGGGTGCACGAGTTCGCCGAGAACGTCGTGCGCCCTGCCGGCCCCGAGTGGGACGAGCGGGAGGAGACCCCCTGGCCGATCATCGAGGAGGCGGCCAAGAACGGCCTCTACTCCTTCGACTTCATCGCCCAGTGCTTCTCGGACCCGACCGGTCTGCTGATGTGCCTGGTCAACGAGGAGATGAGCTGGGGTGACGCCGGCATTGCGTTGGCCATCTTCGGCTCCACCCTGGCCGTGGCCGGGATCTTCGCCAACGGAACGTCCGAGCAGATCGGCGAATGGATCCCGCAGTGCTTCGGCACGCCCGACGACGTCAAGCTGGCAGCGTTCGGTGTTTCCGAGCCCGACGCCGGTTCGGACGTCTCGTCACTGAAGTCGCGGGCCGTCTACGACGAGGCCAAGGACGAGTGGGTGCTCAACGGTACGAAGACCTGGATCACCAACGGCGGCATCGCCAACACCCACGTGCTCGTGCTTTCGGTCGACCCGTCGCTCGGGAGCCGGGGCCAGGCGAGCTTCGTGGTGCCGGAGGGCACACCCGGCATCTCGCAGGGCCAGAAGTTCAAGAAGATGGGCATCCGGGCCTCCCACACCGCCGAGGTCATCCTGCAGGACTGCCGGGTCCCCGGGCGCTGCCTCCTCGGACGGCAAAGAGAAGCTCGACGAGCGCCTGGCCCGCGCCAAGGAGGGGAAGAAGACCTCCACGCAGGCTGCCATGGCCACCTTCGAGGCGTCCCGCCCCATTGTCGGGGCGCAGGCCGTCGGCATCGCCCGGGCCGCCTACGAGTTCGCCCTCGAGTACGCCAAGGAGCGCAAGCAGTTCGGCCGGGCCATCATCGAGAACCAGGCCATCGCCTTCAAGCTCGCCGACATGAAGATGCACACCGACGCCGCCCGTCTGCTCGTGCACCGAGCTGCCAACATGGCCAGCACCGGCAAGAGGTTCGAGAACGGCGAAGGCTCGATGTCCAAGCTCTACGCCGGCGAGAACGCCGTCTGGGTCACCGACCAGGCCATTCAGATCCTCGGCGGCTACGGCTACGTCCGGGAAAACCCGGTCGAGCAGTGGCACCGTGACTCGAAGATCTACACCATCTTCGAGGGGACGTCCGAGGTGCAGCGGCTGGTGATCAGCCGGGCCATCAGCGGCATCCATATCAACTGACCAAAGACGCTCCGCGCGTGCGGATGTCGCCCACCGCGGGTTCAACTGTCCGCGCCACAGGGCCATCTCGTACCCAGCCATCCTGATCCGAACTCTGTTCGTTGCACCGGCCTGCAAACGCCCCGAAGAGTGCACGTGAATCGCTCAATCGTCGGGCTCGAGTCCAGCAGCGAACAAATAAGAGGTGGCAAGGCTGCGGAACGGGCGCCACTTCTCAGCAATCTCGAGCACCTCATCTTGAGTTGGAAGGTGATTGAGGTGATAGGCGTCGCGTATCGCTTTGCGCAACGCGAGATCACCGGGAAGGACGACGTCCTCTCGTCGCAGGGCGACGAGCAGCGCTCCCTGCGCGGTCCACGGCCCGATTCCCGGAACGGCCGTCAGCTCGGCGATGAACTCGTCGTCCGAGACCTTCCTGAGCCTCTTTTCGTCCAGCCGACCATCCGAGAGACGCTCGGCGAGATCGCGGAGCGTGTTCACCTTGCGCCAAGAGAGCCCTGCAGCTCGCAGGTCACCTGGTTCCGCTGCCAAGAGCTCGTTTGGCGTGGGGAGATGCCCCTCAGAGAGCGATGTGATGCGCTCAATAGTCCGTCTGGTCGCGGCGACGGAAAGTTGTTGGCCTGTGATCTGAAAGAGAAGCGACCCGAACAGGGTCATCGGCGGCAGATCGTCCAGCCACGCGTGCGGGTCGAAGTCCGGTCTCCGCTGTATCAGCTGTCCGATCACGGGATCCACTTTGCGGAGGTGGTCTTGGGCGCTCCGGAAGCGCGCCGACCGCTCTGCGTCTGACGGAGAAGGTTTGTTCATTGGCGCCGCCTTCGGTCTCACGCTGCATCAGAATCCCAGCGCTTCGTGGACGAGAATCGCCCGTAATTCTGTCGGGTGCGACCGCGTTGATGATTCCCTCTCTCATTGTGCTGGGAATCGGGTTCCTGCTCGCTCGGACACTCTCAACACAGCCCAGCAATTGGATGGCACCCATCGGCACGGCGCTGCTCGACCAACTCGCCGCCGGTGCCGCAACTTCCTCACTGATCGGCCGGGCTCCCAGTCAGGCCAACATCCAGGCGGCCTTGCTCCGTCGCTCCACCAGCGTTCTCACCGACAGCCCCAAAAACGACCGATCTACCAGGGCATTCGCGGCTCCGCAGGGAGCAATCGAGGTCGTGCCGCGCCGCTCTGATTCCCTAAAGATCCTCGCCGTTGCACCCGATATACACCGAGGCGAACGACGCCTGGCTGGAGAGGCCGGGGGCGCTGCACTCGGGCGAGGTCCAGCGGTCCACGGGGCGGTGTGAAGGGGTTTGGCAATGGTCACAGAAGAGGAATGGCATGGCGAGATGGCGAAAGCCAAGCGCCTCCGCTTCGTCAGCCCGCTGGCCGGACTCGTCGTCCTCGGTTTGCTCACGGTTCCGGCCGTCGCCATCGGGCGATCGTTCGGTCCGGGTGCCGCCGCCTATGCGGCGACGGCGGGTGTCCTCATGGCCCTCCTCCTCCCCCTCATCTACCTCCTTGTCATCATCAGCGACCGCCAGCAGCGGAAGACCGACGACAAGGTCCGGGCGCTCACCAGCGAGCTCAGCGAGGCGATCGAGATCGCCGACCGCGAGGGAATCACCCGGGAGGTGCAGGGCCAGCGTCAGCGTTTCGAGAGCAGTCTGGCCAACGCCCTCGACATGGCCGAAGGCGAGCCCGAGGTCATTGACGTGATTGAGCGGTCCTTCGCGGCCGTTGTCCCCAACGCGCCGGTCGAACTCCTCCTGGCCGACAACAGCCACGCCCACCTCCTACGCATGGCCGGCGTCGGGCCCGACGGGGACCCGCCTTCGTGCAGCGTCGACTCCCCGGACCGCTGTCCCGCCGCCCGGCGGGCCCAGGTACAGGTCTTCGGCGACAGCGACCACCTCGACGCGTGCCCCAAGCTCCGCAATCGGCCGCAGGGTCGTCTGTCCGCCCTGTGCGTTCCGGTCTCCATCATGGGACGGACGGTGGGTGTGATCCATGCCACGGACAAGCCCGAGGCCGCGGTGGAGGATTCCCAGGTTCAGGACCTGACGACGCTGGCCAAACTGGCCGGCGCACGGATCGGATTGCTGAGGGTCATGGCCGAGACGCAGTTGCAGGCCTCGACCGACACGCTGACCGGACTGCTCAACCGGCGCTCGTTCTCCGAGAAGGTCGCCGCGGTGCCCCATGATCTCCATCCCGTGGCGGTGGTGATGGCCGATCTCGACCACTTCAAGAACCTGAACGACACGTACGGACACGAGACCGGTGACAGGGCGCTGCGCCTCTTCGCCCGGGTCCTACGCGACGCGTTGCGGGGCCACGATCTGATCTCCCGTTACGGCGGCGAGGAGTTCGCCATCGCCTTTCCCGACTGCTCGGCCGTGGACGCCACCCGGGCCCTCAATACCGTGCAGACCCAGCTCGACGCCGCCATCACGGTCGGCGGGCTGCCCGAGTTCACCTGCAGCTTCGGGATCACCGAGATTGAGCCGGGAGAGGAGCTGGCTGCTGTCCTCCGCCGCGCCGACGATGCGCTGCTGGTGGCCAAGCGCTCCGGACGCAACCAGATCGTCCTGCACGATCCGGGGACCAAGTCGAATGCACCCGAGAGCAACGGGCACGTACCGCACCCGGCCGAGGAGCTGGCCCGCGCCGAACGTCTCTGAGTCGTCAGTATGACGACTTCTGGTCTCCCGTCGCGGTGACAACGCTCGGGATAGCGTCGCTCGGATGTCGGCCGTGCCGCTCCGGCGTAACCGCGACTTCGTACTGCTCCAAACGGGCCAGTTCCTCTCGAATGCGGGCACGCAGGCGACGGCGATCGCCTATCCGCTCCTTGTCCTTGCACTGACGCACTCTGCGGTCAAGGCGGGTCTCGTCTCGTTTGCCCGCACGGCCCCGATCGCCCTCCTGGCCATTCCAGCCGGGTTGGCGGCAGACCGGTGGAACCGTCGTGCGCTGATGATCGGGTCGGATGTCTTGCGGGCCGCGGCAATGGCCGGTCTCGCGTGCAGCCTCGTGGTCGGGAGCCCTCCTTTCTGGGTCATTGCGAGCGTGGCGTTCGTCGAAGGCATCGGCGCTACCCTCTTCAACGCGGCGCAACCGGGCGCAATGCGTGCGATCGTCCCCACCGAGCAGTTGCCCGCAGCAGCGGGCGCGCAGAGTGGGCGGACGGCGGCCGTGCGCATCGTCGGGCCGCCGCTGGGTGGGGTGCTCTTCGGGGCCGGGCGCGCCCTCCCGTTCGTGGCCGACGCGTGCTCCTACGCCTGTTCGACAATCTCCCTCCTGCTCATGCGAGCGCCCTTCCAGGAGCAACGGGAATGGGTGCCGGGCTCAGCCCGCCGGGGCGCGTTGGAGGGGCTCTCGTTCACCTGGCGACAGCCCTTCCTCCGCACCACGGCGTTCCTCTACGGCCTGTTGAACTTCACCGCACTGGGACTGCTGTTCTGCATTGTCGTGATCGGGCAGGACGAGGGGCTCTCGGGCGGCGTCATCGGTCTGCTGACCGGCCTGTTCGCCGTCAGTGTCGTCGTGGGCTCCTTCGTGTCGCGGGCCGTCCGACGTGGCCTCTCCGTCCACGCCGTCCTGCTCCTCGAGGTATGGGCCTGGTTGGGCTGTGCGGCGTTCCTCCTCTGGCCGCGTGCCATCGTGCTGGCCCTGGGGCTGGTGCCGGTCGGCCTTGCCGTGCCGTCGACGGACTCGGTCGTGAACGGCTACCGGATCGCCGTCACGCCCGACAGGCTGCTCGGCAGATCCGAGTCCGTGCGCAGTGCGATCGCCCTGTCGGCCGGTGCGGTCGCCCCCCTCGTTGCGGGCCTTCTCCTGCAGCACTCGACCCCGCGCTGGACGGTGGCCTGCTTCACCGCGTGGGCACTGGGCCTGGCCTTTTGGGCCACGGCCAGCCGCGTGCTGCGCGACCCCCCGCCACTTCCGTCGCTCCCCGTAGCGCAATGATGCGCCCCGTCACGCCGACGACTGTTCCCCGCGCGACCCGAAGGCCGAGCCATAGTGTCAGCCTCCCATGCGTCCGCCGCCACTCCTGCGCCATGCCTCCGACGTCACTCCCGAGTGGCTGACCGACGCTCTCCGGCGGGCCGGCGCCGTGCCGGAGGGGGTCGCGGTGCGCTCATTCGAGACGACGCCCATCGGGACCGGCCAGATGGCCGACACGACGCGCTTCACCCTGACGCTCGACCAGCCCGGAGCCGGTCCCTCCAGCGTGGTGGGCAAGTTCGCCTCGGCGAACGAGCAGAGCCGTGGGACGGGCCTCGCCCTGCGGGCTTACGAGATAGAGGTCCGCTTCTACCGCGAGGTGGCCGCCCGGGTGGCTGCTCGCCTGCCCGCTGTCTACCTGGCCGAGGTAGAGCCCGAAACGGGTTGGTTCACCCTTTTGATGGAGGACATCGCCGGTGCCACCCAGGGCGACCAGATCGCGGCCTGCGGCCCAGACGTGGCGGCGGCCGTCCTCGAGGAGATGGCCGGCCTGCACGCGCCGTGTTGGGAGGCCCCCGAGCTGGAGAACCTGGAGTGGCTGAACCGGAGCACGCCCGAATCCGACGGGTTCCTGGTCGCCCTCGTCTCCTCGCTTCTCCCGGGTTTCCTGGAGCGGTACACGGACACGCTCGCCCCCGAACACCAGGTCGTGTGCCGCACCTTCGTCGAGCACCTTCCGACGTACCTGCAGCTGCGGAGTGGGCCGCGCACGGCGAGCCACGGAGACTTTCGCCTCGACAACCTCTTGTTCCAACCAGAGACGCCGCGGCCGGTGGTCGTCGACTGGCAGACCGTGGCGTGGGCCGGCGCGTCCATTGACGTGGCGTACTTCATCGGCGGTTGCCTCAGCGTGGAGGATCGTCGGGACCATGAGCCCGAGCTCCTGGCGCAGTATCACGACGCTCTGTGCCGACGTGGCGTCAAGGGCTACTCGCTGGAGCAGTTGCGCGCCGACACCCGGCGCGACACGTTCGCCGGGCTCCTGATGGCGATTGTGGCGTCCATGGTCGTCCAGCGGACGGACCGGGGCGACCTGATGTTCCTGACGAGCTCGAGCCGCCATGCCCAACACGCGCTCGACGTCGACGCTCCCGCCCTGCTGCGCAAGGCCACGTGACCGATCTTCTGGTGTTGTGCACCGGCAATGCGGCACGGTCGGTCATGGCGGGATTCATGCTTGACGCGTTGAACCCCGGGCGCTCCGACGAACCGCTCCACGTCGTGACGGCGGGGACCCACACCATTGACGGCCAGCCCATGGGCATGCGTACCCGCACCGCGTTGGCGCGGCTCCCCGAGCTGGCCGAGGCCGACTTCCGCCGGCACCGGAGCCGCCAGGTGCACGGTGTCGATCTCGTGCACGCCGAGCTCGTCGTGGTGATGGAGGCCGACCACGTGCGGTTCGTCCGGCGTCAATTCCCCGACGCCGCCGCCAAGACGGCCACCATCCGCTACCTGTGTCAGCACCTCTCGCCGGCCCCGCCCGCCCTGGACCAGCGGGTGGCGGCGCTCGGTCTTGGCGCCGTCGAGCTCAACGACGGCGACGACGTCGTCGACCCGGCGGGCCACGAGGCGGATGTCTATGCCGCCTGCGTCGATGAGCTGTGGGGGTTGTGCCGGACGCTCAGCACGTTGGTGTGATGGGCTCCGTCAGGGAGTGCGCGGGTAAGGAAATCAGGTAAAGGAAAATCAGTCGGCGTGGACGGAGCGCAGCCCCGCCCACGCGAGATCGGCCATGCGGCGCGCCAGCTTCTGGGCCTCCTCGTCGACCTCGGCCTCCGAGACGGGGCGCTGCGCCATGAAGCGACGACTCGCACCCTCCGCCATGCCCACGATGCCGTAGGCGAGCAGTCGGCGGTGGTCGTCGTCGAGCCCCGCGTCAATGAGCGGGTCGATCGCCTCGGCGATGGCGTCCTCCACGGCGCGCAGGGCGCGTCCCAACTCGAGATCGTCCGCGTGGTCCCGGCCGTAGAGAAGGCGAAACTCTGCCTCGTGGCTGACGACCAGGCGGAAGTAGGCGGCGAAACCCAGCTCGACCTGCTGGCGCGGGCCCTCGGCCCGCATGACGGCGCGTCCGATGGCGACCAGAAGGTCCTGGGCGATGGAGTCGACCAGCTCCAGGTACAGCGCACGCTTGGAGGAGAAATGCTGGTAGACCAGCGGCTTGGTCACGCCGGCGGCCTCGGCGATGTCGTCCATCGTCGTGGCGCGGTACCCCCGTTGCGCAAACAGCTCCAAGGCCACCGCGAAGAGCTGCTGGCGGCGCCGTTCCGCCGTGAGCCGCCTGGAGGATGCCTGTACCGCGGCCGACATCGCCTCAGGTTACCGAACGGTCAGAGACCGGGAACGCGTCGCAGGACCGTCGTCAGACGCGCCGGCAGGTCGGCGAGGTTGAAGTGCTCGGCCGCCACCTGCTGGTTGTGGTCGATGAGGCGCGCATCCCGTTGCCCGAGCCAACCCCCCAGCGCGGCGGGGTCGGCGGCATCGAACCACTCGAAGCCGAACGCAGCCAGCTCGCTCGCCACCGGGTAAGGGCCGATGGCCAACGGCCGTCGGTATGTCGCCGACTCCACCGACGGGTTGCCGAAGCCCTCCCACAGCGAGGGGAGGAGGACAGCGTCGCACGCGGCGTAGGCGTCGGCGATCGAGCAGCCGCCACGTGGCGTGCCCTGCAGGACGCGGCAGCGTGCCCCGGCGACCAGGCGCTCGAGCTCGGGCCCGTACCCGTCCTCGGCGGGCCCGAGGAGCCAGTAGGTGGCGTCGAGTGCTTCTGCGACGGCAATGGCGCCCGCGATGTTCTTGCGCGCCAGCGCCCGCGTCGGTTGCAACAGAAGCGGCGTCCCGTCGGGAACGCCCCAGGCCCGGCGCACGCCGAACCGGTGGCCGGGCGCCGGATCCGGGTCGAACGCGTTGTAGACCGTCGTGGCCTCAATGCCGCGGGCCGCCAGCTCGGCGCGGCTCAACTCGTTGATGGTCACGTGCGCCCATGCGGGGTCGTCCGGTGGCGGCCCCAGGTACGCCAGATGGGGGCGCTGCCAGGGCAGGTCGTGATGATGCAGGACCGTCGGTCGCCCCGCGCAGGCCTGCGCCACCACGGCAGACGCCGCCGGATTCAACGGCAGCGAGCACAGGTTCTCAATGACGACCACGTCGGCATCGCCCAGCGCGGCCTCCACCGCGGCACTGGGCGGGGGTTCCGCCGCGTCCATGGCCAGCCCGGGAAGGACGACGTCCACCGGTCCGGCGCCCGCGACCGTCCGCACCGTCCAGCCGAGGAGGCCCAGCGCACCAGCCCATTTCGCCGCCTCGACGGCCACTCCGTCTCCGCCGCCGAGGCGGAACGAGACCATGCACGCCGTCGTCACGACCGCACTGTACGCGTGCAGGGGGAGCCCACCAGCATGTGGACTAGCGTTGCTCCGATGGCAAAACGGGCACTGATAACGGGCGTCACGGGCCAGGACGGCTCGTATTTGGCTGAGTTCCTCCTTGAACAGGGCTACACGGTGATCGGCATGGTGCGCCGGTCGAGCACGCTGAACTTCGAGCGCATCGCGCACATTCAGGACCAGTTGGAGCTCGTCGCCGGGGACCTTCTCGACGAGGTGTCGCTCATCAATATCCTGCGCGACCACCGGCCGAACGAGGTCTACAACCTGGCGGCCCAGTCCTTCGTGCAGACCAGCTTCACCCAGCCGGTCCTGACGGGTGAGACGACCGCCTTGGGCGTGACGCGGATGCTCGACGCCATCCGCCTGGTCGACCCCGAGATCCGCTTCTACCAGGCCAGCTCGTCGGAGATGTTCGGCAAGGTGCAGGAGGTGCCCCAACGCGAGTCGACGCCCCTGTATCCGCGCAGTCCCTACGGCGTGGCGAAGGTCTATGGCCACTGGATCACCGTGAACTACAGGGAGAGCTACGGGCTGCACGCCACCTCGGGCATCCTGTTTAACCACGAGTCGCCGCGGCGTGGTCTCGAGTTCGTCACGCGCAAGGTGACCCACGGCGTGGCGCGGATCGCCAACAAGCTCGACGACAAGCTGGCGCTGGGCAACCTCGACGCCCAGCGGGACTGGGGCTATGCGGCCGACTACGTGCGGGCCATGTGGCTGATGCTCCAACAGGACGGGCCGGACGACTACGTCGTGTCGACCGGTGAGACCCACTCCGTGCGCGAGTTGTGCCGACTCGCCTTCGATGCTGCCGGATTGGACTGGGAGCAGCATGTCGTGATCGACGAGCGCTTCTTGCGTCCGGCCGAAGTCGACTTGCTGGTGGGGGACCCGGCCAAGGTGCACTCGGTGTTGGGATGGAAGCGCGAGGTCGATTTTCCGGGCTTGGTCGGCATGATGGTCGAGGCCGATATCGACCTGGTCCGCAAGAGCCTCCGGTAACCGGGGCCGCCGCGCTCCTCGTCATGTTCGTCCCCGCCGCGATCTCGGCCGATCCGGCCGGCGTGCTCGTCGCCTTCGGGGCCGGCATTCTTTCGTTCGTCTCCCCCTGTGTGCTGCCCCTCGTGCCGGGCTACGTCTCCATGGTCTCGGGTCTCTCGGCGGCGGAACTGGAGGCCGGCGGCGACGGGGTCACGCCCGCTGCCGCGCTGGGTCCCGTCCTACGCGGCATCGGCCTGTTCGTGGCCGGCTTTACGGTGGTCTTCGTCGCACTGGGCGCGACGGCGTCGAGCATCGGGCGCGTCCTCAGTGCCCACGAGGTCGCGCTGGCCCACCTCAGCGGGGTCGTCATCATTGTGCTCGGGGGCGTCATGCTGCTCGCCGCCCTGCCGGCCAGAGTGTGGGCCCACGCGGGGGTCGGCACCCTCGGCGTCGTGTCGCGCGTCACCGGTGAACGGCGTTTCGACGTGCGCCCCTCGCGGCTCGGCATGTGGGCGGCGCCGCTCATGGGGATGGCCTTCGCCTTCGCCTGGACGCCGTGCATCGGACCGATCCTCGGCGTTGTCCTGGGACTCGCCGCTCATAACGGCACGCTGCCCGGTGGGGTGCTGCTCCTGTGCGCGTACTCGCTGGGGCTGGCGGTGCCCTTCGTCCTCGTCGGCCTGGCCTTCGGGCGGCTGACGGCAGCACTGACCCGGGCCCGCAACTGGCTCTGGGCCGTCGAGCTCGTCGCCGGACTGGTCCTCGTCGTCTTCGGCGTGCTGCTGCTGACGGACAACATCAGCTGGGTCTCTTCGCAGCTGTCGAACCTGCTCAACGACCTCGGCCTCGACCGCCTGTCCAAGAGTTAGCGCGTGGCCGGCGTCGCCTCCGTCCTGCGCGCCCGCATCGCGACGGCGCGGGCAGGGCCACGGACGGAGTCAGAGACGGGGTCGCAGGCGCCGGTCCTGGTTGCACTCGACGGGCGCTCGGGAGCGGGGAAGTCAACCTTGGCGCAACGGGTCGGGGCGGAGGTCGCCGCCCTCGTCCTCGACGGGGCCTGACCGTTCAGACCCGCTCGGCGAGCACGTCGGCGAACGTCCGGGCGAAGGTGTGCGCATCACCGGGCCAGCGCGCCGAGACGTAGGAGCCGTCGCGCACGACCCAGGCCGGCCGCGCGTCGTCCAACGTGTCGCGGGCGCGTCCGTTCGTCTTGCGTCGCCAATCGGGCGAGCCCTTCGCCACGTCGGCGAAGTCGCTGGGATCGGCCAGGGACCTCGTGACCTCCTGCTGCACCGACATGAAGCCCCAACCCTGTCCAGGCTCCTCCATGTAGGTCCGGTAGTACGTGGAGTCCCAGAAGCGCGTGTAGCGGGCGATGCCCCAGGCCTTGCGTTCGAGTTCCCAGGTCAGAGCGGTGGTCCGCCGGCCGTGCAGCACCGAGCGGCCAGAGGCCGGGTCAACCGCTCGCGCCGCCACCAGCACGCCGTGGCAGATGGCGCCGACCGGCTTGTCGGCGCGGAAGGCGTCGATGGCCATCTGCTGCACCTCGGGACTCTCCAAGTAGGGGCGCATCCCGCGTGCCCGGTGCCCACCGGGCAGCACGAGCGCGTCGTAGTCGCTGCGCCGGGCCGCCCCCCAGTGCAACGGGGAACCGAAGGCCTCATCGAGCGCCAATGCGGCATAGGCGCGCCGGGCTTCAGGGTCTGCGCGCAGGATGCGGCCGACCACGGTGACCCGTCGTATTCCGGGGATGGCGCCCCACGGGTCGAGACCCTGGCCTGTGACCATGAGATCGTCGGCCTGGCCCGGTTGGCCCGAGGGCGTGGCGAACACGACGCGGTGGCCCGCGGCGGAGAGCACCTGCCAGCTGACTGCCACCTCGGTCGGGTCGAAATCAGCGGCGGGCAACGGCATGAGAACGGTCACCACGGCGGCAGAGAGACTACTGACGGCCTCTCCTCTGACGGCCTCTCGTCTCCTCTGACGAGCTCTCGTCGGAGCGAGGGCAGAGTCGATCCGAAAGGCGTAGCGTCCAGCGCATGACCGAGGCCGAGCCCGTTCCCGAGCCCATCTTCTCGCCCGAGGACGGGCTGGAGGAGCTGTGGGCCAAGGCGTACCAGGGCGAGGTCCTCGGTGAGCTGTTGTTCGGGGGGATCGCCGACCAACTCGAGGATCCCGATCAGGCCGCCGCCATGCGGACGCTCGCCACCCTGGAGCAGCGGACCAAGGCGGCGGTGGCTCCGGCTCTGGAGCGGGCCGGCATCTCGACCGACGCCGATCCCGAGACGGAGGCCCTTGCGACGGCATTGCTGCCCGGGGCGCTCACCCTGTCCTGGGGCGAGCTGATGGCCACCATCGGGCCCATCACGGCGCAGTACATCCCGCTCTACCAGCGGATCGGCGAGTTGAGCCCCACCGAGCGGGAGACGGCCGACCTGCTGGTGGCGCACGAGGAGGCGCTCCGGGACTTCTCCCACGCCGAAATCGCCGGTGATCGCGCCCGTTCGCTCGAGCCGATCATGGCGCTGTCCCACATGCGCTGAGGTGCGTGCAGAGGGGCTGCTCCTCGGTCGGTGGGACCGATCGGGCTGAAGCCCAGCTGAGGAGGCCGATCTCCCCCGGGCGCGGGCGGGCCGATTTGCGACGGCGGTCCGGATGGGCCGCCTGACCCCCGCTTGGAACCCTGGCACCTACCCCCCCTACCATGGTGGGGAAGGCCATGGCCCCTGTCGTCCACTTTCGTGCCGCGGTCGCACTCGCCGGCCGCTTCCCAGCCCTTGCCGGGGTAGATCTGTCTCTCGACCAGGGTGAGGTCGTCGTCGTCGTCGGCGCCAACGGTGCCGGCAAGACCAGTCTCCTGCGGGCCTGCGCCGGCTTGTTGCCGGTGACCTCGGGTGAGGCCAGCGTCCTCGGCGTCGACCTGACCACGGACCACACCTCGGTGCGCCGCTACGTCGGCCTCCTGGGGCATGCCGCCCCGCTCTACGACGAGCTCAGCGCGGCGGAGAACGTCCAGTTCGCCGCGCGTGCTCTCGGCCTGCCCGTCGCCCGCGCCGACGAGGCGCTCGAGCGCCTGGGTCTGACCGGTCGTCTGCGCACGACGTCGGCGGGCCGATTGTCGGCCGGCCAGCGTCGTCGGGTCGCGCTCGCCGCGCTGCTGGCGCGCCGTCCCGCGCTTTGGTTGTTGGACGAGCCGCACGCCGGCCTCGATGCCCCCACGCGCGCGCTCCTCGGCCAGCTGATCCGCGACGCGGTGGTCGACGGGGCGAGCGTGCTCCTGTCGTCCCACGAACCCGAGCTCTCCGTCCCGCTGGCCGATCGGGTCGTGTCCATGGGTGGTGGACGCGTCACCGGTGAGGAGCCGGGCGGTCGCCGTGTCACTCTGACCGCCGTGCCGGCCCCGGCACCAGAGGCGTCGCCACAATCCGCGGGAGCCACTCATGTGGCATGACGCCGTGTTGGTCGCGGGCAAGGACCTGCGCATTGAGGCACACGCCCGTGTGGCCCTGTGGCAGGTCGTCCCCTTCGCCCTGCTCGTTCTCGTCCTGCTGGCCTTCGCCATCGGCCCGGACCAATCGTCGCTGCGCCATGCGGCGCCGGGCATCTTCTGGGTCGCCCTGCTGTTCTCGACGGTGCTGGCCATTCAGCGCAGCGTGGCCGTCGAGTCGGGGGAGGGCACCCGTGACGGCCTGCGGCTCTCGGGCATCGACCCGGCGGGGATCTTCCTGGGCAAGGCGGCGGCGGTCGGGTTGCAGCTGCTCGTGTTGCAGCTGGTCCTGTGGGCCGGCATCACCTTCTTGTTCGACGTGCGGGTCCACGTGGTCTGGCTGGCAG
>CAWCFG010000005.1:0-160540 GCA_963794875.1 uncultured Acidimicrobiaceae bacterium
CCTTGTACTTCTCGTTGAGCGGATCCCAGGCCAGCGGCTCGGTGTCGAGGGCGGTCATTCCCCTTCTCCTTCGACACCGATGTGGTGGTCGTCCCAGAGCTTGATGCCGCCCAGGATGCCCGCCTTGTTGTCGACGACCGTGATGCGCTCGAGCACCTCGCCGAGGTCGCGCCGGTTCACCCTTGGACCGTTGCCGCCGCCGATGTAGAGGTGGTCGAAGAAGGACAACGCATCGAGGTAGGCGATGGCCTTGCGCACCCGCTTGTTCCAGCTCTCGTCACCGACCTTCTTGCGCGCCGCCTCGCCGATCTGCTCGTTGAAGGTCTCGCCCTTGCGGAACTCCAAGTGGGAGAACTCCATGTGCGGCATGAGGTTGCCGTCCATGAAGAAGGCCGTGCCGAAGCCGGTGCCGAGCGTGATCACAACCTCGTAGCCCTTGCCCTGCACGACGGCCAGCCCCTGGACGTCGGCGTCGTTGGCCACCCGGCAGGGCTTGCCGATCGATTTCTCGAGGGCCGACGCGAGGTCGAAGTCCGTCCAGGCCTTGAACAGCTTGGGATCGACCTTGGAGCCGGGCCCCGCCTCGCACACGAAGTGCGGCGCACTGAGCACGTGGCCGCCACGGACCATGCCTGGGAAACCGCACGAGACGCGGTCGCCTTCGGGGAGCTTGGCCACCAGCGTGGTCAGCGTCTTGACCAAGTCGTCGGACGACATCGGGTACTTGGTGGGGACGCGCACCCGATCGGCGATGGGCTGGCCGTCCTTGTCGAGCACGTCGGCCTTCAGGCCCGTCCCGCCCACGTCGATGGCGATCGTGAAGGGGTGCTCGTGCGTCGGTTCTGTCGTGTCTGCTGGGGCGTCGGTCACCGGCACGAACTGTAGCCAGCCGGGGCCGGTTTTTGGCCCGGCGGGACCAGGGCCGTCATCCGGTGAGGACGTCGTGGAGGATGTCGCGGAGCATGACCCCCAATTCCTCGTTCGTCGTCGACTCGAACGCGTCGCCGGCGAGGAAGAGACTCGAGAAGACGACGCCGAACGAGGCGGACATGCGCACCCGGTCCCGCAACGGCAACCGGATGTCCTCCAACACCCGGCGGAACTGGTTCTGGATGTCCTCGTGTTCGGCGTCGTGGTCCTCGCGGTGCAGCTTCTCCAGGACGGCCTGGTTCCGCTCGTGCATGAGGAAGATCTTGCGCTGGTTCAGCATCTCGCCGACGATGTCGTCGAGGAGCTCCTCCCACTGGACCAGCGTGACCGGCCCCTCCCCGATCCGCACCAGGGCGTCCTTGCCGAAGTCGTGCAGGCGCATGTGCAGCGCCATGAGGATGTCCTCTTTGGATTCGAAGTGGTAGTAGAGGGCCGCCTTGGTGACGCCCAGCTGCTCGGCGATCTGCCGCAGGCTGGTGCCGTCGTAGCCCTGCTCGGTGAAGAGGTCGAGCGCCACATTCAGGATGCGCTGCTTGGTGTCGTTGGATGCCGCGGCGGGGGCGACGTTGTCGTCTACCTGGGGCGATGCGGCGGGCGGCAGGTCGGACGGTGCGTCGAGGAGCGGTCGGTCGGTGAGCGGTCCGATGTCCGGCTCCTCGCCGATGACGGCCTCGAGCTCCCCGATGGCGTCCGCCTGCTCCTCGGCCTTCTCTTCTGCGGTCTGCGTCACGAATCCCGACCCTGTGTCGTCATCTGCTTCAGCATCTCGGTCTGCACCCTACCCGTGAATTGTCTCGTAACCTACTTGACGACAGGTAAGTATACGGCTTACCATGCCCTTGGACCACAGTTTACTTAACGACCGGTAAGGATGTCTATGGCTACCGAACTCATGATCCAGGCGGAAGGGCTCACCAAGCGCTACGGGGAGACCCAGGCGCTGGCCGGCGTGGACATCTCCGTCCCCGCCGGCACCATCCTCGGGCTACTCGGGCCGAACGGCGCCGGCAAGACGACGGCCGTGCGGGTCCTGACCACGCTGGCCCGGCCCGATTCGGGCTCGGCCACGGTGGCCGGGATCGACGTGCTGCGGCACCCGGCCGAGGTGCGGCGCCACATCGGCGTGGCCGCCCAGGACGCAACCTTGGACCCGCTGCTCACCGGGCGCCAGAACCTGGTGCTGATCGGTGAGCTGTCGGACCTGGGACGGGCCGACTCCCGGGCCCGGGCCAAGGAGCTCCTGGCGCAGTTCGAGCTGACCGACGCGGCCGACCGCGTGGTGAAGGGCTACTCCGGCGGCATGCGCCGGCGCCTGGACCTGGCCGGCTCCCTGATGACCCGACCGCCGGTCCTGTTCCTGGACGAGCCGACGACGGGGCTGGACCCCACGTCGCGTCAGCGGGTCTGGGAGGCCATCCGTGAGCTCCTGGGTGAGGGCGTCACGGTGCTGCTCACCACGCAGTACCTGGAGGAGGCCGACGAGCTGGCCCACGACATCGTGGTCGTGGACCACGGTCGGGTCATTGCCCAGGGAACGCCGCAGGAGTTGAAGGAGGCCAGCCGGGGCGCCCGCCTCGAAGTGACGTTGGCCGAGCCGCACGCCGCCGCGGTCGGGGCCATGGCGCCGCTGGTGTCGGGCCCGGTCTCCGTGAGCGACGACGGGCGCCACCTGAGCGCCGGCGTCGACTCGTCGACCGGTCTGGCCACTGTCGTGGTACGGGCTCTGGATGACGCGGGAGTGCTGGTGGACAACATCGAGGTGCGGCTGGCCTCGTTGGACGACGTGTTCTTCTCGCTCACGGGCGGGCACATCGAAGAAGAGGGTGCCGGGGCCGACGACGGTGCCGGTACCGGCGACGGTGGCGCTGCGGGGCGGTGGCGGCGGGCGGTGGCGCGGCCGGTCCCGCAGGTCCCGTCGGGTCCGGCGAGGGCCGTCACGAACTGGAAGGAGTACGCGCATGACCACGACGACGTTGACACCGTCGGCCACGGGGTTCGACCGACCCCACGAGGGCGGGAACGTTCTCGGTTCGCTGTCCGACATTTGGGCCATGACCCGGCGCAACATCGTGCACATCTCCCGGGAGCCCATGCAGCTCTCGGACGTGACGATCCAGCCGCTGCTGTTCACGGTGCTGTTCGTCTACATCTTCGGTGGCGCCATCCCGATTCCCGGCGGTGGCAGCTACGTCGACTTCCTGCTGGCCGGCATTCTGGCCCTGAACCTGACCACCTCGACGATGGGCACGGCGGTGGGTCTGAGCACCGACCTGCACGAGGGCATGATCGACCGCTTCCGCACGCTACCCATGTGGCGCTCCGCGGTATTGGTCGGTCGCTCCGCCGCCGACTTCCTGACCTCCGTCGTGTGCGCCGCCATCGTTGCCCTGACCGGACTGGTGGTGGGTTGGCGGCCCGGCTCCAATGCCATCTCGGTCGTCGGCGGCTTCGCCCTGCTGTTGTTCTTCGCCTATGCGGTGTCGTGGGTGTCGGCCTGTGTCGGGTTGAACTCCAAGAGCCCCGAGTCGGCAGCGTCGTTCGGCTTCATCGTGTTGTTCCCACTGACGTTCGTGTCCAACGCCTTCGTACCCACCCAGCACATGCCGGGATGGCTACAGGTCATCGCGAACTGGAACCCGGTGAGCGCCGTCGTGGCGGGAGCCCGCGACCTCTGGGGCAATCCCAACCCCTCCGCCATGGTGCAGGCCTGGCCGATGCAGCATCCGGTCGAGGCGGCGCTGATCTGGTCGGTGGCGATTCTCGCGGTGGCCGCACCGCTGGCGGCGCACTTCTTCAAGAAGCGGACGACGGAGTAGTCGTTCGTTCCTTCTACGCGGTGCCTTCCATCCAGGCGGCGAACTGCTCCCACGTCGTCGTGCGCGGATGGGACTTGAAAGGCATCCAGTCGATGCCGCCGCGGCTGATCTGCACCTTGCCCAGCAACTCGCCATCGGAGCGAACCTCGAACTCCACGTCCACGTTCAGCACGGTGATCGGGTGCGCAAGGTTCATGGTCACATCGTGAGCTGCCATGTCACAAGAGCCTAAAGGTGGGTCGGCGGATCCCTGTGGATGTCGATCTGTTGCAACGAGGAGCGTCATGCTGATGGCCCGGCGAGCCGGAGTTCGGGAGACCCGGCGTTGTGTGCTGGGATGCACTCCATGACAGAACCATGGCTGGGAGACGCCTGCTCCCTCGTCGACGCCTACCGGGCCGGCACCATCTCGCCCACCGAGGCGCTCGAGGGATCGCTGGCGGCCATCGCGGACTCGAAGCTCAACGCGGTGTGCTTCGTCGACGAGGAGGCGGCCCGGGAGGCGGCGGCCGGCGCCGACGTCGACCTGCCGTTCGGCGGCGTGCCGATCGGGGTGAAGGAGCTCGACCCGGTCAATGGTTGGCCGCAGACCGAGGCGTCGCTCGTCTTCAAGGACCGGGTCGCGGACTACGACGGGACCATGACGGCCCGGTTGCGGCAGGCCGGCGCCGTGCCCGTGGGCCAGACGACGGCGTCGGAGTTCGGCGGCATCAACGTCACCAACACCCGGCTGCACGGCGCCACCTCGAACCCGTACGACCTCGAGCGGACGCCCGGCGGATCGTCGGGTGGCTCGGCCGCCTCGGTCTCGGGCGGGCTGTTGCCGCTGTGCACGGGCGGTGACGGCGGGGGCTCCATCCGGATACCGGCCGGCTTCACCGGCCTGTTCGGACTGAAGTCGACGTTCGGTCGCATCCCCAAGGGCCCGCACACCGAGATCGAGCCGTTAACGGCCGTGCTCGGGTGCTTGTCGCGCTCGGTGCGCGACGCGGCACGATGGTTCGACGCCTGCAACGGTGCCGACGAGTACGACCCCTTCTCGCTGCCACGGGTCTCGGGGTGGGAGGCCGGGCTCGGACAGCAGGAGCTACGGGGCCGGCGGGTCGCCGTGTCCGTCGACCTCGGTGCGGCCATCGTCGCCTCAGCCGTGCGGGACAAGGTGGACGAGGCGGCCGGCCTGCTCATCACCGACGCCGGGCTGGAGCGGGTCGACGTGCCGATCGCGCTCCCCCGGGGCGGACTCGAGTGGGCATTGGCCGGCACGGCCAGCTTGCTGGTCGGCCTGGGCGATCTCTACCCCGCCTGCGAGTCGGAGCTCACGCCCGAGATCATGTTGGCGACCAACATCGCCACCAACCACTTCAACGTGGACACGGCGAAGAACATCGAGGCGTTCCGGCGCCAGATCATTGTGCAGGTGGCCGAGATCTTCGACCAGGTCGACTTCATCATCTGCGCCACCAACCCCGACGTCGCCTTCGCAGCCCAGGGTCCGATGCCGACCACCGTCGACGGCGTCGACCTCATTGCCGAGCACGGATTCGAGACGGCGGTCGGCAACAACGGCGCACTGACGATTCCGGCCAACACGACCGGTCACCCCGCCGTCGCCATCCCCATCGGTCTGGTCGACGGGCTCCCCGTGTCGATGCAGATCATCGGTCGGCGTCACGCCGAGCAACTCCTGCTGGACCTGGCGCAGGTCGTCGAGCGCGAACGACCGTGGCCGTTGGTTGCCCCCGGAGCGCCCGTCTGAGACGTGTCGGCGGTGACGGGCCGGGGCCGGTGCGGCCCTGTGGGCCGACGGTGGCGGTCGCCGGTGACCGGATCACACAACTTGCACAATTCTCCGGAGGCTTCCGGCTCCATCTGGGACTTTTTCGGGAGGCCGCCCGTCGTGCACCGACCTCCGACGACGGGACTCCGGGTTCGGTCAGGACCGAAGCGACATGGGGGCTGACCGGCGCGAACGGATCCCGGGTCGGCGCGCGCCCTGGCCATGAGTTTTGATGATCCGTTGTTTCTTCGTGTGACTTTCGGGCCTCGCGTGAAAACAACCGTTTGTCCTAGCCTGAGCTGAGAAATGGCGGAAGAAATGCTGTTCACCGTCGCTGGGTCCGTCGCGATGCCAGCGCAGATGATCTCGCTCGAGGAAGCGGGCCTCGAGCAGCGCGCCGATCTGCAGGAGTGGGTCCTGTCGAACCCCGGCATCCTCGGCCCCGCCGTCAAGGTCGTGACCTTCGAGTTCGAGGGGCTGCCGCCGGCGGGTGGGGCCAACCGCGACCGCGTCTCGGTGCTTGGTCTCGGTGCCGACGGTCGGCTGGTGGTGGCCGAGCTCAAGAGCAGTCGGTCCGCCGAAACCGAGGTCACGGCCATTAAGTACGCCGCCGCGGTGAGCAGGATGCTGCCAGAGTCCCTGGCCGAGTACTACGCCCGCTTCCAATCCCGCCGTCAGAGCCCCATGAGCCCGGAAGAGGCGCTGGCCGAGCTGAAGGCCCACGCGCCCGACCTGTCGAACGAATCCCTGCGACGCCCCCGCATCCTTCTGCTGGCGCGCGACTTCTCGGCGGTCGTGACCGCCAGCGTGGTCTGGCTCAGCGAAATGGGACTCGACATCACGCTCGTCCAGATCAGTGCCTTCCGCTCCTACGTCTACGGGCAGCTGGGCTCCAGCAACGTGCCGATGATCTCGGTCAGCCAGATCTACCCGGTGCGCGAGGTCGAGGAGTTCACCATCAGTCCCGAGCGCCAGCTGGCCAAGGAGATCGCCGACTCCAAGCGACGAGTGCAGGACGCCGCGTTGGTGCGACGACTCGTCTCGACGGAGTCCGTGGCGGACGGGACCATCTTCACGCTGAACCCACGCACGGACCTCAACTTCGATATGCGCAGTCAGCTGGAGGAATGGCTTGACCGCGATCCGGCCCGGCGCACGGCGCACTGGCAGAACAACATGGGCGCGCCACTGGTCTGGGACGTCGACAAAGCGGCGTACACACCGGCCGGCCTCATCCGCCACATCGTCGAAGAGGCCACCGGCACCAGCGGGAACTACGTCGGCACCCAGTGGTGGCGCGACCCGACCGGCTGGAACATGGCCGAGCTGGCCGGTCCTCTCGGGGGCGGCAAGGGCGCCATGTACCGCGAGTACTGGTCGCGCTGGCTCGACAAGGTACGCGTCAGCCACTCGCAGTGGACCCAGATGTCGACCCTGCCGGCCCAGAACTTCATCACCCTCCCCTCCCCCGTGCGGGGCACGCACTACGGCCTGAGCTTCGTGGCCGGCGGCCGCATGCGTTCGGACTTCTACGTCGACCTCGGCAGTCCCGAGGCCGAGCGCGGCGCAATTCGACGTGCTGCAGCTCCAGCAGGAGACGATGGAGTCGATGTACGGCGCGCCGCTGTCCTGGGAGCGCCTGCCCGACCGCGCCGCCTACCGCGTGGCCGACTACAGCGAGGGCGACATCACGCAGGTCGAGGACTACGCGTTCTTCATCGACTGGATGATCGATGCGCAGGAGCGGCTCCGTCGGGCCGTCAACTCCATTCTGCAGACCGGCGAGCCCCCCGACGGCGAGGACTTCGACCGGCGCTGACCCGCTGCCGTATGGCGGTGGCGGAGTCGACCGGTAGGGGTGATAGCGGCGAAAGAGCGAGTACTGACTCGTCGCGTCTGACTCCTACGACCTCCGTTCGTGATGATCCACCTACGTTGCTTTGGAACTCTTTGATCCCCGTCGCCGATCTCGCGACTTCAGTGGATTTGGCCTCGGTTGGATGGTGCCCGAATCCGTCCCTCCCACTTGAAGGAGTGATCGGATTTCGTGGAGCGATTCGAGAGGCTTCGCTCGAGGACTCTTGCCTATTGGACCACTGTCCAAAGATGAGAGCCAAAACTTCGATCCGTCACGTAATTGCACTTGCGGGAACCAGTGGTAGCCGGCCTCACCCTCATTTCGCCCTTTGAGGTCGATTGCAGTGATCTGGCTCCGTCCGGCTGATCGGGTATGGAAGAAGTTCCGCGCTGTGATGGCGTCGGGGGTCACGATGACCCCGACCCGCGTACAACGAATGCCAAGCCAGACGCCCACGGGCGTAAAGGCCAAAAGCACGACACTTTGACCATCGAAGGGACCGGCAACGAAGGCGACTACCGCGAAACCTGCACTCATCGGGACAAGCAAGACACCCACCCAGAAGGTGAAGGTGGACTGTCCACGAAACACGTGTCTCTTGCTGGCTGCGTCGAACGTGTGGCGCGGACGACGGAACAGGCGCCCCATGCGGGAAGCGTAATCCGATTGCTTCGCCGATTTTGACGCAACCGGTGCCCGCCCGAACGGCGCCTCGTCTCGACGGAGTCCGTAGGGGACGGGACCATCTTCACGCTGAACCCTCGCACCAACCTCAACTTCGAGGAAACTTCTGGCGTTTGCTTGATGTGAGCATCGCCGTGCTTAGTGACGAGACCCGAACCGCCCCACGCTTCCAGCGGTCTCGGCGGTCTCAAGACACGTCCACCCTCCGATGTGTCGGTTCACAGGTGGTACAGCAGGATGCCGGCCTCTTCACGACGCTGCAATGCACCCTTCGCCCGCAGGTGCTCCAGGTGTGCGAAGGTCTCGGCCTCGGCCATCGAGCCCCATGACCGCGGGGCGAACAGCTCATGTGACAGGTCGACAACGTTGGCCCAGCCCGAGGCGTCGCAGATCTCGAGCAGCGTGTCCAACCGCTCGTAGTGGTGGCGCTTGATTTCCTCGGCCCGGCCGGGCAGATCCTCGAACGGTTGCCCATGCGCCGGCAGCACGGTGGACACGTGCGGCAGGTCGGATAGGCGGTCGAGCGATTCGAGATAACTCAGGAGCGGGTCACCCGCGATCAGCCCTGAAATGTGCGGCGTGATGGTGGGCAGCACCTGATCGCCGACGAGCAGGACCCCACCCTCCTCGTCGTAGAGGCAGAGATGGTCGTCGGTGTGGCCCGGAGTGAAGAGGCCGACCCAGTCCCGACCGCCCACCGTGATGTGATCGCGATCGGCCACCCGGTGCGACGGGCGGGGTGGCTTGAACCATTTGAAGAAATTGGCCTGATGCTCGAGCATCTTGGCTCGAGCGTCGGGTGGCGGTCCGACCGTCGATCCACCCCAGGGCGCAGGCCTCTCAATGCGGATGCTGGGGATCGGGCTCTGGTCCGGATCGATGTCGTCGGCCGCCTCGAGCTCACGATCGTCAATGTCGTCGGGATCGAAGAACGTGCGGAAGCGGTCAGAGGCCACAATGGCGCCTCCGCTCTCCTGGGCCAAGAGCCCCGCGCCGCCGAAATGATCGGGATGCGAATGGGTGACCACAATCGTATGCACCCGCTCCAAGGGGATCCCCGCCGCGTGCATGCGGCCCCGGAGGGCATTCCAGGACTCTTCGCCCGGGAGTCCCGGATCGACCAGTGTGAAGCCCTTGTCATCCTCGAGGGCATACGTGTTGACGTGGCCCAAACCGGTGAAATCGATGGGAAGCTGCAGTCGCAGAATGCCGGGCGCGACTTCGACAATGTCCGGCGAAGCGTCCATCTGTTCCTGCTTGGGCGTCCGCGGGGTCGTTGCCTCTATCGGTCCGGACGTCGCCACAACGAGAAACTTACCGTGGCTCGCCCCCGACACGAGACAGCGGGTCCTCCGCAGGTCTATCTCGGACCAGCTCGTCGGCGGCGCCGGCCGCAGCCGGTCACGACGTCTTCAGCTTCCATACGGCAATCGGTGCGAACACGACGACCAGCCCCGCCGTCCACAGCAACGAGGGTACGAGGTAGTACGACACCGGGTGCCCGAGCAGCGCCTGTGCCTGCGGACCACCGGTGAGCAGCCGCGCCGTGTTGACCATCTGCGTCATGGGCTGGTTGTTGGCGAAGGCCTGCATCCAGCCCGGCATGGTCGACACCGGCACGTAGGCCGACGAGACGAAGCTGAGCGGGAAGACCAGGAACGAGAGGCCCTGCGCCGCCTGCGGGCTGCCTGCCATGAGGCCCAGCGCGATGAACAGCCAGACGAAAGCGAAGCCGTAGAGGATGGTCAGGCCGAGCGCCGCCACCGCGTCGAGGGTCGTACCGGTGACGCGGAAGCCCACGGCGAAGCCGGCCGCTGTCATGACGACCACGCCCCAGGCCACGAGCGCCGTGTCGGCACCCACCCGACCCGAGACGATGGACAGCAGCCGGATGGGCAGGCTGCGCAGCCGGTCGAAGAGCCCGCCCTCCTTGTCGTCGGCCACGCCGCTGGCCGCGCTCATGCCCTGGAACAGCACGCCGGTGACCACGAACCCGGGCACCAGGAAGTCGACGTAGGACAGGCTGCCGGTGTGGCCCACCGCACCGCCGAAGACGTAGCGGAAGATGAGGAGGAAGAGCAGCCCCTGGGCCGTGCCCGCGATGAGCAGAGCCGGCGAGCGGATGAACTTCTTGAGCGTGCGCGCCGCCACCTGCTCGGTCGCCACGAGAAACGAGGCGCCCTGGTTGGTGACCGTCGTCGTCGGTCGGGACTGGCGTGGTGGGTCGAGGATGATGGTCATGCTGCGTCCTCCTTCGGAGTCGTGGGGTCGGCGTCAACGGGGCGCCCGGTGAGGGCGAGGAACACCTCGTCGAGGGTGGGCCGGCGCAGCGCGATGTCCTCCACCGGCACCTCCGCGTCGTCGAGGGCGCGCACCACGATGGGCAACAACTTCGAGCCACCGGGAGCAGCGAGCGAGCACCGACGCGTCGCCGGGTCCGTCGACGGCTCGGCCATCCCGAGCGACGCCAGCACCTCGGCCGCCCGCTGCATGGTGGCGACGTCGATCGTGTGCAGCTCGACCATGTCGGCGCCGACGCGGGACTTGAGCTCGTTCGGCGTGCCCTGGGCGATCACGCGGCCTCCGTCGATGATGACGATGGAGGCGGCGAGGTGGTCGGCCTCATCGAGATACTGCGTCGTCAACACGACGTCGGTCCCGCTCGCGCTCATAGCGTGCACGGCGTCCCACACCTCGTTGCGACTGCCAGGGTCGAGGCCCGTCGTCGGCTCGTCGAGCAACAGCAGCCTTGGCGAGCCGACCAGGCTCGCCCCGAGGTCGAGCCGCCGTCGCATCCCGCCGGAATAGGTCCGGACCTGGCGGTCGGCGGCCTCCACCAGATCCATCTGCTGCAAGATCGCTTTGGTGGAGGTCACCGCCTCGGCGCGGCCCTGGCCGTACAGGCGGGCCACCATGACGAGGTTCTCGCGGCCGGTCATCATCTCCTCGACGGCGGCGGACTGACCGGCGAGGCCGATCATGCGGCGCACGGCCATGGGGTCACGCACGACGTCGTGCCCGTTGACCACGAGCGTGCCGCGGTCGGGCGCGATGAGCGTCGCCACCATGCGGATGAACGTGGTCTTGCCGGCGCCGTTGGGACCGAGGATGGCCACGGGCTGCCCGGCCTCCAGCGTCAGAGTGAGGTCCGAGAGGGCCTGCACCTTCCCGAACGTCTTGCTGAGGCCGTCGGCCTCGATGAGCGCGTCCATGCGCGCCTCCTTTCGTGGGTGTGCGTCCTGCTGCAACGTCTGCTGTGACGTCGTGCAGAGCTCGTCCCACGGAGGTCGCCTACGCTTTCAGGTGCTGCCCCGGGCGAAGGTCCTTCGTGGATCGGGCTCGTGGTTGTACGGGCCCGGGACCGCGTGGTTCGACACGCGGTCTCGGGCCATTCCTTACGGGATCATTCCCTAGGGAGCTCGAACGTGAAGTGCACCTCCTCGGGATCGAAGTCCTCGGTCTGGAACAGGCGCCACATGTCGAGCCCCTCGAGGGTGCCGTTCTGCATCTCGTCGGCGAGGGCCGTGACGAACCGCAACTCGGCGACGAGCTGGCCCTCCTCGTACTCGGCCTCGAGGGCGAAGATCCGCGGCAGCCCGGCGTCGCGGGCCGCCTTCTCGACCCCGCGCAGGGAGGCCAGCTTCACGGTCAGCATCTCGGCGCGGTGCCGGAGCGCCGCAAGCGCGTCGTCGGGGTCGAGGGCGGGCAGGAAGGACAGGCCGGCCATGAAGGCGGGGTACTCCTTGGCGGGGGCGCCGATGAGCTCGGTGAGCCAGTCCGTCATTTCGGTGGCACCGGCGTCGGTGATCTCGTAAATGGTGCGCTGGGGCCGCTTCCCTTCGCGGACGGTGCCGGTCGCCTTGATGAAGCCCTTCTTCTCGAGGGACTCGACCACGGCGTAGAGGGAGCCGTAATTGAGGCGGACGCTCTGCTCCTTGGCCCGGGCCCGCAGGGTCTGCGCCACCTCGTAGGGGTGCATGGGCTTCTCATACAGGCAGACCAGGACCGCCAGGGCGAGTGGGTTGGAACGGGACCACCTCGGCATGTAGTCAGTATATTTGATTCAGAGTAATCTGTAAAGAGTGCTCTACGGGAAGTCGGGCTTGGCCGAACCGTCGGGCGGCCCGGGCGCTGACGCGGCAGCGGGCGTAACCTCCCTGGTCATGGCCCCGACGATTGTGCACGTGGCACCGCACCCCGACGATGAGGCCGTCGGGTGCCCGGGTGCCCTCCTCCACCTGCGCGACCGGGGCTGGGACGTGGTCAGCGTTATCGCCAGCCTGGGCTTTTCCGGTCAGTGGGAGCGGCGCCGGGCCGAGGCAGAGGACGCGGCGGGGCGGGGCGGCTTCAGGCCCGTGTTCCTGGACCCACCGCTGAACCTCGACCTCGACGGGGACCTGGCGCTGGCCACGCGGCGCGTCGCCACCGAGCTCCCGAACATCGTCGAGGAGCACGGGGCGTCCATTGTGGTGTCGCCCTCGCCCCACGACGTGCACCACGCCCACGAGGCCGTGGGTCGGGGCGTCCAGCGCGCCATGGCGGCCCTGCCTCCGACGGTGCGCTGGTGGATGTGGGGCGTGTGGGGGGACCTGCCGGCGCCGAACGTCTATTACGGCTTCGACAGCTCGGAGCTGGACCGTGCCCTCAACATCCTCGATGCCTACGCGGGCGAGCTCGAGCGCAACGACTACCGGCCCTTCCTGACGGGGCGGGCCGCCGCCAACGCGGTCATGGGCTCCGAACGGGTCTTCGGCTTCGGCTCCCCCGCCGCCAGCACGCGCCCCTATGCCGACCTCGTTACCGAGGTCCGGCTCGTCGACGGGCGGTTCATGGCGTCGGAGCCCCACCACCTCGACCAGGGCCCCGAGGCCTCGGCGCGCTACGACGTCGACCTGACGCCGTGGCTCGACTCGCCGACCGTTCACGAAATGGTGGGCTATATCCGCGAGGTCCGTGTGGTCCGTGAGGTCGGCGAGGACCCTGCAGGGTGACCGCAGCCACCACGATCACGCCACGTCTGGTCAGGGATTTCCAGCGCGACGGGTTCGTGGTGGTGCCCCACCTCCTGTCCGCCGGCGAGCTGCGGCATTTCGGCGCCGCCGTCGACGAGGGGGTGGCCCGGCGCAGCGGGCACGATGCCCGGCCGCTGGACGAGAAGTCGCGCTACGAGCAGAGCTTCACGCAGTGCCAGAACCTGTGGGAGGACTGCCCGGACGTCCGGCCCCTGACTTTCCACCCCGTCATCGCGGCGACGGCGGCCCGTCTGCTCGGGGTGGACGCGGTCCGGCTCTGGCACGACCAGGCGCTCTACAAGGAGGGCGGTGGGCGTCAGACCGACCCCCACCAGGACCATGCGTACTGGCCGATCGTCGAGACGGACACCATCACGGCCTGGATCCCCTTCGACGGTTCCACGCTCGAGAGCGGTGCGATGGGCTACCTCCCGGGGAGCCACCGGCTCGGCCTGCGCGAGTTCGTCGACATCTTCAGCGGGCGCGGTGACGACCCGCTGACCCGGCCCGAGTTGGAGGCGCTGGAGCCCGTGTTCGTGGAGGTGCCGCCCGGGTCGGTCGCCTTCCATCACGGCCTCACCTTCCACTTGGCCAAGCCCAACCGGACCGGTACCGTCCGTCGCGTGCACACCGCCATCTACTTCGCCGACGGGTCCGCCCGGGGCGAGGGCTCTTACCCGCACCCCGCGGTGGAACGGGCCGGGATCGCCATGGGTGCCGTCATCGCCAGCGACGTCACGCCGCTGGCCTGGCCGCGCCCCGACGGTGCGCTGCCCGATCCGCCCGCGGTACCCATGGCCTGATGACGGCGTCGGTGCTCACGGCAGCGCAGCGGACCTCGTGGACGGAGCGGGGCTTCTTCCGCATCGGCGGCTTCGCCGACCCGGCGACGTGCACGGCCATGTTGGGGCGGGTGACCGAGGTGGTGCGGGACCCCGCCTTGGCCCACGAGCTCGGCGTCAAGGTGTTGCCGGAGAGCAACAAGGCCGGGGTTGCCGCGGCGCACCCCGAGGACGCGGTGTCCAAGATCTTCAAGCTGCATCGCGACCCGATCTTCGCCTGCTTCGCCCACTCGCCCGGTGTCGTCGACCTCGTGGCCGAACTGATCACTCCGGACATCGACGTCTTCCTGTCGCAGTTCATCTTCAAGACCCCCGGTGCGTGGGGCCAGCCGTGGCACCAGGACTCCTTCTACTTCCCGTTCGAGCCGGCGCGACCGGTCGTCGGCATCTGGCTCGCGGTCACCCAGGCGACGCTCGTGAACGGGTGCCTCCACGTGCTGCCCGGGTCGCAGACCGAGCCGGTGCACACACACGTCCCGGACCGACGTCCGGGAGCCAACTACGGCTACTTCGAGATTGTCGACCACGACATGGGTGCCGCCGAGCCGGTGCTGATGGATGCGGGCGACCTGCTGGTCTTCGACAGCCACCTGATGCACTGTTCGACGGACAACGAGTCCGAGGGCATCCGGGCCGCCATGGTGTACCACTACGCCGGCGCGGGCACCGTGGACCACTCGGAGGAGTACTTCCCGTCCACCAACGACTGGGTGCCGGTGCGGCGCGACGGGCGACCCACGTCGCCGCTGGCGGCATGACCAACCCGGTGGGCCGGGGGCGGAGCGATCGGGTCGTCGCATGTCGCTGAAGTTCGACGCCATGCTGCCGGCCCAGCCTCTCCGCCAGGCGGCGGAGCTCGGGCGACGGGCCGCCGACGCCGGGCTCTCCGGCCTGGTCGTCACCGAGGCGGGACGCACGGCGTATCTGACCTGTGGCGCGCTGGTGGCGGCGGCCGACATCGATGTGCTGACGGGGATCGCGGTCGCCTTCCCCCGCAGCCCCATGGTGACCGCGGCGACGGCGTGGGAGCTGGCCGAGGCGAGTGGGGGTCGCTTCCGTCTGGGTCTCGGTGCGCAGGTGCGGGCGCACATCGAGCGGCGCTACGGCGCGGCGTTCGAACACCCGGGCCCGCGGCTGCGCGAGTACGTCGTGGCCGTGAAGCGGATCTTCGAGTCCTTCCGCCACGGCACGCCGTTGGCCGTGGAAGGCGAGTACTACAACCTCTCGCTGCTCCCGCCCATGTGGTCCCCCGGGACCATCGACTGCGCCGATCCACCCGTCGACATCGCCGCCGTCAACCCCTGGATGCTCCGGATGGCCGGCGAAGTGGCCGACGGCGTCCACGTGCATCCGCTCAACACGCCGACCTACCTGCGCGAGACCGTGCTGCCCAACCTGGAGGCGGGCGTCGCCCACTCGGGGAGGCGCGTCGAGGACCTCGAGCTCATCGTCCCCGCCTTCCTGGTCGTCGGCGATACCGAGGAGGAGCGCACCCGCTGGCGCGAGATGGCCCGCGTGCAGGTGGCCTTCTACGGGTCGACCGTCAACTACGCGTTCATCTTCGAGCAGCTCGACCGCGAGGACACGACCGACCTCATCCGCGAGCGCCAGCGCGCCGGCGACGTGGCCGGCATGGCGGCGGTGATCGACGACGACCTGCTGGAGAACTTCGTCACCGAGGGAACCTGGGACGACATCGCCGACACGATCGTCGCCAAGTACGGCGGCATCGCTACCCGGGTCGTCAGCTACTTCACCGGATCCGATGTGGTGCGCGATCCCGACGCGTTCGAACGCTGGGGCGCGCTGGCCCGGCGGGTCCGGAACGCCTCCTGAGCGACGCGCTCGCGCCGTCAGGGCGTGGTGTCCCTGGCGCGGCGACGGAACAGCGAGCGCGTGACCTTCGCCGGTGCTTCCGTGTCGTCTGCCTCCTCGGCGGCCAGCGCCGCGTCGAGCTCGGCGAACGCGGCATCGTCGCCGGCGCTGTCGTCCCCGTCGCCGGAGCCGTCGCCCGTCCGTGACACCGCCGTCGTCACCGGGTACGCGGTCCCGCCGCTGCGTTCGAAGATCGTCGACAGGCGGTCCTCGACGGCGTCGATGTCGTCCGTAGCGGCGGACAGGGCGGTGTGCAGGTCGGCCGCATGTTCCGGCACGGGAAGCGAGCCGGCTCTCCCGGCCGGTCGCACTCGATCGGTCCAGGCCGAGCCGTTCCAGTAGCGCTCCTGGTCGTCACCCTCGGGGTCCGGCTGCCACCCCGGGGCGTTGTCCATCGTCATCATCCGCTCCGCTCTCCTCGGATCCCCCTCCGACGTCCCAATGCTAAGTGCGCACGTCAGGCACCCGTACCGCGGGCAACGTCGTCCCCCAACTCGATGCGGAGCACCCGTCGAAGGCAGAATAGGATCCCCAGGTTCCCTCTCGGAGAGTCGGGAGCCCACAACGGATCGACAACGACGACGTATGGAAGGACTGCGGTGGCTATCCAATTGAAAGCAGGGACGAGGCTGCGCAGTGCGACCGACGCCTGCGAGGTCGTGGTCGTGAAGGCGCCCGCCGACCCGGTCGACCTGCGCTGCGGCGGCCACCCCTTCCTGCCGGTCGACGCCGAGCCCGCGTCCGAGAGCATCGTCGAGGGCTTCGGCGGCGGCACCCAGCTCGGCAAGCGCTACAGCGACGACGAGATCGGCCTCGAGTTGCTGTGCACCAAGGCCGGCGAGGGTGCGATCTCGGTGGGCGAGACCATTCTGGCCGTCAAGGGAGCGAAGCCCCTCCCCGCCTCGGACTGACCGCCCGACCAAGAGCAGAAGCGCAGAAGGGACGCCGCCATGAACATCGCCATGCTGCTCGAGATGGCAGCCGAGGGCGACCCCGATCGCATCGTCCTGGGTTCGCATGACGGGGGGATCACCGCCTCGGATCTCCTCGAGCGATCCCGGCGGGCTGCCATCTACTTCGAGAAGAGCGGCGCGGAAGTCGTCGGCTACTTCGGGCTGAACGCCGACACGCTGCCCGTCGCCCTCTTCGGCGCCGCCCTGGCCGGCATCCCGTTCGCCCCGCTCAACTACCGCGCCCCCGACGACCAGCTCCGGGGCATCCTCGGCCGGGTGGCCGGCGGCGTGATGATCGCCGACGACCAGGAAGTGGCACGGCTCAACGCGATCGGCGCCACGAACATCATCACCAAGGCGGAGTTCGCCACCGCCATCGCCGAGCCGGTCACAGGTGAGCATCCCTTCGTCGATCCCGAGGAGATCGCCGTGCTGCTCTTCACGAGCGGGACGACGTCGGAACCCAAGGCGGCGATCCTGCGCCACCGCCACCTGGTCTCCTACATCATCTCGAGCGTCGAGTTCCTCGGTTGCGAGCCGACCGAGGCGCAGCTCATCTGCGTGCCCTCGTACCACATCGCGGGGATCGCGGCCGTGTTGAGCTCGCTCTACGCGGGGCGCCGCATCATGTACCTGCCCGCGTTCGAGGCCGCCTCCTGGGTGCAGCTCGCGGCCGACGAGCACGTCACGCACGCCATGGTGGTGCCGACCATGCTGGGCCGGATCCTCAACGCCATTGAGGAGACCAACACCGAACTCCCGTCGCTGCGCCACCTCTCCTACGGCGGCGGGCGCATGCCGCTCGAGCTCGTCGAGCGCACGCTGACGGACATGCCCCACATCGATCTCGTCAACGCCTACGGCCTGACGGAAACCAGCTCCACCATCGCCATGCTCACCCCCGACGAGCATCGGGAAGCCTTCGCCAGCGACGACCCCACCATCAGGGCGCGGCTCGGGTCGGTCGGGCGTCCCCTGCCGTCCCTCGAGGTGGAGGTGCGCGATACCGACGAGGCGGCCCTCCCGCCGGGCGAGAAGGGTGAGATCTGGGTGCGCGGCGAGCAGGTGGCCGGTGAGTACGTCGGCAACAGCGTGCTGACGGTGGACGGCTGGTTCCGCACCCGCGACGCCGGCTGGTTCGACGTGCACGGCTTCCTCTACGTCGACGGCCGGCTCGATGACGTGATCGTGCGGGGGGCGGAGAACATCTCGCCGGGCGAGATCGAAGAAGTGCTCATGGCCCACACCGCGGTGGCCGAGGCGGCGGTGATCGGCATCCCCGACCCCGAGTGGGGCGAGGCGGTGGCGGCCGTGGTCGTCCTTCATTCCGGCGGTGACGCGTCCGAGGTCGACCTGCAGGTCTGGGTCAAGGAGCGCTTGCGCTCCACCAAAACGCCGGGCGTCATCGCTTTCCGCGACGAACTCCCCTACTCGCCGACGGGCAAGCTCCTGCGGCGGGTGCTGCGGGACGAGCTGTCCAGCTCCGGATCCGGATCCGCCTCCGCCTGACCCCGCGTCGCCCGACGTCGCCCGACGTCAGGCGCCGCGCGACGTTGGAGCTCTACCTTGCCGCTGCGGCTGCCGCGTCGAGCAGTGCTTCCACTGCCGCCCGGATGGCGACCGAGATGTCGGGGTCGTGGTCCATGCGGACCGTGAGCCCTGCTCCGTCGTAGAGGACATGGAGCTGGCGTCCGAGTTGCTCGGGGTCAGCGGCGCCGGCCAGGCCGGCGAGGTCGGTGAACATCGTGCGCATCCAGTGCCGGAATTCCGTCGCGTCCGATGCGATGGTCCCGCCTGCCGGGGCTTCAGTGCTGGCCGCTTGAAACGCGCATCCGTTGAAGTCCGGCTGTCGGAAGATAGTGGCCTGGACGTCGAACACGGCGAGAATCTTCTGCCGCGGGTCGTCGTGCGCTGCGATGGCTTCGCTCAGACGGCTCGTCGTTCCCTCGTGACGTCCCAAGAGGTACGTGTGGATGAGCTGCTCTTTGCTCTCGAAGTTGTTGTAGAAGGATGCCCGCGACACACCGGCATGCTCAATGATCCGGTCGACCCCGACCGTGTGGATCCCCTCGGCGTAGAAGAGCTCGTTGGCCGCAGCGATCAACCGGTCACGGGCCGGGGTCTGACGAGGGGACGCGCTCGGCGAGGTCACGGTCATCGCAGTGCTCGATCCTACGATTCGCTCGTGATGGCGACACGGTCGGCGTAGAAGGCGACGTGGTCGCGGATGGCCTCGACCGCTCGGTAGGGCTCGGGGTAGTACCAAATGGCGCCGGCGTCGGTGCCGCCCTCACCGACCACGATGTCGAAGTACGACGCCTCACCTTTGTACGGGCAATAGGTGTGCAGATCGCTGGCGCCCAGAAGGCCCTGGTCTACGTCGGCGAGGGGAATGTAGAGCACCGCCGGATAACTGGCTTCGTGCAGCTCGAGCGCCCGGTCGGTCTTGGCGATGACCGCGACACCGCGGCGAACCGTGACATGGCCCCGGTGAGGCTCAATGGTGATCGGGTGGTCTGGTCCGGGCTCCAGGACGGGGCGGCTGTCGCTCATGGTTGCTCTCCTTGGTTGCTGAGGTGCGTATGTAACAAAGTGTGGCCGTTTGGTCGGACGCGGTCGGGTCAGATGGCCGTCCGCCCGCCGTCGGCCGCGACGACAGAGCCGGTGATGTAACTGGACTTGTCGGAGGCGAGGAACGCGATGACGTCGGCGATCTCGTCGACGTGGGCGCCGCGCCCGAGGATGGTGGTCTTCCCCAACTCCTCAATGAACGCAGAACCCTCTTGGCTGAACACCGGACCGGGCGATACCGCGTTGACCCGAACCCCTTGCGGGCTGTACTCGGCGGCCCAGGAGCGGGCCAATGAGGCCATCGCAGCCTTGGTGGCTCCATAGGCGGCACCGCCAGCCAGTCCGATGGTGCCGGCCATGCTGCCCAAATTGATGATGCTGCCTCGGCCTCGTTGCGCCATGGCGGGAGCCAGAGCAGCGACCAGGAAGTAGGCCGAGCGGACGTTGCCGTCGAAGAGCGACTCGAACTGGGCCGCGTCGAGGTCCGCTGTCGGACCGAACCAGGAATTGCCGGCGTTGTTGACCAAGACATCTACGTCACCGGACTCCGCGGCCAGTCGGCGGACGTCAGCCATGTCGGTCAGGTCGGCCCCGACAAAGCGGCCGCGCCCTCCCGCCGCCTCGATCTCCGCCACGACACCACGGCCGCGCTCGGCGTTGCGGCCGTGCACGACCACGGTCCAACCGTCTTGGGCGAGCCGCAGGGCGGTGGCCCGGCCGATGCCCGACGTGGCTCCGGTGACAAGCGCTGTCCCCAGCACATCTGGTGTGGTGATCGTGGCCGAGCTCATGGTTGTCTCCTCGTAGGTAGAATGACCTGCCATGCAGAGTAGAACGTTCTACCCAGTCCGTCAAGAGACGGCTGAACCGGCCCGCCGGCCGAGGAGATCGTCAGAAGGCGACCGTGCGCCGGGAGTCGTATTTGAGTATCCTTAATCCGTGATCCACTCCCGGGGGGAGCAGCACGAGGGTCGTCCTGAGCTGAGCTGTCGTCGAGCGTGGGCAGCCGTCCGGAAGCGACCTCGTTGAGCACCTACGCCCAATTCTTCCTTCTCGGGCTGGGCAACGGCGGCGTGTTCGCCGCTCTGGCGATGGCGCTCGTCGTCACGTACCGCTCCTCGGGCGTGCTCAACTTCGCCACCGGCGCGCAGGCCCTGTATGCGGCCTACACCTACTCCCTGTTACGGAACGGCCAGCTGTTGATCCCGATACCGGGACTGGGACCGACCGTCAGTGTCGGGTCGAACCTCGGTTTCTGGCCCGCGCTCCTGATCACGCTTGCGATCTCGGCGGTCATGGGCGCCCTGGCCTACCTGTTGATCTTCCGCCCGTTGCGAAATCACCGGCCCGTCGCCAAGGCCGTTGCCTCCATCGGGCTGATGGGGCTGCTCACCGCCGTCGTGACGTATCAGGCCGGTACGGCGGTCGTCCTGGTGAACCCGATCTTCCCGCAGAACCATGTCAGCTTCCTGGGCGTCGACATCTCCGTCGACCGGTTGCTCCTGGCGGCCACGATCATCGGCATCGGGATCGTCCTGACGGTCCTCTTCCGCTTCACCCGATTCGGACTGGCAACCCGGGCGTCGGCCGAGACCGAGATGGGCGCACTGGTCAGCGGGCTCTCTCCCGACCGCATCGCCCTGGTCAACTGGATCATCAGTTTCATGGTGTGCGGGATCGCCGGTGTCCTCATCGCCCCCCTGGTCCCGCTGGTGCCCGGTACGTACACGCTGTTCATCGTGCCGGCGCTGGCCGCCGCCGTCGTGGGTCGATTCCATTCGTTGGGTTGGGCCATCGCTGCCGGCCTGGGTATCGGCGCGCTCGAGTCCCTTTCCGTCTACCTCAACGGCGTCCATCCCGATTTCCCGGCGGGCGCCGGGCAACTCATCCCACTGGTCCTCGTCCTGGTGGTGTTGGCCCTTCGCGGGCAGACCATGCCGAGCAGGGGCACCCTTGTCCAGGTCACCCTCGGCCGTGCACCACGTCCGCATTGGCGTATCGCCACAGCCATCGTCGGTACGGGTGTGGGAATCGCCGCGATCTACCTCTTCACCGGCAACGACAGGGCCGCCCTCTACTCCAGCATGATCACCGGGGTCATCACCTTGTCGCTGGTGGTGGTCACCGGCTACACGGGGCAAATCTCGCTGGCCCAACTCACCCTGGCCGGGGTCTCGGCCTACATCCTCAGTACGTTCGCCAGCTCCTGGGGTATTCCCTTCCCGATCGCTCCCATCCTCTCCGCTCTTGTCGCTGCCGCGGCGGGAGTGGTGATCGGCATCCCCGCCTTGCGCGTACGCGGTCTCATGCTGGGCGTCGTCACGTTGACATTCGCGGCCGGCGTGGAGGCGATCTGGTTCAACAACAACTCCATCGACGGGGGGGCGAGTGGGCTGTCGATCCCGACCCCACGGCTCTTCGGCATGGATCTCGGCATCGGCTCCGGCAAAGACTTTCCTCGGCCCTCCTTCGGGATCATGTGCCTGGTCGTGCTTGTCTTTGTGGCATTCGGCGTCAGCTGGCTGCGGACGAGTCGTCTGGGGACTGCCATGCTGGCCGTGCGCGCCGACGAGCGTTCTGCGGCAGCGGCCGGCATCAACGTGGTGAAGGTCAAGCTGATCGGTTTCGCCATCGCTGCGTTCATCGCCGGCTTGGGCGGCTCGCTGCTCGCCTATCAGTTGGGGAACGTGACGTTTCAGGACTTCGACGCGTTCCTTGGACTCGTGACCTTCTCCGTCGTCGTCGTGGCGGGCATCACCTCGGTGAGCGGCGGCATTCTGGCCGGAATGATCTCTGCCGGCGGCATCTTGGTCGCGGTGATCTCATCGGGTTTCGGCACCGGTGGCGTCGACAACTGGTACGGCATCGTCGCCGGCATTGGCGTCATCCTCACGGTGATCTTCAATCCGGACGGCATCGTCGGTCCCACTCACCTGTTCCTCGAACAGCGTCGGATGCGAGGAGTCATGGCCCGACCCGAGGGCGCTCTAGTTCCGTCGGTGCAGACGGTGTCGGGGACGCCGGGTGCCGTCCCGGCTTCGGGGCTCGCAGCAGTCTCGGCAGAGGCCGGCGAGCTCGTCGGAAGCGTCGCCGGCGTTGGATCCAATGGTCATACGCGGGCGTCAGTGGACGCCACGACCGCGCCATTGCTCGAGGTCAGCAACCTGACAGTCCGCTACGGCGGCGTCGTTGCGGTCGACAAGGTGTGCTTCACCGTGCAGCAGGGCCAGATCGTCGGATTGATCGGGCCAAACGGTGCCGGGAAGACGACCACGATCGACGCCCTCTGCGGGTTCCACGACTATGAAGGCTCGGTTGTCTTCGCCGGACAGGACGTGGGGAGGTCGGCGCCACACCGGAGGGCGGCACTCGGGCTGTCCCGGACGTTCCAGCTTGCAGGAGTCTCGGACGACCTCACGGTCGAGGAGAATGTCCAGGTCGGGCAGCAGGGGGCCGCGGGACACGATCCGGAAACCCTTACCGGGATTTTGGGCGAGTTGGGCCTGAGCGACATGCGCGACCTGCAGGTCTCCATGCTCTCGCAGGGCCAGCGGCAACTCGTCTCTGTCGCCCGTGCGCTGGCCGGTGAGCCCCGCCTCCTCCTGCTCGACGAACCGGCGGCCGGACTCGACAGCACTGAAAGCCTCTGGCTGGCCGAACGGCTGCGGGGGGTGCGCGACACCGGCGTGACGATCCTGTTGGTCGACCACGATATGAGCCTTGTCCTGAACCTCTGCGACACCATTGCCGTGCTGGACTTCGGCGCGCTGATCGCGACGGGGACCCCCGATGAGATCCGGGCGAACGAACAGGTGTCGACCGCCTATTTGGGTGTCACGCACCAACAGGTGGTGGCAACGTGAGTGCCGTTGCTCTGCGCCAGCCGGCCGAGGGCCACGCACCATCGACCGACGTACCCGTCCTCGAGTGCCGGGGTCTCGGCGTCGGCTACGGAAAGCTGACGGTGGCCCGCGACATCACGTTCACGCTCCAGGAGGGGAAGGTGCTCACCATCCTCGGCCCAAACGGTGCCGGCAAGACCACGCTCCTGATGACGTTGGCGGGATTCCTGCCGTCGTGCGCCGGGACGATTCTCCTCCATGGCGAGCCAGTCAAAGGGTCATCACCGCGCCGCATGAACCAGGCCGGGATGATTCTCATCCCCGACATCAGGGCTCTCTTCACCGAGCTCACGCCGATACAGAACCTGAAGCTGGCAGCGCCTCGCAACGCCGACCTCAGTCCGGTGCTCGACCTGTTCCCCGCGTTGTCGCGACGCGAGAAGCTCCGTGCCGGCGACCTCTCCGGAGGTGAGCAGCAGATGCTGGCCATCGCACGGGCGCTGGTCCAGTCCCCGAAGCTCCTATTGATCGACGAGATGTCGATGGGTCTGGCGCCGGTGGCGGTCGAGTCGTTGATGCCCGTCATTCGCCAGGTGGCCGATGATCGCGGAGCCTCTGTCATCATGGTCGAACAGCACGTGCAGCTGGCCCTCGAGGTCGCCGACGAGGCAATCGTGATGGTGCACGGGAGCATCGTCCTGTCCGGGCCCGCCGAGCAATACCGTCACGACACCAGTGCCGTGGAGTCCGCCTACATGAGCGGCTCAATCGCTTCTACCTGACCGGCGTCGATTCGTCTGCCTGATCGGCAGCCGCCCAACCGATCAGGGACACCACGTCGAAGACGACCAGTTCGACGAATTCCGCCTCCCGGTACTGCGCGTATTTCTCACGCAGCGCGCGTCCGTATGCCTCGACAGAGCCCCCGGCGTCGTGGCCAGTCGTCCCACGGGCGAGATGCGCCCTCACCCACCAGAGCTGTGACCAGTCGCACCCGTTCCACTCTTCGCAGAGGAGCGTCGCCGATCCGTTCCGATCGAGGTTCCTGAGCCGACCGAGGTCGGTGGTGGTCTTCGGCTTGATCCGATCGATCGGGGTGACGATCCTTTCGGAGACGACTGCGTAACAGACCGGAACGGCGTCGATAGCGTCCTGGGCGCCTGAGGTACACAAGATGCCGTGTTCGGCTGAACGAAGACGGCTCCAGCACACTTCGTCCGAGAGACGCATCTGCCGAGTATCTCAGGCTGCTGGGCCTGACTCGCCACCCGTACTTCCGACCGGCCGGCGAGGGGGCAGTCCCTCCGTAGAGGTACTGCCCCCTCGACCAACAGGCGAAACAGGTACGCGGTGCAGCGGGGCCCGACTCGGCCCGCTCGTTCTAGAAGAGCGGTGTCGGGTTGTACACCTTGATGCCCGTGACCTTCCCGGACTTGCCACTCTGGATGACGCCGATGGCGGCAGCCGACGAGCACACCGACTTGAGCAACGGGATGGCCGTTCCGTCGCACGTAAAGGTCAGACCTCCCGAAAGTGGGATGACCACGTTCTTGGCCGTCTCTGTCTGCGTCTTGACCCCCGCCGCAGTCACGGGCTGGGTCGAGCCTTTCATGATCGAGGCCAACGTGAGGACAGGGGTGACGCCAGAGGCCTGGTTACTGCTCACGTTGGGGTTGGGGTTCACCTTCGGCGCGAACTTCTTCATCATTGCCCCGTAGAGCGCATTGTCGGCCGCAGAAGACTTCGTCGTCGTCGTGATGTAGGACCCGGCAAGTGCCTTGTCGAGCGTCGCCGAGTTCAAGATGCTGGGGTCCTGGCACGTAGAGAGCACGTACTTCGGCAACTTGAGGGCAAGCGTGTTGTACGCCTGGAGGAAGGAGCTGCAAAGCGTCACGTCGCCGACCATGCCCACGGCATCCGCGCCGCCGGAAACCGCCGACTGCAGTTGTGGCGAGATGTCAGCCGTGCCGGGGTTGATCGGGACCACCGTGAACCCGACGCCCGCCGCCTTGAAGACCAGGCTGCCGAGCGCCTGAGCGCCCTGGATGGCCGCCGGCACGTTCTCCACCATGAAGGCGACCTTCTTGATGTTGTGCGCCTTGGCACTCAACGCCATCGCACCGAGGTAGGCAGGGAAGCCTCCTTCAATAGCGAAAGCACCGGGAGAGGTGAGTTCGGCCGTGGATGCTCCACTGATGGTGATGTAGGGGATACCGGCACCGACGATGGTCGGTACCTCCGTCTGACCCTGACCGGTGAAGGGCTCGACGACGGCGACGACGCCGTGCTGGACCATGTCGTTGGCGCAGGTCTGACCCCCCGCCGGCGTCGACTGGTTCTCACAGACGTAGAGGGTGATCTTGTGACCCTCGAGGCCACCGCCGTACTTGTTCTCGTAGGCCACCGCAGCCTTGGCGCCCTGCTCGACGAGCGCCGCTGTGCCGATGGAGCTGCTGCCGCCTCCGTCACTGATCAGGCCGACCGTGACCGCTGGCAAGGTGGCCGGGTGGGCTGCACCGAGAGGGTTACTCGCGCCGGCGGTGCCGACGCCCACGACGGCCGTCGAGACAGTCGCTGCGGTCACTACGCCGGCGGCAAGCAACCCGGTCGCCAGGACGTTTCTGACCTTCCCGCCAGACCGCCCGATCGCACGTGTCTTGAGCACTGTTTCCTCCTTGGAGATCAAGGGACCATGTCGGTGCTCGTGACCGAATCGCAGCGGCCCCCCGGCTACGACTGGAAAAGAGGATACCATTTAGCTCCTCCGGATGCCAAGGTACTGCAACACTTCTGAAATAAATGGTCAGCCCTCGTTAATTTCTCGGGCGAGGTGACCTTGGCGGTACCGCGGCCCCCCTGGGGCGCCGCCGCCGGGCTCGGTGGTCCCTGCCGTCGGATCGTCCCAGACGTATCCAGGGCCGCACCGCAACACGTCCGACATGCGTTGCTGCGTGCGGTTCATGAGTCGGCCGCATCGGCGAGGGCGCGGGCCAGATTTCGCTGAGCCCGGAAATGGGCGTCGAGTCCCGAGTGCGCCGTGAGGAGATCCCGCTTGGCACCGGTACGGAAGAGATCGCCACCGGTCCGGCTGGACATGCAGGCGCCGAGAGCGAAGAAGACGCGGTAGTAGGTCACGGCCCACTCGTCGGTCGCCGCTGACGAGCCACCGGCGGCGCAGTAGGCCGCGACGAACCCCGGCCAATCCATGAGCGCAGTCGCTACCGGCCATGCCGCCGCGAGCTCGCGGGCCGGCGGTCCGATGGTGGCCGCCTCCCAGTCCACCAAAGCCGTCACACGCTCGCGCTCGACGAGCGTGTTGTGCAGTCCGAAGTCACCTTGCAGGAGACACAAGGGGCCGGAGGGGACGACGTCGTCGAGGTGGTCGAGGAGCCACTGGCGCGCCAACGGCACGGCGGCGATGGGCGGTCCGGTCAACTCGGCGATGCGGTCGGCCATGCCGTTCACGGCAGCCGACAGGGAGGGCTCACTTACCGACGCGTGGAGGTCGAGGCCCGTGCCGGTCAATGTGTCGAGGGGGACCGCGTGCAGGTGGGCTAAGGCGGTGGCCAGCTGGGTCCCGATGGCGCGTCGGTACTCCTCGGGCGGCGCGGCGAGGTCGGGGAAGTACTCACCCGCTTTTTCGCCCCGCACGCGCTCCATCACGAGAAGAGTCCCGCCGTCTTCGGGGTCGCCGCTGAGGTTCTTGGCGTCGTCGGAGAAGAACGGTCGTGCCACGGGGATGCCACCGTGGGCGTGGACGGCCTGCAAAACGGCGAACTCGTCGGAGGCCCGGGTCGCCAGGACTCCGACCGGGCAGGTCCTTGCGCACGATGACCTCAGGCGGGAGCTCGGAGGTCGCGGCGAGCGACACCAGGAGCGTCTCCTTGGAGCGGCCTCCGGGTACGACGTCCAGCTGGGTGACGCGGAGCTCCGGCGAAGCAGGGAACCGCCGCCGCAGGTACGCCGTCAGTTCCTCCTCCGTCACCGAGCACTCGCTCGGTGAGGCCGAGGCATCAGGGGTGTGCTCCTCGCTCAGCACGACCTGTCGCAACGCGTCCACGCGCTCGAGGAAGCGGCGCTCCACGTCGACGAGGGCCCGGCCCGTCGATCGTTGTGCCGGGTGGGTGCTCGCAGCGTTGTCCGCCACGTAGTCCGCCGCCTCGCGGCGCAACTCGACGAACCGCTCAGGGGTGACGACACCGGACGAAGCGGTGTCGATGGCAGTGTCGAAGTCGATGTCGGCGTCCGGTCGACCGAGCAGCGCCTCGAACTCTGCGCCGAACTCCTCACTGAGTGCCGGCGCCCCCTCCTCTTCGACGATGAACTCGGCCAGAATCCGGTCGACCAGGCCCGCCGCGTCCTTTGCCGTCGCGGTCGACAGTTCCGGCGCAAACACCGTGGCGATCGTTCTCCGGAGCTGGCGGTAGTAGAGCGCCCGGTCCGCAGCTGGTTGCCTCACGTCGGCCGGACGATGCCGTTGGTCATCGCCTCATGGAGCACGAAACCCGGCGGGGTCTCGCCGTTGCGGGGGTTGAGTGTCGTCTCGAGGAAGCCCCAGCCGCCCGGCACGCCATCGACCGTCACATCACCCACCGACTCCCAGCCGTGGCGTTGGGCCGTCACGCCGATCATGCCGCCGATGGTGTCGATCCGGACGACCGTCGTTCCCCCGTCCTCCAACCCGTAGCGGACCTCCGCCGAGGGGCACGACATGGAGTCGTCCTCGACGTGCACCTGCATGGACGCGTCGGCCACAGGCACCTTCTCACCGCCCCGACTCAAGGCCCCGATCCGGAAGAAGCTTCCGTTGGACCCCACCATGGAGGCGAACCGGAAGTGCAGCGCACCATCGCCCCCTCCGTGCGAGCCGCCGAAGCTGCGGCTGGAGACGAAGCTGTCCCAGCGCCGCACGCCCCACGAGTGATCCCGCCACGCCGGGGCACGCACCACGTCCGCCCGCCGACCGTCAAGTTCCACCACGCCGGAGACACGGCAGGCCACGTGGAAGTTGTTGGAGAAGATCGTGCCGGCCACGCCCGACGGACCCGAGAACGTCTCGGCGTTGGCGTACGACCGCTCCCCTTCGTCGGTGATCACGAGGTCGGCCCGGCAGCCGTCGCCCTCCAACACGAAGCGCAGGCGCTCTCCGTCATGGAAGATCCGCTGCGGCCCGCCGCACAGACCGAACACGCCGGCTGACGGGTCGAGCACCTCTTGCTCCAGTCCCTCACCGTTCCAGCGGAAGCGGGTCCCGTCCTGGCGGTAGAGACCGCACCACAGGTTCGCCGTCTGCTGATTGGGCTCGTTGCCGATGCGGTGGTTGCCGCCCAACCCAGTGACCGGATCGCGCCAGGCCAGGTAGGCGCTCTCCTGCCAGTCGGGGTCGCCGCCTGCGGGGTGCAGTCCCTCGTCGGCAACAGTCGAGGTCGGGTTGTCGGTGGCCACCGCTGCTCAGGATAGAGAGCGCGACGCGCCGGCACGCGGCTGCGACTGCACCCACAACGGCGGTGGTGATCACTTGTCCGAGACCTTCTCTGTGCCTTCGGCCGCCGGGATGTCCGGATTGCAGATGTAGCGGACGTTGGCGATCGTCATGTCACAGGCGGCGAAGCTGGCCGAGACCGCGATGTCGGGCACCAGGCGGTCGTCGCCCCAGGCCGACGGGTCGAAGGAGTTGAGCGACGGCCGGCCGCGGTCGGCCCGGCGGAACTCGTACTCGGAGTCGACCTGCACGATCCGCGGCACCCAGACCCCATCGTGCTCCAGTCGGGTCAGGTGCATGCCTGGCGGGTACTGCACGTCGTGTCCCGTCACCGGCACGGGATCGACCAAGGAGACGTCGAGGATCGTCCGCGTGCCGCGCCCGCCGTCCGACGGAGGCTCCGACACCGTGCAATCGACCCGGTCGTGGAACCGTCGTACCGCGATCTCCCCCGGCGTGACCCGGAACCCCCAGGAACGGGCCAGCAAGGCAGACAACGCCTGGTTGTCGCAGCGAGCGGAGACCAGGTACGCCCGGGGACGTACGCCCGAGCGGGCCGTCAGGCGGAGCTGGGCCAGGGCGAAGGGACCGAACTCGCTCTCCTTGGCCCGATAGACGAGGAAGCTGATGACCGGCGGGATCGTCGGGTTCAAGGCCGGGGGCACCAACGACTCCCGGTCGGCCACGCGGACCTCGTACAGCACCTGGAGGATGTCGACGTCGTCCACCCGCAACGAGCGGTCGTCGTCGAGGACGACCTGGGGCGAGCCGTCGATCAGTGGGCGGATGTCGAGCGATCCGGCGAGCGGCATCAGGCCACCCCCGCCCCGGCACCGGCGGTCACCCGACGAGCGGCCCCGCCCGACGTCGCCCCGCGCCCGGACCCCGTCGTCCCCGTCTTAAACCGGGGCATGACCTCCTCGGCGAACAGCCGCATGGAGTCGAGCACGTACTGCTGGGGCACCACCTCCATGAACTGGTGGATGAAGTTGATGCCGTCGAACCCCACGTTCTCCCACGCCGTGATGGCGTCGGCCACGTCGTCGGGGGTCCCCATGGTCACGCCCTTGAAGGCCTTGGCCGCGTCACCGGGCGAGCCCGACTCACGCCGCAAAGCTGGCAGCAGTCCTTCCGACGGATAGGAGTGCGTCGGCAGGACCTCCTTGGCGGACAAGAGCTGCGCGGCCATGTAGGAGAACATCGACGCCACCTTGAGCCCGTTGCGCCGGCCCTGATCACCATCCTCGCAGCACGACAGGAAATTGACGGTCAGGACCTTGTCGTTCACGAAGGCACCGACCGGATCGCACGTCTCAATGTGCTTGCGGTAATTCAGCACTTTCTTCTCCGAGTCGGCGAAGCCGCCGGGCGACAACCCCAGACAGCCGAGCCCACGGTCGGCGGCGTCGATCTCGGTCCCCGGCGACGTCACCGCCACCCACATCGGCGGGTGCGGCTTCTGCAGCGGCTTGGGCAGGATGGCCCGTTCGGGCATGGAGAACATGCGACCGTTCCAGGCGAAGCGCTCCTGCATCCACATTTTGGGGATGACCCGCACGAACTCGTCCCAGGTCTTCTTGGTGTCGTCGGGGTTGGCCCCGAAGCCGCTCAACTCGGGCCACGTTGCCGAGCGACCGGTCCCCAGCTCCAATCGTCCGCCCGAGATGATGTCGAGGACCGCCGCCCGCTCCGCCACCCGGATCGGGCTCTGGTACTGCGGCACGCACGCCACCACGCCGTGCCCGACCCTGATGCGCTTGGTCATGGTCGCCGCGGCCGACAAGAAGATGTCGGGGCCCGAGCAGTGCGAGTACTCCTCCAAGAAGTGGTGCTCGACGGCCCAGATGTAATCGAAGCCGAGCTCGTCGGCCAGGCGCACCTGCTCCAAGGCGTTCTCGTAGACCAGGCGCTCCGAGTCCGCCGTCCACGGACGTGGCACCGACAGCTCCATGAACAAGCCGAACTCCACGCTCGCCCTCCCTTGCACTTTTGTTAACGGTGATTAAACTTTAAGCATGAAGCCAGGGTCGCGTCAACGTCCTTCAGCCAGATTTGTGACGGATGACTAACATCCGTGGCCATATGGACCCGCAGGGAAAGGCCACCAAGACCAAGGGCGAGCGCACACGCGAGGCCATCATGGTGGCTGCCACCGAGCTCTTCCGGGAGCGGGGCTTCCGCGAGACCAGCCTGGGCGACATCGGGGCGGCCGCCGGCGTCAGCGGACCGGCCATCTACCGGTACTTCAGCAGCAAGGGCGAGCTCCTTTCGGTCCTGATCGAGGAGGCGGCGGTCATCTGGAGGGGAACGGTCGACCAGGTCCTGAATGAGGACATGCCCCCCATGGTGACGCTGGAGCTGCTGATCGACGCCGCCATCGTGCTGCAACTGCGCAACGGCAATCTGCGCGACGTCTTCGTCAAGGAGTACCGCTCGCTCGATGACGATGCCCGGCGGCGGGTCGCTCGGATTGAGCGGGTGCGCATGGCCGAGTGGGTGCACCTCTTGTGCGAGGTCCGCCCGGGGCTGGGCGAGGACGAGGCCCGGGCGGCGGTCACCATGCTCGACGGCATGCTGCGTTCCATCACCACCCTCGACCGCTCGGACCCCGAGCTCCTGGCCCGTGTGATGAAGGACATGGTCTTCGGCGGGCTCCTCGCCGTCGGCATCCCCCGCCCCGTCGCAGTCGTCCCGGCAACGGCATGACGGACGTGGCTGCTGACGTCAACGTGCGCGACGTCCCCTCGGAGGAGACGTTTCGCCGGGAGGTGCTGACCTTCCTGGAGGCGACGCTGCCGGCGAAGGGCGACGAGGCGAGTGGCGTCGTCTCGTTCGGCGGCTCGGGTCTGTCCCGCTCCGTCGCCTACCAGCGCCAGCTGGCCGACGCCGGCCTGGCCGGCATCACGTGGCCGGCCGCGTACGGAGGGAGGGGGCTGCCGGGGCGCTATCAGCGCATCTATGACCGCGAGGCCAAGGCCTTCCAGGTGCCGCCCCGCTCGCTCGAGATCGGGCTCGGCATGTGCGGGCCGACGCTGTTGATGCACGCCAGCGAGGAGCAGAAGATGACCTTCATCCCGCCGCTGCTCAGGGGTGATCATGTCTGGTGCGAGCTGTTCAGCGAGCCCGGCGCCGGCTCGGACCTCTCGAGCGTGCAGACGCGGGCCCGGCGCGACGGAGACGAGTTCGTCCTCACCGGCCAGAAGGTGTGGACGTCGGGCGCCCAGCACAGCGACTACGCCGCCTGCCTCGTCCGCACAGACTCGTCGCGCCCCAAGCGCGAGGGCATCACCATGCTCATCGTCGACATGCACGTGCCCGGCATCACGGTGCGGCCTCTGCGCCAGATCACCGGCGATTCGCACTTCAACGAGGTCTTCCTCGACGAGGTCCGGGTGCCGGTGGCCAATGTGGTGGGCGAGATCGACGACGGCTGGCGTGTGGCGCGCTCCATGCTCGCCTTCGAGCGCCAGGCCCTGGGCAACATGGGCGGCGGGGGCGGCGGCAAGGGCGGCTTCACCGCGTTGGCGGAAGAGGCCAAGAGGCGCGACCTCGCTCAGCGGCCGGTACTGCGCGACCGCCTGGTGCAGCTGCGCATCCGCCAGATGGTCCTGCGGCACCTCATGGCGTACCTGCAGGTCAAGGCCAAGGGGGGCGACGGCGCGGCCGCCTCGCTGATCAAGCTCGCCATGGCACAGCTGGTGCAGGAGTCCGCTTTGGTCGCAGTGGAAACCACCGGCATGCACGCCACGGCGTGGAGCACGGACGACCCCAACGGCGGCCGTTGGTCGGACCAGCTGCTCAGCTCGCAGTCGGCCTCTATCGGCGGCGGCACCAACCAGATCGTGCGCAACGTCATCGCCGAGCGCGTGCTCGGCCTGCAGCGCGACGCCGAAGGCGACCTCATGCCGGGCGACCTCGGCCAGCCGGGCGACCGTGGCGATGTCGGCGTCGGCGACGTCGGCGACGTCGGCGACGGCCGACACAAGACGAAGGCGGGCACAGGATCGACCCGTGGCCACTGAGCACCCGCCGGCGCCCCTCCCCCTGGCGACCAGGCGCAGGTGCTCAGTGGTCTGCGGGTCGTCGAGATCGGGCAGTACGTCGCCGCTCCGCTCGCCGCCACGATCTTCGCCGACCTCGGAGCCGACGTGGTCAAGGTCGAGCGGCCGGGGGGCGACCCACTGCGCGCCGATCCCGCCCGCTTCGCCGCCTGGAACCGGGGCAAGGATTCCGTCGAGCTCGACCTGCGCTCTCCTGCCGGTGCGGCCTCGTTGCTCGGCCTCGTCGACGAGGCCGACCTCGTGGTCGAGAACCTCCGGCCGGGAGCGCTCGACCGGCTCGGGCTGGCACCCGCCACGCTGCGCGCCGGACGGCCGCGGCTCGTCACGTGCTCCATCAGCGCCTGGGGCAACGCCGGGCCGTCACGCGACGAACCCGGCTGGGAACCGCTCGTGCAGGCCCGGGCGGGCGCGCAGCAGGGACTGTTCACCGGGGACGACCCGATATGGCTGCCCTTCCCGGTGGCCAGCGTGTCGGCGGCGCTGGTCGCCGTCCTGGGTGCCGGGGCCGCGCTGATCAAGCGCACCTCGACCGGCTACGGCCAACACGTCGAGACGTCGTTGCTCGATGCGCTGCTCTTCCTCAACGCCGCTGCGATCTTTCATCGCGAGGGACATCGGCCCCGGATTGTGCGCCAGACCAAGTCGCCGATCCTGCGCGTCTTCGACACGGCCGACGGCCGCGCCGTCATGGTCAACCTCAGCGGCACGGAGCGCTGGCGCGAGCTGTGTCGTTTGTTGGGCATGGACGACGGCGGCCTCGACTACGCGACACCGGAGGGCCTCTCGCGGCTCTCCGACCGCGAGTGGAACCGCTCGATGCTCCAACAGGTGATCGAGGGCTTCGGCGCCAAGACCGCGGACCAGTGGGAGGAGGCACTGCTGGCGCAACCCGCCGCCGTGGCCAAGTGCAACTCCCTGGCCGAGTGGCTGGTGCACGACCAGGCCCGCATCGACGCGCTCGTGGTCGACACCGATGACCCCGTGTTGGGACGGGTGCCGTTGGTCGGCCCGCCGGTCCGGATTGCCGTCGATTCCGGCGGACGACGGCCCGGCCGCCGGCACGGCGGGGAGCAGGGCGCGCTCGGTGGGCACCGCATCATCGACCTCTCCTCCTTCTGGGCCGGTCCGTTGGCCTCACGCCTGTTGGCCGAGCTGGGTGCCGACGTCGTGAAGGTAGAGCCGCCGGGCGGCGAGGGCGGGTTCCAGATGATGCCGGTGCTGCCCAACATCTATGTCGACGCCAACCGTTCGAAGCGGGGAATCGTCCTCGACCTCAAGACCCCCGAGGACCGCGTGCGGCTGCTCGACCTCGTCCGGGCTTCGGATGTCGTGGTCGAGAACGCCATGGCGGGTGCGTGGGAGCGTCTCGGGCTGGACGAGGGCGCGTTGCGGAAGGCCAATCCCGATCTTGTGTATGCGAGAGCCAAGGGCTTCGGCGTGACGGGGCCGTTGGCCGGCCGCCCGTCGTTCGACTACGTCGTCCAGGCGGCGACCGGGATGGAGATGACACAGGGCGGTGGCGTGCGACCGGTGCCGGTGAACTTCACGGCCAACGACTACGGGACGGGGCTGTTGCTCGGGGCCGGCATTGTGCTGGCGCTGCTCGGCCGGGCCCGGGGCGTGGCCGTGACTGGGGTGGACGCGTCGCTGGCGTTGACGGCGACGGTCTTCCAGTCCGAGGACGTGGCGGCGCTGGCGACCGGTGGCGTGGTGCCGGATCGGGTGGGAGCCGACTTGGGGGGCCCGTCGATGTGGTTCCACCTGTATCGAGCCGAGGACGGGTGGGTGACGGTCTGCTGTGTGACCGACGCCCACCGGTCGGGGTTGCTGCGGGCGTTGGGACTTACAGGCGACGGTGGTGTCGACGGCGACGGGACTGCGGCGCCGCTGGTCGAAGAGGTGGCCGACGCCGTCTCGCTGTTGACGGTGGCGTCGGCGCTGTCGGCGCTGCGCTCCGAGGGCGTCCCGGCAGCCGTGAGCGTGCATCCGTCCGCCGTGCCGGACGACCCTCAGGTGGTGGCCCGTGAGTTGTTGCGCCGCTACCGGCATCCCGCGGCCGGGCGCTTCGTCCAGGTCGGGCTGCCGCTGTCGCTGTCGGTGGATGCGCCGGCGGTCAAGGGGCCGGCTCCGACGCCGGCGCCGGTGCGACGACGGGTCAAGAAGCCGACGACGACGACGACGGCTGGGGCGACGACGGCTGGGGCGACGACGACGGCGGCGGCGGTATGAGGAGGCGACCTCGTTGAAGATCGACAGCGGTCTGGGTGTGGAGCTGCCCCGGGTGGCCGACCGGGTGGGTGCCGCCGAGGCGGCCGGGCTCGACTGCGTCTGGGCCGCCGAGACGACGAACGACCCTTTCCTCTCCTTGACTTTGGCCGCGGAGCACTCGACGTCGGTGGCGCTCGGGACGGGGATCGCCGTGGCCTTCGCCCGCAACCCGATGAGCATGGCGTACACGACCAACCAGCTGCAGGAGTACTCGGGCGGGCGCGTCGTGCTGGGGCTGGGGTCGCAGGTGCGACGCCACATCGAGAAGCGATTCAGCTCCCCGTGGTCACACCCGGCGGCCCGGATGCGGGAGTACGTGCTCGCCCTGCGGGCGATCTGGGCCTCGTGGAACGACGGGGCCGCGCTCGAGTTCGCGGGCGAGTTCTACACGCACACCCTGATGACACCCGTGTTCGCCCCACCGCCCCACTCGTACGGGCCACCCCGCGTCTTCCTGGCTGCGGTGGGGCCCCTCATGAACGAGGTCGCCGGCGAGGTGGCGGACGGGGTGATCACGCACGGCATCTGCACGGGGCGCTACCTGCGCGAGGTGATCCTGCCGGCGGTGGACCGGGGCCTGTCGAAGGCTGGTCGCAGCCGGGAGGCGTTCGAGGTGACGTGCCCGGGGTTCATCTCGGTGGTGGAGGACCCGTCGAAGATGGAGAAGGCCCGCAACGCCATGCGGAACCACGTCGGTTACTACGCGTCGACGCCGGCGTACCGCCCCGTCCTGGATCTGCACGGCTGGGGTGACCTGCAGACCGAGCTCTACGCCTGCTCGAAGAACGGTCGCTGGGACGAGATGGCGCGCCTCATCGACGACGAGGTCCTCGACGCGCTGACCATTGTCTGTGCGCCGGACGCGCTGGCCGGCGAGGTGGCTGCCCGCTACGGCGGGCTGGTGGACCGCATCAACGTGTCGTGGTGGCGCAAGGACTGGTGGCCCGACGTCGAGCGGGAGCTGCGGGCCCTGTGAGCGCAGTTGTGAGCGCAGGCGGGGGCGACGGCAGCGGCGACGTCGACGGGTTCGTCGCGCCCGGCTTCGACCGGGTAGCCGAGATGCTGAGCGCCGGCGCAACGCTGACGTTGGGCGATCGGGAGCGGCGGGCGAACCTCGGGGACGGGGGCGGTGCCTTCTGTGCCTTCGTCGACAGCGAGTGCGTCGTCGACATCTGGACCGGCGTGGCCGGACCTGGCGGTCGGTCCTGGGAAGAGGGCACCCGGGCCATCATCATGTCGTCGACCAAGGGCATGACGACGTTGTGCGCGCACATATTGGAGGACCGGGGCGAGCTCGACTTCGATGCGCCCGTGACCCGCTACTGGCCCGATTTCGGCCAGGCGGGCAAGTCGTCCACCACCGTGCGGCAGTTGCTGAGCCATCAGTCCGGGGCCATCGGTGTGCCCGGCGCGGACCGGCTGCTGTCGTGGGACGGACACGGTTGGAAGGACTCCGAGGCCATCGCGGCCGCCATCGCCGGTAGCGCGCCCGCCTGGGAGCCCGGCACGCGGCACGGCTACCACGGCGTCACGTTCGGGTGGCTGGTGGGCGAGCTGGTCCGGCGCATCAGCGGCCAGAGCCTTGGGGAGTTCTTCGAGGCGGAGGTGGCCGCTCCGCTGGGCGTGGCCGGCGCCATCTCCATCGGGACCCCTGCCTCCGAGCTTCCGTCGGTGGCGTCGGTCATGGAGTTTCCGGTGAAGCCCGGTACACAGAGCGCGCTGCGGGCCATCGACCCGGAATCCAAGTCGGGCCGTTCGGTCCTGGCCGGCGCGCACGGCAGCATGTTCGCCGACGAGCTGGGCCAGCCCCGCTTCGCCGACTTCATGAACACCCCCGAGGTGCTGGCCGCGGAGATCGGGGCGTTGGGCGCCACGGCGACGGCCCGGGCGCTGGCCCGGACGTACGCCGCGCTGGCCGACGGCGAGGACCTCGTCTCGCGGGCGTCGGTGGAGCGCTTCCGCACCGAGCAGGTGTGCGGCCGCGACGCCGTCATGGGCGTCCCCACCCGATGGGCCGTCGGCTACTCGCTGGAGCCACCGCCGCTCGTCCCGGGAGCGCCCCCCATGCACGGCCCCAACGAGGGGGCGTTCGGTCACATGGGTGCCGGCGGACAGATCGGGTTCGCCGATCCCGAAGCCCACGTCGCGGTGGGGTTCGTGCGCAACCACCTGGAGAACCAGGCTCTCCCGATCATGGGCGCCTGTCTGGTGGACGTGCTGTACTCGTGCCTGGGGGAAGGGGGCGTCGATGTACGCAGCTGAGCACGCGAGGGAGCACCCGGATCAGCCGGCCATCATCATGGCGCCCTCGGGGCGCACACTGACCTTCGCCGAGTACGAGGCGGGGGCGAACCAGGTGGCCCACGTCCTGCGCGAGACGGGCCTGCGCAAGGGCGACCACATGGCGATCTTCATGGAGAACCATCCGGCCATGCTGCTGGCGCAAGCCGGCGCCGAGCGCACCGGGCTCTACTTCACCCCGGTCAACTCGTACCTCTCGGCCGAGGAGGTGGCGTACGTCATCAATGACTCCCGGTCCCGGGTCGTCGTCACGTCGACGGCCAAAGCGGACGTCGCCCAGCAGCTGCCGGCGCTCTGCCCCGACGTCGACCGCTGGATCATGGTCGACACGACCGGCGGAGGCGGGGCAGGCGGCGCGTACGAGTCGTGGGGCGACACGGTCGACGGGCAACCCACCGACCATGTCCCGGAGGAACAGATGGGCGCGCCCATGATGTACTCGTCCGGAACGACGGGGCGACCCAAAGGCATCCTCCGCCCCATGTACGACATCCATCCGTCCGAGACGAACATCGGCGTGCTCGGGATTTCCGGGCTGTGGCGCCTGCGTGAGGGCATGGTGTACCTGTCGCCGGCGCCGCTCTACCACACCGCGCCGCAGGTGAGCGTGGCCATCGCCCTGCGGATGAAGTCCACGGCGGTCGTGATGGAGCATTTCGACCCGGCGCTGTATCTCGAGCTGGTGGGCCGGTACGGGGTCACGCACTCGCAGGTCGTGCCGACCATGTTCAGCCGGATGCTCAAGCTGCCCGACGACGTGCGCGCCACGGCCGACGTGTCGTCGTTGGAGGTCATCATCCACGCCGCCGCGCCCTGCCCGGTGCCCGTCAAGGAGCAGATGATCGAGTGGTTCGGTCCGATCCTGCTCGAGTACTACGCCGCCACCGAGGGGAACGGGTGCACCTTCATCACGTCCGACGACTGGTTGGCGCACAAGGGCAGTGTCGGCCGTTCGGTCCTGAGCGACATCCATATCCTCGACGACGAGGGGCGTCCGTGCCCGGTGGGTGTCTCGGGGACGGTGTGGTTCGCCGGCGCCACCGACTTCGAGTACTTCAACGACCCCGAGAAGACCGCGGCGACGCGGCGGGACGACGGGAAGACGTCCACGGTCGGCGACGTGGGCTACCTGGATGCGGACGGCTACCTGTTCCTGACGGATCGCAAGGCGCACATGATCATTTCCGGTGGCGTGAACATCTACCCGCAGGAGACGGAGAACCTCCTCGTGACGCACCCCTCGGTGCTCGACGCCGCCGTGATCGGCGTGCCCAACGAGGACCTGGGCGAAGAGGTCAAGGCCGTGGTGCAGCTCGTCGACGGGGTGGTGGGTGACGCGGCGCTGGAGGTGGCATTGATCGGGTTCTGCCGCGAGCACCTGGCCCACTTCAAGTGCCCACGGAGCGTGGACTTCGTGGACGAGTTGCCCCGACTTCCCACCGGGAAGTTGTACAAGGGAGTGTTGCGCGAGCAGTACTGGACGTCGCACGACACCCGCATCGTGTGAGCGACGGCGCCGTCGGGCTACCCGACGACCTGATGACGTGGATCGAGGAGGTCGGCGGGGGGCGTGTGGTGCTGGCCGACCGCATGCCGGGCGGGGGCCGCAAGGAGGCCTGGTTCATCGACCTCGAGGACGTTGAGGGGACGGTCACGTCGCTGTTCCTGCGCTACGACCGTTCCGACCCTCGGCGGACGAAGGATCCGTGGACGTTGCACCGCGAGGCGACCGTGTATCTCGCGCTGCAGGACGGGCCGGTGCCGGTGCCCCGTGTGCTCGGCGTGCATCCGGTGCACCAGGCGATGGTGTCGGAGCGGGTGCAGGGCGGGAACTGGTTCTCACGGATCACCGACCCCGCCGAGCGGGAGTCGACGGCCCGCGACTTCATGACGAGCTTGGCGGCGTTGCACGGGCTCGATACTGCGGCCCTGGACCTCCCCTTGTTCCCTGCCGTTAGCTCGATCGCCGAGGCCGTGCTGGCCGAGCTCGACGAGTGGGACCGGGTGCTGGCGGCGCGGGGCGGGACGCCCGACCCGGCGCTCGCCTTCTCGTTGCGTTGGCTGCGGCAGCACATCCCCTCCTACGACGGGCCGCTCGTTTTGGTGCAGGGGGACACGGGGCCGGGGAACTTCATGTATCTCGACGGCCGGGTGACCGCTGTCGTCGACTGGGAGCTGGCGCACCTGGGCGACCCCATGGACGACATCGCGTGGCTGTCGCTGCGGGCGACGCAGGAGCCATTCACCGACTTCCCGACGCGCCTGCGCGAGTACGAGGCGCTGTCGGGCAACGCCGTCGACGAGGTGCGGGTGCGCTACTACCAGGTGATGGCCGAGACCAAACTCCAGGTGATGGGACATCGGGGGCCGTCCGACGGTGATGGTGACGACGGGCGAGGCGGCGCGGAGGGTGGCGGCAGTGACGTCGGCAACGGCTTCATCTACCAGGTCCTGCATCGGCGGCTGTGGCTGGAGGCCCTCGCCACCGCCAACGGGCTCGAGCTGCAGGCCGCCGAGACGCCGCAGGCGCGGCCGTCCCGGGACAACGACTGGATGTACGGCGCCGTCCTCGCCCAGTTGCGCGACGTGATCGTTCCCCGCACGACGGATCCGTTGGCGGCGGCTCGTGAAAAGGGGATCGCCCGCATCATCAAGTACCTGGCGCAAGTCGACACCTACGGCGCCTACTACGAGGAGTGCGAGCTGGGGGACCTGGAGACATTGCTCGGTCGGCGGCCCGATTCGGTGACGAGCGGGCGGGCGGACGCAGCGGAGGCGGTGGCGACGGGCAGCGCGTCCGAGGAGGACTACGTTCTGACGTTGTGGCGACGTGTGGCCCGCGAGACCGAGCTGGCCCGGCCCTCCATGGGCGTGCTGGCCGACCGGCACTGGCCCCCACTGCGGTGAGCCGATGACCACCCTCTTCGGCGTCGACCTGGACCAGCGGCGCGCCGAGCGCACGTACCGCGAGCTCGGCCCGGCGGACGACGACTTCCACGACGAGGAGCTGACCGACCGTTGGTGGGAGACCGAGACGTGCTGGTTCTCCTGGAACGTGCCCGAGCGGAATCTCGGTGGGTGGACGTACTGCCAGGCTCGGCCCAACGCCGACATCTGCAACGGCGGGGCCTGGGTGTGGGACGACACGGCCGCCTACCCGTGGGAGTTGGCCTATCGGGCCGAGTACTCCGGACTGCAGCTGCCGCCACGGCCCGCACGCGACATGCGGGACTTCGAGTGGCCCAACGGTGTGCATGTCCGGGTCATCGAGCCACTGACCACCTACGCCGTCCACTACAGCGACCCGGGCGCGCTGGAGGTCGACGTGACGTTCGAGGCCATCATGGCGCCCAACCTCCACCCCGACGGCGTGGTCCCGTTTTTCAAGGGTGCGCACTTCGACCAGGCCGGTCATGTGACGGGGACGATGGTGCTACACGGCGAGAAGATCCCGATCGACTGCTACTCGGTGCGGGACCGGTCGTGGGGGCCCCGGCCGCAAGGACGCCCGAAGCCGAAGCCCCACGCCGCCGCCGAATCGGGGGCGTCGGGTACGGCGGCGGGCGCAGGAACGGGGGCGGGAGCGGGAGCGGGGTCCTTCGGCGGCGTCGGCTACTCCTTCTGCGCCGCCGGGCCGGGTGAAGCCTGGCTCACGTATGCCGTCCCGGGCCCCGAGGTCGAGCCGATCTCGTGCGGGTTCCTGTTACGCGGTGGCGTCTACGGCCACATTCTGGCCGGCGAGCGCCGGGTCACCTTCGACGCGGAGACGGGATGGCCGCTCTCCATCGAACTGGAGGCGGTCGACGAGTTCGACCGCCGGCTCTCGGTCCGCGGTGACGCGGTCAGCCGGCACTGGCGCGGCCACGGCGGCGACTCCCTGATGCACTGGAGATGGGACGGCGGCGTAGAGGGCTGGGGCGAGGACCAGAGCTACTTCAGCCGCGCCCAGTGGGAGGCCAACCGCCGGCGGTAGCGTCGCCGTCGTGCATCCGTACTCGGCGGCGCCACCCGCCGCCCGCTGGCTCCTCGTCGTCAGCGCCATCGTGTGGCTCCTGATGGAGTTGCGGGAGTCGACGAACCGACGACCCGAAGCCACGTTGTCCGACGGAGGCAGCCGCCAGTACATCCGCGTCGCCACCATTGTGGGGATCGTGGGCGCCATCGTGCTCGCCCGTAACGTCTCGTCGGGCCGGATCAGTCCTGACGTGGCCTGGGTCGGGCTCGTCGTCTTCTGGTGCGGGGTCGCGCTGCGGTTCTGGAGCTTTCGCGCGCTCGGCCGCTACTTCACCTTCACGGTCCAGACGAGCGCCGACCAACCAGTGATCACCAGCGGCCCCTACCGGTTCGTGCGCCATCCGAGCTACGCGGCCGTCCTCCTGATGGTCATGGGCCTGGGAGTCTTCCTCGGGTCCTGGTGGTCGTTCGCCTGGCTCACGGCCAGCGTCCTGTGCGGGCTTCTCTTCCGGATCCGCGTGGAGGAGCGTGCGCTCCTCGTGCAACTCGGCGATCGCTACGACACCTACGCGGCCAGCCACAAGCGGCTGGTGCCCTTTATCTGGTAGCCCAGAGCGGCGACGGGCGCGACCTCATGACGCTGTCCGGTCGGCGGAACGAAGGTCAGTTCCTCGTTGGCGTTCCCCGTCAGAGACCAACCCGAGCTGTGCACCCGATGGTGATGGTGCTCGCAGAGCGTGACCAAATTCTCCAAGTCCGTGCGCCCGCCCGATTTCCAGAGGACGACGTGGTGCACGTTGGTGAAGGTCGAATTGGTGCATCCCGGGAAGCGACAGTGCCGGTCCCGTCGGATGATCTCGCGGCGCTGGGTCTCGGACGGCCATCGTCGGGCCCGCCCTTCGTACATCGTGTGTCCGACGTCGTCGTCGACTGCCACGATCACGGTGGCGTCGCAGGCGATCCGGCGCACGGTCTCGCCGCTGATCAACCCGTTGTGCTCGAGCTCGCCCGCCAACTCCGAAGACTCGTCGGTCAGAGCCTCCAGGGGGACGTGCGCAACGACGACGTGCGGATGGACCGTCGACGAGGGGTCATGGCCCGAACGGGCGAGCTCGAGGAAGCCGTCGCAGAGACGTTGGTCCCAATGCGTCTCGCCGTCGGAGGGGAGCGCACGTGCCCGGGCCTCGAGGACAGCCTTCACCTCGGCGTAGGACTCCGGCGGCAGCTGCGCCGTCACCGTCCGGCACGAGTCGTTGAACCGGACGGAGCGCGCCTCGTAGTCCGTCTGCGCCCGTGAGCGCGATACGCCCCGCTCGGTGCGGGCCACCTCGTGCAGTTGCCGCACCGTGGAGTCCTGCGCCAGTGCGGCCAGGTCCGGGTCGCTCTCCGGCGTCGCCAGGTCGGCCACGGCGCGTACCTTGTCGAAGCTCAGCTCACCCGACGAGAGGCCGGCGGCCAGGTGCGGCAGGTCGTCGAGTTTTCCGCCACGTGGGCGAACGCACGTGCGTTGGCGAGGGAGACGCCACAGCGCTCCACTATCCAGGCCTCGAGCGACGTCGCCCCCTCGGCTCGCCAACCCTCGCGCTTGTTAGCTCGGCGGCCAGCTGAACGAAGAGGCCCGCCTCACAGGCCATGCGGCGGGACGACGCGGCGGCCTCCTCCATGATTGCCTCGGTGGTCATGGTGGCGACGTCCATTGCGGAGGAACGGTCGCCGGATTACGGCAATGTGCGGAAGTTCACCATGGTGAAGGTCCGGCGGGCGATCCGCCACCCGTCGGCCGCACGGACGAGCTCGTCGTCGTAGAAGCCGTGCGGGTTGAGTCCGCTCTGACCGTCGGGCGCCATGAGCGTGGCATCGACGTAGCAGCGGGCGACCGCGCTCTGGCCGTCCTCGCCCACGTCGACGGCCATGTTCGAGATGCGGTGCATCGTGTGGCCCAGATCGGCGTGAGCGCTGATCATGAAGTCGGTGATGGCGTCGGCGCTCTCCCACGTGCCGATGCCGGGGTAGTCGGCATGGCAGTCGGCGGTGAAGCAGGAGCGGAACAGGTCCCAGTCGCGGCGGTCGATGCCGGTGGCGTAGCGGACCAGGACCTCGGCGATGTCCTGTTTCGACGTGCGGACGTGGTCGGACTGGTCCGTCGACGCGGTCATGACTCGGACGCCGTCGCGTCGTGGTCCATGGTGGCGCTGGCCGCCTTCATCATGAGGTCGACCGCCTCGTTGCGGGGCAGGCCGCCGAGCATCTGGAGCCCGGCCCGCAGTTGCTCGCCCACCATCCAGCTGGGCCCCTGCGCCAGACGCTCGAGCGCGTCCGTGACAACCTCGTCGATGGTGGCCGCACCGGGGAGTGGGACGTCGGGATCGTCGACGAAGCCGCGTTCGGTCCGGATGCGTCGCAGGGCCGGCGTGTCGGTCTCGCCCAGAACGAGACTCAGAACGTCGACGCCCTGCGGGTGGAGCTCGGCCCACAACGCTTCGGTGAACACCACATCGAAGGCCTTCGAACCGCCGTAGATGACCATGTTGGGTGCGCCGACGAAGGCGGCTCCCGAGCTGAGGACGATGATGCCACCCCGCCCCCGGCCCGCCATGGGGCCGGCGAAGTGGTGACACATCTGGACCGGCACCGTGCAGTTGCGATGCACCATGGCCGTGGCCACCTCGACCGGATTGGTCAGGAAGGGCTGGTAGTTCGGATCGCCGCCGGCGCAGTACATGAGCAGGCCCACCTCGAGGCCGCTCGTGGCGGCGGCCACCGTCTCCATGGCGGACGGCGCGGCGAGGTCGACGGCCACGGAGCGGGTCTCGACGCCCGTCTCGGCCCCGATGGCGGCGGCGACCTCGTCGAGGACACCCTGTCGGCGGGCCAGGAGCACGACGTTGACGCCCTCTCTGGCGACGGCGGCCGCGAACGCCGCCCCGACACCCTCCGAAGCGCCGGCGACGACGGCCCAGGGCCCGTAGGACTCGACGAACGTCATGGCGCTGACGATACGGGCTGGTCCGGCTGACTGACCGGGACGGGACGGGACGGGACGGGACGGTCCGAGCCCGTCGGCCTGTCAGCGCAGGGTGACGGGAAGCGTCCGGAAGCCCCGTAACGCCTGCACGGGCTTGTACTCGAGCCGCTCACGGGCGACCGCCAGCCGCATGTTCGGGAACCGTCGCACCAGCGCCCCGATGGCGATCTGCCCTTCCAACCGGGCCAGCTGGTTGCCCAGGCAGAAGTGCTTCCCGAAGGCGAAGGTCAGGTGGCGGTTGGGATCCCGCCCCAGGTCCAACACGTCAGGGTGATCGAACACCGCCTCGTCCCGGTTGGCCGAGATGATCATCCCCATCACCTTGGACCCTTTGGGCATCGTCACCCCCTCGATCGAGACCTCGTCCAACAGGGTCCGGGCCGTCCCGCAGGGCACGGGCGTGGTGAAGCGCAGCAGCTCCTCGACCGCCGTCGCCGACAGCCCGGGCTCGTCCCGCCACCGGGCCGCCTGGTCGGGGTGTTCCATCAGCGCCACGACCGAGCTCCCGATGAGGTTGGCCGTCGTATCGTGACCGGCCAGCATCAGGAGGAAGATCATGGCGATGACCTCGTCGTCGCTGAGCGAGTCGCCGTCCTCGTTGGCCGCCAGCAGCCCCGAGATCAACCCGTCGTCGGGCACAGCACGCCGCGCCGCCGCCAGTCGCTCCAGGACGGCGTACAACTTCCGGGCCGTCGGGATCGTCCGCAGCGCGTCGACGCCCGACCCGCTCCCCAGTCGCGCCACGAACCGTTCCATCAGGACATGGAACTCGTCCCGGTCCTCGTCCCCCACCCCGAGCATGGTCGAGATCACCGACAGCGGCAGCGGCGTGGCGAAGTCGGCTACCAGGTCGACGGTTTCACTGCCCCGCCGCCCGAGCTCGTCGACAAGGTCGGTCACAATCCGCTCGATGTCCCCCGTCATCTGCTGGACCATGCGGGGCGTGAAGGCCTTGTTGACCAGTCGGCGCAGGCGGGCATGGTCCGGGTCGTCCTTGTAGACCATGGAGTTGGTGAGGAGGCGGAACATCTTGGGCAGGTGCCGCATCATGAGACCGGAGCCGCCGCTCGTCGGGTCGCTCGAGAAGCGCACGTCGTTGTGCAACAACAGGACGTGCTCGTGCCGGGTGAGCATGAAACCGGCCCCACCCATGAGCTGCTTGGAGTACGCCGGCGACACCGCGCCGCGCCGACGCAGTTCCGCGTAGCGGGGGAACGGATCCGTGAACATGACCTCGTCGGCCAGGTCGGTCACCGTGCCGGTCACCGTGTCGGTCACTGCCCCTTCCACCTGGGGTTCAAGGCTCCGGACACCCAATTGAGTATAACCTATTCCTGATGGTCGCCGCCCGCTCCACCGCTCTCGACGTGCCGGCGGCCGGCACGACGGCGACCGGCGCCGACGCCGGCGGCGCCACCGCCTCCGAGTCGACGCTCGCGGCCGGCGTGGCCCGTCGCATCCTCGCCGACGTTGTCGACCGGGGCTGGCCCGTGGGCGAGGTACTGGGCTCGCAGTCCGAGCTGATCGAGCGCTACGGGGTGAGCCGGGCCGTCTTCCGGGAGGCCGTGCGCCTGGTCGAGAACCAGCAGGTGGCCACCATGCGACGGGGTCCCGGCGGGGGGCTCGTCGTGACGGAGCCCACGGTGGACGCCATCATCGACGCCGCAGTGCTGTACCTGCACCGGGCCAACACCCGCCTGCATGAGGTGTTCGAGGCGCGCATCGTCCTCGAAGTGATCGCGGCCGAGCTCGCCACCGAGCGCCTGACCGACGAGGACGCCGACGGGGTGCGCGCGCTCGAGGAGACGGAGGTGCGCGACTACCGGGCTCTGCACGCCCGCCTGGCCACCATCACCCGCAACCCGGCCCTGGAGCTCTTCGTGGACATCCTCAACCGGGTGGCCTTCCTCTACTTCCGCGGCGGCGCCGGCACACTGGGCGAGGGCACGCTGTCGGCGTCGCGGGAGGCGCACGCCCGCATCATCGAGGCCGTGCTCGACCACGACGCCGAGGCGGCCAGCCGGCGGATGCGCCGCCACCTCGAAGCGGAGTCCGCCTTCCTGCAGAACCGCAAGGTGTCCCGGCAGTTCCTGCCCCGCAGCGTGGCCCTCGGCGGCGGCGTGAGCAACAAGCGGGCAGAGGACGTGGCCCGGGCGATCCTGCAGGACGTCGTGGCCGACGACCTGCCCCCCGGGACACTGCTCGGATCGCAGACCGACTTGATCGAACGGTACGGCGCCAGCCGGGCGGTCTTCCGCGAGGCGCTCCGCCTGCTTGAGCATCACCAGATCGCGGTCATGCGGCGCGGCCCCGGCGGCGGCCTGTTCGTCAGCGCGCCGAGCGTGCGCGGCGTGAGTGACGTGGTCGCGGTCTACCTGGCCCGCCGCGACATCTCGATGACCGACCTCGTCGAACTCCGCATCCGGGTCGAGCTCGCACTCGTCGAACTGGCCATCACCCGCGCCGACGGCGCCCAGTCCGAGACCGAGCTGCACGACGCCCTCGACCACGAGCGGGAGCTCAGCGTCGCCGCGTTCGCCGACGGGGGGCACGACCTGCACGCCGTCATCGCGGCCCAAGCCGGCAACCGGGCGCTCGAGTTGGTGCTGCTCGTCCTGCTCCGACTGATGCGCCTCCACCAGGTCGAAGCGGTCTCCGACGAAGAGCGGGCGGTCGCCGCCCTCGAGGTGTCGAAGACCCACGGCGCCATTGCCGACGCCATGTCCGCCGGCGACCGGGAGCTGGCGAGCCGGCGCATGCGTCGCCACCTCGAGACGATCGGCAGCTACCTGCGCTGACGGTGCACACAGCCCACGACTACGTCGTCGAGAACACCTTGCGCGAGTAGTACCAGACGGCCAGCACGCTGAGGACCACCGCGAACACAGCGAGCGCGCCGATCTCGGGCAGCGTGTCGGTGAAGGATGCGTGGTCCGATATCAGCTTCACGAACGCGTCCATGGCCCACGCTTGTGGCACCACATGCCCAACGTTCTTCACCGTCGTGCTCACCGCGCTCAGCTGATAGACGCATCCGCCCAACATGCCGGCGATGATGGCGACGATCACCGCAGTGGCGATGGCCTGCTCCTGCGAGCGCGACCACGTCCCGATGATCACGGCCAACGCCGCGATGCTGATGCCCAACAGCAGGATCACGAGGAACACGCTCAGCGGGTTGCCCCAGTGCACCCGGAACAGCACGTAGCCGACGAAGATCAACCCGATCGCCATGGTGACCGCGGTCACCATCATGCTGGCCATCTGACCGAACACGATGGCGCGCTTACGCACGGGCGCGGCCGAGAGCCGCTGCAGCACGCCGAGGCGCCGCGTCTCGACCATGCCGGCCGCCAGCACCAGCACGGCGATGCCCATGAACAACACCAGGTTGGCCGGCGCCACGTACCAGAACGGGCTGAGCGGGGCCTCGACCGGGGTCGCCTTCAGCGTGGCGTCGGTGAACTTCGTGTTCGATCCCTCGGCCGCCATCAGGTCCATCAACGCCACCGCGTCGGTGCGGGCCTGCACGGCGTCGGTCGTCGCCGACTCCACCAGGAAATCGGCCTTGACCGCGTTGCCCGAGGAGGGCAGCTGGACGATCCCCGCCACCACCCGCCCCCGCAGAATGTCGTCGGTCAGGTCCGTCCTGCTGTTCTCGACCCGGACCTTTATCCCGTCCGTCGTCTGCGCCAGATGCAGCAGGCGAGCGGACGGGTGGTACAGACCGATCGGCTCCTTGGGGCTGCCCTCGAGGAGGCCCGTGATCAAGATGATGACGACCGGCACCAACGTGCCGATGATCAGCAGGCGGCGGTCGCCCATCGCCCGGCGCAGGTTCACCCAGATGACGGCGATCACGTCACGGCTCCACCATCCGGCGCACGCGGGTCATGGCCAGGCCTCCGGCCACGACGGCGATGACCAGCAGAATGACGAAGGGACCGATGATGCTGCTCGCAGGCTCACCGAGCTGGTCGAGCCGTCCGAACCCGACCAGGGCCCAGCCGTTCGGGGTGCCCAGCGCCAGCACCTGGAAGGCGTCGGGCAACGAGCCGGACGGCAGCAGGTTGCCGCCGACAAGAGCCAGGAACAGACCCACCAGCAACGTGATGCCGAAGGCCTGCTGCTCGGTCTTGGCCAGCGACGTGAGGAACACGCCGATGCCGCACATGGCGGCCGTGGCGCCGATCGCCATCAGCAGCACGCCGAGCGGGTTGCCCCAGTCGGCCCCGAAGCCGTACGTCGTCACGGCCCAGATCACGAAGATCGTCGCCAGCCCCGTGAGGAAGATCGCCAGCAGCTTGCCGAGGACGATTTGGGTGGGCCGCACCGGTGCCGCCGTGATCCGGGCGAGCGTGCCGGCCGACCTCTCCATCAGCAGGGAGCGCATACCGAGACCGCTGCCGATGAAGAGGAAGACCACCGCGATGTTCGGTGCGAAGAAATTGAGGTTGACCTTGCCGCCGTGACCCACGCTCTGGCTGTTGATCGCCACCGACGCCGGGTCGCCCGTCAGGCGGGCATGGGGCACCCGGCCGGCGTACATGACGCTCGAGATCCCGGCCGCCACGGACTCCGCGTACTCCTGGCCGAGGGGGGACGTGCCCCGCGTCACCACGTCGAAGCCGGGCGTATGCGTGGCGCCCGGGTCGACGATGGGCACCAACAGCGTGTGGAGCCGCAGCTGCGACGGCTGGACCGCCACCCCGCCGTCGAGCGTCCCGCTGGTCACGGCGTTCTGCACAGACGCCTGGCTCGGCAGCGTGGTGACCGTGACGTTCTTCGGGAGCTGGCTGGCCTGCAGCGCCGCCGTGAGCATCTGCGGCGACGCCCCCGCCACACCGATGTGGACCGGGGTCGCGCCGGCGCCCCCGGCAAAGGACAGCCCGAGGACGGCCGCCATGAGCAGTGGTGCCGCCAGGCAACCGATGAGGACGGAGCGGTCGCGCAGCCGGCGGTGGAGCTCGTTCCACGCGATGACCCGGATCAATCGCGGAGTTCTTTCCCGGTGAGGCTCAAGAAGACGTCCTCGAGGTTCGGCGTGCGCACCTCGACGCCGGTCAGGTCGACGCCGTGCTTCGTCGCCACCGCGACCACGGCGGACAGGACGGCGGGCCCGTGGTCGGTGGTCAGTTCCAGGTTGCCCTCGTGCTCGTGCACGTCGTGGACGTTGTGCAGCTCGAGGCAGGCGGCGGACAGCACGTCGAGCGAGGCGCCGTCACAGGACAGGTGCACCTTGTCTCGCCCGCCGTGCGCACCGATGAGGGTCTCGGCGGTCCCCTCGGCGATCAGCAGCCCGTCATCGATGATGCCGATGCGATCGCACAGCTTCGCCGCCTCCTCCATGTAGTGCGTCGTGTACAGCACGGCGATGCCCAGGCGCCCGACCGTCTCGAGGATGGCGTTGCGGCTCTGGGGGTCGACCCCGACCGTGGGCTCGTCCAGGACGAGCAGCTTGGGCCGGTGCAGGAGGCCCGCCGCCATGTTGGCCCGCCGCTTCATGCCTCCCGAGTAGGTCCCGATGCGGTCCTTGCCCCGGTCCGCCAGTCCGACCAGCTCCAGTGTCTCGCCGATACGTCCCTGCAGCTCCTTGCCGCCGAGCCCGTAGAGCTGGCCGAAGAAGGTCAGGTTCTCGACGGCCGAGAGGTCGGGGTAGAGGGCCAGGTCCTGAGGGACATAGCCGACCGCCGCCTTCGCCTCCAGGGTGCCGCCGGCGAACCCGTCGACGGTGACCTCCCCCTGGTCGGGGATGGTCAAGCCGCACAGCATGGAGATGGTGGTGGTCTTGCCGGCCCCGTTGGGCCCGAGGAGCCCGTAGCACTCGCGCTCGGCAATGGAGAAGGACACGCCCTTGACGGCCTCTCGGTCGCCGTAGCTCTTGCGCAGGCCCTCACAGCGCAACATTGACTGCTCCATGCACCCTCCCCAGGGTAAAAGAGGACCCTCTTTTTGCACCCTAGCAGAGCAGGTCCGCGAGCTCGGGTCGGCACCTCCTGCTCAGGTCAAAGTCTCAATTTCTGTCCTCGCCGCCCGTTCAACCACGCCTTCACGGAGGGAATGAGTGTGATGAATTTCCGGTCAGATCCGACCTCACCCCTCGGCAAGTCGTAGTGGGAAGGAGTGGGCCGCCACCGCCAGGATCTCGATGCGGTCCTCCTCCAGCAGGAAGCCGGCGCCGATGGTGGCGTCGAGCGACGCGGCGAACCGCTCCAGATACTCGTCCTCCCCGCCGGGATACAGCTTCGACAAAGTGGCATCGTCGAAGGGCTCGGTCCGGCCGAACAGCATGGCGAAGGACTCGCCGGACTGCCCGAGGCCGCCCATGACCGCGTCGGGCACGTCCACCCATGGCGTGCGGATCCCGCCCTGGGCGATGCCGTGCTCGTCCAACACGTACCCCGTCCGATCCGCATTGAGCTGCAGAGACGGTGCCGAGGGGGGAGCCTCGCCCCCCCAGCCCACCGGCACAGATGGGCTAGCGCGGCCTGGGCCACGTAGTGCTGCTGCGGCCCGGCGTTGATGGGCGTGTCCGTCTGGCCGATCATGAGGTTCGTCGTCGGACGCAGCAGCTCGGCCATGCGGCCGGCGCTCAACGTGCCGTCGTCATGACGTCCCGCACTGACCGTGTAGGTGTCGGCGTGTGCCGCGCCGGCCATCTCCCACACCCGGAGTCGGTCCGAGTCAGGCTGTTCCGCCAGCCCGCCACCCAACAGGACCACGTCGGTCTCGCTCTGCAGCACGAGCACCGGCACCCGGGCGTCGTCACGGATGCGCTCGCCCTTCGACGAGATCGCCACCCGTGTCGCCTCCATCCCCAACCGTGCCGACGCCGGGATGAACACGCCGTCGATCGAGACGCCCGACGCCGGCCGGCCGTGCACGAAGAACCCGTCGAAGAGCTGTGCATGGGGATCGACGGCATTGATATATGTCACCAGGCAGGCGGCTGACTGTGACTCGCCCGACGCCAAAATCAGCGACGGCCTCAGGCCGACGAGCGGGTTCTCGTCACTCGGCAGCTGTAGCAACCGGCCGACCTGGGTGAAGATGTCGAAGGACCAGGCGTCGCCGGGATGCTCGAGCTCCGCGTACCGCTCCGGCGCCAGCAACTTGAGGTGGATGCCCTCGACGAACCCTCCCCCGTCGATGCCGACCTTCTGGGCCGACACGCCGACCCAGGCGTGGCCTGCTGCCGCCACGTAACGATGGAAGAACCCCCAGTCCGGTGCGGCGTCGATGCCCGCCGACACGTTGTGCCACTCGACCACGACCGTGCCGCTGAACCGCAGCGGATCCGAGGGCCACCGCGCCACGAACCGCGTCCGGAAGGGAGCCTCGGCGCCGGGCGTCACGCCCCAGCGGCCGTCCGCTTCCCGTGATCCCTGCAACTCGTACGAGGTCGCCGTCCCCTCCAGGCTGTACTCGACCTCCTCGTAGCCGAGCGTCGCCAGCTCGTAGTCCCGCATGATGTCCGGTGCGTTCCCCGGCATCACCGTGAACGCTGACTCTTGTGCCGTTGCCACCGCGTCGTCCTTCCCGGTCAAAGCGCCCTGCCTGACTCGATCTGCCCCACCCCGGCGGGATGACCCCTCACGGTAGGCCGTCCTCGGGACATCCACACCACCGGCCGCTCCCTGTGACGCCGAAGCCGTTACCCGCCCAGACCGAACTGGTACGAGGCGGCCGTGACGGCACGGTCGCCCACGCCCTCGTCGTGGAGGAGGACCCGGACCGCCGTCACGCCGTCGGACCCCGACAGCACCTCTGCATCGGCCCGGAACGGGCCGACCTTGCCCCGGGCGAGGAACATCACGTGGGACGAGATCGCCTGCAGGCGATCGGTCCCGACCAGCTGGGCCGCCAGGTCCGTCGCCGCCGTCTCGAGGAGAACGAACTGCGGCCCGATGTGCAACGCGGCGTCCGGCGAGGCGACTTCCGCCGACAACTCAGGCAGCGCCCAATGACCATCCGGGCGACGCGCTGCCCCGAAGACCTGCGACAGCGGTGGGAGGTCCGGGCCGTCCTCGACGACGATCGGCTCGACCGGCATTCTCTCGAGCCCGCTCGGGGGCACGCCGAGACTGATGCCCTGGCCCTGTGTCAGTGCGAGCACCCGTTCCGGCCTGTCCGCGTCAACAATGCGGGAACGGCTGTAGCCCATCTGCCGGCCGTGCTTGAGGACCTCGGACACCACCTGAAGGCACCGGACGTCGCTCCCCGGATCGAGCACCTGGCAGGAGTGGATCACCGGATTCGGCACCGCCTCGAGGTCGCTCTTGCCCCCGCCCTCGGGCGAGGCGATCCCGAGCACAGCCAGCAGGATCCCGCCGCACGCGTTCCGCATGTCGCGCCGGACCGTGACGGTGTCGTCAGTCGGACCGAGGTCCATGGAACTCCAGGACCGGCCGATGTAGCGGTAGCTCAGGAGGCCACCCCACCGCCGGCGCAGTTCGGCGGCATACGCCTCGGGGTCGTCGCGCAACTCCCTGATGTCTCTGGGCATCGGAGCTCGGTCTAGCAGGCCGCTCGTCCGGTTTCCCGAACAGTCGCGCGTGATGTGCGGTCCCACCCCTCCACCACACACCGTGCGCCGAGACTCCGGACCGACTCGATGTCCTTCCCATATTGGGGATACTCTTTATGCAGACGCCCCCGTAGGGGACCGCACACGATCGACGCACACGATCGGCGCAGAGGAACGAGGACATGACGTGACCGAGGCTTGGATCATCGACGCCTGCCGCACCCCGCGGGGCATCGGCAAAGTCGGCAAGGGTGCACTCTCCGGGTTGCACCCGCAGGTACTGGGAGCCACCGTCCTCCGTGCGCTGGCGGAGCGCAACGGGCTCGACACCAATGACGTGGATGACATCGTGTGGGGCACGTCCATGCAGGTCGGTACCCAGGGCGGCGACCTCGGCCGTATGGCCGCCCTCGATGCCGGCTACGCCATCACCGCCAGCGGCGTGACCCTGGACCGCTTCTGCGGTTCGGGCATCTCGTCGGTCAACTTCGCCGCGGCATCGGTGATGTCCGGCATGGAGGACGTGGTCATCGCCGGTGGCACCGAGATGATGTCGTCCTACGCCGGCAACGTCTCGAAGTCACGCTCGCCCTTCCTCGACAGCGGCAACGACCATCTGCGTGCCATCCATCCCCAGACGAACCAGGGCGTTGCCGCGGACGCGATCGCCACACTGGAGAAGATCGACCGACGGGCCGTCGACGCACTGGCCGCCGAGTCACAGCGCCGTGCCGAGATCGCCATCAAAGAAGGGCGCTTCGAGAGGTCCATCGTGCCAGTGCACGACGTCGACGGGACGCCCCTCCTCGACCGCGAGGAGTACCCACGGCCGGGGACGACCGCCGACTCGTTGGCCTCGTTGCCCTCGTCCTTCGAGGCGCTGGCCGACATCCCGCTGGACGAGAACGGGACGACTTACCGCTCGCTCGTCCTGCAGAAGTTCCCCGGCCTCGAGATCACTCATGTCCACCATGCCGGGAACTCGTCGGGGGTCGTCGACGGCGCGGCCGCCCTCCTCATGACGAGCCCCGAGTACGCCACCGCGCACGGCATGACGCCGCGGGCCCGGATCGTGGCGACGGCGAACCTCGGTGACGACCCCACGCTCATGTTGAACGCGCCGGTCCCTGCCACCCGCAAGGTCCTCGCCAAGGCCGGCATGTCGGTGGGCGACATCGACCTGTTCGAGGTCAACGAGGCCTTCGCCGTCGTGCCGGAGAAGTTCATCCGCGACCTCGACATCGACCGCGAGAAGATCAACGTCAACGGTGGCGCCATCGCGCTGGGCCACCCCATCGGCGCCACCGGTTCACTCTTGGTGGGGACGGTCCTGGACGAGCTCGAGCGCCAGGACAAGCAGGTCGCACTCATCACGATGTGTGCCGGCGGTGGCATGGCGCCGGCCGTGATCATCGAGCGGGTCTAGCGCCGTAGCCGGAGTCAGGTTTCATGACGGCCGATCAGACCTCAGTGGGGCGGCCGGAACGTCCATGACCTCGCTGCGGGACACGCTGGATTCGGACGACTACGACGAGTTCGGGCTGCTCCGCGAGAACGCGGCCGAATGGGACATCCCCTTCACGGGACAACCGGTCGTCTCCCGAAAGTCCTTCAGACTCCCCTCGGGACAGGCCCTCTCCTACCTGCGCTGGGGTGAGGGCGAGCCGGAGCTCGTCTTCCTGCACGGCGGGGCGCAGAACCCGCATACGTGGGACACCGTCATGCTGGCCCTGGGTCGTTCGGCCGTGGCGGTCGACCTGCCCGGGCACGGACACTCGGACCGGCGGGACGACCGCAACTACGGACCCTGGGAGAACGCCGAGGCGGTGGCCACGCTTGTGGAATCGGTGGCGCCCGCCGCCCGCTGCGTCATCGGCATGTCGCTCGGCGGGGCCACGACGATCCGCCTGGCCGGGCAACGTCCGGATCTCTGCCGCCGCGCCGTCCTCGTCGACGTGACCCCGCAGATCAACGACCCGTCCCGCCAATTGAGTACGGCCGAGCGCGGCACCGTCTCGCTCATCGCCGGACCTCCGATCTACGACAGCTTCGACGAGATGGCCGACGCTGCGGTCGCCCTGAGCCCCTTCCGTGGCGCGGCGGGTGTGCGGCGAGGGGTGCGCCACAACGCGCGACGGCTCGACGACGGCCGATGGACATGGCGCTACGACCTCTTCGGTCCCCCACCCGGCCAGCCTGCGCAAGAGGGTGGGGCGAACTGGGTTGACTTCACCTCGCTCTGGGACGACGTCAGTGCCATCACGATCCCGGCCCTCTTCGTGCGAGGCGGGTTGTCCCCCTTCGTCCTCGACGAGGACATCGACGAGATGCGACGCCGCCTCCCCTCGCTGGACGTGGTCGTGGTCGAAGGGGCCGGGCATGCGGTGCAGAGCGACCAACCGCTCGTCCTGGCCGACCTCATCCGCACATTCGCCTTGTGACGGAGATCGATCGGGGGCGGGCGGCCCGCGACGCACTCCGTACGGCCTGGCGGGCGGCGGGCGTCTACCCCGACCTGACTGTCGGCGAAGCGATCGCGACCGGTTGCTCCTCGCATGCCGATGATCGCATGGTGTTCGCCCAGGTCGATGGTGAGACGACGGTCATCACTCTCGGAGCATTCCTCAAGCAGGCGCAGACCTGCGCTGGACGACTGACCGCTGCAGGCGTGCGGGCGGCCGACACCGTCGTCGTGCAGGCGCCCGCGGACCTCGAAGGCACCGAGATCCTGGCCGCTGTCTGGCTCCTTCACGCAGTGGCCGTCCCCATCGCGACCACGGCGACGGCGGACGAGGTCGCGCACGCCATCCGTGAGACGGGTGCACGGTGTGCCGTTGTCGCGCCGGAGTGGCGCGGGCGCGACCTGGTGAGCCCGCTCGTAGCCCAGAGTGAGCTGCTCGGGTTGCGCCAGGTGGTCGTCCTTGGTGACGCCACGCTCGACGGCGCTTTGGCGCTCGCCTCGGTCGATCCGATTCCGATCCCCTCGCGCCCTCGGCCCGACCCATGGTCGGTGGCCTGCGTCCTCTACACGTCGGGGTCGACGGCTGCGCCCAAGGGGGTGCAGCACAGTCACGAGACGCTGCTGTGCGGGCTCGCCGCAGTGCCCACTGACGCCACCAGCCGGATGCTCGCGACCTTTCCCGCCGGCCACGTCGCCTCGCTGATCAGTCTGCTCCGGCCGCTCACCGCCGGTGGGACGACGGTCGTCATGGACCGGTGGAGCGCCCGAGCGGCGGCCGAACTGATTGAGCACCATCGCATCACGACCAGCGCGGGCACCCCGTTCTTTCTCTCGACGTTGCTCGATCAGGCGGAACGGGACGGGCGTGACATCTCGTCACTGGACCGCTTCCTTTGCGGCGCGGCGGCTGTGCCACCTGCCCTGGTCGAGCGGAGCGAGGCGGCCGGCATCGTCACCTGGCGGACCTACGGATCGACGGAGCATCCCGCCATCAGCTCGGGCGGTCCGACCGATCCGCCCGACAGACGGCGTTCCACCGATGGCCGGGTGACCCCGGGCAACGAGGTGCGGCTGCTCGACGAGGACTGCCACGACGTCGCGCCCGGCGACGAGGGGGAGATCGTGGCCAGGGGGCCGAAACAGTTCCTCGGGTACCAGGACCCGGCGAGCGACGCCGACGCATTCATCCACGGGACGTGGCTCCGGACCGGCGACCTGGCCCGCTTCGACGAAGACGAGTACCTGGTGGTGACCGACCGCGTGAAGGACATCATCATCCGCGGCGGAGAGAACATCTCGGCCCGCGAAGTCGAAGAGGTTCTGGCCCGACACCCGGACGTGGCCGAGGTCGCCGTCTGCGCGATGCCCGACGAGGTGTGGGGCGAGTCGGTCTGCGCCGTGGTCGTCCCCCGTGGCGGAACGCTGGAGCCGACAGTGCAGGTGCTCGGACACTTCGCGTCCTCCGCCGGGTTGGCACCGCACAAGCTGCCTACGAAGGTCGTCCTCACCGACTCGTTGCCCCGGACCGCCGCCGGCAAGGTGCGCAAGCGCGACCTCCGCTCTCTTCTCTGAGACCGACAAAGAGGGGGTTCATGCCGTTGCCATGGCTCATCCCCCTGCGCGGTCCGCGGCGGACGCTCGCTACCATCGATGTGCGTGGGACAACGTATGACGACAACGACGAACACGGATGAGGAGATTCGCCTTGGCAAGCATCAATGATCAGATCCCTGAGAGTCACCGCTATCTCCTGACTTCACCCCTCACGGCAGCGCTCACAACTGTCGACGCCAACGGACGACCACAGTCGACGGCTGTCTGGTACCTCGTCGATGATGACGGACTCCTCAAGGGATCCATTACCGATGACCGTCAGAAGTTCAAGAATCTCAGCCGTAACCCGAACTGCAGTCTTTTGGTAATCGACCCGTCGAACCCCTGGAAGACCCTGGAGATCAGGGCCGAGGCCGAGCTCGTGGCCGACCCGGATAAAGCAACCGTGTCGAAGTTCGCGAAGGCCTACCAGGCCGATGAGGCGATGCTCAAGGCCGCTGGCGACAATCGCTACACGGTCATCTACCGGCCTCGACGCGTCGTTGCCAACCCCCCGCCCCAGCAGTAAGGGTTTGGCACTGCAGTCACAGGCGGCGGAGAAGACTTCAGCACGAGGAGCGGAATCGTGAGAAGTTAATGCTCGGGCGGAGCATCAGCTTGATGGAGGTCGGCGTGTACAGCTTCGGCCACCGAGCGCGCCGCACCGATGGCACCGTGGTCTCGACAGCACAGGCAATCGCCGACTTGATGGAGGGACTCCAGCTCGCCGACGAGGTCGGCCTCGATTTCTTCGGCTTCGGCGAGCACCACACGCTCTCCATGCCGGTTTCGGCTCCCGTCACACTGCTCGCGGCGGCCGGCGCCGCAACGTCGAAGATCCGCCTTGGGAGCACAGTGAGCGTGCTCGGCACCGACGACCCGGTCCGCGTCTATCAACAGGCAGCGACTGCTTCGGCCGTCTCGGGAGGTCGGGTCGACCTCACCGTCGGGCGTGGCTCATCCACCGACTCGTTCCCGCTGCTCGGCTACGACGTGTCCGACTACGACAGGCTCTTCGCCGAGAAGCTCGAGCTTCTCCTCCTTGTCAACGCCGAGGAGCGGGTGACCTGGTCAGGCACGACGCGATCCTCGCTGCACGAGGCGCTGGTCGTCCCTCGAGTCGAGGGCGGTCTGAAGATCTGGCTCGGCACCGGCGGGAACCCCGGTTCCTGCGTCAGGGCCGGCGTCCTCGGCATGCCGCTCGCCTTCGGCATCCTGAGCGGGTCGACCGAGGACTGGGTCGGCCGCGCCGACCTCTACCGCGAAGCGGCCACGCGATCGGGTCACGACCTTGACCGACTCGACATCGCTGTCGCCAGCCACGGATTCGTCGCGACGGACGGCGTCGATGCCAAGCGTAGGTACTTCGAGTACGAGAGCCAGGCCTTCGCCGCCTATGCCACCGAACATGGCGGTCACGGGGTGCGCGGACGCAGCCGCGAGTCGTTTGATCTCGACGCGGCGCACGGTGGGATGATCTTCGCCGGCGGCGCGAATGAGATCGCAGATCGACTCATCGAGTTTCACCGGCACCTTGGGCACAGCCGGCACATCCTCCAGATGGACCTTGGTCACATCACCCAGGACGAATGGTTGGAGTCGATTGCGCTCCTCGGCACCGAGGTCGCACCAAAGGTCCGTGCCGCAAGCAGCTCACCGTTGGACTGAGCACTCCACTCTCGGCCTCGCCGACCCCAATAAATAAGGGTACTTTATTTTCGATCGACCGCACCAAGCCGGGGGCGTCGCCGAAGCCCGGACGCCCCTCCTGACCGACATCGGATCCACCACGACAAGGAGCAGTGAGTTGATGGCTGATCTACAGGACAAGGTTGCATTCATCACCGGCGCTGCACGCGGTCAGGGGCGAGCGCACGCCGTTCGTCTGGCCCGAGAAGGTGCAGACATCCTGGCCATCGATATCTGCGCCGACGTCGCCGCCATGGACTACCCCAACGCGACGCGGGCCGAACTCGACGAGACCGCGCAACTCGTGGAAGCCCAGGGCCGCAAAGTCGTCGCCCTCACCGCCGATGTACGCGACCTGGCCGGACTCCAACAGGCATTCGACGAAGGCATGGCCTCGCTCGGACGCGTCGACATCGTTGTCGCCAACGCCGGCCTTGTTCGTCTTACCGACGGAGGTGATCCCGACGCCGTGTGGCGCGCCATCGTCGACACGAATCTCACCGGTACCTGGAACACGATCTCAGTGGCCCTGCCGACGCTGCGGGCTCAGGGTCCGGGCGGCAACATCGTGATCATCAGTTCGACGGCCGGCCTTAAAACCGACAGCGGGCCTCGGAATCGGCGCCCTGGCCTACACCTCGACCAAAACGGGCCTGGTCGGTCTCATGAAACAGCTGGCGGCATCGCTCGCCCCCGAGTCGATCCGGGTCAACAGCGTCCACCCCACCGGGGTCAAGTCGGGCATGACCATGAACGAGGCCATGAGCAAACTCGTCGATCAAGCCATGGCCGGCGAAGCCACGTCGATCTCGGCCATGCAGAATGCCATGCCGATCGACATCCTCGAGCCGGAGGACATCGCCGACGCTGTCGCCTTTCTCGTGTCAGACCAGGCCAAATGGATCACGGGGGTGGCGCTGCCGGTGGACGCTGGGTTCTGTGTGCGATGACAGACCCACCCGGGAGCAACGATATGACCCACTACGTGCTACCCAACGTTTCTTTCGACCTCGCCGGTCAGGTCGCTCTGGTCACGGGGGCGACCTCCGGACTCGGCTGGCGCTTCGCTGAGGTTCTGGCGGCGGCTGGTGCCACTGTCGTGCCTACCGGACGTCGTCGCGAACGTCTCGAAGGGCTCGCATCACTCATAGCGAGCCGAGGTGGGAAGGCGTGCCCGATCCAAATCGATGTGGCCGACGCCGACGCCATCTTGGACGGGTGGCAGAAGCAGAGAAAGCGGTCGGGACAGTCACGATCGCTGTGAACAACGCCGGCATACCAGACGCGCAACGGGCCCAGAAGATGTCGATTGAGCTGATTGACCACGTAATCGGGACAAACTTGCGCGGACCCTACATCCTCGCCTGTGAAGTGGCCCGCCGATTGATAGCCGCCGAATTGCCGGGACGGATCGTCAACATCTCCGAGTATGGGCGCCTTCAACTATGCGGGAACTGGGGCCGCGCTCTACTCCATCACCAAATCTGCTGTCGCCCGCATGAGCGAGGTCCTCGCTGTCGAGTGGGCCCGGTACAACATCAACGTCAACTGCATCGCCCCGGGCGCGTTCAACTCCGAGATGATGGACGGGATGATCGGACGCATTGGCGAGTTCGCCCATTGCTTCCCGCGCCAACGCATGGGAGAGGCACCCCAACTCGATTCAACTTTGCTCTACCTGTGCAGCCCCGCGTCAGAGTTCGTGACCGGAGCGACGATATTTGTCGATGACGGCCAGGGGCCGCGCTAAAGGGAGAGCGGGCGACGGTCGGCTTCTATCTAGAAGTACTCCGGCTGCTGCCAATCGGGGAAGATGACCGGGAGGTCCGTCGAAACCCGGCCCTTGAAGCGGGGCGGCCGCTTCTCGAGGAACGACATCACCCCCTCCCAGCGCGTCCGGACCAGCCCCGGTGGCGTACACGGCACGGGAATCGGCCCGGTGGGCAGCCATGGGATGGTCGGCCCCGAGCATCCGCCACAGCATTTGTCGGGTGAGCGCCACTGAAACCGGCGCGGCCTCTGCGATTTCAGCAGCAAGCGCTCCCGCCGCATTGAGCAGCCCGTCGCCCGGGTGAAGGCTGCCCACGAGCCCGGCCTCGTGCGCTTCTGCCGCGTCGAACACGCGACCCGTGTAGAGCCATTCAGCCGCCTTGGAGATGCCGACCACCCTCGGGAGAAACCAGGTGGAGGCTCCTTCCGGAGCGATTCCCCTGCGGGTGAACACGAACCCGAATCGAGCGCTCTCCGAAGCCATGCGGATGTCGGCGGCCAGCAGCATTGTCGCGCCCATTCCCACGGCGGGACCATTCACCGCAGCGATCACCGGCTTCGTGCAGTCGAACAATCGCAGCGTGATTCGGCCACATCCATCTCGCGGCGCAGCGGCATCGGCCACTCTTTCCGCGCCGATGGCGTCCCCACTTCTCTCGTCGTCGTAGTCGAACGTCTGGGCTCCTGCCGAGAGGTCGGCGCCGGCGCTGAACGCCCGCCCCCGTCCCGTCAGAATCATTGCCCTCACATCATCGTCTCCGTCCACGGCATCGATGGCGGACAGCACTTCGCCGACCATGCCGGCGGTGAACGCGTTCAGATGGCTGGGCCTGTTGAGTGCGATGGTGGCAACGCCGTCCGCAATCTCGTAGTCGATTTCCTCGTAGTCCATAGTTGTCTCCAGGTACGACGCTGCATGACGAGCAGAGCGACAGCACGTCTTCCTTCCCTGAGATTTCAAGGAAAGCATTAGGGTATCCTAATTCGAAATTGAGGGGCCCAGCCGACGCATGGTACGCATCGACGGTGTTCATGATGCGATTTGCCATGCGGTCCAGTACGCCTGACCCGGACGCCCGGGCCGCGCTCTACGCCACCACCATCGAGATGTGCGAATGGGCCGAGAGCAGGGGTGGTGTGGCCGCGGTGCTCAGCCAGCACCACACGGTCGAAGACGGCTACCTTCCGTCGCCGATTCCACTGGCCGCAGCCATTGCCGCCAGGACCACGGCGTTGCCCATCAACGTGGCTGCCCTCCTCCTGGCCGTATACGAGCCGATCAAGTTGGCCGAGGACCTCGCCGTCGTCGACCTGATCAGCCGGGGCCGGGTTTCCTACGTGGTCGGCATCGGGTACCGGGCCGAGGAATTCGCCATGTTCGGCATCGATCGTCGGCAACGCGCCGCCCTCGTCGAGGAGCGCATCGCCCTGCTCCGACGACTCTGGGCCGGGGAGCACGTCGACATCGACGGTCGGTCCGTCCAGGTGACACCGTTGCCGTACACGGCCGGGGGCCCACCGTTGGCGTACGGCGGCGGGACCGAGGCGGCGGCGCGGCGGGCGGCGCGCCTCGGTCTGCTGTTCATCGCGGAGAGCCATGACGCCACGCTGGAGGAGGCCTACCGCGCCGAGGGAGGGGACTCGGCTCCGGGCTGCTTCTTCCCGCAGGCCGGCGTCCCGATCACCGTGTTCGTCGCCGACGACCCGGAACGGGCCTGGGCCGAAATCGGCGCGTACCTGTTCCAGGACTCGGCGAGCTACGCCGCATGGAACGCCCACCGCGAGGGAACGGCGTCGATCTCGCGTGCCACCAGCATTGAGGAGATGGCCGAAGAGAAGGGCGCCTACCAGATCCTCACCCCGGCCGAGGCGCGCAACCTGGTCGACAAGGGAATGCCGCTGGGCCTGCAACCACTGGTCGGTGGCCTGCCGCCGGACCTGGCCTGGCCCTACCTCGAGGCGGCCGCGGCTGCGGTGGCGCCGGAGGCACACGCTTAGCGGTACTGGGTCTCGCTCTTGTCCCGCGGTGCCGGCGGAGCCGGCGGGAAGTTGCCGATCTGCGTGTAGGACAGCCCGTTTTGAATCGCCGCGGTGCGCGTCGTCTCCAGCGACTCCCAGATGGCCCGGATCGTTCCCTGAATGGCCTTGGGATTCCGCCGGGCGATCGACACTGCGATCTCCCGGGCGCGGTCACGCAGCTGCTCGCGCGACACCACCTCGGTCACGAGCCCGAGCCGCAGAGCCGTCTCGGCCGTGATGCGCTCCTCGTTGCCCATGAGCGCCCACCGCAGGACGTCACCGAGCGGGACGCCCCGGTGCAGCATTCCCATCGGCTCGAGCGAGCTCACGATCCCTACGTTGGCGTGCGGGTCGAAGAAGACCGCGTCGTCGGAGCAGATGATGATGTCGGACTCATTGAGGAAATACTGCGCGCCGCCGGCACACAGTCCGTGCGCGGCCGCCACCACCGGCTTCCAGACTCTGTGGTGGAGCTTCGGCGCCAGGAGCACTCCGGGGTCGAAGCTGTTCCACACGTTGTCCTTCATGAACCAGCTGCTGTCACCCTTGATGTCGACGCCGGTGCAGAAGGCGCGCTCGCCATTCGCCTGAATGATGGCGCAGTGGATGTCGTCCGTGTCGCGGACGGTCTCCCAGGCCCAGGTCATGTCGTCGGCCATGCCCTTATTGAACGAGTTCAGGCTGTCGGGACGGTTCAGTGTGATCGTGGCGACGTTGTCCGCTACATCGAACAGGATGGTTTCGCGTTCCATGGTTCCTCCAGGCCCCGGGATCGGCTGGGGCAAAATGGTACACTCTATTTTCTCGGGTTGCGGCCGGGCGTGCGGGCCAGACAGCATCACACGACCGAGAACCGGACAGCGAAACAGACAGAGAGGAACACTCCGTGGAGATCAACGGGAAGAAGGCCGTCATCGTCGGTGGGGCGTCGGGCATGGCCAAGGCCTCGGCGGAGCTGCTTCGTCAAAAGGGCGCCGACATCGCCATCCTCGACCTGCCGCAATCAGCCGGCGCCGAGGTCGCCAAGGAGCTCGGCGGCACGTTCCACGAAGTGGACATCCTCGACGACGACCAGACTGAATCCGCCCTCGCCGACGCCGTGGCCGCCCTGGGGGGGCTGCACATCGCCGTCAACACCGCCGGCGGCGGTGCCGCGAAGCGCACGCTGAGCAAGGACGGGCCCCACCCTCTGGACACCTTCCGCCGGACCATTGAGCTGAACCTCATCGGCACCTTCAACCTCAACCGCCTGCAGGCCTTCCACATGTCGACCAACGAGCCCGAGGACGGCGAGCGCGGCGTCATGATCAACACCGCCTCCATCGCCGCCTTCGAGGGTCAGATCGGGCAGGTTGCGTACGCCGCGGCCAAGTCGGGCATCGTCGGCATGGTGTTCACCATGGCCCGCGATTTGGGCAGCCTCGGCATCCGAGCAATGGCCATCGCGCCGAGCCTCTTCGCCACCGGGCTCACCGAGGGCATCCCGGACGAGTTCGCCGCCACTCTGACCAAGGACGCGGCTTTCCCGAAGCGGTTGGGCCGACCCGAGGAGTACGGCAAGCTCGCCGTCGCCATCGTCGAGAACCCCATGCTCAATGGCCTGTGCATCCGCCTCGACGCAGGCACCCGCTTCGCTCCCAAGTAGACCGAGAAAAGGCGACCGGATCCGGGGCACACAATGACAACCGTGCGGTCGATCGACTTGCGGATCGACGTCACCGCCGCAGTGGGCCTCGGCGAGCCGGCGCACGTCGCGCTCACCGTCACCGTCCCCGACGAGCTCGAGCCTGAGCCCGTCGTGTGTTTCGGCAAGCCCGGTGGTGGCTACGCGCGGGGGTACTACACCGTCGACCTGCCCGGACCGGTGGACGGCGCGCAGGCGGAATGGCACGCAGAGCGCGGATGGATCTTCGTGTCGGTCGACCACCTCGGTGTCGGCGACAGCTCCCTGCACGATCCCGAGCGGCTCTCGTACACCCCGGTCGTGGCGGCGAGTCAGGCCGCCGAAGCAGACGTGTTGCAGAAGCTGGCGGCGGGCACCCTCGTGGATGGGCTCCCGAAGGTCGAGCGTCCCCTGACGATCGGCATTGGACAATCGATGGGGGGCTGCCTCACGGTCGTGCAGCAGGGCCGCTACCACTGCTACGACGGCATCGGGGTGCTCGGCTACAGCGTGCTCCATACGCATCCGCCGACCGCGCCGGGCATGCCACCCATCGTCATGCCGTGGGTCCCCCGTGATGCGCTGCCCTCTGACGGCATCTTCACCAACGCCCCCGCGCTGGCCGAGATCGACCCGGCGGCCGGGCCGGGCGCCGACGCCATGGCATGGGGCTTCCACTACGACGACGTCGATCCCGCCGTCGTGCGACGCGACCTCGGGGACTTCCCCTCGCGGGGTGGCGACCTGCCGCCGTGGGGGTCGGCCACCGTTCCGGCGACGGTCGCCATGTGGTGCCTCACGCCCGGCGGGGCGCTGCCGGAGGCCGCCGCGATCCGTTGCCCCGTCCTCGTGGGCCTGGGCGAACGCGATGTGCTGGTGGATCCTCGAGGCGAGCCGCGGGCTTACGAGTCGTCCCGGAGCGTGGACCTCTTCGTCTGCCCGAGAATGGGACACATGCACAACTTCGCGGGGACGCGCGAGCTGTTCTGGCGCCGCATTGAGACGTGGGCGGACTGGGTACGGGCGGCGCGGGGATGACCGACCTCGAGCGCGCCGAGGATCTCCCTTCACTGCTGACCCTCGAGCGGGTCGACCGCGACCTTTTCCGCGGTCGCAACGCCAACTACGGACCACGTCAAAACCTCTACGGCGGACAGGTGGCGGCGCAGTGTCTGCTCGCGGCGGCGGCCACCGTGGAGCCCGATCGCCTGCCCCACTCGTTCCACGGCTACTTCCTGCGGGCGGGGCGGAGCAACCTGCCGGTCGTCCTCGAAGTGGACCGTGACCGCGACGGGCGCTCGTTCTCGGCCCGCCACGTCGTGGCCGTGCAGGACGGCGAGGTGATCTTCTCCATGATCACGTCGTTTCACGCAGAGAGCGAAGGTGGATCCTTCGATGACGCACCTCGGCGCGAGGTGCCTGCACCCGAGGACGTCGCCAAGGGCGGGTGGAACACGCTGCTCGACGTGCGCCCCGTGACGCCGACAGACTTCCTCAAGGGGGTGTTCACCGACTGCCTCTGGGTCCGCTCCGCCGCACCGCTCGGGGAGGACCCGTTGATGCACCGGGCTGCGCTCACCTATCTCTCGGATCTCGGCACGGGCTTCGGTCAACAGGACCAGACGATCACAGGGCGCGGTGGACCGTCAGTCGACCACTCCATGTGGTTCCAGGAGAACATCCGGGCCGACGACTGGGTGCTCGTCGATCTCCGGCCGGTCAAGGCCCGGAGTGCGCGCGGTTTGTACCACGGTTCGTTGCGCGACCGGCACGGCGTCCTGGGTGCGACCATCAACCAGGAGCAGCTCCTGCTGCCCGGATCGATGTCCGATGTGGTCGAAGAGGCGCTGCAGCGGGAGGCGGAACTGGCCGCGAAGGAGGGCCGGGAGCCGCGCGATCTCGCGGAGCTGCGGCAGGCGCAGAGGGACCACCCGACCGGCCGTTGACGGGCCGTTGACTGGGCTGGGGGCGCTCAAGCCACCCAGCTGGCGATGGTCTCAATGTCCTGCAGACCGTTCGGCCCGACGGGCTGCACGTTCAGGACGGTGACGCCCGCCTCGCGGTAGGCGGCGATGCGGTCCTTGACGAAGCCGGTGTCGCCGATGAGTGACATCCCGGCGACCAGCTCGTCGGGGATGAGCGCGGCCGCCGCTTTCCGGTCGCCGCCGAGGTAGAGGTCCTGAATCTGCTCCGCCTCTTTCTCGTAGCCGTAGCGCCGCAGCACGTCGTTGTAGAAGTTCTTGCCCTTGGCACCCATACCCCCGTAGTAGAAGGCAAGCATGGGACGGTCCCGGTCGCGCAGCGCGTCGACGTCGTCGCCAATGGCGAGCGAGCCGCCGGCCACGATCTCGAGTGGGTGCAACTCGGGCGAGCGAGCCGCTTTCCCCTCTTCGAGAGAGGACCCCCAGAGCTCGTGGGCCCGGTCGGGCCAGTAGTGCAGCGGGAGCCACCCCTCGGCGAGCTCGGCCGTCATGGCAACGTTCTTCGGTCCCAGTGACGCGACGAAGATGGGGATCCGCTCACGTACGGGGCGATCCATGATCTTGAGCGCCTTGCCCAGACCGGTCCCCTGTCCCTTGGCCAGCGGGACCTGGTAGTTGGCACCCTCGTGGACGAGGCGGTCGCGCCGCCAGACCGAGCGGCAGATCTCGATGATCTCGCGGGTCCGGGCCAGCGGAGCGTCGTATGGGACCCCGTGGAAGCCCTCAATGACCTGCGGCCCGGAGGCGCCCAGCCCCAGGACGAAGCGGCCCCGGGACAGCTTGTCGATGCCGACGGCCGTCATCGCCATGAGCGTCGGGGTGCGCGAATACAGGGGCAGGATGCTCGATCCGATTTGCACCTTCCTCGTCACCGCAGCCAGGAATCCCATGGTGGAGACTGCGTCGGCCGTATAGGCCTCGCCCGTCCAGAGGTAGTCCACGCCCACGTCCTCGAGCCGCTTGGCGTGCGCGGCGAACTTGTCAGGATCGTCCCGCATCCCTACCGTCGTGCCGAGCTTCATGGTCCCGCTCCTCCCGCCACCGTGGGGGCGCCCTGGCCCATTCCAAATAGAGGATACTATTTAAACATGTCGATTGCGATCACCGAAGATCACCGTGCCCTTGGGCAAACCGCCTCGAATTTCCTGGCCAAGCGCGATGCCCGAGGGGCCGCCCGCTCGCTGCTCCTGGCAGAGACCGAGCCGCTCCCGGCCTTCTGGGACGACCTCGTGTCTCTGGGCTGGCTGGGCCTGCACCTGCCCGAGGAGCGAGGAGGCTCGGGGTTCGGCCTGCCCGAGCTCGTCGTCGTGGTCGAGGAGTTGGGCCGCGCTGTGGCGCCGGGACCCTTCGTGCCGACCGTCATCGCCAGCGCCGTGATCGACGCCGCCGTGTCCGACGAGGTGGCAACGCGCTTCGTACCGGGCCTGGCCGACGGGTCCGCCTTCGGTGGCATCGCCCTCACGTCCGACATCACGGTGTCAGGAGGCAAGGCCACCGGGACGGCGAAGGCGGTTCTGGGCGGAGGCCTCGCCCAGGTCCTCGTCCTCCCCGCCGGCGACGACGCCATTGTGGTCGAGGCCTCGGGCGGCGGCGTGTCGGTCGAAGTCCCAGGCAACCTCGATCCCACCCGACGCACCGCCCGCGTCAAGCTCGACGGCGCAACGGCACACGTCCTCAGCGGCGGGCGCCAAGTCCTGGTCGATCTGGCCCGACTCATCGTCGCGGCCGAGGCCGTCGGCATCGCTACCGAGTGCACCGAGCAGGCCGCCGCCTACGCCAAGGTGCGCGTGCAGTTCGGTCGACCCATCGCCACCTTCCAGGCCGTCAAGCACCACTGCGCCAACATGTTGGTGGCCTCCGAGCTCGCCACCGTGACGGTGTGGGACGCCGCCCGTGCTGCCGAGGAGGGCGGCGACCAGCTGTCGCTCGCCGCGGCAATGGCGGCCGCACTCGCGCTGTCGGCAGCCGACGAGTGCGCCCAGCTCAACATTCAGGTGCACGGCGGCATCGGCTTCACCTGGGAGCACGACGCCCACCTGTATCTACGCCGGGCAACCGCCCTCGAGGCGGTCGTGGACGCGGAGGCCGCGGCGCAGGACATCACCGACCTGGTGCGGGCCGGCACGCGGCGCGCGCGCACCATCGACCTGCCGCCGGAAGCCGAGCCGATGCGCGACGAGGTGCGCGCCTTCGCCGATCGGGTGAAGGGCCTCGACGCCGCGGCACAGCGGGCGGCCATGATCGAGACGGGCTACGTCATGCCGCACTGGCCCGAGCCGTGGGGCCGCGCCGCCGGTGCCGTCGAGCAGCTGGTCATTGAGCAGGAGTTCAGCGCGGCCGGAGTATCCCGTCCGCAGTACGGCATCACCGGCTGGGTCATCCTGACCCTCGTTCAGCACGCCACCGAGGACCAGGTGGCTCGGTGGGTCATGCCGGCCCTGCGCCAGGACGTCATCTGGTGCCAGCTCTTCAGCGAGCCCGATGCCGGCAGCGACGCCGCCGGGGTCAAGACCCGTGGCACACGGGTCGACGGCGGGTGGCTGGTCAACGGACAGAAGGTGTGGACCAGCGGGGCGCACGTCGCCAGCTTCGGGCTGGCCACCATTCGCACCGACCCCGACGTGCCCAAACACGAGGGCATCACCACCGTCGTCATCGACATGCATGCAGAAGGTGTGGAGGTACGCCCGCTCAAGATGGTCACCGGCCATTCGGAATTCAACGAAGTCTTCTTCAATGACGTCTTCGTCCCGGACGACGACGTCGTGGGTCCCGTCAACGGCGGTTGGACCGTGGCGCGGGCGACCCTCGGCAACGAGAGCGTGTCCATCGGTGGTGGCCAGGGCGGCGGCGCGATGCCGGCCGACATGGTCATCACCCCCTTCGACGCCCACCCCGAGCGCCTGGCGGGCGGGGCCGGACGCATCGGGCGTTTTATTGCCCAGAGAGAGGCCATGGCCGTCCTCAACATGCGGAGTGCCCATCGCGCCGTCATCGGCGGCGGACCGGGGCCCGAGGGCAATGTCACCAAGTTGGTGCTCTCGGAGGCCGGCCACGAGGCGGCGGCGATCATGGCCGCACTGGGCGGCCCGGACACGGCCTACCTGGACGGCGCCGGTGCAATGACATCCATGATGGTCCTCATGCACCGAGGCTTGTCGATCGCCGGTGGAACCTCGGAGATCAAGCGCAACCAGATCGGTGAACGCATCCTCGGGTTGCCACGGGACCCACTGATTAATTAGGGCGTCCGCAGTACCCTCGGCGGATGTCGTCACGGCTGGACAAGTCATGGAAGGTTCTGGCCAGTCCTTCGACGGCCAGCGTGGACCGTTGTGTCGACATCTTCCTCAGACCAGACGGGACGTTCGGGTTCGAGGAGTTCCGGCGGGATCCGGAAGACCGCGGCGTCTGGACGCCCGTGACGTATTACTCGGGCCAGGAATACGACACAGAGGCTGAAGCTCTGGCTGCAGCCAGGGAACGCGTGCCCTGGTTAGGCGAAGTGCTCGATGCAGGCATGCGTTGAATCGACGCCGGCGCTACTGGCCACCGAAGGTCGTCTCGGGGGAACGCCAATCCGTCGACACGAACCGGTGTGCGATCAGCCAGCGGTCTCCGACCGGGACGAGGCGGTCGCGGTAGCGGCCCATGTGATCGAGGCCGATTTCGGTGATCACCGTGAAGTAGCTCGCCACGACGGCCTCGTCCGGTCGGATCGACTCGAACCAGACGTTGGTGACGTTGTGGCGCACGATGCGCCGCACCGCCCCGGCCTCGCGCTTCCTGGTGGCGGCCTGCTGCGCCTGCAGCGCTGCAGTTGGACCGCCGAAGCGCGTCATGATGGCGGCGCGGCCCTGCAGCGGCTGCGCGCCGCGGATCTCGAGGATGCCGTCCTCGCAGAACGCCCCGGCGAAGTCCTCCAGCTGGTAGCGATCGCCGCCGTGCGTGTACTGCGCCAGCGTGTCGCGGCAAGCCTCGCGGGCAACGAGCTCCCAGATCTCCACGGCTGCGTTGACTTCCTCTCGGTCTGTACGGCATCAGTGTGGGCCGAGTGCGATCCTATGCACCGGGGAAGGATTCGGCCGCTCTACTCCGACGTACCCGACGAGCGAGTCGCCTGCTTCTAGAGTGCGGCTATGGCAGACGCTGACGCCCAAGGCGGCCGGTCTTCGGGCGTCTGGAATCTGCTGATCGGCCCTCCCAAGTCGGCACTGGGTGCCGGCAAGGATCGGATCACACCGGTCGAGGGCTTGTCCGCCCTTTCCCTCGACGCGCTGACGTCTGTCGCCTACGGTCCCGAGGCCATCATCCTCGTGCTGGCGGTCGCCGGGGCCGGGGCGCTGCACCTGGTACTGCCGATCACGATCGCCATCGTCGGGCTGTTGGCCATTTTGGTGTTCTCGTATCGGCAGGTGATCGATGCCTATCCCATGGGCGGCGGCGCCTATGCGGTCTCGCGGGCCAACTTCGGACCGAAGGTCAGTCTCGTCGCCGCGGCGTCGCTGGTCGTCGACTACACGCTGACGGTGGCCGTCTCGATCGCCGCCGGCGTCGCCTCCCTGCAGTCCGCCTTCCCCGGCCTGGACGGCGCCACCATCCCTCTTTGCCTCGGGATCCTGTTCTTCATCATGGTGTTGAACCTGCGCGGCCTCGGCGAGACGGCTCGGGCGTTCCTGTTGCCGACCCTGCTCTTCATCGTCGGCTTGCTGGCCACGATTGCAATCGGTCTCATCCACCCTCTCGGGCTCAACGAGTCACAGCTCGGCACGTCCCAGCTGCCCACCACGAGCCTGAAGGCCGTGACCTTCCTGCTCATTCTGAAGGCGTTCTCGGCCGGGTGCAGCGCCCTGACCGGCGTGGAGGCGATCGCCAACGGCGTCCCGCTCTTCCGGGAACCCCGCACCGTCCGGGCCAAACGGACCGAGGTACTGCTCGGGCTCATTCTCGGCGCCATGCTGCTCGGCCTGGCGGTCCTGGCCAAGCGCTGGCAAATCGGCCCTCGGAGCGGACAGACCGTCTTGAGCCAGATCATGGCCATGTCGATCGGTCGAAGTTGGGCCTATTACATCCTCTCCATCACGATCACGGTGGTGCTTGCCCTCGCGGCCAACACATCCTTCGGTGGGCTGCCCGTCCTGGCCAGCCTGGTCGCCCGCGACAACTATCTGCCTCACCTTTTCACCATCCGCGGCGACCGGCAGACGTTCGGAAACGGGATCTTCGTGCTGACGATCATGGCCGGCGCGCTGCTCATCGCCGTCGACGGCAACACCAACACCCTGATTCCCTTGTTTGCCATCGGGGTGTTCATCGGGTTCACGCTGTCCCAAGCAGGGCTGGTCGTGCACTGGTGGCGCGAGCGTCCGCCCGGCTGGCGCCGCCGCGCCGCCATCAACGGCTTCGGCGCGGTGATCACCGCCATCGCCACCCTCGTCTTCCTCATCTCCAAGTTCACCGAGGGCGCCTGGGTGGTCGTGATCGCCATCCCTGCCTTTATCTGGCTCTTCCTGCGTATCCACGCCTACTACGCGCGGTCCGCCAAGGAACTCCGCTTCGACGAGAACCCAGGCCGGCCCGAGCCGAAGCGAACCATCGTGGTCGTGCCGGTGAACCGGATCTCGCGGCTCACCGAGCACGCGCTGAGCGAGGCCGAATCGCTCGGTCAGGAAGTCATCGCCGTGACGGTCATCCTCGAGGGAGCCGACGAAGGCGCCGCCACCCAGGCCGAGCATTTCTTCGACCACTGGAACCGATGGAACTGCGGCATACCGCTCGAGGTGCTGCACACCGAGTACGCCTCCGTGACGCAGCCCATCGTCGCCTTCATTGACAAGCTGCGCGTCCTGCACCCCGACGACCAGCTCGTCGTGCTGATTCCGGTCGTACGGCCGGAGAAGGTGCGCTACCGGATCCTCCACAACCAGCTCGACCTGGTGCTCTCTGCTGCGCTGCGGAACCGGGACGACGTCGTGGTGGCGCGGGTCACGGTGCCGTTGGAAAGGCCGCAGCCCGACCCTGTGGCCGCGACGGATACCGATGCCGAGACTGGTCAGCCGCCAGCGCCGTCGTCGGGTTCCGGAGCCGGCAAAACCTGATCCGTGGGCTCAGCGGCCCTTCCACACAGGGTCACGCTTCTCAATGAAGGCGGTGGCACCTTCCTTGGCGTCCTCGCTGCCGAACACCTTTGGCTGCCACTCGGCCGCCAGCACCTTGGCTCGCTCGAGGTCGGTCGATGCGGTGCGCACCATCTGTTTTGTGGCGTGCAACGCGAGCGGGCCGTTCCGTGCGATCCGCTCGGCCAACGCCACCGCGGCGTCGAGCACCTCGGCCGGCGGGACGACTTGGTTGATCAATCCGAGGGCGAGGGCCCTCCCGGCGTCGATCGAATCGCCGGTCAGCGTCAGCTCGAGTGCCACGGCCAGTGGGATGCGCGTGCTGATGAACACACCTCCACCGGCAGCGAAGAGCCCTCGCTTGACCTCGGGTACCCCGAAGGAGGCGGCCTCGGAGGCCACGACGACGTCACAGCCCAGAAGCAATTCGAAGCCGCCGGCCACTGCGGTGGCGTTCGCTGCCCCAACGATGGGGACGCCGATCTCCCCATTGGTGAAGCGGGCGAAGCCGCGCATGGCTTCGGGGTGTCCACCCATCCCGCCCGAACCGCCCTCGGCGAAGCCGCGCAGATCCATGCCGGCGCAGAAGGCCCGGTCCCCCGTTCCGGTCAGCACCACCGCGCGCACCTCGGGGTCCTTCTCGGCATCGACCATGGCCAGACCGATCGCCGTCAGCAGCTCGGGGTTCAGCGCATTGCGCGCCTCGGGCCGGTTGAGGCGCAACACCTGCACCGCTCCGCGGCGTTCCTTGACGAGAACCGGCTCAGCCGGCGCCTCTGCTGCAGTGTCCGTCATCAGGCGACAACCTTTCTGTCTCGCAGATCCGCGATGGTCTCAGCCGAGTAGCCGAGCTCGCTCAGTATGGCGTCGGTCTGCTGGCCCGCCAAAACGCCGGGTTCCGCTACCGTGGCGCTGCGCGAGAACGACACGTACGGTTTGAGCCGTACATGGTCTCCGAATGTGGGGTGCTCCACCTCGACCAGCAAGTCCGCTGCCCCGGCGAACTCGGCCGACTGCAGGACGATCTCGGGTGGCTCGCGGTGCGCCACGACACAACCCACGCCGGCAGCCAGCAGAGTGTCCTCCCAGTGCTGGGCCGGCTTCGATGCGAACACGCCACTGAGCTCCCGGGCCAATGCATGGTCGTTGGACTGCCGAGCCGCTTCGTCGGCGAACCTGGCATCAGCGGCCAGATCCGCTTCGCCGACAAGAACGGCGCACAGAGGGTCCCAATCGCCCGACGAGGGCGCGGCCAGATAGATCCACTCGTCGGCTGCCCGATAGAGGCGGTAGAGGGCCGAGTAGCCCAGGAGCTCGGCGTCCGCCGCCTGCGTGGGTGGACGATCCTTGTACTCCGCCATGTCGTCGGCCAAGGCGTGCGCCGTCGAGGTCAGCATCGTCGTCAGCATCTCCTGGGACACGCCGGTCCGGTCGCGCACGAGCAGGCCCAGCGCCATGGCGCTCGCCGCGGTGAGAGCCGAGAGGCCGTCCGCCTGCGCGTACTCCGTCGTGCCCGCGCCCGAGAGACGCAGAGCGTCGGCCCGGATCTCCTTCAGCGACAGCCCCGGACGCTCGTCAATGGCCGTACCGATGTTGCGCATGACGAGGCCGCTGCCGGCTCCGACGGTCGGGGCGTAGGCGGGGCGATCGCCGCACGGGCCGTCGATCCCATAGCCAGGAGAGTTGAGGTAGACGAGATCGGGATTGATCGCACGTAGCGTGTCGGCGTCGACCCCTTGACGCTCCGCCACGCCGGCACGGAACGACTGCAGCACGATGTCCGACTTCCGAGCGAGCGTGTGCACGATCGCCCGTCCCTCCTCGGTGGACAGATCGACACAGATGGATTCCTTACCCTGCACGCACTTGGCCGCGCCCAGCTCCGGGAAGGGCAGCAGTGTCCGCATGGGCTCACCTTCCAATGGCTCCACCTTGATCACCCGGGCACCCACCTCGCGCAGCACTGTGCCGCCAAACGGGGCGGCGAAGAAGGTCCCGAGCTCGAGCACGGTCACGTCGCTCAGCGCCGCCCCCTCGGAACTCGAACCGGAATCCGAACCGGAATCCGGCGCAACGTCCAAGCCGCCGACGGCCGGCCACGGTGCTGCCCGCAGCGCGGCGCCATCAGCATCCAGTACAGGGGCCCCGTGTTGCAGCACCGCGGGCGTGGCCGACATCTGCACAATGGGCCCGGGCTGGCGCACCAGGCCCCGCTCGGCGTCGTCGATCTCGACGACGGCACCGAGGTGTTGCATCTGCGGGTGGTCCAGGAGTTCGCTTCCATGGCGCATGGTCTCCGCCCACACGTTGTGGTCGTTCTCGAAGACCTCGTTCCACTCGGCCAGCGTCTTGGATTGCACGGCCTCGTAGAGCTTGTCCCAGAATTCGCCGGTCTTGGGGCTGTCCGCTGCCCACACGGCGTCCTTCCATTCGTCGTCCTGGAGCATCCAGTCCAGGCCCATCACCTTGAGCATCTCCATGTAGAGGTGGAGCTGGACCTGGGAGAACTGAAGCCAGCGCCCGTCCTTGCTGAGCGCGATGAGCAACATGAACACCATGGGGGTGACCGGAGTCCCGTATTGACCGATCGGCGACGAGGGGGTGAAGGCGTCGGGAAATTTCGACGTGATGACGTTCAGATACCAGTTCCACGTGCCGAGGGACGCGACGCCATTGACCAGCGTGGCGTCCACCCTCTGGCCGCGGCCGCTTCGTTCACGCTCGTGCAGGGCGGCGCAGATACCGGTGAGCAGCTGCTGGCTCGCCCCGTAGGTGCAGTACGGCACGGACACGTGGGCTGGTCCTTCGCGGCTCACCATCGCCTGCGAAGCCCACAGTGCGCCGATGCGGGCCATGACCAGGGCCTCATACCCCTTGGCGTTGGCGTAGGGCCCGGTGCGGCCGAACCCGGTGGCCGATCCGTACACCAACCGTGGGTTGGCGGCCGAGAGCTCCTCGCAACCCAGTCCGAGGCGTTCCATCACGCCGGGACGGAAGGTCTCGATCAACACGTCGGCCCCCAACGCCATCGATCTGGCCAGCGCGGCGTCACCTGCATGGTGGAGGTCGAGGACCATCGACTTCTTGCCGCGCCCGGTCATCGGGAACGACGGCAAGCCGCGGAGCGAACTCCCTCCGGGCGGCTCGACGTGCACGACCTCGGCTCCGAAGTCGGCCAGCGTCTGACTGGCCTGCGCTCCGGCGAGGCTGTTGGACAGATCGAGGACGCGCAAGCCGGCGAGCGGCCCCACGGACTCCGACGTGGCATCGTGCTCCATCAGCAGCTCCCCCCGGGCGGGCTCTCCGAATGACCCGTTCAGGCCTTTAGAGTATACTGAATTAACCCAGGAAGCGAAGTGAGGAGATCGTGGCAGCCGACGCAGAACCAAGCTCCGGCGAGACCGAGCCCGTGATCCTGACCGACGTGGTGGACCGCATCGGCACCATCACCTTGAATCGTCCGGCGCGGCGCAACGCTCTCAACGGCGAGCTCATCGGCGCCCTCGACGACGCCGTGCGCCAAATGGCCAACGAGCCGGACGTGAAGGTCATCGTCCTCACCGGCGCGGCCCCCGAGGGAGCGCACGGCGGCTTCTGCTCAGGTGGTGACGTCAAGGGCGGCGGGGGAGGCTCCCCCCGTAGCGAGAAAGGCGTGCCGCCAGATGCGTTGACGGGTGACCTGTCCCGACATGACCTGCACGCGGCCATGCGGTTGCACCTCATGCCCAAGCCGACCATCGCCATGGTCGGCGGGCCGGCTGTCGGCGCCGGATGCAGCCTTGCCGCCGCCTGCGACCTCCGCTTCGCCTCGGAGGACGCTGTGTTCTCCGCCAACTTCTCGCCCAACGGGCTCTCGGGTGACTACGGAGGATCGTTTTTCTGGACTCGTGTCGCCGGTACGGCGCTGGCGCGGCGCCTCTATCTTCTGAACGAGAAGATCCCGGCGGCGCGGGCGCTGGAATTGGGCATGGTGCACGAGGTGCTGCCTCCGGCCGAGCTGCGCGCTTACACCTACGAAGTCGCCAACAAGCTCGTACGGACGCCAGCCACGCTACTGGCCCTGGTCAAGGACAACCTCAATGCCGCCGAGGACGAGGTGGAGCGCCGTCGCTGGCTCTTCGCCAACGAAGCCGAGAACCAGGGAAAGTCGGCCACATTGATGATGGAGCGTCTCGCCCAGAAGCAGAAGGCCAAGGGGCAGGCGCCGAGAACCTGATCGCGCTATCTGCCGGACGTCGCGGCACTGTTCAGCGAGACATGCTGCGCTGAGCTGGAGTGCAGCGCGCCCGATGCCGACGTCAGCGGCCCGCCCCACAGGGCGAATGTGGCGGCAATGGAGCACAGAATGCCGGCTGCGATCACCCGGCCAGGATGGTTCCTCATGGATCCCACTCTGTTCTCAAAATGTGTGGAGAATCCGCGGGAAAGTTAAGAACACCCGCAGAATCTCACGGGCTCACCGGTCTCTGGTGTCGGCGTTACGGTCCGCCCTAGCTCTCGGCCTGCGTCCCCACTTTCAGGTTCCGGTACGGCTCGTCTCTGTCGCTGCTCGGCTCGCGGGGCAGCCCGAGAGCCCGCTCCCCGAGAACGTTGAGCTGGATCTCGTCGCTCCCACCGCCGAGGCGGTTGCCGGGGCTGGCCAGGTTGACCAGCTGGAGGTCACCCTGCAATGGGGATTCGGAGCCCATCAACATCCCCTGCGCTCCGACAATCCGGTAGGAGAGGTCGCGTGACTGCTGGCAGATGCGAGCCGTTGTGAGCTTGGCAATGGATCCGTCGGCACCGGTGAGCTTCCCACTCGCCGCGCCGATCCGACGCATCGTCCACCCGTTGACGCGGACCTGGGAGATATAGCGGGTGAGCTCCTGTCGTACAACCCGGTTGTCCGACACGCCGTAGGCCTGGGCCAACTCGATCATCACCTTGGCCGGCACCGCCCCCGCCGAGAGCGGGCTCTTGCGCGCCCCGGCAGCCTCGCGGGCTCTGTCGACGACCTCGCCCACCTTGCGGTCGAGGTCGCCGTCCGAACCAGAGCGGGCCATGACCAGACCGAACAGGCCCCCACCGGCCACGGAGTTTCGTTCGTTGAGCAACGTCGTCTGTGCGACGCGCCAACCGTCATTGACCTCGCCGATCACACGGTCGACCGGCACCCTGGCCTCGGTCAGGAAGACCTCGCAGAAGTTCGACGCGCCGTTCATCTGCCGGAGCGGGCGCGCCTCGATCCCCGGCTGTTTCATGTCGATAGCGAAATAGGTGATGCCTGCGTGTTTGGGCACGTCGACGTCCGTCCGGGCCAGCAGCATGCCGATGTCCGACGAGTCCGCGGCGGAATTCCAAACCTTCTGACCGGTGACGACCCACTCGTCTCCGTCACGCTCGGCGCGGGTGCCGATGCTGGCGAGGTCCGATCCCGATCCCGGCTCGCTGAAAAGCTGACACCAGGCAGCTTCGCCCGTGGCGATCGGCCGCACCAGTTCCTGTTGGAGAGCCTCGGTCGCGTGCTGCAGGATGGTCGGCGCCGCCAGGCGCGCGGCCATCGCCCCGATCGGTGGGCCAATCACACGATTCTGCGCCAACACGCCGGCGATGATCGCGGCATCGCGTCGCGATGCTCCTGAGCCACCAAGCCCGGTGGGCCAACTCGGGTAGGCGTAGCCCGCGTCCGCCAAGCGGCGCCACCATTCGCGGACCGTGATCTCCGTGTCCCAATTGACGTCGACCCAGGCCTGGACGTCGGCCGCCAGGCCCCCGTCTGGGCCCGGGTTCACCCCTCGTCCTCGCCTTTGGATTTACGTTCGGCGACGATCTCGTGGTGGCGCTCGAGCATCTGCAGGGCCTGGGCCGCCAGATCCGCCGGCGGCTCGGGTAGGCGGACGGGTCCGTGCTCCCGACTCGGCAGAGCGACCGTGGCCTTCGCCGGGCAGGTGACCGTGTCGCGCTGGTTCGTCCCGCGCATCTCGATGTCGACGACACACCGCCCATCCTCCTGACGCTTTTCGACCACTTCGCCAGTGAAGATATGCGTGTCGCCGATGTAGTTGAACTTGCGGATCTCGGAGCTCTGCGTGACGAGCCAGCCGTCGTCGCCCATGAAGTCGGTCATGTAGTGGCTCAGCCAGCAGTCGCGCATCACTCCGTAGTCGTAGGCCATCGGATTGCCAATGGCCTGCGCCCAGGCCGAGTCCCAGTGGACCCTCTGGGCCACATCGGGCACCCCGTACGCGTTCTTCACGTAGAAGGGGGCGATGCGCTGGCGGTTCTTGTAGGCGATCCGGTTGGCGCAGGGCTCGTAGGGCACGAAGCCGTAGCCCCCCGCGTGGAAGACGATCATGTCGGTCGTCGTCAGTGGGCCTTTGGCCATCGGGTTCAGCGTGTCGCCGACATGCACGTCCTCCCAGTAACGGGGATCCGGCCCCTGGACCTCTTCGGCCGCATAGATGGCGTCGATCTTCTCGATGTCCTCGTCGGAATAGGTGGCCGGCTCGAGCGAGGAGTACTTCCCCTTCTCCCGGGCGGTCTTTCGTTCCGTGTGGATGGCCAGTGTGCGTGAAATGGCCACGATCTCAGCCCGTTGGTTCATCTTCACGCTCGCGTAGGTCACGAGCAGCGAGCGCTCGGCAAATTCGGACTTCTTCTCCACGACCGACTCGGTGCCGCCGAAGCTGTACAGCGAGTCGCCCTCCATGAGCGGACGGAACCACTGCCAGGTACTGCCCGACACGAAGACATGGATGCCGCGGAAGGACGGCCGCTTGATCCTCTCCTTGGGCGGGTCACCGTAGAGAGGCCGGTTGAGCGCGATCGGAATCATGGGGGCAGCAACCTGACCACCCCAGCGCGTCGTCGTCCCGTAGTCCTCCGAGGCAAAGAGCGGGTTGTCGTCGCCGTAGCCGCGGGCAAAGTTACGCATGGCATCTGGCGTCGCCGTGGTCAAGAACTCGCGGGACCCCGAGGGCGCCCAGCGACCCACCAGCGCCTTGGCGCGCTCGATGTCCTCTTCTTTGAACTGGTAGTCGGTCGCCTTCTTGAACTCTTCCGACGTCGTGGTGGCCATTGGTCCCCTCGTCCCTTCCCGATCCTGACGCCTAAAGAGTATCCTAAAAGGCTCGGGGCTCGCCCGGGGCCCGAGACGACGTTGACTCGTTGAAGCGGGTCAGCCCTCCGATGGCGCGGGAACGCTGGGGAAGAGTTCCTGGAAGGCACCGATGCGGATCCGCCGGCTGACCGTGGCGTCCGCCCCGTCGAAGAGCTCGTGCAGCGTCTTCTGCGTGTGACCGAAGGTGCCCTCGAAGTGTGGGTAATCGCTCCCCCACATGACGTTCTTCCATCCCATCGCCGAGTTCGCTGCTACGGCGGAGATGTCGTGTTGGAACGACGCGTAGACCTGGTCGTAGAGGAACCGGCTCGGGAGCTTGGAGAGCGTCGGCCTGACGGCGGCGCCGTGTTGGCGGTAGCCCTCGTCCATGCGATCGGCGATGAACGGGCCCCACGTCGCCCCGCCCTCGGACACCAGGACCTTGAGCTCGGGATGACGGTCGAGTGCGCCGCAGGCAATCAGCTGGGTGACGGCTCGCTGGCCGCCGTAAGTCGTCTCGACGTAGTTGAGGACAGCACCACCGCGGCCCCGGTAGTAGACGCCCGTGCGCTCCGTGGGGTCGTGCGGCTCGGTCCCGATGTGGAAGCCGATGACCATGCCGGTCTCGGCAAAGGCCTCCCAGAGCGGGTCCCATTCCTCGTCATTCCACTCCGGCCGTCCCAAAGGGGGGCGTGTGGGAAGGAATCCGCAGAGGAAGCCACCCTCGTGGGCGTGCCTCACTTCGGCGACAGCATCGTCGATGTCGATCAGGGGGACCGAGGCCACGCAGACGAAGCGGGGTGAATGCTGCTGGAACTCCAGGGCCCAATCGTTCAGAGCGCGACAGCCCTCTTTCACGACCCGAGGGGTACGGACGTTGAACGTCCAGATGCCGAGCGATGGGTACATGACTTCGCCCCAGACGCCCTCGTCGTCGAGGTCCTTGATCCGCGGCATCCGGGTCGTTGCCGCCGATGACGCGGTTGATGAAGTCCTCCTCCTTGGAGTCCGTCGGGCGGGCGTTTATCTCGAGACCTTTTTTCGGCTTGTCGCTCTTCGGGAGGTCGCGTCGAAACTCCTGGCCGTCGATGTAGATCGTCTCGAAGTCGCCGCTCGGGTCCTTCACGCTGCGAGGAAGGCGGTCCTTGATGTCATCCGGCAACGATGAGAAGAGGTCCGGTGGTTCCATGAGATGCGAGTCGCCCGAATTCGCCCATAGCTTCTTCTCTCCCAGGTCACTCATGTGCCCTCCTCTCACTGCGCGGACGACAGCGTCGACGCTCAATATGCAAATGATGTTCTCATATTGGGGCTGCTGTCAAGCGCTTCGAGAAACGGAGCCTCGGCGCAGTTCGGTCAGTCCATGAGGGAGCGGAGCGCCTCGAGGTGGCGGCGCATCCGGTGGCGGGCCAACTCGCGGTCACCTGCATCGACGGCGGCGGCGATCCCTTCGTGCGTGCGCAGCACCTCGGCCTTGATTTGGCTGCGGGCCTTCGGTGCCAGGCGCTCGATCTGGTGGAGCCGGCTCAAGCGGATCAACACGAGGGCGACCAGGTCCAGGACCCTGTTGTGTGCCGCAGCGGCGACCGCCGCGTGCAGGTCGTGCACGGCTTCGACCAGCTCCACGTCTGTGGCGCCCGCCTCCCGGAGGAGTGCGTCGCGCATGCCCGTCGTGCCCGCATCGTCGATGCGCTGGGCGGCCAGGTCCGTGATGGCCACTTCGACGCCCGTGCGCAGCTCGGCCAACTCAGCCAACTTCATGCCGCGTCGGGCGAGATAGATGGCGGCTACTTCGGTGACAGCGTTGGCACTCGGGGCCATGACGAAGAGGCCACCGCCAGGGCCGCGGCGCATGCGGGCGATCTGGTGATGCTCGAGCAACCGCACGGCCTCTCGCAAGAGCGCACGGCTCACGCCCTCTTGCTCGATCAACTCTGGTTCGGTGCCGACGAGGTCACCGGGTTGCATGTCCTCGGCCACGATGATCTGGGTGATGTTACGCGCCACCACTTCGGCACCCTTGCCCTGCATGGATTGGGCGAGGACGACCGAATCGGGGAGCAGTTGACGGGTCGAGCGGCGGCGCCTGAAGAACTCTGCCTCCGCCTCCAGGTGCTTCCGCATGCGGTTGCGCGCCAGCCCTGCGTCACCGGCCATCAGGGCCTCGGAAATCATCGCGTGCGCGTGTGAGGTCTCTTTCGCGATGGCGCCGCCGAGCTTCTGCCAATCCGGGGAGTACAGCTGTGCCACTCGGTTGAAGACGTCCACGAAGAGCTCCAGACCCGCATTGCGACTGATGACGGCCACCAACGAGTGGAGCTCGCGCGGGTCTCCATCTCGCTCGACGGGCACCTCCTCGAGAAAGCGCCGCAGCTCGGCCAGATCGTTCTCGTCCGTCCGCTCGGCCGCCAGCTGGCACGCGAGGTCTTCCAGGATGATCCGGGCCTCGAAGATCTCGTCGAGACGAGCGTCCACCCGGTGCAGGTAGAGCACGACCGCGTCGATGACCGCCCCGACGGTCGGCTCGGTGATGACGAGGCCGCCACCGGGTCCTCGTCGTGTACGCGCCACCTGCTGGTGCTCCAGGAGGCGAACCGCCTCACGGAACACGGCCCGGCTCACCTGGTAGCGCTCGAGCAGGTCCGTCTCGGAGCCCAGGACCTCGCCGACCGGCCAGCCCAGAGCCATGACGTCCTCGATGATGAGGTCCGCCACCTTGGCTGCCCGTTTGGCGTTGGAGTCGGCGCCCGGGCGCGGCACGTCGCGCGTCGCCGTCCGGGTGGTCGTCATCCCAGCCATTCTACCTGGTCATACGGCACGTTCGGCGCCCTTGACCAGCGCCTTCACGAAAAGAGTGGCCGGAAAATGTGCGGCATCCAAAAGCGTGCTTAGAATGAAAACATGGTTTGCGAAAACGGAGTTCGCCGGTGTCGCAGCTGACCGCGCCTCCCTCGAATCCGGCTGTGGCTCCGCCCGCTCGCCGACCGGGTTCGGTCCGACGCACCTCGACAGTGCTCATGTCCTGGCCCGACGGCCTGGGCACCGACCTCCACCTCAAAGGACGGGCCCGTGATCTGCTGACGCCGCTCGACGGAGAACCCTCGGTCGTCAGCGCAGCCGACCTCCAGGCCGTGACCGGGCGTCGAGCGCGACATCCGGCTGATCGAGGCGAATCCGGCGCCGGCCGGGCTGGAGCGACTTGTCGGCAGCCGGGCCGGCGGAAACCTGCGCAAGGCGATTGCGGCAGAATTACCCGAGGAGGCGTCCAACGGCACGCCGCTGCACCTGTTGCTCGACGACCTGGCCGGCTCCACGCTCATCTCCGGCTTCGTCTTCGTTCGCTGGCTGGACCACCTGCCCGAGATGCGTGAGCGCTTCACCAAGGCGCCACCCAGCCGCCAGATGGTGGACATCTGCTCGGGGTTCCAGTCCGGCTCGAGCGCCCTGCGGCCCGACGGCTCCATCATCCACAACCAGAACACCGCGTACCCGGGTCCGCTGGCCGATCCGACCGACCCACTGGGCTGGCACGAGCTCGATGAGCCTCCCGTGCCCGCCATGCGGCGCGCTCGCCGCATCGACGTGTGGGACGAGGACGGCACCCTCGGCATCGACGCCATGTTCCGCGACAGCGCCTGGGATCCCGACGGCCGGGAGGTGGTGGTGCACGAGTACCAGCTGCTCGGTACAGGCGGACCGGGCGTCGGGGGTGCTGCTCTCGGTCACGGCCGTGCCCGCGTGCTGCCCTACGCCGAATGTCCCGGTGCGGCACCGAACGCATCGTGGATGGCGGGCACCGAGCTGCGGGCGATGCGCACCGAAGTGCTGGCCCGACTGCAGAAGACCGACTGCTGCACCCACCTCAACGACGCGCTGCGCTCCCTGGCCGAGGTGCCCGTGCTGGCCACATCGCTGCCCGACGCTGACCGATCACAGCAACAGTTTCTCTCGGAAGGAGCGCAGTGCCGGAGACGTTGAAGGACAAGACCGCCATCGTCGGCATCGGGGCGACCCCGTACTACAAGCGCGGCGAGTCGCTCCCCCAGACAGAGCTCGAAGTTGGCCTGCAAGGCGATCCTCGGCGCGCTGGACGACGCCGGCCTCACGATCAAGGAGCTCGACGGGTTCACCATCTACTCGAGCTCGTGCGACCCGGCCCAGGTCGCCTCGGTCCTCGGCGTGCCCGAAGTGCGGTTCGCCGCCTCACTGACGTCCGGCGGCGGCGGCTCGGCCGGCTCCCTCGGGCTGGCGGCATCGGCCATCGTGTCGGGGCAAGCCGAGGTGTGCGTGACCCTCATGACGCTGCAACAGGCCAAGCGCCGGCTCGGTGGGAGTGCCGTGGGCGGCGGCGGGGCGGGACTCGGCGGTGGCGGGAGCCCCTACGGCAGCGGCGGGGTGCCGAACTACGCGGCCTTCATCGCCGGTGCGGGCATGATGGCTCCCGGACACAGCTTCGCCCTGTTGACCAGGCGCCACATGGAGCTCTACGGGACCAAGCGGGAGCACCTGGCCGAGGTGTGCATCTCGCAGCGTGAGAACGCCATCCGGCGCCCCACCGCAATCCGCACGGACCCACTCACGCTCGACGAGTATTTCGACGCGCGCATGATCAGTGACCCGCTGTGCCTGTTCGACTACACCATGGAGACCGACGGCGCCGTCGCCGCCGTCGTCACGTCGGCCGAGCGGGCGACAGGATCTGCGCCAGAAGCCCGTGTACATCGGCGGTAGCGCGCACGGTGGTGCCGGCCGCTGGGGCTCGGCCATCTTCACCTACTTCCAGATGCCCGACGAGTACTTCGCTTCCTCGGGGAACCGGCCGATTGCCAAGCGGATGTACGAAATGGCGGGCATGGGGCCCGAGGATGTGGACGTCGCACTGTTCTACGACCACTTCTCACCGATGGTGATCATGCAACTCGAGGACTACGGGTTCTGCCCGATCGGCGAAGGTGGGCCCTTCGTGGCCGACGGCAACATCCGCTGGAAGGGTGGTTCCATTCCGGTCAACACGCACGGCGGGCACCTCTCCGAGGCGTACATCATCGGCATGACCCACGTCCGGGAAGCGGTCGAGCAACTCCGGGGCGTGGCCGTCAACCAGGTCGACGGCGCCGAGGTGGCGGTCGTGACCGGCGGACCGTCCGGCCTTCCCGTCAGCGGCACGCTGCTGCACAACTGACCCAACGAGAACGAGGCGAAACAGCACAATGACCGATCTCATTCAGGGCACGTTCCCTTCCATGATGCAGGACCCCTTCGCTGACGAGTCGACGCAGCCGTTCTGGGACGCCGCCAACGAGGGGCGGCTCACCGCACCTAGGTGCACGGTGTGCGGCACGTTCGTCCTCCCCCCCAGCCGTTCTGCTTCGTGTGCCAGAGCCAGGCGTTCGAGTGGGTCGACCTGCCCGGCACCGGGACGATCTACACCTACACCGTGGTGCGCCACCCGCTCGCCCCGCAGCTGGCCGCCGTCGTTCCCTACGTGTCGGGCGTCATCGAGCTCGACGGGACCCAGGGCGCCGGCGCGCGGCTCCTGCTCAACATCACCGACGCCGACCCCGACACGGTCCGCATCGGCGACAAGGTGCAGATCTGGTTCGACCAGGTCAGCGACACCTTCCCCCTTCCCAGGGCTCGGATGGCCTGAGGATGCCGGGATCCAAGGCGCCACCGACGACCCGGGCCGGGCGCCCGCGGCGCTTCGAGGCGGAGGACGAGCTGCGTCTCCTGCTCGACGCCGCCCTGGCCGTCATGGAGCGCAACGGGTACGTCGACGCCGCGGTGGCCGACATCCTGCGCGAGGCGGACATGTCGACCCGGTCCTTCTACCGGCACTTCGAGTCGAAGGATCAATTGCTGTGCGCGCTCTACCGGCGTGAAGCGGAGGCCGCCGCAGTGCGCTTGCAGGCGAAGGTGGAGGCGGCCCCGAGCCCACGGGCCGCGCTCGACGCGTGGATCGACGAGATCCTGAGCTTCGGTCACCACCGGGCCAAGGCGGCCCGGGTCGCCGTGCTCGGGTCGCCCGGCGCCATGCGGGCCGAGGGGTACGCGGAGGAGACGCGCCATGCCGCCAAGCTTCTGATGGCGCCCCTCGAGGCGCTGCTCGAGCAGGGCGCAGCCGACGGTTCGTTCCCGCTGGCCGACCCGGCGGCGGACGCGCCCCTGGTGCAGTCGGTGGCCTGGGCGGCGGCGGGCCTCAACCCGACGCGGGACAAGCTGCCGCGCGCCGAAGCGTCACGTCAGGTGCGCTCGTTCTGCGAGAGGGCGCTCGGGATAACGCCCCGAACTGACGCCGCGGCGCTGACGCCCGGAAGGAGTCGATACACGACAGAAGGGAGGGGCATCGCTCCCGTGGATCTCCCTGGACGGGATCAGAGCACGTAGGCGCTACCTTTCCAGTCATGGATCACACACGACTCGGCCGAACGGGCCTTCAGGTTTCGAAACTGTGTCTCGGGACGATGACCTTCGGGTTGCAGTGCGATGAGCCGACGTCTGTGTCGATACTCGATCGGGCTGCGGAGGGCGGAATCGACTTCATCGATTCGTCCGACGTGTATCCGCTCGGCGGCGATCTCACGACGGTGGGCCGTACGGAGGAGATACTGGGTCGATGGCTGCAAGGAAAGCGGGACCGGTTCGTCCTCGCCACGAAATGCTTCGGAAGGACCGGGCCGTCGCCGATCGATGGCGGCAACTCGAGAAGGCACATCTTCGACGCCATTGAAGCGTCCTTGCGTCGCCTGCAGACCGACTACATCGATCTCTATCAGCTGCATGGGTTCGACGCAGCCACCCCGATTGACGAGACGCTCAGTGCGCTCGACGACCTCGTCCATCAAGGCAAGGTCCGGTACATCGGGTGTTCGAATTTCCTCACGTACCAGCTGGTCCGCGCCGTCGGGCGCAGCGAGACGCTCGGGCTGGCCCGGTTCGACTCGGTGCAACCTCGTTACAACCTGTTGTTCCGCCAGATGGAGCGTGAGCTGCTCCCGTTCTGCGGTGAGGAGGGTGTGGGGGTCATCCCCTACAACCCCATCGCCGGTGGCCTCTTGTCCGGAAAACACCGTCGCGATGACCCGCCGGCGGAAGGGGGTCGCTTCACGCTCGGCAACGCCGGTCGGATGTATCAAGGCCGTTATTGGCACGACCGGGAGTTCGACACCGTCGATCAACTCCTCGCCATCGCCGAGGAGGTCGGCGTGAGCCTCGTGACGCTCTCCATTGCGTGGGTCTTGGCGAATGAGGCGATCACCGCTCCGATCGTGGGGGCGAGCAACCCTGACCAGCTCGGGGCCAGCTTGGATGCAGCTGAGTTCGTGCTCGAGAGCGATCTGAAATCTCGGCTCGATGAACTGACGAACGAGTATCGGATGGGTGACGCTCCGAGATAGGGATGCCAGGCCCGTTCTCGCTGGTGTCACCGTGCGTGCGTCTCGTCACGAAATGAGACCGTTGAACCCACTCTGGGCTCCTTGGGTAGTCCGAGGACCCGTTCGGCAATGATGTTCCGCTGGATCTCATCGGTGCCTCCGGCAATCGACTGCGCGGGGACTGACTCCAAAACCTCGGCGATCATGCCGCCGAAGGGTGCGTCCGGACCGACGAGCATTCCTGCCGGGCCGGCGAGCTCCGTGTGCGTCCTTGCGGCCGCCCGGGCGACCTCGCTCAGACCGAGCTTCCCGATGGAGCCTTCTGCTCCCGGCGGGCGACCCAGCTCACGGTTCAGTCGTGCCCGGTCTGCCGTCCACTGATGTGCCCTCTGCAGTGCCGTCACTCCAGCGATTGCCTGGCGGCTGACCGGATCGCCGTTCCGTGCAGTCACCGGGCGTGCTCGGCAATGAGGTCGACTCTTCCAGCCCGTTGTGGGTACCAGCTATAGGTCGCAAAGTACTCGTCGGCCTCAGCCTTGGCCTCCTCAATGGCCCTTCCCTCGGATTCGAAGGCGCTGCGCCGCACCGAGCCGAAACCGCGCTCATGGGCGAGCGTCGTGAGGGCGATCCGCCAGCCTTCTCCCAGTTGACCAACGACGTTGTCGACCGGGACGACTGCATCGCTCAAGAAGACCTCGTTGAAGGACGCGTGGCCATTCATCTGGCGCAATGGTCGAGCTTCGACACCCTGCTGGTGCATGGGCAGGACCATCCACGAGATGCCCTTGTGCTTGGGAGCGTCCCAGTCCGTCCGCGCCAGCAACATTCCCAGGTCGGCATGGTGGGCACTGGTGCTCCAGACCTTCTGTCCGTTGACGACGAAGACCGCACCGTCCTGTACGGCGGTGGTCGTCAATCCGGCGAGGTCCGATCCACTCCCTGGTTCGCTGAAGAGCTGGCACCAGGTGTCCTCGCCCGTCACGATCCTCGGGAGAAGCCGGTGTTTCAGCGCTGTCGAACCGTGCGCCAGGAGGGTCGGAGCGGCGAGGAGCATTCCCGACCCGAGTGGCGTCCCGACTGCGCCCGCCGCCATGAGTTCCTCTTTGACGACGTCATCGGCCCACGCGGGAAGTCCACGTCCGCTCCACTCCGTTGGCCAGGTGGGGCACGCCCACCCTGCCGCATGGAGCTGACGGCGCCAGCCGGCAACTCGAGCGTCGGGTCCCAGTGCGATCGGATCCATGTCCGTGCTTCCTCTCGGACGCTGGCCTTCGAGCGCTCGTCACTCATCTCGATGGATCTCCGCTGCTGGTTCGGCTTGGTCCTGGACCGGGACCTCCCTCGAGCCGATGAAGATCACCTTCTCCTGTCGTCAACCGGCCGCCACCCCACGAGCCGGATCAACTCCGTTTCGGACACTGTATGACCCTTCATGGATGGCTCGCGCGGAGTCTTCTCGGCCGTGTCGAGATGGCACTGCGACGTCCCCATTCCAGGGTGACCACGGCTGACTACGCGGCAGCGATGACGGACTCGCCGTAGGCCGCAATCAACTCGGCCGTGCGCTCGAGATCGTCACCAGGTGGGTCGACCACCATCCAGGTCGCACCCGGCATCGGTGAGCTCTTCGACCCGTTCGAGGATGTGATCGGGGCTCGCGGTGATGGAGGAGCTCTCCCGCCATTCGACCTGGACGTCGAGTTGGCCACCGTCGCGTCCTTCGGCTGAAGCGAGATCGTGCAGGTCCTCCACTGCCCGGGCGAGGTCGCCCGTCGTCCGCAGCGGCGCCGTCCTCGTCGTCTTCGCCATCTCGGGCGCGATGAGCAGGGGCGTCCAGCCCTGCCCATGCCGGGCGGCCCGTTGCCGGGCCACCTTCCCGTTGCCCCCGATCCAGATCGTGGGCCCCGGGTCGGCCGGACGGGGCCGCTGGGTCTGGCCGAGTGCCGTGAAGTGCAGCCCCTCGTAGGCCACGTCGTCCTCGGACCAGCTACGGCGCATCACTTCGAGCGCCTCGTCGAAGAGGGCATTGCGCTCCTCGAACTCCACGCCGAGGGCGAGGAACTCGGAGCGGAGGTACCCGGTCCCGACGCTCAGGATGACCCTGCCGCCCGACATCAGGTCGAGGGTGGCCGCCTGCTTCGCGGCGAGGAACGGGTTGCGGTAGGGGAGGACCAACAGATAGGTCTGCAGCAGGATCGTGCTCGTGACGCCGGCGCACAGCGCGAGGGCGGTAGCGGGTCGAAGCTCTCGTGGCCGCCGCCGGCCATCCACTTCTGTGACGGCGCCGGATGCTCGGTGAACGCGATGCTGTCGAACCCGGCCGCCTCAGCGGCCACCACGACCTTGCGCATCCCGTCCGCGGTGAGCAGCGCCGGGCTGTAGCCGGCATGGGCGATGGGGTACTGCAGGGTGAATTTCATCACGCTCCTGCGACGGCATCGAGCGTCGCCATGTCGCCGTCGTCGAGGGAGAGCCACGCGGCATCGACGTTGTCGTCGAGGTGGTCGATGTTCGAAGTACCCGGGATCGGCACCACCATTTCGGAGTGCGCCAGCAGCCAGGCCAGGGCGACCTGTTGGACACTGACCCCGTGCGCCTGGGCCACGGCCGCGAGGGCACGCCGCACTCCCACGTCCTCTGGCGCGACGGGTTGCCACGGGAAGAAGACGATGCCCTGCAGTTCGCACAGGGCGACCATGGCTTCGGAGGCGCGGTCCCCGACGTTGTAGCGATTCTCGACCGTGACCACCTCGCAGATGGACTGGGCGATCGCCAGTTGTTCGGGACTGACGTTGGACACACCGATGTGACGGACCTTGCCCGACACGCTGGAGTTCGGCGAAGGCACCGACAGTGTCCTCGTAGGGAACGGCGGGATCGGGGACGTGCACTTGGTACAGGTCGATGGCGTCGACGCGCAGGCGACGAAGGCTCTTCTCGCACTCCTCGCGGATGTGGTCGGGCTCCCCGAGCGGAGGCAGGCTCGTCTCGCCCGGGGCGATCTTGCCCGGCTTGAACCCCGCCTTGGTTGTGATCAGCAGATCCTCCGGGTACGGGTGGAGGGCCTCGGCGATGATCTCCTCTGACTCGCCGTAGCCGTAGATGTTCGCGGTGTCGATGAGATTCACCCCACGATCGACGACGCGTCGCACCAGCGCTCTGCGCCAGGTCCCGGTCTCGCCCGCCCTCGGCGTTACGCGCTCCGGAAATCCGCATGGCGCCGAAGCCGAGGCGACGCACGGTCCAACCGGCGATGTCCACCGTCCCGACCGTCGTGTCGTCCAGCGTCGCTGCGTTGTCCCCCATCGGCCCCCTCGGAGAGCAAGTCGTTCGAAGCGGACCCCGGTCAGCGCTGCGCCGCGAGCGACCACAGCGCGGGCTCGCCGTCTTCGACCCGGACCACGCCATCGATCTCGAGGACGCGGAGGTGCGACACGGTCTCACCCACGGCGGCGCGGCGCATGAAGCCGGCGATCTCGTCCCACGGCCTCGACCACTTCATGTGGGCGGCGATGTGCCAGGCGGTGTGCGGGCCGTCCTGCAGCATGGCGATCACCTCGGCGAACCGATCGCGATGGTGCTGACGCAGCTCCTCCAGTCGCGGCGTGAAGATCGTCGAAGCGGTACTCGTGAGCCGGCAGGACTTCACGGACCTGGTAGGGCTCGAGCTTGTCGAGCGAGTCGAGGTAGTCACCCAGCGGGTTGGCCCCGGCCTGGGGGTGGAACGGGATGTTGGGTGTGATCCGCGGCAGAACATGGTCACCCGAGAGCATCAGCTCCTGCCGGGACTCGTAGAAGCAGAGGTGGCCCGGCGAGTGCCCCGGCGTCCAGATGGCCTGCAGGTCCCACCCCGGCACTTCGGGTCGTGCGCCGTCCTCGAAGCAGCAGGTCCGGGACCACCGCGTCGACGAAGGGGCGGACCGGCATGGCCGCGTTCGGAGCGGCTCCAATTCCTCCGGCGGGTGCACCCATGCGGCGCAAAGCGGCCGCGACCCGGTCGAGCAGGTCCTCGGGCTCGTCGTAGCGGTCGTGGATGAGCTCCGCGTCGGCGGGGTGGAGCGAGATCCACGCACCCGAGGCCTCGCGGATCCGACCAGCCAGCCCGTAGTGATCCGGGTGGATGTGGGTGACCATCACGCCCTGGACGTCCCCGATGCTGCAGCCTGCTTCCGCAATGCCGGTACTCAGCGCACTGAATGCATCGTCGGTGTTCCAGCCGGCGTCAATGAGGTACGGACCGCGGTCGGTCTCGAACAGGTAGATGAGCACGTAGCGCAGGGAGTTGTTCGGGAGCGGAACCGGAATGCTCCACAATCCTGGCCGGACCTTCTCGACCCCGGGAAAAGGGTCGTTGCCCGCCGCTGCGCCCCGGGCGCGCTGCGCGTGCGGCGGGTGCGAGTGGGTGTGCCGGGACGTCGAGGTCACGACTGCCCCCTCGGCTCTCGGGGCAGTCCGAGGCCGCGCTCGGCGATGAGATTACGCATGATCTCGTTCGACCCTCCTGCGATTGTCCACGCCCGAGCGTAAAGGAAAGCGTCCTGCCAACGCCCATCCTCGAACGACAGCTCATCACCCTCGCTCGCCATTGAGCGGGCACCCTGCAGGGCCAGGGCCGCTTCGGCCATCTCGAGGTTCAACTCGCTGAACCAGATCTTCGACACCGGGGCGTCGGCGGGGGTGATCTCGCCCCTGGTCGCTTTGGTGGCCACGCGTTGACCGAGGTGGCGCTGGATACGCGCCCGCGCCGCAAAGGCACCGATTTGCTGACGGACCGCACTGTCGTCGATGGCCGGGCGGCCTCCGCGGTTGTGCCGACGGGCGACGTCGACGAGCCGGACCACCGGGTCGCCACCGCCGCCGCCGCCGACCCCGGAGCGCTCCTCGGCCAGGCTGGCGCCGGCGACCCGCCAGCCCTCGCCGGGCCCACCGATCATGTTGACCGCGGGGATCCCCACCTCGTCGAAGAACACCTCGTTGAAGTCGGTCGTCCCCGTCATCTCGCGCAGAGGTCGCACGTCCACACCGGGACTCTGCATGTCGAGAATGAAGGCCGAGATGCCGGCCGGTCCGTCGACCGGCTCACTGCGCGCCAGCAGATAGCCGTAGTCGGCCCATTGGGCCCACGTGCTCCAGACCTTCTGACCCACAACCACGTAGTGGTCACCGTCGCGCTGTGCTCGCGTCTGGAGCGAGGTGAGATCACTGCCGGCGTCGGGCTCACTGAACAGCTGGGTCCAGATGTGGTCGCCCCGGGCCATCGGCGGCAGGTACTCGGCCCGCTGCTCGTCTGTGCCGAAGTGCTTGAGGGCTCCGGCCACGAGGGGGTTGCCGAGCACGTGCGGAACCCCGACCGCACCGAGCTCCTCCGCCAGAATACGTTGCTCGTAGGGATCGCCCGGCTCCGACGAGAAGCGATCAATGACGTAGCCGGCGTCATACATGGCCCTGACATAGCCGCGGAGGAGCTCGACGTCGTCGGCGCGGTCGGGCACACGCAGGCCCGTCCGCTGTTTCCAATGCAGTCTCGGCTTGTGGTCGGCGAGGAAAGCACGGAGCGCGGCCCGATAGCCGTCGTAGCTCTCAGGGATCGGCGGGACGATCACATCCACGGCTCATGCCTCCACGGTCTGCGCCACCTCGGCCTCGACCAGGCGGACCAGGCGCTCGCGGTGCCATGCCCCGTCGCCGTACAAAACCTGGTTGGCCTTGGCCCGGCGGAGAAAGAGGTGGACGTCGTGTTCCCAGGTGAAGCCGATGCCCCCGTGGAGCTGCAGCGCCTCACCACAGAGTTGGGCAAAGGTGTCGTCGACATAGGCCCCGGCGGTGGCCACCGCCTCCGCCGCGTCGGGCAGGCCCTCGGCGAGCGCCAGGGCGGCGTAGTGTGCTGCGGCCCGCATGCCCTCCACGTCGAGAAGCAGATCGGCCAGGCGGTGCTTGATGGCCTGGAAGCTTCCGATGGTCCGGCCGAACTGCACGCGTTTCTTGAGATACTCCATAGTCGACGTGAAGACGAGGTCGGCGGCCCCGACGGACTCCGCCGCCTGGAGCACCGTGGCCAGCGCAAGGCAGCGCTCCACTACGGCCCACCCACCTGCGAGCTCGGCCCCGGCAGGAACGAAGACATCGTCGAAACGCATCTCGGCGAAGCGACGAGTCAGGTCGAGACCGGTGAGGACACGTTCGGACAAGCCCACCGTCGGTCGCGGCACCAGCAGGTTGATGATGGCGTCGCCGTCGGCATCCTTCGCCGTCACGAGCAGCAACGTGGCAGCGCCTGCGGCCTGCACGTAGCGGGCTACACCGCCGAGGCGCCACCCTCCCTCCGCCCGGGTGGCCCGCACCTCGACCGCAGACTGCTCCGGGGACCCGTCACCGCTCAGGCACCAGGCGCAGGTCGCGTCACCGCGGGCGATGCGAGGCAGGTGTTCTTTCGCTTGGACTTCGGTCCCGAACAGGGTGATGGCATCCGCCACCACGTTGCAGGGCACGAACGGTCCCGGATTCAGCTCGCGTCCGAGCTCCTCGGCCAGCACGACGAGGTCGACCAGTGGCTGATCGGTGACGCTGCCGCCCTCGAACTCGGTCGGGACGAGCATCGCCGTCCAGCCGAGTTCTGCCCCCTGCCGCCAGATGGCCGCGTCGAAGACCTCGGGTTCCTCGAGGGAATGCCGGACCGCGGCCAGTGACTGATGCTCGGTGAGGAAACGCCGCGTCGTCGAGCGCAGCAGCTCCTGGTCTTCGCCGAACCCGAAATCCATGCCTAGCGCGTGCCTCCCCGGTCCGTGGTGGCCCGCATCACACCTTGCGCTCCGCGCCGGCCCAGTACTCCTCGCGCAGGATGCGCTTGTAGAGCTTGCCACCGTCGGTACGAGGGAGCTCGTCCCGGAAATCCACGCTCCGCGGGCACTTGTAGCGGCCCATCCGTTCCTGGCAATAGGCAACGAGCTCCTCGGCCAACTCGTCGCTCGGCGTCGCTCCGTCCACGACCTCGACGATGGCCTTGACCTGCTCGCCCCATTCGGGATCGGGGACGCCGATCACGGCGACATCGCCCACCGCAGGGTGTCCGGAGAGGACCCCCTCCACCTCTGCCGGGTAGATGTTGACGCCGCCGCTGATGATCATGTCCTTGGCCCGGTCGCGAATGAAGAGATAGCCGTCCTCGTCCATGACGCCGACATCGCCGAGGGTGAAGGCCTTCCCTTTGCTGACCGATGCCGTGAGCTCGGGGTCGTCCTTGTAGGCAAAGGACGTGCCGCGCTCCGGCTCGAGATATACGCCGCCGACCTCGCCGCGTGGGAGCTCGTTCCCGTCCGCGTCGAGGATCTTGACGTGCATGCCGGCGACGGAACGACCGACCGTTCCCGGCTTCTCCAGCCAGCGGTAGGGCTTGGCGATGGTGGCCGCGCCCTCCATGCCGCCGTACGTCTCCCAGATGACCGGGCCCCACCAGTCCATCATCTGCTGTTTCACCTCGAGCGGACAGGGAGCGGCGGAGTGGACGACGACTTCGAGGCTGGAGAGGTCGTATGCGTCCTTGACCTTCTGCGGCAGGCGGAGGAAGCGGACGAACTGGGTCGGCACCATGTAGGCCGTCGTGACCCGGTGCCGCTCAATGGCGGCCAATGTTTTCTCGGGGTCGAACTTGCCGAGGATGACGAGGGCTTGGCCGACGTTCAATGCGCCCATGTAGAAGCCCTGGCAACCGCCGTGGTGCATGCCGGCCGAGACGAGGTGGACCCCTGTGAGCGGCTGGAACTGGAACGCATGGCCGAAGCTCTTGGCCATGTCGGCGGCGACCGAGGGGTCGAGCTTGCGCAGCCCCGGCCGGACGACAGCCTTGGGTTGCCCCGTGGTGCCCGAGGAATAGGCGATAGGCAGACCGAGCTGGCGGTCCGACGGCTCCGTCGTCGGCTGGTCCTTGACGAGCGACTCCTGGGAGATGAACCCCTCCATGTCGCCACCGACCGAGATCCGGAGCTTGATCGACCCGGTGCCCGACATCTGCTCCACGCGGTCGGCGAAGTCGTGGTGCAGGATCATGGCCGCGGCTTCGGAGTGGTCGACGATGCGCTGGATCTCGGCTCCAGAAAGAGCCGGATTCAGAGCGATGGACTGGAAGCCGCCCTCGTTGGCCGCCAGCTGCCAGCAGAGCATGTCGATGTCGTTGGGCAGGGCGTAGGCAAAGATGTCGCCTGCACCGAGCCCCTGCGCCCGCAGCCCGTGGACAAGGCGGTGGGCCCGCCCGGCCAGCTCCGAAAAGGTGAGCGTGACGCCGGAAGGGCAGCCGACGACGGCCGGTTGATCTGGGTACTCTTCCGCCAGCCACCAGAATCCGAGGCGCCGATCCCACGGGTGTTTCATCGAGAATAGAGTATACCAATAATGGTGACGACCTCCCCCCACCAGGGACGACCTACCGGAGGGAAGACCTCCGCCGCCCCGGACTGTTGGGTCTTCGACGTCGACGGCTGTCTGATCGACTCGTTGACCGGGACGTCGCTGCGACCCGGGGCACGGGAGCTGCTCGACTCGCTCGCCGGCCGCGCCCAGGTGCTGCTGTGGAGCGCAGGCGGGGATGCCTACGCACGGGCTCGGGCCGAGCAGTTTCAGATGGACCACCTTGTCAACGGCTACTTCTCCAAGGAAGGCCGTGACGCTGAGGGCCATTACCTGACGACACACCTCCCGCTCGAGCGTGGGTGTGTCGTTTTCGTCGATGACCGGCCCGAAGACCTGGCCGAGGAGCTCGAGGTCATAACGGTCTCTCCCTACCTCTCCGACGACCCGCACGACAGGGGTCTGCGGACCGTGGCCCAGCGGGCCGGGCTCCCGAGGTCGACTGGCGGATAGAGGGCACTGTTCTGGTCCCCACTTCCAGCTGGGAGATCGGTCAGGGCACGATCTCGTCGATCAGACCCCAGCCGTGGGCCGTCGCGGCGTCGATGGTGCAGCCCGAGAACGCCAGCCACGCCGTACGGAGGCGGCCGATGCGGCGAGGGAGGCTGACCGTCCCCCCGGCTCCGGGTACGAGACCCAAGCCGATCTCGGGCAGGGCGATCTGAGTGTCCTCCGCCGCCACGACGGTGTCGGTGAATGCAGCGAGCTCGATGCCGGACCCCATGCACGCGCCATGCACGTAGGTCGTCACCGGCTTGCGGAGGGTGTGCAGCACGCGCCCGACGCTCCGCTCCAGGCGGACGAGGTGCGCCGTCGCGGGATCTGGCCTGGTGCCGAACTCGTCGAGGTCGCCGCCGGCGCAGAAGGCTCGGCCCTCGCCGCGCAGTTCGACCCGTGCGATCTGAGGATCGGCAGCAGCAAGCGCAAGCGCTTCGGCGAGCGCGTCCCGCATCGGCGCGTCGAGTGCGTTGAGCCGACCGGGTCGCGTGAGTGTGAGGAACAGGGCATCGCGCTCGCGATCCACTCGGACACGGTCGCCCTCGTCCTTCTCGGCTCGAGCGGGATGTGCGGCCCGCCATGCCGCGAACTCGGGTCCCGATTGCAGCACTGAGTAGGCGGAAGACTCGGCCACGAGGCCACGGTTGACGGACAGGCGCTCCTGACCCCGGAGCAGGAGGGCCAGGGTGCTCGCCGCGATCGGGTGCTCCACCACGTTGGCCTCAATCCGCTCGAGCGCTTCGTCGACCATCGACAACGGTCACGTCGCACAGGTCGAGCCAGCCGCTGTCGACTGCCCCGCTCACGACACCGACGACGACGAAGGGCAGGCTGGCCAGGGCTTCCTGCGTCCCATCCTTCGGCAATGGCATCCCTTCATGGAGGGAGACCTTCACCGCGCCGCTGCGCTCGGGCGTGATGCCGCTCTCCAGTTCGGCGAGCAGTGCTTCGGCGCTGAGGGATTCGAGGATCGCGAGACGTTACCCTGCCCGCAGTGGAGGACCTCCGGTTGACGCGCTGGGCCGACAGCGGTGCCATGGCGCTCACCGGGTTGCCTGACCACCCGATGGGCCCGCCCGCAGGCCTCGTCGAGGGAGTCGATGCCGTTGCAGGCTCCTTCCCGGGGTTGGACCCCCTGGCGCTGCTCGGTGAACGCGCCGCGCTGATGGGGCTGTGGCGGCGCGGCGCCACGAGCTGTGGAGGAAGCTGCCGCCTGCTGCCGTCGGGCGACGGCTTCATGGCCGTGTCACTGCCGCGAGCCGACGACATGGAGACTGTGCCGGCCTGGCTCGAGCTCGACATCGTGCCGGAGTCGGTTCCGGCCATGTGGTCATGCGTGGCCTCCCATGTGCGGCACGGTGACCCGGATCTGCTCCTGGCGAGGGCCCAACTCCTGGGCCTTCCGGCAGCGCTGGTCGGCGAGTCGGCCGGGCATGTGGGTGTTCTGCGGTCGCCGCTCGGCGAGGTCGCGCCCCGGCCGGACCTGAGCGGCCTGGTCGTCGTCGACCTCTCGGCGCTCTGGGCGGGCCCACTGTGCGGCGACCTCCTGGCCCGCGCCGGCGCCACGGTCGTCAAGGTCGAATCGACACAGCGGCCGGACGGCGCGCGTCGGGGCCCGGCGGAGTTCTTCGACCTGTTGAACGGGCGCAAGCGGTCCGTCGCGCTCGATTTTCGGGACCGCGAAGGCCTGCGGATCCTGCACGACCTACTCCGATACGCCGATGTCGTCATCGAAGCGAGCCGGCCGCGCGCGCTGGCCCAGCTCGGATTGGACGGTCCGGACCTGGTGCGCACCGGCGGTCCGCAGGTCTGGGTTTCCATCACCGGTCACGGGCGATCGGGCGAAGCGGCCAACCGGGTCGCCTTCGGCGATGACGCCGCTGCTGCGGGCGGCTTGGTGGTCTGGAGTGATGGCCTCCCGCTGTTCTGCGCCGACGCGATCGCCGATCCACTCACCGGCCTGACGGCGGCGGACGCGTGCCTGCGCGCGCTGGCCGTGGGCGGGCGCTGGTTGCTCGATGTGTCGATGTCGGCCGTGAGTTCGGTCTTCTCCGGCCCGAGCCTTCCCGCTCGCCCGGACCTCGCGGTGGCACAACCACATGCACGCCCGGTCGAGACGCCTGCGCCGGCATTCGGGACTGACACCGCTCGCGTGCTGGCAGAGTTCGATATCCACCCCTGACGGAGACCGAATGCGGGCCCCGACGGCGGTCGCGCCTAGGCCGCCACCACGGGCAACGATTCCCATCCGCGCACCGTCGACGTGTGCGCCTGCTCGGCGTTGTCCCAGTCGATCTCCCAGGTCGGGAACCTGGCCAGGACCTCCTCGAGCGCAATGCGACCCTCGAGCCGGGCCAGGTGGCTCCCCAGACAGAAATGGAGCCCGTAACCGAAGGCAAGGTGCTGCTGCATGCTGCGGTGGATGTCGAATCGGTCGGGATCGCCGAACGTGCGCTCGTCCCGGTTGGCCGCTCCGGTCATCAACAACAGCACGCTGCCTTGCCGTATCTGTTGCCCGTAGTGCTCGACGTCACGGGTGACATAACGGGCCTGCACCGGTGAGGGGGACTCGTAGCGCAAAAGTTCTTCGATCGCGTTGGGCACGAGTGCGGGATCCCGCGCCAGCTCGGCGCGCTGGTCGGGGTGCTCCGCCAACACCTTCCCGGCCCATCCGATCAGGCGCGTCGTCGTCTCGTTGCCGGCGGCGGCGAGCAGACCGATGTAGTTGAGGATCTCATCACGGGTGAGCCCCCGGACGGTCCCGCTCACGTCCTCGAACTGGGCGTTGAGCAACTCCGTCATGAGATCGTCGGAGGGGTGGTCCGCTCGCCAGTCGATGTATTCGGCGAACCTGCCCCCGTCCATCACGCCGAGACCTTCTGACGCGACGGGTGCCTCCCCCTCGTCGAGCCGCATGCCCCCGTCGATCTGGTCGCGGATCTCCTCCTGGTCCTCTTCGGGAATGCCCAGCAACATGCCGATGACCCGCATCGGCATGTCCGCCGCCAGGTCGTGAATGAAGTCGAACGTGCCCCGGTCGACGAGCGGATCGAGAGCCCGGGCACAGAACGCCCGCGCCTGTGGCTCTATCTCCGCCATCCGCCGCGGCGTGAAGACGCGGCTGAGGAGACTCCGGTGCAGGTCGTGGGCCGGAGGGTCTTCGAACAAGATGACCCCCGGCGGGATCTCCATGCCGCTCTTGATGAGCTCGAGCACCGATCCTTTGCCCGAGATGTACGTGCTCCAGTCGGTGCTACAACGCTTCACGTCGTCGAAACGGCTGAGCGCATAGAAGTCGTGCTTCTCGTTGTAATAGAGGGGCGCCTCGTCGCGCAGGCGCTTCCACACGGGGTAGGGGTCGGTGTCGATCTCGAAGTCGTACGGGTCGTAGTACAGCTCGCGGTCGGTTGCGCTCGTCATGGTGATCCTCCTCGGCGTGGCTCAGCCGCCCGGGCCGTTGGGGAACTTCAGCAGCGACCCCGCGTCGACCCGGATCTGCTGCCCGGTGATGTAGCGGGATTCGTCACTGGCCAAGAAGAGGGCCAGATTGGCGATGTCCTCGGGTTCGACGTAGGGGATGGGCATGGCCTGGAAGAAGTTGAACGCCGGCTCGGCGTCCTCCCTGGTCGGCTTCTCGAGGTCGGGACGGAAGATCTGGTAGAGGCCGTCGTTGTGGAGCAGGTGGGTGTTGCAGTTGGTCGGGTGGATGGTGTTGACCCGGATGAACCGGGAGGCCAGGTGCCGGGCCATCTGCTCGCTGTACCCGACGAGCGTCCGCTTCGACCACCCGTAGCCGTCGCCGCCCGGTCCCATCACGGGGTTGTCGGTCGTGCCCGGCATGAGGCCGGCGGTTGATCCGGTGATGATGACCGAAGCCCCGTCGGGCAGCTGCGAAAGGGCGACGGCGACGGTGTTCATCACACCGAGCAGGTCGACGTCGGTGGCATCGACGAAGTCCGACGCATGGGGGTCACCCAGCGCCATCGGCAGAATCCCGGCATTGGCCACCACGATGTCGAGGCGTCCGAGGTCCCTGATGCCCGCTTCGAGGGCGTCTCGCAGTTCGGATCGCTCCCGCACGTCGGCCTGGCGGGCGACGATCCGCCGATCCAGTTCTTTGACCGCTCGCTCGGTCTCGGCCAGGTCCTCTGGCGTCCCCAGGGGATAGTTGTTGGAGTCGATCTGCGCGCAGATGTCGATGGCAATGATGTCGGCGCCTTCTTGTGCCATCCGAATGGCGTGCGCTCTGCCCTGTCCGCGGGCCGCCCCGGTGATGAAGGCGACCTTGCCCTCCAAGCGTCCAGCCATGTGTCCTCCTTGTTCTACGATTATTTGCGTGTCAGTTCAAAAGCTGCGGCAGTAGACCGTGTCCATCTTCTGGTTTCGAGGGCGTGTCACGACGAAGACGTGCACGTCGCCCACCGACTCGGCGTTCTGCCCTCCGTTGTGCCCATAGGCATGGGCGATGAGCCCGGTCTCGGTCCAGAGGCTCATCGCCGCCGCGCCATGCTCGGGATCCCACTCCCAATCCGTCGACCCTCCGCCGGTCCCGTTGGTCCCGCCCTGGATCACCGTCGTCACGCGGATCTCGTCGTCGCGGACCTCCTGCGCCAGGACGAGCGCGAACGCTTCCAGAGCCGCCTTGGTGGCCACGTACATGGACAACATGGGGAACGGGTGCAGCGTCGACTCGCTCGACGTGTTGACGATGTCGCCGCCGCCGGCGGCCCGCAACAGGGGGATAGCGGCCCGGCACGTGTAGACGGGACCAGCCAAGTTGGTGGCGATCTGCTGTTGGATATCGAAATCGCTCAGCAACTCGACCCGGCAAGGCCGGTACACCGCGGCGTTGTTGACCAGGATGTCGATCCTGCCGAAGCGGTCGCCGATCTCGGCGAAGGTCCGACCGACGCTGGCCGGATCCCCGACGTCCGTCACGAACGGAACGGCGCCGGCCCCAAGGTCCTTGGCCGTCTGCTCGAGGCGTTCGCTGCCCCGGGCCAGCAGCAGGGCGGTGGCACCCTCCTCGACGAAACGACGCGCGATCCCGAGACCCGACCCACTCGACGCGCCGGTGACGACCGCAACCTTCCCCTCGAGCACCCCCACGCTCGCCGCTCAGCTCCAGGCGAGATTCTTGATCTCGGTGAAGTCCTCCAGCCCGTGGCGCCCCCACTCGCGGCCGAGTCCCGACTGCTTGTAGCCGCCGAAGGCGCCGCTCTGCCCGATGCCCTTGAACTCCGATCCCCAGCCTGGCCCCTGGCCTCCGCCCGGGCCGACGTCGGCCAGCGGTTCGGTCCCGACCTTCTGCACGGTCACGAGGCCGGCGCGGATCCGGCGGGCGACGTTGAAGGCCCGGGAGTCCGACGTCGACACCACGCCCCCGCCCAGGCCGTAGATGGAGTCGTTGGCCAGCCGCACGGCGTCCTCGTCCTCGCCCGAGTACGGCACCACCGTGAGGACCGGCCCGAAGATCTCCTCCTGGGCGATGCGCAGGTCATTGTTGCTCACGAACACAGTGGGCTCGTAGTAGTAGCCCTTGTCCAGACCCTCCGGGCGCTTGCCACCACAGAGCAACTCGGCGCCCTGCTCGAGTCCCGACGCGACGTAGCCTTCGACGCGCGCACGTTGCTGCTCGCGGATCAACGGCCCCAGCACGGTGCTCTCGTTGCGCGGGTCGCCGATGGTGATCATCGGACGCATCGCGTCCAGTCCCTCCTTGTAGGCGTCGAGAAGATGCTCGGGCAGCAGGAGACGGGTGTGCAGCACGCAGCCCTGACCGCAGTGCATGAGCACCTGCCCGAAGCCCACCGAGCGGGCGTAGTCCTCACCGACGTCACCGAGCACCACCGTCGCGCTCTTGCCACCGAGCTCGAGCTGGACCCGCTTCACCGTCCCCGACGCCGACGCCATGATCCGGCGTCCGGTCGCGGTCGACCCCGTGAAGGTGACCATGTCGACCATCGGGTTGGACGTCAGCTCGTCACCCACCTCGCCGTGACCGGTGATGACGTTGAGCACGCCCGGAGGAATCCCGGCCTCGGCCGCGACCTCGGCGATCAGCATGGCGTCGAGCGGCGTCCAGGGGTGCGGCTTGAGCACCACCGTGCAGCCGACGGCCAGGGCGGGCGCCACCTTCACGATGTTGAGCATGAAGGGGAAGTTGAACGGGGTGATGGCGGCCACCACGCCGATGGGCTCGCGGACGATGGCGTTGCCGCCCAGACCAGTGGGTCCACCGGTCGGTGCGCCGTTCTCGACCCAGGGAAACGAGTGCTCGACCAGGGAGGCGTTCGACCGCAGCATCCCGATCGACCCGGCCCCCTGCACGGCGTCGGTGAGGAAGCCGGTGGATCCGGTCTCGGCGATGATCAGCTCGCGGAGGTCTCCGGCCCGTGCTTCGAGGATCTCGGCCATGGCGATCAACTTGGCAGCCCGCTCCGAGGGCTTCATGTAGGGCCACGGACCCTCGTCGAAGGCGCGTCGCGCCGCCTCAATGGCCCGCACCGCCGACTTGGTGGAGGCCTCGGGAACCGATCCGATCACCACCTCGGTGGCGGGATCGATGACGTCGATGGAGCCCTCCGCACCCTCGGAGGTCCATTGCCGTCAATGAACAACTCGTAGTTCCAGGTCATCTCGTCGTCTCCATCCTTTGCTCCATGGTCGTAGCCGTCCTCAGCCAAGCGCGCCGGACTCGCGCAGCGCGGCGATGGCATCCCAATCGTGCCCCAGTTCGAGGAGAATTTCCTCGGTGTGCTGCCCGAGCTCGGGTGCAGGTCCCGCCGGTACCGGTGGGACGCCGCCGAACTGCATCGGCGGCGCGGGAAGCCGGAAGGTGGAGCCGTCGTGTGCGACCACCTCGGGCAGGTACCCGTTGGCGTCGACCTGGACGTGCCCGTGCACCTCGGCCGGGGTGAGGGCCGGAGCCCAGACGCCGGTGAAATCGGCCATCTGCTTGCGCCAGTGCTCGAGTGGCTCCTGAGACGAACGTCGACTCGAGCTCGGCGACACAGGCTTCGGCGTTCTGGGCGCGCACGACCATGTCGGAGAACCGCTCGTCTGCGATCAGCTCGGAGCGGCCGATCGTCTCGCACAGCTCAGCCCAGAAGCGGTCGGCCTGGAGGCAGACGAGGTAGAGCCAGCGGCCGTCCGAGGTCGGGTAACTGTTCGTGAGCGGGTTCGGGGATTTGGTCCGATCGGGAGCCGGCATGTTGCCCACGTAGGGCCCGGCCATGATGTCGGGGCTGAGCGTCCACATGCCGACGCCGAGCAGCGACACGTCGACTTCGGTGGGAGCGCCGCTCCGCTCGCGCTGGAAGAGCGCCGTGCCGATGGCGCCGGCAATCGTGTTCGCTCCTTGCAGGTCGAAGAACGCAGCCGGCTGGAACATCGGCTCCTCCCCCGGCCTCGTCATTTTGGCGGCCATGCCCGCCGACGCCCACCCCGCCGCGAGGTCGAAGCCGCCCGTGTCCTTCATAGGCCCCCGGGCACCCCAGCCGTGGCCGCACACGTAAATGATCTGGGGGTTGGCCGCCCGGAGATCTTCCAACTCGATCCCGAGCTTCTTGCGCACCGCCGGCAGGTAGCTCGTGAGGAAGACGTCGGCCGTGGCCGCAACTTCCAGGAGCACGTCCCGACCGGCGCCCGTGGCCAGGTCGATGGTCATCCCCCGCTTGCCCCGGTTCGGGATCTCGACGAACGGGTTGGGCCCGGGCCGCTCGGCACTGCCGAGCAGGTTCATCAGACCCCGCTGGGGATCGCCGTTGGGCGGTTCGACCTTAATGACGTCCGCGCCGAGATCAGCCAGGGCCGCACCAGCGGCCGGGACGAACGTCCACGCCGCGACTTCGAGCACGCGGACACCTTCGAGTGGTCGGGTCATGTGCAACTACCTCCGGGGGAAGTTGAAGACACGACGTGCATTGTCTTCGGCGATCTTGCGCGCCTCGTCGTCGGGAACTTCGAACAGGACGTCGGCCAGCTTCTTGCGGGACGCCGGAAAGTTGCTGTCGCTGTGCGGGTAGTCACCCTCGAACATTATGTTGTCGACACCGATCAGTTCTCGCTCCTCGATTCCGGCGTTGTCGGCGATGAAGCAGCCGAAGATGTGGTCGCGGAAGAGGTCGGAGGGCAACACATCGGGATTGACGCCCGTGTACCAACGGTGGCGCTCCCACGTGTAGTCAACCCGTTCGAGCACGTAGGGGATCCACCCGATGCCTCCTTCGGAGAGCGCAACGCGGAGCCGCGGGAACTTGTGGAAGACCGGTGACAGCAGCAGGTCGACGGTCGTGAACTGCGAGTTCATGCCGAAGAGGGCGATGGCGACGGCGAAGTTGGCATCAGGTGCGGTGACGGGCGCGCCGCCCGTGCCGAAGTGCAAGCACAGCGGCATGTCGGCCGCCTGGGCGGCGGCGAGGAAGGGGTCCCAGTGATCGCCGTGGAACGACGGGAGGCCCAGCCGATGCGGGGCTTCGGTGAAGGTGATCGACTTGGCGCCCTTGGCCGCCGTGCGCTCCACCTCGGCCACCGAGGCCGCCACGTCCCAGAACGGGACCATCACCATCGGGATGAAGCGGTCCGGCGCGGCGGCGCACCATTCGTCGAGGATGAAGTCGTTCCAGGCCACCACGCACGCGGTGGCGAGCTCCTTGTCCTCCGCGGCGAAGAGCGTGTTGCCGGCAAAACCGGGGAAAGACGGGAAGCACATCTGCGCGTGGACCCCGTCGAGATCCATGTCGGCCAGTCGGGCGGTGACGTCATAACAACCCGGGAGCATCTCGGCGAAGCTGACCGGGTCGACGCCGTAATCCTTGGGGTCCTTTCCCGCCACGGCATTGAGCCCGATGGTCGGGATGATCCTGTCCTCGAACTTCCAGACCTGTGTGCCACCGTCGAGCTCGACAATGTGCGGTCCGACCTCGCGGTACTTGGCCGGCAACCGATCGAGCCATACCCGCTCGTGCTCAATCACGTGGTCGTCGACCGAAATCAGCTGGACGTCTTCGTGCAGCATGTGAAGCCCCCGAAACGAGATCCCACCCCGAGGGGAAGAATCGTCATGTTCTGACAATCTAAGCCCGAATCGGCCTCATGGCAAGGGCCGATTTCGTTCGCCGGGAGTCAGGGGCGTCTGCCTCGCCCCTTCTGCGTCAGATTGGGAACAGCCGCCTCTGCCGCTTCGAAGATCTCAGGAAGCTCCAGACCCGAGCGACCCCAGAGCTCTATCACCGCCATCTCGGCTCCCACCACAACACCGGCCAGAACTCGGGGTTCGGGATCCTCGGCAGCCCCATCGCCCATTGACTTGGCGCAGTAATCGGTCACCGCTTCGGTGAGGGCCTGCATCCGCTCGCCGCGGACGCGGGCATGGATCTCGGGCGCGTCGGCTGCCGCTCGCCGCCACAGGGTCAGCAGCCGGACATCCTGGGGATCCTGCAATGAATGAGTGCGGATCAGCTGCCAGACGCTCCGCACGGGATCAGGGCTCGGCTCGAGTTCGGCGATCAGGTTGACAAGAGCCTGCAGCCCGCGTCGGGTGAACCCGAGAAGGAAGTCTTCCTTGATGGGGAAGTAGCGGAAGAGGGTCCGGGCTGAGACGCCGGCGGCTTCGGCGATCTCTTCCACCGTGACGTTCCTGAAGCCATGTTTGGCAAACAGACCCCAGGCGATTTGCTCGTATTTGGCTTGCAGCAGGCTTCGGCGCCTATCCCAGCCCGATTCGTCCACCGAGAAGGTCACAGAGAAATCCTCGCGCAATCTCGCATGCGATCACGTCGTGGGGTCACCCGTGATCTGCCCGTACGATGCGATCTTTAGCGGGTCAGCACCATGCAGCCGGCGATGGGACCGCCGCCGTTGGAGACGACGGCCACGTCGCGTCTTGCGGACCTGACGGGGCCCGGCCTCGCCCCTCAATTGCAGGCAGGCCTCGTGCAGCACCCAGTTCCCGTGCATCCGACCCGCCGACAGCTGACCACCGTAGGTATTGAGGGGGAGCTGGCCGTCGAGCGCAATGCGGGCGGCGCCCTCGACGAACGGCCCCGCCTCGCCGTCACCGCAGAACCCGAGCGCCTCGAGCCAAGCGAAGGTCAGGAACGTGAACCCGTCGTAGAGCTCGGCGAGGTCCACGTCGGCCGGCTTGAGATCGGTGCGACTCCACATTTCGGCGGCAGCGTCCGTCGATGCCATCTTGGGGTAGTCGGGCCGCTGGTCCCAGCCCCCGAGCCCGAGCGCTCCCCCACAGGCCTCGACCCGAACCGGGTGGTCGCAGTCGGGGGCAGCGTCTGCGGTGGAGACGACGAAGGCGACGGAGCCGTCGACGGGAACGTCGCAGTCCAAGAGTCCCGAACGGGTCCGAGATCATGCGGGCCGAGAGGTAGTCGTCCATGGAGAGCGGGTCACGGTACGTCGCGCGTGGATTCAGTCGCGGCGTTCTTCCGGCTGTTGATGGCCAACCAGCCGAGCTGCTCTTTGGTCGTGCCGTAGACGTGCATGTGACGCCTGGCGTGGAGGGCGAGCCAGTTGGCGGCCGAATAGGCGTGGGCGGCGAGGAGCCGTGGCACGTCGGCCATCGGATTCTCCCTCTCCTCCACCGGGGCAGACGGCGCGCGCTCGGAGGAAGGCGGCGGCGGGGCCGGAGCGTCCCCGGCCGCAGAGGGCGGAGGCAACACAGATCCCCCCATCATGTTCACCGTCCGGTAGACGAGCACGTGTCGGGCCCGTCCGGTGGCAACGGCGTGGAAGGCATTGACCACGGGGCTGAGAAGCCCCCATCGGCCGACTGGTGAGCCGGTCCAGGTGTGTTCGATGCCGAGGTGAGACGCCGCATCGGCGACGGGGGTCTCGCCCATGGTGGCGATGCCGTCGATGTCGTTCGGCGAGAGTCCGGCATCGGCAATCGCCGCTGTCGAGGACTCCACGGTCAGTTCGAGTCCGGGGATGCCCGTCTTGCGCCCGATGCGCGAGATGCCGATCCCCGAGATGATCGCGCCCCGCTCCACTATGTCGCTCACGCGGCGAACCCTACAGTGGACACATGACCGCGATCGCTTCCCGCATCACACCGGACCTCAACGATCTCAACCGGCCGTTCTGGACGGGCGGTGCGGAGGGTGTCCTCCAGATCACCCGCTGCCGGGCGTGCCGGCGGTGGGTTTTTCCCCTGTCTGCCACCTGTGCCGAGTGTGGGGAGCCCACCGTGTACGAGGCCACGAGCGGGAAGGGAACCGTCTTCACCCACACCACCAACGAGCATCCGTACAACCCCGCCGTCCCCGTGCCCTACAACATCTCCATCGTCGAACTGGCGGATCAAGAAGGGCTCCGGTTCACCACCAATGTGGTGGGATGCTCACCCGAGGAAGTCCACATCGGAATGCCGGTGCGCGTGCAGTTCGAGCCGCACGGCGAGGTCTTCGTTCCGGTATTCATCCCGGACTCATCCGGCGACGAATGAGAATGCTCACACATCCCAGCTGAGTTCGAGCCGGTCGATGCCGTAGAGGCCGCCACCGTGCTCTGTCACCTCGACACCCTCGGTGAGCCGGTACTCGGGTATGACTCGGTGCCACTCCTCGAGCGCGACGCGCAACTCACGCCGGGCAAGGTGCGATCCGAGACAGCGGTGCGGTCCCGCCCCGAACGCGATGTGGTTGTTCGTCGGACGGTCGAAGTGCACCGTGGCGCCGTCCTCGAACTGCGCCGGATCGCGGGTCGCACCACTCAAGGGCAGGAACACCATGTCGCCCCTTTTGAGCGGACACCCGTGGAAGTCGGTGTCCTGCATCACTTTGCGGGATGGCGCAACGAAGGCGAACTGGCGCAGGAACTCCTCGACGGCAGCGGGAATCACCGCCGGGTCCTCGACAATCCGTCTGCGGTCGGCCGGATGCGTTCGCCAGGTGCCAGAACGCGTAGCTCAGCTGGATAGAGACGGTGTCGAGCCCGGCCATGAACATGAGGAGACACCAGGAGAGAAGGTCCTCGTGCGGAATCGGTTGCCCCTCAATGCGCCACTCGAGCGCGCTCGAGAGGAGGTCGTCCATCGGGTGTTTCCGCTTCTCCTCAATGAGCTCGGTGAAGTAGCCCATCACGGCCATCATGGCGTCGAGGGCACCGGCCCGTTCCGGGTCGTCGCCGGCCGCGGGATGCAGGATCTGGTGCTCCCAGGCCAAGAACTGGTCGAGGCCCTCGAGAGGGAGCCCCATCAGCTCCATGAAGATCGTCGTCGGATAGCGCCAGGCGAAGTCGCGGATGAAGTCGCAGTGTCCGGCACCGGAGATCTCGGCGATGAGCTCGGTGCAGCGCTCCCGCACCCTGTCCTCGAGCCGTTCCATGGCCCGCGGCGCGAAATGGGGAGCCAGCAATTGACGCCAGACGGTGTGCTCGGGCGGATCGAGCATCTCGGGGATCCACTTGTACGGGGGATCGGGATCGTGGACGGTCACCACCGTGCTGGAAAAGACGTCGGCGTGGTGCAGCGCGTCCCGAATCAACGGGGCGTCGGTGAAGACCCAGAACCCGTTCCCATAGGTGCTGCGGACGAAGGGATGCTCCCGCCGCAGTGCGTCGATCTCCTCGGCGTGCGACAGCACGGGCCCGGTCGTGGCCTCGTTGAAGTCGCGGACCGGATAGGGGCATTCCCCCGCTTCGGTGGACACGTCGGTCATCTCGGCCTCCCCACATTCAGTACACTCTGTTCCCTTAGTATGACCGGCACCCGAACCACGTCCAAGCGGGACCAGGCCGGGGACTGCAGCCGGAGGGTCGTCACGGACTCGGCCCTTCGTCAGACACCTGACCCGATTACGGTGAGTCGCGCCCTTCTTCGGTTCCCGGAGTGCTGCAGCACCGAAGCTGACTGACCACACGATTGGAGACGCCATGGCAATCGCCAACGACATCAGTGCACCCCTGCGGCACGCGGACCGGTTCTTCATCGGTGGGGAGTGGGTGGAGCCGTCGTCGGACGCCGTGATCGACGTGATCGACTCGACCAGCGAGCAACTTTTCTTCAGCGTTGCCGAGGCAAAGGAGCCCGACATGACGCGGGCGGTCGCTGCGGCGCGCCAGGCCTTCGACCAGGGACCATGGCCGCGTCTGAGCCACGAGCAGCGAGCCGACTACCTGCGCGCCATCGCCTCGGCGTTGGAGGGTCGGACCGAAGACCTGGGACAGATCTGGCCCCGTGAGTCCGGCGTCCTCCACGTCGTCGCCAAAGGATCCGTCGCCGGCGCGGCGGCGACATTCAATTACTACGCGGGGCTGGCCCAGACATTCCCCTTCGAGGAGGAGGCGCAGCCCAGTATGGGTGGCAAGTTCGGGCTCCTCGTGCGCGAGCCGGTCGGCGTCGTCGGCGCCATCATTCCCTGGAACGCACCCCTCGGCCTCATCACCTACAAAATCGCCCCTGCTCTCCTGGCCGGTTGCACCGTCGTCCTGAAGGCGTCACCCGAAGCGCCGGGCGAGGCCTACGTCATGGCGGAGATCGCCGAAGCGGTCGGCCTCCCGCCTGGTGTACTCAATGTCGTCACGGCCGACCGGGAAGTCTCCGAGTTGCTGGTGCGCGATCCCCGCGTCGACAAGATCACGTTCACCGGGTCGACCGCCGCCGGGCGTCGCATCGCCTCGTTGTGCGGAGAGCGCATCGCCCGCTGCACCCTCGAGCTGGGCGGCAAGTCCGCCGCCGTCATCCTCGACGACATGGACCTGACCACTGCAGCCACGTCTCTCGCCCGCGCCGAGTGCTTCCTGGCCGGACAGGTCTGCTCCTCACTGACGAGGATCGTCGTCAGTCAGAACCGCCACGACGAGCTCGTCGACGCGCTGGCCGGCATCTTCTCCCAGGTGCAGGTCGGTGACCCCTTCGATGCCCAGACCAACATGGGCCCGCTCGTCGCCGAGCGGCAGCGTGACCGGGTCGAGGGCTACATCGCCAAGGGCGTGGAGGAAGGCGCCACGCTGGCGACGGGCGGCGGCCGGCCGGCGCACCTCGACCGGGGATGGTTCATAGAGCCCACGGTCTTCGGCAACGTCGACAACTCCTCGACCATCGCGCAGGAGGAGATCTTCGGACCGGTGCTGAGCGTGATCCCGGCGCAGAACGAGCAGGACGCCATTGCGATCGCCAACGACACGATCTACGGGCTGAACGCGTCAGTCTTCACCAACGACGTGGAGCGGGCCCGCGACGTCGCCCGTCAGCTGCGCTCTGGCACGGTTGGTCACAACGCGTTCCGCACCGACTTCGGCATTGCGTTCGGCGGCTTCAAGCAGTCGGGTATCGGCCGCGAGGGTGGCACCGAGGGGCTGCACCCCTTCCTCGAGACGAAGACCGTCATTTTGGAGGGTCGACCCGCCGGGTACGGCACCGCCTGAGCCCGCCTCCCCCGAAGGAGGGCCGATCAGGCTCGGCTGGCGTCCCGCGCGCTGCATCGGGGAAGCTGCGTCGGTCACGTACGCAGGGGAGGGATCCAGTTGTCAGACATCATGGAGGGTGTTCGCATCCTCGAGGTCGCCGAGCACACGTTCGTGCCGGCGGCATCCGCCATCCTGGCCGACTGGGGTGCCGAAGTCATCAAGGTCGAGCACCCCGAGCGAGGCGATGCCATGCGCGGATTGGCCTCCAGCGGTGTCATGCCCTCCATGGGGGCGGTGCACGTGCTCCTGGAGCATTCCAACCGGGGGAAAAAGAGCATCGGCATCGACGTCAGCACGGAAAAGGGCCTCGACCTCGTCTACAGGCTGGCCGCGACGTGCGACGTCTTCCTCACCAACAAGGTGCCCGCCGTCAGGAAGAAACTGCACATCGAGCTCGAGGACATCAAGGCCCACAACCCGAACATCATCTACGTGGCGGGAACCGGTGCCGGTGAGCGCGGGCCCGAAGCTGACCGTGGCGGCTACGACTTCTTGAGCTACTGGTGCCGGGCCGGGAGCGCCATGGGCACGACACCGACCGACGTCGACTACCTCGCCGGGCAACCGGGGCCGGGCTACGGGGACTCCATCGGGGGCATGACCATCGCCGGAGGGATCCTCGGTGCGCTCTTCCACCGCGAGCGCACCGGCGAGGCTCTCCCGCTCGACGTCTCGCTGCTCGGTGTGGGCATGTGGGCCATGAGCCCGGCCATCGCCCTGTCCCTGCAGCTCGACATGCCCTGGCGCCCCGGTCCCAGCAAGGGAGGCGGGCCCGGACTGCCCAACCCTCTCGTGGGCACCTACCTCACCCAGGACAACCGGTTCCTGGCCTTCTCCTGCCTGCAGGGGTTCCGCTACTGGCCGAGCGCCTGCCGGGTCATCGGGCGAGAAGACCTGATCACCGACGAGCGCTTCACCTCCCACGAGCTGCTGGCCGCAAACGCCGGCGACGCCCGCGCCATCCTCAAGGAGACGTTCGAGTCCGCGCCGCTCAGCGAGTGGCGCGTCCGACTCGCTGACTTCGAGGGCCAATGGGCCGTGGCCCAGGACAGCATCGAGGTCACAAAGGACGTCCAGGTCGAGGCGAACGGCCATCTCGGCGAGACCGCCACCGCGGACGGGACCCCGTTCACCCTCGTCACGACACCGGTGCAGTTCGCCGGCGTCCCCTCGCCGCCGAAGCGTGCGCCCGAGTTCAACGAGCACTGCGAGGAGATCCTCGCCGACATCGACTGCAGCGAGGAAGAGATGATCGAGCTCAAGGTGGCCGGGGTGCTGGCCTAGTGCCGGCGCTCATCGCCGAGCCCTGATGACATGACGACGCCCCGCACAACGGCGCTGCTCTTCGTGGAGTGCCAACGTGGCGTCATCGGCGACCTGTCGGTGCTACCGGCACTCGCCGAGGCAGCTCAGCCGGCACTCGCTGCCATGGCTCGTCTTGCCACCGGTGCCCGCGATGCCGGTGTGCAGGTGGTCCACCTGACCTATCTCCCGCTGGCGGGCGGCCGCTCGGCCAGCCAGCGTTCGCCCCTCATGCGCGCCACCGCGTCGACGGCCGCTTGGCGGGACTCCGACGCTGCGCTCGAGATCGTGCCGGAGATCGGACTCGGCTCGGACGACCTGGTGCTGCCTCGGCACCAGGGCATCTCGCCGGTGCACCGGACCGAGGTGCTCAGCGTGCTGCGCAACATGGGCACGGAGGATGTCGTCGTGGCCGGCGTGTCGACCAACCTGGCTGTCCCGCTCGTCGCCGTCGGCGCGGCCGACGAGGATTTCGGGGTCATCGTGGCGTCGGATGCCACTGTCGGCACGCCGCAGGAGCACCACGCCTCGATGCTCCGGCACAGTCTCGCCTTCGTGGCCCGGCTCGCCACCACCGACGAGCTGCTGGCCGAGTGGTCGACCTGACGACCAACCTCGGGGATCAGCCCGGCCAGGCGATGGCCTTGGTCTCGAGGTACTGCTCGAGGCCTTCGATGCCGCACTGGCGGCCGATCCCGCTGTCCTTGTAGCCACCGTAGGGCGAGTCCGCGCCGTACCAGAGGCCGCCGTTGACACCGATGGAGCCGGTCCGGATGCGCCGGGCGATGGCGGTGGCCCGCTCTTCCGACGCCGACACCACGCCGCCCGACAACCCGTAGTGGCTCTCGTTGGCGATGCGCACGGCGTCGTCGTCGTCCTCGTAGGGGATCACACACAGGACCGGCCCGAAGATCTCCTCCTGGGCGATGGTCATGGAGTTGTCGACGTCGACGAACAGGGTCGGCTCCACGAACCACCCCTTCGGCTGGTCGGCCGGACGGCCGCCGCCGAAGACGAGCTTGGCGCCCTCCTCCTGTCCCTGGGCGATGTAGCCCAGCACGCGGTCGCGCTGCTTGGCGCTGACGACCGGGCCCATGACGACGGCGTCGCTCGACGGATCGCCGTAGGGAATACCCGACATGCCGGCGGTGATGAGCTCCACGCCCTCGTCGTAACGCGAGCGGGGCAGCAGCAGACGCGTCTGCATGGCGCAGCCCTGGCCGGCGTGCACACACACCATGGCTGCCATCGGGACGCTCGACGCGAAGTCGGCGTCGTCACAGACGATGAGAGCCGACTTGCCCCCCAGCTCCAGGAAGACCCGCTTCAAGGTGGCCGCACCCTTCTCCATGATGCGCTTGCCGGTGGCGGTCGAACCCGTGAAGGAGATCAAATCGACCTTGGGCGAGAGCGTGAGCTCCTCGCCGACCAGGTGGTCGGACGACGTGACCACATTCACGACGCCTGCGGGAATGTCCGTCTTCTCGGCGATGAGGCGACCGAGTCGCGTCGCGTTCCACGGCGTGTCGGGCGCCGGCTTAATGATCGTCGTGTTGCCGGTGGCCAGAATCGGGCCCAGCTTGTTGAGCGTGACCTCCAGCGGGTAGTTCCACGGCACGATGGAGCCGATCACGCCCATCGGCTCCTTGATGACGCCGCGCCGGCTCTTCATCCCCATCATCTCGGAGTTGGGGAGCGACCGCTCCCACTCGAACTCGTCGATCATCTTGGTCGGCCAGCCCAGGGCCTCGTCGATCGGCCAGTCGACCTGCGCCGCGAAGGTCATCATGCGTGGCGAGCCGACCTCGGCGATGATCTCCTCGCGGTACGCCTCCCGCTCCGCCTCCAGGGCGGATTGCAGCTGCTCGAGGCAGCGCTTGCGCAGTCCGTGGTTGGTGGACCAGTCGGTCTCGTCGAAGGCACGGCGGGCCGCGTCGATGGCCCGCTGCATGTCAGCCGCCGAGGCATCGGCCACCTCGCCGAGCACCTCTTCGGTGGCGGGATTGATGTTCTCGAACCGCTTGCCCGAGGTCGCTTCCACGAGCTCGCCGTCGATGAGCATGCGCACTTCGCCGGCACCGAGTTGGTTGGTCATGCTGAGCCCCTTCCTCTGGATCCCCGGAGCGAGACTACGGAAAGGGCGCATCGGAGGGCAAGGTGGCGAGGTGGGAGGCGCCACAAATCTTCGGGCGGAAATCTTCGGACACCATGTCGATTCCGCGCCATCCCGTTCGACGCTCTGCCAGAGTGAGGCGAGAGACGCCTCCGCTGAGAAGAAGGAGCACCACCATGCGGTTCCTGGGCTACACCCTCGCCAACGAGGCGGAGACGCCGACCGAGCCCCCTCGCCCCGAGCTGTACGAGGAGATGGGCGCGTTCGTCGAGGAAGCGGTCAACGCGGGTGTGATCGTCGCCACTGGTGGCATCGCCCCCACTGCCGAAGGCGCCAAGGTCACCCTGAAGGACGGCGAGTTCACCGTCGTCGACGGGCCGTTCACCGAGGCCAAGGAGCTGGTAGGAGGCTGGGCCCTTCTGGAGTGCCGCGACCGGGACGAGGCGATTGCGTGGACCAAGCGCTTCTTGAGTGTCCTCGGCGCCGGCGAATGCCGCGTGCGCCCCGTCATGTGACCACACCGATGGCAGAGCCGAGACCGGGTGGTTGAATCGGTGGCATGCCGGCCGCCGATTCGACCACCTCTATCGAGGGTGTCTTCCGGTTGGAGTTCCCCCGCGTCGTCGCCACGCTGGCGGCCTTCGTCGGCGACATCGGGTTGGCCGAGGACCTGGCCCAGGACGCGCTGGTCGACGCCCTGGCGCAGTGGCCCCGTGACGGGACGCCGCGCAACCCCGGTGCATGGCTCACCACCGTGGGCAAGCGCAGGGCGGTCGACCTCTTCCGCCGCAACCGCAGCCTGAGGGAGAAGTACACCCAGCTGGGCCAGGAGCTCGAACATGCGGTCATGCTCCCTGCCGGCGACGTGGACTTCGATCCGGAATCGAACGAAGAGATCGTCGACGACCGTCTGCGTCTGATGTTCGTGTCCTGCCACCAGATACTGCCGGTCCCGGCCCGCACAGCGCTCACGCTCCGTCTCATCGGGGGGTTGACGGTGCGCGAGATCGCCCGGGCTTACGTGGTGCCGGAGGCGACGATCGCGCAGCGCATCGTCCGGGCCAAGAAGACGATTGCCGATGCGGGGGTGCCCTTCGAGGTCCCGGACGGCACTGACCGGACGGCCCGCCTGGCGTCGGTGCTCCAGGTGATCTACCTCATTTTCAACGAGGGGTACTCGGCCACCTCCGGAGAGGACTGGTTACGCCCCGAGCTCTGTGCCGAAGCCCTCCGGCTCGGGCGAGTGTTGGCCGCCCTCACGCCGGCAGAGCCCGAGGTGCTCGGCCTCGTCGCGTTGATGGAGTTCCAGTCGTCGCGGCTGACCGCCCGCATCGGGCCCACGGGCGCGCCCGTCCTCCTGCTCGATCAGGATCGCCGGACCTGGGACCGGCTCCACATCGGTCGTGGCGAAGACGCCCTGGCCTGCGCCACCTCATTGGGAGAACCCCACGGCCCTTACACGCTGCAAGCGGAAATCGCCGCCTGCCACGCCCGTGTCTTTGGCGCCGAGGAAACCGACTGGCACGAGCTCGTTGCGCTCTACGGCGAGCTCGCCCGCACCGCTCCGTCGCCGATCGTCGAGCTCAACCGGGCCGTCGCCGTCTCCATGGCCTCGGGTCCGGAGGCCGCGCTCGACCTGGTCGACCAGCTGGTGGAGACGGGCACGCTGGAGCGTTACCAACTTCTGCCGAGCGTGCGGGGCGACCTGCTCGATCGGCTCCGACGCCCGGCCGAGGCCGCCCGGGAGTTCGACCGGGCCGCGGCCCTGGCCACCAACGCCCGGGAACGCGCCTTGTCCGAGGAGCGAGCCCGCGTCTGCCGCGCACAAGCGGCGAAGGTCGCGTCGCCGTCCATCCTCACGAGACCCGACGGCGTCCTCTGAGCCCAATCAGCCCCCTGAACCGAATCAGCCGCATCCATCGCCGGTCGCCGCGCCCACCAGGGTCGTAGCCGCAGCTGGGCCGGGGGCAGCGTCCCGTAGACCAGGACGGCGCGACCCTGCGCCATGCAACGGAGGGCCTCGGGTGGCAACAACCGGCGCGGCGTCGTGGTCGAGGTCGTCGAACGACGTCCGGTGGGATCTCGCGTCACCGACGGATGGGGGGCTTCCTCGTCCCCGATGAGGCGGCTGGCGTAGTCGAGCGTGTCGGGGTCGGCGATACCGGGCAGGAAGAGCTTCGCCCGGTGGTTGTTGAGCACGGTCGGAGCCCGTGCTCCGTAACGGCCCTTGACCTGCGCCAGGTCCTGCCACACCGTGACGATCTGAATGCCGTGCGACGCGCAGGTCGCCGCCAGGCCGTCGAGCTCAGGGAGCGGGGCGATGTGGGCCGCCTCGTCCAGCACCACCAGGAGCGGTGGGTCGAGCGGACGACCTGCTTTCGTGGACACGGCGAACGCACGCGACAACACCGCCTGTGTCAGCGCAGTGAAATACCCGCGCAGGCGACGCTGGTCATGAGCGGGCGCGCAGAGGTACAGCGTGTGGGGGCCCTGCAGGAGGTGGTCCGGCTCGAAGGCGCTGACCGTCGGCGGCCCGGGCGGCGGGTGGGCAAAAGGGGCGAGCACCGTCTCTGTCGTGGTGTAAATGGAGCTGCGGGTGCGTTCGTCGCGACACCAGGTGGCCTCCGCCGCATGGAGGACCTCGGGCGGGGCGGTCCGCTCGAGGATCGCCGCCACTTCGCCGACTTCCTGCGTGTCCACCCAGCGCACCACGTCAGCCATGGTGCGACGATCGAGCGCCGCCGCCACGAACAACGGCGCCAGGAGTTTCGCCGCCGTGGCGTACCAGAAGTCCCCATCGGCGGTCGTGCCCCCGCTCTTGGCCGCCTCACACAGTTCGGCGGCGGCCCGGCAGGCCTCACGCCATTGGCCGCAGCCGGTGATTGGTGACCAGCTGCTGGCCCGCGCCGCCGTGGAGCCTGTCGGGTCGATGCACCACACCTGACCCAGGCGCGTCCGCGTTCCCAACGTGTGCCGGAGGAGGTCACTCTTGACGCTGGCGGCCACGACCGGGCCCTGCCAGGCCAAAATGGCCGGAACGGCCAGACAGGTGGTCTTCCCGCTCTGGGTGGGACCGACCACCACCAGGGACTGCGCTGTCTCGGCCGCCAGGCCGTTCGGCCTCGCCACACCCGGCACCTCGCCGAGCAGGAGCCGCCCGGCCGGTGCGGCGTCGGCGGCCACCAACAGGCGCCGCAGGTCGCGTCGCCGGGCCCACCTGGCGCCCCTGGCGCCTGTCGGTCCCTTCCGGTGGCTCCGCTCCGTCCGTCCCCGTCCCGACTGCGAAATGCCGGCCAGCAATGCGCCGCCGAGGCCGAGCGGCAGGACGAGCGACAACAGCTCCGTCATGTTGGGCGCGCCGTCATGGCCGCGTCGGTGTCCACCATGGAGCGTTCCGTCGCGCTGAGGCGGTGCTGCACGAGAAAGGAGCGCTGACCCACCTTCCACAATGCGATGCCCCGCCGGAGTTGCGGGAGCAGATCCGTCTCGGTAGCCGATAGCGAGAGCAGTTCCGTCGCCGCCTCGAGCTCACCCGGCGACTGCGCGTAGACCACGCGGGTCTCCGAATCCGACAGGAGCCCTTGCGCCAGCGCCACCTGCTCGGAGTCCGACGCGCCCACCGAGCGGAGGTCCGAGACCCGATGCAGCACGGCGATATTCGAGACGCCGAACGCGCGGGAGAGCTTCCAGGACGATTGCAGCCAGCGCGCCACCCCCAGGTTCGAGAGGATCGCCCAGGCCTCGTCCACCACAAGGAAGAAACGACCTCGCTCCGGTCGCGCTCCGTCGACTTTGACGGCCGTACGCGCCAATGCCGCCTGCAGCCACGCGGTGGCGCACGCCATCAGGACGCCGAGAGCGGCCGACGAATACAGCGCCGACAAGTCCAGGACGACGAGCGGTGAAGACAGGTCGAGGCCGGCCGTTGTCGGGCCGTCGAACATCCCGCGGAGGTCACCGTGCACGAGCCGACGCAACTCCAAAGCCACGTCTCGTCCGTCCTCAAGAAGTTCGCGCCGTTCCGTGCGCAACGAGCGGGCGGCATCGGCGGTCGGGGTGAGCAGAGCCTCGACCACCACGGGCACCGTGGGCACGACGACGGTCCGCGTGGACTCGGTCAGGGCCGCGCCGAGCGCCGCCCGCTCACGAGGCAGCAGTGACCGCCCGAGACAGGCGCTGGCCAGGGAGGAGAGCAGCTCCATCCTCCGACGCCCGCTGGCGTCCGGCCCGGCGGCATCGTCCGCGTCCGGCCCCGGGTCGAGCGGATTGAGCCGGATGGCGCCCCCCGGGCGCAGCGCCACGGGGCGGACTCCCCATGCGTGCGCCAGGTCGCCGTACTCGCCCTTGGGATCGACGACCCAGGCCCGGCGCCCGAACACGGCCTGACGCCACAGGAACGTCTTGACAAAGGCACTCTTGCCGCGGCCGATCTGCCCGAACACCACCATGTTGGGGTTGGACACCACCCCGGCCGCGTAGAGCTCGAAGGGGTCGAAGACGAAGGACCCGCCCAAAAGGTCGTCGCCGATGACGACGCCGCGTCGGCCGAGGCCCGCCTCCGCAATGAACGGGTAGGCCGCGCCGAGGTTCCGCGTGGTCACCTGGTGGGCCGGAACTCGGGGCATGCGCTCTCTCACGTCGGGTGAACGGTCGCCCTCGTCGGCCGGTGGCTCCGTTACCTTGACGGGACCGCGACCATCACCCGGTCGCAGGGAAGGTGGCGCACACATGAGCCAGGATCATCCACCCCCGCCTCTCGTGGTGACCCTGGCCGTTCTGACGGTCGTCAGTGGCTTCGTCGACGCCGTGAGCTTCCTCGGTCTCGGGCACGTCTTCACGGCCAACATGACCGGCAACGTGCTGTTGATCGGGTTCGCCGCGGCTGGTGCGCCGGGGTTCTCCGTGGCGGCCAGCCTCATGGCCCTCGGGGCCTTCCTCGCCGGTGCCGTTGCCGGTGGTCGCGTCGCGCGGAGGGTCCGCCCGCTCCGGAACCTGCTCCTGGTCGCGATGGCGATCGAAGCGTCCTGCACGACGGCGGCCGCCGTCGTCGCCGGCACGGTCCCTGCCATCGGCTCGGGTTGGCCGCGCTACGTCGTCATCGCGCTGTTGGCGGGTGCCGTGGGCCTTCGCAACTCCGCCGTGCGCCGCGTAGGCGTCCCCGACATGTCCACCACCGTGCTGACGACCACCTTGACGGGGCTGGCATCCCGCTCGCGGCTGGCCGGCGACTCCAACCCGCACGCTCGGCTCGGGACGACGTCGGTGCTCTCCATGTTCGGGGGCGCCTTGGTCGGGGCCGTCCTTGTGCTGCACGCCGGGGCGACCTGGTCCCTCAGCATCGCTGCGGGCCTCGTGGCGGCAGCTGCGCTCTACTTCTATCGAGAGGCACCGCTCGAACTGGGCCTGGCCGGATAGTTCCCGCCTTCCAGGCCGACGATGGCCCCGGGCGGCGGGACAGCTGGGCCAGCGTTCACCGCAAGAAGGAAGCGGACCGCTTCCGTACGGTGATGGCCCGTACCTTCGAACTGCTGGCAGTGAAGGTGCCATCCCCCTCGTAGGCGACCCCCACGAAGTAGGGCGCGTCAGCCGTCGACTCTGCGCCGAAGACACACGTCGCCGTCGCCGTCGCCGTCTGCAGTTGCGCGGTCGTACCGTCTTGGCAACGGATGGTTCGCCCAGCCTTGTCCCACACCGCGACGTTCACACTGCCCGTGGGCGTGCCCTCTGCCGTTGACCGTCCCCGTACGGTCGCCACGACCTGCACGCGCTTCGTTGGCGACACGGCTGGACCGACCTGGATGTTCGTCTGCGAGCTCTCCCGGGCCGCAGGCTGGACACGACCGGCCGACGCCCCGGTCGCCACCGGGTCCGCAGCACTGACACCGTTCCGACCGTTCCCACTGCCACCACTGCCTGCGCTGCCACCACTGCCGGCGCTCCCGGTCGGTGCCGGAGGGCGCCCGAAGTCGCTGACGAACGCCGCGTAGCTCAGAGGATTGGCGGTCGGGCTGAGCACGCTGCTGTCGAACTGCCAGAACGTCGCCTCGTACACGTTGTTTCGGTTGATCCATTGCGCCATGGCGTCGATGAAGGTGGGGTCATCGCCGCCCCCGAGTTCCTCGTCCCCGTAGGTGCCATTGAGGTCGGTCGGACTCGATGCAGCCAGGCCCCATTCCGGCAGCGCCACGGGCTTGCCTTGGGCGGCCGCGAACGTGGCGAGCCAGCGCAACCCGTTCGATTCCGTGAGAAGCGAATGGAACTCTTCCCGCTGACACGCCGCTCCGTTGCAATCAGACGAGCCGTAGTTGCCCCACGCCTGGTCGTAGAGGTCGAGGCCGATGAGGTCGACGTAGGCGTTCCCGGGGTAGGAGGCGGAGAGATCGTCCGTGCCGCCGGCATTCGGATTCCACTCGAAGGTGAAGTTTTGACCCTTCACGGACCGCATGGTGTCCACAATCTGCCGCCAGTAGTCGATGAATGTGGTGGCCTGGCCGTCGGCCGCCCACGGGAACCACCCGGCATTGAATTCCCAGCCGAGTCGCACGATCGAGTTGGCATGACCGCCTGCCACCATGTCTCGGGCCAATTTCCGGAAGTAGGAGTCGTATGCACCTACCGCTCCTCGTTGCAGGCTGCCTCCCCTCGTCGAGTTCGCGCCCGGAGAAGAGGCATACGGAAGTATCGGGACACCCCAGATCATGGTGAAGCCCGAGCCCTTCCAGGCCGCCATGTAGGACGGCGCCGTCCTCAGGAGGGCGGACCATGAATCCCCGTCCAAGAAGTCCATGGCGAAGCTCGGCCGCTGCCCGCTGGCCCGGCCAAACGAGCTGACTCGACCCGGGGACTGGTAACCGACGTAGACCCCCAGGGTGTTCATACTGCCGGACGGTGTGCTCGATCCTCCAGCCGCCCCTGCCGCCGACCCTGCCGCCGCCCCTGCCGACGCTGCCAGACCGCCGATTGACGCCGAGACGCCACCGATCGTCAACGCCGCGACCAGTGTCATCGAGACGACGAACGTGCCTCGTCTGACTCGAGAGTGGTGCAACAGCCGGAACATGCGCAAAGACCCTCTTTGCTCGGTGGGTCGTGGTGTCCGAAAAGGTGACGGGACCCGCGCAACTTACCTGCGAAGAACGGAACATTTGGTTCGCGCCACCGCCGTCGACCCAGGAGACCGTCACCCGCCGACCGTCACCCGCCGACCGTCACCCGCCGCGATCAGTTTCAGGCGATCCCGAGCCTTTCGAGCTGCTCGGCGGGCGCATCGACCGACGCCAGCGCCGCGCGCAGCAGCTCGACCATGTCGGACTCGACCGCCGCGCCGACGAGGTTCTGGTCCTCGTCCGGATCCTCCTCGATGTCATAGAGGAAGTGGGCGTCGACCGTGTTGCGTCCGACCCAGAACGGCATCCGGTCGCCCGGCTCGAAGGGCTGCCGGATGACCGGGACATCCGAACCGGGCATGAAGTCCAACCGGGCCCGCCGATCGGGAGGCGGCAGGCGGACCGCGTCCTCGAGGCCGTGGACGGGCATGGTCGACCAGCGGTTGGACCACATGGACAAGGGGAAGTTGTCCCCCACCGATCCGCGGGCATATTTGCGCCGGCCGTCAGTCACCTGCACCCAGTTCCCGTAGACGCCCCCGATGGCCCAGTCCCGCACCCGCGTCGCGTCGCCGCGCACCAGCGGAGCCAGCGACGCACCGTGCGAGGTATGAACGCGTGGCACGCCGAACACGTCGGCCAGCGTGGCGTGGATGTCGACGTTCGTCGTCAGCGCCCCGCACGACGTCCCGCCCGGAACCCCCGGCCAGTGCACCAACAGAGGAATGTGACCGAGTGGCTCGTACTGCATCACCCCGGGCTTCCCCCAGATGTCTTTCTCCCCGAGATAGTGCCCATGGTCCGTGCACACCACCACCGCCGTGTTGTCCCACAGTCCCCGCTCGTCGAGTGCCTCGAACACCTCCCCGGCCCAATGGTCGATCATGCTGAGCTTGGCCCCGTAGTTGGCTCGGATCTGCCGGCCCTCCCGCTCGCTGAGCCGTCCCGCCGCCACCGCGCCGACGTCATACGGCGGCCAGATCAGCAGCTCGCCGTCCCACCCTTGGTCATAGCGACCGGCCCATGGTTCGGGTGTGTCGAACGGCTCGTGGGGGTCGAACTCGTCCACGAAGAGCATGAACGGTGCGTCGGACGGCGCGCCCTCACGCAACCACGTCGCAGCGGTCCGCATCGTCTTGGGCCCCGGGTAGTCGGACTCGGAGCGGAAGAACGTCCGGGATCGGTCGTACGGACGATCCCCCGCCTCCGCCCAGCCCAGGCGATCCCGCCAGAACCAGCCGCCACCCCGGGCGGGCAGCGCAGGCGCCCCGATGAAGCTCGGGTCCGGGTAGGTGCGCCAGGGGTCGCCCTCGTGGCCGCGTACGTAGTCCCACACGCTGAAGTCCGTGTGGTAGTTCTCGCCCCCGACCTCGAAGAGGTGCGGGTGGTCAGAGACCAGCACGGTCGTCACGCCCGCCCGCCGCAGCTGCGCCGTGATCGGCTCCTCCCAGATCTCGATGGAGCCCCAGGGGCGCCAGAGGAAGTCGAGCGACCCACAAAGGATGTCGTGACGGGCCGGCATGCACGGCAGCGAGCCGGTGACATGGGATGTGAAGCGGACTGCTCGCTCGCGGGCGAAGCGGTCGAGGTTGGGCGTGTCGAACTCGCTGCCGCCGTAGCTGCCGAGCATGTGCCGGTTGAGGCTGTCGAGCAGCAAGACGACGACGTTGCTGGGCCCACCGCGCGCTTCCGCATCGCCCGGCGGCCGCGGGCTTGCATCGGGACCATTCGCCACACGGTCATGGTAGATGTCTCGATCACGCCCCGATCAGTGCAGCCCGGTCGGGGCGGACACCGTCACGTAGCCCGAATAACGGAACGCGGCATGCCCCTCGGCAAGCTCGGCCTCCCGGCGGGCTAGGACCTCGGACTCGCGCGCATGGCGGGCCGTCGAAATGAAGCCACCGCGCCGGCGCAACTCCGTGTCCGCCAGGTCCGAGTCTGACCACTCGACGGACTGCGACGGCAGCCCTTTTACACTCGCATTGCAGCGCAGTCCTCACTAATCTGCTGGGACGGCAAGCATGCCGACGAGAGAGGGGTCGCGATGCGCTCACTACTTCGTTCGGGTGCACTGGGCTGCGCCCTCGCACTGTCCGCACTCCCGCTGGCCATCGGCGGCGGGGGCACGGTGGCCGGCGCCGCCCTCTCCTCCCCGGCCACGGTCAGCGCGTCGAACTGGACGACGATGCCCAACACCAACACCACGCCGAACCCGACCAACGGGATGACGAGCGTGTCTTGCGTGACATCGGTGTGGTGCGTGGCGGTGGGCAACGGTCACACGGTGACGACCGACGCGGCGAACATCGAGCTCTGGAACGGCTTTACCTGGTCGCCGATGACGTCGCCGACGGTGCCCGGTGCGTCCGACATCTACCTGGCCGGTGCGTCCTGCGTCACGACGTCGTTCTGTGTCGCCGTCGGCTCCGTCGACACCACGAGCGCCGCCCCGCTGATCGAACAGTGGAACGGCACCACCTGGAGCGTGGTCCAATCCAGCCCGTCGTCGTCGACGCCGACCTTCCTCTCCAGCGTGTCGTGCACCAGCGCGTCGTTCTGCATGGCCGTCGGCTACATCGGGGCGGGCGGCGGCTCGGCCCTGGTCGAGCAGTGGAACGGCACGACCTGGACGGCCACGACCCTCACCGAGGCATTGAACAACAACATCCAGGTGAACGCCGTTTCCTGCACCTCGCCTACGTTCTGCATGTGGGCCGGCGACACCATCCTCTCCGGCTCCACCAACACCGTCCCGCTCACGAATTTCTGGAACGGGTCGACCTGGACCGGGACGTACCCTCCCCCTAACTTGTCGACCTCAACCAACTACCAACTCACCGGCGTGTCGTGCGTCGGGAGCTCGTTCTGCACCGCGGTGGGACGGAGCCTCACGGGCATGCAGCCGCCCTCGCTGTACGGCCAGACCTGGAACGGTGACGAGTCCGGTTCCCTGGCGGCCTGGACGCAGGTGGCCGGGCTCCCGGACGTGCCCGGAGGGGCCGGTTTCGACAGCATCAGTTGCTTCAGTGCCACCTCCTGCACGGCCGTGGGCGACACCCAGACCACGTTGGCGGTGACGTGGAACGGCGCGTCCTGGACGCTGCAGTCGACTCCGGCGGCTGCCTCGGGCTCCACCGAGAGCACCCTGTTCGGCGTGGACTGCCTGACCAACTGGGCCTGTGTGGCGGTGGGCAACTCCCGCGACGTGGGCAGTCTGCCGCTCGAGATCTCCGCCCCCATCGCCCGCTCCGGGTACCGCTTCGTGGCATCCGACGGCGGAATCTTCAGTTACGGGTCGGGCGCTCCGTTCCTGGGTTCGATGGGCGGCACCCCCCTGAACTCACCAGTCGTGGGTATGGCCACCATGCCGGCCGGTGACGGCTACTACCTCGTCGCGGCCGACGGCGGGGTCTTCAACTTCGGCTCGGCGCAGTTCTACGGCTCCATGGGAGGCAAGCCGCTCAACAAGCCGGTCGTCGGCATCGCGGTGACCCCCGACGGCGGGGGCTACTGGCTGGTGGCGACTGACGGGGGGATCTTCTCCTTCGGCGACGCCCAGTTCTACGGGTCGATGGGCGGCAAGCCCCTCAACAAGCCGATCGTCGGCATCGCTCCCACTCCCAACGGCAACGGCTACTACGAGGTGGCCAGCGACGGCGGCATCTTCACGTTCCCGACCGTCGGTGGCCCGCCCTTCCTGGGCTCGGCCGGCTCCCTCAGACTCAACAGGCCCGTCGTCGGCATGGCCGTCGCTTCCAACGGCGGCTATTACTTGGTGGCCACCGACGGCGGCATCTTCAGCTACCCGAGCACGGAACCCTTCTACGGTTCGACCGGGTCCATCAGTCTCAACAAGCCGATCGTCGGCATGGACCTGGTCAGCAACGGCTACTACCTCGGGGCAGCCGACGGCGGCATCTTCGCCTTCCCGACCACCAACGGCCCGCCGTTCTTGGGGAGCAGAGGTGGCCAGCCCCTCAACGCCCCCGTGGTCGCCATTTCGGGCTGAACTCTCGGCTCACCGCAGCCCGCGGCAGAGCGGGAGCGTGCAGGTGTACGCCGAGGCCTGGTCGCCATACAGGCGACGGAGCGCCAACCGGCTCTGTCCCGCCGCGTGCTGCACCACGTCGCACGCGGCCACCAGTTCTTCCTCGCTCGGGGCGGACACCGTGACGTAGCCCGAATAACGGAACGAGGCATGCCCCTCGGCCAGCTCGGCCTCCCGTCGGGCCAGGACCTCGGACTCGCGCGCATGGCGGGCCGTCGAAATGAAGCCACCGCGCCGGCGCAACTCCGTATCGGCCAGGTCCGCCGTCCGCGACGCCTCGACCTTGCGCACCGCGGTGTCGGGTCCCAGTGGTTCCATCACGACGGCCAGCGTCGCACGGGCCGAGCCGAGGAGGAGCGGCGCAAGGAAATCACTGCGCACCTCAATGCGCGGCCACTCGGCCACCCAGAACGTGGCATGGACCATGCCGTCCACCCGCACCAGTGACCACGTCTCCTGCATGGCCATCGGCCAGTGGTCCTCCGGCGCTGCGGCGTCGACCGAGACCGCGTGCGGCTCGTAGGTGCGGAGCAGCTGATGGGCCATGTCGTCCACCGACAGGACGGACTCGACCTGCACGTCGGCGTCGGCCAGCAGACGGACCAGCGATCCCATCTCTCGGGCCAACGTGGCGCACCCGACCTCAATCGACCGGGTCAGCCGGACCTGCACGGCCAGGACGACATCGTGCGCGGAGGTGTGCGAGTCCATGTCGGTGAGGAGCGCGTCGTACGAGGCGGTGCAGACCGAGGCCGCGTCGGACACCGCTTCCGCCGCGACGTACGATCGCAACTCCTGCCCGTCGTCGGGGAAGGACGCCGCCACCCATTGCAGGCGTTGGACCGGCGAACCATCGCGCGCCAGTGACGAGAGCACAGAGGCCCACGCTCCCACCCGACGATCCTGCTCGTCGGCCCCGAGCAAGGCGAAGCTTCCACCACGCAGGGCCAAGGCGGCCGTGAGTGTCCGTCCGGCACGGTCGTGCACGACACCCATGTCCTGCCAATCGGCACGCAGGAGGCGCAGGCCGCTCAGGGCGCCGAGGGCACCGACGCGATGGGTGCCGATGCGCCCGGCGGCGAGTCCCCGGAGGCCGGTCCGCCGTACGCCCCAACACACGACGACCGGCAACCACTCGTCGCCGGTGCGACCAGCCACCGGCACCGTGGCCAGCGCGCCGTACACGACGAGGATCCCGAAGGCAGCAGCCACGCCCAGTGCGTTCGGCTCCCAGCGCAGGACGAGCACCCCGAAGACGAGACCTACCGCCACGGTCACGATCTGGCCGGCCCGCCAGCCCGCCAACGCGCTCCCGCGTTCGCGGGGCCCGAAGCGGTAGAGCGACCCCCGTTCGCCGCTCATGCGTCGGGACCCTGACCGGGCGGCCACGCCCGTGGCAACGCCTTGAGGGACGGTCCTCCGTCGCTTCCCATGTAGTACCGCCTCTCGCCCGGCTTGTATCTCCTGATGAGGCCGCAGCCCGGCGGGACGCCCTCCCACATCCAGATGTCCTCCGGCGTGGCCGGGCCGAGGGGGGCGCCCGTGCCGTAGCTCGCTCTGGCCCCCACCCGCTGGGCCACGTCCGCCTCAAAGCCCGTCGGGTTCGAGGCCGGCTCCGTCGTCAGATCCCCATCCGCCGAGCCCGAGCCTGCACCCGAGCCAGAGCCAGACCCCGGCGCTGCGAGAAGCGGCTTGCGCCCCTTGGGCCTCGGCTCGACGCCCTGCGCGGCCGCCTCCTGCAACAGGCGGGGGAACTCGGGGTCGCCGTCACCGAGAGAAACACCCGAAGCGGAGGTCTCCTCGCCGTCGCCGGCTGTGCCGCCCCCGCCCGCGGCGCCCCCGCCCGCGGCGCCCCCGCCCGCGGCCGCCATCCGCGCCAGCAGCCGTCCGTCGCCCAGCGCGCCCAGCCCCTCGTGCAACGCGTGACTGGCCGCCGTCCTCGGCGCCCCTCGCGTGACGGCGGCGGTCCCCTTCTCGCGGAGCCCGTCGAGATGCGCCACTGCACCGGCCTCGACCGCCGGGATCATGCGCAGGATGGCAAAGGGCACGAACGTGGCCATCAACAGGAGCGCGCCGCCGGCCAGCACCGAGGAGAACCCCGAGCCGTGGGACCCCGAGCCGGCGGTGCCCGACGAGACGGCGCCGGCGGCCAAGCTCAAGGTGGCCACGATGACGAACTTCGAGATGATCAACGCCGCCAACGTCTCGACCAGTCGCCGGCACCAGTGCGACACCGCGGGCCACACGAGAGTCGCCAGGGCCAGAGGCAAGAAGAGCACGGCGACGTAGACGGCGGCGGCCCGGATGAGCAGCTCCAGCCAGAGCACGAACGACGCGAACGCGATGAGCAGCGAAATCAACAAGAGCACGAAGCTGGCGATCGTGGGGTCGGCCGCGGCGGCCACCAGACCGGAGGTCACGCCGGTGAGCAATGAATTGACGTCCGCGTTGGTGCCGCCGGCGACGGCGTCACTCATGGCGTCGGTAGCCGACAGGCTCAAGACCACGACCTGGATCGCCACGACCGCCAACAACAGAGCCAACGGAAGCTGCACCAGGAAGGTCTTGATCAATTGCCCCGGGTTCTGGCGGATGACCGCCTGCAGGGTCGAGGCCAGGAGCATGGGGAGGATGACGACACCGGCCAGCGCCGTCATCTGGCCGTAATGGGTCTTGAACCAGGTCGCCCCGACATCGACGGTCGTGGTGGAGCTCAGTACGTCACCGATCTGGCCCAGCAACCACTCGGCTCCGCTGGCGACCCACTGGCTGATGCCGCTCAGGACCGACTCGAAGCCCGTGGACGCCAGGGAGCCACCGATGCTGCCGGCCTGGCAGATCGGGTTGAGCGCATCGAGACCGGTGCAGCCGGCGGCCAACATGGGAACGGAGACCTTGACCGATCAGTGCAGGTTGGTCCCGGTGTGGAAGAAGAAATTGACGATTGGCGGCGCGGCACCGATCAGGAGCGCCGCCAATCCTGAGACCAGGACGGCTCGGCGCCCGACCATCGACTGCTGGAAATTCTGGGAGTGGACGCCCAGCGCCCAGGCGGCCGCACCGATCAGAAGACCGGCGAGGGCGGCGATCAGCGCCCAGGCCCCCAAACCGTTCGTCAGTTCCTGCAGGGTCCCCCCACCGGGGAGCGCGTTGACGCTCGGGTTGAGCGAGACATCGGCCAGGTGCCACACGACCATGGGTGCCCTCCGTGATTGAGTGCCGGCGCCGGAACCTCCGGGACGCCGTTCGCAGGAGAACGGTTGGTCGAACCGCCGATGTCGCCTTGCTTCCTTTTTTGCTTCCTTTTTGCCTCCTTTCTTGCTTCTTCGATTCCGGTTCTTTCCTCCCTTTTCATTCCCTCCGCCCTCCTCCCCTTCCGATCGCCCATCGCGCGACCGATCCGGCTCATCGCCCGGGCAACGAGCGAAAGAAGGATCGTGGACTCCGTCCCGCCGTCGGGGTTGCAGAAGGGCAGCTCAGGGCGCGAACCACCGGCGAAGGTCGGGAAGCGACCCGAGGAAACGGCCCGTCATGGGCCAAACAATCGCCCGGACTGTTCCCCCGGCACACTCCAGCCCTGTCATATTGGGGACGTGCCGCTCAGTGGGCCGGGCGAAGTCAATGTGAGCATGACCCAGGCGATCATCTTCGTTGCGGTCGCCGTGGCCGTCTGCGTCGTCGTCGGCTTCGTGGCGGCGGCGCTCGGACGCCGCTCGGGGCGACGGGCCATCTCGCAGCGGCTGGCCTCCCTCGGCACCCGGCTCGGCCTCGATCCACCCGAGGACGAGAACAACGTCGAGATCTCTCTGGCCTACCTGGAGCAGGTCACGGGCGGTGCCGCCCAGGCGGTCACCGAGTCGAGCTCCGACGCCATCCGGCTGCGCCGCTCGCTCGACACGCTCACCCAGGGCGTCGTCCTGTGCGACGAGAACGGCGCGGTCATCTACCGCAACGGACGCGCCAACGCCCTCATGGTCAGCCGCCACGGCGACGCCCTGGCCGCGCAGGCGGTGACCGACGTCCTCGAGGACGCTTGGCACGCGGGCTCGGCCGAGCGCACCCTCGACCTGTACGGCCCGCCCCGTCGCACGCTGCAGGTGCGCGCCCGACAGATCGACGACGGGCGTCGGCCGCTCGGGGTCATCGCCCTCATTGAGGACGTCTCGGAGCGGCGCCGGCTCGAGGAGATCCGCCGCGACTTCGTGGCCAACGTCAGCCACGAGCTGAAGACGCCCATGGGCGCCCTCGGCCTGCTGGCCGAGACCCTCGTCTCCGAGCCCGATCCCGACGTGGCCCAGCGCCTGGCCGGCCGCATCCACAACGAGGCCTTCCGGGTCAGCCGCATCATCGATGACCTCCTCGACCTCTCGCGCATCGAGTCCGAGGAGGCGCCGCCCCGGGAGCCCGTGCTGGTCAACCTCGTCATGGCCGACGCCATTGAGCGGGTGCGGGCCACGGCGGACCAGCGGGGCATTGAGATCGTCCTCCACGAGCCCTCACCCCCCGTCGCCGTCATGGGTGACCGCCGCCAGCTGGTCTCAGCCATGCACGCCCTCCTGGAGAACGCCATCACCTACTCCTACGACAACTCCAAGGTCGTGGTCACCGGTGCGGTGCACCAATTCAGCCCCAGCCTGAACCACCCCGCCGTCGCCGGCGCTTTCGGCGGTGAGGGCACCGAGAGTGCGAGCGAGGCCGGAGCCGGCGGGGACGCCGTCACCGGCGAGTACCCGGCGGTGGCCCCAGAGTCCGGGACGCACCCGGGGGCCGACACCGCTCCGGGCGGCGAGAGCGCCGGCGGCGACAATTCCGGCGGCGACAATTCCGGCGGCGAAAGCGCCGGCAGCGACGACGCCCCCCACGACGGCACCGCGGTGGAGCCCGTCTTCACCCCCGAGATCCTCGACCAGTACGCGCCCCTGGGCCAGAGCGCCCCCGGCGCCTCGGCCGCCACCGGGACGACGGCGCCCAGCATGCCGGTCCCCCCGGTGGTGACCGCCGAGGGTGACGCCGCCGGAACCGGTCCGGCGGACACCAGCGCGGCGGCCTCGCCCAATTGGCGCATCGAGGAGCGGGACAACGTGCGGCTCTCGGTGCAGGACCACGGCGTCGGCATCCCCGCCCGCGACCTCGATCGCATCTTCGAGCGCTTCTACCGCGTCGACCACGGGCGCAGCCGGAACACCGGCGGCACCGGGTTGGGCCTGTCCATCGTCCGCCACGTCGCCAACAACCACCAGGGCTGGGTCGACGTGGAGTCGCGCGAGGGCGAGGGCTCCACGTTCACCCTGGTCCTGCCAACCCAGGCGGAGCGGGTGGCATGAGCACCGCCCCGCCGGGCAAGAGCGCCAAAAAGGCGGGTCGGCCGACCGGGGGCGAGGGCCCCGTCAAGGTCCTGCTGGCCGAGGACGAGGAGTCCTTCATAGAAGCCTTGGTCATCGGCCTGACCAACGAGGGCTTCCGGGTCACCGTGGCCCGTGACGGCAACGAGGCCGTGCAGCTCTTCGACGAGACGGCCCCCGACATCCTCCTGCTGGACCTGATGCTGCCCAAGCTCTCGGGCATCGACGTCTGCCGGGCCATCCGCACCCGCTCGCAGGTGCCCATCATCATGGTCACCGCCAAGGGCACCGAGATCGACACGGTGGTTGCACTCGAGGTGGGGGCCGACGACTACGTCACCAAGCCCTACCGGCTCCGTGAGCTGGTGGCCCGCATGCGTGCCGTGCTCAGGCGGGCCCCGGGAGGCTCCGAGTCCGGTGACCTGGGCGGATCCGTCGAGTTCGGCAGCGACGGCATCTGGGAGTCCAACGGGATCAAGGTCGATTTCGACCAGCGGCGCGTCTTCGTGCGCGGCGAGGAGGTCCACCTGCGGCGCAAGGAGTTCGAGTTGCTCCGGCTCCTGGTGGAGAACTCGGGACGTGTCCTCACCCGTGACGTCCTCATCGACCGCGTGTGGGGCACCGACTACATCGGCGACACCAAGACGCTGGACGTGCACATCAAGCGCCTGCGTTCACGGATTGAGGCCGACCCCTCGACGCCGGTACTGATCACTACAGTGCGTGGCGTGGGTTACCGCTTCGCCGCCGCATAACGCGTCGCTGAGGCGGTTCCCGGTGCGCGACACGCCTGTTTCACAACTCCTGCACAACTGATTCGTCAACGCCCGAATCAGGTTGCTGGCGGCGCGACGCGCCTGAAACACTCGATTTTTCCGGCCGACGGTTGAGGATGGTCCGATCTTGCCAGTTGTCAGAAAGGCTGCCGTCTGCGTGGCCGTCGCCGCACTCGCGCTCCTCCTCCCGGCGGCCTTGCAGGACACGGCAGGCGCGGCGATCGTCCCGCCCGTGAATCCGGGCGGCAACATCTCGCCCCCGCCGGGGTATTCGGGTCCCTGCGGCAGCGTGGCCCAACCGAACCCCTACTGCCCCACCGGGCTCACCACCATTTACGGCGACCGCCAGGTCGAGGGCCTCGGTCCCATGAGCCTGCCCACCAACTGGAACTCGTTGACACCGGCCGAGCAGCTGTTCGTGCTGACCGACCTGGAACGGGTGGACCGCGGCCTGGCCCCCATCGCCGGGCTCGCCGCCAACCTGAATGCCTACGCGCAGGCCGGGGCCAACGCGCGGCGCGACCCGAGCTTCCCGCCGTACGGCACTGCCGGCGGCAGCACCTACTCCACCTCGTCCTCCCTGGGCGGGTCACTGGCGATGTGGATGTACGACGATGGACCGGGCGGGACCAACTCGTCCTGCCCCCCGGCCGGGGGGAGTGGCTGCTGGAGCCACCGGGACATCATCCTGGGCCAGTACGCCGCGCCGGCCCTGATGGGCGTCGGCACCGGGCCCTCGACCACCCAGCTCTTCGTGGGAGGCGACACCACCGATGCCCCGTACTTCACCTGGGCCCAGGAGGTCCCCTTGCTCCCGGCGGGCGTGTTCCCCTCCGGCGTCAACGCCTCGGTGCTGCCGGGCCAGTCGCAATCGTCGCCCCTCCAGCTGTGGGCTTCCGGTGTGGGCATGAACATCACTGTGGCGCTCAATGGCGGGAACGGGGTCTTCCAACTCGGTGGCACCCAGTGCGACCTGCCGGCCGGGGCGGCCTGCAATCTCGCGCTGACCTTCACCCCGCCGTCGCTGGGCGTCTTCACCGCCACCTTGGACGTGACCGGGGCCAACGGGACCCAGGCCGTGCCGCTGCGCGCCGTCTCGAGCCACGGCTACACCCTGGCGGCCGCCGACGGCGGGGTCTTCAGCTACGGCGACGCCCATTTCTACGGCTCGACGGGAGGGCGCCACCTCAACCAGCCGGTGGTGGGCATGGCGACCACGCCCGGCGGTGGCGGGTACTGGCTGGTGGCCCGCGACGGGGGCATCTTCAACTACGGCAACGCGGGCTTCTACGGGTCCATGGGCGGCCACCCCCTGAACGCGCCGATCGTGGGCATGGCCGCCACGCCGGACGGCGGGGGGTACTGGGAGGTGGCCTCGGACGGGGGGATCTTCAGCTTCGGCGACGCCCGCTTCTACGGATCACGGGGTGGCCAACCCGTGGGCGGGTCGGTCGTGGGCATGGCGGCGGACGCCACCGGCCAGGGCTACTGGCTGGTGTCCTCGGCCGGGGGCGTCTTCAGCTACGGCGACGCGGCGTTCCACGGCTCGGCGGGCAACCTCCCCCTCAACCGGCCGGTGGTCGGGATGGCGGCGACCGGTGACGGGGGCGGCTACTGGCTGGTGGCCAGCGACGGCGGCGTCTTCAACTACGGGGACGCCAGCTTCCAGGGCTCCACCGGCGGCTTGCCCCTCATCTCGCCGGTCGTGGGCATCGCGGCCACGAGCGACGGGGGCGGCTACTGGCTGCTGGCCGGCGACGGGGGCGTCTTCAACTACGGCGGCGCCGGGTTCTACGGGTCCATGGGCGGCCAGCCGCTGGTCGATCCCGTGGTGGGCGGGGCGGCGGCGGTCTGATCCGGGGGCGAGCCCCGGCTCAGACCGTCAGGCGCTCGAAGTCGTCGGGGATGGTGACGTCGCGCAGCGATGCCGTGTCCACCTGCTCCCCCATGTGCGTGAGGATCAGGTGCACGTCGGGGTGGGCGGCGCGCAGCGCACGCACCGACTCCTCGTCCATGTGCGAGGTCGGGACGCCGGGCGGCGTGTGCCGGCCGTTGCACTCCACCACCAGGACGTCCGCCTGGCGCGCCAGCTCGCTCAGCCCGGCGCACGGCGTGGTGTCCCCCGAATAGGCGACCACCCGGTCGCCCCGGTCGAAGAGGTAGCCGAAACAACGCAGGTAGGGGACGTGGTCGACCTCGACGGCCCGGAAGCGCAGGTTCCCCGCCTCCTGCCAGCCTCCGTCGACCTCGACGAAGCGCAGGTCGAGGTTGGCGTACGCCAGAGCGGTCACCGAGCCGACGGCGCCGGCCTCGTTCAGCTGGGCCAGGTGGGCCTCGACCCCGGGGGGCCCGACGACGTGGAGCGTCCGGCCCCGGCCGGTCTCGGCCGCCGCCAGAATGAGGAAGGGCCACCCGAAGCAATGGTCGGCGTGGAAGTGCGAGAGGACGACCACCTGCACGTCGTCGGGGGCGAACCCGCAGCGACGCAGGTTCGGCAGGGCGGTGGGCGACGGCTCCACCAGGACGGACCCGTCCATCACGAAGCTGTTCCAGTAGCGGCCGGGAGGGGCGACGAAGTTGCCCGTGCCGAGGAACGTCAGCTCGGTCATCGGGTGTCGGCGAGGGAGAGCAGCGCCGCCACCAGGATCGGATCGCCCTCTACGGCGGCGTCGGGCACCGAGAGGCGCCGGTACAGCATGAGCACGAGGTCGGAGGCCGAGGCCCGCAGCTCCGATACCCGGGAGGCCCCCGCACCGCCGCTGCCGGCCACCCGCCAGCTCGCCCCGGTGTCGGTGGCGGTCAGCGTGACGGCGCCCGGCAGGGAGCCCAGGTCCGCCCCCACCATGATCTCGATGAACTCGGGCACGCCGTCGTCGGCCAACCCCGGGTGCAGGGGCGCCGACGCACCCGTGACGCCCTGGGCGTCCCAGCGGTGGACCGAAACCTCCTGGGCCTGGTGCCGGCCCACGGCACCTGCGGTGTGGGGCTCGGGCCACCAGGCCCAGCACGGCGCGTCGGGACCGGCTTCGCGCAGGGCGCTGAGAAGGGAGTAGGTGCACCAGCCCATGAAGGCCAGCAGGTCGCTGTCCTCGGGTAGGGCGGTCAGCTCTCCCCCGGAGCGCTCCGCCGCGTTCTGGGCCCGCACGTTCTCGCTCCAGTACCACTGCACCTCACCGATGTGGTGCGCCAGATCGCGCACGGACCACTCGGGTGTGGTCGGCACCCTGGCGTCGAGATCGAGCGCGGCCACCGTCTCGACCATGCGGCGGCTCTCCTCCGCAATGATCTCGAGCCGGTCACCGAAGCCGAAGTGCTCCGCCGGACCGGTCCCCCCGACGTCGGTGACCGTCACGTCATGGCGCCTTGATCAAGAGGTCACCGGCAACGTAGGGCGCCAGGCACTCGGGCAGCAGGACGGTCCCGTCGGGCTGTCGCCCGTTCTCGACCAGCGCGGCCCATATGCGGGGCCAGGCCAGGGCCGAGCCGTTGACGGTGTGCACGAGCTGCAACGAGCCGCCGGCGCTCGGCCGGTAGCGCACGCTGGCCCGTCGGGCTTGATAGTCCCGGTACCAGCTGACCGAGCTCACCTCGAGCCAGCGGTCGACGCCGGGGGCGTACACCTCGAGGTCGAAGGTGCGGGCCGAAGGACCGCCCAGGTCACCACAGCACAGGTCGAGCACCCGGTAGGGCAGCTCGAGGTCCTGCAGCATGGACTCGGCCCTGGCCAGGATGTCGGCCTGCGCCTCGAGCGCGCCCTCGGGCGTGGTGTAGGCGAAGAGCTCGACCTTGTCGAACTCGTGCACCCGCAGCAGGCCCCGGGTGTCGCGGCCGGCCGAGCCGGCCTCGCGCCGGTAGCAGGCCGTGGCCGCGGTGAAGCGCAGCGGGAGCTGGGACTCCTCCAGTATCTCGCCGCGGTGCAGCGACGTGAGCGGCACCTCCGCCGTGGGGATCAACCAGAGGTCGTCGCGCTCGACGTGGTACGCGTCGTCGGCGAACTTGGGCAGGTGTCCCGTCGAGGTCATCGTCTCGGTCAGCACCGCCGTCGGCGGGCGGATCTCCTCGTAGGCCGGCGCGTGCCTGTCGATGGCGAACGCGGTCAAGGCCCGCAACAGCCGCGCCCCGGCGCCCCGGTAGAGGGGGAACATCGACCCGGCCAGCCGCGCGCCGCGCTCCATGTCGAGGATCTGCAGGGCCTCGCCGATCTCCCAGTGCGGGACCTCCTGGTGCACCGCCCGCCCGGGCTCCGGCCGCCCGGCGTCGGACCCGGGCCACCACCGGCGGACCTCCACGTTGTCGTCCTCGCCCGTCCCGTCCGGTGCGTCCTCCGCCGGGAGATTGGGGAGGTAGAGCAAGCCGGTGCGCACGCGCTCTCCCAGGGCCTCGGCCTCGGCGTTGGCGGCGCGCTCCTCCTCGCCGAGCTGGCGGCTGCGTTCGCTCAACGCCCCGGCCGTGGCCTCGTCCCCCGCCTTCTTAGCCTGCCCGACTTGCCGGGAGAGGTCCTTGACCTCGGCCCGCAGGGCTTCCGCCCCGGCCAGCTTGGCCCGGTGCGCGCCGTCGTCGCGCACCACGGCGTTCACCTCGGCCGCGTCGACGCCGCGACGGGCCAGCGCTGCCTTGACGGCGTCAGGGTCGGCACGGAGCGCCCGGATATCGATCACTCCTGCTCAAAGTAGCCTGCGACGCCGTGCCAGCTGTCGAGGTCACCGGCCTCACCGTGCGCTACGGGCCCGCCGGCACGCCCGCCGCGGTGGACGGCGTCGACCTGCACGCCGCATCGGGTGAAGTGCTGGTCGTGCTGGGCCCCAACGGCGCCGGCAAGACGTCGACGGTGGAGACGTTGGAGGGCTACCGCCGCCCGGTCGGCGGTCAGGCACGGGTCCTCGGGCTCGACCCCGTCACGGACCACGCCGCGCTCAGCGGCCGGGTGGGCGTCATGCTCCAGCGCGGCGGCGTGTACCCCATGCTCGGGCCGCGCCGCGTGCTCAGGCTCTTCGCCGGCTACTACCCCGACCCGGTCCCGGCCGACGACTTGCTCGATCTGGTCGGCCTGCGCGCCGTCGCCGCCACGCCGTGGCGCCATCTCTCGGGCGGTGAGCAGCAACGGCTCTCGCTCGCGCTCGCCCTGGTCGGTCGGCCCGAGGTGGCCTTCCTCGACGAGCCCACCGCCGGCGTCGACCCCGAGGGCCGCCTGGCCGTGCGCGCCGTCGTCGCCGGGCTGAGAGAGAAGGGCGTGTGCGTGGTGCTCACCACCCACGAGCTGGGTGAGGCCGAGAAGATGGCGGACCGCGTCGTGATCCTCTCCGCCGGCCGCGTCGTGCTGGAGGGGACGCCCCAGGGGCTCACCGCCGGTGCCGGGCCGGCGGACGCCGCCCGCCCGGTCGTCACGTTCGGAGCGCCCCCGGCCCTCGACGTCACCGCCCTGGCGGCCGCCGTTGGCCCCGGGACCACGGCCACCGAGACCGCGTCCGGCCGCTACCGGGTGGAGGCCCCCGATGCGGAGACGCCCGCCGTAGCGGCGGCCGTGACGAACTTCCTGGCGGCCCGCGGCGCCACCCTCACCGATCTGGTGGTGGGCAAGACCCTCGAGGACATCTACTTCGAGACGGTCGGGGCGGCGGCTGCCACCGCTCCGCCCGAGCCCGCGACCCCGGGCGGGGAGACGGCCGAGCGCAGCCGCGGGCGCAGGCGGTCCCGATGAGCACGACCGCGGGCGCCCTGCGTCCCCTCGGCGCGGAGACGGGCGCGGAAATCCACATGACGCTGCGCCGCGGCGAGACCCTGCTGCTCACCCTCGGCATCCCCGTCGTGTTCCTGCTCTTCTTCTCGAAGGTGTCGGTTGTGTCCACACCGACGGCCACGCCGGCCAACTTCTTCGTGCCCGGCATTCTGTCGCTGGCCGTCATGTCGACGGCAATGGTCTCGCTCGGCATCGCCACCGGCTTCGAGCGCGGTTACGGCGTGCTCAAGCGCCTCGGGGCCACCCCCCTCGGCCGCCCTCGGCTGCTCGGCGCCAAGATCATCACCATCGTCGCGGTCGAGCTGTTGCAGGCGGCCGTGCTGCTCCCGGTGGGGCTGGCCCTGGGCTGGAACCCGGGCGGCGGCGGGACCGTCGCGGTGGCCGGCGCCATCGGCGCCGTGCTCCTCGGCTCAGCTGCCTTCGCAGGCATCGGCCTGCTCATGGCCGGGACCCTGCGCGCTCGAGGTCAACCTGGCCGCAGCCAATGGCCTCTACCTCATCCTCCTACTCATGGGCGGCATGATCGTGCCGTTGGCCAAGCTGCCGAGCGGGCTGGCGACCTTCGCCAAGCTGCTGCCGCCGGCCGCGCTGTCGACCGCCCTGCACGCCACGCTCGGCAGCGGCGCCGCCGTGCCGGCGGAGTCCTGGGTAGTGCTGGGCGTCTGGGCCGTGGCCGCGCCCGTCGCGGCAGCGCTCACCTTCAGGTGGGAATGACGGCGTGGCGTGGCGCACGCGGCGTGGCGCACCGCGCCACCGCCTGACGCGTCGGGCCTCTAGGTCGCGCTGGGGAGGAGCGCGCGCTCGTCGGCCGTGAAGGACGAGGGCGTGAGTTGGGCGCCCGCCACAATCCGGTCGATCGTGCCGTCCCCGTGGACGAAGACGGCGTAGGGGTCGCCGCGGAAATAGAACTTGCCGCTGGTGATGCCGGCGGCCGGGTCGGAGGCCACGGGGAACCTGACCTCCTCGGTGTGAATGAACGATTTGGCCGTCGAGGTCTTGTCGAAGCTGTCCACGCCGATCACCCGGACCTTGGCCAGCGCGCCTCCCGCCTTGTCCTGCTGTTGGACGGCGGCGGCCAGCGGGGGCAGCTCCTGTCTGCAACTCGAGCACCAGGCCCCGAAGAAGAGCAGGACCGCCGGCGTGCCGTTCCCACCGCCGTCACCCGGCACCGAGACCTCCGGTGCACCGGACGGACCGATGTTCTGGGCGGTGAAGGAGGGCACCGGTCCGCCCTCCTGGGGGGCGGTCGTCGTGCTCGACGTGGTGCCGATACTGGTGGTCAGCCCGACGATCACGATGATGAGCAGCCCGATGCCGAGGCCGATGAGGATGAACCGCTTGCGGGGGCGACGGACCTCGGGCGCTCCTTCGTGCGCCGGCGCAGAGGCCAGCGGCCGGTCGGGAGGCGACGCGTCGGACATACGACGGGACGCTAGTGAAGGTGATTGGTGATGAGTACGTCGCCCGCCATCGCCACGAACAGCACGGTGAGGTAGGTGATGGAGTACCCGAAGACCTTCATGGCGTCACGCCCGGTGGCCTGCCCGTTCTGGGCCAGCCCCCACAGGCGGGTCACGAAGTAGAGGAACCCGGCGCCGAGGACGGCCGCGGTAACCATGTAGATCCAGCCCAGGTGCGCCACCGGCCCGAAGAGGAACGACACCGCCACGAGCGCCACCGTGTAGTAGACGATCTCGGTCGTGGTGCGCTTCATGGACGCCACCACCGGGAGCATCGGCACGTCCGCCGCCCGGTAGTCCTCCTTGTAGCGGACGGCCAGCGACCAGAAGTGCGGTGGCGTCCAGATGAAAATGATGGCGAAGAGCACAACCGGTGCCCAGGCGAGGCTGTCGGTGACGGCCGCCCACCCGACCAGGACCGGCACCGCGCCCGCCGCGCCTCCGATCACGATGTTCTGCGTCGAGCGACGCTTGAGCCACAGTGTGTAGACGAAGACGTAGAAGAGCGTGGCCGAAATGGCCAGCGCCGCCGAGAGCAGATTGACGGCGATCCACAACTCCACGAAGGCGGCCACCTCGAGGGCGAGGGCGAAGACCAGGGCGGCGGCCGGCGTCATGGCGCCGGTCACCAGCGGGCGGTTCTTGGTCCGGTTCATCAGGCGATCGATGTCGCGGTCCACCACCATGTTGATGGCATTCGCCCCACCGGCCGCCAGCGCTCCACCGGCCAGGGTGGCCGCCATGAGCCACACCGGTGGCACGCCGCGCTGCGCCACCACCATGGTGGGCAGCGTCGTGACCAGCAGGAGCTCAATGATCCGGGGCTTGGTCAGGGCGACGTAGGCCCCGACGGTCGATCCAGACCACTTGGCTCGCCGGCCCGGAAGGGCGGGCGCCTCTATGGACATGTCCACGCAGCCTACGGCGGGTGGCACGCCCGGGACCAGGCGACGGGCGCCGATACGCTTGCCCGGAGTGTCGCGGCGCCGTACCCCCACCGTCTCGCCCTCGCTGAGCCATCGTCTCGATGTCCTGGCCCTGGTCATGACCGCGCTCATCGTCCTGACCGGGGCGGCGGTCCGCCTGACCGGATCCGGACTCGGGTGCGCCGATTGGCCCGAGTGCTCGGTCGGCCACCTGACGCCGGCCTTGCAGTTCCACGGCCTGGTGGAATTCGGGAACCGCCTGGTCACCGTCGTCCTCACCGTGGCGGTGATCGCCGCCTTCCTCGGCTCGGTCCTCCGCACCCCGCGCCGTCGTGACCTGATCTGGCTCAGTGGCGGGCTGGTCGCCGGCGTCCTGGCCCAGGCGGTGCTGGGCGGCATCGTCGTCTACACCAAGCTCAACCCCTACCTCGTCATGGTGCACTTCTTCGCCACCATGCTCCTGCTCGTCGACGCCGTGGTGCTGGTCCATCGCTCCCCACGCGACTACGGCCCCGGATCGGCGCACCTGCTGGTACCCCGGCCGCTCATTCGCCTCTACTACGGCGCGCTCGGCGATCCTGGCGCTGGTGATCGCCGCCGGCACCGCCACCACCGGCGCCGGGCCGCACGCAGGCGACGCCTCGGTGCAGCAGGTCGCAAAACGCATCCCCATTGCGCTGCGAGATATGGCCGAGCTCCACTCGACCCTGGCCCTGCTGCTCATCGGCGTCACCATCGGTCTGGTAGTGGCCATCCACATGGGCGAGGTCCCCGAGCGGGTGCGTCGCTCCGCGGTGTTCTCTTGGTGGTGATGGTGGCGCAGGCGGCCGTCGGGTACACGCAGTACTTCACCCACCTGCCGGGCCTCCTGGTCGAGGTCCACATCCTCGGTGCCACCGTCCTGGTCATCGGCGCGGTGCAGACGTTCTTGGCCTGCACGTACCACGCTCCCGAGGCGCGGACCGCCCCGCCGGTCCGCGACGCTTCGGCGGCGGGTGTCCCGATCGGTGCCCATTAGGCTGGGTCGTTCCGTGCCGACGCGCACGGTCCCGGCCCCCATCGTCTAGCGGCCTAGGACACCGCCCTTTCACGGCGGCAGCACGGGTTCGAATCCCGTTGGGGGTGCTTCGTGGGCTTGAACCCGTTTGGGATCGTCAGAGCCAGTTCTTTCGCTTGAAGACGATGTAGAGGGTCGTCGACGTCACCACCATGAGGGCGAGCGCCAGCGGGTACCCGTAGTAGAGGTGGAGCTCAGGCATGTGCTCGAAATTCATGCCATAGACGGTCCCCACCAGGGTGGGAGCGAAGAGGATGGCGGCCCAGGCGGAAATCTTCTTGACCTCTTCGTTCTGAGCGACGCTCGTCTCGGTCAAGCTCCGCATCTCGTCGTTCTGCTGCTGGCTGACGAGCGTGCTGTGCACCGTCAGCGCGTTCTGCAGCAGCGTCCGGAACGCATCGGCCCGTTCGACGATGCGGATGACGTGGTCCTTGACGTCACGCAGGTAGCGCTGGAGCTCGAGGTTCACCCCGTACTTCTCGAAGCCGGCCTCCAAGGCGTCGAGCATCGGACCCAGGGGCTGGGTGGCGCGCTGGAACTCGATCACCTCGCGCGACAGCTCGTAGATGCGCCGAGTCACAGCGGGGTCGCCCCTGAAGAGCTGGTCCTCGATCTCGTCGATGTCGTTCTCCAGCCCGTTCACGACCGGCCCGTACTCGTCGACCACCTGGTCCAAAATGGCGTAGAGCACCGCTTCGGGGCCCAGCCGCAACAACTCGGGCGACTCCTCCAGGCGCTTGCGCACCAGGGTCAGGTCGGGGGTCTCGGCGTGACGGATCGTCACGACGAAGTCCTCTCCCGTGAAGACGTGCAGCTCCCCGAACTCGACGGTCTCCTCGGCGTCGAGATACCGCGCCGGCCGCAACACCGTGAAGAGCGTCGTGCCGTACCGCTCGAGCTTCGGCCGTTGGTGTGCCGCCACTGCGTCCTCGACGGCCAGCTCGTGCAAGTCGAACTCGTGGGCCACCGAGTGGATCTCCTCGACGTCGGGGCGGTACAGACCGATCCACGCCATGCCCCGTCGCTCGCGCAGCACCTCGTAGGTCTCGTCGAGACTGCGAGGATCGGCACTGCGTCGACCATCGACGTACACCGCGTTGTTGACCAGTGGCATTGCCGTCCTCGCTGTGATGGGAGCGTTGCTCGGTCCGGGCCCACGGTAGCTCCGGGCTCCAACGACCTTGGGGTGGTGCTGGACCCACCCTCCGTGGCGGTCTGGTTGAGTCCGGTCGAGGCGGCGTCGCCCGAGTTCGGTCAGACTATGCGCTAAAGAGCCGTGCACCAGAGAACAGTGCACCGGAGAGCAGTGCACCAGAAGACTGGAAGAAGAAACGGGGGGACAATGCGGTTCAACCACATGGAGCTGACCTTTCCGGTCGGCAGCCTGACCACCGAGCTGCGAGAGGAGATCGACGGCTTCTACGGTTCGATCTTCGGTTGGAAGGGCCTCGATACCGACGTGGTCGGGCAGTCCTGTCACCTGCTGATGCCCGACGCCGATCAATTCCTCCTCCTGGCCGAGAGCGAGCGGCCGATCAGTTCGCCCGGCTTCGACCACCTCGGGTTGCTGCAGGACACCCGCCAGGAGGTCGACGACCTGCTCGACGCCTGCGAGCGGTATGCCGAGAAGGACGGCCGGGTTTCGATCAAGCGGTACGAGGACCTCGTCTACCCGGGTCTGACCGTGCACGCCTTCTACGTCAAGTACCTGCTGCCGATCTACTTCGACGTACAGAGCATGGAACGTTCCTAGTTCCCCTGCCATTCGGTCAGGTTGACGACAGAACACCGACGACGAGGAGGCGGGGAACAATGCGGTTCGACCACATGGAGCTGACGGTTCCGCTCGGCGGCCTGACGACGACGCTGTGTGAGGAGATCGACGGGTTCTACGGCTCGATCTTCGGCTGGAGCGGGTTCGACATCGACGTCGCCGGGCGGCCCTGCCGTCTGCTGCAGTGCGGCCCGGGCCAGTTCATTCAGATCCTGGAGAGCGAGCAGCCGATACGGTCGCCCGGTTCCGACCACCTCGGGCTCTTGCTGGACTCCCGCCAAGAGGTCGAGGACGCACTCGAGGCCTGCGAGCGATTCGCCGAGAAGGACAACAGAGTCTTGATCCAGCGCCGCCAGGACCTCTCGTATCCCGGCCTCACCGTGCACACCTTCTACGTGAAGTATCTCTTGCCGATCTCCTTCGACGTGCACAGCCAGGAGCCTTCGTAGCACCAGGTGCTCAGGACGATGGGCAGGCTCCCGCCGTCACAGTGATGTACACCTGCGCCGGATGCCCCACCGTTTGCACGGTCAGGTGGCTCGCACCGGGCTTCGAGGTGATCTGGCCTCCCTTGACCGCCGAGCACCACCCGTTCGGGTAGTGCTGCGAGGCTGCGATCGCAATCGTCGTGACGCCGTGCGCGGCCGCCGTCGGCGCGTAGACCATGTTGAACGCGCCCGTGAACGGGTTGAAGATGACGGAATTGGGATCGCCCGCCACCGCCTGCGGATAGGTGCGGGAGAGCACGGTCACGATGGGCGAGTACGACCCGTCGGGTTGCACCAGCCCCTCGGCTGACGAGCCCGTCGGATCGTCGTAGTACTTCCACGCCCAGTAGATCCAACCGAGCTGGTCCAAACCGGCCCACTCGACGTCGAAGCCGGCCAGGGGGATGCTCGTCGTCGCCCCGAACTCGCTCATGAAGATGGCGGGCCCGCTGGGCTGTGCGGCGGATCCCATGGAGAGGCGGGTGATGTCCTGCTCGGAAGCCGAGGTCTCCTCCGCCTGCAGGCACTTGATGAGATCGGTGGGATTGCCGGTGACCGGACTGCGATCGCCGCAGTAGGTGTGGAAGTTGAACACGATGCGTTTGAAGGGCAGCGGCCCCAACTGTGACGGGACGTTCCCCCCCGTCACCCAATAGATGTCCGGCTCGACGAAGGTCAGGTGATGACTGTCGACCGATTGGATGGTCGGGATCACGCCGTTGCCGGGGTCTCCGGCGGGACACTTCAGCGCACCCGCCCCGTTGGCCAGGAGCGCCGAATGCGCCTTGCCGATGTAGAAGCATTCCAGCTGCCCGGTGAAGGTCGACTCGGATGCCGTCTGGGTCTCCGTGGAGAAGGGCTCGTTGTAGGGGTCGTAACCGACGACCCAGTGGTTGTTCTTGAAGTACTGCGCCACCGTCTTCCATACGAGGTCGTAATTGCCCTGGAGATTCCCCACCACGTCGTTGCTCCAGAAGTGACCCACCGCCGTCTGGAGGGTGGGGTTCGAGTAGTTGTTCGACCACCGCCCGCCCTTGGGGACGATCGGCACGTTGTTCGTGCACACTGCCCAATTCGGCGCTCCCTCGCCGCGGAAGTTCTGGTTGTAGACGTCCTGGTGCATGTCGAGCAGGGTGTAAATGCCGTAGCGGGCGAGCAGGTTGACGGTGGCCGCCACGTGGCGCAGGTACCGCTCGGCCACGGCCCGGTTCCATTCGTGGGCGTTGCCCGGAGATCCCGGCGTGCAGACCTGGGGCTGGTTGGGTCCGCCTGATCCCGGCTCGAGCGCTTGCCATTCGATGCCGAGGCGCACCACATTGAAACCGAGACGCTGCATTTTCGCGGCGTCGTTGGCGTCGAAGTTCCAGGGTTCGCCCGGATCGGGGTAGGCGATGTAGGGCGCGTGCTTGTAGACGACGTTCACACCGTGCAGCAGGATGACTCGCCCGTTGGCGTCATAGAGATACGGACCGCCGGGCGAGCTCAGATAGCTCGGGACATTCGGGCCGATCCCCTGTGAGGACACCCCGCTGCTGCTCTGGTACTGCACCCCCGAACCGCGTAGGGCCACGACGTGCGGTGTCAGGGCGTCGAGATTGGGCTGGTTCACCACATGCTGTGGCGCCGTGGTCGGGGTTGTCGACGGGGCGACCGGTGCGGGTACAGTAGAGGTGCTCGTCGTTGGCGGGGCAGTCTCCGACGTCGTGGTCAACGGTTCCGACGTCGTGGTCGCCGGCGGCTTTGTCGTGGTCGTCGGAGGCCGGGTGGTTGTCGTGGACGGCCCGGGAGCGACGGTCGTCGTGGTTGCGCCTCCTGCGCCTCCTGCGCCGATCGCGAGAAAGAGGGGGCCGGACGCCATGACCGCCACGGCGGCAACGAAGGCCTTTTTCGGATAGGTGAACCCGAGCCCCATCAACTCCCTCTCTACGCCGCCATCGCTCTCGTCGAGCGCCCGACTGTAACCACTCCATCGTACGGAACGTGGCACGCGTGGCACCGGATCGTCCAGCCCCTGTGCGTACTGCCGGCGGCACGCCAGAGCCGCACTGACCCCTCAGATTAGACGTCCGTCCCTCAGATCAGACGCCCGCGCCGCTTTCCCCGGACGAAGAGATCGGCTGAAGCACGGAGATCCACTTGCATCTGGTTCTGGTTCTCCAGGAGCTCATCAGCCCACAACATCTGCAACGTCGTCTGCACCCGATCGGCCCGCTGCTGCTCCCGGACGTCCTCGAACGCCTTGCGCAGGACGTCATGGAGCACCGTGCCGTGGGGCGCCGGCTCGTCGAGGCCGTCGCTCCGATCAGACAGCAGGTCGGCGAAGCGCTCGTACCAGCGGTGGCTGGCCGCGTAGGAATCTCGCAGGACGGCCTCGGCAACGGCCACGGACTCGACCTCGGATCGTCCCGCGTCCGGAGGGCGGACAGGAAACGTGGCAAGTGTGAACGCTGCCAGCCGGAGTCGGTTCGATCCCGTGAACAGCCGGGAGATGGTCTCCACCGACACCACCTTCGCTCCTTGCTCGGCGAAGAACTGGCGGAAGGCGTCATCACAGATGAGGTAAGCGCGGTGTGAGGCTTGCTGGCTGGTGTCGGTGTCGACATGCCGGCTGGTCACCGTCAGCCGTTCTACCGCATCAGCCAAATAGGCCGAGCTCGTGACAAACGCAGCGGAGAGGGCACGCCCCAGCGCCGCCGTGGCGCCCCTGGGCCAAAACAGCAGGCCGACAACGATGCTCACACCGCATCCAATGGCCACGTCCTCGATTCTCGTCAGTCCGACCTTCCACCCGATCGGCTGAATGATGTTGAACAGAATGATCACGACCAAGGTGAAGGCCGCCTGACCGGCGGCAAAGGAGATCATGGACGGCGCCAAGCCGGACAGCAACACCGCGAAGGGAAGAACGACCCACAAGAAAACCGAATGATCGGCGAGGCCGATCATGATCAGTGACCCTGCGATGAAGCCGACCGCGGTACCTCCGACAGCGCGCAGGGCGGTGGCGCCCGTGCCCAGGGCACTGGAACGCAACACCGACATGGTGCCGAGCACCACCCAGAAGCCGTGCGAGACGTTCGTGACCTCGACCACCGCGACGGCCAGGGCCAGACCCACCGCGCCGCGCAGGGCGTTGCGGAACCAGACGGAACGGAAGGAGAGGTGCGAGAGGAGCCGGTGAGCGAGGGCTTGCGGGGCAGACTCGTCGGCCATGCCCAGGCGGCGGTCGCTGACGCCCTCAGCGCCGGCCGCCTCGAGGGCCGCATCCGCCACGAGCTCGGTGGCGATACCCAGTGCCCGGGCGTGAAATCCGGGGTCGAGCGTGCCGGCGATGTTTTCGCTGTTTCCGGGCTCGACGGGAGAGTTGGAGGCCAACGGCGGCCCTGTTTCCGCCTCTGTCAGCGAGCTCACGTCGGCCTCGAGTGCGGCCACCATCAGCTGGTCCAACCTCCGAGCTGACCCCTGCACCGCTTCGATGCGCCGCTGATCGTGGACCGGGTGCCCCTCTCCGTCACAAATCAGTGCGGCCGTCTGGTGGAGGGTTTCGGCCACCTGTTCGGTCACAGCTCGAGCGGGGAGCGGGTCAGTCGACCAGTGCCCGTCGCCGATCATGGCCGTGTTGCCGGCAACCCATTCGACCCGGCCCACGAGCTTGGAGAGCGCCACCGCCCCCGACGCGGCGCCCGTCGGAGGGTAGGGCGTACCGGAGAATTGCTGGCTGAGCCGTTGCAACTCGGTGGCCACGTCGGCGTACGCGGCCGGGTCGTCAGTGCCGGCGGAGCGGGTGTCGGCCAGGCGGGCGACGGCCGAGATCGCCGCAGCCAATCGGCGCCGAAGGTTGTCATGCCAGGGCGGCGGCCACACGCACATGCAGGCCGCAATGCAAAAGGCGCCGGCAATCGTCCAACCAATCAGCCGCGGCCCGATCGCCGAGACGGGCTGGGCGACGGCCACGGGCAGGACGAAGGTGAGGAGTGCTGCCGTCGTTGCCGTAGCCGCCTGGGGCGCGACAACGCCGGCGAAGAGCACGGCAAAGCCCACGAGCGCCATCGTCACGACGGCAGCCACCTTGTTCGTCGAGACGAAGGTGCCGAGTGTGACGAAGCAGGCCCCCACGACGTAGAGGCCCCCGTAGGAGGCAAGCCGTACGTGAGGTCGGCCGGTGAACTCGACCAGGAGCAGGAGCGCAAAGGACCCAAATGCCCCAAACAAGGCGACCTGTGGGTTCGAGAACACGGTGTGGGTCAGGGCGAACACCAACGGCATCACCACGGCGGCTCTGACCGAGCGCTTGACCACCAGGAGTTCGGGATCCTTCGATCGGATCCGGTGAACGACTCCCGGCTGTGTCGGAGCGGGGGGCGCTGACGTCGTTGGGTCGGTCACGGGGCGATGCGCGTCATGGTGAGTGCGGATTATCCCTTTGTCGGCAGGGATCGCGCGAAGCCCACTCCGAGATCGACCCATTTGGCCAGCTGACGCGTGGTCCGGACGTCATCGGCACCGACCCGGAGCCAGCCCGACATCGGCCGGCCGCGCATGATGGCCACCGAAGCCTTCGTCGTCGCAACCAGGTGGTCGGACCGCTCGGGGCCGACCCGCACCAGAATGCCCCCTTGGCCGCTGGCGGCAATCGCCATGTTCCCTCCTACGAGGAAGGCGAGGCCTCCGAACATCCTCTTCTCGGTGAGACGGGGCTCGGTGCCCACCAAGGACCTGATGTGCTGGGCGAGATCCTCGTCATACGCCACGTCACCAGCGTACGCAACGTTGCGTCACTCGCCGTGAGCAACGGGCGGCGCTACTCCAGCTCGGTCAAGAGGTCCCGGCACCGTTGGGCATCGCTCTGCAGCTTGGACCGGCAGTCGTCCATGCGGGCCAGCTTGGTGCTGATCTGTTCGGCCAACGACTCGTTGAGCACAAGAGCCTCCTGGAGCGTGGCCTTCTGTTCTGCGAGCGCCTTCTTGGTCGTTGCACCTCTCGTGGCGCGGTACGAGGCCCGGAGTTCGTCGAGCCGCGTCTCGAGGGCCAGAAACTCTCGGATCTCCTCGAGGTTCATGCCCAGCACTTCCCGCAGCTCGAGGATCCGCTGCAGGTGGGCAAGGTCTTCTGGCGTGTAGCGACGCTCACCGCCGGCCGTGTACAGCGAAGGTGCGAGCAGGCCGAGCTCCTCGTAGTAGCGCAGCGTCCGGGCCGAGACGCCGACCCGGGTCGCGGCGTCACTGATGCGGATGCCGGGGTCACCGCCATCCTTCACTGCGGGGGTCGCCGCCTCATTGCGCGGTGTCGAGACGGCCATCTCAATCCACCACCAAGGACTCGGTCTCGGCCACGGCTTCCTGGGCGGGGACCCAATCGTCATGCGACTCTTCGGTCGACCCGTCCTCGTGGTGGTACTTCCCCCCACGGAGAAGCGAGGCCACGGCGCCCAGCAGACACGCGCCCGCGGCGAAGGAGAAGGCCTCGGTCAGGCCCTTCGAGAAGGCGGGCGCGATCAACCTGGGAAAGAACTGGCGACTGGTCAGGTACTGCGCCGTGGAATGCGGCAGGTGCGAAAGCTCGGCGTGGCCCAGCAGGACCTGCATCGGGTTGTATCCCAGGAAGGCGGCGAACAGGCTCCCCACCGGGGGGAGGTGCGACACCTTGGTCGCGACCGCCGGACTGATGCCTTGGGCTGTGAGGCCGTGGTACAGCGCGGACGGCAGCGTCGAAGCGAGTCCCAGGATCATGAGGCTGAAGAAGATCCCGATAGAGAGGACCTGGGCCGACGCGTTGAAGGTCCCGGCCATTCCCGCTCCGGCGCCACGTTGATTGGCCGGCAAACTGTTCATGATCCCTGTCTGGTTCGGTGCGACGAACATGCCCATCCCCACAGAGTTGAAGAAGATGAGGGCGGCGAACCCGAGGTAGGAGAAATTGACGGGGAGCAGGGTCAAGAGGATGAACGTGAGCGCGGCCAGTACCAGCCCACCGGTGGCGAATGGCCTGGCACCGTAACGGTCCGCCAGCATGCCGCTCAGCGGCGCCGCCGCCAGCAGTCCGACCGTCAACGGGATCATGTAGATGCCCGCCCACAACGGGGTCTCGGAGAAGCTGTAGCCGTGCAATGGGAGCCAGATTCCCTGCAGCCAGATGATCAACATGAACATCAGGCCGCCACGACTCAGTGAGGCGAGGAAACTGGCCACATTGCCGGCTGAGAAGGCACGGATGCGGAAGAGGGAGAGCTTGAACATCGGTTGCTTGACCCTCGTCTCGACGAAGCCAAAGATCACCAAGACGATCAGGCCGCCAAAGATCTCGATCAGCACTTTGGGATTCGTCCAGCCCATGGAATGCCCGCCGTAGGGCAGGAGCCCATAGGTGATCCCGATCAAGACGAGGATGAGGCCGGCGGCAAACGTGATGTTCCCGACCCAGTCGATCTTGGCCGGCGTGCGGACGCCCCTTTCCTCCAGCTTCGTGTAGGCGACGAGCGTGCCGAGGATGCCGAAGGGCACCGAGATCAGGAACACGAGATGCCACTGGACGGGCGCCAGCACGCCCCCGAGGACGAGGCCGACGAACGAGCCGGCGATCGCCGCCGTGTTGTTGATGCCCAGTCCGAGCCCACGCTTATCAGCGGGAAATGCGTCGGTGATGATGGCCGACGAGTTGGCGAAGAGCATGGCCCCGCCAACCCCTTGGCCGATGCGCATGGTGATAAGCCAGATAGCGGCCGACGTCCCGGTCATCCACGTCACGGCCAGGAGGAGGGAGAAGGCCGTAAAGACCATGAAACCGAGGTTGAAGATCTTCACCCGACCGAAGATGTCCCCGACGCGGCCCAGCGTGACCACGAGGACGGCGAGGACCACCGTGAAGCCCATCAGCATCCAGAGCAGATAGCCCGTATTGCCCGGAGTGAGCGGGTTGAGTTGGATGCCGCGGAAGATGTCAGGCAGCGAGATGAGGACAATGGATTGGTTGATGAAGACCATCAGCGTGCCCAAGGTCACGGTCGCCAAAGCGACCCACCGGTACCGGGAAGGTCCGGGATCTGCCAGCAGGGTGGCAGGGACCGAGCCGTTGCCGTTGGTCAGCGTGGTGGTGCTCACGCGCAGAAGTTTAACGTTAACGTCAGGGTCATGAATCAGGGCGGCCGCCGGAAACCGAGCGATGACGTGGTCGAAGACTCGGCCAGCGACGGTCGGGGACGTCAACGCCACGACCACGTGCCATGACACCGCCGACGCCTCGCTCCCGAACGGGGTGAGGGACGACGACCGCCCGGGACACCCGCGATACAACCGAATTGGTGGAAGCCTGGAGCAGCGAGCTCTTCTGTGAGCAAGACGCTTTGAGAGTGACGACCTAATGAGAGCAGCAGTGTGACGGAATCACCGACAACAGCCCGCGCGACGCACTTCGACGTCGTGATCGTCGGCGCCGGCTTGTCGGGCATCGGTGCCGGCCACTACCTCCAGACCGAGTGCCCCTGGGCCGATTACGCCATCTTCGAGGCACGCGACGCCATCGGGGGAACCTGGGACCTCTTCCGCTATCCGGGCATCCGGTCCGACTCGGACATGCACACTCTTGGCTATTCCTTCCGACCGTGGGACGGCGAGAAGTCGATAGCGGACGGCGACTCCATTTTGCAGTACATCAAGGACACCGCCAAAGAATCCGGTATCGATAGCCGTATCCGGTTCAATCACCGGATCATCGCCGCCGATTGGTCCTCCACCGACTCGCTCTGGCATATCACCGCGGAGGCGACGGACATCGCCGAGACGATCCAGGTCACGGCCTCATTCCTCTTTTCCTGCAGCGGCTACTACCGCTACGACCATGGCTACCTACCGGACTTCGAGGGCATGTCCGACTTCTCCGGCATCATCGTGCACCCCCAGGCGTGGCCCGAAAGCCTGGATTATGCCGGGAAGAAGGTCGTGGTCGTCGGTAGTGGGGCGACGGCCGTCACGCTTGTGCCGGCGCTTGCACTATCCGCCGCCCACGTCACCATGCTGCAGCGTTCCCCCACCTACATCGCTTCGTTGCCCGAGAAGAGCCCCGTGGTGGCGATGTTGCGCAAGGTCCTCCCGCCCAAACAGGCCGGCACAGCCGCGAAATGGTTCCACGCGATCCTGACCCAGGCCTTCTATCAACTGAGCCGGAAGTACCCCAAGCTGGTCCGACGGATGCTGGCCAAGGGTTTGGAGCGTCAACTCCCACCGGGGTACGACATCGCCACCCATTTCACGCCCCGCTATGACCCGTGGGACCAGCGCTTCTGCGCGGTGCCGAACGGGGACCTGTTCAAGGCTCTCTCGACCGGTTCTGCCTCGGTGGTCACCGATGAGATCCGGCGGTTCACTGAAAAGGGCCTGCTCCTCACTTCGGGGGGCGAGATAGAGGCTGACGTCATCGTCACCGCCACCGGGCTCGAACTGCTCTTTCTGGGCGGCATCTCCCTCAGCGTGGACGGGGAGCCCGTGGATCCTGCGACCCGACTCGTCTACAAGGGGATGATGATGGAAGGAGTGCCGAACATGGCGCTCGCGATTGGCTACACGAACGCGTCCTGGACACTCAAGTGCGACCTCACCTGCGACTACGTGTGCCGTTTGCTGAACCATATGCGTGCAGGCGGGTTCTCCCAGTGCGTGGCGCGCAACCGGGACACCTCCGCGACATCCGGTCCGATTCTGGGGTTGACCTCGGGGTACATCCAGCGCTCGGCCCACCTGCTGCCGAAGCAAGGAACGAAGCACCCCTGGAAGGTCCACCAGAGCTACCTGCGCGACTACCGCGCCTTGAAAATGAGCGAGGTCGACGACTCCGTCATGGAGTTCTCGGGTTCGTCAAGAGTCCGGCGTGCCAGCGAGCCCATCGCATCGTAAGGGGCCAGTCGGCACGCGATGAGGGATTTCCGAGGTCGCGTCGCCGCCATTACCGGAGCGGGCTCGGGCATCGGCCGTGCGCTCGCCAACGCCCTGGCGCGGCGGGGGGCCCATCTCGCGTTGAGTGACATTGACGACACGGGTTTGGCCGAGACGGTGGCGCAATGCGAGGGCTTCGGCATCACGACCACGTCCCAGCATGTGGACGTCGCGGATCGGGATGCCGTCTACGCCTGGGCCGAGAGCGTCGTGAGCGACCATGGCCGGGTCAACCTCGTTGTCAACAATGCAGGTGTGGCACTCGGTGCCACGGTCGAGTCGATGTCGTACGAGGACTTCGAATGGCTGATGAACATCAACTTCTGGGGAGTCGTGTATGGATCGAAGGCCTTCTTGCCGTACCTCAACCAGTCCGGCGAGGGTCACATCGTGAATGTCTCCAGTGTTTTCGGTCTGATCAGCGTGCCCACCCAATCCGCTTACAACGCCGCCAAGTTCGCCGTCCGCGGGTTTTCCGACACGCTGCGAATGGAGCTCGACATCGAAGAGGCCAACGTCTCGGTCACCACGATCCATCCCGGTGGGATCAAGACGAACATTGCTCGTCACGCCCGAATGGATGCGAGCGTCCGTGATGTCGCCGGTGATCCGGAGAAGGCCATCAGGGATTTTGAACGAGCCTTCATCACTAGTCCCGACAAGGCGGCAATGCAGATCCTCACTGCCGTGCGCCGCGACCGGCGACGCGCATTGATCGGCCCAGACGCCAAAGTGATCGATTTCGTGTCGCGACTGCCGGCGGCCATCTACCAATCACTCTTGACGAAGGGCGGCAGCTCCCTGCGGCGCTGATGCTGCACGACCCCCGTGACGTTCGGCGCTGCCGCCGAATCCATTGAGCATGGCGCCGATGGCCAATCGCCATCGGCGCTCGACCGATTCCGTCGAGGTCCCCAGCCGGCCGGCCGCTTCGGCAAATGCCATGCCCTGTATCAAGGCCACCAGGACGTGGGCGACGTCCGTCTCGTCCCCGCGCAGGCGTCCGGCTTCAATGCACCGTCGCACCCGGCTCACAATCAGCAGCCGGACCGAGCTCGTCGCCGCCAGCTCCTCGGGTCCGGGCGAGAAATCGGCGAAGGGGCGAGAGAACATGACCTCGGCCAGTTCCCGGTTGGCCCGGACGAACTTGCGGTACGTAGCGGTCAGCGTCCACAGATCCGCCACCGGATCGGACGTTTCGGCCGGGGCCGACAGGTCGCTCGAGAGCAGCCGGAAGCCCTCGAAATACAGCTCGCGAATGACCCCCGACTTGTCGCCGAACAACTCATAGAGGGCAGGGGCCGACGTCTCCGCTCGAGCCGCCAACGATCTCGCCGTCAATCCGGCCGCTCCTTCTCGCGCCAGGAGGTCGACGGCAACCGTGAGGAGCCGTTCCCGCAGCTCCGGGGTTCGCTGCTTGGTCCGAGGCATCAGACCCGCCGCGCGGATCCAGCAATTTGACCCAGGGAGAATGGTTTAGAAACATTGTTCCGAAACATTGGTTCAATATAACCCGCCCGGAATGGAGCCACCATGCGAGATCCCGTCAGCTACAGCCGGACCGAACTGGTCAGCACGATCGCCATGGACGACGGCAAGGTCAACGTCTTCTCCATTTCGATGCTGCGGTCGCTCCATGAGGCGTTCGACCAGGCTGAAGGGGACGGGACCGTGGTCCTGGTCAAGGGCAGGCCCGGGTGTTTCAGCGCGGGTTTCGACCTGCACACGCTGAGTGGACCGCCCGAGGATGTCCTGACCCTGCTCAGACTGGGAGCCTCCTTAGCCGAGCGCATTCTCTCGTTCCCAGCCCCGGTGGCCATTGCGTGCACCGGCCACGCCTTCCCGGCCGGCGCATTCCTCCTCATGGCAGCGGACGTACGCCTCGGCGCCGCGGGTCCGTACCGGTTGGGCCTCAACGAGGTCCGCATCGGGCTGACCTTGCCGTGGTTCGCCGTCGTGCTCGCGCGGCACCGTCTCACCCCGGCGCATTTCGACCACGCCGCGGTGACCGGCACGATGTTCGACCCCGGCGAGGCCCGGGACGCCGGGATGCTCGACGTCGTGGTCCCGGCAGCCGACCTCGACCAGACGGCACAAGCCGCAGCCGAGGACCTCGCCTCGCTCGACCGCCGCGCCCACCTAACGACGAAGCAACGGGTGCGTCGCCCGGTGCTCGAGGAGCTGCGAGCCGCCATTGAGTCCGAGCTCTCCTGAACCGCCCTCGTGGGGCATCGTCTGGACCCCCGTCACCGTGAACTGGGGTGCGGGCAGGGCTCAGGGCCTACTGGACACCCTGCACCATCCGGCCCATGATCAAGGGGTGGAATCACCGTCTTTCTTCGAGGCCATCACCCGCTTTCCCGGGGCGCTGATCCGCTTCCCCAGCGCGGCCCTCGACACGCTGGAGGGGATCAATGCGCTGACCGAGCGCATCGACCGACTCTTGATGCTGCTCGAGCCGCTTGAAGGTGGCATGGGCCTCGCCGGCACCGGCGTCGACTTCGCAACCACCGGCATCGCGCAAGCGGTCAGCGGGTTGCAGCAGGCGGTCGGCCTGATGGACAGTTCCCGCATGCCGCTTTCTTCGACCTCCGCCCTGCGCCTCCTCGCTGATCGCCTCGGCGGGACAACCGTTGAAGTCGTCACCGAAGAAGGGCTCGACGCCGACGATCCGCCGCTCGTCCTCGATCTCGATGCGATCGTGACGGAGTTCGTCCGCTTCGTCGCCTCCGTGGCGGGGACCATCCCAGGCGTGCGTGAGATCATCCGGGTCACGATGACGCCGCCCTCGCAGTTCGGGGACGACTGACCAGAGCCGCGGCCGACGCGGACCCGAACGAGCAGACGAGGGAGGCCCGATGGATGCAATGGACACTGACGCGGCGACGGCCGTGGTGCGCGGCAACGTACGATCCGATCCACGACGTGGGGACGGCCATCTACTTGAGCCCGGACGTCTTCGGTTGGGCTGCGGAGTGGGGCTGGTCGAACCCGTTCGCCTTTTACTTCGCCGGGCGAGGCGGCATGCTCGGTGACGTCGGTCCGGACGTGGTGACGTCGGCCTTCGGGTGGTTCGAGCCCAGGACGGCGCGGTCCATGTACGCCGAAGGCGCGAGCGTGTCCGGTGCCACGACCGCGGCGGCCCGGATGGCCGAGGCCCACGGACTTTGGGGCGAGAAATACTACGGCGAGGTGCAGGGGATCGACGACATCGTCACCGTCTCCGAGAAGCTGGTCGACGGGGTCGACGTGTCTGCCATCCCCCTCTTCGCCGGCTGGCGCGAGGCCGTCCGCTCCGAGCACCCAGCGGGTCGGGCCGCCCAGCTCATGCAGATGCTCCGGGAGTGGCGTGGTGGATTGCACCTTGTCTCCACCACCGCGGTCGGTCTATCGCCACTGGAGGCAATCTTGTCCAACGAGGGCAACGGCCAGGCCAAGTTCCTCGGCTGGCCCGAACCCTTCCCCGACGTGTCCGTCATGAAGGGCAAGCACGACGAGGCGGAGGCGATGACCGACCGGCTCTGCGCCGCCGCTCTGGCCGATGCCCTCGACCCCGCCGACTACCCGGAGTTCGAGGCGGGAGTGAAGGCCCTGCGGGCGGCCACCCCGTAGCTCGGCCGCCCTCCTCCCGGAGAAAGGACCGAATCCGGAACCGACTAGGGTTGGGGGCTGCTCAACGGGAGGTCCACAACCCGACCGGAGAGCACGACGTCCATCGTCGGCACGGACCTGTGGTGCAGCTCGGAGTGCACGCCGCCCTGTCAAGGCGGAGGTCGCGGGTTCAAATCCCGTCAGGTCCGCCACCGAGTTCCGACCCGCTCCCGGGCGGGTGGAATTCGGTTACCCGGTCGGGTAGCTCAGTTGGTAGAGCGCGCGCCTGAAAAGCGTGAGGTCACCGGATCGACGCCGGTCCCGACCACCGGATACGCCCTGTTCAGAGGCTATTTCTATCTTTGGTTCGCCGCTCGGCCGAAATTTTCGTGCCCCCCACGTGCCCCGACGGAACGAGAACGGACAGAACGAGAACGGACAGAACGAGAACGGACAGAACGAGAACGGAACGAGAACGGAACTCTAAAGGAGCGAACATCTCCTTCGTGGGCTCCTGAGCCCAGCTGAGGTCGGCTTCGGGCAGCGCGTCACGGCGAACGTGTAAGTCCCCGCCGTATCCCACCGAACTCTCTCTGTCCCGTGAGCCCCTCAAGGTGATCGGGGCAGGCCCAGACTCTCCACCACCTTTGTCCGCTCGGGACAAACCCGCGACCCGTCCAAGGTGGGAGCGTTCGTGCAGTGGGTGGCTTGGCCCTGGCAATCATGGATCATGCGCCAACATTGGCCGGCTTCAGCCACGAAAGCATTGGCGTAAGGGTCGCCTGGCTGCGGCATTGCGGTCACCGACAGGCACGATACACACCGGCAGTGTCACCCTCCCGGTGCGTTCCAGCCCATTCACTCTCGATCATTCGGACAAGGCGTGGGCAGCCAGACCGTGGTGATGAGCAGTGTGGACATGAAGTTCGTCCTCGTCGGTGACATGCGGCGTGATGTCGAACACCACCTTGTTGATTGTCCCCGTAAATGGAAAGGGCTTCTGATCCTCATACGCGCGGTCGACAACGCCACCATTGTCACGCCCGATATCCATGCCGGCATATCCCGAAAAGCGGATCGGCACCGTGTAGTCCATTCGGCCCTTTCCAATCTGGCGGTCATCGACAAAGAGCGTCACGTCGCCACCAGTGGCCGGCTTCGCCCCGTCAGCCAAGAATTCCATGCGCACGGTGACTTCGCCGGCAGGCAGATCCTCTTCGGCTACTTGGGTATAGACGAACACGCCCATCATCGAATAGGTGTGCGTGAGCTTCCCATCCTTGACATAGAGGGTGAATCCGCCGAGGTGATCCGCCTCAGCAACGATGACACCTTCGACGCCCGTCTCCGGTACAACCAGCTCCGCAGTAATGGTGTACGAGCGGTTGTAGATCCTCGGGATCATTCCGGAAAGCACGTTCTGTACGTCACCGCGGAACTCGAAGGTGCTCTCCCCTTCGATCGGCGGCACAATACCGAAGAACGTCGAGAGGGCAGCCAGTAGTGGTAACACCTTGTAGCGCTCGGCTTCCTCCCAAAACAGATCCTTGAGCTCCTGCACTTTTTCGGGATGGTCGGCAGCAAGGTCTTTGGCCTGCGAGAAGTCGTCTGGAAGGTAGTAGAGCTCCGCCGGGCCAGCATCCGGATCCCAGACACCCGGTGCGTACGGAGCAAGGGCCTCAGGCGTGAGCTCCCACGGAATGCGTTCGGTCTTCATGGCCAGCCACCAGCCGTCTTTGTACATGGCTCGGTTGCCCACCGTCTCGAAGTACTGCTGCGTGCGGAGTTCCGGTGCTGCTCCGTCAGTGAAGGTCTTACCGAACGAGGAACCATGCATCGGGTCCTGCTCGATCCCGTCGACCGTATCGGGCTCAGGGATCCCGGCAGCTTCAAGAATGGTGGGGGCCACATCGATGACGTGAGTGAATTGCGCACGCAGCCCGCCCGCGTCCTTGATGCAAGCCGGCCAACGCACCACCATTGGATTGCGCGTCCCGCCGAGGTGGGAACCAACCTGCTTCCCCCATTGAAACGGCGTGGCCCCTGCCCAGGCCCACGCCGCCGAATAGTGGGGATCCATGATCGGAGCACCCCACTGGTCCAGGCCGCCGTACTGTTCCGAAAGTTGCAGTTGCATCTCAGCGGTCAACGGGATCCCGTTCTGAGTCGTGAGCTCGTTGAAGGACCCTGTGATCGTTCCCTCCATGCTGGCTCCATTGTCGCCCCAGATCCACACAATGAGCGTGTTGTCGATCTCGCCGAGATCCTCAATGGAATCGATCACGCGCCCGACGTTGTGGTCGGCGTTCTCCGAGAACCCGGAGTAGACCTCCATCTGGCGGGCGTAGAACTTCTTCAGATCGTCGGACAGGTCACTCCACGCCGGGAAGGCTGCGTCGCGGTGTGAGCTCGGTGTTAGCCGGGATCACCCCGAGCCGCTTCTGACGAGCGAAGGTCTCCTCGCGCAGCTTGTCCCACCCCTGGTCAAACATCCCCTTGTACCTGTCGGCCCACGTCGCGGTCACATGGTGTGGAGCATGGCTGCATCCGGTGGAGTAGTAGACGAAGAAGGGCTTATGGGCATCCTGGGCCCGCACGGCGTGGAGCCACTCGATCGTCCGATCCGCCATGGCGTCTGGAAAGTAATACGGGTCGTCCTCGTCGTAATACTTCTCCGGGGTGCCGATGATCTTTTGATTCTCGGCCAGGCAGGGATCCCACTGGCTCGATCCACCACCGAGGATCCCGTAGAAGTAGTCGAATCCCCAGCCATTTGGCCAACGATCGAACGGACCGGCCGCACCCTGTTGTCCGTCGGGCGTCAGGTGCCATTTTCCGAATATTGCGGTGCTGTAGCCGTTGTCACGCAGAATCCGAGGAAGGGGGGCGCAATCGCGGGGCAGAGTCGCCGAGTACCCCGGGAAACCACCGGAAAGCTCTCCGATGGAGCCGAAGCCGACCGTATGGTTGTTGCGCCCGGTCAACAAAGATCCGCGGGTCGGAGAACACAGAGCGGTCACGTGGAAGCGGTTGTAGCGAAGCCCGTCGCCAGCGAGGCGGCTCAGGTTCGGCGTCTGGATCGGCCCGCCAAATGTGCTCGGATTCCCGAAACCGGCGTCGTCGATGAGGACGAGCAGCACATTCGGTGCATCAGCGGGCGGTACCGGATGGCCGATGAGGTTCCAGTCGGGCTGCGATCCGTCCAGTGTCTTTTGGATCGCTCCCGAGAAGGTGGGCCGACGAATCGGGAGATGACTACGATCGATATCTTTCATGTCCACCGTTCTCCGTTCCGAAGCAGGTTTGTTTCGCTGCCTGTCATACGTTCGTCCGTTGTATGTCAGCGTCTGCGGGGCGAGCGATGATGTAGATCAGCGCACCGATGATGGGCAAGAAGAGAATCAGGATGGTCCAGCCGGCCTTCGCCCCGCCGTGATGATCGTGGCGACGGAAGTTGTCCACGAAGCACCAGACGATGAAGAAGATCATCAGAAATACACCCGCAAAAAGGAGCATGGTCCAGAACAGGCTCAGAAGCGGGTAGGTGTACGCAAGCATGTGTCTCCCTACGGGTATTGGCGGTGTGCCTTCCACGATTGAGTCTGATGACAGACACACCACCAGTCATCACCCTCACCGGGGTGATTGGGCCATCTGACTTCTGTGGTGACGACGCAGATGTGCCGCGCAGTCGCATTCGTGAGTCGACGGGATTGTCAGGGAGCTTTTTCAACCGTCCGAGCACACGTTTGAGACCATCTCTTCCGGCCTGCACTGAGCATCCGCCTCACTGAGAGGTCGAAACCTCAGGGGCTGCGTTCGGTTCCTCGAACCTCGCCCATTGCGCGGGCGCGGACCGCCGACTTCCGGTCGGATGGCCGCAGTATCCAACGGAACGCTCGCGAGAAGGACAGCTCTCGCTCGCGCCAGACGAGTCCCACCACGGCGCCCAGAATGATCACGACGCCAATCGCAACGAGCCAGGACATGAGCGCGAACACGACCCCTATGGGACCGTACTTCTTGTCATCCGAAATCACGGTGTCAGAAAAGATGAACGAGAACACCACCTCCATGCCCACCCAAAAGAGCGCCGTCGCGATCGCCGAAGGGAGGAGGTCGTGCCACGACACCCGCCTCGAGAGCAAGAACCACATCGTCAGCCACCAATAGCCGGTCAGTCCAACGAGTCCCAGCAAGGCCACGAGCCAGACCCCGGCCGCACTTTGCACCCACGGTCCGACCACGGCGGCCAATGAGACGCAGCCGACGGTTGCCGCCAGCCACACCAGGCGGCGGAGAAAGTCCTTGAGGCCTCCTGAGTCCAACTCGAATGAGCGCTCGTAAAGGTCTTGCACCGCCGAAGCTGCCGCAATTCCTCCCAGAATGAAGAAGGCGTAGGCCGTGCCCGTCACGGCATCCGACGTAGACGAAGAGGAGGTGAAAAGATCACTCACGTCCTTGGCTGCCTGTTGGTTCAATCCAAGATGTCGCACCAATCCGGTGACCGTTGACTGCCCGACAAGCGCGTTCGCCACAATTACGAAGGGGAAAAAGCACAACAGCAGCACCGCAGCGAAGAGCATTCCTTTGTTGATGAAGTCCAGTGAGTTAAGTCGATTCCAAAGATGCTCTGCCGAGGAACCTGTGTACGTATCTTCGAGCGACTTCATCCGGCGCTCGAGTCTCTGCCGAGCATGGGAATGGGTGGAGGACGAATCAGATTCGTCGGTTGGAGTCATGATCTGCAAGCGGTCCTGGTGTTGGTCTGGAGAAAGCAGAACGTGGACTTCCTCCGTTGGGCAACCGAGCTCAGCGCCATTGTCTTCTCATGACCTCTCAGCGGGCGGCGGTTCGTCACGAGAGACTGCACCAGCCTCTTGTGTTGCCAGGCCCCGCCTATTTGCCGGCCGGTAGGAGTTGATGACTTTTGCCACAGCGGTCACCAGGAACAGTTGACCGATCAGCATCTCAGCCAGGGCCAAGCTCTGCCCCGGATTCTCAGCGGGGACGAGATTTCCGTAACCAGTCGTCGTGAGGGTCGTGAACGAGAAGAACAGATCCTGGGCAAGGGTCCCGTCGCCCTGGGCACCGAAGAACGCCGTGGCCTCGTTGGCGGCGGCTGCTCTATAGACGAACGCAAAGAACATCCCGATGAGGAGGTAGGCGGCTACCGCGCCCAAGACCGTTTCTTGATCCACAACCGCCCTCTGCATGAGGTGGCGGAGAATCGTCACGGGCGCGATCAAGTACAGAAGGCCGCTCACTGCCGGCAGGAACTTGTCGGCGACGTCGTGATGGAGAAACAGTGCGACGATCGCCGCTGCTACGGCGACGGCCAGACATGCGGCGGCGGCGACTCGGACCACGTGGGGTGCGCGCGAGATCCGGAGAATGATCGAGACGGTGGCTATCTGAATGACGACAATGACTGACTGGCCCCAGAACTGAGACAGGTTGATCGAAAGCACGTACGTGATCAAGATGACAATCACCACGCCGCCATAGCTATCGAACTCGACTATGGATCGGAGCGTCGGAAACCGAAAGGAGCCACCGACAGCCGCCGTCGTCACCGGTCCACCTCTCGGACGACATTCGGCCAGCAATCCGCCTGCCGAAGAGCTTGGCGAGTTGACACTGTCATCGTTGGAGCTCGTCTGTAAACATCTTTGGTGGCGCACCGCTTCCGTCAACCTCCGGCGAACCTGCCATTACAACCAGGGCTTCCTTCGGGGCTATCGAGGCCGACAAGGCCAGGACGACCAGGTATGCCACGACCACCGCCACGATGATGAGAGGGGTTGTGGCGGCTCCGGCCTGGGACACGATCAGGGCAATGATGATTGAGGCCAAGGGGAGGCGGAGAATCGAGACCGTTGCCGCTCCCATCAGCGCCGCCACGGCAGGTGTTTCGGAAAATCCTGGAAGATGGGCGCACAGGAGACCGGCGACAATGCCGAGAAACATGGCAGGAAAGGTTGGGCCTCCACGGGCGCTCCCCAGCGAGATGGCATAGGCGAGTCCTTTGAAGACGAGAAAGAGG
>CAWCFG010000006.1:0-94869 GCA_963794875.1 uncultured Acidimicrobiaceae bacterium
TCCGGTCCGGGCCGGCCAACGCCTCTGTGGTCGCTTTGACCGCTCTGGCCAGGTCCCACTCGGCCCGCCACGCCGCCCCGACACGCTCGGTGATGGTCTCCGCGTCGCCGCCGAGCACCGCGAAGCGGTCCTCGTCGGTGATCGTGCCCTCATAGGCGATGTGGTACAGCTGGTTCTGGGCCTCGCCCAGCTCGGCCACCAGGATCTCCACCTCGAGGGGCTTCATCTCGTGGGTGAAGACGTTGCCGAGGTACTGCGCGTAGAGGTTGGCCAGTGAGCGGGCGTCGACGTCCTCGCGGCTGTAGGCGTACCCCTTGGTGTCGGCATGGCGAACACCGGCGACGCGGAGCTGGTCGTACTCGTTGTACTTGCCGACACCACCGAAGGCGATGCGGTCGTAGATCTCGCTGATCTTGTGCAGCGTGCGCGACGGGTTCTCGGCCACAATGGCGATGCCGACGTCGTAGGTGGTGGCGACCAGTGAGCGGCCCCGGGCAATGCCCTTCTGGGCGTACTCGGCGCGGTCCTTCATGACCTGCTCCGGCGCCACGTAGTACGGCATGCTCACGATGCACGCTCCGCCTGCTTGCGGGCGATCAACGTGGCAAAGCGCTCGGCCACCTCGTCCCCGGGCACCTCTCGGTACCCCGCCGCGTCCACCACGGCGATGATCGGGTAGATGCCGCGGACCAGGTCGGGACCACCGGTGGCGGAGTCCTCGTCGGCGGCGTCGTAGAGCGACTGGATGGCGAGGTCGACGGCCTCGTCGCGGCCCAGGCCCTCCCGCCAGCCCAGCTTGATCGTGCTCCGGGCGTCGCGCCCGCCCGAGCCCGTCGCCTGGAAGTCGGTGTCCTCGTAGTGGCCGCCCGTCACGTCGTAGTTGAAGATGCGACCGGTGCTGCGGGCCGTGTCGAACCCGGCGAAGAGCGGGACCACGGCGAGGCCCTGCATGGCCAGTGGCAGGTGCTGACGGACCATCTGGGCCAGTTGGTTGGCCTTGCCCTCCAGCGAGAGGGTGGCACCTTCGACCTTCTCGTAGTGCTCGAGCTGCACCTGGAAGAGCCGGACCATCTCAATGGCCATCCCGGCGGTCCCGGCGATGGCCACGGCGGAGAAGCGATCGGCCGGGAAGACCTTCTGCATGGCGTGGTGGGCGATGATGTTGCCCGCCGTGGCGCGGCGGTCCCCCGCCATCACCACGCCGTCGAGATAGCGCAGCGCCACCACCGTGGTGCCGTGGGGCGCCTGCACCGGGGTCAGCGGTTCGAGGGCCCGGGCCGGCGCGTCGGAGTGGGCCGACGTGAGGCGCAGGAGGCCGACGAAGTCCGGACCCGGATCACGTTCCGGGGGGAAGAGAGGAAGGGCCACGGGTGGTTACTGTCCACCCTTTTGCACGTAGTTCCGCACGAACTCCTCTGCGTTGTCCTCCAGCACCTCGTCGATCTCGTCGAGGAGGTCGTCGAGCTCTGCCTTGATCTTCTCGCCTCGCTCGGATGTCGCAGGGGCGGCCTCTTCGACTTCGGTCTCGGTCTCGGTCGACCGCGTACCCGAGCCCTTCCGCTTCTGTTCCTGTTCTGCCATTGTTCGTGTCCCGTCCTGTGGTGCGAGCGTTCTTCTTTAAGAGTTGAGCCGGGTGAGCAGGTCGGACGGTCCTGTGCTCTGCGCCAGGAGTTCGCCAGTGTGCTCGGCTGTTCCCTTGAGGGGGTCCATCATAGGGACGCGCCGCAACGGGTCTGCGCCGACGTCGAAGACGAGGGAATCCCAGTTGGCCGTGACGACCGCTTCGGGCCACCGGGCCAGGCACTTGCCGCGGAACCAGGCCCGGGTCCCCGTGGGCGGCTCCCCGACGGCATGGGCCACCTGGGCCGGTGTCACCAGCGAGCGCATGTCCAGACGCCGGAAAACGGACTTGTCGGGTCGCAGGTCGTGGTACTGCAATGCCAGTGCGGCAACCCGGGGGTCCTTCCAGCCGCAGGTGTGCCGGTCCTGGTAGGCCAGCAGGAGCTCGCGCTTGGCCACCCAGTCGAGGGTGTCGGCCAGCGAGGCGGGGTCCGACTCCAGGCCCGACAGCACCGCCTCCCAATGCTCCAGTACCAGCGCGCCGACCTCGCCCGTCGTCGCCCAGGGCCGCCAGGCCGAACTCCTCGGCGTACTTGCGGGCGGCGCCGAAGATCTCCCACTGCATGTCGAGGGCGGTGGCGGTCGAGCCATCGGTGAGCGCCAGCGGGCGATTAGCGTCAGGTCGGCCGAGACCTGGTGCAGCGCGCGCACGGGGTCCGACGAGCGAGAGGTCACGGGTCGGGCCGGCCTCGTCCTCGACCATGGCCAGCACGATGGCCGTGCTGCCGAGCTTCAGGAACGTGGCGATCTCCGACATGTTGGCGTCGCCGACAATCACGTGGAGCCGGCGGAAGCGCTTGGGGTCGGCATGCGGCTCGTCGCGGGTGTTGACGATCGGGCGCTTGAGCGTCGTCTCGAGTCCGACGATCTCCTCGAAGAACTCGGCCCGCTGCGACAGCTGGTAGTGCACCGTGTCGGCATCGAGGGCAGCGGTCTCGGTGCCGACCTTGCCCGATCCGGTGTAGAGGGTCCGCGACACGAAGTGCGGGACGACGCCGTCGATCACCTTGGCGAAGGGCACCGCCCGGTCCATCATGTAGTTCTCGTGGCAGCCGTAGGAGTTGCCCTTGCCGTCGGAGTTGTTCTTGTAGACGATCGGCGCCGGCATGGTCCGGGATGCGGAGCGCGGCGGCGATCATGGACCGGCGGAGCACCTCCTCGCCCGCCTTGTCGTAGAGCACTCCCTCCAGCGGCGTCAGGCACTCGGGGCTCGAATACTCGGGATGGGCATGGTCCACGTAGAAGCGGGCGCCGTTGGTCAGGACGGTATTGGCCAGGTGCGTCTCCACCATGGGCGCCAGGGACCCCTCGCGGGCGAAGCCACGGGCGTCGTTGCCCGGGGTCTCGTCCTCGAAGTCCCAGCCGATCTGCTGCTCCACGTCGGCCGCGTAGGCGTTGACGAGCACCGACGACGCCGCAATGGGGTTCTGCTCGGGTCCTGGCGAAAGGATGCCGTACTCGGTCTCAATGCCGCAGACCTTCGTGATGGCCACGGTGCGACCCTAACTTCTAGAGGTACTGGCCGGTACCGACCCGCTCGATAGAGCGGCCTCCGTGCACTTCACGGTCCTCGGTGAGCAGCGTCCGGACGTAGACGATCCGCTCACCCTTCTTGCCCGAGATCCGCGCCCAGTCATCGGGGTTGGTGGTGTTGGGCAGGTCCTCGTTCTCCTTGTACTCCTGACGGATCGACTCGAGCATGTCGGCGGTGCGGATCCCGCCGGATCTCCCCGGCGATGACCCGCTTGATGGCCAGCTTCTTGGCCCGCCGGACGATGTTCTCGATCATGGCGCCCGAGGCGAAGTCGCGGTAGTAGAGGATCTCCTTGTCGCCGTTCTGGTAGGTGACCTCCAGGAACCGGTTGTCGTCGTCCTCGCGGTACATCTCGGCCACGGTTCGCTCAATCATGGCCTGGACCGCCTTGGACGGGTCGCCGCCGCCGAGCCGCTTGACCTCCTCGCCGTCGAGGGGCAGGTCGGGCGTGAGGTAGCGGCTGAAGATCTGGCCGGCGGCCTCCTCGTTGGGCCGCTCGATCTTGATCTTCACGTCGAGCCGCCCCGGCCGCAGGATGGCGGGGTCGATCAGGTCCTCCCGGTTGGACGCGCCGATGACGATGACGTCGCGCAACGACTCGACGCCGTCGATCTCGGCCAGCAGCTGGGGCACGATGGTCGACTCCATGTCGGAGCTGATGCCGGTGCCCCGCGTCCGGAAGAGCGACTCCATCTCGTCGAAGAAGACGATGACGGGCATGCCCTCGTCCGCCTTCTCGCGGGCGCGCTGGAAGACCTGGCGGATCTGGCGCTCCGTCTCGCCCACGTACTTGTTGAGCAGTTCCGGGCCCTTGATGTTGAGGAAGAAGCTGCGCACGTTGTCGTTGCCGGTCTTCAGGGCGACCTTCTTGGCCAGGGAGTTGGCCACCGCCTTGGCGATGAGGGTCTTGCCACAGCCGGGCGGCCCGTACAGGAGGATGCCCTTGGGGGCCGGCAGCGAGTACTCCACGAAGAGGTCGCGGTGCATGTAGGGCAGCTCGACCGCGTCGGTTATGGCCTCGATCTGGGTGTCCAGGCCGCCGACGTCGGCGTAGGTGATGTCGGGTACCTCCTCGAGAACGAGTTCCTCGCTCTCGAGCTTGGGCAGCTTCTCGATGAGGAGCTGGGTGCGCGTGTCCATCAACAGCGAGTCGCCGGCCCGCAGCTTCACGCCCAGCATGTCCTCGGAGAGGTCGGCGACCCGCTCCTCGTCGGCCCGGGCGAAGATCACGCAGCGCCGCTTGTCCTCGAGCTGCTCCTTCAGGGTGACGACCTCGCCGGAGAACTCCCCGTCGCGCACGAGCACCACGTTGAGGCTCTCGTTGAGGACGACCTCGTTGCCCTTGCGGATCGCCCCGGGGTCGATGTCGGGGTGCAGGCTGACCCGCATTTTGCGGCCGCTCGAGAAGACGTCGACGGTGCCGTCCTCGTTGATCCCGAGGAACGTGCCGTAGGCCGCCGGTGGCTGGGTGAGCTTCTCGACCTCCTCGCGCAGGGCGGCCAGCTGCTCCTTGGCCTGCTGCAGGGTGAAGGTCAGCTTCTCGTTCTGCGAGGTCGCCTGGGCCAGTTGCCCTTCGATTCGAGGAGGCGCTCCTCCAGGGCCTGGACCCGGCCGGGGCTCTCCTGCAACCGGCGGCGGAGCGCGTGGATCTCGTCCTCGGCGTCTGCCAGCTCGGCGCGCAGCGCCTCAGCCTGGGCAGCGGCTTCGTCGGGAGTCGCGGTCACTGCCGTTCACCCTAGCCCTCGCCCCGGCGCGGACGGCCCGTATTGGCGCTGCACCGCTCCTGCACCGGCGATGCACCGGGTCGGCAGGCCCGGACGGGTACGCTGGGGGACCGGCAAGGCCAGATTGACTGGTCCGCGGGACGCCTCACTACGGTCCCCGTGGCTCGTTGGGCGGCTGCGACAAGGGAGAGAGACAGGTACATGAAGGTCTGGATCGACCAGGATCTCTGCACGGGCGACGGGCTCTGCGAGGAGATCGCGCCTGCCGTCTTCACCCTCCTCGACGATGGCCTGGCCTACGTGAAGGAGGAAGGCGACGTCAAGAACGAGCCCGGTGGCTCAGCGGGTATGGCGGCGGTGCCGGCCGACCTCGAGGACGCCGTGGTCGAAGCCTCCGAGGAATGCCCCGGAGAGTGCATCTTCATCGAGCGCGACTAGCGACGCTCCTCAGGGCTCGAGCGCGCCGCCGAGCAACGCCCTGAACTCCTCGTCGGAGATCGCCTCGGCGTCGCCGGGCCGGATGCGGATCGTTCCCTTGCCGCTCGAGAGCTCCGGGTGGCGCGCCACGAAACCGCCGTCGCGATCGCCCCGCCAGCCGTAGACGGACACGCCGTGCTTCCACGCCCCGAGGTTCAGCCGTCGTCGGCCCACCCGGTACGCCGGCATCCCGTAGGCGAGAGCCACCTCGGCATCGGGGTGCTCGGCGAGCACAATGGCATGAAGCCGGTCGAACAGGGGGCGGTCGCGCGGGCGGGATGCCCTCGATGTACGCCACGACGCCCGGGTCCACGGCCCACGTCAACCCTCCAGCCGACGCGCCGTCGTGAGGAATCCGGTGTGCCCGACCATGCGGTGGTCGGGGCGGACCGAGCGGGCCTCGACGTGCCAGGTGCGCCGCATGATCTCCTGGGTCTCGGCCAGGCCGAAGGGCACGCCGTCCTCGTCGAGCGTCTGGCGCAACAGCGCCGTCTGGTTGATGGTCGGGAGATAGGCCAGGAGGATGCCGCCGGGGCGCAGCGCCGTCGCCGCGCTGGCGACCACCTTGTGGGGCTCGGGCATGTCGAGCAGAATCCGGTCCAGTCCGTCTCTTCGATGCCCTCGGTCACGTCGCGGATTTCGACGCGGTAGGGCGCGTCGGGGCCGAGGGTGGCCGCCACGTTGGCTCGCGCGCGTTCGGCGAAGTCCTCGCGGAGCTCGTAGCCGACGATGGATGCTCCGGCCCGCAGGACGGTCATGGAGAGCGCTCCCGAGCCGACGCCCGCTTCCAGGACCCGCTGGCCCGGCGCGATGTCGGCCGCAATCAGGATGGCGCCGAGGTCCTTCGGGTAGATGACCTGTGCCCCCCGGGGCATCTTGAGCACGATGTCGCTGAGCGTCGGCCGCAACACCAAGAAGCTGCGCCCGGTCGAGCCGGTGACCCGGCAACCCTCGGCGGCATCGATGATGTCGTCGTGGGCGAGCACGCCCTGCGTGGGTGTGGAAGGTGGCACCGCTGACGAGCGTGAGCAGGTAACGGCGGTCCTTGGGGTCGATGAGGAGCACCCGCTCCCCCGCCGCCAGGGCGCCCGGCACGGGACTCAGGCTTCGGCGGCGGGAACGGCGTTGCGATCGCGCACGGTGATGAGCACCTGCTCCCCCGGCGACACGACCACGCTCGACACGGGGCTGGACCGGTCGTTCAGGACGCGGCGGAGGAAGAAGGTGGCACCGGCGAGCAGGAACCAGTACCAGTTGCCGGCCACGCCTCGTCGGACTCCGGCGCGCAGGAAGCGCCGCAGGAGCAGGTCCACCTCAGAGCCGCCGGATCTCGACGACGGCGGACTTGGCCCGGCCGCGTCGGCGGCCCGCCAGGAAGGCCAGCGTCAGGAGAAGGATGCCGACGGCGCCGGCCACGGCCAGTCCTCGCGGCGCTGCCGCCCGGGCCGTGGCCTCGCCTTCGCCCATCACCTGTGAGTACGCGGCCTGCAGGTCTTCCCGGGTGATGAGGCGCCCGTTGCTGCCCGCCTTCGTGGTCGTGCCTGCCATCAGCTCGCTCCCTCCTGTCCTTCGATCTCTCTCGCTTCACGCCGGGCGATGACCTCGGGCAGCTTCGCCTGTCCCGGTCCGGCCTGTATCCGCAGCGCCGCCACGGCGATGACGGCGACGCCGAGCACGACGGTCACCGCGTAGGGCACCCACGACCAGTCCCCCTCCAGCGCCGTCCCGGTCTCGGTCTGCAGCAGGCGCAGCACCCCGAGGAGGATGAGCAGGAGCCCGAAGGCCAGGAAGAACGAGCCGGCGATGCCCATGTAGAGGAAGCGGCCCAGGCCTCGCAGCGGTTCGACCACCTCCTGCTTGAGGTAGTCCACCGTGAGCTGGAAGGCGTCGTCTCCCGCGTTGCGCAGGCCGTGACTGCCGTTGTCCGACGATGGTGTCATGAACGCATAATCCTGGTCTCTGGGCCGGTCCTACGCAAACACCGGCCGGGAGGGCCGTCTCAGGTCGCGGTCCTTGTAGATGTAGGTCGACGACGCCCGGGCCACCAACCGCTCCCCTCCTGGCCCTCCGCGCGGGCGGTGACGCTGGCCTCCACGAAGGCCACGCGGCGCCCGCCGGACACCACCGTCGGCGGTGCAGGTCAGGTCGGCCCCGGGTGGGACGGCGCCCAGGAAGCTGATCTTCATTTCGGCGTTGGAGCAGAAGACCCGGCGGCCCTCGGCGTAGGTGACGGCGGCGGCACCCATGGACGAGTCGGCGAAGGCGCCGAGGAAGCCCCCTTGCATAATGCCGGCGGGGTTGGCGAAGCGCTCGTCCGCCCGCATGCGCCAGACGCAGCGGCCCGGGACCGTCTTGTCGGCGCATGTCATCCCCAGGGTCAAGTCGCTGTTTGGCGGCACCTGCATGCGGGAAGCCATGAACGTGAAGAGTAGGTGACGGCCTGACGGCCGCCGGAAGGGGACGGTTAGGGTTTGACCATGGCGTTGCAGACACCCACTCCGGTCGTACAGGACCCCAGGCTGGTGGAGCTCGGCATCAATGTCGTGCGCGGCATCGCGATGGATGCGCCCGAGGCCGCCCACTCCGGCCACTCCGGCACCGCCATGGCGCTGGCACCGCTGGCCCACGTGCTCTGGACGCGCATCATGAACTACGACCCGCGCGACCCCGAGTGGCCGGACCACGACCGCTTCGTCCTCTCCAACGGGCACGCCTGCATCCTGCAGTACGCCATGCTGCACCTGACCGGGTACGACCTCTCGCTCGAGGACCTGCGCCAGTTCCGCCAGTGGGGCAGCCGCACGCCGGGGCACCCCGAGGCCGGCCACACGGCGGGGATCGACGTCACCACGGGGCCACTGGGTCAGGGGGTGGGGGACGCCGTCGGCATGGCCATCGCCGAGCGCTGGCTGCGGACGACGTTCGGCAGCGAGGTGTGCGACCACCGGACCTACGTCATCGCCGGCGACGGCTGCTTCATGGAGGGGGTCTCGCACGAGGCGGCGTCGTTGGCCGGGCATCTCGGCCTCGGCCGTCTGCTCGGCTTCTACGACGACAACCACATCACGATCGACGGCCCGACCGAGCTGGCGTACAACGACAACGTGCCCGAGCGCTTCGCGGCCTACGGGTGGCGGGTGCGCAACCTCGGCGAAATGGCAAACGACGTGGACGCGCTGGAGGCCGCCATCCGGGAGGCGCTGGACGAGCCGGCTGACGGGCCCGACGCCAAACCGACACTCCTGGTGCTGCGGAGCCACATCGGGTGGCCCTCGCCGAAGCTGACCGACACGGCGGCGGCCCACGGCTCGCCGTTCGGCGCCGAGGAGATCAAGGTGACCAAGGAGATCCTGGGCCTGCCGCCGGACCAGACCTTCTGGGTTCCCGACGAGGTGCGCGACTTCTACGGCCAGCAGATCGCCCGCGGCGCCGAGCGCCACGCCGCCTGGACCGAGCGCTTCGAGGCCTGGAAGGGCGACCGTGCGGCCTGGGAGGCCGCGCAGGCCGGGCGGGGGTTGGCGGGCTGGGCGGACGACCTGCCCGGATTCGACGCCGGCACCCAGCTCGCCACCCGCCACGCCATCAACCAGTGCATCGACGCGACGGCGGGCAAGCTGCCGGGGTTGCTGGCCGGCTCGGCCGACCTGACCGGCAACAACGGCGTCAAGGTGAAGGGCGCGGACATGCAGTCCCGCCAGACGCCCGGGGGGATCCAGGTCCACTACGGCATCCGCGAGCACGGCATGGCGGTCGGCCATGAACGGCATGGCGCAGCACGGGGGCGTCCTGCCCGTGGGCGGGACGTTCTTCTGCTTCTCCGACTACATGCGACCCGCTCGTCCGCCTGGCCGCGCTGACCGGGACCCACGTCATCTACTCGTGGACCCACGACTCGGTCGGCCTGGGCGAGGACGGCCCGACCCACCAGCCGATCGAGCATCTGGCCTCCCTGCGGGCCATGCCCGGGCTCAGCCTCATCCGCCCGGCCGACGCCAACGAGACGGCCCAGGCCTGGCGCCTGGCCGTCGAGGCGGACGGGCCGGTCGGTCTGGTCCTGACCCGCCAGAACGTGCCCGTCCTGGCCGCCACGGCGGAGCGGGCAGCCGACGGCGTCGACCGTGGCGCCTACGTCCTGGTCGACAGCGACGGGCCGCCCCGGATCGTCCTGGTCGGCACCGGTAGCGAGGTCCAGCACTGTGTCGACGCCGCCGCGGTGCTGGCCCAGTCGGGGGTGCAGGCGCAGGTGGTGTCGTTCCCGTCCTGGGACCGCTTCGAGCAGCAGCCCGACGATTACCAGGACTCGGTGTTCCCGCCGGATGTGCCTGTGGTGAGCATCGAGGCCGGCGCCACGTTCGGCTGGGACCGCTACGCCGACGACGCCATCGGGATCGACCACTTCGGCGCGTCGGCCCCGGGGGCGGTCGCCATGGAGAAGTTCGGGATCACCGCCGAGCACGTGGTGGAACGGGCCCGGTCCCTCCTGGCCGAACTGGGTGGCTGACCCCGTACCGGCGGTCCGCCGCCGGCGACACGTAGCGCGACGAAGGGAGCTATTCGCATGACCCGACTGCAGGACCTCTATGAGATCGGTGGCCAGAGCGCCTGGCTCGACAACCTGCGCCGGGACTGGCTCGAAGGGGGCCAGTTGGCCGAGTTGCTCGCACTGGGCGTGCGCGGCATCACGTCCAACCCGACGATCTTCGCCAACGCCATCAGCGGCCAGGACACCTACGACGACCAGTTCCGCGCCCTCATGAAGGACCACACGGTCGACAGCGCCTACTGGGAGATGGCCATCACCGACATCACCAACGCGCTCGACATGTTGCGCCCGCTCTACGACGAGAGCGACGGCGAGGACGGGTACGTGTCACTCGAGGTCTCGCCGGCCCAGGCCCACGAGACGGCGGACACGGTCACGTCGGCGCGCGACCTGCACGCGCGCATCGCCCAACCCAACCTCTTCGTCAAGGTGCCGGCGACGAAGGAGGGTGTGCCGGCCATCGAGACCCTCATCGGCGAGGGCCACAGCATCAACGTCACCCTGATCTTCGGGCTCGACCGCTACGACGAGGTGATGGAGGCCTACCTCAAGGGCCTCGAGGCCCTGGTGGCCGCCGGGCGCGAGGCCGAGCTGTCCAAGGTGGCCAGCGTGGGCTCCTTCTTCGTCAGCCGGGTCGACACCGAGGTCGACCGCCGCCTGTAAGCCCTGGCCGGCGGGGAGCAGGGTGACCCCGCCATCCTCGGTCTGCGCGGCACCGCCGCGGTGGCCCAGGCCCAGGCGGCCTATCAGCACTTCCACCGCACCTTCTCGGGCGAGCGTTGGGAGGCGCTGCGGGCCAAGGGCGCCCGCGTGCAGCGGCCGCTGTGGGCCTCGACCTCGACCAAGAACCCCGCCTATGCCGACCTGCTCTACGTGGACAGCCTGATCGGCCCGGCCACGGTGAACACCATGCCGGAGCCGACGCTGCGCGCCTTCGAGGACCACGGGACGCTGAAGCGGACCGTCGATGCCGATCCGGACGAGGCCACCACCGCGCTGGCCCGGCTGGCCGACGCCGGCATCGACATGCTCGATGTCGAGCAGACGCTCGAGGACGAGGGCGTGCACTCCTTCTCGAAGTCGTTCGACGAGTTGGTGCAGTCGCTGACCGACAAAGCCGCTACCTTCTGAGCCAGGCCACACAATTTCCGGACAACCGAGAGGAGCGCGCATGAAGATCGGCATGATCGGACTGGGCAAGATGGGCGCCAACATGACCGAGCGCCTGCTCAAGGGCGGGCACGAGGTGGTGGCCTACGACGTCAACGCCGACGCCGTCAAGGCGGCGGCGGCCAAGGGCGCCGGAGACGGCGACGAGCCTGGCCGACCTGGCGGGCAAGCTGGACTCCCCGAGGGCGGTCTGGGTCATGCTGCCCGCCGGGCACATCACGGACTCGACGGTCGAGGAGCTGTCCGGCCTCTTCTCGAAGGGCGACGTCATCATCGATGGCGGGAACTCCAACTACAAGGAGTGGAAGGCACTCGCCGACAAGCTCGAGAAGACCGGGGTCGGGTTCGTCGACGCCGGGACGTCGGGCGGCGTGTGGGGTCTGACCGAGGGCTACTGCCTCATGGTCGGCGGCACCAAGGAGGCGGTGGCGGTCGTCGAGCCGGCCCTCGTGACCCTGGCGCCCGAGGGCGGCTACGCCCACGTGGGCCCCGTCGGCGCCGGCCACTTCGTCAAGATGGTGCACAACGGCATTGAGTACGGGCTCATGCAGGCTTATGCCGAGGGCTTCGAGATCATGGGCAAGGCCGACGAGTTCGACCTCGACCTGCACGAGATCGCCTCCATCTGGCGCTACGGCTCGGTGGTCCGCAGCTGGCTGCTCGAGCTGGCCGAGCGGGCGCTGCGGCCCGGGGCGGGCTTCGACGACATCAAGGGCGTGGTGGTCGACTCGGGCGAGGGCCGCTGGACGGCGCAGGAGGCCATCGACCGTGGCGTCCCGGCACCGGTCATCGCCACCGCGCTCTTCACCCGCTTCGCCTCCCAGGAACCGGACTCGCTCCAGCTCAAGATGCTCTCCGCGCTGCGTAACCAGTTCGGCGGCCATGCCGTGACACTGGAGTCGGGTGAGCAGGGCCTGGAGACCGGGAACCCGACGCCCTAGTTGTCGTCCATGCTCACCCCGGTCGAGGACGTCCCCCAGGCCTTCAGCGACGCCGTGCGCGAGGCCTTCGCCGGCCCGCCCGGGCCCGCGCTTCGCGCTCGGTGCTCTCGGGCGGCCCGACGGCACAGGCGTGCTACGGGGTCCTGGCCACCGCCGGCGACATCGACTGGAGCGTGGTCGACATCTACGTCGGGGACGAACGCGTGGTTCCGCCCGACGACGAGGACGCCAACCAGCGTCTGATCAAGGAGTCCCTCATCGACCGGGTGGGTGGCGTCGGCTCCTTCTCGCCCATGCCGACCGTCGGCCCCATCGGCGAGTGCGTGGCCGCGTACCAGCGCACCATGTCGGACCTGGTGACCGGTCCGGGGATCGACCTGGTCCACCTCGGCATGGGCCCGGACGGGCACACGGCGTCGCTGTTCCCGGGCGCTCCCACGCTCGACGCCGAACCGGGTGTGCTGGTGCTGGCCACCGAGGACCCCAACGGCGTCAACCCGCATCCGCGCCTCACCCTGACGCTGCCGGCCATCAACTCGGCCCGGCTGGCGATCTTCACCGTGTCCGGAGCGTCGAAGGCGGCCGCGGTGGCGGCGCTCCTCCGCGGCGACGACCTGCCCGCCTCCCGCGTCCACGCCGGGCAGGGACCTGTGGCTGGTCGACGGCGCCGCGCGCGCCGAAGCCCCCTAGATTGGCCCTTGTGCTCTCCGACGCCGATCTGCTCCGAACGCCCCTCGACGACCTGACGGCACTGGCCCGTGTGGTGCGCGACGGCGTGCACGGGCGCCGGGTCACCTACTCGCCCAAGGTCTTCATACCGCTGACCATGCTGTGCCGGGACCGCTGTGGCTACTGCACCTTCGCCAAGGCGCCGGCCCGCGTCACTGCGCCCTACCTGCTCCCCGAGGAGGTGCTGGCCATCGCCGAGGCGGGCAAGGCAGCCGGCTGCCACGAGGCCCTCTTCACCCTGGGCGAGCGGCCCGAGCTGCGCTACCCCGTGGCGGCGGCGTGGCTGGCCGACCAGGGTTACGCCTCGACGGTGGACTACCTCGCCGCCATGTGCAGACTCGTCCTGGAGGAGACCGGCCTGCTCCCCCACGCCAACGCCGGCGCGCTCGACGCCGGCGAGCTGGCCTCGCTGCGCCCGGTGGCGGCCAGCCAGGGCATGATGCTCGAGTCGCTGGCCGAGGGCCTCGACGCCCACCGGGGCTCCCCCGACAAGGAGCCGGCCCGCCGGCTGGCCACGCTCGGCGTTCGCCGGCGAGCTCGCCATCCCCTTCACCACCGGCATTCTGGTGGGCATCGGCGCCGGCCGGGACGACCAGCTGGCCGCCCTGCACGCCATCGCCGCGGCCCACGCCCGCCACGGGCACGTGCAGGAGGTGATCGTCCAGAACTTCCTGCCGAAGGCGGGCACGGCCATGGCCAGGGCGGCGCCGTGCCCGCCCGAGGACCTGCAGTGGGCGATCGCGGCGGCCCGCCTTGTGCTCCCCCCCGACATCCACGTGCAGGCACCGCCCAACCTCTCCGACGACCTGGGCCCGTTGCTGCACGCCGGCATCGACGACTGGGGCGGTGTCTCGCCGGTCACGGCCGACCACGTGAACCCCGAGCGGGCCTGGCCGGCGCTCGACATCCTGCGCGAGGCCACCGAGGCGGCCGGCCACACGCTGGCGCCCCGCCTGACCATCTACCCCACCTTCGCCCATGACCCGGGCCGCTGGCTCGACGCCGCGCTGCGCTTCCCGGTGCTCGACGCCTCCGACGCCGAGGGGCTGGCCCGGGACGGCTCCTGGTGCTCGGGGGGCGGGGAGCCGCCGCCGCCGCTGCTCGACCAGACGTCCCCGCCCGCGCCGCCGGCGGCGTCGAGACGGGCGCCAGCTCGACCGGCGGCGGCGCCGTCGCCGAGGTGCTGGCCGGCGTGGCCCTGGGCCAGGAGGTGGGCGAGGCGGAGATCGTGACCCTCTTCAGCGCCCGCGGCCCCGAAGTGCGCCAGGTGGCCGAGGTGGCCGACGACCTGCGCCGCCGCATCGCCGGCGACGACGTGACGTTCGTGCGCAACCGCAACATCAACTACACGAACGTCTGCACGTTCAAGTGCCGCTTCTGCGCCTTCTCCAAGGGGCCGCTCTCGCTCAACCTGCGCGGGGCGCCCTACCTGCTGGAGCTCGACGAGATCACCCGGCGGGTGGCCGAGGCCGTCGACGAGGGGGCCACCGAGGTCTGCCTGCAGGGTGGCATCCACCCCAACTTCGACGGGGACTACTACCTGCACGTCCTCGAGGCGGTGCGGGCCGGATCGCCCGACATCCACATCCACGGCTTCACCGCGCTGGAGGTGACCGAGGGCGCCCGGCGCTCCGAGGTGCCGCTGGCCGAGTACCTGACCCGACTCAAGGAGGCCGGCCTCAAGACGCTGCCGGGCACGGCGGCCGAGATCCTCGACGACGAGGTGCGCGCCCTCATCTGCCCGGACAAGATCAACACCGAGGAATGGCTGGAGGCGCACCGCACGGCACACAGCGTGGGTCTGCGCTCCAACATCACCATCATGTTCGGATCGGTCGAGCAGCCCGTGAGCTGGGCCCGTCACATGGTGCGCACCCGGGCCTTGCAGCGCGAGACCGGTGGCTTCACCGAGTTCGTGCCGTTGCCCTTCGTCCACATGGCCACCCCGATCTACCTCCAGAAGAAGGCGCGGCGGGGACCGACCTTCCGCGAGACCGTGCTCATGCACTCGGTGGCCCGCATCGCCTACGTGGGCGACATCGACAACATTCAGGTGAGCTGGGTGAAAATGGGCGCCCAGGGCGCGCGCGCAGCTGCTGCGGGCCGGGGCCAACGACCTCGGGGGCACGCTCATGGACGAGAACATCTCGCGGGCGGCGGGCGCGCAGCACGGCCAACGCATGGGCGTCGAGGAGCTGGAGGCCATTGTGGCGCCGCTCGGGCGGCCACTGGTGCAGCGCTCCACCTTGTACGCGTCGGTCGGCGTGCCGGCAGGCGCGTGACCGACGAGGCCGAAGCCTCGGCCCGGCAGCGGGCGTTCGACATCCTCACCGAGAGCAACGACCTCTCTGCGGCGCAGGCCCGCGAGCTGCAGGACATGATCGGGTCCCTCGGGGACCTGGCGCGCGAGGGCACATCGGTGGGTGACCTCAAGATCGCCAACGTGGCCCTGGCCGAGATGGCCGAGGCCTTCCGGGTCTTCCGCCCGTACCGTCACATCCGCAAGATCACGATGTTCGGCTCGGCCCGGACGAAGCCGGACGACCCGATCTACATCCTCGCCCGCGACCTGGCCGCCAAGCTGGCCGCAGCCGACTGGATGGTCGTCACCGGCGCCGGACCCGGCATCATGGCCGCCGGGTTGGAGGGCGCCGGGCGGGAGCACGCCTTCGGGGTCAACATCCGCCTGCCCTTCGAGGGCGACGCCAACCCCTTCATCGCCCAGGACCCCAAGCTCGTCGAGATGCGGTACTTCTTCACCCGCAAGCTCATGCTGATCAAGGAGTCCCACGCCTACGCCGTCCTGCCCGGGGGCTTCGGCACCCAGGACGAGTCCTTCGAGCTGCTGACGTTGCTGCAGACGGGCAAGGCCGAGCCGGCGCCCGTCGTCATGGTCGAGACCCCGGGGGGCACCTACTGGCACTCGTGGCTGCGCTTCGTGCGGGAGTCGGCGATCGACGCCGGGTGGGTGTCGCCGGAGGACCAGGCGCTGTTCAAGGTGACGAACACGCTGGAGGAGGCGTGCGAGGAGGTTCTGGGCTTCTACCGCAACTACCACTCCATCCGCTGGGTCGGGGACCTGCTGGTGCTCCGCATGCAGGTGCAACCGAGCAAGGCCGAGCTGGCCGACCTGAACCGCCGCTTCGCCGACATTGTGGTGCGGGGCAACATCCGCACGGCCGGGCCCTTCCCGCCGGAGCGCAACGACCACCCTGAGCTGCCCCGGCTGGCCTTCCGTTTCGACCGCTTCCACTACTCCCGCCTGCGCCAGCTCATCAACGCCGTCAACGAGTGCACGGGGTGAACCGCGGCGGGGCTCGCCGCGGCCTGGCCGCGCTGGTGCCCCTGCTGGCGCTGGCGGGCCTCGGCCTCCCGATGGCGGGGTCTCCGGCCGGGCGCCGCCACTCCCCCGGTCAACTCGGTGGTGCCGTTCGGCGCCACGGGCATCGGCGCCAATGCGGTGGCTGATGCCAACGCGCCCGTGGTCGGCATGGCGGTGACGCGCGACGGCACCGGCTACTGGCTGGTGGGCCGCGACGGCGGGGTCTTCAGACTACGGCGACGCCGGCTTCTTCGGTTCGGCCGGCTCGCTGCCCCTCAACGCGCCGATCGTCGGCATGGCGGCCACCCCCGACGGCGAGGGCTACTGGCTGGTCGGGGCGGACGGTGGCATCTTCAGCTACGGCGATGCCGGCTTCTTCGGCTCGGCCGGGTCACTGCATCTCAACGCGCCCGTCGTCGGCATGGCGGCCACGCCCGACGGCGGCGGCTACTGGCTGGTGGCGGCGGACGGCGGCATCTTCAGCTACGGCGACGCCGCGCTTCTTCGGCTCGGCCGGGTCGCTGCATCCTCAATGCGCCCGTCGTCGGCATGGCGGCCACGCACGACGGCGGCGGGTACTGGCTGGTGGCGGCCGACGGCGGGGTCTTCACCTACGGCGACGCGGTGTTCGACGGCTCCGACCGGGTCTCTCGTGCTGCGTGCGCCGGTGACCGGCATGGCGGCGACGGCCGACGGCGACGGCTACTGGCTGGTGGCCCGGGACGGCGGGGTGTTCACCTACGGCGACGCCGGCTACTTCGGCTCGCTTGGGCGGGACGGCGTTGCCCGGCCCCGTCGTGGGCGTGGCCGCCGCCGCCCCTCAAGCCGGGTACTTCCTGGTGCTGGGCTCCGAGCCCCTGGCCGGCGAGGTCGTCGGGATCGACCCCGGGCACAACGGGCTCAACTACAGCGCGCCCGGCGTCATCAACCAGCCGGTGTTCAACGGCACCGGGGAAGAGCCCTGCGACACCACGGGCACGGCGACCGACAGCGGCTACACGGAGGCGCAGTTCAACTTCAACGTCGCCACCTACCTGGACGCCGATCTCCAGGCGGAAGGGGCGACAGTGGTGCTGACCCGGCCCGACAACGACGGCGTCGGGCCCTGTGTCACGACGCGGGCCGCCATCGTCAACGACGCGCACGCGGCGGTCGCGGTCGATATCCATGCCGACGGGGGGCCGGAGGGCGGGCGGGGCTTCGCCGTGCTGGAGCCGACGGCGGACGGCCCGAACAACGGTGTCGTCGCCTCCTCGGCGGCCTTCGCCACCACGCTGCGCAACGCGTTCGTGGCCGGCACACCATGCCGGTCAGCACCTACGACGGGGTCGACGGCCTGCAGCCCCGCAACGACCTGGCCGGCCTCAACCTCACGACGGTGCCCAAGGTCCTGATCGAATGCGGCAACATGCGCAACGCCGCCGACGCCGCCCTGCTCGTGACCCCCGCCTTCCAGCAGGCCGCGGCGACCGCCATGGCCCAGGCCATCACGAGCTTCCTCGGCGGCGGCCCGGGCTGAATCAGGCCGGCGCGCCGAGAGGCGCCCGTACCAGCGTCGTGTAGACGTGCCCCTGGGGCGAGGGCGCGGAGGAGACCAGGTCGACGTGCGTCACGGCGAAGCGTCGACGCGAAGGGGATCCCTGCCAGTTCGGCCTGGGCCTGCGGGCCCAGCCGGCCCTTGACACGGGCCAGGGTGAGATGGCCGTTGAAGGGCGAGTTCGGCGCCCTCGCGCCCCGCCGGAATCGCTCGGTGGCGCGGTGCACGTGCGCCGCCAGCTCGTCGAGGCCGTGCGCCGGGAGCTGCAGCACCCGCACCCGCGAGAACCAGGCCGTGGCCGGGCCGAGGTGGCACTCGACCGGCCCGGGCTAGGTGCCGGGCGGCGTGACGGAGCGCGTCGTGCAGGGACTCGAGCTGCTCCCCGCCGACGTCGCCGAGGAAACGCAGCGTCACGTGCCAGCGGGTCGGCCCGACCAGCCGGAGGTTCTTCCGGTGCCCGAGCTCGAGCGCGGCCAGCCGCCGACGCGTCGGCGTCGTCGGGCCAGGCGGCCACGAACGCACGCACCCGGCCGGCCGTCTCAGTCGGCGCCGTCGTCGAGTGGGTCGCGGGCGGAGCGGGGCTCGCGCGCGCAGGGCGGCCACGGAGCGCTCCAGCGCCCGGCGGGCCTTGAGGAGCCGTCGCTCCAGCGCGAGGGCCTCCCCCGTCTCGGCCGAGTCGGGGTCCCCGGCGGAGGCGAGCCGCAAGGCATCGAGCGCCATGTCACTCAGCTCCTCGAGCAGGCCGTCCAATCGGTCGGCCAGCTCGGCCACGGCCTCCTTGGAGGGGCTCACTTCGGCAGTGGCGTGTGGTGCACCGTGTAGGTGCCGTCGGCGTAGGCGGCCCGCATCACCTTCTTGTCGAACTTCCCGACGCTCGTCTTGGGTATCTCGTCGAGGAATGTCCACTGGTCGGGCAGCCACCAGCGCGGCACGCGGCCCACCAGGAAGTCGAGCAGGTCGGCCGGTGCCGGCGTCCGTCCCGGCTTCGGCACCACGGCGACCAGCGGGCGCTCGGACCATTTGGGGTCCGGGATGGCGATGACCGCCGCCTCGAAGACGTCGGGATGCGCCATCACGGCGTTCTCGAGCTCGACCGAGGAGATCCACTCGCCGCCCGATTTGATGACGTCCTTGGTGCGGTCCGAGATCGTCATGTAGCCCTGGCTGTCGAGCGAGCCGACGTCGCCGGTGCAGAGCCAGCCGTCATGGAACTTCGCCGGGTCCTCGTCCTTGTAGTACGAACCGGTGACCCACGGCCCGCGGATCTCGAACTCCCCCACCGACGTGCCGTCGTTGGGCAGCACCGTGCCGTCCTCGGCCACGACGCGCACCTCGACCCCGGCGACCACGCGACCGGCCTTGATCTTGTAGTACATGTCGTCGTGGCCGTCGAGGCGCCGTGCCGGGGGCAATCCGAAGGCGGCGAGCGGGCTGGTCTCGGTCATGCCCCAGCCCTGAATGATGGTGGCGCCGAAGCGGTCCTCGAAGGCCTCAATGAGGGTCTGTGGGACGGCGGCGCCGCCGGCCGTGATGCCGCGCACGGTCGAGAAGTCGATCGGCGTGTCGAGCGCCAGCAGGCCGTTCCAGATGGTCGGCACGCCGCAGGCGAGCGTCGGGTGGTGCTCATTGATAATGGCGGCCAGGCTCTGTCCCATGAGGTACATCTGCGGCATGATCATGTCGGTCCCGGCCAGCCAGGCGCCGTAGGGCGTGCCCCAGGCCATGGCGTGGAACATGGGCACGATGATGAGGATGCGGTCCGGCTCGGTCATGCCGACCGAGGAGGCCGCCTGCTCGGCCATGGTGTGCAGCCAGATGGAACGGTGCGAGTAGACGACACCCTTGGGGTTGCCGGTCGTCCCGCTCGTGTAACACATGGCTGCGGCGGACCGCTCGTCGAGCTCGGGCCAGTCGAAGCCCGGCTGCTCGGCGGCGAGCAGCACGCTCGTAGGAAAGAGTCTCGCCGAGCGGGGAGGTATCCCCCTCCCCCACCACGATGATGGTCTCGACGGTCTTCAGGTCGTCCTTGATGGCGGCCAGCAACGGGATGAGCGAGGCGTCGACGATGATGCAACGGTCCTCGGCGTGGTTGACGACGTAGGCCAGCTGGTCGGCCGGGAGGCGAATGTTGAGCGTGTGCAGCACCGCGCCCATGGCGGGGATGGCGAGATAGGCCTCGAGGTGGCCCTGGTTGTTCCAGCAGAACGTGCCGACGCGGTCGCCCTGCTCGATGCCGAGGCGGGTCAGGGCGGCGGCGAGCTTCTCGGCCCGGATCGCCACTTCGGTGAAGGTGGCCCGGCGGCTCCCGCCCTTCTTCGACGGTGATGACGGCGCTGTCGCCGTGGACCCGCTGGCCATGACGCAAGATGTCTCTGATGAGGAGGGGGGCGTCCTGCATGGTGCTTTGCATCCCTCAAGTATGGCGAGCGCGTCTTTCCCGTGCTCAGGGCGGCCGGCCGACGGACCTCCGAGCGGCTCCATTGCCGTCAGGAGCTCCATGCCCTCAAGGGCTCCATGGCGGGGCGGCCACCCACCCACCGGGGGATGCGGTGGTGAAGGCCTGTGATGGCGGCCGTCGGCCGAGCGGGGATGGGCCGCCGGCGTGGTCGGCCGGCGGTCCCGCCGGCCCGCCGGCTCTCGCCATATGGCGGGCGCCCCTCGCCGACGATCAGGGAGGATCAGGGAGGATCAGGGCGAATCAGGGCGACCATCCCTGTGCTACTCGAGACAGCGTGGCAGGCCCCCCGGCGGCTCAGCGCGTCCACTTCTTCTGCCATTTCTTCCACCGGTCGACCCTCGCCTGCGCCTCGGCGTCACCTGCGTCGGCAGCCTCCCCGTTTCGCCTCTGGGACACCGCGGTAGAGCACGTTGCCGAGGAGGACGACGAACACCCCACCGAGAAAAGCAACCGCCCTATCGGTCAGAACGAGGGCCAGTATGGCGAGCGGTGCGCACAAGACCAGTCCGATAAGGACGACATCGAAGAGGAACGACCCGATCCCCCCTCCTCCGCTCGCCGCGTCGCGATGCCAGAGCACCAATCCTGTCAAGAGTCCGAGGGTGAGCACCTGCTCCGACGATGAAGCGGATCGCATGGAGGTCCCAAAAACCCGAGAGGCGCTGCGAGAGCTTCGGCGGTGTGGGGTCGGACGGGGCGAGGTGGTGCTGGCGTCGGATCGTCGGATCGGGCAGGCAGCCAAGTCGTTGATCCATCAACGCTAGATCCACGGCCACCCCGTGTCAGCTCACCCCGGTCACTGCCCTGTGTCGCGCCTGTGCCGGACCACTCGCGCCATGATTGCCCTACGCCGCCGCGTCTCGCGGACGATGAACTCTTCGATGTCCTGCGGCTCCTGCATGGCGACACCCGCCGTTGCAATCGCTTCCTGGTCCCGGGCAGGCCCGCGGTCGCGGCGTCCCGTACTGCCACGTCTGACGTGATCGAATCATCCCGCAGCTCGCAATTTCGTCACCAGCTGGTCGAACATCGGGTAGGCGCTCCTTCCTCCGATCACCTCGATCGTCGGTTGCCACATGTCCCATCGGTCGATGAGGCGCCGGCCGAGCAACGACCTGATGAGCTCGAAGTCGAACCCACCGTGCTTCTCGAGCGCGCCCAATTGCTCGAAATAGTCGAGCTCTCGGTACAGCACGTATGCTCGCTCGGAGTTCTCGGCGATAAAGCGCGCCATGGCGTCCCGCAACGCCTCGTTCGAATCGAACTGCGCAACAAGGCGACGTGTCTCCTCCAGGGGGCGCTCGTTCCAGCGCCGGAAGAACTCGACGGCTGTCTCAGCCTGGCGCCCGATGCGTGTTTCCCGCGCTTGTTTCGCGGCAAAGATCACGGCACCGATCGCGCCGAGCAGCGCCAAGGCGCTCACGGCGGTCGCAATCGCAGTTACCTGTTCAGCCCAATTCGGCATCTGGCCGTCCTCCACTCGCATCGATGGCAGTTCGAAAGTAGCCCTCCCGGAGTTGCTCAGAGTGTGCGGAATTGGCGGATGGACGAGGGCCTCCCATCCCGACGCCTCTGTCAGTGTATCCGGGCGCTGACGACGTGCGCCGTCGAACCAAGCCCGTGCGAGCGTTCGCCGCGATCGCGTCCCGTCGACAAACCAGCCGACCAGAAGGTGCCCAGTTCCGACAGCGTTGTGACTGTGAGAGCTGACACTGTCGGGGGTGACACTGGCAGCTGAAAGCGAGACCGGATCCGGAGCGGACGTCGGGTCGGGTTCGCCGGTCAGAGGGTGCTCTTGACAGACCCGTTACCATGACCGAACCACGAGGAGGACCTGCAATGGCACGCGACGAACACAACCAAGAAGAAGAGTCCTTTTAGCTCAATGAGCAAGCGGCGTCGCGGGTACCCCAGCGAGTCGCGAGTGAAGCGTGGCGACCGAGTCGTGCACGGCAACAAGGAGTTGATTCGAGAAGCTCGGACGGAAAGATCTGTGTCCCTGCGGTTCGGGTCGTCGCTTTCAAGAACTGCTGCCTGGCGAGCGGCAGGTTCGACGGGTCGCCCCGCAACTATTACCGGCGCGAACTGATAGTCCCCCGCTTGCGCAAGGGTTCAATGGCCGACCTGCTGAGAAGTCAGACACCGACCTGCTGAGAAGGCGAGGATTCGGTGCCGCAACCCACAACGGGTTGAAGGCTGAGGCCGGGGAGTAGGCCCGGCCTGGTGGATCCTGGACCTCTTTTGGCGTCGGGTCGTGACTCCGACATCTACGAGTACGGCCCCGGCCTGGTGCTCCGGCGCTCTCGGGAGGGACGTTCGATGCTGCTAGAGGCCCGCGTCATGGAGTACGTCCGAGGCCACGGATTCGCCGTGCCGGCGGTCGAGGAGGTGAGCGAAGACGGTCTGGACATGGTGATCGAGCGGATCGAGGGTCCCGACATGGTGGCGATGATGGGCAATCGACCTTGGGCGATACCGCATCTGGGGCGGGTGCTGGCCGATCTCCATCATGGCCTCCATGAGCTGGCGGCCCCGCTTGGTTGCCCGACGCGCCCGTTGGACGTGGAGTAGGTCTCCTCCATTTGGATCTGCATCCACTCAACGTGATGATGGGTCCGAGAGGTCCGGCCGTCATCGACTGGGCCCGTGCGTGTCGAGGTGATCCCGACGTCGATGTGGCGATCGCTTGGGTCCTCATGGCGAGCGGAGAGGTGTCGGCGGGTCGGGTCATGGCGATAGTGCTCGGTCGTGCGCGCGCCGCTCTCGTCAAGAGCTTCCTGGGCTCCTTCGACATCGATGCCGTCAGCCAATAGCGTTGCCGCGCGTGGTGGCATGGAAGGTGTCGGATCCCCACATTTCGCCGCCCGAGCAAGCCCGTATGTGGCAGCTGGCGCACGTGTCGGGTGGCGGTACCTGCGGATAGCGGCCTCTCTGGGAAGGGCAGTGCGGCCCAGCCACCGGGTCCCACGACGTCGGCTGAACGCCGGGAGGGCCGGGCGGGTTCCGCATACGCTGGCGGGGTGCAGTCGCCAGACGAGCCCAAGCGCAAGTCCCTTGCATCGTTGCGCGATCGGATAACCCGGGCGGCCGGTCGCGCCGCTGCGAGTAGGGACCTGGACCCCGATTCGGCCCTCCAAGCTGCCCAAGCGACCCTGGACTGGTCGATTCGTCATCGTGGAGCCCGACTCGTCCATGGCAATCAGGGCGAAGAGCGAGGTCGCGCACCATCTTGGAGCGCTCGGGCCGGTACGACGAAGCCGTTGAGCTCAGGGCCGATGTGGTCGCGCAGCTCCAGCGCCAACTGGGAGCGGAGCACCGGGCACCCTTGCTGCGGAAGGGTCCAGGCCTTCGACCTCGATCGACTCGGTCGACACATCGAGGCTCGACGTGTCTTCGAACACGTTCTCGTTGGACGAACTGATGCGTTGGGGGCGGATGATCCATTGACCTTCTTGGCCATGGAGTGGCTCGGTTGCAACCTCAGGCAACTCGGAGAGCTCGACGGGTCACGTCGGCTCCTTGCGGATGCCGTGGACCGCTACGAGCGTCTCGGTGCCGGACAGACCGAGGAATGCATGAAGACGCGATCGCACCTGGCGATGACGCAGTTCGCCATGGGTCAGATCACGTGAGGCATGTGAGCAACGCAGGCAGATCGTGGGCGTCCGCACAGCGACCCTGGGTCCCGATGATCCGTCGACCCTGAGCTCGCTCGAGAACCTTGCGAGCACTCTCAATGGCTCGACGAATTCGATGAGGCCGAAGTGATCTACCGGAGCCTGCTCGTCAGAGGAACTCGCTTGCTGGGCACGGCTCATCCGGATACCGAGCGGACCAGGGAGATCCTGAGCGCCCTCGGGGATGACGCCGGATCAGGTCAATAGTCCGGGTAGGCCGACTGTCGAGCAGTTGCACGCAACCCGGAGAAGCTGCCAGACATCGAACACCTCTCGCGGAACGGCACCGCTTGACGAACCTGGGGATCTCTCCACTGGGGTCCCTTTACCGGCCCGTTACCGGGACTCGTCATCATCCTGATGTAGATCTACCACGACGAATCAGGAGCCGAGATGACCTCAGTGGATGCCTCTCCTCGCCGACCGGACGTGAGCGTGCCTGGAGTCGCCGCGGCGATGCCAGGGACCACCGACGCCGAGCCCCTCCGGTTGCGATGCACGAACGTGCCACCGCGCCAGGTGCGACCGCCTACTCCGCGCTCCCTGAGCTCAGTATTCAAGGCCCTCGCGCCGTACCTTGCGGTCTATGTGATTGTCGGCATCCTCACGTTGCGCTGGGGTGGCACTGATCCCTCGCAGAACAACGTCTCGTACGCCTGGGGGTGGTTCACGATCCCGCTCGTCGTCGCCCTGTCCTACCTGGTGTGTGTGCCCATCGCGTTGCTGGGCTGGGCGTGGGGACGTATGCGCCGTGCGCTGCATCTCGCCCCCAAGACACCACCGCTGCCCGCCGCATCTCCAACGGCGCCTCAACCCACCTGCTTCTCGTTCAAGAGCCAGCTCTGGCCGCAGCATCGCCGATGGATGGCCGCCGAAGGACAACTCGTCCTCGACGACGAGATGATCTCGTTCAACCCTCCCGGGTCACGCCACCGCGGCGCCGTCTCGGTACCGTGGTCGTCAGTGACCTCGCTGCGGCTTCGGCCTCGGATCGCTTGGGGCAGAGGTCAAAGGGGGCGCTTGACGATCGGCGTCCGCTCCGGCCGACCGATTGAGCTGATGCTCCCGCGGCCTCAGTACGACAGGCTCGCTCTCCTGCTCGGAACGGTTCAGGTGGACAGGCCGAGCGTGCTGGTCGCGGGTACGCGGTTGGGGGCCTCTGATCGAGCCAGGTAGTGGGCCGATCAAGCCGCCTGCGGTTGGCACCGGTTCCGACCTGATGTCCCGATCGCCGGACACGGACCATCCTCGTAGCCGACGACGGTCGATCATCGGGGACTGAGAATTGCCGCTCGGCCGAGTGGACAGAGCCGGCGTCCAGCGAACGGTGTACGAGTTGACAGTGAGAGACCGTGAGCTCTCCGCAGTGAGAACTGATCGCCAGTCCGTCCGCCACCTGTGGGAGGGTGCTGCAGTGCGCCGCCGCAGCGGTAGGACGCTTCGACACTTCAGGGGCAGCGGAGTGAAAGGATCACCACGGCACGTGTCGCCCCTTAGGATCAACACATGGTGACAGCTCGCCGCGCAGCAGACGCTCGACATCGAGGGTCTGGCTGTGTTCTACGAAACCGAGGGCGACGGAGAGACCATCGTGCTCCTCCACGGAGGATTGGCAGACAACTCCACATGGGCTGCGCAGTTCGCAGGACTGTCGCCACACCGTCGCCTTGTAGCTCCTGAACGCCAGGCACAGGGTCATACTCCCGACCGGCCGGGCCCGTTGACGTATCAGGCAATGGCCGACCAGACCGTCAGCCTCCTCGTCGCTCTCGGGCTGGGACCGGTGGACCTCCTTGGATGGAGCGACGGGGGCATGGTGGGAACCCTTATCGCCGCAGAGCACCCCGAACTGGCCAAGACGTTGACCGTGACGGGTTCTGGGTTCTCGAGCGCCGGCTACGTTCCGGGAGCCATGGAGGAGCTCGTGGCCCTGTCGCCCGGCGACGAGGACATGCAGATGTTTGCTGCCATGTACGCCCTCGCCTCCCCGGACGGCCCCGAACACTTTCCCGAGGTATGGGAGAAGATGCGCACCATGTGGTCCGAGCCCTTCGACTGGGCAGAAAAAGTTCGGCAGATTTCGGCACCGACCCTCGTGATCGTCGGCGATGACGATTACGTCAGCGTGGAGCATGCGCAAGAGTTCTCATGCGTCGTCGACCACGGACAGCTGGCCGTTGTGCCAGGAGCATCTCACCTTGTTCCGATGGAGAAGCCAGATCTGTTCAACCAGCTGGTCCTTGAATTCACGGCGAATCCGTTTCCCGAAACGATGATGCCGATACGGCGAAAGGCAAGCGAGTGACTGGCCCATGATGGCTCGGCCGACGTATGGCGGCTTCGAGCCGGCACCGTTGGTCTCGCCGGATTTCGCAACGAGTCGCGCGCCCGATGTCTTCAGGTCCGTTAAGGCCAAACTGCGAACGCACTTCGGGGTCCGAAGTGCGTTCTGACACGTCGGCGCACTCTTGCGTCTGACGACATTGCGTTCCTGGGAGGTGCAGACCAGTGCCAATGCTTTGGTGGCCGAGTGACGACGTGGTGAGCGCGGTCATAGACGGGGAAGGTCCATGGCCATCCCGGTCGCCGGCCTCCAATGGCACATGTGTGCCATTTGATGTCGACAAGTACGACGGTCTCGCTGTCGTCGTCGGCTATGGCCGCAATCGCAAGGGTCGTGAAGTGCTCGGATCGGATGAGTTTCAACTGAATGAGGGGGGAACGTGGGAGCACTTGGTCGGAAGCGCAAGGGGGTGGTCGTCGAAACAACGCTGGGACCTCCAAGATGGCAGGGATGTCCTCCATGTGACGATGGGAGGATCGTCAGGCAAATCGCCCTTCGATGCCCGACGTAAACTCTCCTTTGCGGTGTTCCTCTGTGGACCGGCGGTCACAACCGTCGAAGTGGACCGCCGGCACGGGATCAGAATCGCTGATGTGAGCGCAGGACCCGGGTGGCTCAGCGTCCTTTGGACTCCCGGTGACCCGGCTGTGGTGACTGCCTACGCCGCGGACGGACGGCAGTCTTTCCTCTGGACTTCACCGGACATGGCTCCCTGAAGCAAGCAGCTCACACCGGGCGCCTCCCCCACCGTCTGGACGGTTGGAGTCCCTGAGTGTGGCTCTCACTGAGTGCAACCGCGTCCTACGATCCCTGCGTGGAACTGCTACTGCGCCCAGGCGGTCGGGCAGATCAACGGTCGCTTCTTTCCCTTTTCGACGAGGCGGTGTCGTGGCTCACCACTCGAGGCTTAGAGGGTCAGTGGGGCAGTCAGCCTTGGTCAGAACGGCCCGAGAGGCGGAATTTAGTCCTCGAGATGACAACGAAGCCTGGGTTCACTATCGCCGAGATCGGCCCCGACACTGTTGGGGCACTCATCATCAGCGACGATCCGCCGCCTTACGTCCCTGCGGCGAGTGAACCGGACCTCTACATCGACCTTCTGCTTGTGTCTCGGCGTTTTACAGGGCGCAGAATCGGTTCGGCTCTGCTGGACCATGCCGCGGACCGAGTGTCGAAATCGGGGCCGGATGGTTCTGCGCGTCGATTGCTGGGCTGGTGGGAACCGGGAGCTCGTGAGGTACTACGAACGAGCGGGGTTCACCCCTACGGATGCATTCCGCCAGGGCGATTGGCCGGGGCAGCTTCTCGAAGAACGGCTGCCCTGAGAACCAAGGAGAGGCTGTTCGCTGGCGCAGTCGGACTAGCCGGATTAACCGCATTGGCCGGGCATGTTTGGGGAGGCAGGCACGCTCGATCAGCCGACGGTGGAGGCGGTCCCAATGAACTGACCCACTCGCTGCGCCAGTCCATTGGGTCAAGTTAGGCAGGTGGACTGGTTCTCTGTAGTAGCCGTCTATCGGCGCGAGAGCGTCAGATGTGTGACGCCGCTGGGCGAGCTAGCGAACTCCATTGTGAACCGAGACTCCAGTTCTTCCATCCCATCCCAAAGGCGCTCACCGCGTCCAAGGACTATGGGCACAATCGCGACGTGCATGTAGTCGATCAGGTTGGCGGCAAGGCACTCGCGGACTGTTGACGGACCTCCGCCGATCCGGACGTCCAGTCCGCCGGCGGCCTCCCTGGCAACTCTCACGGCCTCGGCGGGGCCGGCGTCGATGAAGTGGAACGTCGTTCCGCCTTTCATCTCGATCGAGGGCCTCGGGTGATGCGTGAGCACAAACACCGGAGTATGGAAAGGCGGGTCATCTCCCCACCAGCCCTTCCACTCTTCGTCAACCCACGGCCCGCGTTGAGGTCCGAACTTGTTCCGGCCCATGATCTCGGCGCCAATGCCCTGATCCCAGTTGCTCGCGAAGGCATCGTCGACGCCGGTGCTACCACCCGGATCGCCTTGTGTTTCGTGGAAGCTACAGAACGTGCGGGTAGGGAAGAACCATTCGTGGAGTCGACTGCCAGCATGCCCGAAGGGCGCCTCGAGGCTCTGGCCTTCACCGGTGCCGAACCCGTCGAGAGACACCGAGAAGTTGTGGACCCGAACACGTGACATAGATCTCCTCCTCAACATGCGGAATCGCTCGATCACCGAAACCTTACCGCTGGAAGGTCGTCTTCAAGTGGGGTGTCCTCGTCCATTCGGCCGCAATCGGTAGATGGGATTGGGACCCCCCAGAGAGAGCCCTTGTTCGAACGCATCGGGTCGTCGGCGCGTCAATTTCAGCCAGCCCGCTGCCCCTATCCGCCAATACGAACCATGCTCGGCTTAGCGTAAAGCGTATGAATCCCACCGGCCTGAACGACAGAGCGCTCCTGGAGCGCTACAACGCCCTCCGTGCGGACCTCGACCGTACCCGTGACATGGAGAAGCGGCTGGCGCTCCATGCGGAACTTCAGAACCTCGCGGCCGAACGCCAACGTCGGCACCCTCCGGCGGTCACCCCGCTTCGTTCCTGACAAGCGGACCAGACCGTAGCAACGAGCCGAGCCTCTCGAGCTTCACGTTCCCTTGCTGACAATCGGTCGTCGTGGATGACGGTTGCCGATACTCTGCGATCGCCGAGTATCCAGAAAGCGACCCGATCGGAACCAAGACGAGGTCAACGGATGTCAGCCACGCTGAAGTTGACACATAAGGGGATTGGAGCGGAAGTACGTCGTGGCACGTACGTTGTCGTGGTCGACGGTGAGCGAGTCGGGTCGGTTGAAATGAACGACACGATCGAGATACCAGTCGAGCCTGGGCGTCACACCCTGCAGGTCCACGATGGCCGAAAGTCGAGCAGTAGCGAGACTTTCGATGCCGCCGAGGGCGAGATCGTCGCTTTCCGATCCACCGGAAAGAGGTTCCTGCCGATCTTTCTGGCATCCTTCATCGTCCCCAGGCTCGCACTGAAGCTCGTTCGCGATTGAGTCGGCGCCCCCGCTGACCAGCACGTCGTGATCGTTCTCCGGCGCTCCTGCATGAGGCGTGTCGTCCCATGCGGGGAAAGGTGCCCTCGTGCACCAGGAGAGCGGGAGCCTTCCCCACATCGGGGACGTTGCTCCGACCCGATACGCCCGTGGATTGTTCGGTCGGACCAGATACTGGCGAGGACTATGACCCCGTCCGGCTCGGCAGTCTCACCGTCGGGATCGCAGCACGGCGACCTCGGGCATCTCCTCGGACGGGCCGAAGCCGTGTTCGACCAGCCAGCGGATGTTGAGAAGGCATCGCAACGACCACCACGCGCGAATGAGGTCACGGTCGATGGCGGTGCCGTAGCCGGCAACGACGTCGCCGAGGTGTTCCTCGTGTCCGAGCGTGAGGGTTGCGAGGTCGAAGTGTGCGTCGCCCTGGGACGCCTCGGACCAGTCGATGACGCCAGTGACCTCGTCGTCGGCGACGAAGACGTGGTCGACCTGGAGGTCGCCGTGGATGAACACGGGTTTCCACGGCAGGAGCACAGTCTCGGCGAGCCGGCGGTTCCGTGTGACCACATCGGCGGGAAGGACGTCGTTGGCGACGAGCCACTCGCACTCGCCGGCAAGCCGCGTTGCGAGCTGGTCGACGTTCCGACCGGGCCACGGCGGCAGTGGCGAATCGTGCAGCATCCGGGCGGCGGCACCCGCCGCGGCCCACGCTGAGGACGACGCGCGAGATGGCTCGCCGAGGTGGCCGAGGGGCGTCCCCGGGAGAGCCGCGAGCGCGAGCACGGGCTGTTTGCGCCACAGGATCTCCGGGGTCGGAATAGGCGCCATCGCCATGGCCTCGACTTCGACATCGGTGCGTGTCTGATCAGCGTCGATCTTTAGGAACACGTCACCAACGCGCAGGGTTGCGCGCTCTTTATGGGCGACAACAACCTCGATCTCCTCCACGTGGGTCATCATCGCATGAATGACCTTCGACGTCGGTTCCGACGGTGGCTCAGGTTGCTCATGGCGACGTGGTGCTTCGGGCCTCATCAGCAAATCAGAAAAGACAGATACGTTCCGAACGGAACGGCAGAGCCTCGACCCATGGCACCCTCGAAGAATCTCAGGACCGGGATTGAACTGTCCCAGTCCGCCGGGTTCGGGGACGCCGACAAACGCGCCGTTGTGACTGGCCGATGACGCTGAGGCCTTCGGCGTGCCGGCGGGCACCTGGGGCCGACCGTTCTCCGCCGTGGCGCTTTCGGTCGGAGTCGGGTTCGGGAGCATTCGATGAGAGGCGTTGTCGCCGCCGTGTTGGCAGCGGGGTTGGCGGTCGCGGTGGTGGGCACGGCGATTCTGGGTTCGGCGGCTTCGCTGTTGGGCGTTGGAAGCGGAACGCCCGCGGCCTCCTCAGCTGCTGCCGCCAAGATCCCCGCCGACATGCTCACGCTCTACCAGCAGGCGGCAGCCACGTGTCCAGGGCTGCCGTGGACGATCGTGGCCGCCATCGGGACCATCGAGTCGGACAACGGCCAGTCGGATTTGCCGGGAGTCCACAGCGGAGCAAACCCGGCCGGCGCAGAGGGGCCGATGCAATTCGAGCCGGCGACTTTTGCCGAATATGACGAGCCGGTCCCGCCCGGCGGAGCAGACCCGCCGAGCCTCTACGAACCGATTGACGCCGTCTATGCGGCGGTCCGACTCCTCTGCGCCAGCGGTGGGGCCGGAGGGGCCGACGTGTCCGGCGCGGTCTACGCCTACAACCATTCGACGGCGTACGTGCAGCAGGTCCTGGCGCTGGCGCAGACGTATGCGGCCGCATCGACCCCATCGACCGCAGCGCCCGGCGACAGCTCGATACTGACCGCAGCTGCCGGTGCGGGCGCCCTCGCCGTGTCGTGGGCCCTTTCCCAGATCGGCACGCCGTACGTCTGGGGCGGCGAGACCCCGGGCGCCGGGTTCGACTGCTCCGGCCTCGTGCAGGCCGCGTATGCGGTTGCCGGTGTGGCCCTCCCCCGGGTCGCCCAGGATCAGTACGACACGACGCCGAAGCTGGCGGCGGGCGCGGCGCTTGCTCCGGGAGACCTTGTCTTCTTCGGGGGCGGCCCGGGCTCCATCGACCACGTGGGCCTCTTCGTGGGAGTCGTCGGCGGCCAAGACGTCATGGTCGATGCGCCGCACACGGGCGCCGACGTGCGGGCCGAGGCCTTCCCGGCGACGGTGGGCGCCCCGTTCGGCAGCCTGCTCTTCGTCGGAGCGACGCGGCCCGTGTAATCGCGCATGACTCGACGGCAGCCAGCTCGCGGGCGTGCGTCGGGACGGATGTCTAGTCTGCATGTCGAGTGAGTTTCTTCGAGCCTCTTCCCCCACCTCCAGAACCCGCGGAGCGTCAGTGGGCGCCACCGGCCTGGGACCGGCCGTCTGAAGGTTCGTTCCCGTCCACGCTGGCGGTCGACGCCATCCTCAGTCAAGAGGAGGATGTCGTTGTCGCCATTCCTCACCTGGACGTCTACCCGAACGGGTTTCGCGTCAACGTCCTGATCCTTCTCAACCCGCATCGAGCGCAGGCGCTCCAGCAGATGATCCACCGCCGACCCATGGGCATGGTGCGGGTCGGGGTCGAGTTTGCAGACGGGCGAGTTGGCGGTCGCGACCTTCACCGTGGGCCTTCTCATCTGCCGAAGGATGACCAGGGATTCCCTGCGCAGCCCTATGTTGGCTTCGGGGGCGGCGGAGGAGGCTCGGGGGGCTGGAGGTTTGGCGCGTAGGTCTATCCCCTGCCGCCCGACGGGTCCTTGAAGATCTTCGTTGCCCTCCCTCCACCGGCCACCAGTGAATGCAGCACGGTCATCGACGGATCTCCAGTGCGCGCCGCCGCGCAGCGGTCCAGGGTCCTCTGGGGTTGAGGATGACCAGTGGCCCAAGAGCGGCCCACTGAATCTGCCGCGAACGAAGGGTCGGCCTGCCGCTCGGCAGGTCGGGCTCCGCGGAGCAGCGATGAAGCGAGTCCGCTACCCAAACCAAGGAGGACGAGACATGACTGTGACACTCATTACAGGCGCCAACAAGGGACTGGGGTATGAGACTGCCCGTCGACTCATCGCCGAGGGACACTCTGTCTACATCGGGGCGCGTCGCGTTGAGCGCGGAGTGGCGGCGGCGTCAGAACTCGGAGGTCAGTTCGTCCAGCTCGACGTGACTGATGATGCGTCCGTGGAGAGCGCCCTGCGCGTGATCGACGAACGAGAGGGCCGTTTGGACGTCCTTGTCAACAATGCGGGAGTCAGTACAACCGGCGAGGTCAACGGCCCAGTGGCGCTCCGCGTCTTCGACACCAATGCGATCGGTCTGATCCGCGTTACCCAGGCAGCGCTTCCCCTGCTGCGGAAGTCTGAGAACCCGGTCGTGGTCAACGTCTCGAGCGCCCTGGGCTCGTTCTGGGCCGTGACCAACCCGGAGCGGCGGCAGTTTCACTTCCCCTCCATCGTCTATGGCGCGAGCAAGGCCGCCGTCTCGATGTTGACCGTGCAGTACGCCAAGACATTTCCCGAGATCAAATTCAATGCAGTCGAGCCGGGGTTCACCGCGACCGACCTCACCCCCTTCAGCGGAGCTGGTCAGCCAGTCGAAAAGGGGGCCGAGATCATTGTGGCGCTGGCAACCATTGGCAAGGACGGGCCCACGGGAACCTTTCGCGAGAACGAGGGCGAGCTTCCCTGGTAGCGCTTCAGTCGACTGTGTCCTGAGAGACCGGCTCTCCCGCACTCGCTCCCACCCAGACTTCCGCCTTGGGGTGCCGCGCAGGCCAGATGATCTGCGATGTCCGCTTCCGCCTCCTCGGGTGCTATCGACGGCGACCGTGCATGGCCCAGCCCGGTCATCCCGCTATCTATCGTGACACGAGAGTATCGTGGACGATGGTTCTTTATGATGCCGACTACGAGGATCTGCTGGCGCTGCGCACCGGGTTGCGCCGGTTCCTCCGCTGGAGCGAGCAGCAGGCAACGGAGGTCGGACTGACGCCGGCGCAGCACCAATTGCTGTTGACCATCCGAGGGCATCCGGACCGCCGGGGCCCGACGCTGGGCGAGGTGGCCGACTACCTCCTCCTCCGCCACCACAGCGCCGTCGGGCTGGTCGACCGGGCCGTGACCGCCAAACTGGTCAAGCGGGTGCGGGACCCCGACGATCACCGGGTCGTTCGCCTGCAGCTCACCGCGGCAGGCGGCAAGCGCCTCGAAGCGCTGTCGGAGGCTCATGTCGAAGAACTCGGTCGGCTGGGGCGCACACTCCCGACCGCATGGCGTGGGCTGATGCCGCGCCAGCCGCTCCACGGCATCCCCACGCGGGGCTGACCCGTGCCGGGGGGCTCAGACGGCGCGGCCCCGCAGTCCTCGGTACTGCCGGACGAGGGAGGCCGTCGAGGCGTCCTGACCCGACAGGTCAGGAGGGGCGGTGTCGGTCAGGATCGGCGCCAATTCCTTGGCCATCACCTTCCCCAGCTCGACGCCCCACTGGTCGAACGAGTCGATGCCCCAGATGCTGCCCTCCACGAAGACCGTGTGCTCGTACAGCGCCACGAGCTGGCCGAGCACCGAAGGGGTGAGCTTCGGGGCGAGGATCGTCGAACTCGGCCGGTTGCCGGGCATCACCTTGTGCGGCACCACGGCTGACGGCGTCCCCTCGGCGGCGATCTCCTCCGCGGTCTTGCCGAAGGCGAGCGCCTTGGTCTGGGCCAGGCAGTTGGCCATCAGGAGATCCTGCTGGTCCCCCGTGTCGTGGGTGGACTCGGCGAACGCGATGAAGTCGGCCGGGATCAGCTTCGTGCCCTGGTGGATCAGCTGGTAGAAGGCGTGTTGCCCGTTGGTGCCGGGCTCGCCCCAGAAGATCTCGCCCGTCTGCCCGTCCACCGGCGTGCCGTCGAGCTTGACCGACTTGCCGTTGGACTCCATGGTCAGCTGCTGCAGGTACGCCGGGAAGCGGGCCATCCGGTGGCTGTAGGGCAGCACGGCGTGGGTCTGGGCGCCGAAGAAGTTGTTGTACCAGACGTTGAGCATCCCCTGAATCACCGGGAGGTTCTCGCCGAAGGGCGCCGTTCTGAAGTGCTCGTCCATGGCGTGGAAGCCGGCGAGCATCTCGCCGAAGGCCTGGCGCCCGATGGCGACCATCAGAGAGAAGCCGATGGCGGAGTCGTACGAGTAGCGCCCGCCGACCCAGTCCCAGAACTCGAGCATGTTGTCGGTGTCGATGCCGAACGCCGCCACCGCCTCGGCGTTGGTCGACACCGCCACGAAGTGCTTGGCCACCGCGTCGTCGCCGGCCGCGTCCCCGAGCCCGGCCAGGAGCCAGTCCCGGGCCGCGGCGGCGTTGGTCAGCGTCTCGAGCGTCGTGAACGTCTTGGAGCTGATGACGAAGAGCGTCGTCTCGGGGTCGAGGTCGTGCGTGGCGGCGTAGAGGTCCACCGGGTCGACGTTCGAGACGAAGCGGCTGGTCAGTCCCGGCTGGGCGTAGTCGGCCAGGGCCAACGTGGCCATGGCCGGGCCGAGGTCCGAGCCGCCGATCCCGATGTTGACGACAGCGGCCATCCGTTTCCCCGTCGCTCCCGTCCAGGACCCGGAGCGGATCCGGTCGGAGAGATCACCCATCTTGTCGAGGATTGCGTGCACGTCGCCGACGACGTCTTGCCCATCGACGTGCAGCACGCTGCCGGGCGGCATGCGCAGCGCCACGTGCAGGACAGCCCGGTCCTCTGTCGTGTTGATGTGGTCGCCGGCGAACATCGCGTCGCGATGCGCGGCGACGCCGGCGGCGTCCGCCAGATCCATGAGCAGGCGCAGGGTCTCGTCGGTCACCCGCTGCTTGGAGTAGTCGAGAACCAGGTCCGCCGCCGCCGCCGTCATGCGGCTCGTTCGCTCGGGGTCCTCGTCGAACAGGTCGCGCACGTGCCGCGTCGAGGTCTCGTCGTAGTGCGCAGCCAGCGCCTGCCACTCCGGTGTCGCCGTCAGGTCCATGTCAGGCAATCTACGGCGCGCCCGGTGGAGGTGCGTCCTCGGACAGGAAGGAGATGACGTGCGGGATGGCGGCGGCGTCCTGCAGGAAGAAGCCGTGGCCCCCGTCGAACAGTTCGAGCCGCGCCCCCGGGATCTCTCGGGCGAGGAACTCGCTGTTGGCCGGAGGAGCGATGCCGTCGAAACGCCCGCCGCACACCAGGGTGGGGCACCGGATGGCGCCGAGGCGGTCGGACGGTGTCGTGTTCTGCCCGAGCGGCCAGCTGGTTGGTCAGCCCCTGGCTGGGCGTGCCGCCCTCACCCTCCAGGTTCATGCGCTCGCCGATCAGCCGGACCATGTCGGGGTGGGCCTGGCGCCAGGCCTCGTCCCAGCGGGTGTCGAGGATCTCCAGGCGCGTCGCCGATCGCTCGTCCGGGCTCCGGCTGGCCAGCTCGTGGAGCGGGTAGGAGGCGCCGCCGGCGCCGCCGGCCGACGTGCAGGCCAGGACCAGCCGGCGCACCCGCTCGGGGTGACGGATCGCCACCTCCTGGGCCACCATGCCGCCGAAGGAGATGCCCATGACCAGGCAGTCGTCCCAGCCCAGCGCATCGAGCAGTGCGGCGGCGTCATCAGCGAAGTCGGCCATGGCATAGGGCCACGGCGGCACGCTGCTCTGGCCCAGGCCGCGCTGGTCGTAGGCCAGCACCTCGAAGTTCTCGGTGAGGGGGCCTTCGGTGAGGCGGGGCTGTTGTCGCAGGTCACCGCCGGTGCCCGATATCACCAGGAGCCGTTGGCCCGTCCCCTCCAGCTCGTAGTACAGCGAGACTCCGTTGGCATCGGCTCTGGGCATGGCCTGCACAGTACCGACCGTCCCGTGCTGAAGACGGAAGGCCGGTCAGCCTCCGGCAGGCCGCACTAGCGGAGCGCCAGCTGCCCGGGCACGAGCGGTGCCGGGAGCGACGTCGTCCCCATGAGCCAGCGATCGACGGCGGCCGCACAGGAGCGCCCCTCGGCGATGGCCCAGACAATGAGGCTCTGGCCGCGAGTCTGGTCCCCGCACACGAAGACCCCGTCGACATTGGTCGCCCAGTCCGCGTCGGCCGACACCGTGCCCCGCGGCCCGACTTCGACGCCCAGCTCGTCCACCGCGTTGTGGCGTTCGGTCCCGACGAAGCCCATGGCCAGCAGCACCAGCTCGCATTCGAGCTCGAACTCCGATCCGGGCACCTCCTCGAAGACCGGGCGCCCGTCCTCGGTCCGCATCTCCACGGTGTGCCCGCGCAAGGCGCGCACCGCCCCCGATCCGTCGTCGACGAACTCCGTCGTCGTCACCGAGAACAGCCGTGCCCCGCCCTCCTCGTGCGCCGAGGAGGTGCGGAGGATGAGCGGCCAGAGGGGCCAGGGGTTGTCGGCCAGCCGGTCGCTCGGGGGCTCCGCCATGATCTCGAGCTGGTGGACGGACGCCGCACCCTGGCGGTGTGCCGTGCCCAGGCAGTCGGCCCCGGTGTCGCCGCCGCCGATGATGACGACGCGCTTGCCCTTGGCGTTGATGGGTGCCGCGTCGAGCGCCCCCTCCCGGATCAGGTTGGACGGCTTCAGGTACTCGAGTGCCAGGTGGACGCCGTCGAGCTCCCGGCCCTGCACTGGCAGGTCCCGGGGCAGCGTGGCCCCACCGGCCAGCACGACCGCGTCGAACGCGGACGCCACGTCGGCCGCCGGGCGCACCGTCACATCGGGCGCGCAGGCCGTGCCGATGCCGCGCTCCTGGCCGGGCTCCACAATTCCCTCTCGCTGGCCGGGATCTGCTCCCGAAGGGCTCCCGCCCACCGAAGTCGAGCAGACGAAGGTCACGCCCTCGGCCTCCATCTGGGCCAACCGTCGGTCCAGCACGGCCTTCTCCATCTTGAACTCGGGGATGCCGTAGCGAAGGAGGCCGCCTGGCCTCTCCGCCCGTTCGAAGACCGTGACCAGGTGTCCGGCCCGCACCAACTGCTGGGCCGCGGCCAGGCCGGCCGGACCCGAGCCCACGACGGCGACGGACCTGCCCGTGCGCACCGTGGGCAGCTGCGGGGTCACCCAGCCCTCGTCCCAGGCCCGCTCGACGATCTCGAACTCGATCCGCTCAATCGTGACCGGGTCCTCGTTGATCCCGAGCACGCAGGCGGCTTCGCACGGCGCCGGGCACAGGCGCCCGGTGAACTCGGGGAAGTTGTTGGTTGCATGCAGGCGCTCCATGGCGCCGGGCCAGTCGTCGCGGTAGACGAGGTCGTTCCACTCGGGGATCAGGTTGCCCAGCGGGCAGCCGTCGTGGCAGAAGGGGATGCCGCAGTCCATGCAGCGGGCGCCCTGCTCCTTGGTCTCGGTCTCGCCGAACGGCTCGTAGACCTCGCGCCAGTCGCGCAGCCGCACCGACACCGGGCGACGCCGCGGCAGGCGCCGCGGGAACTCCATGAAGCCCGTGGTCTTACCCATGTGCGGCCTCCATGACGGCCGCTTCCACCGAGCGGCCCTCCGCCTCGGCCAGGCGGGTGGCCTCGAGGATGCGCCGGTAGTCGCTGGGCATGACCTTGACGAATTCGAGCACCTCGGTGTCCCAGCGCTCGAGCAGCCCGGCTGCCACTGCCGACTCGGTCTCGACGCCGTGGCGCTCGACGAGCGAGCGCACCGTGAAGGCGTCGGTCGGGTCGAGCGGCTCGACGTCGACCATCTCGAGGTTGACGCGTTGCCCGAATGTCCGGGCGGGGTCGTAGACGTAGGCGATCCCGCCCGACATGCCGGCGGCGAAGTTGCGCCCGGTCGGCCCGAGGACGAGCACCAGCCCTCCCGTCATGTACTCGCAGCCGTGGTCGCCCACACCCTCGACCACCGCGGTGGCGCCCGAGTTGCGCACGCAGAAGCGCTCCCCCACCTGTCCCCGTATGAAGACCTCGCCGTCGGTGGCGCCGTAGAGGATGACGTTGCCGGCGATGATCTGCTCCTCGGCGGCGAAGGGCGAGCCCAAGGGCGGGCGGACCACCAGTCGTCCGCCCGACAGGCCCTTGCCGAAGTAGTCGTTGGCGTCCCCGTACAGGCGCATGGTGACACCCCTCGGCACGAAGGCGCCGAAGCTCTGCCCCGCCGATCCCGTGAAGGTCAGCGAGATGGTGTCGTCGGGCAGCCCGGCCGCGCCATAACGCCGGCTGATCTCCGAGCCGAGCAGTGTCCCCACCGTGCGGTCGACGTTGGTGATGGGGAGGGCCAGCGACACCGGGGTGGCGTCGGCCAGCGCGGGCGCGCACTCGTCCAGGAAGGCGTGGTCGAGGGCCTTCTCCAGCCCGTGGTCCTGTTCCTGCAGTTGGCGCCGGGCCATGTCGACCGGCACGTCGGCCTGGGCCAGCACCGTCGAGAGGTCGAGGCCCGCCGCCTTCCAGTGCGTCACCGCGGCTTCGGTGTCGAGCAGGTCGACGCGGCCGATGGCTTCGTCCAGGGAGCGCAGGCCGAGCGAGGCCAGCAGCTCACGCACTTCCTCGGCGATGTACTCGAAGAAGGTCTCGACGAATTCCGGCTTGCCGCTGAACTTGGCCCGCAGCGCCGGGTTCTGCGTGGCGATCCCGACCGGGCAGGTGTCGAGGTGGCAGACGCGCATCATGATGCATCCCGAGACCACGAGCGGCGCCGAGGCGAAGCCGTACTCCTCAGCGCCGAGCAAGCGCGCCGATGATGACGTCACGGCCGGTCTTCAGCTGTCCGTCGACCTGGACGACGATGCGGTCCCGCAGCCCGTTGACCAGCAGCGTCTGTTGCGTCTCGGCCAGCCCGATCTCCCACGGGATGCCGGCGTGCTTCAGCGAGGTCAGCGGCGCCGAGCCGGTCCCGCCGTCGTGGCCGGAGATCAGCACGACGTCGGAGTGGGCCTTGGCCACGCCGGCCGCCACCGTGCCGACGCCCACCTCGGCGACCAGCTTCACGTGCACACGGGCCTGTGGGTTGGACGACTTGAGGTCGTGGATGAGCTGTGCGATGTCCTCAATGGAGTAGATGTCGTGGTGCGGGGGCGGTGAGATCAGCCCGACGCCCGGCGTCGACTTCCGGGTACGGGCGATCCATGGGTAGACCTTGATGCCCGCCAGTTGGCCCCCCTCCCCCGGCTTGGCGCCCTGGGAGATCTTGATCTGGAGGTCATCGGCGTTGACCAGATATTCGCTCGTCACGCCGAAGCGGCCCGAGGCCACCTGCTTGATGGCGCTCCGCCGAAGGTCGCCGTTGGCGTCGGGCGTGAAGCGGTCGGCGTCCTCGCCGCCCTCGCCGGTGTTGGAGCGCCCACCGACCCGGTTCATGGCGATGGCGAGGGTCTCGTGCGCCTCGGCCGAGATGGAGCCGTAGGACATGGCGCCGGTGGAGAAGCGCGTCAGGATCGAGGCCGCCGGCTCGACCTCGTCGAGCGGGATCGGCCCGCCTTCCGCCGGCCGCAGGCGCAGCAGCCCGCGCAGCGTGCCCAACTTCTCGGCCTGGTCGTCGACGGTGGTGCTGTACTCCTTGAAGATGTCGTAGCGCTTCGCCCGGGTGGCGTGTTGCAGCTTGAAGACGGTCTTGGGGTTGAAGAGGTGGAACTCGCCCTCGCGGCGCCATTGGTACTCGCCGCCCACCTCGAGCTCGCGGTGGGCCCGCTCGGTCGGCCGGGCTTCGTGGGCCGCCTGGTGGCGTGTCGCCACCTCGGCCGCCAGCACCGAGAGGCCGACGCCGCCGATGCGGGAGGCGGTCCCGGTGAAGTACTCGTCGATCAGCGCGCCGTCGAGGCCGATCGCCTCGAAGACCTGGGCGCCGGTGTAGGAGGCGACGGTCGAGATGCCCATCTTGGACATCACTTTCAGCACGCCCTTGCAGGAGGCCTTCACGTAATTGCGGCGCGCCTGGCGCGGCGAGACGCCCTCCAACAGGCCCTCGGAGATCATGTCGTCGATGGAGTCCAAGGCCAGGTACGGGTTCACCGCCGCCGCCCCGAAGCCGATCAGGAGCGCCATGTGGTGGACCTCCCGGGCATCGCCCGTCTCGATCACCAGGCCGACCTGGGTCCGCGTCTTCTCCCGCACCAAATGGTGGTGCACGGCCGCGGTCAGCAGCAGCGACGGAATGGGGGCCCAGTCGACGTTGGCGTTGCGGTCGGACAGCACGATCAGATTGGCACCGTCGGCGATGGCTTCCGAGACGCGGTGCCGCACCTCGTCGATGGCCCGGCGCAGCGACTCGCCGCCGGCGGCCGTGGGCGCTCCCGCCTCCCCCGCCTCGCGCACCTCGAAGAGCCCGTCGATGGCGAAGGCCTTGAAGCCAGGGGTCTCGCCGCCCTCGTTGACGTACATCAGCTTGGCCAGGTCGTCGCGGTCGATCACCGGCAACGGCAACATGATCTGCCGGCACGAGCCGGCCTTGGCCTCCAGCAGGTTGGCCTCGGGCCCGATGGTGGCCGACAACGAGGTCACCAGCTCCTCGCGGATGGCGTCGAGCGGCGGGTTGGTCACCTGGGCGAACAACTGGGTGAAGTAGTCGTACAGGAGGCGCGCGCGGTCCGACAGGACGGCGATGGAGGTGTCGGAGCCCATGGAGCCGAGCGGTTCGGCACCGGTCCGGGCCATGGGGGCCAGGATCACCCGTAGCTCCTCGGTGGTGTAGCCGAAGAGGCGCTGCTGCGTGACGACGCGGCCATGTTGCGGCGTCAGCATGGTGCGGGCGGGCAGCTCCTCGAGGCGGATCTGGTCCTCGGCCAGCCAGTCGGCGTAGGGGTGCTCGGCCGCCAGCTCCGACTTGATCTCCTCGTCCTCGACGAGCCGGCCCTTGGCCGTGTCGACGAGGAACATGCGGCCGGGTTGCAGGCGGCCCTTGCGCACGACGCGTTCTGGCGCGATGTCGAGCACGCCCACCTCGCTGGCCAGCACGACGAGCCCGTCGTCAGTGACCCAGTAGCGGGCCGGGCGCAGCCCATTGCGGTCGAGGACGGCTCCGACGACCGTGCCGTCGGTGAAACAGACCGCCGCCGGGCCGTCCCACGGCTCCATGAGCGACGCGTGGTAGCGGTAGAAGGCACGCCGCGTGCGGTCCATGGTGGTGTGGTTCTCCCACGCCTCGGGGATCATCATGAGCACGGAGTGCGGCAGCGAGCGCCCGCCGAGATGCAGGAGCTCGAGCACCTCGTCGAAGCTGGCCGAGTCGCTCGCCCCCGGGGTGCAGATCGGGTAGATGCGCGACAGGTCACCCTCAATGAGCGACGTCTCGAGCAACGCCTCGCGGGCACGCATCCAGTTGCGGTTGCCGGCCAGCGTGTTGATCTCTCCGTTGTGGCAGAGATAGCGGTACGGGTGGGCCAGCGGCCAGCTGGGGAAGGTGTTGGTCGAGAAGCGCGAGTGGACGAGCGCCAGGCCCGACTCGAAGGTGGGGTCGCGCAGGTCCGGGAAGAACTGGCGCAGCTGCTCGGAGGTCAGCATCCCCTTGTACACGATGGTACGGGCCGACAGTGAGGGGAAGTAGACGTCGTCGACGGCGTGCTCCACCCGCTTGCGCAGGACGAAGGCCCGCCGCTCCAACGCCATGGTGTCGACGCCGGGACCGGACGGGGCGACGAAGAGCTGCTGAATGAAGGGCATAGCGCTCTTGGCGATCAGGCCGAGGTCGCCGGCGTCGGTTGGCACGGTGCGCCACCCGAGGACCGTCAGGCCCTCCTCGGTGGCCGTGTGCTCCACGACGGTGCGGGCCTTCTCGGCGGCGTCGGCGTCGGTGGGCAGGAAGGCGAGGCCCACTGCGTAGCCGCCGGCGTCGGGCAGTGTGAACCCAGCCGCCCGGGCAGCACCGGTCAGGAAGCGGTGCGGGATCTGCACCAGGATGCCGGCGCCGTCCCCGGTATTGACCTCGGCACCGGAGGCGCCTCGATGGGCCAGGCGCTCCAGGACGGTGAGACCGCGGTCGACGATGTCGTGGTCGGGACGTCCGTTGAGATCGGCCACCATGCCGACACCACAGGCGTCGTGCTCGTATGCCGGGTCGTAGAGGCCAGTGGCCATCGGCGTCCTTCCGAATGAGGAGAAGTTGAACGGATACCGGGACGACGTTGGCCCGAAGTCGAAAGAACAGGTTACACGACGGCTCTCGTAGGCTTGGCACATGGGACGGCACGTCCAGGTCGTCGGGGGCGGGGTTATCGGGCTGGCCTGTGCATGGGAATTGTCACGCAACGGTCATGACGTGACGGTGGTCGCGCCGGCCCCGGGCCGCGACGGCGCGTCCTGGGTGGCCGCCGGCATGCTCGCCCCGGTGACCGAGGCGCAGTTCGGCGAGTCCGCCCTGACCGCGCTGCTGGTGGAGGGGGCGGGACTCTGGCCCGCCTTCGCCGCCGCGCTGGAGGCCGCCGCCGGTCACGACATCGGCTACGACACGACGGGCACGGTGACGGTCGCCCTCAATGTGTCCGATCGCGCCAGCCTCGACGACCTTCTCGCCTACCAGCACGCGCTGGGACTCGAGGCGTACCGGCGCAGCGCCAGCGACTGTCGGCGGCTCGTCCCGGCGCTCAGCCCGGCCCTGCGCGGCGGCATCGAGGTCCCGGGCGATCACCAGGTGGACAACAGGGCGCTGCTCGGCGCGCTCGCCGAGGCCGGGCGCCGGGACGGGGTGACGTTCGTCGAGAGCCGAGTGGCGGCACTGGAGGACGGGCCCGCGCTCGTCCTGGCGGACGGCCGCCGCCTCCGCTCGGACCACGTCGTCCTGGCGGCGGGGACCGGGCTCTCCTCCATTGACGGCCTGGCCGGCGCCGCCCTGCCTCCGCTCCGCCCCGTCAAGGGGCACATCGTGCGCCTGGGGCCCTCCGACGTCGCCTCGCCCGTCCCGTTGCTGACGCGCACCGTCCGAGGCCTGGTGCGCGGACGCTCGGTCTACCTGGTGCCCCGCCGCGACGGCTCGGTCGTGGTCGGCGCCACCGTCGAGGAGCGGGGCAGCGACACGGCGGTGCGGGCGGGCGCCGTGCACGAGTTGCTGTGTGACGCGCGGGCGATCGTGCCCGCCATCGACGAGCTCGAGCTGCTCGAGACCGCCACCGGGTTGCGGCCCGCCACGCCCGACAACACGCCGCGCATCGGCTGGACGGGTCTCGACGGCGTCCTGGCCGCCGTCGGGCACTACCGCAACGGCATCCTGCTCGCTCCTCTCACCGCGGCGGCGGTCGTCGACCTCGTCGGGCGCCGGCCCGTGGCACCGCTCATCGAGGCGCTGGCACCCGCATGACCGCGGTCGTGCTGCAGGTGAATGGCGAGGCGAGGGAGGTGCCCGCCGGCGCGACCATCGCCGACCTGGTGGTCGGGCTGACGGCCGAAGCCGACCCCCGTGGCGTGGCCGTCGCCGTCGACCGTTGCGTCATTCCGCGCTCGGAGTGGGCCACGACGCCCGCTCGTGCCGGCTCACTGGTCGAAGTCGTGACGGCGGCCGCAGGCGGCTGAACGTCCCTCCGTGTGACGACGCCTCCGTCACGACGCCCTCCGTCACGTTGTCCGCCTGCGCCGGCCGGTGCCAGAATCGTCCGATGTCCGATGCGTCTCGCCCGGGGTCTACGGCCTTCGTCCTGGCTGGCGGCGGCACCAAGGGGTCTTTCGAGGTGGGCGTGCTCCAGTACCTGGTGGGCGTGGAGGGGATCGCTCCCGACATCATCACCGCGACCTCCGCCGGTGCCATCGCCGCCACCGTCCTGGCCCAGGCCCGCACCCTCCCCGAGTTCGAGGACCGGGTGAACGAGATCGAGGGCGACGTCCTGGCCTGGACGCAGACCGAGCACGTGTTCGGCAAGCAGGCTTGGCTGGGGGCGCTCGACGGAACGGCGCTGGGGCGCGAAATCCACCAGGAGATCACCGAGGGCACCCGACCCCCGTTTCCCTTGACCCCGTCGACGGTGCTGGCGGGTAACGAGGTCGTGCCGGCGTGCGATTCCGGTCGCAAGGGGCGGCGCCAGGCCCGGAAGGCCCGGCGGAAGCGCCAACGTCACCTGGCCCGGCTTGTGGCCGGCGCCGGGCTGCGGCTGCCCCGGGTGCGGCGCCAGCTGCGCAGCAGCGGCAGCTCGGTCCTCAACCTGAGCCCGCTCGAAGGCGCGCTCCGGCACGGCAGCGAGGACGGTGTCCGGGCCGTCGACCCCGAGCTCATCGCCCGCCCCGGCCTGCAGCTCCGGCTGGCCGTTACCGCGTTGCGCGCCGGCGTCCTGCGCTACGTGACCGAGGACGGGACGCTCGTGGAGTCCGACGCCCGCACTCCGGCGCCGGCCGAGTCCGCCGGCCCGGTCGACCTGGTCGACGGCGCCATCGCCTCGGCCAGTGTGCCGATGGTCTTCCCGCCCCACCCCATGGCCGACGACGACTATGTGGACGGCGGGGTGATCGAGATCGTGCCCGTCTCGGCCGCGGCGGCCCTCGGGGCGACACGGATCATCGCCGTCGTGGCGGTCCCACTGCGCCTCCCCCGCGACGAGCGGGACTACGCGGCGGCCCCCGCCGGCTACATCGGGCTCCGGTCCATGGGGATGATCGGGGTGGCGGAACGGCAGATCGCCAATCTGAGCATCCACCTGCCCGAGGGGACGACCTTGACCACCGTCGACCCGGTCGTCGACGTCGTAGGGCTGTTCGAAATCGAGCCGGGGCTCCTGCGCATCAACAAGGACTACGGCTGGCTGCGCGCCGCTGACCTGCTGGCCGACGGGGACGCCGACATGCGGGCCGACATCGCCGACGGCACCCACGCCATCGTCGAGGCGCGCCGCGAGGCCTGGCGCCTGGAAGAGTCGCTCTGGGCCACGGGGCGGATCGGCGAGAGCGACGCCGGGACCCTGGCCCTCGTGCGCGAGCACAAGGCGACCGTCCGCGCTCTGGTGGACCGTCGCAAGCAGCTCGGCTTCCCCGTGCCCGACGGCTGCGAGGACTGGTGGACGGGCTACGAGGCCCACACCGCGGAGCGGCCCCAGGGCCTGCCCGCCCTCTCGTCAGGGCACGGCTGACCCGCGGCGTTCAGACGGTCGGGCCACCCATCCAACCCCGCCGGCGGAAGAGCACGACGAGCGCCACCACGGTGACGACATCGACCGTGATGCCGAGCACCCAGAAGCTCCAGGTCGACATGATGTTGCGCACGAGGTAGCCGAAATTCTGCCCGAAGAACCCGGTGAGGAAGCTGAGCGGCAGGAAGATGGTGGCGATGATGGTCAGCTGCTTCATCACCACGTTGAGGCGGTTGGACACCGTCGAGAGGTGCGTGTCCATGACGCTCGAGAGCAGGTCGCGGTAGTTGTCGACCTGATCGGCCACGCGGATCAGGTGGTCGTAGAGGTCACGGAAGTACCGCGTGCCCTCTTCGGTCAACCCGGGTACGTCGGTCACGCCGGTGTTGATGCTGGCGATCATGTCGCGCTCGGGCGCCACGATCTTGCGCATGTTCATGAGGGACCGCTTCATCTGGAACAGCTCGCCGAGTTGCGCCTCGGTTGGGGTCTTGAGGATGTCGTCCTCCAACGCGTCGATCCTGTCGTCGAATTTGGAGAGAACGGGGAAGAAGCTGTCGACCAGGCCACCGACGACGAGATACACGATGACGAGCTGCGGCGAGGCAACCGTGTTCAGGGGATGGTTGGCGAGCCATTCCCGCACGTGCGCCACTGCGGGGCAGTCCCCCCTGTGCACGGTCACTGCATAGCGGTCCGTCCAGAAGCAATGGACCTCGGCCTTGCCCGTCTGGTCGGGGTCGGCGCCACGCGCGACGAGATAGACGAAGCCGTCGTAGGTGTCGATGCGCGGGCGCTGGTTGAACCGCTCCGCCGACTGCACGGCGAGATGGTGGAACGAGAATGTGTTGGCCAACAGGTCGCTGACGGTGCCGTCCGTCGCATCGTCGTCGAGGTCGAGCCAGAAGAAATCGGTCCCGGCCAGCGCCGCCAGCACGTTCTCCTTGGTGGCGGGCGTGTCGACGCCGCCCTGGCGCAAGGTTCCGTGCAGCACGGTGACAGTCTCCCCGCGCCCGGCCGCGCCCAGGTGGATGATGTTCAGGCGAAACGGCCGGGATCGAACGAGAGCGGCAGGGGCGCCTCGTCCGTCGGGGGATCGACATTCGCCATCGTGTGCGCCAGGGCGCGTGCGGAGAAGGGCCCCTGTAAGAGGCCGTTGGCCCCGTGACCCGTGGCCACCCAGGCGTTGCCCCAACCCGGGAGTCGTCCCACCAGGGCGCGATCGTCGGCCGACGTCGGTCGCAGACCGACGCGCGTCTCGAGGTAGTCCGAGCTCTCGAGCCCCGGCGCCACCGTGAGGCACTCGCGCAGGAGCTCGTGCAGGCCCGCCGCGGTCACGCCGACGGAGAAGCCTGCGCCGGCTTCGAATGTGCCCCCGCAGGCCACGCGTCCCCCGGGCCAGGGCACGAGATAGTGGGTGAGCAACGGCTGCACGATGGGCCACGCACCAGTGTCAGCGCCCACACCGAGGTGCACGATCTGCCCCTTGGTGGGTCCGACCGGCAGACGCGTGCCGAGCCACTCGCCCACCGCCGCCGTCCAGGCGCCGCCGGCGATCGCCAGCGCAGAGCAGGCCACGTTCTGGTGCCCTTCCACCTCCACGGCGTCGATGTGGCGTCCGCCTCCGGTGCCGGCCACCACGCCGTGCGCCGCGCCCCTCACGAATACCACCCCGCGGGCCGCCGCAGCTTCGCGCAGGGCGGCCGCCATGCCGCGGCCGTCGACCCGCGCCGAATCCGGCGCATGCAGCACGCGGTGCACGGGGCCGAGGGGCGGGAACAGCGAGCTGGCTTCCTCCGGCGTGATCTCGGTGACCGCTCCGGGCGAGCGGCGGAGCACCACGTCGGCGAAGGGGGCGAACCAGGCGTCCTCGCTCTCGCGCAGGCCGATCGAGAGCAGGCCGCACCGGCCATACCCCGACCCTGGCCGCCTCGACGCCGTCGAGCTCCATCCGCAGCAGCAGGGCGGGGTAGTGCGGCGCCGGCCTGCTGCAGGAAGGGCCACAGGGCCGGGTCCTTCTCGGCGCTGGTGAGCGGCGACAGGATGCCCGCGCCGGCGTCGGTCGCCCGCCCCGGATGTCCGGCATCGACGACCGTCACGGTCGCCCCCAGGCAGGACAGCTCGTAGGCCAGCGCCAGCCCGACCAGGCCGGCACCGACCACCGCCACGTCGCAACGCTCCGGGCTCATGCCCCGAGTCCAGCAGGCCCGCCACCCGGCGTGCCACCCGTGCGGCACACTGAGCGTCATGCAGGTCGTCCGGACTCCCGAGCAGCGCTTCGCCGACCTGCCGGCGTTCCCCTTCGCCCCCCGCTACGTCACGTTGGCCGACGGCCTGCGCGTGCACTACGTCGACGAGGGGCCGGTTGGAGGCGAGATCGTGCTCCTGTTGCACGGGCAGCCCACGTGGTCGTACCTCTACCGCACGGTGATCGCCGGTTTGGTCGAGCAGGGCCTGCGCGCCGTCGCCCCCGACCTCATCGGTTTCGGTCGCTCCGACAAGCCGCTCGACCGCACGGCGTACACGGTGCAGGGCCACGTCGACTGGCTGGCGCAGTTCGTCGTTGCCGCCGGCCTGACCGACGTCACCCTCGTCGTGCAGGACTGGGGCGGACCGATAGGCCTGGGTCTCCTCAGCGCCACGCCCGGCCGGGTGCGCAGGGTCGTCGCCGCCAACACCGTGCTGCACACGGCCGACGCCGCCCTGGCGGGCCGCCTGGAGTGGGCCTGCCACGCCGGGCCTGACGGCACCGTGACCGTGGAGCAGATGCTGCTCGACTACCAGCGACTGACCCAGGAGCTCACGCCCTTCCGACCAAGCCTCTTCGTGCAGGGGGCCACCGAGTCGGATGTGCCCGAGGCCGTCCTGGCGGCCTACGACGCGCCGTTCCCCGATGAGACGTTCTGCGCGGGGCCGCGCCAGCTGCCGCTGCTGATGGGCCTGACCCCCGGCAGCGCCTGCGCTGTCCTGAACCGTCGCACCCTGCGCACGCTGGAGACGTTCGAGGAGCCGTTGCTCACCGCGTTCTCCGACGGCGATCCGGCCACACGCGGCTGGGCCGAGGTGCTGCAGGCACAGGTGCCCGGCGCCGCCGGACAGTCACACGTGACAATCGAGGGTGCAGGGCATTTCCTCCAGGAGGACCGTGGGCTGCAGCTGGCCGACGTCGTGGCGCAGTTCGTGCGGAGCACGCCCCCCGGTTGACTACGTGGCCGGCTTGGCCTCTTGGGGGGCGGCCTCCGGAGCCGGGGCCTCGAGCGCGTCGGGCTCGGGCGGGGCCCCGGTACCCAACTGCGCCTTGAGGGCGGCCAGCTCGTTGTCCACCTGGGCGTCCTTGCCGACCTGGTCGAGCTCCTTTTGGATGTCGTCGGTGCCCCCGCCCACGTCCTCGAGGACACCCGACTCGAGCAGCTCGTCCAGGGCGCCCGAGCGGGCCTGCATGGTGGCGATCTTGTCCTGCGCCCGCTGGAGCGATGCCCCCGAGTCGTTGAACGACTTCGAGATGCCCGCCGTGCTCTCGTCGACCTCCGAGACCGCCTTGGCCGCGGTGTACTGCGCCTTGAGGGTCTCCTTCTGCGTCCGGAAGTCGTTCACCCGCTTCTGCAGCGCGTCGAGGGTCAGGGTCAGCTTCTTCTCTTCCTCGTCGAGTTGCTGGCGCTGCGGTTCCATCTCGTCGATCTGCTGCTGGGCGGCCGCCTTGCGCGACAGCGCCTCCTTGGCCAGATCCTCCCGGTTGGCGGAAAGCGCCTGCTTGGCCTGATCCTGCAGGTGGTCCACGGTGTGTTGGAACTGCTCCTGCTGGAGCTCCAGGCGCTTCTTGGAGGCGGCGAGGTCGACCAGCGCGCGCCGCACCTGGGTGATCTGCTCGAGCATCTTCTCGTACGAGAGGTCGAGCATCTCGTCCGGCTTCTCGGCCGCATCGAGTGCCTTGTTCGTCTTGGCCTGCACAATGTCGTGTGCCCGCTGGAAGATGCCCATGGTTCCCTCCCTGAAGGGTCGGTCCGTGACTCCACCATAGATTCGAATCAGTCCTTCTGTGCCCCCGTCACGGGACCCGTGGCGGCCGGTGGCTCCATCACCGTGCTCGTTGGCCAGGGACCGGGACCGCTGGTCGTGGTGACGCTGGAGCCCGCCGTCAGGCCACCACGCCGTTGCTGGGCCCGGGTTCGACTCAGGACCCCGAGGCAGCCACGATCGGCCCGTTGAGGTGGGTGCCGGACATGTCGCCGTCGGTGGGCGCGTCTCCGAACGATGACACCTTGCCGAGCGCGGTCACGACCCAGTACCCGCCACCATCGGAGGTGGCGAAGATGGCGGACGCCGGATCGAACCCCCCTGCCGAACCGGCCGGCATCCCCCCCAACGGAGCGGCGTCGCCGAATGGGAAGACCTGGCCCGCTCCGTCGAGGATCCAGTAGCCGCCGGCATCGGACGTCGCGGTGGCCGATGTGATGGTCGAGCTCTGTAGCCCGGGCTGGCCATAGTTGACGGCGTCACCGAAGGTGTAGACGGCGCCGATGCTCGTCACGACCCAGTAGCCGTTGCCAGTGGCATCGGGCACCACGGCCACCGCGGCGCCCTTGCAGCCGCCGATCCCCGGGCAGGAGCCCGCGAAGTGCGCGTCGCCGAAGGCGAAGACGCCACCGTCCGAGGCCACCATGAAATACCCGCCCCCGTCATTGGACGGCACCATGCCCACAATGGGCGCGTTCAGGCTGTGCGAGAGGCCGGAGCCGGCCGGCTTGAGGCCGCTCCCGGGAATGGAGCCGTAGTACCCGGCACTGCCAAAAGCGAAGATGCCACCGTCCGAGCCGACCAGCCAATACCCGCCGCGGTTCGCCGTGGGCGTGATGCCCACGACGGGCCGCTGCAACCGCAGCGAGCCGGTTGAGCCGTAGAACTGGGCCGAGCCGAAGCTGAAGATGCCGCCGTCAGCGCCCACCAGCCAATAGCCGTGTTGTGGCGCCGGCGGGCTGGCCGGCGACGGAGGGGCAGGGGGCGCCCCCGGCCCAGGCACCGTGAGCGTGAAGACCTGGGTGGCGACGGGCGTCGCACCATTGGAGGCCGTCAGGCAGATCGTGAACGTTCCGCCATCACCCGCCTGCGGCGTTCCGTCCAGCGTGGCCGTCGTGCCGCCGGTGTACCGCAAGGTGATGCTGGCGGGCAGCGGGGACGGGATGCAACCGCCGAAGGCGCTGTCGGCAAGCGCGCTGATGGGGGGCGTCCCTGTCGTCGTGATGGTGAACACGCCCGCGCTGCCGGTCGGGAAGGCGGCGTGGTCGGAGCTGGTGATCGTGGGCGGAACCGCGCTGCCGCTCCCCGTGTAGGTGTAGCGGTCGGCCGCCGTGACAACACTCGTGCCCGCCGGGGTCGTGACGGTGATGTTGACGGTGCCCGGGGTCACGCCCGGGGGGATGTTCGCCGTGATCTGGCTCGAGGTGCTCGAGAGCCCGATACTGGCGACCGTCCCGAAGTCGACAACCGGCGCCACTCCCCCACTGATGAAGTTGGTGCCGTGAATCGTCACGGTGGCTGACGCCGTCGGGATCACCGTTCCCGACGCCGGCGAGACCGACGTCACGGTGGGCGCACTGGACGCGGCGTAGGTGAACTCGTTGACCTGGGCGATCCCGGTGGCGCTCGACGAGCCGGCTGACGTGGAAACCGTGACCACCACCTGGTCTGTCGCCGTGCCGGCGGGATCGGCCGGCGCGTCGACGCTGAGCTCACCGTCCCAGTTCACGTGGACGTTGGTTCCGGCGACGCCGCCGAAGAACACCTGCGGCGTCTGCGCCGCGTTGAAGTAGTTGCCCTCAATCGTCACCGGCGTGCCGGCTCCTGTATAGGCCGAGGACGCGGGCATGACCTGGACCACCTCCGGTGTCGAGGGAGTCGCCGGTGTCGAGGGCGTCGGGAGCGTGCTCGGTGTGACGGGGTCGACGAGTGCATCGGCCGGGTCGACCTGGTTCATGAAGATCTGGGCGTACTGGCCGTTGCTCGTATCGGCATCGCCCATCTGGGCCGTCTGCGTGCCCACCGTCGTCCATGGCCCGAGAATGTTGTCCCGATGACCCCAACAGCCCGTGGCGCCCGGCGACGTGCAGTCGAGGTTGGTGCCGCCGTACCCGTCGTTGTACATCCAGGCGAAGTCTGCGCCGAGCGGGGTTTCGTCCAGGGCGAAGTTCGACCCTCCCCCGGTGTCGTGATAACCAACGGGAACCTGCGGGTCAGCGTTGTTCTGCGCGCCGGTGAGCGCCACCGTGTTGAGGGCCGGATCGAGGCCCGAGAACGGCGGGAGACCGCGGTCGTCCCGCTCCTCGTCGGCGATGATCAGCTGCTGGACTGGCACCGAGTCGGTGGCGTAATCGCTCGGCAGGACCATCGGTCCGAGTCCCTCCAGCGACCGGGCGTAGTTGATGTTGTGCAAGACCGAATCGATGCATGCAGCACTCGTGTCGTCGACCGGGGTCGCCGTGCAGTGCGGCTTCACTTGAGGCGGGACGTCGACGGACGGGTTCGACGGCGGCACCATGCCCGAAGCGTTCGCTGCTTGGGGTGCACCCGAAACGACGACGAGAGTCGGACGCGATCCCCGCGACGAAGGCGAACGCGGCACGTGCCAGCGCACGCGACGCTCCGGCGCCGAATTGATGCCGTCTCACCTTCCGTTCGCCCCCTCGTGCCCACGAATGGATCAGCCGGGGCAACGTAACATTCCGGACTCAGTGCACCGGGAGTGCGCCGGGTGAATTGTCATGCGATTGCGGGCCACAGCACGGCGCAACCGCGTTGCACCCAATCGGATGGCGCGGCACGCGCAACGAAGGACCAACGAGCCGGCCCCGAGCGAACAGCAGGCGTTCTCCGGTGCTGTACGTCCCTCTCATCACCCCGGCCGGTTGTCGTTGGGTTGTGCCGGTTGGCTCCGAACGGCTCTAGCTCGGACTGACGGCCACTGTCAGCATCCCACGGGAGGCGAAGGATCTGGGGAGGAACGATGCCGTCTGAATGGCAACTGCAGGCTGCGTGCCGCGGGCGGGGGCCTCACGAATTCGTCCGTGGCCCGAGGTCCGACTACGGGTCAATGCGCGAGATCTGCGAGTCGTGCCCGGTTCGGCGCGAGTGCCTGGACTGCGCGTTGGCGGACGAAACGCTGACTGGACTGTGGGGCGGGACCACGGACCCTGAGCGGAGCGAGATCCGGCGCTGGCGGGTGGCCTGATCGCGGCCATCGACCGCGCCGTTCATGAAGGGCGGGAGGCGGCTCGTCATGAGATGCTGACGCATGCCCATCAGAGCCCGAGGGTGCAGCAGTGATGCGGGGTGCGTCACCCCTCCATCGGTGGCAGCGCGTCCTGCGTGCGTTGGCGGCTCTCGTTGTCGTAACGGGGGCAGTGCTTCTCGGTCTCGGCTCACCTGCGGGCGCGGCCGCCCCGCCCGCCCATCCCGCGCTGACCCCACAGGCCGGCTCGTACGTCTTCACGCTCACCTTCGACGGCATGCAGCGCGACTTCCGACTGCATGTCCCACCGGCGGCCGCCTCGGGACAGGCGCTGCCCCTGGTGCTCAACCTCCACGGCGCCACCCAGAATGCGCAACTCGAGGAGATCACGTCCGACATGGACCCCAACGCGGACATGAACGGCTATCTGGTGGCGTACCCCGATGGGACCCGCATCGCCAAGGTGCTCACCCCGGATCCGGTGGCCAAGAACGCGCAGTACGGGTGGAACGCAGGCATGTGCTGCGGACTTCCCGTCACCAAGCACATCAACGATGTCGGATTCCTGCTCAAGGTCATTGCGGACATTGCGTCCAAGACCCCGGTGGACCTCCGGCGGGTCTATATGACGGGGATTTCCAACGGCGGGATGATGGCCTACGCCATGGCGGCGGAAGCCTCCGGGCACGTTGCCGCGGTGGCTTCGGTCTCAGGTCAGGTCGAGATCCCGGTCATCCATCCGACCCGGCCCGTGCCGACCATGGAATTCCACAGCGTCGACGATCCGATCGCCAAGTTCAACGGCACGCCCAACAACAACCCCCGGCTCCGCCTCTCTGTCATGGAGGGCATCGATCAGTGGGTCAAGGCCGACGGCTGCGACACGAAGCCACGCACGGGGACCGTCGTCGTCGGAGCGGCCGGATCGATCTCGGCAGGGGAAACGGCCACGCCCATCACCTACACGCACTGCCGATCCGGTACCGAGGTCGCCCTCTGGCGCTTTACCGGGTCAGGGCACGTATGGCCGGGAAGCCCTCTGAACATGGGCCCGAAGAAGAATTGGATTCTGGCCGGCGTCGGTCGGGGCATCATCCTGGTCAACGCCGACGAGACGATGTGGCAGTTCTTCCAGAAGTACTCCCTGCCGTCGAGCCGGCCGTAGGGAGGATCTCCGGTGAGGACGACGGTGCTCGCCCGGCGCCGACATTCAGCGGGTGAGCTGCCGCCCGAGGAGCGATCCCGCGAGACACATCGTGACGGCCGCAACGACGCCCAGAACCCAGAGCTGTTGCACGGGGATGGGGACATTCTCGTGGACGACCCAGATTCTCCGGCACAGGCCACCGATCAGTAGGACGACCACCGCGAGGACGGCTGTGGCGGCGGCGTACCGGGTCGGAGCGTACGGACGGCGCAAGGCCACGATGGCGCCCCCGGCGAAGAAGGCCCCCGCCACGACGCACGCGGCGACAATCCAGAGGTGGGTGGGCTGGTCGATCATTGGTCGGCCGTGCCAGTCCTCTTCAATGATCATGGTCGGGACCGAGACCGCGAGCACGAGGAAGACAGATCCGGCAATGTCCGCCCATCCGGGAGATCGAATTGCCGCCACGCCTGACAACGTTAGATCCGACGTCCGGACCATCCGTCGCGGTCAGGGCCTCTCGGACTACGCGGCACCCTGACGACGCAGGCCGGGTGAAAATCCGCGCGCCCTCGACTTGACCTCTCGCACGAACCTGGAGAAGGGTCATCGAGGAGCTCAATCAGGCGGAGAGGTGACACCTCGGTGGGTGTCGCACAACCTCGGCACAACTCGTCGAGAGAGGGATCCGAATGGCCCTACTCGGCATCGGCCACCGTCGGCACAATCATGCCCGAGGGCAGGGTGAGCGATCAGGCCCTCGCAATCCACTGGGAGTTTCTCACAAGCGCACCCCCGGCTGGATAGCCCGAGAAATCACCCTGCCCTCAGTTCTGCCGCCGTCGCGGGCTGTGGGTGCGAAGGCGCGAGTTGACGACCGGTGGGCGCTGCGTGCGCGCAGCCGGGGACGGGACCGACCGAACACGTCGAGGTCCAACGCATTGCGGCAAAGGGTCCCCCGTCGGTGACGCCGGCGAAACCCGAGTCGATGGCAGCCCCGGACCTGGCGTCAACGCCAAAGAGGCCGGGCGACGCGAGCCAGTTCGCGCGAACAGATCCCTCGACCATGGGAGTCCGGGTGGATCAGTCCGCAAACGCGACGGCGAGCACTGCGCTGAGTGGCCCGACAACGACTCGGGTCCGTGGTGACGTATGCGTGTGGGCCACCGTCTCGTCGAAAGAAAAGGATGCGTCCTGAGGACTCACAGTGAAGCTGGGAACGGCGATCGTATGCCAGCCGTCAGCCAACTGAACCTCTGACACTTTGGCCTGGTCGATGGCCACAAGCCATTCAATGCTCATTGTCCGGGCCTCCCAGCCATGTCAGACGATTTCCGTACTGTACGTCCCACGATCATGCCTCTCGGTCGATCGTTCCGGTCGCGGACGATCGAGTTTCCTAAAAGGGCGAGCGGGCTCAGGAGTTCGGACGGCGACCCAGCCAAGGCGGTCGACGGTCTGCCGGCAGTACTCGGGTCGATGTGGAAGATGACAGCGATGGCAACGACGACCGGGACGACGCCAATGGTCACCGCCGACCTACTCCACCAGATCCCGCTGCCCACTGCCCGCGTGGCCGTTCGCTTCCGGGCTCAATCAGAGCTCAGGTGCTTTGCATCGGGGCTTTCGGCGCGACGATTTCGCCGGCGCTCGCGGCATCCTGCAACACGCCTGCACCGCGCGGAGTCCGGCGGTGAGATTTGAGCCTGAGTACCACGTGAGCCGTGGGCCGGGGTCAGTCGTCGGGTCGTGTGAGGTGTGGCTGGGTATCGCCTGGTCACCCGGCGTTTCTATGTGCAGGTCGTTGGGTCCTGTTTGGTGCAGAGAGCGGACGGTGAGCGACGTTGCGTGGATGAATCCGTTGACACGGACCTGCTGGTGACGCATCGCCAGGTATCACACGGTGAACGCCGGACCTCTCCCGAGTGCCGCCACACCCGAGTCGTACCTCGCACGTCGGCTCCAGGGGGATGAGGTGGCCGGCCCAGCCTTCGCATCAGGGGGTTGGGCCGCGCCACCGAGCCCGCCAACTCGCGGGGCGTGGACCAGGCGACCAAGTATCAGATGGTCGTTTTCGTGCTCACCTGGGGTGATCTACCCGCTGGTGGCGCTTGTCCTTCAGTCGGAAACCTCAGGAGATTGAGTGTCATGGCGATTGATAGAGCCGCGCTGGCGAGACCGACGGATTTCACCGCCGAAGTGCGCGATGACGGTGGCACAACGGTGTTGACCCTTGCGGGCGAGATCGATCTCTCCAGCGCAGGAGCCTTGTGGGAGGTGTTCGTACTCCCAGAGGTGCTCAACGCACCCGAGGTGCGCGTCGACCTCACCAAGGTGCAGTTCTTGGGCTCCACGGGCGTCGGTTTGATCGTCTCCGCGCGCGAAGCGGATCAAGGAATCGGGCGGCACGTTCTCAGTGATCTGCGGCAAGAGTGAGTTGTGGAGGACTCTTGAGGTCTCGGGGCTCTTGGAATCCCTGGACGTGAACGGTGTGTCCTGAGGACCTGAGAGTTCGCGCAAAGGCCGATGCTGAAGGGCGCGCGATCTATCAGTCCTTCACGACCCGGATCGATTCGGCCCCGGTCGTGGAATCCGCTGACGGAGGGCTCCAGAGGTTTGGCCCAACTGCCTGTCCGGGCAGCCTGGGTCTTGAACAGCACTGTCCCATTGACCGCTCACGTGCGACTCCCTAGCGTCCCTGAATCACCGCCTCAGTCTCAGTCTGCCAGTAGGGCCCGTGAGGAGTAGGCGGGTCAGCGTTGCACCGGCAGCCGACCGACGCGCAGCGGGTGAAACGGCGAGTGACACTCCCGGCGGCAACGACCCGATCTCGGCGATCTGGGCCGCCAACTCTCGGTGTCGCCGGTCGTACTCGGCTAGCCGTTCCTCGACCCTCGTCCGTGCCATTGCGCTCCTTGTGACTGACGACCAGCATCCCTCATTGATGAGCAGACAGTAAGCATACTGTCTGTATGGGATCCTACGATGGAGCCATCACCGAGGTCAGGGACTTCCGTTCGTCGCTCCACCGCTGCCTCTCGCCTTGGGGAGACGCTCTCTTCGAGCTCTGCGACGCCGTGCTGTGCTCGCGGCCTGGTCGGATCGGTGCCCTCCCTCAGACTCGAACCGGAGTTCCGGCGAAGCGACGGCAGCCTCTACAAGGCCCTGGCCTCAAGGAGACGTAGACGAAGTTCGGCTCCGCGAGTTGCTGGTCGAGCACCGTCCGAAGGAGTGGCCCTTGGTGTTCGCTGTGGATGCCTCGACCTGGGACCGCTGTGACGCCGAGAGCAGTCCCGAACGGGGCTTCCACGACTCGGCCTCGAAGCACTCGGCCGGCCAGCCGATCGTGGCCGGCTGGTCTTATCAGTGGATCAGCCAGCTGAACTGGGCCCCTGACAGCTGGACCGCTCCGCTCGACGCCCTGCGCATCATCTCCGTCGATGGACGGTCCCCGATCGCCACCGTCGAACAGGTGAAACGCCTCGTCGACCTGTTGCCCGGTGACGGGGATGTCCCACTCTTCGTCTTCGACGCCGGCTATGACGGCATCGCACTCGGCCACGGACTAGGCCGACACGAGTGCGCAGGTGCTGGTGCGCATTGCCTCGACCCGGGTCTTCCATCCCGACCCCGAGCCCCGCACCGACGGGGCCAGGGGGACGCCCGCCGCGCCACGGGCCCCGCTTCATGCTCTCGGACGAAGAGTCCTGGACTGCTCCCGACGCTGAACTCACCACCACCGTCCGCCGCTACGGGAAGGTGAAGGTGAGCGCCTGGCACGACCTGCATCCGAGACTCCATGGTCGGGGGCGCTGGCGCGACTGCGACGAACCGCCGATCGTCAAAGGCAGCGTCATCCGGGTCGAGGTCGAACATCTACCCAAGCCGGCGGGACGGATCAAAAAGATCTTGTGGCTGTGGTGGTCCGGCGAAGGCGAGCCCGATCTCGACCTGTGCTGGCGCGCCTACCTGCGCCGGTTCGACATCGAGCACACCTTCCGCTTCGTGAAAGGAACATTGGGTTGGACGACACCGTCGCTGCAGATGCCCGAGCAGGCTGACCGCTGGAGTTGGCTGGTGATCGCTGCGTACACCCAGCTCCGTCTGGTTCGTCAGCTCGTCGACGACCTCCGACTGCCTTGGGAACACAGATGCGAACCGAACAAGCTGACCCCGGCGCGAGTCCGTCGAGGGTTTCGGCGACTGCGTGCAAACCTCGGCACACCCGCTCACCCCTCAGAGCTCGGCACGAAAAGAGACCATCTCCGATTAGTTCAAGCCTCCGGGATCTCGCGGCCGAAGCGCTCGAGAGTCATCACTTCCGGCTCGGGTCCTCCGCGACGACCGGTGTCAAGGCTGTCGATGGCGGAAATCTCGTCGGCAGACAACTCGAAATCAAACACATCGATGTTCTCGGCGATCCTGCTGGGCGTGACGGACTTCGGAATGACCGAACGCTCATGCTGCAGGCCCCAACGCAGCATGACCTGGGCCGGCGATTTGTCGTGTGCACCGGCGATGGCTCCGATGACCGGATCTTCCAGCGTGCTGGTATGACCTGAGTCACGGTAGAAGGTGATCCCGCCGATCGGTGCCCAGGCCTGCGTGACGATGTCATGCTCGGAGTTGTATTTCTCCACCTCTGGCTGAGAGAAATATGGATGGCACTCGATCTGGTTGACTGCCGGCACCACCGAGGCGCGATCCAGGAGCCTCGTCAGGTGCTCGACCATGAAGTTGCTCACTCCGATACAGCGAACCTGGCCGTCCATCAGCAAACTCTCGAGAGCTCGGTAGGCCTCGAGAGTCCGGTCGAAGGCTGTCGGTAGCGCCTGATGCAGGATCAGAAGGTCGATCTGTTCGACGCCGAGCTTGCCAGCACTCTTGTCAAAAGCGTGCCGGGTCTGATCGTATCCATAGTCGCTGATCCAGACCTTGGTCTCCAAGAAGACCTGCGACCGGTCGAGGTCCGATTGGCGCACCGCCTCGCCAACCTCACGCTCATTCCCGTAGGCCGCAGCAGTGTCGATGTGTCGGTAGCCGCAGCTGAGCGCGTGGCGGACGGCATCTCGAGTCTGGTCCGGCGGCGTTTGGAAGACGCCGAACCCGACCGCCGGCATTTCGACTCCACCTTGAAGCGTGACAAATTCCATTCTGAGCACCTTCCCAATGTTGCTGACTGGGACTCAGCAACTCACTGACGATACCGACCCGTCGTCGATGACCTCGCTGAAGCACTTCTCCGCCCTTCGCCGACTTCCCTCAGAAACCGTCGCTTCCTTGTGCTCCTGAACCAGAGTTCATCCTCGGATTGGCGGCAATGGCATTCCCCGGCTCGGGTAATCCAAGATCCGGCTTGCCGGGTGGTCCAGGCGAGGTCATGAGGCATGATCTCGACCGCACGCCCCCTTTTTTGCTGGTTGAGCGCCTGGGAGAACATGCAGTTTCAGGGTGACGCGCATCTGTAACAGCGGATTCGGAGAATGTCGAGAGAGACGGACTGCGAGGTACGCAGAACGACGACAAGGGAGTGTTGGTCATGGCGGTTCTTATTGAGGATGTCTTTCCGGTCGGGGTAACCATCGAGTTGCTTGATGCTGTCACCGACGAAATGGGCGTCGACGCCAAACTCCCGCCCGGCGGCATCGTGCACGTGCACTTCGAGAAGGACGGCCTTGCTCACGGCGTCGACGTATGGGAATCGGTCGAGGCCTATGAGCAGTTCGTCCAGTCAACCCTGATGCCGGCCATGGGCAAGGTTGCCGCGGCAAGAGGCCTCGACCCGTCAAAGATGGGTGAACCCGAAGTGACGATCACCGAGGTCCATCGCCTCGTTCGATAAGCGACGACACCGGGGACCCATCGCCTTCGGTGTCGCACGTATCCGTACGGGGCACCCCCCTTTCCCGGGCGACAAGACCCCGGGTCCCGAATGAGATAATTCCAAGATGGATAGCTGGGGTGCGCCGCTCTACGGCGACCCATGTCGCGAGATGCGGATTTACGTGGGCAAATGGTCAAGCCGGCTCAATCTCGGTGATGCGTGATATGCCCGACGCCATTGAGGTACTCGTCTCGGGCGCCACTGGGATGGAGCACCTCCCGGACCTTGGTTGGAACGTGTCCGGCTACATCGCCCACATGACTGACAACACTCGGATCTGGGCGGAACGACTCATTGCAGTGGCACGAGGAGCGGATTCACATGTCGTTCCCTATGACCCCGACCTTCTTGCCCAAGCCCGGCATTACAACGAAATTGCCCTCCAAGGGGCAACCTGGTCGTTCCGGGTCGCGGTGACGCACTGGCTGGTTGCCGTTGACCAGACAGAACCTGCAGGCGTCGTGATGCTCCACTCAGAGCGTGGAGCCATGGAGCTCTCTGATGTTGTGACCTCGAATGCTCACGACGCCTTCCACCACCATTGGGATTTGAAACGTATTCTGCACCCGATCTGAAGCAAATCTCACCGTCTTGAAGCGACCACGCTCCTACGATGAGAGGCACTCTGCGTGGCGATCTTGGCGTGTCAGTTTAGATTGACAAAACCCAGGATGTCAGTCCATACTGACAGCCATGGACGACGAAGAACTCAGCGTGAACCTCTCGTCGGATGACCCGGCCGTTGGGCTTCGCGCCTCGTTGGCGCTCCATCGCCTCGCTGAGAGGGTCGAAGCGAACCACGTCGCGTCGGCCCGGGAAAAGGGCTGGTCCTGGCAGCAGATCGGAGACGCCTTGGGCGTGACCCGCCAGTCCGTGCACACGAAATACAACAGGGAGTCATCATGACCACCGAATCCGTTATGTCAGAGGTACTTCACGTCTGGGCCATCTATTTGCGGGCCAGTGAGGAGGCTCGTCGCCGAGGTGATCGCCGAACTGGCACCGATCACCTGTTGCTCGCCTTGTTCGAGGATCCCTCGATCGAGTGGGTGTTGGGCGTGAGTCTGCAGCAAGCTCGCCAGGGCCTGGAGTCGCTCGATCACGAAGCCCTGGGTGCCCTGGGCCTGGGGTCCGACGCCGACGCCCCGGCACTGCCGATGCGCGCCGTACCAGAGAAGCCGACGATCAGAGCCGTCATGAAAAAAGATCGCTTCCGCATGACGCCCGCGGCAAAGAAAGTGCTTGAGGAAGCAGTCAAACCCAATCGCCGGAAGACCCAGGTCGCGGCCCAACAGGTGCTGGCCCAGATCCTCACTCTCCGACCACCGGATCCTGCGGCGGTGCTGGTGGGCGCTCTCGGCGTGAACACGTTCGAAGTTCGGCGCCGTTTGGACACGGTCGCACCAAAAGGTGAGACTCAGCGGCACTGACGACGTGGAGCGAAGGAGTCCGGATCGGACTGCCTACGGCACGCAGCAATCGCGAGCATCGAGCCGGCCTATCCCCGGGCTACTCGCCGACGAGCGCCCGGGGTCTCGTGGGTCGAGTCCTTTAGGTTGACCCGCAGCAGCAACGAGACCCACGTTCGATAGGGCGCCCAGCCTGAAGAGATGACAACGACTTCGTCATCGTCGAAATGGGCACGGTCGTACGCCAACTTCATGGCGCTGACGAGCCGTGGCTCGTGTCGTGGAGCCCAGTCAGGGTCGCCGGCGCCCCTCAGCAGGATCAACTCCGCGGAGAAATCTCCGATCCCGCCGAGTTCCTTGAGTCGGTCGATTGCCTCGGAGCGCGGGAGCGCCCGCAGCGCATCTGGATCGAGCCTGCCATCGAGGGCCGCTCGAGCGATCCCGCGTAGCCACTCAGGCTTGCGGCCAGAGAGTCCGGGAAATCCTTCGAGATCGACCAGTCGCTGCGGGGAAGGAAAGGAGAACAGCGTTGTTCCTGCGAGCACAGTCGCGTGCCCGAGCTGCTGTGCCATCTTCGCCTTGACGGCGGCGGCCTGGATCATGCGGATCCGGTGCCCGATGACCGCCCAGCAAGCGGCCTCGTACGGGGTCCAGAAGCAGACTGGGCGCAGGCCCGGGTACTTCCCTTGGAGTCCCGCCACAACATCGTCTCGCTGTCCGACGTCAGGGAACTCCCGTGCATCGACGTCGAGCGACAGAATACGAGCGACGTTGGATGCAACGGCCTCAGGACTGACATCTCCCACGAACGACCCGATCACCCTTCCGGCTCCTTCTGCCACTCGGACGGCGACGGGGTGCCACGTCGGTCCAGCACAGAAGGCGAGATCGAGGTGATTCGGAGGGGAGCTTTCGTACCCGGCAGGAGTGAAGCCCTCGAGGAATCGGATGCTCGCCGCCAAGGAGAACGAACCCGTGTACTCGACCTCGAATGTTCCCCCATCCGTCAGCGAGATACCGCCAGACCCATCAGCCATGGATCGTGATGATGTAGCCATCCGGATCCCCGAAGGCGAAGGTCAGACCGAACGGACCCTCAAAGGGGGGCGTGACGATGGTGATGCCGGCCTCGGCCAGCTTGTCGTGAAGGGCGCTGGGATCGTCCGCCTTGAGCCAGAGTGCGACGCCCCAGCCCAGGTGCTCGACTTCGGAGAGGTCCACTGAGGAGACACGGAGGGCGAACGGGATAGGTGCCGTGGCGAACACGACCGCCCCGGGTGGGCTCTGTGCCGTGCGGTCGAGTCCCAACTCCTCGGTGTAGAAGCGGGCCGAAGCCTCGAGGTCGCTCACCTGGAGTGCGATGAAGCTTGGTCCAATGGCCTTCATGTTCCTCCTGTTAGTATCAGGTCGCCTGATAACCGTATATCAGGGCACCTGATAAGTAAAGGAACTCGATGAGAGGAATTGACGAGCCGGAACCGAGGACCGAGGAGATGTCCGGCTACCTCATCAAACGGGCACAAGCCGCTATTCACGTCTGCTTAGAAGAGATCGTGTCTGCGCACGGTCTCGGCATCCCCCAGTATGTCGTCCTGTCCTTCCTGGCCGAAACGCCAGGCCTGGCTAATGCCGACCTCGCTCGGCGGGCGTTCGTGAAGCCGCAATCCATGAATGAGGTGCTCAAGCAGCTCGAGTCGACCGGCCTGGTCGAACGTCGGAGGAACCCCTTGAATGCCCGCATCCTCAACGCGTTCCTGACCCGCAATGGCGCCAGGAAACAGAGTGCCGTGAGCGGTCAGGTCTGGGAGTTGGAGTCACGCCTCTTGAGCGGTCTGGCGAGCGATGAGCGGCAGGCTCTCAATCGTGCCCTCCTGATCATCATTGACAACGTGACGCGGTCTTGAGGCGCAACGGCACAAGACCGGGGAATCCCAGACTGCACGAACGTCTTTACGCGCGCAGGTGGCTCCATGGTGCCGGGAGGTACCCGGTCTGACGGTTCGGGGATGGACTCAAGCTGTCCGATATGCATCCCGGAGTAATGCTGGCCGAAGCGGCGGCTCCGCTGCCGTCGACGGATTTAGCTAACGGATGGGACTTCCGAACCGAACGAGATTCCCGTCGGGATCGGTGATCCAGCCCTCCCGTTTGCCGTAGTCCTCGTTTTTTGGACCCTGTACTTCGATCCCTGCCCGTCTCCACTCACTGGCGACACGGTCGGAATCCTGACAGTGGATGTAAAGAGCCCCGTTGCCTGCCACTTCCCCACCCTCGGCATGGACAAGGTGAATCGTGAGGTCTCGATCCCGGTGAGCAAAGGCGTACGAGTCGTCATGGAACGAAACCTCGAAACGTGCACGCTCGTAGAAGGCGACAGCGCGAGGCACGTCGGCGACCTTGAAGATCGGCTCGAATCCAGTGACGACCCACGACCCTGTGATGAGCTGGAGCTGCCCATTCCGCTGACCGTTCAGCCCGTCCAGGCAGTCGTGACAAATCGGCAGGTCGGGATTCGACGGCAGCCTGACCCACCAATCGACTGAGGTTTCGCAGCATGAGCAGATTGCAGCCATGACTGAAATGGTAGATGGGCGTCCTACCCTCAGACCGCCTGTCACCGTCTTGCCGAAGGGTGCGCCCAGGGCCGGCTTTCGGGGCTGGGTCGGATCTACTTTCCCAGGATGACTACGCCTATCCCTGCGAGGATTGTCCCGCCGATCAGGTAGCCAGTCCCGAGAGTCTTTCGATACTTCCTGGGGTCGCCGGTCTTCAAAGTGTTGGGCATCGTCTTCTCCAGGATTTGAGTTCCCAAGCTTCGGTAGTCAGACAACAGCGTGACTCCGAGCAGCACGAGGACAATGCCAAATACGACGGCGAGCGCACCTCCCATTGGGATGATTCTGCCGCAGATCGCCTTGGCTCCGCCTTGGTGCACCGGGCCCGGGTGATAGGGCTACCTGAACGAGGTCAACGACAAGAGAGATCGATGCGGAAAGCATGAGCCTCGGGATAGTGACCGTAGGCGTCGATTCGAGAGTATCCCCGACCTGCATAGAGAGCCTCGGCCTCCGGTTGACGGGGGCCGGTCTCCAAGATCAGGCAGGCATAACCGATTTCCCAAGCAGCGTCTTCGAGGCTTTGCAGCACCCGGGTGGCCAATCCGCGCCGCCGGTACAGCGGGCTTGTCCACATCCTCTTCACTTCACATGAGCTCTCGTTGAATCGGCGGAAGCCGCCACCCGCAGCAGTAGTCGGCCCGTCCATAAGAACGATGAAGAGCCCGGCCGGAGGGTCGAACTCGGCCTCGCTGGCTCTGGTCATCTCGATGTTCTCGCCATACCGAGCGTCGTACTCGTCAGACAAACCGACGAGCAGCGACTCCACCGCTGGGTCGCTGAATCGGACCCGTCGAATCTCCATTGCAAGATTCTCGCCTCACGGTCCACTGGGACGCATCCCCGTGACCGATAGCTGGAGCGCAATCGAACGCCCAGGACTGGCGAACCGGGGGCAGCTGCAGCGGCCTTACTTGGCCAGACCCCACGGACCGACGCCTGCGAGACGTTGGGGTGAAATATGCAAGACGAATCCTTCAGGCCAGTTGTCTCCGGGCGGTGGGAACTGACCGTTCGTGATGCGACGGAGGACGGGTACAGCACCGCCTTCCTCAACGCGGGCGATTCCTTTGATCACGATGTAGGGACTGAACCCCTCGAAGGGAACATCGGACTCAATGGACAGCGTGACCCGCGGATCACGACGAATATTTCGTAGCTTGACGTGATCCGCAAGGTGTCCTGCGACGAGCTCGTCCCCTTCCCAACCCACGTAAATGCAGGTCACTTGTGGGGTGCCGTCAGGGTTGATGGTGGCGAGATGAACGAGCCGCCCCGAAGCCACCGCCGCGCGGGTGGCCTCGTCGAGTCGGATGACATCCTCAGTCATTGTCGTCTCCCTTCTGCGAGGCTCTGGACAGTACCGGAGCATGTCCGACATCGGCCGGAAAGAACACCCCAATCGCGGCGAGCGGGGCGACCCTCGGACACCGTGTTCGATGAACCGGTCCCTCGAAGCGGTTCAAGTCCAGAGATGCCCGTGTTATCGGGCGGAGGCGAGGCGACACTGCGCAACATGATTCGAGGTCTCCCAGGCCCCCAAATAGTCTGGTCGGAGTTGATCTGCGCGGCCGTGAGGGCCAGAGGGGTGGTACCAGCACGAGGTCGGCTCCACAGTCTGACCACCTCCGATTCTGGGCCCCCAAGGGACAATATTGATCCAGGAGGGCTTGGTGGCGCGGGAAGAGACTGAAGAGGTTGCGGACTTACGCCTACCCGGGGTGACCTCGGTGCCGTCGCCGATGCCATGGACGCCGCCAGGTCCGCTGTCGCCGATGCGCACCTTCCGGACGACGAACAAAGCCAGAGGGTTGGGTAACCAACCGAGCGGCGCCCGTGGATCTCGCGGGATGCCGAGACGCCGACGCCAGCAGGTCGAGAGGCCACGCCTCTGGACTCTTCAGTCGGGCTGCCGGGATTTGAACCCGGGACCTCTTGACCCCCAGGCGAGTCAGGTTCGCTGGGTCCTGTCGGGGTTTAGTCGGGTCTTGCCAGGTCAGCTTGCGTTTTCCCGGACCCATCGGTGCGCCTCGTTGGGCTCGGTCGGGTCTCGTTTGGCGGAGTTGCGTTGACAAACGCGTTGACAACCTGGGCCTGGCGCGCCCCTCATATAGCTTCATGTCATGCCAGATCAGCCCACTTCCAGCAGCGTCCGAACTTGGGTTCTTCGGGACGGCGGACTTCCGCTGGAAGAGCGCACTGTCGAACTTGGACTGGAGCCGATCGTCATCGACGACACGCCAGACCGACAAGCGTTGTTCTTCACCTTCGATGGTCCCGGCGTTCTAGGACTTCGTGCCAAAAGGACGGGGAAGCAGGACCGTCACATTCCGGGTGCCGCGGATGCAATCACCGACGCAGGCCCGATACTTGCATGGGTTGAGAGCGTCGGCCTCTAGCCCGAATCCCTATGGTCGCGATGCCCCAGCCCCGGCGACCCCTACGCCAACGCCTTCATCTCTGAACCCATGAAGTGCTGGCGGATGATCCACGACCGCCAGGGCCAAGCTGCGCATCGCCTTGAGCCGCCGACATGGACCGCAGGTGGTTTGCGACCTCAGGCGACCGCTGGTGGCGGGTCTGGGCCTGTCCGAGCCACCTCGAGGGACTAACGGGATTGCGGGAGTTCGGAGGTTTTCGTCTCCCAGGCTGATGGATTTCGGGGCCTGCTCCCCGCCGCTGAGGGTTTTGGCGACATAGGGGTATAGGGAGTGACGTGAGCACTCCCTATGTTGAGATGGACCTGCAAGGAATCTTCATTCGCCAGAATCCGGACTTTGACGACCTTGGGGATCAACCGTTGGAACTAGATGCCTCGTTATGGCACATGATCGACGTTGAGAAAGAACTCACCTGGTGCGGGCTGTTCTTGACGCATGGCTGGGAACGACGCCTGTGGAATGAGACGCCAGAAGACCGCCGGTGCGAGACGTGCGTCGGTCATTTTGCGAGGGATGTCGTTCAGCATCCCGACACCTGATCTAGGTACGGCCTAATGGCCCAAAGTGACCATTTGGACCAAAACCTGCTGAACACGAGGCCAGGGGCCACGCACGCGAACAGTGCGATCCACCCCAGCCAGGCGAGCGGATGCGTGGCGGTCCCCGTCACGGCGTTGGTCCCGCATATGACGACGGTGAACAAGATCGCCACCAAGAAGAACACTCTGGCTGCCCTAGCGAGGACGACTTGTCTCTGATCCCAGTGACCCGGTTGCCGCCCCATGCGCGTTCGGCCTAATCACAGGTTGGGCCAGTTCTAGGGTTCACGTGGTCGTAATCCGAAAATCGTGGCCTGACCGGCCGATAACCGATAAATGTGGAGGCGACGCGCACAGCGAAGCGATCCCGCCCCCCAGTTCGACTCCCCCCTACTGAAATTGGTGGCGGGGTCGTTTCGTGTCTCCGTATCGATCGCTCGTTGGGTGGATTGGAGGCCGCTCTCGACGGGCATATACGTGGGGCACCCATTCGTCACGATGGGGTGTGCGTGAGCGGCTCCCTGGGCATTGAGGGAGCCCTGCTCCGCGTGGGGCGTTGGCACCGCGTCCGACTCCAGGAGTCTTGCGGCCACTACTCGACCCGGTGGCCGCTTCGCGCCTGCTTGGAGGCTCGCCCGGAGTGGTGCACCGGAGACGCTCGCAGGGGCGCACCGGATGAGTGGACGGGCTCAGGGAGTTCGGCAGGTGGCGCTAGCCCGGCGGTCCGGCGGGGCCGCCATTTTCTGGCGATGGTTCAGGAATAGCTCCGGACGCATCATCCTCGGTGATCTCGCGAAGATGAGCGAGCTGCGTGGACGTGGTCAGCTTGAGCATCTGGTCGTTCACCTCAGCCCGGTCCGACTCCGGAAGTGCCTCGATGTACGCGGTCATCTTCGCAGCGATCGCCTGGTCCGAAGCATCGGGGCCAACTTCCCGCAACACCTTGAGAAGTATTTCTTGAAGATCTGGCATCAGGCTTTTACGATCTCACGACTCTTCACGATCTCACGGCCCGTCGACTTGGCCCACTTCGGTAGGCCTCGACCTCGGAGCTGGGCATCAATGCGACGCTAGCGCCGTGGTCAATCCGAGACCTCGGGAGAACTCAGGGCAAGCCCCGAGCACCTCGACGGCTCACGGGCCTCGAGAGTCCGGTCGGCGACGGCCTTAGGAGAGTGGGTTCAGGGTATGGACGGGTTGTGATCGCTCCATACGTCGACATAGATCCCGAGGCGATCCTGATCCGAGTCGAGTCCTCTCGGTGGCACATCATCGATGAGGAGCGAGCGCTCACCTGTTGCGGCCTGTTTCTGTCACAGGGCAGTGATCGGCGCCCCGTCAGCGAGACGCCTGAAGATCCCCGCTGCGGGACCTGCATCACCCGGTTCGCCGAACGAGTCGTTCGCAATTCCGACAGCTCGCTGATCCAAGAACGCTAACTCAACGTCCTCTAATCCCTTCGCTAGCCCGTACGGTGACCTCGACGTTCAGACCAATGCTTACGGGTTCTGTCATCGCCACCCTCGAATTCTGCGACGCTCCACCGTCTGCTCTTCTGACCAGCAGTTCTTCAGTCGGGCTGCCGGGATTTGAACCCGGGACCTCTTGACCCCCAGTCAAGCGCGCTAACCAAGCTGCGCCACAGCCCGAATACTCTTTTTCCTCGTCAGGGGCAATATCTACCCCAACTGCACCCGGAAGGCTCGGTGTGTGACGGTCGTATCTGACCAGCTCGCCATCGCCTATTCGGGCTGGCCACTCTACCCACTGCGCAACCGGTCCGAGGGTTCGTCCAGGCGCATCGGAGCAGGGGTGTCGATCCGGGGTTCTGAAGCTCGCCGCTCCCCAACATTCTCTGACAGGTCCACGACGTCGTGTTCCCGCCTCCGGCACGAGCGAGCACACTACGGTTTGCCTGCATGCCGATGACTGCACATGGCCGGGCCTGGGAGGACTGGGGCACGGTTGACCCCCTCTTCGCCATTCTGACGGAATCGAAGTATCGGCATGGGGGCGGTGACGTCGAGGAGTTTCTCCTGGGTGGCGAAGGCATCGTCAGGGACCTTCTCGCTCAGGCAGAAGCACTGGGAATAGGTCTGCACCGCGATGCTGCCCTTGACTTTGGTTGCGGCGTCGGCCGATTGACCGGAGGCCTTTCTCGTCACTTCGCCAAAGTGACGGGGGTCGACGTCGCTCCGAGCATGGTGGATGCGGCCCGGCAACTTCTCGCAGACCGACCGAACTGCGAATTCACGGTCAACCAATGCAATGACCTGCGTTTCATCCCGGACGGGACCTTCGACTTCGTCCTGAGTCTTCTTGTGCTCCAACATTTGGATTCGACCGAAGCGATGCAGTCGTTGATTCGCGAATTCGTGCGAGTGCTCAGACCTGGAGGTGCGATCGTGGTGCAGTTGCCCTCGTACGTCCCCGCCAACAGCATTCCTCTTCCGAGCGTGCGGACCCGTGCCGGCGTGAAGATTCGTGCCGCCCGGTTCCTTCGACGTGTGGGTGTCCCGGCCAAGTTCCTCTACGAGCGACTCGACTGGGTCCCCCAAATGACGCTCCTGGCCCTCTCCGACGAGACGACCAGGCTCACCTTTGAAGCAGCCGGAGGGACCATCGCACACGTCACGACCCCCACGACGGACTCCGGCGGGACGATCGATCGCACGTTTTTCGTCACGCGGTGAGTCCCGGAGCGGCGATCGCGGCGCCGGAACCGGATCCCGGCGCTCTCCTGAGCGCTCGCGCCGGCAGGAAAAGAGCGCGTGACCTGGTAGGAGATGGAAAACGCCGAGAGAGCGGCGTCCCCTCGGCTCGGATCCCCCGGTCGGTCCGCCCGAAGTCGGGGCTCCGCGGAGGGTTGGTCCGGGCGGGCTGGCGGCGGGTTTTCCCTGTTCCTGGCAGCTCCCACAAGAAATTGTGCTTAAGCGCCGCGGCGCCCCTTCCGATTTCTCATTCGTGGCGACCACCGCGCGGGACACCCAACGTGACCTGCTGCATTTCGTCATCGAGACCCAGCGCCTGGTCAACGTCCTTCCTGCGGCGGGCACCGACCGGGCCATCGGGATCGTCCTCGACCGGGTGCAGACGGTGACCAATGCCGACGGGGCTGCTGTTGAGGTAGCCGAAGGCAACGTGATGGTGCACCGAGCCGTCAGCGGACTGCGTACGGAGCCCGAGGGCTCGCGGACCTCCGCAGACGCCAGCCTTTCTGGCCTGTGTGTGCGCGTCGGCATGCCGCTGGTGTGCCGGGACACCGAGACGGACCCGAGGGTGGACGCCGACGCCTGCCGCCGAGCCGGCGTGCGGTCGATTGCCGTCGCCCCGATGTTCCGGACCGGCGAGGCACTGGGTGTCCTGCGGGTCATGTCCGTCGAGCCGGAGCATTTCGACGACGCAGATGCGGACGTCCTCGAGTTGATGGCCCACGCCCTGGCGTCAGGGCTTTCCAACTCGTCGAAGCTCGAACGGGAAGCCGAGCGCGCCCTGCGTGACCCGCTGACCGGGCTCGCCAACCGGTTCATCTTCATGGATCGCCTGGCCCATCACGGCTACGAGGCTCGCCGCTACGCCAGGCCGTACGGGCTCTTCCTCGTCGGCTTGAACGGCTTCTCGGTCGTCAACGACTCCCTCGGTCAGGAATGGGGCGATGCGGTGCTGCGTTCCGTTGCCCAGGGCCTGAACAACACGGTGCGGGGCGGAGACACACTGGCTCGCCTGGAGGGCGACCAGTTCGTCATCCTGTGCGGCAACGCCGAGCGCTCCGTCGTCGAGACCCGCCTCAAGGACCGCATCGACGGCGTCGTCGCCGACGTCAACAGGGAGCTCAGCCTGGACGGCTACACACTGACCGCCAGCGTGGGTGTGGCCTGGAGCGTGGGGACCGACGTCTCGGCGAACGAGCTCCTCATCGAAGCCCGGGCGTCTCTGCGGCGCGCCAAGGCGCAACGGTAGGTCGCTCCGTCCGCTGGAGTTCCCGTGGAGCCCCTCCCTGTGCGGGGCGAGGTCCCTGTGGTCGAATGGGGCCATGAATCCGGATATCGCACACGATGGACGCATCGACCCCCGCCTGCGGCGTCTCCTCGAGCACGTTCCGTCCCCCGCAGCTCGGCGACGTCGCTGATCGCGAGGAGCTGTTGGCGGAGGCCAACGCTCCGCAGGCCATCGCGGCACGTGAGGCCTTTCGGGAGATCCAGGATCTGTGTGACACCGAGGAGGCAGCACCTTCGGCCGGTCTCGCGGTGACGACGGCGCAATTCACCTCGGATCCGGACGGGAACACCGTCAACCTGCAGGTCATCCGACCCGACTCCGACACTCCCCTGCCCGGGGTCTATTACATCCACGGGGGCGGCATGGCGACGATGTCCTGCTTCGACGGGATGTACCGGGGCTGGGGCAAGCACATCGCGGCCAACGGTGTCGTGGTCGTCATGGTGGATTTCCGCAACTGCGTCTCCGCCTCGTCGGCAGCCGAAGTCGCCCCGTTCCCCGCCGGGCTGCACGATTGTGTCTCGGGCCTGCGCTGGGTGGCGGCGCACGCCGTGGACCTGGGCATCGAACCTGGACAGATCGTCGTCGCCGGCGAGAGCGGCGGCGGCAATCTCACGCTGGCGACGGGGCTCGCGCTCAAGCGCGACGGTGATCTCGGCCTCATCAAGGGCCTCTATGCCCTCTGCCCGTACATTGCCGGTCAATGGCCTGCGCCGGGATGCCCCTCGTCGGTGGAGAACGAGGGCATCCTGCTCCGTCTGCACAACAACCGTGGGGCCATGGGGTACGGGATCGAGGCCTTCAACGAGCGCAATCCGCTGGCCTGGCCCTCGTTCGCCGGCGTGGAGGACGTCGACCGGCTTTCCTCCGACCGTGATCAACGTCAACGAGTGTGACCCGCTACGCGACGAGGGGATCAACTTCTACCGCCTGCTCCTCGAGGCGGACGTGCCGGCGCGGTGCCGTCAAATGATGGGCACCATGCACGGGACGGAGATCTTCTCCATCGCGTGCCCTGATATCACCGCTGACACGGCCCGGGACATCGCCGGGTTCGCCCGCAGCTGGGGCCGGGTCGTCAGTCCAGCCGACGTAGCGACGCGCGATAGCGCGTGGCATTGCTGACGTACTCGGCGGCGGAGAAACGGATCATCGGCACGTCGGATCTGTTCTCGAGGATCTTGGCCGGGACACCGAGCGCCAGGGCGCCGGGTGGCACGACCATGTGATTCGGTACGACGGCGTTGGCGCCGACCGTGGCGCCGGTGCTGATGACCGCCCAGTGCAGCACGACACTGCCGGACCCCGCCAGGGATTCATCTTCGAGGGTGCACCCCTCCAGGTGGGTCAGGTGACCGACGACGCAGCCATCGCCGATGACGGTCGGGAAACCCGGGACCGGCGTGGATGACGGTGCCGTCTTGGATGGAGGTGCGTGCGCCCACCGTGATGGTTCCGTAGTCGCCGCGGAGAACGGCTCCCGGCCAGACGCTCGACTCAGCGCCAATGGTGACATCACCGATCACCACGGCATCAGGGTGGACAAAGGCGTCGGCGTCGATACGCGGTGCGACGCCCTCGATCTCGTAGATGGGCATGGGCCGGGACGCTACACGTGGCCGGCGATCCAGGTCACGCCCTGGTAGCCGCGGTAGCCGAGGTAGATCACGCTGGCGATCAACATCGCCTTGAAGTACCAGGGGATCGGTTGACGCTCCTGCTCGGCCAGGATCGTCCCGCAACGTCGGGCACTCACCTTCTTCGCCCAGATCGTCGTCCTCGACGAGCGCGTCACACTCCTCGCACCAGGCCATCAGGACCGGCCGCTTCTCATTTCCCCCCGATCCTCACGCGCAATTTCATCGGCGTCGCTCCGAGGTCGAACTTCTCCCGGATGCCGCGCTCGATGTAGCGAAGGTACGTCTGTGGCAACCGGCCGTTGGTGAAGAGCGTGAAGGTCGGGGGGTCGATCGCACCTTGGACGATGTAGCGGATTTTGAATCGGGGCGCCGCTTGGCGCAGTTGCAGCTCCTGCACGGTGCGGTTGAGGGCCCCCGTCGGCACTCGCTGGTGGTAAGCCGTGACACAGTCCCGCAGCGCCGGCAAAATACGATGGACGCCCTTGCCCGAGAGGGCGGACATCTTGAGCACGGGTGCGGCACCGAGGAAGGCGAGGCGGTCGCCGACGCCGGCCAGGACGTCGTCACGGTCGTCGACCGCCACCTGGTCCCACTTGTTCAGGGCCACGATCGCCGGGCAACCGGAGACACCGATGCGTTCTGCCAGGCGCTGATCCTGGTGCGACGCCCCAATGGTGGCGTCGATGACCAGCACGCGACGTCGGCCCGCTCGAGCGCGCGCAACGCGCGCATGGTGGAGTGCTGCTCGGTGCCGCGGTCGGTCTTGGACGGTCGGCGCAGGCCGGCGGTGTCGATGAAGCGCACCGGTCCGTCGGGCGTCTCGACCACGGTGTCGATGGCATCACGGGTCGTCCCGGGCATGTCGTGCACGATGGCCCGCTCCTCACCCAGAAGCTTGTTGAACAGCGTCGACTTGCCCACATTGGGCCGGCCGATGATGGCGACGCTCGGCGTTCCGGGCTGCACGGTCTCCCCGGGCTCCCCGGTCGTCGTTGCCTGCCCGTGCGGCGGCAGCCTCCTCGTCGTCCGGCAGCGGGACGGGGAGCAGCGCGACGACTTCGTCGAGAAGGTCGCCCGTGCCGCGCCCGTGCAGGGAGCTCACGGGATAGGGATCGCCCAGTCCGAGGGACACGAACTCCCAGATGGCCGAGTCCCGGCTGGCGCCGTCGACCTTGTTCACGACCAGTCGCACCGGTGGACCGGCCCGCCGGATCACCTTGGCGGCCGCCATGTCCTCGTCGGTCACGCCGGTGGTCACGTCGACCACCATGAGGATGACGTCGGCCTCGGAGAGGGCACGCTCCGCCTGGTCGCTCACCTTGGCCTCGAGGACGTCGCCCGCAGCGAGCCACCCTCCCGTGTCCATGATGGAGAACGGGACTCCGGACCACTCGGCCGAGAGCTCCTTGCGGTCGCGGGTGACCCCTTTCTCCTCCTCGACGACGGCCGCACGGGAGCCGACGATCCGGTTCACCAGCGACGACTTGCCGACGTTGGGACGGCCGGCCACCACGACCATGGGGCTCATGCGGCGCACGCGGGCCGGAAGGATGTGCCGTCGAGCGCCCGCCGCAGCGAGGCGCCTTCCGTCGGCACCACCTCGACATCCCTCGGCAGGTCCGCCAGGGTCAATCCGTCGAGGAAGCGGCCCTCGTTGAGGCATGCGTCGGGCAGCAGGCAGCGGGAGCCGTCGGGCACGTCGTTCAGCGCCCGCGCGATGTCCTCGCCGGTGAGCAGGCCCGCCACCGCGATGTTGCCCCCGAAGAATTCGTTGTCGATGGCCCGCAGCTCGATGTCCGCGCGGGGATGGGAGGCCAGAAGTGGTCCGAGGACACGCGCTCCGTAGGCGCCGGTCAGGATCGGTGACGGGACGGCCGTCGGAGCCGGCCGGGACCGTGGGGAGCCTCGGCGCCCGGTACCCCTCCGCGGGGGCGGCATCGACCGAGGCAAAGAACCCGTGCCGGACGCCGCCCGGGCCGCCCGAGGCGGGACGGGTGAAGGCCTCCGCGAACGCCCGTGTCATGCCGATGCCGTTCTCGTGCTGGGGGTAGCCGTCGTAGCTCCGCGCCGGCGGAAGATCACGGTCGGCCAGCAGGTAGTACTCATCAGCGGCGAAGACCATGCGGTGGCCCACGGCCTTCTTGTAGAGGCGCTGCCACCCCTCAATGGTGTCGAGGACCTGCTCGGCCTCCCCCAGCGTGTGCGGGCGCATCTCGGCCTCTTTGGAATAGCGACTGAGCCCCAGCGGGACGGCACCCACGCTGGCCAACCCCGCATAGCGGTCCAGGATCCCGGCCAGCGTGTCCTCGAGCGCCGCGCCGTCGTTGACACCCGGGCAGACCACGATCTGGCCGTGCACCTCAATGCCCCCGTCGAGAAGTACTTCCAGCCAGCGCAGGCTGGTCGCCCCCTTGGGGTTGCGGAGCATGTGCGCCCGCAACTCAGGGTCGGTGGTGTGGATGGAGACGAACAGCGGGCCCAGTCGTTCCGTGAGGATGCGCTCGGCGTCCAGCTCCGTGAACCGGGTGAGTGTGGTGAAGTTCCCGTACAGGAACGAGAGCCGATAGTCGTCGTCCTTGAGGTAGAGGCTCCGGCGCATCCCCTTGGGCAGCTGGTAGATGAAGCAGAAGGCGCAGTGGTTGTCGCAGGTGCGGATCCGGTCGAAGACCGCCGAGGAGACCTCCACGCCCAGCGGCTCACCCGCGCCCTTGTCGACACGGACGACCCTGGGCAGGGGCGCGCCGGCGCGGCGCACGAGGACGCTGAGGTCACCGGCGTCGCTGAGGCGTTGGAAATCGATGACGTCGCGCGGCTCCTGCCCATCAATGCTGAGGAGCTCGTCACCCACGGCCAGACCGGCGCGGGCTGCCGGCGACGCCGCGGTGACCGAAGTCACCGTGGGAGCTGACATGACCCACAGGTTAGTGCCGATAACCTGGACTTTGTGCCCGGAGTGGACCGAGTCATGCTGGCCCAGCCCCGGGGATTCTGTGCCGGGCGTCGAGAAAGCGATCAAAGCCCTGGCCTGGATGGTGCGGGTCTTCGAGCCGCCCGTCTACTGCTACCACGAGATCGTCCACAACCGGCATGTGGTCGAGCGCTTCCGTGACCAGGGCGTCATCTTCGTCGATGACGTGGCCGATGTTCCCGCCGGAGCGCCGCTGATGCTCAGCGCCCACGGCTCGGCACCCGAGGTCGTGGAGGCGGCCAGGGCTCGTGGCGGTGCCGTCGTCGACGCCGTCTGCCCCCTCGTGACCAAGGTGCACCACGAGCTGAAGGTGCGGAGCCGTAAGGGGTTCACCGTGCTCTACGTCGGCCACGCCGGGCACGAGGAGGCGGTGGGGACCATGGCCGTCGCACCCGAGTCGGTGCGCCTCCTCGAACGCGAGGAGGACCTCGAGGACCTCGAGGGGCTGGCCGCCGAGGGCACGCCCGTCGCGCTCCTGGCGCAGACCACGCTCAGCCATGACGAGTGGCGCGGCCTGATGGAGGCGGCCCGGCAACGCTTCCCCGACCTCTGGATGCCGAACCGCAGCGACCTCTGCTTCGCGACGACCAACCGCCAGGCTGCGTTGAAGGCGATCGCCGCAGAATCGGACGCCGTCGTGGTCATCGGCTCCGCCAACTCCTCCAACACCGTGGCGCTGGCCACGGTGGCCCAGGCCGGCGGGTGCCCCCGGGTGTTGCGGATCAACGAGGCCGACGAGTTGCCCGACGACCTGTTCGGCACGGTCGGGGTCACGGCGGGCGCCTCCGCCCCCGAGGCCTTGGTGGAGGAGGTCATCGCCCGCCTCGCCCCCGCCCAGGGTGTGACCGAGGTGACGGTGACCACCGAGGACGAGTACTTCCCGCCCCCACCCGAGCTCCGGGAGCTCCTGCGGGCCGTGGGCTCCCTGCTGGCCTTCTTCGCCGGGGAGCCCCCGTGCGGGACGGTCCGACCCGGCGGCCGAGGACCGATCGGTCTCTGCGGCCGACGTCCTCGACGTACTGGCCTCGTAGGCCCCTGAGCGCGATGATTGCCCCATGACGTTCACCCGAATGGACGAATCGACCGCGGAGCAGTGGCAGCACATCATCACCGAGTCGATCGAGCACCAGCCCCGTGTGGCCGACCGCGTGCTGGCCATGCTGGCGTCGCTCGAGGACATCACGGACGGTTTCGAGGTCGATCAGCTCGTCCACTCGCTGCAGACGGCGACACGTGCCGAGGAGGCAGGAGCGTCGGACGAGGTCGTGGTGGCGTCGCTCTGCCACGACATCGGCAAGGCCGTGTCCGTCATGAACCACCCCCGCATCGCGGCGGAGATCCTGCGCCCCTACGTCGAGCGAGGACACGTACCGCATGATCGAGGCCCACCAGGATTTCCAGGGCCGGCACTACTACGAGTACCTGGGCCAGGACCCCGACGCCCGCGGAACAAGTACGAAGGTGCGCCCTGGTACGGGCTGGCCGAGCAGTTCGCCGACGAATGGGACCAGATCAGCTTCGATCCCGACTACCCGACCAAGCCGCTGTCGCACTTCGAGCCGCTGGTCCGCCAGGTCTTCGCCACGCCGCGGACGTTTTGAGTCCGTCCCGCGGCGCCACGTCGGGCGCCGCCATCCACACCGACCCTGATCGCGCGCGCCGCGTCATCGAGCAGCTCGCGGCAGGAGTTCGACACGCGTCACCCCGACGTGAAGCTGTCCCCGGTCGTCGGCCTCATCTGCGCCTACGAGGAGGAGGACAACATCGGAGCGGTCCTGGCCGCCATGCCGAGGGAAGCCTGCGGCCTGGCCGTGACCACCCTCGTCATCGTCGACGGTGGGAGCGACAGGACGGACCAGGTGGCCAAGGGCTCCGGTGCGGTGACCTTCGTGCTGAGACGAGAACCTCGGCCACGGCTACGCCCTCCGGGTCGGCTACGCGCTGTGCATCGAGTTCGGTGCGCAGTTCGTCGTCACGTTGGACGCCGACGGGCAGAACGATCCCGCAGAGATCCCCGTCATGCTCCGACCTCTGGTCGACGACACGTCGGACTTCGTCGTGGCCTCGCGCGTGCTCGGACGCGACACGACGACCGACCGGTTCCGCAAGGTTGGCGTCCGTGTCTTCTCATGGGCCATGAGCGCCATGGGTCACACCAAGCTGACCGACACCTCCAACGGCTACCGGGCGCTGCGGGTGAGCATGCTCGACGACGTGGCCTACCGCCTCGTCCAGCCGCAGTACCAGACGGCCGAGCTTCTCATCATCGCCATGCAGCGAGGGTGGCGGGTCAGCGAACAACCGACCGTCTGGTTGCCGCGCGCCTCAGGGACGACGAAGAAGGGCAAGAACTGGCTCTTCGGCTTTCGCTATGGGCGGGTGGTCCTCGAGACGTGGTGGAGGGTCCGCAAGGAGCCGCACCACCAGCAGGAAGCCCGTCGGGCGGCCTCAGTAGCGGCCGGTCTTCTCCCGCGCCTCGTCGTAGACCGCCTGCAACCTGGGGACGAGGTCCGCGGTCGCGGCGCGCACCGCCGAACGCGAGACCCGTCCGCCCTCGGTACGAGCCGGCGGCGGGATGGCGGGGCCGATGACCACCTGAATCGTGTAGGGCTTCGGGACGGTGCTCCCCTTGGGCATGGCCAGGTCGGACCCGCCGATGCCGATGGGCACGATGGGCGCGCCGGTGCGGGCCGACAGGAAGGCCGCGCCTTCCATCAGGTCCTCCACCTCGGCGCCGACCCGACGGGTGCCCTCCGGGAACAGCACCAGGAGCTCGCCCCGGTTGAGGACCTCCTCGGCCCGCTGCAGCGCCTCGCGGTCGGCGGATTCACGGTGGACGGGAAAGGCCCCCACGGTGAGGAGCAGCTTCCCCAGCCACTTGTTGTTCCACATCTCGTCCTTGGTCATGAAGAAGAGCTTGCGCTCGGTGCAGAAGGCGGCGAAGCCGAAATCGGCGAAGGACCGGTGCACGGGGGCCAAAATGGCCGGCCCGGTGGCGGGGATGTGCTCCCGTCCGACCACCTTGGGCCGGAACCAGGCCCAGAGTGCGGTGACGAACAGCATGCGCTCCAGGCGGTAGAGGGCCGTGCGGCGGGGGTCGATCTCGAAGGGCTGGTGCCGGCCCGGCGCCCCGTCGCCGGCGGCGCCGCGACCCGGCGCCGCGTCGTCCGGTACGATCCCGCAGGGCTCACAGCCACGACAGCACCTCCTCGACTACATCCTGCACGGTGCGCCCGGTGGTATCGAGCCGGAGCGCGTCCTCGGCTTCCCGCAGTGGTGAGGCATGGCGGGTCGAGTCGAGACGGTCCCGTCGGGCCACCCCTTCGGGCGCCTCGTCGTTGCGGCGCCGCGCCCGCTCCTCGGGTGCCGCGGTCAGGTAGACCTTCAGCTCGGCCCCCGGGAAGACGACCGACCCGATGTCGCGCCCCTCGACGACGCCTCCGCCGTGGGCGCCGACCCAGGCCCGCTGGCGCTCCACGAGATGCCGCCGCACGTCGGCATTGGCAGCGACGACCGATACGGCGCGGCCCACCTCGGGGGAACGGATGAGGCCGGTGACATCGTGTCCGTCGATGATCACGTGCTCCCCCACCTCAATGGTCGACGCCCCGGCGAGCGCCGCGACGGCCTCGTGGTCGTCCGGCGGCGTGCCCAGCTCGAGGGCGAGCGCCGCCACGGCCCGGTACATGGCACCCGTGTCGAGACGATCGATTCCGAGCCGCTCCGACACGGCCCTCGACACCGTCGACTTGCCCGCTCCGGCGGGCCCGTCGATGGCCACCAGGAGCGGCCGGGGGGCGGCCGGTCCGGCGGCCAAGCGCCCCAGATCGTCGGCGAACGTGGGGTAGCTGGTCTCCACCGCGCCGAAGCCGGTGATGAGGCTGCGCCCCCCCGGGGTCGCGGCCAGCGCCGCCACGGCGGCTGCCATCGCCATCCGGTGGTCACCCCGGCTGTCGAAGCGTGCACTGCGCAGCGGGCCCCCCACGCCGGTGACGGCCAGCGTGTCCCCGTCAATGGATGCGTGCGCGCCGAAGGCCTCGACCATCGCGGCCACGGCGACCAGGCGGTCCACCTCCTTCACCCTGAGCTCCCCCACGTCGGAGAAGACCGTGGTGCCCTGGGCCACCGCGGCGGCTACCGCCAGCGCCGGGATCTCGTCGAGCGAGGGGATCTCGCTGGCGTGCACATCGGTGGCCCGCAGCGGGCCGGCCAACGCCCGGATCGTCGTGGTCCCGCGTCGCCAGGGAGCAGCGTGATCGACGCGCCCATTCGTTGCAGGACGCTGACATAACCGAGGCGCGCCGGCCCCTCGTAGACGCGGGCGACGTCGACCGAGCTGCCCGGCACCACACACCCCGCCACGGCGAAGAAGGCCGAGGCGGAGGGGTCGCCGGGCACGGTGCGGTTCACGGGCCGGAGTGAGGAGGCGCGCACGTGCACAATGCGACCCTCGCCCCACGGCTCCACCGTCAGGTCGGCGCCCGCTTCCGTCAGCATCTCCTCGGTATGGGTACGGGTGGTGACCGCTTCGCGCACGGTCGTCGTCCCCTCGGCCGACAGCCCGGCGAGGATGATGGCCGACTTCACCTGGGCGCTGGCCACCTGAGAGGTCCAGTCGATCCCGTGCAGGGCACCACCCCGGACCCGCAGCGGCGGGTGGCAGCGCCCGCCGTGGCCGGTCACCGCCGCGCCCATGAGCTCGAGCGGCTCGGCCACGCGGTCCATGGGCCGACTCGAGAGCGACGCGTCACCGATCAGCTCGGTCTCCCAGTCGAAGCCCGCCACCAAGCCGACCAGCAGGCGCATGGAGGTCCCCGAGTTCCCGCAATCGAGTGGCCCGTCGGGACGGTGCAAACGCCCCCGCCCGCCGTGGACCACGACCGTCCCGTCGTCATGGCGCTCCACGCCCGCCCCCATCGCCTCGACCGCGGCGAGGGAGGCGGCTACGTCGGCGCCGTCCGAGAGGCCGGTGATGACCGAGGTGCCTTCGGCGAGGGCGCCGAGGAGCACGGACCGATGGGAGATCGACTTCTCACCGGGCGTGTGGACGGTGCCGCGGCATGCGACCCCGCCGTCGACGACGAGGACGCGCGGCGCGGTCACGAGAGTTGCTCGGCCCGGCCGGGGTAGCCGGCCGCCTCCACCGCGACCCGGAGGGTCTCGGCCTCGGCACTGTCGACGATCAGGATCATGACGCCTTGCGGGCCCTCGGCGGAGTGGGCGATCTCAATGTCGTAGATCCCGATGCCCGCCCCGGCCGCCAGGGACGTGATCTCGGCGATGATGCCGTCGCGATCGGGTACCGGGATACGCAGCTCTGCCAGGTGCTCGGGTCGCACGGCGCGGGCGGGCAGGTTGCGCCGTGCCGCGCTGGCCTTCTGCAGCGAGTCGAGGATCGCGGTGCGGTCCTGGGCCGCCACGCGGTCCCGCATGACGGAGAGGTCGGTCACCAGTGCATCGAGTGCGTCCACAATGGCGGCGGCATTCTCGGCACAGATGTCGGGCCAGATGCCCGGATGCCCGGCGGCGACGCGGGTCATGTCACGGAAGCCGCCGGCCGCCAGCCGCAGCAGCGCGCCGTCCTGCTCCGCGCCGTCGGCCGCAGCGTTCATCAGCGTGGCCGCCACCAGGTGCGGCACGTGCGACACCACGGCCACCAGGCGGTCGTGGTCCGCCGCGGACAGGACGAGCACATCGGCACCCAGGCTCGCCACCACGCCCTTGAGCCGGTTGAAGGCCTCCAGGTCGGTGATCGCCGTCGGGGTGAGCACCCACACGGCACCGACGAAGAGCTCGGGGTCGGCACCGTGCAGGCCGGTCTGCTCCGACCCGGCCATCGGATGGCCGCCGATGAACCGTGGATGTCGGACGCCTCCACGATGGCGGTCTTGACCCCGCTCACGTCCGTCACGACGGCGTCGGCCCGCCGGCCCTCCGCGCCCAGGACGCGACGGGCCACGGCGGCCACCGAGGCGGCCGGGACGGCCACGAAGACCACCTCGGCCCCGAGATCGTCGCCGGCCGCGTCGATCACGCCCGCGTCCAACGCCGCCTGCAGCCGCTCCTCGTCTGCGTCGAGGCCGGAGACGTGCCACCCGCGTCGGCGCAACCCGAGCGCGATCGACCCTCCGATCAGCCCGGTCCCGACGACGAGTGCCCGCCGGCGCTCTCCGGACTCAGCCGGGGAGGTCATCGCGGAGCCCTTGGGCGCCGTGCAGGTAGATGTGCTTGATCTCGTTGCGCGTCCGGGTGGTGTGCACGTGCAGGAGCACCCTGATGCACAGCGGCATCGATCCGGGCACGGCGATCTCGGCCGCGCACAGGAGCGGCACGGCACCGAACCCGATCTCGCGGATGGCGGTCGCCGGGAACGTGCTCGTCACGTCGGCGGTGGCGGTGAACAGCACGCTGATGATGTCGTCTTCGACCAGGCCGTTGCTCTCCATCAGGGCGCGCATCAACTCCTGGGAGCGCTCGGTCACCTGGGACACCGTGTCCTCGTCGACCGTCGTCGCCCCGCGCAAACCCCTGACCGTGGGAGCAGCTGCCATGGCGGGTCACTCTACCGGGATCGGCCAGAGGCCCAGGTGAAGGCCTCTCTAGGCCCGGGTGGCCGCCCCGGATGGCCCGGGGCCGGCCGCGGCGGCCAGGGCGCGGACCTCGCCCGGCTCCAGGGCGCGCCACCGCCCCGGCGGCAGGTTCGGGTCGCGAATCGGTCCGATGCGGGTGCGGACGAGCCGTTGCACCGGGTGGCCGATCGCACTGCACATGCGACGGACCTGGCGGTTCCGGCCCCTCGTGGATGACCAGGCGCAGCACCCCGGGGGCGAGCACGCCGACCTCGGCGGGTGCGGTCAGGCCGTCCTCCAGCTCAATGCCCTGACGCAGCGAACGGAGCGCGCCCGGCGCGGGTGTGCCGCCGGCGACCTCGGCCACGTACTCCTTGGGGACGCCGTGCGACGGATGGGTGAGGAGTTGGGAGAGCGCGCCGTCATTGGTCAGGATGAGCAGGCCCTCGGTGTGCCGGTCCAATCGCCCGACGGCGAAGACCCGCGGCTCGGGCGGTACCAGCGTCATGACGGTCGGACGTCCCTGGGGGTCGTCGGCCGTCGTGATGACGCCGTCGGGCTTGTTCAGCAGGTAGTGGACGAGGTCGGGCGCCACCGGGACCAGCGCGCCGTCGACCTCGACCCGGGCGGTCGAGAGATCGATACGCCGGCCCAATCGTGGCCACCTCGCCGTCGACGCGGACACGCCCCGCCGCGATCAACTCCTCACAGGCCCGGCGGGATCCGAGGCCGATCCGGGCGAGGACCTTCTGCAGCCGCTCGCCCTCAGGCGTCGTCAGAGGATGCCTCGACACCGAGGCCCAGCGCCGACTGCAGGTCGCGCTCGAGGTCCCCGGCCACCTCAGGTCCGGGGAGGAAGTCCTCCACGGCGGGAAGTTGCTCGAGGGAGTCGAGCCCGAGGCGTTCCAAGAAGAGGTCCGTGGTGCCGAACAGCGCAGGTTGGCCGGGACCGTCGGCGTGGCCGACCACCTCGATGTACCCCCGCTGCTCCAACAGGCGGCTGACGCCGTCCACGTTCACGCCGCGCAGGGCCGAGATCTGACCGCGGGAGACCGGCTGGCGGTAGGCGACGATGGCCAGCGTCTCGAACGCCGCGGTCGAGAGCCGGTGCGACACCTCGCGGTTGGCGAATCGCTCCACATAGGGCGCCAGGTCCGGATGCGTCTGCAGGCGGGCCCCGCCCGCGATGCGGGCCAGCATGAAGCCCCGGCGCTCACGCTCGTAGGACTCGGCCAGCTCGGTGAGCACCTCGTCCACCCGCTCGACGGGCTCTTCCACCAGTTCGGCCAGCAGCTGGGGCTGAATGGGTTCCACCGCCACCAGCAGGATGGCCTCTATCGTGCGGCCCAGCTCTGCGCTCTCCACCGGATTCAAACCCTCACCCTTCGTAGTCGTCGATTTCGAAGCCGTCGAGCTCCGCCAGCCCACGCCCGCTCGTCACTCCCGGCCATGGCATCGGACGCCAGCCACGAGATGCTGAGGTCACCGAAGGTCGCTCCCTGGCCGAGCGTCACACGCCCCATCTTGCACAGCTCGAGCAAGGCCAAGAAGCGCACGATGACCTCAATGCGGGTGCGGCACCCCTCCACCAGCGAGCGGAAGGAGGTCGCCCGGTCGGACTCGTGAACGGCGATGAGGTCCGCCACCGCTTCGGAGACCGAGACGGTGTCCACGGTGACGTGGGACAAATCGACCCGGGGCACCGGGCGCTCCGCCGACCCCCGGAGATAGGCCTGCGCCAGGTCGTCCGGGGTGATCCCGGCCAGCAGGTCGGGGGCGTGGACCACGAAGTCGTCGTCGAGCCCGACCTCGCGCGGAATGGAGCGAGACGCCTGCTCCGCCATGGCCACGAAGACGTCCGCCGCCGCCGCGTAGGCCCGGCACTCGAGCAGCCGGGCCAGGAGCAGGTCCCGCTCCTCCCAACCCACGAGATCCTCGTCCTCGTCGGCGCCCTCGCGTCCAGGCAGCAGCTTCTGCGACTTGAGCTCAATGAGGATGGCCGCCACGAGGAGGAATTCCGAGAGCTGGTTGAAATCGATCTGGTCGCGCTGCGCGGAGAGCACGCTCACGAAGCCGTCGATGACGGGTAGGAGCGGGATGTCGAGGATGTCGACCTCGTGCGACGACACGAGGTGCAACAAGAGGTCGATCGGACCCTCGAAACTTGGCGTTGAGACCGAGTAGGCCACCCACCGACGTTATCGAACGAACCGACACCCTCGGCGCACCCCTGGCCACCTGCCAAAGCGGCCTCCGGAGCGCCCTACCATGGCGCCCCATGGACAGGGTCCTCTCCGGCATCGCGCCGTCCGGCAACTTCACTCTGGGGAACTACCTCGGGGCGCTCCGGCACTGGGTTTCCTTCCAGGACGGCTACGACGGGTTCTACTGCGTCGTCGACCTCCACGCCCTCACCACCGAGATCGAGCCGGCCGACCTCCGCGCCAACACGCTCGATGCCGCGCTTGAACCTGCTGGCCATCGGGCTCGATCCCGATCGTTGCACGCTCTTCGTCCAGAGCCACGTCCCCGAGCACACCCGGCTGACCTGGTTGCTCGAGAGCACCATCGCCATGGGTGAGCTGCGGCGGATGACGCAGTTCAAGGACAAGGGAAAGGGACAGGAGACCGCACGCGTCTCGCTCTTCACCTACCCGGCGCTCATGGCGGCCGACATCCTCCTCTACGACGCCGCGGCCGTCCCGGTCGGCGACGACCAGCGCCAGCATCTGGAGCTCACCCGCGACGTGGCCATCCGGTTCAATCACCGCTACGGGGAGACCTTCGTGGTCCCCGACGCCGCCATCCCCGGAACCGGGGCCCGCGTGATGGACCTGCAGCATCCCGAGCGCAAGATGTCCAAGTCGTCGGACTCCCCGCTCGGGACGATCCGGCTCCTCGACTCGGAGGAGGAGATCACCCGGAAGGTGCGCAAGGCGGTCACCGACACCGACGGCGAGATGCGCTACGACCGGGAGGCCAAGCCGGGACTTGGCCAACTTGTTGGACCTGTTGGCCGCCACGACCGGGCGGACGCCGCAGGAGGTCGCCGCCGACTACGAGCGCTACGGGGACCTCAAGAACGACGTCGCCGCAGCCCTGGGCGACCTGCTGCGACCCGTCCGGGAACGTCGCGCCGAGCTCGAAGGGGATCTGCCCTACGTGCACGACGTGCTCGAGCGGGGGGCAGCCCATGCCCACGAGGTGGCGGCGGCGACCTATGCCCGAGCGGCCGACGCCATCGGCCTCTATTCCCTCTAGTCGAAGGTGAGCCCAGCCTGGAGCACGTGCAGTGACCACCACGAGTAGAGGCGGCTGAACAACCAGTTGATGGGCCCGTTCCCGTGGAAGAGCACGAAATTGACGAGGACGATTCCCATGAGGACCGGCATGGTGAACCGGCGGTATTTCAGATAGGTCGGCCAATACCGTCTCGGCAGGAGGCGCTCGAAGAGTACCGATCCATCGAGCGGGGGCACCGGGATCATGTTGAAGACGAACAGCCCGACGTTGACCAGGCTCGCCCAAAAGATGACCTGATCGCCAATGCCGAAAGTCCCGTTGGCCACCAGTCCCGGCCGAACGATCTGGACGAACACGACGGCGAAGATCCCGGCCAATGCCGCGTTGACGGCGGGGCCGGCCAGGGAAACGAGGACGGCCTGATTGCGCGGGCTCTTCAGTTGGCCCATGTTGACGGGGACGGGCTTGGCCCACCCGATGACGCCGAAGCCGCCGAGCGACAGGAGCGCGGGAACGATCAGCGTGCCCAGCGGGTCAACGTGCACGACGGGGTTCAGCGTCAGCCGGCCGGCGCGCTCAGCGGTGAGGTCGCCGAAGAGTTTTGCGACCCAGCCGTGCGACACCTCATGGAGAATGATCGACGGCACGACTACGCAGAAGATGATGATCTCCTGCGTGGTGATGTTGTGGTGGGCCACCAGGGCAACCACAACGATCGCGATGGCCACGATCCACAGGGTGCGCTTCGTCCGCTGATCCATGCGTCGGCGCCCCCCTGCGGAGGCTCCGGGTGGGCCCACTCAGTGCTTGGCGGCGTCGGCGATGCAGAGGCGCGCGGCCGGCATGGCTTCGAGCCTGGCGTCGCCGATCGGCTTCCCGCAGACCTCGCACAGCCCGTAGGTACCGGCCTCGAGGCGCTGGATGGCGGCGTCGACCTCGTCGAGGGACTCCTGGAGCTCGGTGGCCAGACGCTCGGCCTCGCCCCGCTCGGCCGTCACCTGGCTGGAGTCGGCGAAATTGGAGTCGTAGCTCAGGCCACTCCCCTGGTCGGCGAACCCCAGTTCGGTCAGCTGGGCCTGCAATCCGGCCTGCTCAGTCCGCAGGAGGGCGGCGAAATCAACTTCGGCGGTCGTGTCCGCCGTTGGGGCCTCGTTCGGCATGGGTTCATGCTACGCGGTCCCTCCCCACCTTTGTTCCCGCTCGCGGGTGGGCGCCCTCGTAGGCACGCCGGAGGTGCTCGGCCGAGACCTTGGTGTAGCGCTGGGTGGTGGCGATGGAGGCGTGACCGAGGAGCTCCTGGACGACCCGCACGTCGGCCCCCCGACCCAACATGTGGGTGGCGCAGGAGTGGCGCAGCACGTGCGGGCTGACCTTCTCCGCCAGACCGACGCGGCTCGCGTACTTCTTGACGACGCCGAAGACCCCGACGCGGGACAGGCGCCCACCGCGGGCGTTGAGAAAGACCGCTTCGGCGTCGCTCCGGGTGCGCCACTTCTTCGGTTCGAGCAACGGCCGGCCCTGACCCGAGAGCCAGTCGGCCAGGGCGGCGCGGGCGAGCCCACCGATGGGCACCACACGCTCCTTGTCGCCCTTTCCGAGCACCCGGAGCAACGGCAGGTCGGTGCCTTCCACCGCCGCGATCACGTCCCCGAGGTTGAGCCCGACCACCTCGCTCACGCGGGCGCCGGTGCCGTAGAGGACTTCGAGCAGGGCCCGGTCGCGCAGCACCATCGGGCCGGTGCCGACCACGGCGCCGAGCAGCAGCTCGGTCTCGTCCTCGCTCAGCGCCTTGGGCAGCAGATCGGTCACCGAGACGGACGGCAGATCGAGGGTGGGATCGTCGCCGCGGATGCCCTCTTCGACCAGGAAGCGATGGAAGCCCCGGATGCTCGAGAGGGCCCGGGCGACCGAGGCCGCGTTGTGGGTCCGTCGCAGGACCTCCAGATACGCCGCCACCTCCGCGGCGGTCGCCTGCGCAATGCCGTGGTTCGTACTCCCTGTTTCGTACCCCCTGGTTCGTACTTCCCTGGTTCGTACTGCCGTGGTCCGTGAGGACGTCCTGATAGGTCGCCAGGTCGCGCCGGTACGCCGCCAGCGTGCGCGGTGACCGACCTCGCTCCACGTCGAGCCAGGAGAGGTACTCCTCGGCGTCCCGGGGCAGCGGTCTCCGTCACGGCAAGCGCCCCGCGTCGCGCAGCCGCTGGCGGGCGAGGTACAGGCCCAGCAGCGTGGTCTCGTCCTTCAGCGACCCCTCGGCGACGAGCGCGTCGACATCGTCGAGGTGGATCGTCTCGACCGTCATGAATCCCTCCTCCACGCCGTCGGGCCGGGAGGGGATGCGGGTCAGGTCGGTCGCCAGGTAGATCAGGGTGTGCTGGTCGCTGATGCCCGGCGTGTTCCAGGTGCCGACGAGCAGCTCCCACGTCGCGGCCTCCAGGCCGGCCTCCTCGGCCAGCTCGCGTCGGGCCGCGGCCTCGGGGGACTCGCCAGCCTTGTCGAGCGTCCCGGCCGGGATCTCGAGGACCAGGGCATCGACGGCGGCGCGGTACTGGCGCACCAGGGTCACGGTGCCGTCGTCGTGCACGGGGACGATCGTGACCGCGCCGGGGTGACGGATGACGAAGCGGTCGAAAGGCCTGTCGTCGGGGTCGAGGAGGTGGAAGCGGTCCACCCGGAACAGCCAGGCCCGGAGGAGCTCCTCCTCCGAGACGCGGCGGAACCCCGACACGTGGTCAGGTGACGGCGTCGAGGTCGAGCAGATGTGGCTCGCGCCCGTCCGCCCGTTCCAGTGCCGCGGCAACCAGCCCGCGAAAGAGAGGGTGGGCCCGATCGGGCCGGCTCTTGAACTCCGGGTGCGCCTGGGTGGCCACCCAGTAGGGGTGGTCCTCCAACTCGACGAACTCGACCAGACGGCCGTCCGGTGAAATTCCCGAGCAGACCAGACCGACGGCCTCCAGCTTCGACTTGTAGCGGTTGTTGAACTCGAAGCGGTGACGGTGCCGTTCGGTGACGCCCAGCGTCCCGTAGGCCTGGGCCACCTTGGAATCGGCCAGCAGCGCCGCCTGGTACGAGCCGAGACGCATGGTGCCGCCCTTTTCCGTCACCTCGGCCTGATCGGGCATGAGGTCGATCACCATGTCCGGGGAGAGGCTGTCGAACTCGCGAGAGTTGGCGCACTCCAGACCGAGCCGGTCGCGGGCGACGGAGATCACCATCACGTGGAGGCCCAGGCACAGTCCCAGGCAGGGGATGCCGTGCTCGCGGGTGTAGCCGGCGGCGGCGATCATGCCCTCGATGCCCCGCTCGCCGAAACCACCGGGGATGACGACGGCGTCGAGCCCGCGGAGGCGGTCGGTCCCGAGAAGATCGGGCACCAGCTCGGCGTCGATCCAGTCGAGCTCGACGCGCGTTCCGTGGTGGAAGCCGGCATGGCGCAGCGCCTCGACCACCGACATGTAGGCGTCGGGCATGTTCACGTACTTGCCGACGATCCCGACCTTGACCCGACGGGAGAGGGACTCGACCCGGCTGACCAGCGCCTCCCACTCGGAGATGTCGATCGGATGGGAGTGCCTCGTCGATGCCGAGGGTGCGGCAGACGTAGGAATCGAGCCCCTGTTCGTACAGGACGAGCGGGATCTCGTAGATGCTGGCGGCGTCGACGGCCGAGACCACGGCGTCGATGGCAACGTCGCATTGCAGCGAGATCTTGCGCTTCAGGCCGTCGGAAATGGGCTTGTCACTGCGGCAGACGATGACGTCCGGTTGGATACCGCGGCTGCGCAGTTCGGTGACCGAGTGCTGGGTCGGCTTGGTCTTCTGCTCGCCCGACACGAGGTACGGCACCAGGGTCAGGTGCATGTAGCAGACGTTGTCACGTCCGATGTCCCGCCGAAATTGGCGGATTGCCTCAATGAACGGGACGATCTCGATGTCGCCGACGGTTCCGCCGATCTCGACGATGACGATGTCGACGTCCTCATCGGCCAGCCGCTTGATGCGGTCCTTGATCTCGTCGGTCACGTGCGGGATGACCTGCACGGTGCGACCGAGGAAATCGCCGCGCCGCTCCTTCTCGATCACCGAGCGATACACCCCACCGGTCGTGGTGTTGGATCGCTTGGAGAGGTTCTCGTCGATGAAGCGCTCGTAGTGCCCGAGGTCCAGGTCGGTCTCGCCGCCGTCCTCGGTGACGAACACCTCGCCGTGCTCGCCCGGGTTCATCGTCCCGGGGTCGACGTTGATGTACGGGTCGAGCTTGCACATCGTCACCCGTAAGCCCCGGCACTTGAGCAACCGGCCGAGTGAGGAGGCGGTCAGACCCTTCCCGAGCGAACTCGAGACACCGCCGGTGACGAAGATGAACTTGCTCACGCCGCCTTCGGCACGTCAGGCATCGAGCCGTGTGATCGGTGCACCGGGCCACGATAATCGACCGCAGCCGAACGCGCGGTGGACTGCCGCCTCGCAGGGGCGATGGACTTCCGCTCGACAAGGGGCGATGGACTACCGCCCCTGTGGGGCCCCGAGCAGCTCACGAGCGTGGGCCCGGGCGGCGTCGCTGTCCGGGTGGCCCGAGAGCATCCGGGACAATTCGGTGACCCGGTCCTCGCCGTGCACCGTGGTCGCGGTCGTCACCGTGCGGCCTCGGGAGGCGCGCTTGACGACGCTGATCTGGGCGTCGGCCTGCGATGCCACCTGGGCCAGGTGGGTGACGACCAGGACCTGGCGGTCGCGCCCGACCTCGTGCAGGGCGTCGCCCAGGGCCAGGGCGGCGGCGCCGCCCACACCGGCGTCGACCTCGTCGAAGACCATCGTCTGGGGGCCACCCAACCCCACCAGGCGGATGGCCAGCATGGCCCGGGCCAGCTCTCCTCCCGATGCCGCCCGCGCCAGCGGCTGCACCGCTTCGCCGACGTTGGCGCCGAGGGCGAGCTCAATGGGCTCTCCCGCTCCCTCCGGGGCGACCCGCACTTCGAGGCGCGCCCCGGCCATGGCGAGGGCGCCCAGCCGCTCGCCCACTCGGTCGCCGAACGAACCGGCGGCCCGGGCGCGTACGGCGCGCACGGCCGCCTCGGCGTCGGCCAGCTCGGCACGTCGCACGTCGCGCTCGGCCTGCAGGCGGGCGGCCTCACCCTCCGCGTTCTCCAGCGCGGCGAGGCGCACCGCTCCCTCGCGGCCGTAGGCCATGACGGCGGCGAGGTCCTCGCCGTACTTGCGCCGCAGCTCGCCGAGCAGGCGCCGGCGCTCCTGCACGTCGATGAGCCGCTGCGGGTCGTCCTCCCAGCCCTCCACCTCGTCGCGCAGGGTCCGGGCCAGGTCGGTGAGCTCGACGGCGGCCGCGCCCAGGCGGGCGTGGTAGCTCTCGAAGGCCTCCCGGCCGGCCAGCGCGCCCCCGGCGCGACCGAGCAGGTCGACGGCCCCGCCCTCGCCCACCGGGTCGACCAGTTCCAGCGCCGCGAGGGCGGCATCGCGGTACGCCGCCGCGTCGGCCAGGCGGTCCTCCTCGAGCCGGAGAGTTGCCTCTTCGTCGGGGTCCTCCAGGTGGGCGCCGGCGATCTCCTCCACCTGATAGCGCAGGACGTCGGCCTCGCGGGCTCGCTGCTGGGCGTCGCCGCCGAGTCCCGCCAAGGCCTCGTCGAGTGCGAGCAGCTGGCTCCGGATGGCGCGCACCAGGCTGAGGTCCGTGCCGGCGTAGGCATCGAGGACATTGCGTTGTGCGGTGGGCGTGACGAGGGCGCGGTGCTCGTGCTGCCCGTGGATCTCGACCAGTTCGGCCGCCGCCTCACCCAGCGCGGCGAGCGGTGCCATGCGACCGTCCACCCAGGCCCGGGACCGGCCCTCGGCGGGGACCGAGCGGGTGAGGATGACCTCATGGGCGGCGTCGCCCTCGCCCACCACGAAACGCGCCTCCACCAGGGCCTCGGCCGCGCCCGTGCGCACCATGCCGGGATTGGCCCGCCCGCCGAGAACCAGCTGCAGGGCCTCGACCACCAGCGTCTTGCCGGCGCCCGTCTCGCCGGTGAGGGCGGTCATGCCCGGCTCGAAGACCAGCGTCAGGTCCTCGATCACCCCGAGGTCGCGCACGTGCAGATCGGTCAGCACGGCCCGCTCACGGGTCCCGGTGGGCGAGCAGCCGGAAGCGCAGGATGCCCCCGAAGGTCTGGGGCTCGTTGCGCACGACACGCACGGGCCGCTCGGCCACGGTGCACGTGACCGTGGCGCCGGGCTGGAGCCGGCCGATCTCCAGCCCGTCGATGACGAGGACACCGGCCCGATCGGGTGCGACCTCGACCGTGACCTCCTGGTCCTCGGTCAGGACCAGGCTGCGGTCGAGCGAGAAGTGCGGCGCCACCGGGGTTACCACCATGGCGCGCAGGGTGGGCGCCAGGATCGGACCGCCGGCCGAGAGGTTGTAGGCGGTCGACCCCGTCGGGGTGGCGATGATGAGCCCGTCGGCCGAATAGGTCAGGGCCTCCTCGCCGTCCACCGACGTGGCCAGGCGGACGGTATGACCGAAGTCGATCTTCTCGATCACCACCTCGTTGAGCGCCAAAAGGGCCGTGATGCCATCACCGAGAGAACGGTCCGAGATCATCACGTCGAGCGCGCAGCGCGCCTCGATGACCGCCTTGCCCTCGAAGACTTTCGTGAGGGCGCCGCGCACCTGGTCCGGCAACAGGTCGGGCAGGTAGCCGAGGCGCCCGAAGTTCACCCCGAGGACCGGGACGTCCTCGGTGGCGGCGAGGCGCACCACGCGGAGGAAGGTGCCGTCACCACCCATGCTGACCGCCACGGTGGTCCCGCCGAAGTCGACGTCGGACAGCTCGACGTCGGTGCCCGCCTCGCGGACCCGGTCGGGACCGCTGAACTGCAAGATGCGCGAGACGTCGCCGCGCTCGCTCAACCAGGCGGCCGTGTCGGTCGCCAGCGCGAGCGCGTCGGGGCGGTCGGGGTGGACCAGGAAGGTGACGGTCGCCATCGGCGAGGGTGGCTCAGCCGGCCGGAGCGGCCGGTGGAAGAAGGTGTCCGTCCGCCTCCGACACGGCGGCGCGGAACAGGGCGGCGTCCTCCCCGGCTTCGTCTCCGGTCACGCCGATGCGGGCATGCACCAGGAATTCGACGTTGCCGGCCGAACCGGTCAGGGGGGAAACCATCGCTCCCATGATGCCGGTTTTCGCGTCATGCAGCGCGGACGCCACGCCCTCGAGGGCGCTCAGCCAGAGCGCGGGATCCCGGATCACGCCCTTGCCGCGGGAGACGGCGGCCCGGCCCGCCTCGAACTGGGGCTTGACCAGGAGGACCAGGTCGGCGTCGGGCGCCGACACCGGGCCCGTGAGGGAGGGGACGACGCTGCGCAGCGAGATGAAGCTCAGATCGGCCACGACCAGCGGAACGGGCTCGTAGGCGGGGTCGGCGGCCACGAGGTCGTCGAGGGTGAGCGTGCGCACGTTGGTGCGCTCCAGGACCGTCACGTCGGGGTGGGCCCGCAGCGCCGGATGGAGTTGCCCGTGGCCGACGTCCACCGCGTAGACGTGGGCGGCCCCGCGTTGGAGCAGGCAGTCGGTGAAGCCGCCGGTCGAGGCTCCGGCATCGAGGGCGCGCCGGCCGGAGACGGGGATCGGGAACCGGTCCAGTGCGGCCTCCAGCTTGCGCCCGCCGCGGCCCACGTAGGGCGACGGGGGCCCCAGGAGGACGACGGGCTCATCGGGGGCCACGAGGCGTGCGGCCTTCTCGGCACGCGTGCCGGAGACGAGGACCGTGCCCGCCGCAACCGCGGCCTGCGCGTCCTGCCGGGAATCGACGAGGCCGCGTCGCACGAGCTCGGCGTCGAGCCGGCGGCGGGCCCCGCTGGTCAGCTGGCGGCCTTCTTGGACGCCGAGTCGTTGGCCTCGGTGACCTTGTTCTTGTGGGACTTCTTGGACTCCTGCTTGGCGGCCTCGCTCGGTGTCTTGATGCCGGGGAGGCGCGAGGGGGCCACCTTGGTGGCGGCGTCGCGGGCGCGAGAGGCCGTCTTGCCGGCCTGCGCGGTGACGTCCTTGGCGGCCTTGCCGGCCTGGGCGGTGACGCCCTTGGCCGTCTGGCCGGCCTTGTTGGACGCGTCCTTGGCCGTCTTGCCGGCCTTGGACGTCACGTCCTTGGCGGCCTTGCCCGCCTTGCCGGCGTGCGAGGTGACGTCCTTGGTGGCGTTGCGTCCGGCCCTGGCCGACTTCTTGAGGACCTCGGCCACCTGATTGGCCAGTGCCTCGAGGGCCGTGGGGTCGATCTTCTCGAGCTGGCTGGCCACCTCGTGGCGCACCAGTTCGAGGACCTGCTCGCTGGACTTCTTGCTCCGCTCGACCAAGTTGTCGACCCACTCCTGTGCCTGGCTGCGCTGAATGTCGCCCGCGTTCACCAACTCTCGCACGATCTCCTCGGCCCGGCCGCGGCTGACCTGCCCGAGGACGGAGCCTGCATCGAGGTATTTGCGTATGCGCTCATTGCTTGCCATTTCACAAGAGTATCCAAAGTGCTAGCTGGCTGCAAGCAGTCTTATGCGGGACCCTCCAGGGCTCCGTGGACGAGCCGGAGCAGGTCAGGCGCCACGACAGCGGGATCGGCGTCGGCCGGGATCTCGCCCTTCTTGGTGACACCGGAGAGGACCAGGGCGAAGGGAATGTCCAGCTGAGCGGCCAGGGCGCCGTCGGTCGAGGGGCGGTCCCCCACCATGACCCGAAGCTCGCCGGGACCGACCCGGGCGGCGATGGCGTCGGCCGTGGGCCGATGGGGCTTGCCGGCCACCTCGGGCGTGACCCCGGCGGCCGTGACCACTGCGGCGAGGAGCGCGCCGGCCCCCGGCACCAGTCCTTCGGGGGTCGGGTACGTGGCGTCCTCGTTCGTGGCCACCAGGCGCGCGCCGGACCGGACCGCCGTGACGGCGCGGGTCAGCCGGTCATAGGTGAAATCGCGGGTCAGCCCCACCACGACGGCGTCGGCCGGCCCCTCGGGGACGACGATGACGCCCCGGGCGGCCAGTGCCTCGAGGACGCCGTCACCGCCGAGCACAAGGGCCGTCGAGCCGGGCGCCAGCATGTCGGCGGCCACGTCGGCCGAGCGCAGGAGGTCGGCGTCATCGGCGGTGATCCCGCAGTGCACCAATTGCCGGTGCAGTTCGGCCCGCGTCGGCAGCGCGTTGTTGGTGGCGAAGAGCACGCGCACCCCGACACTGCGCAGGCGGGCCACCGCCTCGTCCACGCCGGGGATCGGCTTCCCGGAGAGCCACACCACACCATCGAGGTCGACCACCCATGTCCCCTGGGGCGGTGGCGGCCACATCGGGCGAAGGCTACTGGGACTGGGGACCTGGACCAGCTTCCCTACACTTGCAGGGCGTGGCCGAGCTGCTGGTTGACGGGGACACGCTTGTACTCAGCTGCGCCCGCTCGAGAAGGCCGAGGGGATGCACGGTGAGATCCGGGTGCCATTGTCAGCCGTGACCGCGGTCCGCTCCGTCGACGACCCGTGGCCCGAGCTGCGCGGCATACGGGCGCCCGGGACAGGGCTGCCGAACGTCATCGCCGTCGGCACCCGCCGGGGCGGCTTCGGCAAGGATTTCGCCGCTGTGAAGGGAAAGGGGCCGGCGGTGGTCGTCGAGTTGGAGGGCGCCGAGTACGGCCGCCTGGTCGTCACCGCCGAGGACGCCGCGGCCAGGGCCGCGGCCATTCGGGAGGCGCTCGGCACACGTTGAGCGGTGTTCGGGCAGTCTGGGGCTGTCGGGCTGCTGTCCTGACGTCCTGACGTCCTGATGTCAAATATCGGCCCATGGCGGCTGGAAGCAGATGGAACGCGTGACGTCGCGTTGGCTGACGAACCCGATGACGCGAGCCTGCTCCAACACGGGAAGGCTGGACTGCTGATGCCGAGACATGAGCGCCACGGCCTCTTCGAGAGGGACGTCGACGTCGAGCGCCAGGGCATCGTCGGAGCCTCCGGCGAACTCGGCGAGGCTCACCTGGCCCGGATCGCGACCTTGGGCGACGACGCGCGTCACGATGTCGCGGTTGCTCACACTCCCGGCCAGGCTGCCGTCGCTCTGGCAGAGCGGCGCTGCCTCGACGTCGTGGCTGGCCAGGAAGCAGGC
>CAWCFG010000007.1:0-63739 GCA_963794875.1 uncultured Acidimicrobiaceae bacterium
GATGCGCCAGAGGTCCAGTGTCTCGTCGTCACCGTTCTGCAGCAGCACGACGCGGTTGCGGCAGCGCTCGGCGAACGCCGGGTCGCTGTCGAACTGACGGCGCGCCGCGGCGTAGAACTCGTTGAGGTCCCGCACGCTGAAGGACGCCGCGTCGGCCGCGCCGTCGACGTCGAGCAGGTGCTCAATGAGCATGCCGAAGGGTGTGCCCCAGTCGCCGATGTGGTTCTCGCGCCGCACGTCGTGGCCGAGGAACCCGAGCACGCGGGCGAGCGCGTCGCCGATGAGCGTGCTGCGCAGATGCCCGACGTGCATCTCCTTGGCGACATTCGGCGCCGAGTAGTCGATGACCACAGTCTGCGGGTGGGTGACCGGCTCCACGCCGAGCCGAGCGTCGGACGACAGTGCGGCCACCTGGCCGGCGAGGAAGTCGTCGGACAGCGTCAGGTTGATGAAGCCGGGCCCGCTGACCTCGACCTCGGCGCAGATGTCGTCGAGCGAGGCCGCCGCCACCGCCTCCTCGGCCACCTGGCGCGGCGGCCGGCCGACCACCTTGGCCAGGGGCAGGGCGCCGTTGGCCTGGAAGTCGGCGCGGTCGGAGGCCCGCAACACCGGGTCGGCCCCGGGGCGGATGGTGTCGAAGGCGGCCTGCAGCCGCTGGAGGAGGACGCTGGCGGCGTCGGGCATCCCTCATTCTCGCATGCCCGGCCCGCACCCGACCCCGGATGCCGGGCCTCAGTCCGCCGGTGCGCCCATGCCTCCGTCGAGCAAGCCGTAGCGGCGATAGGGGCCGAAGAAGCCGTGTTCGAGCAGCCCGTAGCCGACGTGGCCGTCGTAGGAGAACTCGGCCACGTGGTCGACGATCCCGTACTGGGCCAGTCCCTGCACCTCGTCGCACGGCCAGGACGATCCCCTGGGTCACCGGGTCGGGACCGTGGTACATGCCGTGGCGCCAGTCGGCGTCGATGCCGTAGCCGGTGCCGATGGAGACGAAGTTGGGCAGCAGCGACGTGCAGGTGACCTCGAGGCCGGCCTCGGGGAAGCGCACCACGGAGCGGTCGATGACCCGTGTGCCGGGGATGAGGTGGTGCTCGTGCTCGGATCGGCCCAGGTCCTCAACGGGGCGATCGGGGTCGACCCAGCACGCGCTCGCTCTGCACCAGCGGCCGCTCCCCGTCGTCGCGCTCGTGGCAGATGTACATGATGGCGTGGTCCTCGAACTGCATCGGGAAGTAGTTCCACATGCCGCCGAGCACCAGCTCGCCCTGGCGGATGCCGTCGCTCTCGGGCTCGCCGACGGGCCGCACGCCCCACGAGCGGTCCCGGGTCCCCCAGCAGTGATCGGGTGCCACCGCAAGATCGACCCCGCCCACCGAGAGCGTCCCGGACCAGCGCCCGGTCTGGGCCAGCCGCTGGGTGTCGAAGACGACCTTGCCCTTGCTCCGCATGTACTGGCGCGGCTCCTCCATGGCGGGGATGTGACCCTCCCAGGTGACATCCATCGCCACGCTGTGCTCGGTGGGCTCGACGGTCACCCGCAGCCGGCGCAGGGGCTCGAGCACCTCGACCCGGAACGGCCCGACGGAGAGGTCGCCCCGGTCCACCAGGGGCGCCGAGGCGCGCACCACGTGCTGGGAGCCGCCGTGACGGACGTCGATGAACGCATCGACCACCCCGAGGTTCGGGTACTGGCCGTAGCCGAAGATGGCGAACCAGTCACCCGAGCTCGGGTGCATGTTGAAGTAGTAGCGGTCGTAGAAGTTGCGGTCGCTCGTGGCGGGATGGGCGATGAACTCGGCCGCTTGGTGGACGGGGTAGTCGTCCCAGGAGGAGAGGCTCATGTCGGCGCGCTCAGCAGCAGGCGCAGCCGCTGCCGCAACCGCCCGCCACCGGTGCCCCGCACATGCCCCCGGCGGGCTCGGCGGCCAGGCCGGTCGCGGCGAAGACAGGAAGGAGCCGCCGGGCGCCGACGTGGCCGTCGGGGCAACTGGCGGGCGCGTCGGCATCGGCCATGGGCCGGCGCTCGTCGAACACGGCGTGACAGGTCGAACAGCGAAATTCGTAGACGGGCACGGTGGTGGCCTCCCTCCGGCCCGGCAGCCTACGCGAAGACGCCGGCGCCCGACCTCACCGCACCCGACGCACGGTTGACGCCTCCGCGCATCGCACGCGGGGTACTTCCTTCGACGGCTGCGGTCGCTACAACTCCTCGATGCTCACCACGTCGAGGTTGCGAAAGGCGATCGGCCCGGTGCAGAGCGCACCCAGCTTCTCCGCGAGCGCCGCCGTCTCCGGGAGCTCCGAATTGGACATCGCCGCCTCGAAGGAAGGGAACTCGACGATCTGGACGTAGGTGTCCGGCCGATCCCGATCGCTGGTGAACGTGCCGCGCTGGGCGGTCCGCCTCCCGACCGTCTTGTCCCGCCACTCCCCGACAAGCGCCTCGACTTCGTCGGGTCGGCTTGTGGTCAGCTCAATGATCTGGACGAATGGCATGGCCACCCCCTGGCTGGAGCTTCATTGGGAAAGTACCGCCTGCATTGCCCGAATTCAATGGGCGTTTCGGAGGTCCACGCTCCCGCAGGTCGGCGCGTTGCAGCTCAGGTCAAGCTCGGCCCCGGCGTCCCTCCGGGCGTGCGCCACGGGGCGGCGCCGACACCGCTGGTGGTCGCGCTCAGGGCTGGGCGAAGCCGTAAATCGGCGCGCCGTTGTACCAAGGCGAGTCGGCCGGCAGGAACGGCCCGTCCAGCGCGGTCGAGAGGTAGCCGGTGCGGCCCGGCCCCGAGTCTCCGCCGACGGTCATGATGGCGTCGTCGGGCCAGACCTGGGTCACGATCCCGACGTGCACGGAGGTCGACGTGCTCTGCGGCCCGGTCCCGTACAGGACGGCGTCGCCGACCGCCGGCATCGCCGTGGATGGCAGGTCGCGGCCGTGCGCGGCGGCCCAGCCCCAGATGTCACCGGTGAAGGCGTAGCGCGGGATGGGGATGCCGGCCTGCGCCCAGGCCCACGTGGCGAACAGCGCGCACCACTGCTCGCAGGGGCCGTACGGGTTGCAGAACAGGCCCTGGGTATCGGGGTCGGGGAAGATCTGGGAGGCCACCGCGTCGGCGATGGTGGTGGAACCGGGGAACATCGGCTCCGACGTGGCGGTGGAGAAGCTGTAGCTCCAAGACTGCGGGTCGAGCAGCCAGTACCCGGTGCCCTGGTTGTTCCCGATGATCGCCGAGATCTGCGTGGCCGTCGGGTCGAGCGAAAGGCCGCCGAACGCCTGGGCATCGCCGAAGGGCAGCACCACACCGTTCTCCGTCGCCATGACGTAACCCCCACCGTCGGGTGAGGCCACCATGCCGACCACGCCGTCGGGCAGGTTCTCGGAACCGGCCGATCCGTAGAAACCGGCATCGCCGAAGTTGAAGATGCCGCCGTCCGCGGCCACGAGCCAGTACCCCTTGCCGTCGTGGGTCGCGGCCATGCCCACGATGGGCTCGTTGAGCCTGATGCCGCCGGTGCTCCCGTAGAAGCCCGCGTCGCCGTAGGCGAAGATGCCGCCGTCCGCGGCCACCAACCAGTACCCCTTGCCGTCGGGCGTCGCCGTCATGCCGACGACCGGCTGGTTCAGGTGCGTGCCACCCATGGACCCGTAGAAGGGAGCGTCGCCGTAGGCGAACACACCCCCATCGAGCGCGCCGAGCCAATACCCCTTGGCGTCGGGCGTCAGGGCCATGGCCACAATCGGGCCCTGCAACGGGAGGCTGCCGGCGGAGCCCTCGAACGTGGCGTTGCCGAAGGCGAACACGCCACCGTCGGCGCTGGCGAGGACATACCCTCCGCCGTCCTGGGTGGCTGCGCCAGAGAAGACCGGCGAGTTCAAGGGTTGCGGCATGGCGGGATCGGTCAGGCCCACGCTCCCGAATCCGATCATCCCGCCGTCGTTGTAGGTGTGGGCCGTGTCGATCGCCGCGGCGGGCGCAGAGCTTGCGGCGCCGACGACCAAACCGGCCGCCACCACCCCGGGGGCGAGGACCGCCGCCACCGCCATGGTCACGAGCGTCGAGACGAGCGCACCCATCCGGGAGCGCCTCGGGCCGGCCACGGTCACACCCGCGCTGTCTCCGCCATTGCGCACGGCCTTGATTCTGCACGCTGTGGTCAGCACCGTTGCACCGGGGCGGTTACGAAGTCGTTACGAAGTCGCCGTTCAACGCCGGTGTCCGCCCGGACGCAACTCCGGCCCGGCCCCGGAAGGCCGCGGCCCGGTCACCAGCGCCCGTTTGGGCGGTGGGGGCAGGCCCACGGCAGAATGGGTCCATGAGCACGGACTCCACGACTGCAGAGCACCCCGACACCTTCAGCGCCAGGGCGGACCTCACGGTCGGCGACCGTACCTACGAGATCTTCGACATCACCGCACCGGCGCTCAGCGGGCGCTACGACATTCAGCGGCTCCCGTACTCCATCAAGGTGCTCCTGGAGAACCTGTTGCGCCATGAGGACGGGCCCCACGTATCGGCCGACGACATCATCGCGGTGGCGGACTGGGGAGCCAACCCCGAGGGTCACGGCCAGGGGGCCGGCGATGCCGCGCACGAGATCGCCTTCACCCCCGAGCGCGTGCTCATGCAGGACTTCACGGGCGTTCCTGCAGTGGTGGACCTCGCGGCGATGCGCGACGCGCTGGCGCACCTCGGCGGCAATGCCTCCCAGGTCAACCCTCTCGTCCCGGTCGAGTTGGTGATCGACCACTCCGTGATCATCGAGGAGTCGGGCGACGCGTCGGCCTACGACACCAACGTCTCCATTGAGTACGGGCGGAACATGGAGCGCTACCAGCTCATCCGTTGGGCGCAGGGCGCCTTCCGCGACTTCCGGGCCGTGCCGCCCGGCATGGGGATCTGCCATCAGGTCAACCTCGAGTACCTGTCGCGGCTCGTCTTCGCCACCGAGGACGGCCGGGCCTTCTGCGACACGCTCGTGGGCACGGACTCGCACACGGTCATGGTCAACGGGCTCGGCGTGCTCGGCTGGGGCGTGGGCGGCATTGAGGCCGAGGCGGCCATGCTCGGCCAGCCACTCTCCATGCTGCTGCCGCCCGTGGTGGGACTGCGTATCTCAGGGGAGACCAAGCCCGGCATCACGGCGACCGACGTGGTGCTGACCGTCACCGAGCTGTTGCGCGACCACGGCGTCGTCGGCGCGTTCGTCGAGTGCTACGGGCCCGGCGTGGCCGCCCTGCCGCTCGAGACGCGCGCCACCATCGGCAACATGAGCCCCGAGTACGGCGCCACCTGCACCATGTTCCCGATCGACCAGGTGACCCTCGACTACCTGCGCTTCACGGGGCGCGACGAGGAGCACCTGGCCCTGGTCGAGGCCTACGCCAGGGCGCAGGGCCTGTGGCACGACCCGGACGGGCCCGAGCCCGTCTACTCCGAGCACGTCAGCCTCGACCTCGGCGACGTCGAGCCCTCCCTGGCCGGGCCGGCCCGGCCCCAGGACCGGGTGTCGCTGGCGGTCGCCGGCGACGCCTACCGGGTCGCGCTCGACCGCGCACCGCGCACCGCCGCCACGGAGCCCGCGGCGGCGCCGCACCACCAGATGACCGACGGCGACGTCGTCATCGCGGCAATCACCAGCTGCACCAACACGTCCAACCCCCAGGTCATGGTGGCCGCTGGGCTGGTGGCCAAGAAGGCCCTCGAGCGCGGCCTGCGCTCGAAGCCGTGGGTCAAGACGTCGCTGGCGCCCGGCTCGCGCGTCGTCACCGACTACCTCGATCGGGCTGGACTGACGGAGCCGTTGCAGCAGCTCGGCTTCTACCTCGTCGGCTACGGCTGCACGACCTGCATCGGGAACTCCGGTCCGCTGCTCGAAGGCGTGACCGATGCCGTCAAAGAGGCAGACCTGTCGGTCGTCTCGGTGCTCTCGGGCAACCGGAACTTCGAGGGTCGCATCCACCCCGACGTGCGCTTGAACTATTTGGCGTCGCCGCCACTCGTCGTCGCCTACGCGCTGGCGGGAACGATCGACATCGACCTCACCACCACGCCCATCGGCAACGACGCCGAGGGCAGTCCGGTCCTGCTGTCCGAGCTGTGGCCCTCCATGGAGGAGGTCAGCGAGACCATCCGGGCGTCACTCACCTCCGACATGTTCCGCACCCGTTACCAGGCCGTCTTCGATGGCGACGAGTACTGGCACCAGGTCTCGACCGCTGCGGGCGAGACCTACTCGTGGCAGGACGACTCCACCTATGTGCAGAACCCGCCGTTCTTCGAGTCGATGACGATGACGCCCGCACCGGTGACCGATATCGCCGATGCTCGGGTGCTGGCCATGGTGGGCGACAGCGTCACCACCGACCACATCTCCCCAGCCGGGTCCATCGGGCCGGCCACGCCCGCCGGCCACTACCTCACCGAGCACGGCGTGGCACGCCAGGACTTCAACTCCTACGGGGCGCGCCGGGGCAACCACGAGGTGATGATGCGGGGCACGTTCGCCAACGTGCGCCTGCGCAACCTGCTGGCCCCCGGCACCGAAGGAGGCGTGACGCTGCACCTACCGGACGGCACGGAGACCTCCATCTTCGAGGCGGCCATGCAGTACGCCGAGGAAGGCGTCCCGCTCGTCGTGCTGGCTGGCCGCGAGTACGGGACGGGCAGCAGTCGCGACTGGGCGGCAAAGGGCACCGCGCTGCTCGGCGTGCGGGCCGTCATCGCCCAGAGCTTCGAGCGCATCCACCGCTCCAACCTCATCGGCATGGGCGTGGTGCCGCTGCAGTTCTACAAGGGCGACTCGGCCCAGGGTCTCGGGCTGACGGGTCGCGAGCGCTTCGCCATCGACGGGCTCGAGGCGATGAACAACGGCGAGCTGCCCAAGGAGCTGACGGTCACGGCGACGGCGGACGACGACTCGGTCACCGAGTTCAGGGTGAACGTGCGCATCGACACGCCGATGGAGGCGGAGTACTACCGCCACGGCGGCATTCTGCAGTACGTGCTGCGCCAGATGGCGGGCTGAGCTGAGCCGAGCCGAGCCTCAGCCGTCGAAGGCGGCGAGGACCTTGCGAGGTGCCTTTCCGCGCCACGACTCTGTGAGGAGCTCACGGAGGAGCGGCACCGTTGCCGTGGAGAGCGACACACGACAGCCGCGCCGCCTGCTCCCCCAACGAAGCTCCTCGACGATCGTCGGGTACTCGGCGGCGTAGGCGTCCACCTCGTCGTCGCCGACGAAGACGTGCACCCTTCCGCCGTCGGGCGGCATGGTGGCGAAGATCTTCCCGGCGACGCGGAACGAGGTCATGTCGTGGTGCGGCGCCTCCGCCGTCTCGGGCAACGACAAGGCCAAGCGACGCACGGTGGCGGCGGACAGGCCCATCAGCCGGCCCGAGCATCATCGGACAAGCCGACGAAGCGGCGCACGATGCCCTCACCGGCTCGGCTCACATGCGCCACGTCGGATGCCCGGAGGAAGACGCCGGGTGGCAGATGGGGCCCCCAGTGGGCCACCAGGCTCGCCGTCACCTCCACATGGAACTGCAGGCCGTAGGCGCGGTCACCGACCCGGAAGGCCTGGTTCTCGTAGGCGGCGTTGCCGGCCAGGCGCACCGCGCCCTCAGGCAGTCCGAAGGTGTCACCGTGCCAGTGCACGCACGGCAGTGGCGTGGGCGCCGGACCGAGCACCGGGTCGCTGATCGCCTCCGACGTCAGGTGGACCTCACCCATGCCGTACTCGGGCGCCGGCCCGGCGGCCACCTCCGCGCCCAGCGCGGCGGCCAGCTGCTGAGCGCCGAGGCACACCCCGAGGACGGGCAGGCCGGCTTCGACGGCCCAGTGGAGGAGGGCGCGCTCGTCGACCAGCCAGGCGAGGTCGTCATGGACGCTCATGGGGCCACCCATGACAACGAGCCCCCTGACGTCGCTGACCGCGTCGGGGGGCGGGATGGCGTCACCGCGGTCCATGCGCAGGATGGTGAGGTCGGCACCGGCGTCGGTCAACGCGTTGGCGATGGCACCGGGACCCTCGAAGGCGACGTGCTGCACCAGCAGCCAGAGGTCGCCGCGGCCCATGTCGCGTCAGGGAATGCGGATGACCCGGAACAGCTCGGCGGAACGGCCCTCGGGCATGCCGGCCAACACCGCGTTGCCTCCGGCCCAGTCGCGGACCCGCTGGGCCACCGCGTCGGGATCGGGCATCTGGCTCTTGTGGCACATGAGCGCGGCCACCTTGCGTTCCACCGTGGACGTGGTGTCCACCGCCACCCCGGCGTCCTGACCACCGGGGCCCATGATCCAGAGCTCGGGGACCGTCCAGGGCTCGAGGCCCTCGACGTCGAGGAGCTCGGGATGGGCGAATGGATTGCGGGCGTCGGGATACACCGCGTCCACGGCCGCCTCGCCGGTCGCCAGGTGGTCCGGATGGCTGGCGAAAATGAACTCCAGGTTCCGCTCGGGAGACTGGGTCACGACCCGCTCGGGCCTGACCTGGCGGATGACGCGGCTGATGTCACGCCGCAGCTCGCAGCGTCGTCTCGACCATTCCGTCGGGGTACCCGAGGAAGCGCACGTCGCTGACGCCGACGACCGCGGCGGCGGCGCGCTGCTCGTCCTGGCGCAGCGCCGCCATCTCCACCCGGGTCATCGTGCGATCGGATCCGCCCGACTCGCCCGAGGTGGCGATGCAGTAGGTGACCTCGATGCCGGCATCGGTGAACGTCGCCACGGTGCCCGCAGCCCCGAAGTCGACGTCGTCGGGATGGGCGGTCACGACGAGGACGCGGCGCACCCCGTCCTCAGGTGACCAGACCGGGGTCGCTCCGTCGTCGGTCAGAGGACGCTCTCCTCGGGGAGAGGCGTCCAGGCGGCCAGGTCGGCCAGGCGCGGGTCGTTGGAGAACATCTCGACGATGGGGATACGCAGGCCCAGCCGGCGCTGGATGACCTCCATCTCCACCAACTGGTTCCAGAGCGACAGGCTGACGACGACGCCGGCCTTGCCGGCCCGGGCCGTGCGACCCGAGCGGTGGAGATACGCCTTGTGATCCTCGGGGGGATCGAAATGGATGACTCCGTCGACGCTCTCAATGTGGAGTCCCCGGGCCGCCACGTCGGTGGCGACGAGCACGGCGAGCTTGCCGTTGGAGAAGTCGGCCAGGGCCCGCTCGCGGTTGGCCTGGCGCAGATCGCCGTGAATGGCCTGGGCCCGGATCCCCTCCTTGCCCAGATTCTCCACCAAGCGGTCGGCCCCCCGCTTGGTGCGGACGAACAGCAGCGACTTCTCCTGGCTCCGGCAGATGGCCGCGGCCACCTTCACCTTGTCCATCTGGTGCACCTGCAAGAAGCGGTGCTCCATGAGGGTCACGGTCTGGGTGGACGAGGCCACCTCGTGGAAGACGGGATCCGTCAGGTAGCGCTTCACCAGCCGGTCGACGGCGCCATCGAGCGTGGCGGAGAACAGCAGCGTCTGATGGGGCTGGTCGAGGCGACGGAGCACCCACTCGACCTGGGGCATGAACCCCATGTCGGCCATGCGGTCGGCCTCGTCGAGCACGAGGGTCTCGAGCTCGTCCACCGCGACCTCGCCCCGGTCGCCCAGGTCGATCAGTCGACCCGGCGTGGCGATCACCACGTCCACTCCCTTACGGAGCTTGGCCACCTGGCGGTCGATGTCGGCCCCGCCGTAGACGGCCACGGCATGCAGGCCCAGCTTCTTGGCCAGGGGGGCCAGGACGTCATAGACCTGCACGGCGAGCTCACGCGTCGGCAGCAGGACGAGGGCGAGCGGCTTGGCCGGGCGGGTGGCGGGCCGGGCACCTTGGGCCTCCCGGGTCGCCTTGGCCCGCTGCAACAGCGGCACGCCGAAGGCGAGCGTCTTGCCGGAGCCGGTCTTGGCCTTGCCGCAGACGTCACGCCCGGCCAGGGCGTCCGCCACGGTCAGGGCCTGAATTGGAAAAGCGCTGACGATGCCTTCATCGGCCAGCGCTTTGTTCAGTTCGGGTGAGACGCCGAGGGACTCGAAGGTCCGGGCGGTCTCGTAGGTATCGTCGCCGGGGACATCGCTGTCCTTCGGGGCGACGCCGGCGTGCGCGCCGGCCAGGGCATCAACTGTCATGGACCCGCTCTCTCTGTTGTACGGCGGGGCTGTGCGCCTTCCAGAGGAGTGAGAGTCAGCCCCGACTCGCCAGCCCCCGCCGGCGGTCGCATACCTATTGTACCAGCCCAGGACCGCTCACAGGCGCAGCCCTGTGTCAAAGTGAGCCGTCCGCACTGCGACGAAAGGAACGCCGACGATGGCCAAACTCGAGGCGGGAGCCACCGCCCCCGCGTTCACCCTGCCTGATCAGGACGGCAAGCCGGTCAAGCTCTCGGACTTCAAGGGACAGCGGGTGATCGTCTACTTCTACCCGGCCGACGACACGCCGGGCTGCACGAAGGAGGCGTGTCAGTTCAACGACAACCTCAAGACCTTCGAGAAGGCCGGCGTGGCCGTGCTCGGGATCTCGCCCGACAAGGCGGAGAAGCACGTGAAGTTCAGGACCAAGTACAAGTTGAAGTTCCCGCTCCTCACCGATGCCGACAAGAAGGTGATGGAGAAGTACGGGGCGTGGGGTGAGAAGACGATGTACGGCAAGAAGACGGTCGGCACCATTCGCTCGACGTTCCTGGTGGGACCGAACGGCAAAGTGCAGCGGGCCTGGTACCACGTGCGGGCGGACGGTCACGCGGCCAAGGTGCTCGAGGAGATCGCCGAGGGCTGACGGCGTGCTGTCGTGGAACGAGTTCGCCGCGCTGCGTCCCGATCTGGCCCAACCGGGTCGCGCCCTGCTCTACCAACTCGGCGTCGGGTTGGCGTACATGGCCACGACCCGACCCGATGGCGGGCCCCGGGTGCACCCGATGTGCCCGGTGCTCCACGACGCCGGGTTGTTCGCCTTTATCGTCCCCTCGCCCAAGCAACGCGATCTCCGGCGTGACGGTCGCTACGCGCTGCACTCGTTCCCGCGTGAGGACAACGAGGACGCGTTCTCCTGCATGGGAACGACGCGCCCGGTCGAGGATCCGGCGCGGCGCTCGGCGCTCAGTGCCCTCTTCGTGACGGAACGTTCCCGTATCGGGGTTCCGCCCCCGGCGGACGACGATGCTCTCTTCGAGTTCCTGGTCGAATCGTGCCTCCTGACCCGGACGACCGGACACGGAGACCCACACCCGGTGCACCAGGTGTGGCGTGACGCGTGACGTAACCGACAAGAGAGGGAGCCGTCGTGGGAAGTGGCATCAGCGCAGTCCTGACGTTCGCCATCGGGGTGGCGATCAGCCCGATACCGATCATCGCCGTGATCCTGATGCTGTTCTCGCAGCGGGCCCGGGTCAACGGCCCCGCCTTCCTCGTCGGGTGGGTGGTCGCGCTCGCCGCGGTCAGCACGGTCGTCTACGTCGTGTCGCACGACGGCAACGTCGCGCAGACGAGCAGCACGGCGTCGGACTCGGTCTCGTGGGGCACCATCGCCCTCGGTGTGGGATTGCTCGCGCTGGCGCGCCGCAACTGGCGCAAGCGCCCGGCGCCGGGGGTGGAGCCCGTCATGCCGAAATGGCTGGCGACGGTGGAGTCCGTGTCGCCGCTCAAGGCCCTCGGGCTGGGCATCGCGCTCGCCGCGGTGAACCCCAAGAACCTGATCCTGACCGCCGGCGCCGCCGCCGGCCTGGCCCAGGTTTCCGGGCTCACGACCACGGATGCCGTGGTCGCCATCGCGGTGTTCGTGGTGATCGCCAGCCTCACCATCGCCGGTCCCGTGATCTACTCGCTGGTCGGCGGCGCGAGAGCGAAGGCCAGCCTCGACTCGGCCAAGACCTGGCTCACCGCGCACAACGCGGCGGTGATGGCCGTGCTCTTCCTCGTGTTCGGCGTCGACCTGATCGCCAAGGGGCTCCCGCCACTGACGCACTGAACTGATCCTCCGCCGTCGGGCGGCCCGAGACGACTTGACTTCGATTGATCTGAGGTACATATTTACCTAGTTACCTAGATAAAGTAAGTGAGGTCAGGTGATCGAGTTCCATCTGGACAGCCGCTCGGGGGTCTCTCCCTATCTCCAGATCGTCCAACAGGTCCGCCAGGCCCTCCGGCTCGATCTGTTGCGCCAGGGCGAGCAGCTGCCGACGGTCAAGGAGGTCGTGGGCCAACTGGCCATCAACCCCAACACCGTGCTGAAGGCGTACCGGGAGTTGGAGCACGACGGACTGGTGAGTGCCCGCCCCGGCGTCGGGACGTTCGTCACCGGGAGCCTCGGCGGCCAGTCGCTGGCGGCCCATGGCCCACTGCGGCAGGCGCTCCGAAGCTGGATCACCAAGGCGCGCCGGGCCGGCCTCGACGACGAGAGCATCGAGGCGCTGTTTCGCGACTCCTTTCGTTCAGCGGCCGAGGAGGACATAGCGTGAGCTGGGTCCTCGATGCCAAAGGTCTGGGCAAGCGCTACGGCCGGCGCTGGGCGCTCGAGCGCTGCGACCTGCAGATCCCCGCCGGCCATGTCGTCGGCCTCGTCGGCCCCAACGGGGCCGGCAAGTCCACCCTTCTCCAACTCGCCGTGGGCCTGCTCTCGCCGACCGCGGGCACGCTCGAGGTGCTCGGACGCCCGCCGGCGGCCGACTCCACGCAGCTCGCGCGCGTGGGCTTCGTCGCCCAGGACACACCCACCTACGCCCGGCTGAGCGTTGAGGACCATCTTCATTTCGGCGCCCAGATGAACCCGGGCTGGGACGAGGCGTTCGCCCGACGACGCATCGACGCGCTCGGCCTACCCCTCGACCAGAAGGCGGGGTCGCTGTCGGGCGGTCAGCGGGCCCAGCTCGCCCTCACGGTCGCGGTGGCCAAGCGGCCCGAGCTCCTGGTCCTGGACGAGCCGGTGGCGAGCCTCGACCCACTGGCCCGACGCGAGTTCCTACAGGGATTGATGGAGTACGTGGCAGAGGCCGGAGTCAGCGTCGTCCTGTCATCGCACCTGGTGGCCGACCTCGAGCGCGTCTGCGACTACCTGGTCGTCCTCGTCGAGTCACATGTGCAGGTCGCGGGCGAGGTCGACGACCTGCTGCAGTCGCACCACCGGCTCGTCGGCCCCCGGCGCGACCCGGCCTCCCTCCCCGCCGGCCAGGTCGTGATTGAGGACCGCCACACCGAACGCCAGAGCACACTCATCGCACGCTGCGACGGACCGGTCCTCGACCCCGCCTGGACGGTGGAGGACCTCAGCCTCGAGGACCTCGTGCTGGCCTACATGGGACACGCGGCGAGCACACGCCGGGCCCGCCCGACCATAGAGGTGCTGTCGTGATCGCGTTTTCGTGGCGTCAGTTCCGCCTCCAGGCTTTCATCGGCGGCCTCGGGCTCCTGATCGTCGGCGCCATCCTGCTGGCGACCGGGCCCAACCTGGTCCACATTTACGACGCAGCGGCGGCCCGGTGCCCCACGGACAGCGGCAACGGCCCAGGCTGCATCAACCCGGTCACCAGCACCGACGCCAAGCTGCAGGTGCTCGCCCTGGGCCTGGTGCTCGTCGTACCCGTGCTCATCGGGATGTTCTGGGGGGCACCGCTGGTCGCCCGCGAGCTCGAGTCGGGCACCTTCCGCCTGGCCTGGACGCAGAGCATCAGCCGTCTGCGCTGGCTCCTGGTCAAGCTCGGGCTCGTCGGACTGGCCAGCGCCGCCGTGGGCGCGCTGCTCAGCCTCATGGTGTCCTGGTGGTTCAGCCCTATCGACAAGGTCACAGCGAACCGCTTCAGCCCGGCATCCTTCGGCATGCACGGGTTCGTGCCGGCTTCCTACGCGCTCTTCGCCTTCGCACTCGGCGCGGTGACAGGGCTGTTGTTCCGGCGCACGCTGCCCGCCATGGCCGTGACGCTGGTCGGCTTCGTCGTGGCGCGGGTCGCCGTGGCGGAGTGGCTCAGGCCGCACTTCATGTCCCCGGTCACCGAAGCGGTCAAGCTGCGACCGAACGCGGGCTGGGGCATCACCCAGTCCACGCCGGGGGCCGGCATCTCGGTCAGTGCCAACCCGCCTGATCTCCCCAACGCGCTGGTGGTCTCGAGCAACATCGTCAACAACGCCGGGCAGTCACCTTCGGCTTCGTTCCTGCAGAAGGCGTGCCCGCTGCCCGGCCTCAACACCCCGCCGGCCGCAACCGCCGGCGTGCGCCGAGCCAGCGTCACCCCGGACGCCGCTGCCCAGCAGGGTTTCCAGCGGTGTGTCGACGCCGTCTCGGCGCACTTCCATCAGGTCGTCGTCTACCAGCCGGCAAACCGGTTCTGGATCTTCCAGACCTACGAGACCCTGTTGTTCATCGTCTTGTCGGCGGCGTTGGCCGGACTCTGCGTGTGGTGGGTGCGCAGCCGGCTCAAGTGAGGTCTGGGCTCGGCAGGGTCCGCCACGTTCAATGCTGGTGCGCCGGGCACCAGTAGGTCGTCCGGCCACCCACGGTCTCGCGGCGCAACTCCGCTCCGTCGCGCGGGCAGAGCGCTCCCGCGACACGCTCCTCCATGAGGTCGCCCATGTGCGAGCCACCACGCCGGCCCAGCTGGCGCAGGGTCGAGCGGAGCTGCTTGTGTAGCTCGCGGAGCTCGGCGTCGGTGAGCGGCGTCCGCCGGTCCGGTGCCAGCCCGGCCCGGTAGAGGATCTCGTCAGCGAGCAGATTGCCCACGCCGGCCAGCCGTTCCTGGTCCATGAAGCGCGCCTTGAGGGGCGCGGCCACCCCCGATCGCCCGGGCGCGATGGCCAGGGCGGCCCGCAGCTCGGCCAGCGACACGGTCAGCGCGTCGGGACCCAACCGCTCCTCGTCGGGCGCGATCTCGATGGACCCGAAGCGGCGCGGGTCGTGCATGAGCATCTCGCCGCCGTCCTCGAAGGTGAAGCGGGCGCGCACCCATTTCTCGTTGAAGACCCCCGGTCCGTACTGCAGCCGGTCGAGCGCTTCGTGCCCGTCCACCACCAGGCCGCCCGTCATGCCGAAGCGCAGGCCCAGCGTCGGGCCCCCGTCGGCGTCCAGAAGGAGCAGCTTCCCCCGACGTCGCGCCGCCATGAAAGAGCGGCCCACCAGCGCCGACCGCAGCCGCGCCGGGGTCGTCCCCCCGCGGCCGTAACGGGCGTCCACCATCCAGGCCCGGGTGATCGGCCGGTCGAGTGCCTCCTCGGCGAGGGCCCGGTACAGCTCGACTTCGAGGATCTCGGGCACGGGGGGCAAGGTATCCGACCGGTGCCCCCCGCCCGAATATGGTGGACCAATGCCTCCCGAGAAGCCGCAATGGGCCGAGCTGTTCACCGAAGTCGTGACGTCCGGGCTGTGCACGGGCTGCGCCGCCTGCGTCGTCGTCTGCCCCTACGACGTCCTGGGCTACAACGACGAGGACGGGGTCTACAAGCCGTTCCACGTGGCTGCCGACGGTGGACCGGACAACTGCACCCACGGCCTCAAGGGCTGCACGTTGTGCACCCGGGCCTGCCCGCGCTTCCGCACCTGGGAGCCCGAAATCGAGACGCACCGCTTCGGCCGGCCCCGGACCGACGACGAGGTAGCCGGCATTTCGCGGCGCACCGTCCTGGCCCGGGCCACCGATCCGACGGTGCAGGGCACCGGGCAGGACGGCGGACTGGTCTCCGCCCTCCTCATCTGGGCCTTCGAGCACGAGGTGATCGACGCCGCACTGGTCTCCGGACTCGAAGGGGACGGTTCGACCTGGAAGGCGGTGCCCCAGGTGGCCCGCTCCAAGGAGGACGTGCTGGCCACGGCCGGCTCGCGCTACACCTACTCGGCCAACCCCCTGGCCTACGCCGAGGCGATCGAGGGCGGGGCCGAGCGCATCGCCCTGGTCGGCATGGGTTGCCAGGCCTCCGCTCCGCCGGTGATGCAGGCCCGCAAGGCCGGGAAGGTCGCCCGGCGCTTCGTCCTCTCCATCGGGCTGCTCTGCTCCAAGACGTTCGACGATGCCATCTTCAGCGAGCTCTTCGAGGCGAAGTACGGGTTGGCCCGGGCCGAGATCGTCAAGATGAACATCAAGGGCGTCTTCCAGGTCTGGATGAAGGACGGCAGCTACCACGAGGTCCCGCTCAAAGAAGCCCACGCCTGGACGCGGGAGGGCTGCAAGAGCTGTCCCGACTTCGCGGCGGAGCACGCCGACATCTCCACCGGCGGCATCGGGGCCTTCGGCGACTGGACCCTCACCCTGCTGCGGACCGAACAGGGGGAGCAGCTCTTCAACGACATGGAGGCGGCCGGTGTGATCGAGACCCGGCCCATTGAGGACGACCCCGGTGCGGTCACCCTGCTCAACAGGCTGAGCCGGGTCAGCCGCAAGCGCTGGCCGGCCACCGCCGTGCCCATGCCGGGGCGCCTCCCCGCATCCGCCTCCAACGCCTGAGGTGAGGCGATGAGTGGGCCGCAGGCCGATGCGTTCGCCGCCCTGCTCGGCATCGACGTGGAGCGGCGGGGCGCCGGCCACACCGTGGCCGTCCTCACCACCGACGAGCGCCACGCCAACCCGCACGGCACAGTGCACGGCGCCGTCTTCTACGCGGTGGCCGGCGCCGCGGTGGCCGCGGCGGCCAACGACGCCGAGAGCTCCGGGATCATCTCGTCGGTCCTGGTGGAGTACCTCCAGCCGGCGGCACTGGGCGACCAGCTCCACGCCGAGGTGGCGCGCGAGGTGACGACGGGGCGGGAGGACATCTTCACCGGGTCGGTGCGCCGCGGCGCGGAGGGCGATCTGCTGGCCTGGGTACGGGCTCGCGGCACCCACCGGGCCCGCACCGACTGAGCCGCCGCCGGGCGTCCCCTCGCCGCCCCGGGGCCCGAGCCGGCTCTGCGATGGCCGAATCTGTGGGAACCAGGTCATTGACGCCAGTCGGCACGACCCCCAGAGTGGGAGGCGTGCACCAGCGCTCCGTTGTGATCGTCGCCTTTGACGGCCTGCAGCCGCTCGATGCCGTCGGACCGCACGAGGTCTTCGCCGGGGCGACCCGGGCCGCCGGCGCGCTGGGGCGAGCGGGAAGCTACCGGGTCACCCTGGCCTCTCCGGGCGGCGCCCCGGTCCGGGCCGAGAGCGGGCTCGTGCTGGGCACCGAAGCGCTGCCAGCCGAGACGGAGCGAGATCGACACCCTGGTCCTCTCGGGCGGGCCGGGCGCCGAGGAGGCCGCACGTGACGAGGTCATGGTGGACTTCGTCCGGCGCACGGCCCCGCGCTGCCGGCGTGTGGCCACGGTGTGCTCGGGGGCGTTCCTGGGTGCAGCGGCAGGGCTGTTCGAAGGTCGCCGGGTCACCACGCACTGGGCCCGCGCCCGCCAGCTGGCTGCGGACTATCCGGGCCTCACCGTCGACGCCGATCCCATCTATATCCGCGACGGGAAGTACTGGTCGAGCGCGGGGGTCACCGCCGGCATCGACCTCTCGTTGGCGCTCGTGCAAGAGGACCTCGGGGTCGACGTGGCCCAGACCGTGGCCCGCTGGCTGGTCATGTTCCTGCACCGGCCCGGAGGGCAGACCCAGTTCGCCTCACCGGTGTGGGTCCCGCGCGCCGAGCGCTCGACTCTGCGGGCCGTGCAGACGCTCGTCGAGGCCGCCCCCGGCGGCGACCATCGCCTGCCGGCCCTGGCCGCCGCGGCGGCCATGAGCGTGCGCCACTTCACCCGGGTGTTCACGGCCGAGGTCGGCGAGAGCCCCAGCCGCTTCGTCGAACGGACTCGCCTGGAAGCCGCCCGACGTGAGCTCGAGGAGACGACCGACACCCTCGACGTCGTGGCGGCACGCTGCGGCCTGGGCAGTGCCGAGACCCTGCGCCGCGTCTTCCAACGCCACCTCGGCGTGGCGCCCGATGCCTACCGCCGGCGCTTTCGCGCCCGGCTCGAACGAAAGGACCTCCGCATGAGCGACCACGTGCAGATCGCCATCCCCCTCTTCCCCAGGTACACCGCCCTCGACGCCGTCGGCCCTTACGAGGTGTTGCAGCGCATTCCGTGCTTCGACATCGTCTTCGTCGGTCACCGCCGCGGCGAGGTCCGCAGCGAGAACGGCATGATCGGACTGACGGCAGACGCCACGTTCGAGGAGGTACCGACACCCGACGTGGTCGTCTTCCCCGGCGGTGTCGGGACGCGGCCGCTCGAGCACGACGAACGGGTGCTCGACTGGGTGCGCCAGGCCCACGCCGGCAGCCGGTTCACCACGTCCGTCTGCACCGGTTCGGTCGTGCTCGGCGCGGCCGGCCTCCTGCGGGGTCTCACCGCCACCACGCACTGGGCCTGTTACCGGGAGCTCGAGGCCCACGGCGCCGAGGCCATACCGACGCGCGTGGTCGAGCATCTCGACGAACGGATCATCACGGCGGCCGGGGTCTCGAGCGGCATCGACATGGCACTCCGGCTGGTCGAGTTGCTGGTCGACCGCACCGCGGCCCAGGCGTCCCAGCTCATGATCGAGTACGACCCGCAGCCGCCTTTCGACTGCGGGTCGGTGGACAAGGTCGATGACGTGGTCATGACCCGCGTCATCGAGTACGCCTCGCTGCGCGAGTAACGACACCGCTCGCCGAGTATGGCGCCGCCGACCTACAGCGTCAGGGAGGGGTCGCGTCCGGTGTAGGCCAGCAGCTTCTCCTGGGCGGAGGCGTCCGACGCCACTGCGATCTCCGGCCCGAAGACGCCCTGGCGCTGCTCGTCGGTGAAGCGGCCGTGAATGATCGAATACGCGAAGGCGGGGAGGTCGCCGGGCATGGTGGCGTCCTGCCCCGTCGACAGCGCGAGATCCCAGCCGTGCAACAGCTGGTCGCTGAAGGCGATGCCGAGCGCGGGACCGGTCTGTCTCGATCACCCCGGGCTCCCCGAAGGTCGCCAGAGTCTCGGCCCGAGCCCGGTCGAAGTCCGAACCGGGGCTCGTCGCTCAGGACATCCGGTGGCGTCCCTCCCGGCGGTGCGACATCCTCGCCGCGGGCTGCCCCCACGAAGTACCGCTGCGTCTGGAGCATGTGGTTCATGAGCGTGCGCACGTCCCACCCGCTGCATGTGGTCGGCGCATCCATCTTCGACGATGCGTCCGGGACGAACGCCGCCGTCCAGGCGCTGGCACGTCCGTAGACGTCAAGCAGGTCAAAATCCATCGCTCCTCCTCTTCTCTCACCGTCTCTTTCATACCCCGATCGGGCCATCGCATGTGCATCCCGTAGCGCGGGCACGTGATCCGGCCCGGCCCGCCGCCGCCGCCCCATAATGGGCCCGACCCGAAGGAGTGTGCGTGGCGATACGAGCGGTGATGTTCGACTTCGGCGGGGTGATCTCGACCAGTCCCTTCGAAGCGTTCGCCCACCTGGAGACCGAGCGTGGCCTTCCCGCCGGATTCATCAGGACCGTGAACGCCACCAATCCCGACGACAACGCCTGGGCGCGCCTGGAACGGAGCGAGATCGGCGTGGAGGACTTCGCCGCCGCGTGGGCCGGTGAAGCCAGCGCGCTCGGCCACGAGCTCGATGGCCGGCTCGTGCTCGAGAGGCTGTCCGGCGACATCCGCCCCCGGATGGTCGCGGCCATCGACGCGTTGCGGCGGAGCTACAAGACCGCTTGCCTGACCAACAATTTCGCGTCGCCGGACCGCGTCCTCTCCGAAGAGATGGCCGAGGTGTACGCCCTCTTCGACGCCGTCCTCGAATCACGCGTGCTCGGCGTGCGCAAGCCCGACCCCCGCTTCTACGAGCTCGCCTGCGCGACGCTCGGCGTGGAGCCCGGGGAGGCGGTCTTTCTCGACGACCTCGGTGTCAACCTCAAGCCAGCCCGCGCAATGGGCATGCACACCATTAAGGTCACCGACCCGGACGAGGCGCTGGCGGAGCTGGAGCTGGTGCTCGGACACCCCGTCGTCAATGGCTGAGGCCATGACTGAGTCAATGAGTGAGAGCGCTCGCGCTGACGCGTCAGGCCGAGGGCGGTGCCGCGGCGGCGCTCTCCCCGGCGAGGCGGCCGAAGAGCGTGCTGTCCCCGATGGAGAGCCCGCTGGCGTAGCCGAATGAGCACACCCCGGCCGTGGTGCGCCCGGCCGCGAACAGGCCGCCGATCGCCGACCCGGTCAGGTCGCACACCTCACCGGCGACGGTCGTCTCCAGGCCACCCAGCGTGAACGGCGCGTAGGGCGCTGGTCCGATGCGCAGGTCGACGGCACCGATAGGCGGCACCAACGGCCGCACCCACGACGGGTCCTTGTGGAAGAGCGGGTCCTCCCCCGTCGCCGCGTGCCGGTTGTAGAGGTCGACCGTGCTCTGCAGTGATCCGGCCGGCAGGCCGATCTCGGACTCGAGTTGCGCCGCCGTCTCGCAGACCCAGGTGGCGGCGAGGCCCATCCAGTTCACTTCGTAGGAGGCCTCGTCGACGACGAGGTAGACCTCGCCGTCCTGCTCGTAGAGCGCGGACTGCCCCACCCGGCCCATGTAGGTGTCCTCGTTGATGAAGCGCTGGCCTTGGCCGTTGACGAGGATGCCGTGGATCAACGTCCGCGGCGGGGTGATGGGCAGCGACACCTCGCCCGCGTACATGTTGCGCACGGACGCACCGATGGCTTGCGCCATGCGGATGCCCCGCCCGTCGTCGCCCTCGGTGCCGACCTTGAAGGTCCCCCGGGCCAGGGGCGGGCAGTGCTGACGCAACATGTCGTCGTTGAAGATGAAGCCGCCGGCGGTGAGCACCACCCCGCGGCGGGCCCGCAGCGTCACCGTCTCGCCGAACCGGTGCGCCTGCACGCCGACGACCCGGCCCTCGTCACACACCAGGCGGTCGACCCGCATGTCGGTCGAGGCGGCCGCGCCGGCGCCGGTCGCGGCGGCGGCCAGGTGCTGCATGAGGAGCCATCCGGTCGAGCGCTTCGTCTTGGCCAGGTGGCCGCGGGGCGCCGGGCGGGCGATGGCGTTGAACGGGTACGCATCCTCGCCACCCGAGTAGACCAGGCCCTCGGTGCCGTCCGGCGCCATGGAGGTGTCGGCGCAGAAGCTGGCGTCGAAGGGCACGTCCCGGGCGACCAGCCAGTCGAAGTGCCCCAGGCTCTCCTCGCAGTAGCGGGCGATTTTGGCCTCGTTCGGATCCGGCCCACAGGCCGCCATCATGTAGTGGTACATGTCGTCGAGGGAGTCCTCGAAGCCACACGCCGTCTGAATCGGCGTCCCGCCGCCGAGGTACACGATGCCCTCGGCCAGTGCCGCGGCGCCCCCGGGACCTCCGGTCCGCTCAATGACCAGTACCTGCGCCCCCGCCGCTGCCGCACTGAACGCCGCCGCCGATCCGGCTGCGCCGAATCCGACGACGATCACGTCGGCCGTCTCGTCCCAGCGCGTGATCTCGCTGGCGTCGCACGGTGTCACGTCGTTCGGCTCGCGCACTCCACCCTCCCTCGCGTGTCGCCGAGACGGTAGCCGTTCGGCCCCCGTGCCACCTACCCTCCATGGGCGTGCCGTCTCCCTCCGATCCGCCGGCGCCACCGCCCGAGCTGGAGCAGATCGCCCCGGGCTGGAAGGCGACGCTCGCCTACCGGCTGGTCCCCCACCTGACCACCTGGAGACTCACGGGCCCCGACGGCGCGGTCCGGTTCGCCAAGGTCGCCCGCGCCGGCTCCCGCTTTCCGACTCTGCGCGGGGAAGCCGAGCGCATGGTCTGGGCCGCCCCCTACCTCCCGGTCCCGGTGGTCGTCGCGCTGGAGGAGCTCGACGGGGCCGCAGTCATGCTCACGGAGGCACTCCCGGGGTCGGACGCGACGCAGGCGACGTGGCGAGCGGACCTCCCTGTGCTGGTCCGGGCCCTCGGGGGCGGGCTGCGGGCGTTCCACGACGCAGTCGGCGAGGAGTGGTGCCCCTTCCGCTTCGACCTGCCGCGCGCGTTGGCCCACGTCGAGGAGCGGGTCCGCGCCGGCGACATCGACCCGGCCGGGTTCCACGACGTGCACGCCCATCTGACCCCGGAAGCGGCGCTTGCGGAACTGGAGGCGCTCGCTCCTCGTGACGAGGACCTGGTCGTGTGCCACGGCGACTTCTGCGCACCCAACGTGCTGCTGCAGGACTGGCGCGTGACGGGCTTCGTCGACCTCGGCGAGCTGGGCGCGGCCGATCGCTGGTGGGACGTCGCGGTCGGGGCCTGGAGCGTCGGGTGGAACTTCGGGGAGGAGCTCGAGCCGCTCTTCTACGAGAGCTACGGCATCGCACCGGACCCGGGGCGCATCAAGTTCTTCCGCCTCCTCTACGACCTCGCCTCCTGATCGGAGGCGGCGATCAGCTCCCGGGCGCGGGCGAAGACGGCGTCGAACATCGGCACGGTGAGCTTGCCGGTGAACGTGTTCTGCTGACTCGGGTGGTAGCTGCCGAGCAACCTGCGCCCGTCCGGGAGCGGGCTCTCGGCCAAATGGCCGAACGCCGGGCGGGGGCGGAGCCCGTAGTGGGCGGCGACGGCCTGCCAGGCCACCTGACCGAGGGCCAGAACGACGACCGCCTCGCCGAGGAGCGACAGCTCGCGGGCGAGATACGGCGCGCAGGCGGCGCGCTCCGCCGGGGTGGGCTTGTTAGCCGGGGGGGCGCAGTGCACCGTTGCCGTGATGTAGGCACCAGTGAGCTCGAGGCCGTCGTCCCGGGCCGTGCTCGTGGGCTGCGAGGCGAAGCCCGCCCGGTACAGGGCGGCGAAGAGCCAGTCGCCCGAACGGTCCCCGGTGAACATCCGGCCGGTGCGATTGGCGCCGTGCGCGGCCGGCGCCAGACCGACCAGCACCAGCGGGGCCCGGGGGTCGCCGAAACCCGGGACGCCCCGCCCCCAGTAGACCTGTCCGGCGTAGGAGGCCCGACCCGTGCGGGCCACCTCTTCACGCCAGCTCACCAGCCTCGGGCACCGTCGACAGTCCGCAACGTCCCGTTGCACGGCAGCCACGGCTTCCGGCCGGCTCCGGTTGGACGCCACGACGCAGAGCCTACGATGGGCAGCTGTGTCCCCGACCGCCCGCTCTGCCTCCACACGCACGTCGGCCCGGCGTCGCCACAAGGCTCCCGCGCCGACCGTCGTCCTCCTGGTCCGGCATGGCGTCACCCCCACGACCGGCAAGATGCTCCCCGGCCAGGCCGCCGGCCTGCACCTCGCCGAGAAGGGCCATGCGCAGGCCGCCGCGGCGGCGGAACGCATCGGAGCCCTGACCAAGGCACCGACCGCCGTCTACGCGTCGCCGCTCGAGCGCACGCGCGAGACGGCAGCCCCCATCGCCCGGGCGCTCGGCCTCCGGGTGCGGACCGCCCCCGGTCTCGTCGAAGTCGACGTGGGTGACTGGACCGAGAAGCCCCTGGCCCGGCTCTACCGGACCCCGCAGTGGCCCACGGTGCAGCGCTGGCCCAGCGGGTTCCGCTTTCCCGGCGGCGAGTCGTTCGCCGAAATGTCCGTGCGCTCCATGGACACGGTGCTCGGCCTGGTGGCCGAGCACCCCGGCGAGACCATCGTCGCCGTGTCGCACGCAGACCCGATCAAGGCGATCGTCGCGGCGGCGGCCGGCATGCCCCTCGACCTCCTGCAACGACTGGTCATCTCGCCCTGTTCGATTTCTGCCCTCCTCTTCTCGGCCAATGGACCGGTCGTGCTGTGCATGAACTCGACCGGCGCACTCGACGAGTTGGCGCTCTCATGAGGGGCCGCGCCGGATGAGCGACGAGTACGACTTCGACGCGCCCGACCACTGCACGGTCGGCGTCCTCGGCGATGTGGGCCAGCGCCTCTTCCTCTTCTATTGCCGCCAGGGACTGTCGGAGACGACGGTCAAGGTGGAGAAGCAACAGGTGGCCGTGCTCGCCGGGTATCTCGGACGGATCGTCAAGGAGCTGGGACGTCCCGGCCACCTGCCCGACGACCTCGCCTTCTACGGCACCGAGGAGTTCGAGTGGGTCGTGGGGACGATCGGCGTCTCGTACGACGAGGAGCTCGACCGGATCATCGTGGTGCTCGAAGAGATCGGCGTCGAGGACGAGGACGAAGAAGACGAGGACCTCGAGAGCGGGCACGTGCTCCGGGTCGCGCTCACCCGCGAGCAGGCGGCGGCCTTCGCCATCCACGCCACCCGCCTGGTAGAGGCGGGCCGCCCACCCTGCCCCCTGTGCTCGCTCCCGTTGGACCCGGCCGGGCACGACTGCCCGCGCACCAACGGGCACCGGCCGCCGGTGACCTAGCGCCCGTGTCCGACCTCGATGTCGAGCGCGTCCTCATTGAGGGTGACATGGAGGTCCACGGCCGCATCGCCGGGAGCTCGAACGCGACGCTGCTCGTCACCTGCCGCCTGCAGGGCGAGGAGCTCCTCGCGGTCTACAAGCCGTTGAAGGGCGAGCGGCCGCTGTGGGACTTCCCCGGCGGGCTCTTCCGGCGTGAGGTGGCCGCCTACGCGCTCTCCGAGGCCCTCGGTTGGGGGCTCGTGCCCGAGACGGTCGAACGGCCAGAAGCACCATTCGGGCAAGGGTCAGTGCAGCGCTTCGTGCACGAGGACGGCACCTCGCACTACTTCACGCTGCGCGACGAGCCGAAGTGGCATCCCGTGCTCATGCGGCTCTGCGCGTTCGACGTGGTGGCAAACAACGCCGACCGCAAGAGCGGCCACGTGCTGCTGGCCGAGGACCGCCTATGGGCCATCGACAACGGGCTCTGCTTCAACACGCAGGACAAGTTGCGCACGGTCATCTGGGACTTCGGCGGGGAACCACTGGACGCCGGCGTGGAGGAGGATCTGGCCCGCCTCACCCGCGACGGGGTACCCGATGCGCTCAATGAGCTTCTCGAGCCGGACGAGCTCGCCGCCACCATGGACCGGGCGGCGTGGTTGCTCAGCCTGCGCGCCCTGCCCGAGCTGGTCGACGACGGGGACTGGCCCCCCTACCCCTGGCCCCTCGTCTGAGCGCTGCCCGGCAAAACCCAGCTCAGGAACTTGAGCGATAGTTGATCTGTTCCATAGGTATTGTTAATCCACTGCGATTTATAGTGGGCGCCATTTCCTCGTAGGCGCCGCGCCGACTGCACTGGACCGCCATGTCGATTGATCCGTACATCGTTCTCGGAAGCGCCCTCGTCGGTTTCCTCGTCGGGATGACCGGTGCCGGTGGCGGCGCGTTGATGACGCCGATGCTCATCCTCCTCTTTGGCATCAAGCCGTCCACTGCGATTTCGAGCGATCTGGTGGCGGCCGTGCTGATGCGCCCCGTGGGCGCCGTCGTGCACATGACCAAGAAGACGGTGAATTACTCGCTGGTCGGGTGGATGGTTCTCGGCTCCGTCCCGGCCGCTCTCCTGGGCGCCTACGTCCTCCATCTGCTCGGCAACTCGACAGGCGCAGAAACAAACGTTCAGATCGCTGCTCGGTGCCGCATTGCTCCTCGGCGCCTTCGCCATGGTGCTGCGCTACGGACTCGACCGCCGTTCCGGCCACAGCCGTCAGGGCCTCATCGGCCAGGTTGTGGTGCGGCCGCTCCCCACCGTCGCTATCGGGCTGCTGGGCGGCTTCGTCGTCGGGATGACCTCGGTGGGCTCGGGGTCGCTGATGATCGTGCTGCTCCTGTTCCTGTACCCGGTACTCGGGGCCAACCAACTGGTCGGCACCGACCTGACCCAGGCCGTCCCGCTGACTCTGGCGGCCGCATTGGGCGCGCTGGCCTTCGGCCACGTCGAGTTCGCGGTGACGACGTCGATCGTGATCGGCAGCGTGCCGGCCGTCCTCGTCGGCTCCCTGATCTCCTCGCGGGCGCCCGACCGCTACATCCGCCCCGTGATCACCTTCGTGATCTTCGCCTCGGGGCTCAAGTACGTCGGTCTCAGCACCACTGCGCTCGGCTGGACGCTCGGTGCCGTCCTCATGGCGGCCGGTGCTGTCTGGCTTGCCTACATCCGACCGCGGCGGGCCGGCCTCGGGTCGGTGCCGGCAGCACGACGATGTCGCGCTCGAGGGGACATCGCCTTCGTCGTGACCGCGACCCTGACCGACTGAGGCCGGGCACTGGTCAAATGTGGTAGCCGAGCGTCTGGAGCTCGGCCGTCACCTGCTGTGCCGCCACCTGGCCCCCGCCCGGGGTCAGGTGGGTCCCGTCCGGGGTGCGCACGTTGACGACCTGGCCCGCTCCGTTCGTGACGAAGGCGGTGTAGCCGCCGCTCGCCGTCCCGAGCGTGTGGTCGGTGCTGAGGTACGTCACGGGTGGATGTGCCTTGACCGCCTGCTGCTGAACCACGGCGTTGACGTCGGACATCTGCGCGTTCAGGCCCGGGTTCTGCATCGGCGGCATGCCGACCCAGACGACCGTGGCGCCGCCACTCCCGGCGATCTGCATGAACTGGGCCACCCGCTGCGCGTAGAGGGTGTTCCACTGGGGCGAGGTGTAGGGCACGTCGGGGGGCCCGAGGAAGTCCTGCGCGTCATTGGCCCCGACCATGATGACGATCACCTGCGGGTTCGTCGCCTTGATGTCGGCGGTCAGCTCAGCGGGCCAGTTGAAGTAGTCGGGCCTCGTCAGCCCGGTGCTCACCCGGCCGTCGAGCGCCGCGCTGACGACACCGGTGCCGGCCAGGTCGGGCTGCAGCGCGTCACCGAGGTCGATGCCGATGGAGTCGCCGACGATGAGGACGCGCAACGGGTTGGCCGCAGTGGGCTCCTTCGGGTTGGGAGGCACGGTCGTCGGTGTCGGCGGCGCAGTGCCACCGTTCTTGGGGGCCGACGGCGGCTTCGTGGGCTGGCCACCCGGTCGCGGTCCCGACACCGTGAGCCCGGTGGACCCGCCGGACAGGCCGTTGCCGCGGCCCGTGATGGAGACGAAGTGGGAGAGCTGCAGAGCGCGGCTGATAGCGGCCACCGGGCCCGTCACGTCGAGGCTCACCGTGCGGCGGGTCCCGACCGGTGAGACCTGGGCGTTGTGCTGCAAGGTCGGCGCGTACAACAGGAACCAGAGGGCGAAGGCGGCAGCGCCGAGGGCCAGGACGCGTCGCCACGGTGCCCGCACCCGGCCGTCGTCGACCGGGGGCAGCTCGGCGTGCGTCGTGCGACTGGAACTCGGCTGGTGACTCCCAGTTCACGTGATGCGGCGGTGTGCGGGCGTCGGCCATCAGAAGCGGTAGTAGATGAAGGGCGCGACGCCGACCGGACCAAAGGTGGTGATGCCGAGCAGGGCGAAGGCGAGCAGGCCGACCTGCACGGCGGCCTTCTGTCGTGAGAACGCCGCCTGGAGGTGGTCGATGCGTCAGGGGGGGCACGAATTGCGAGGCGAGGTGCCGAAGACGACCAGGACGAGCAGCGGCGTCACCAGCGGGGACGCTTCACCCCACCCGGTGAAGAGACGGCCGATGACCGCCAGGGCCTGCGACGTGCCCGTCGCATTGAAGAAGACCCATCCCAGGCACACGTACTGGAAGGTCAGGAACCGCTGCACCCACACGCGCACCGGCCCGTCGGCCACGCCCGGGAGCCCGCGCCGCTCCCGGCTGGTCCGGCGCAGGTGGCCGAAGGACTGCCCGGCGCCCTGCAGCGCCCCCCAGATCACGAACGTCCACGCTGCACCGTGCCACAGACCGCCCAGCACCATGGTGATCATGATGTTGCGGACCGTCTGGGCCTGACCGTTGGCACTGCCGCCCAGCGGGATGTAGAGGTAGTCGCGGAGCCAGCGCGACAGCGTCATGTGCCAGCGGCGCCAGAAGTCCTGCAGGTTGCGGGCCGTGTACGGCGCATCGAAGTTCTGGGGGAAACGGAAGCCGAGCAGCATGGCGAGCCCGATGGCGATGTCGGTGTAACCGCTGAAGTCGCAGTAGATCTGCACCGCGTAGCCCCAGGCGGCGAAGATCGCCTCGGGCGCCGAATGCTGGGTGGGCGACGTGAAGACAGGCGTGACGATCGCGCTCGACACGTAGGAGGAGATCACGACCTTCTTGAAGAGACCGGCCAGAATGAGCCAGAAGGCGCGTGAGTAGTCCACCGAGTCCGGGTCGCGACGCCGGCGGATCTGGGGCAGCAGCTCGGTGCCGCGCACGATCGGTCCCGCCAGCAGGTGCGGGAAGAACGAGATGTAGACGGCGAAGTCCAGCGGCTTGGCCGGCTCGAGCTCGCGACGGTAGATGTCGACGACATAGCTGATGGCCATGAAGGTGAAGAACGAGATGGCGATGGGCAGCGCCACCTGCAGGAGAGGGACGGCCCTGCCCATCCCCACCACATGGGTGAGGTTGTCGAGGTTCACCGAGACGAAGCCGTAGTACTTGAACCAGCCGAGAATGGCCAGCAGCGTGCCGACCGACACCCCCATGGCGATGCGCCGGGCGCGCTCGTTGCGGGTGGCGTTGACCCAGACCCCGCCGGCGAAGGCAACGACCGTCGTCGTGAGCAGCAGCAGGCAGTAGCTCCAGCCCACCCAGCCGTAGAACACGTAGCTCAGGCCGAGCATGGACAGCTTCCACCAGCCCGCGTACGGGTTGAGCAGCCAATTCACCGTGAAGGCGATGGCGAAGAAGATGGCGAAGTCGATTGTGGGAAAGAGCATCAGGTGCAATCAGCGGACTGCGCCGAATGTACTGCCGGTCGCCTCCGCGGAGCGTGCACTGCCCTGCCGCGAGGGCCTGCGGAGGGGCGGTGCTCACGACTCCTTGTTGCCGCCCTGCCCGCCACGCCCTTGGCCAGCGTTGGCCACGCTCCCGCAGGTGTCGTTGCAGACCCACGAGGCGGGCGGCGACCCGGGACCCTGGGCCCGGGTGGGCCAGGCGTCAGCCCTTGGCCTTCAACGCCTCAATGAGCGCAGGCAGCACCTTGTGCACGTCGCCCACAATGCCGAGGTCGGCCACCGAGAAGATCGGCGCCTCCTGGTCCTTGTTGATGGCGACGATGTTCTTGGAGCCCTTCATCCCCACCAGGTGCTGCGTGGCACCCGAGATCCCGCACGCCACGTAGACGGTGGGCTTCACGGTCTTGCCCGTCTGGCCGACCTGGTGCGAGTAGGGCACCCAGCCGGCGTCGACGATGGCGCGGCTGGCGCCGGCGGCGCCGTGCAGGAGCTTGGCCAGCTCCTCAATCAGGGCGTAGTTGGCCGCATCACCCAGCCCGCGGCCGCCCGACACGACGACCGCCGCCTCGTCGAGCTTGGGACCGCTGCGCTCTTCGACGTGGCGCTCCACGATCTTCGCCGTATTGGTGGCGGCGACATCGGGAACCGGTGCGGGCACCACGGCCGCGGCGGCGCCACCGGACGGCTCGGCCGCGAACGACTTGGCCCGGATCACGAAGATGGCCGGCCCCTCGCCGGTGAAGCGTGCCGTGACGATCTGGTTCCCACCGAAGATCGGGATGCTGGCTCGACAGCCCGCCATCGGACTCGACCAGCCCGGTCACGTTGGTCAGGACCGGGCGGCCGAGTTTGGCGGAGAGCCGGCCGGCGACGTCACGGCCCTCGTAGGTGGCGGGCATGAGGATGGCGTCGGGCGCGTTGCCCCCCTCAATCAGCGCCGCCAGCGCGGCGGCCACCGGCACGCCGGGCAGCAGGCCGCCGAGGTCGCCCACGTCGTAGAGCGTCGTGGCGCCGTACTCCCCGAGGGGACCCGCCTGCGCCGCCGCGTCGGCACCCCAGGCGACCGCCTCGACCGTCGAGGCCACCGCACGCGCCTCGGTCAGCAACTCGAGCGTGACGGGCGTCGGCCCGCTGTCGCCCACTTCTGCCAGTACCCATACCTTGCCGATCGGCATCTCAGACCACCTTCAACTGCTCGAGGAAGGCCACGACGCGCTGCGGCGCCGTCACCCTCGTCCACCACGATCTCTCCCGCCCCACGCGCCTCGGCATCGGACACGTCGGTGATCTCCTGCCCCGCGCCGGCCGCACCGACCTGCCCCGCATCGATCCCGAGGTCGGCCACCGTCAGGTTGTCGACCGGCTTGGACTTGGCCGCCATGATCCCCTTGAAGGAGGGGTAGCGGGGCTCGACCACGCCGGCGGTGACCGTCACCAGCGCGGGCAGGGGGCAGACCACCTCGTCGTAACCGGCTTCCGTCTGACGCTCGACCTTGACCGAGCTGCCGTCGACCGCGATGGCCTTGGCGAAGGTGACCGAAGGCAGACCCATCAGCTCGGCCACCTGGACGGGCAGCGTGCCCGTGTAGCCGTCGCTCGACTCGGTCGCCATGACGACCAGGTCGGGGTTGGCCCGCGCGATGGCGGCCGCCAGCACCCGGGCCGTGCCCAGCGCGTCGCTGCCGGCCAGCGCGTCGTCACTGATGAGGATGGCCTTGGCCGCGCCCATGGCCAGGCCGGTGCGCAGGCCCGACGTCTCGCCGCCGGGCGCCATGGAGACGAGTGTGACCTCGTCGCCGTCGCCCGAGGCCAGCTGGAGCGCCATCTCGACTCCGTAGTTGTCCGAGTCGTCCATGATGAGCTTGCCGGACCGGTCCAGGGTGTTGGTGCCCGGATTCAGCGAGGCGGGAGCGGCCGGATCGGGTATCTGCTTGACGCATACGACGACGTTCATGGCGGTCCATCTTTGTGGACCAGGGCCGTTCCCCGCCATTCGGCCCGGCGACGAGCCTCTTTTCGGGACAGCCCACCTCCCGGCGACGTCGCCCGGGTCCCTCAGCCGCTGCCCGCCGCTGCCGCCAGCACGTCACCGAGGCGGTCCGTGATCACCGTGTCCACCCCTGCGGCCACCATGGCCCGGAGGTCCTCGGGCGCGTTGACGGTCCACACGTTGACCGCAAGGCCCATTGCATGGGCCCGCGTCACCAGCTCGCGATCGACCGACAGCACGAACGGGTGGACGGCGCCGAATCCGGCCTCCGCCGCCGCCGCCAGCGCCGGTCCGACGTCGGTGCCGAAGCCCCAGAGCGCGCCGAGCGCCAGCCGGCCGTCAGCGGCCTGGACGGCCCGGAGGGTCGCCGTCTGGAAGGACGAGACGAGCACCCGTGCCGTCCAGCCGGCCTCGTCAATGGCGGCGGCCGTCAGCGCCGCCACCGCCTCGCCGGGGTCCCATCCCGGATCCTGCGGGGCGTTCTTGATCTCGACGTTCACCACCATGCCCTCGCAGACGGCCAGCACATCGGCGAGCAGCGGGACATGCGCCGGGCAGGTCTGCCACCTCCAGCTCGGCGATCGTGCCGACCCCCGGGATCTCGGCATCGTGGTGGACGGCGAGGGCCCCGTCGGCGGTGAGGCGCACGTCGAGCTCGACACCGTCGGCGCCCAACCGCCGGGCCTCTGCGAAGGCGTCGATCGTGTTCTCGGTGAACCCCTCGGTGCAACCCCTATGTGCAAAGACGGCGGTCATCGGGACCACGACCTCCCCACGTCACGATTCCCCCGTGACGAGCGTCGAACTTTCAACAAAAACTCCTTGCGAGGGCCTCGGCAGGCCATTACCCTTCTTCCCCGTTAACCCGCTTTTCACTGACGGACACCATCTGGGTCCGATCATGTGAAAAGGATCACAATGCTGGTGGAGGCACATTCCGATGGCTCTCATGTGGAACCGGACAGTTGACTGGGACGCGGACGACTGGCGCCGCTCGGCCGCCTGCCGCAACACCGAACCGGACCTCTTCTTCCCCGTTGGCACGACCGGGCCCGCCGTCGACCAGATCGACGCCGCCAAGCGCGTCTGCCATGCCTGTGACGCGCTCGAGCCCTGTCTCGATTTCGCGCTGGCCACCAACCAGGAGTCGGGCGTCTGGGGCGGCACCTCCGAGGAGGAGCGCCGCAAGTTGCGCAAGGCCTGGCTGGCCGCCCGCCGCTCGCAGCGCGTCGCCATCTGACCCACGCCTCGCTGCGCCGGGCTCACCGCGGCGCGCGGACCGGCACCGAGATCGCCACGCGGGTTCCGCCCCCGTCGGCCGCCGGCACCGGCTCCATGGAGATCGTCCCCTCCAACTGACTGACGACGAGGTCGCGCACGATCGATAGCCCGAGGCTCGACGTCCGTTCAATGTCGAAACCCTCGGGCAGCCCCAGCCCGTCGTCCCGCACCTCGACGCAGAGCGCCGACTCGTCGTTGGACATCGTGAGGTCGACGTGGCCGACCGGCGCGTAGCCGGCCGCTCCCCCGGCACCCTCCAGCCCGACGGCCCCGTCATGGCCCCCCGCGTTCTCGGGATCGAAGGCGTGCTCGACGGCGTTCTGCAACAGCTCGGCCACCGTCACGGCCAAGGGCGTGGCGACATCGGCGGCCACCTCGCCGAGGTCCCCGTGCACCGAAATGACGATCGGCTGGGACGAGACCACCGAATCCTCGGCCATCTGCACCAACGAGCTGACGATTTCGGCGAAGGGCACCTGGTCGCTCGGGTCCCGCGACAGGATCTCGTGCACGAGGGCGATGGAGCGCACGCGCCGCTCGGCCTCGTGCAGCGCCACCCGGGCCGCCCGGTCACCCACCCGGCGCGCCTGCAGGCTCAGGAGCGACGAAATCGTCTGCAGGTTGTTCTTGACCCGGTGGTGCACCTCGCGGATGGCGGCGTCCTTGGACAGCAGCAGGCGGTCGAGGCGGCGCACGTCGGTGACATCGCGCAGAAGGATCATGGCCCCGGTGACCACCCCGTGCGAAAGCAGAGGGATGCAGTGGACCAGGACGATGACGTCGGGACGTCGCTCGACCTCCTCGACGACCGGCCGCCCGGTGGCCAGGGCCCACTCGACGGCGGACTCCTCCACGTCGAGGTCCCCGAAGCGGCGCCCCTCGGGCTGGGTGTAGATGCCCATGCGGTGGAAGGCGTTCATGGCGTTGGGGGAGGCGAACTCCACGCGCCCGTCGGCGTCGACCACGACGACACCGTCGCCCACCCGGGGCGACTCCTCCGTGCCGACGTCCTCGTCGGGGAACGGGAAAGCCGATTGGGCCACCATGTCGGCCAGGCGCTCGAACACGTCGAGGTAGGTGCGCTCGTACATGCTGGTGGGCCCCTTGAGCGGCGCCAGCGAGACGCGCAGCAGGGCCCCGATGATGTGGCCGTCGAACCGCACCGGAATGTTCTCCACCGGCACCTGCTCGCCCAGGATCGGGTGATGGATGCTGCCCCGCACGATCTCGCCCGAATGGAGGCACTGGGCCACCAGCGTCCACTGCGACTCGTTCACGGTCTGGCCCACCAGGTCCTGATCGACCAGGGTGGGCCGGTTGTTGGGTCGCATCTGGCCGAGCACGACCAGTTCGGGGTCCTCGTCACCGGGGTCCGCCCCTGGGGTCCCGGGCACCGGCGGCACCAGCACCGGCGGCACCGGCGGCACCCCTGCCGTCGAGCGCGGCGGCGTGCACGGGGACCAACAGGAGCAGGTCGGAGAAGGAGAGGTCCGCCAGGACGCTCCAACTCCCGAGCAGCCGCTGCAGGTGCTCGAGCTCCTCGGGTTTGAGGTCCGTGTGGCTGAGGGCCAACTCGGCGGGTGTGGGCATCAGCGGACCTCCCCGGCGCGCTCGGCCACCGGGACGGCATAGGGCGTGCGGCCCCGGTAGCCCTGCAGCGCATCGGCTCCCACCGCGCCGAGCACGGCCCGCAGGTCGTCGGCCCGGTCGGCCACGTGCTCCAGCCGATGGGCGTCCGACGCCGTCGTCAGCGGCACGCCACCCGCCACGAATCGCTCGAGCAGGCCCAGGGCCGGGTACTGCTCGCCCACCGGCTTGCGCCACCCGGCCGAGCTGACCTCGGCCGCCATGCCCGAAGCCACGGCCGCCTCGGCGATGCGGTCCCACCACTCGGCCGGCGCGTCGGGGACGTAGCCCGCCGCCTTAATGAGGTCCGGGTGGCGCCAGCACGTCGCAGGCGCCCGACGCCGCCAGCTCCTCGAGCGCCTCGGTGTAGGCGTCCCAGCTGGCGTCGACCTGGCGCACCGACCACTCGGCCATGGAGACCGGGTCGTCGATGTCGTCGAATCGCCATGCACCGACCCAGTGCACCGAGCCGAGCAGGACGTCAAAGGGGTACCCCGCCAGAAGATCGGCGACTGTGTCCATGCGACCTTCGTAGTAGTCGACCTCCAACCCGATCACCACCGGGAGCCCCGCCTCCTTGGCCGCCAGGGCGCATTCCACGTAGGCGTCGAGGTCCGCCGTGGCGTGGAACTTCCAGTAGTCCGCCATGGACTCGGCCAGCGCGGCCGGCACCCGCTCGTCGCGCCAGAAGCCCCCGAGTAGCGCCTCGGCCTCTCGGAAGCGGAAGAGGTGCTCGGTCACCGCCAGCTCGGTCACGCCCGCCGCCTGGGCCCGGGCGCAGTACTCGGCCAGCTGCTCCACGCCGCAGCGGGGTCTCGTGCTCCGAATGCGGCCACAGGTGGAGGTGGTAGTCGAGCACGGCCGCCGCGTCCCTCCGCCGGCCCGGTCAGCCGGCCCGGCGGATCAGGGTGACGCCGTCCCTGATGGTGGTCAGCACGCAGACGACCCGGGGATCGTTGACCACCTTGTCGTTGAAGGCACGGAGAGCCCTGGCCCCCTCGTGCGGATCGCTCTCCGAGGCGAGGACGCCGCCACCCTGCAGCGTGTTGTCGACCACGATCAGTCCGTGGCTCGCCAGCTTGGGCAGCACCGCCTCGTAATAGGCGTCGTAGGTCACCTTGTCGGCGTCAATGAAGACGAGGTCGAAGGGCCCCTGCAGCTGTTCCAGCGAGCGCAGTGCCGGCCCCTCGATCACGCTGATGTGGCTCTCGAGCCCGGCCTCGGCGATGTTGCCCCGCGCCACCTGGGCGTGATGCGGGTCGACCTCGAGCGAAATGATCGACCCCTCCTTGCCGAGCCCGGCCGCCATGGCGATGGCGGAGTACCCCGTGAAGGTGCCGATCTCGAGGATGCTGGTCGCCTGGGTGGCGAACACCAGCAATTCGAGGAAACGGCCCTCCTGCCGCCCCACCATCATCCCCCAGGCGGCGAAGTCCTCCTTGGTCGAGGCGTCCACGGACTCGAGGTGGCCGGGCGGCGCCGTCGTGTGCGCGTCGGCGTACGCCTGGACCTCCGGATTGATGAGTTGGGCCATGGCAACCTTTCCTCGCAGCAAAAGCGGCGCTTCGAACAGTCAATCTAGGCCCTGGCTCGTGGTTTGCGGTCAACGCGAGCCGACCGCTTCGAGGAGCCGTTCGGTCATGTCCCGATGGCCCCAATCCGACCAGTCGACAAAGCCTGCTTGTGGAGACGCCAACGAAACGAGCCGGACGGTCGCGTCTATCGCCCAATCAGCAATGCCTCGGTAACTGCCTGAACCCCGCAGTGCACCGAGAGAACATGATGTCGCGTAGAGACGAAGGTGTGGTGCGCCAATTCGCTCTGCCGTTCCGATCTGAGCCAGTCCCGCTACGTCGCGCGGAGTGACATAACTCCGTGAGAACCGCTTCCGGCCGACGTGAAGTTGGCGACTTCTCCGTCGGCCAGATCCGACCAGTGGATTGGGGAGCCAGAGGTCAGTTGACGTCTTCCGTGTAGTCCACATAGAGGGGATTACTCGTCGCGCCATCGGGGTCCTGCGCAACCCACGCTATCTGCCAGGAGATCTCCCCCGAATCGCCCGCGTATGCATTGAATACAGCACAAGCTTGGGCCGCGGAACGGCAAGCTGAGGGGAGGGAGACACTCAGGGAGCCAAACTGGGCACCCTGAGTCAGGGTGGCGGAAGAAACATGCCAATCGGAGTCGTCACCGTCGGCATCTGAGAACGAAATGGATGGTACGAACAGATCCGGAAACGAGGCGGGCTGGTTTTCGGGATACGGGTTTGCAACGCTCGGCTCTGGTCGCGGACTCTGGGTCGTCGTAGTGGTCGGTGCTGGCACCGGAGAGGGAGTCGGTCCCGGAACGGTGGCGGCGGGCGCTGGTGTCGCGGAATGGGGAGACGATTGGGGTGCAACAGATCCCCCCGATGACGAACCCTGCGCGGCAGTTGTGGACTGAGTGGCCGCAGGCGCGATGGTCGTTGAAGCGGTCGGAGCTGAGCTCGACGTCGTGGGAGCGATCTTGGTTGAGGTCGACGTCGTCGTAGACGTTTTGGCATCCAACGCTACGCTTTTGCCGCCCTTGGGCGCACCGCCAGAGACCAGCAGGCCCGCTACCACGACGATCACCACCGAGGCGACCACGAGAACCGGCAGGAGAAGCGCGCCAGGCCCAACTCGGTGGGCATCCGGGGGGTCGTTTGCGTCCACGCTCGAAAGAACAGAGGAGTCCTTCGAGTCGGGAACGGTCGCCACGGATTTCCCCCACTGGACTTTTCCGTTCAAAACTGTCGGCGGATACCACTTGCCGTCGCTCGCCAGCCACAGTTCACCGTCACCAAACTCATCATCCATGGTCTTCGTCTCGCCCCTTCTGGAAGATCCCGCCAGTCGCCCATCCGCCGCCTGTGCCGGATGCAGTTCGCGCTCAGGGTAGCCCCTCGGTGGACTCTCCGCCCAGAGCTCTGAGCTCGCGTTGCGGCGATATTCGGCGAGTCTTTCTGCTGGTCCGGCGGATCCAAACCGGTGGTCGTCGGGGGAGGGCCAACACCGGAGCGGGGCTGATGGATCAACTCTCTACATCGAATCAGTGCTCGGTCCTACGATGTCCACGGCGAGCCAGCCCTTGGCGAGAGGATCAATGTGTTCGGAAAAGCAACCTGCAGGCGAGAGGGGGGGCACCGTGTCGGATGACTGGACCCTCGCCATAGATTTCGGGACCTCTTCAACCGTTGCCGCCACGCAGCGTGGCTCTCAGCCGGCGACGGTTGTCACATTCGATGGTGGATTCCAGATGCCATCCGCCGTTCTGCTCGATCCAAATGACAACTTCCTGGTGGGCACCTACGCCATCAACCAACGCAGGATGTATCCGGATCGCTTCATCGCCACGCCGAAACGCGAGATGCGCCACAACGAGATCGACCTGGGCATCCCGCAGGCCACGGTGGACGTGATCCGAGCTGTTCTGGAGCGGGCTGCCGTAGAGGCAAAACGTCTCTACGACGGCCGCGCACCAAGCCACGTTGTATTGACACATCCGGCAACATGGCACGAGCCGCGACGTGCGATGCTCGTCGAAGCGGCCGGTCGAGCAGGCCTTGAGCCAGTCGAGCTTCTCCCAGAGCCCCAGGCAGCCGCCTTGATGTACGCCCAATTTGGTGATCCGGACACGCCTGTGGCGGTGTACGACCTTGGTGCCGGGACCTTCGACGTGACGGTCGTCGCTTATACGGACGGAGGATCGCAAGTCATCGGCTCACCCCGGGGGATTGACCCTCTCGGGGGTTTAACCTTCGATCAGAGTCTGTTCGACGTTGTAGCAGGCCGATTCGCCGAGGAGCAGCCAGATGATTGGGCAAAACTCAGTCGACCCTCCAATTCCGCAGAGTTTGCCCAACGATTCGCACTTGACGCAGATATTCGGGTAGCGAAGGAAGCGCTCTCGGAGAACAATGCGTGGGAACTCTCAGTTCTCGGGTCCGAGATACTCATTACGAGGGACGAATTCGAAGATCGATTCGTCCGGACGTCGAACGCACGATACAGGTGACGCTGGAAGTCATTGAGTCCACCGGCCTGGAGCCGGCGGAACTAGGTGGCCTCTACATGGTGGGTGGCGCGAGCCGGGTACCCCTCGTGAAGTCATTGTTGTACAACGCACTGGGAGTCCAGCCCCGCACCGAGTTGGACCCGAAGACCGTTGTGGCCCTCGGTGGTCTCCGTTGGATGGCCATGAAGGCGTCCGACAAACAGCATGAGGCCGCCTTACCGGCGGAACTCACCGATCCGCCCGACTCTTCCGATCAGGTCCCTGACCAAGTGGGGGGCCGTATGGCATCAGATCATCCCGAATGGGAGGAAGGTCGAGACAGTGTTCGGCCAGGTAGAAGTGGCGCAGGGACGGTCGCCGCCATACTTCTCGGTTCCGCTGCAGTCATTGGATTGATCTCCTTGCTTCCACAGTTTTCCAGCGGCGGAGTACCACGAAGCAGCGAAGCCTCTCGAACCTTCCTATCTGTCGGAGTCTTTGCGACCTGGGCCGTCGGGATGGCGCTCCTTAGATCGCGCCAAGCGGCGGTTCTGTTGGTAGGAGCTTTCTTCATAGGCGGCATAACGCTCCCCCAGCTCGGATCTCCACTGACGGAGTTGGGTTCAGCCTCTCCGCACCTTGGATTTTGGCTCATGATGGCAAGCCTGCTCTTGGCTCTCGCCGGCGTATTCTGGGGCTTTGTGGCGGTGGACCGCATCCGCCTCCTCGGAGGTCCAAGCGATTGGCGGGAAAATCTCGGAACGACCCATACCCGTTTCGCAACGATTGGCATCTTGGCCCTGACAGCCCTTCTGGCCATCACGTTCCTTCTGCCGTGGGCGGGTTCATCCACAATCTCACGGACTTTTGATACATCGGCAATCTCGTCCCTCGGAACGTCGTGGACCGCATTATGCCTGGTCCTCATTCCGGTTGCTGCACTGCTCTGGCGGCCGGCGCTGGCGGGAATGGCCCTGATCACAGGTCTTCTCGTCAGCCAGGCTCTCGTCGTTGTCGCAAGCGCAATATTCCATGCAGGTGATGTCTGGATGTACCTTCACGTTTTCGTACTGCTTGGCCTCGCCCTGCTCTTCACCGCTCTCGCTCGGTTCCGTCGCGTGGAAGTGACGGAAGCCCACGTTCGGGCGGTCCGGTCGCAGGGAATTTCGAACGCCAGCTAGATCCGGTCTCGACACCAACGAGCCCACGACCCGAGCCACTGGGATGCGAATCACTTTCATCTGGAAGCGCTCAAGTCAATCCCCGGAACATGTTCAGAGACTGTTGGCACACAAGGGGGATGGCGGATGAGCCCGGCCCGCGAGAGGATGACGGAAGAAACGAAATCCCTGTTTCGGGCCGAAAGGAGCCAAAAGTGGATATCCACGACGGAGACGGACACCTTGGTGATTCTGATGCTGATGGAAGCCACATGGACGGGATCGGCAACCCCGACCTCCTCGTGACGGACCACTCGGAGGTCGACCCGACGGCCACGGTCCACGATCCGGGAGAGGTGGCAGGTCTGGGACTGCTGGGAGAGGACGGCATCGGTTCTGCCCTTGAGCGCGAATTGTCCTTTGGCGTGGGAATCGAACGGGACTTGTTCCACGACGTGGAGCACTTGTTCGTCCCAGAAACCGGTGGACCTAGCAACGGTCACGACACGCATGGGCGTGCGCATGACGAAACGTCTCACGAAGACGCGGCACAGCGAGAGCAGTCAGAAAAGACCGACAAGTTGATCGCGGCCCTCAACAGCGAGAACGCAGCGCTTAACGCCCAAAATGCCACCCTCAACACCGAAATAACGGATCTCCACGACCAGCTGGCCAACGAGCCATCCGCTCCCGAGGCCCATGTTGAGTCCGACACCGGCGCTTCGACGGCGACCGCGGAACCGACTCAGGCGCCACCGGCACCCGTGGCGGCGGCTACGCCTCCGGTAGAGGCCGCACCTCCCACTCCCCCCGCTGCCTCCGTACCTCCTGCGAGTCCACCGCCGGAACCGCCATCGACGACCGGCTCGACATCCCCCTTACCCGACACCACGGCGACGATTGGGGATTCGGCGGCGGCTGCCGACACGATTACGGTCGGCCCGGACGCAACCGTTTCCGATCCGACCGCAGATGCCACGGCCTCCCCACTCGGTGGCGATGCGACTGCACCGGCCGAAGTCAACCAGGATCCTGTCAACGTCGACCCGGCTCCGATCAACGTCGACCCGGCTCCGATCAACGTCGACCCGGCTCCTGTCGCCGTCGACCCGGCCCAGGCCGTACCTGCTACCGCAGAAGCCGGCGGAGGGCTCGACCCGCAGGTCTACATCGGCGGTGACGGTAGCGGAGTGACAACTTTCGCAACGAATGACGGGGCGACCAGCACAGTTGCCGAACTCGACCAGCTCAGCACGCAGATCGGCAGCATTAGCCCCTACTCGACTCCCGAAGGCACCGATTTCGACGGAGACCCGATTGCTGACGGTTCCCCGGGAGAGGGCGACGGATTTACGAGCCTCACCGGAGAAGACGACTCCGGGTTCGGGTACTAAGGAATCGCCTCTCTCTGTCGGATCCAAGGCGTGACGTGCGTCGCACATCTGGCGCCCAACGTTCATGCCATCGATTTCCTGAGGAGCGTGGGTCCTCAGGACCGATTCGCGCCGACTTCCAAAGCGCGAACGGTAGCGATCTCGATATCATATGAAGGGCCTTGACAGGGAGATTCATGCGATCCGGGTGGCTCGCGTCATGCGTCAGGGGCTGACACCCGAGGGCCGAATTCCCACAGTGATCGGGTGAAGGATGGAAGAGGCGTATGAGTTTGGGCGGAATTGGCCTCCTCACGAAGAGAGTGGCAGACCTTGGACACGATCTCTCTGAACGATTGGACCCAACTGACGCGCTGAGCGGTGAACTCCGCATGCGCACAGTTGGCTTCGCCCCTCGAGCTCGGCGTCGCCGGGCGTGTCAATTCGGGAAAGTTCACTCTGGTCAATGCGTTGGTCGGCCGACGTGTCGCCCCGACCGACGCCCGGGAATGCACGCGGCTGGTCACGGCGTTCCGGTACGGGGAGCTCGAAGGAGTGAGTCTCCTTCTCAACGACGGCGATCACGTTGACCTTCCGCTCAATAGCGGACACATTCCGGATAGCTTTCCGATCGAGAACGATCGTATCCGTCAGGTCGAAGTGAGACTGCAAAACAGATTCTTGCGGGACCTCACCGTCGTGGACACCCCTGGTTTGGCGTGGACAATTGCCAAGAATAGTGATCGTGCCGTTGAACTGCTCGTGCCGACGGAGACGGACCCTGACTCCGACCAGGCTCTCAGTCGTGCCGAGGCGATCGTCTACGTCTATACCCAGTCTGTCAGAAGCGACGATCGGGACATGCTCCGAGCATTCCGCGACGCCTCTGCCACTTTCGGTAGCCATCCGGGAAATGCAATCGGGATCTTGAACAAAGTGGATCTCCTGAGTGCTGAAAATCCCCTGACAGCCGGACGGGAGCTCGCAGACCAACAGTCGACCCTCTTCTCCTGGGAAGTCTCATCAATCGTCCCCGTTGTGGGGCTCCTGGCGGAGACAGTGGAGACCGGCAGATGGAATGAGCATTTCGCTGCCCTCGTCGCCGAGCTCGGAGAGGTCGACGATGGACAACGCTTGATGTCGCTGCAGGCCGCTGGTTTGTTCCTCCGCCAGAGCGACCGTGTGTCTCAGTACGACCGGGCAGAGCTCCTCGACCGGCTCGGTTTGTACGGAATCCGACTCGCGATTGAGGACTCACGCCGCGGGAATCGCGGTGCCGCTGCGATGGCCCGAACCATCATGGCTGCGTCCGGTTTCGGCGGCGTGAGGGGTGCCATAGACGGCGTGTTTCGGCGCAGGGCAGATTCCATAAAGGCGGCACTAGCACTGCACCGGATTAGCATGGTTGCGGCACTGAGCTCCAGCAACGAAACCAAGAGCCATGTCGGAAACGCCATTGAAGGGCTCTTGGCGCAAAGAGAGTTTCACAGACTCCAGGAGCTCGAGGTTCTGTCCACCATCACCAGCGGTCGGATCGAGCTCCCCGAAGGATGGATGGGAGAAGCGGTTCGGCTTATAAATGGCTACACACCCGGAGAACGTCTGGGAATGCCTGACGCATCTCGACCCGAACTCATAGAGGCAGCCCGCGACGCATCGAAGCGTTGGAAGGTGTATTCCGTGACAGGCGCCTCGCCCGACCAAGAGGCGGTGGCCTCCGCAATCCATCGATCGTATTTCTACCTATGGACCGACCTGCAAGAGACTCGTGAATCCCTCGCCGACTGAAGAACGACAGGCTCTGTCCGGGCTAGGGGAGACCTGGCCGATCCTTCCAATAATCGGCAAACGCAAGGATCGTCTCGCGATGGCTCCGAGTACCAAAGAAGTCACGCGCTTCGGCCACTCTCCGGTTCGCGGTTCGCCTCGACAGAAAGAGCGACGCCGCGGCCTCAGTGAGCGTTGCTCCGTCCCGAAGACGAATCAGAAGACCGACCTGCACCTCCGAAAGTTCATTGGTGCTCGGTCGCGCTGGAACAGCAGCATGCTGAACAGGCGCTATGCGGCCAAGGTCATCGATCAGCTGCAACCCCAATCGACTACCTTGCTCAAGCTCCAGGACCAAGGAGTAGCCCGTCACAGCCCAGATCAGAGCGCTTTGGGCATCATCTTCGCTGAACACTCTCAACACGACAAAGGACGAACCGTCGGCCACCTCAGTGCGTGGGAACTCGCCGTCGCCAGCGATTACTTGATAGCCACGTCGTGCGAGTCTTCGTCTCGCCTGTGCCGATTCTTCGCGACTGGAGGCCAGAATGACGACCTGGTCCACCATCTCGAATCAACCCCTATGGATTCTGTTGGGCTCGAATGACCGCTTCGGTCCGGGTCCTGGCTCCAAGTTTGCGCTTCGCACTCTCAAGATGCGTTGTCACCGTTTCCGGAGAAGAGTCCCAACGCCGCTGCGATCTGACGAGTCGTGGACCCCCGACCTACGAGCGTAATAACCTGGGACTCCCGCGCCGAGAGCTTGGGAGACGTCGATCCCCCTGCCAGCGGTATGTGGCCACCAACATTCCGCAATGAGCGACGAACGCGACCTCCGAGCGTGTCCAGACCATATTGATCGGCAAGCGACGAGGCCGCGACAAACGTCGATGCGGCCTCTGGATTCTGTCTTGAAGCTTCCTCCAAGCCACTCCGCCAAAGGGCCCGGACGTACTCGCGGACCATGATCGGCTTCCAGGCTTCGGCGATCAATTTGTCGGTGACTCCAACGGATACACCGTCGCGCTCGACGTGGCGCACTTGGGCCAGTTCGGGTTGAGGAGGTGCCGCGATCCCTGGGTGGAGGCGCCACGATGGCGGGTGTCAACGTTGGTTCTAGGGTCCACTTCGACCATGCAAGCGTCAGCTCACTGAGTATGTGGAAGAGACCTTCGTCCGATCTTTCATCCGCTGAACCGAGCGCTGCCAACACCTCACCGTGGTCGCCGGCCAGGAATGCGACTTCGACTTCCGTCCATCCGTAATTGCGACCTCTCCCATCCGCTCTGACCAACAGCTCCCTTGAGCATTCGTCGGGCCTCGATGAAATCGCCCCTGTCTGCCATTGCCAACGCCACGAGGGCAGCGATTCGCGCCTTGGTTCCTCCAGCTGTGGCGACGGCAAGCAACCTCCTCCCTTCCGCGATGACTTCGTCAGGTTCTCCGACAACATGGAGCATCCCCCATAGCAGTATCGCCGAGAAGACCAGCTCGTACGAATAAAGGTGCTGTTCGCGGCATTGAGTTCGCATATCCGTAGCGATGGCCATCGCATCGCTGGGTCGACCTCGCTCGATCAAGCCGTCAGTGAAGACCAATGCGCATCGGCTCGCCTCGGACCACTGGCCGCGCGCCATGGAACACGAAAGTGCGTCTCGGAAGTAGTCTTCCCAGTCAACGGAGTCTGCCGCCAGGTGAGCAATAGCGACCAGCGTCAACACGGTTGGGTCGTCCCTTGTGCGGCGGTCGAAGCGATCCGATTCGGCAAGGGCTCGTTGGGGGTCCGTGGCCACCAAGAAACGCAACGAGGTCACGAGGAAATTGATGTCGCACCTCGCTCTCCGCTGAATCCAAGCCCTGCTTTCCCCGCTCCAGCCACTCGCCTGCCGATTCCCATTCGGAATCAATCACGGCAAGTTGAGCCTCCAGCAGTGCTCGGCGCGTGCACCCCTCGTGGGCTGGGGAAGGAAGGTTTCCGAGAAACCGGCGGGCTGCTCGATAGTCAGCGAGATCAAGAGCGGCTGATGCTGCATCGAGGGTCACGTCCTCTGGGCAACCGGATCCCGCAAGGCTCGCGCCCAGCATGAGAAGTCGATTTTTCTCGCCAATCGTCGCGGCCTGGTTGGCAGCGAGCTGCGCTGCTCGGACCGCTTCGTCGGTCTTTCCGGCGGCGGCGAAATGATATGCCGCCTCATCGGGTGGGAGCATCGCCGCAAGCGCCAGATGAAGTTCCGATCGCTGCGACTCGTCAAGCATTGAGGCACTGAGTTCGGCCACCATCCTCGATGTCGCCTCGGCCACTCCTTCTTCGATGCGAAGCAATCCGGCCGCCACGAGCTCCCTTACGCCGGCACCAAGAATCGCAGCTTCAACAGGTCGACCCAGGAGTCCGCACGCTGCCAATGAGGTGCGACTGGACTGCGACAGCTCCGCGACCGTTCTGGCTACCGCTGGACGGAGTCCTTGACCGGTCGGATCCTTCGCCAAATGGATCAAGGCGAGGGGAACACCCCCAGAAGAACGTATGACGTTCGTTTTTTCCACCTGACTGAGGCTCGGGTTGACGTCATTGAGAAGTGCGTGCGCATCTGACTCAGTGACCGGTCCCAGAACTATTGATCTGCTCGACACACGTTCGAGCTGTCGCTGGGTTTGGTTGTCCACCGAGGACCGCAGGGTCACCACGACGCGACAGGCGCCGGCAATCTGAGCGACGATGCTGAGCGACCATGGGTCGGCCCACTGGGCGTCGTCGAGGATCAGTGTGCCGTCGCCCACAGAAGTTCGGACCAGGGCGACGGCCAAGGTCAGATCCTCAGTCGGGATTGGCGCACGAATCGCCCGGGCGAGGGGAAGTCCGGCCAAATGCCCGAGAGTGGGAAGTGCCCCGCCCTGAATGGTCTTCTTCCCTCGTCTGGATGACGCTTCCCGGGCCAAGACTGTCTTGCCGATCCCCGGGGGACCCGACACCAAGCTCAACCCTGGCCTGGTCAACGACCGCGCCAGAATCTCCAGCTCCTTGTCTCGCCCGTATAGCTGTGAGTGGATCACACTCTTTGGCACACCTTGGGGATAGCCAGATCGATGGCAAGGCTTACGATGAACTGACCGGAAACCGTTTTGGTCCGCTGGGACCGGAAGTTTAGAAGACGAAGGTGACAACGAGCGCCATTTTCCAGATTCGCCACGCCACATGGACCCCGCCTGGAAAGTGTAACCGGATGTCGAAGCCCTGACAATGAGATCCTGTGTGAATCAGCCAACGTCAGTGCGCTCAATGCGCCCGATCTGTCTTCCCTCCGATTGGCACGCTCGCACGACCCGGAACGGACCCCTGTCTAAAGTCTATCGATGTCCGAGCCCGCGAAGCCCGACACGGATGCACTTCAGAGGGCCGTAGAGACGCTGATCCTGAAAAATATTGCCCTTATAGGCGAGCACGACGAGGCACTCGCTGAAGCCGTCCGACAAACGCAGGGTCCTGCCCTGGGAATGTCGAGAGTTGTCGTCGTCGGCGAGACCAAACGGGGAAAGAGTTCGCTTGTCAACGCCTTGCTCCGTCAACCCGAGCTTTCGCCCGTTGACCTATCGGTTGCGACTAGCGCGTTCTCGAGTTCCGCTATGGCGATGTTCTTGCCCTTCGGGCCCATGTCAGAGGTAGCGAGAACCCTGTAATCATTGAGGCGGGAGAACTCTCGGAGTGGGCGACCGTTGCTGGGTCTCGCTCCTTTGCCCATCCGGGTGCGAGATCGGTCGTTGTGGAGTGCGATTCGGCGATCTTGCGCTCTGGCATCGTGCTCGTCGACACCCCAGGAGTGGGTGGTCTGGACAGCAGTCATGGTGAGATCACATTGGAAGCTCTTCGCCACGCCTCCGCTCTCCTCTTCGTCGTTGACGCCACGGCAGAGATCTCCATGCCCGAGATGGAATTCCTCCGGCAGGCCGCCGAAACCATCGATCTCGTCCTGTTCGCGCTCACGAAGAAGGACGCCATTCCGGGGTATGAACAAGTCCTCGAGGGTACAAGAGAACGGGTAGCGGCAAATGTGCCGAGACTGGCTGCCTCTCCCTGGTTCCCGGTCGACAGCGAACTCGCTCGGATCGCGCTCACAGAATTCGGGTCAGGAATGGATTACGACCAGCTGTGGGATCAGTCCGGCATTCCGAAACTTTCGGCGGCTCTTCAGGTGATGGTCGGCGCCAGGGCGAGCCTGTTGCCGTTAGCCAATGGGCTCCTCGCCTCGGAGATGGCGATGAACGAAATCGACAGTCGCCTTGCGCAGCGCGTAGCCCTAGCTGATCCATCGGTCGAGGAAATCGAGACACTGACACGCGACAGGCAAGAGATGGTGCGACGAACGTCTGTACGAAAGCAACAGATCAATCACGATCTCGATGTAGGCATTCGCCACATACGTCACGAAACGAGTGAAACGGTTCGACACGACATCGATCGACTGAGCAATGAATGGGTGAAACGACTCGACCAGAAAAAAATGGAATCCTCTTCCGAGCTGCAAGAAGCACTGGAAGCCGATGCCGAAGCACTTTTCATCCGGATTCACTTAGGCGTCGTCGAAGGTCTCGATCAACTCCTGACCCAGCAACTGGAAAACATTCCGGTCTTCGAGGACCCTCCTGACCTGGGCCCTGACTCTATCCAAGCGATGCGTGATGGCCACGTGGCCAGCCCGGAGGACGTCTACGGAAACACGCTCGAACGAAGAGTGGCCCTCATCACAGGCGTCGGCGGCGGGCTCATGATCGGTCGGACCGCGTTGGCGACCGTCGCGTCCATGATTGGCATCGCTGCCGGTGTAGCCGCCCCGCTCGGGCTCGCCCTCGGTTTCGGAGTGAGTCATGTATTTCATCGCCTCCGGTCCCAGCAAATGACCAAGCAACAGCAACGCCAATGGATGTTGACTGAAATCGGCCGATTGCGATCGGAGGTGGTGGCCACTTCGGATCGATTCCTGGCGGAGGCACAAGAGAAATTCTATCCAATAGTGCTCCAGGCGATTGAGATGCTCGACATCGAACTTCAAGACCAGCTCGCCCAATTGGACAGGCTGCGTCATGAGGACCGTACGGACCGGCAGGAGCTCAAGCGTAAGGCCGAATCCGCCAGGCAGATCGTCAAACAACGACGGAACGACACGGCGAGTTTGTTGCAGCGAATTCAAATTACCGAAGCTCGCCTCTGCAGGGCGTTGAAGGGATGGCGGGCGAATCCGACGAGCATGAGCATGGGCTTCCACCTTCCGAACATCATCTCGCGGAGCCCGAGCCCTCCCACGAAGCTGGCTCTCATTGGGAGCTGATCAACCCGTTCGACGCAGGTTTCGGCTTCGCGGAGCCTTCGGCCGGTGAGGAAGGACTTGACGCCTACGACGCCCTTGGTGCAGGGCCGCAAGATGGCGAAACTATCGAACTCCCCCAAGCGACGCATGATCCGTGGCAACCCAGTGATTCCTCTCCTGGCGTCGACTACGACAACTCCTACACTGCATACGGTCACCTCGACGCTCCCAGCCTGTTGTTCTCCTTTGATCGATCGTCTCTCGATTCATCTCTCACTGATGAATCAACGGTCTCTCACGCCCCAGACGGATCAGACTGGATCGACTCCTCGTGGCTCGGTTCTGGTTTGACCGCCGCTTCCCCGATCCCGAACCATCCGGAGATGCTTCCGCTCGGGGATTCCGAGGACCCAGCGGCGGACGCAGTTCTCCGGTGGCTCGAATCACGGAACTAAAGCTGACGAACGCCCCGGATGAGGGGTCCCGAGGCCATCGGGAGGGCCATGGCGTCCCTGCCGAATCGCGGGACCTGTCCTCAAGACGGTCGCCCGGCAGGTCACGTCGCTGCTAAAGCTAAAGGCGGCCAGAAAGCCCCTGTATATCGCTCAGACCGCCTCGGAGGGACTGCGGGGTGGGATCCCCAGTGGTCAGAAAGGCCAGAGGTCGCAGACGGCGAATTCGAGGGCGCTGTGGCGTCGGTGATCGAGGACAGGCGCCGCGTGACTTGACTCCGCTACTCCCAGACCTGTGCCCCCAACCGCAGCAGCCCGGCCATGTCGTAGATGTCGGCGTCGAAGAACGGGACGGTGACGAGCACGTCGGGCGTTCCCTTGAGCTCCGCCTGCTGCTCGGCCTCGCGCCGCGCCACCACGCTGAAGTTGAGGAAGCTCTCGGCCACCTCGCCGAGCACCCGGCCCGCCACCACGGGGTCCTCGGTGAGCCCGTCGCCGAGCGCCGCGGCGCGGGCGGCGATCGACTGCGCCAGCTTGTCGGTCTTGGCGTCGCGCAGATACTCGGGCAATACCTTGTTCAGCACCAGTGCGCCCAGGTGCAAGTCGCGCGCGGTCAGCTCGGCCGAGAAGAACTCCGCCTCGCGCACCGGCGTGGCCTCCAGCGTCGACACCACCATGAAGGTCGTCCGCCGGTCCGAGAGCAGTCGCGTCACGGCCTCGGCCCGCTCGACGAAGCCCTCGTACATCGATTGGAACAGAATGAAGAACTCGGAGATGTCGGCCAGGAACTGCGTGCCCAGGATGCGATCGGCCACTTGGTAGAACGGTCGCGACGCGATGTTCACCAACCGCGACCGGTAGGGCACGATGAGCCAGCGCAACAAGCGCGACGAGAAGAAGTCCGCCATCCGCTGCGGCGCGTCGAGGAAGTCGAGCGCGTTGCGCGTGGGCGGCGTGTCCACCACGATCAGGTCGTACTTCCCCTCGCAGTGGATCTCGTAGAGCCGCTCCATGGCGATGTAGTCGTGCGACTGCACGAAGCGGCCCGAGATGTTCTGGTAAAGCGGGTTGGCGAGGATCTGTTCCCGGGTCTCGGCATCGGGCGCATGGGTGCGGATGAGGTCGTCCCAGCTCTGCTTGGTGTCGAGCATGGCCGCCCACAGCTCACCCCTGGGGTGGGCCGCCGCCCCGGTGAACACCGCGTCGGGGATGCGGACCTCGTCGTTCCCGATCCCCTTCAACCCCAGCGCGTCGGCCAGCCGGCGCGCCGGGTCGACCGTCAGCACCAGTACGCGTCCGCCCTGCTCGACCACCGCCGTGGCGGCCAGCGCGGCGGCCGTGGTGGTCTTGCCGACCCCGCCGGGCCCGCAGGCGATGACGATGTCCTTGGCGGCCAGCAGCTGGCCCACCGTCTTGGCCGCCGGGGCGGCCGCCGCCGTCACAGCCCGAGCTCCTCACCCAGCGCGTGGGCCACCTGGCGCGTGGTGCGCGCACCGAAGCTGCGGACGAAGAGGTAGGGCAACAACAGCACCGGCATGCCTTCGGGTAGGCCCGCCTGCAGGCGCTGCAGGTGCGTCGACCGGGTGCGGCGCAGTGTCACGGCGAGCCGGGCCGCCTCGAGCACGGGCGCCACCGACCCGCCCGCCCGCTCCGAGAGCACGACTTCGGTCTCCGGCGCGCGCAGCTGCTCGAAGATCTCCTCCTCGCGCTGGCCGAAGAGCTCGGGCAGGACGCGGTTGACGACGACGGCCGACATGCGCACCGTCGTCTCCTCACGGATCCGCTGCTCCAGCTCGAGCGTCTCGCTCACCGGCATCTCCTCGGGCGTGCAGACGGCGACCAGGCCCGTCTGATGGGGGTCCGAGAGGATGTCGAGCATCCAGTCGGTCTGGCTGCGGATGAGCCCGACCTTGACCAGGTCGTTGATGGCCTGGGGCGCCGCCAGCTGCCCCACGATGTGCCCGCTCGCCGGGGCGTCGACGACGACCAGGTCATAGTGCCGCTCCTTGACCTCCCAGCAGAATTTCCCGACGGTCAGGATCTCCCGCACGCCGGGTGCCGCGGTGGCGACGAAGTCGAATGCCTTGGCCAGCGGTCCGATCCGGCCCACCACGGGGATGCGCAGGTGCAGCTTGAGGTACTCGCGCAGCGACGCCTCGGTGTCCATCGACATCGACCACACGCCGGGAGCGATCTCCCGGGGCGTGAAGTCGGTGGGGGGCGCCTCGAAGAGCGACGTCACGTCGCCCTTGGCGTCGACCTCGCACACCAGCACGCGCTTGCCGTGCTCGGCCGCCAGCTGGGCCAGGCCCGCCGCGACCGTCGTCTTGCCCACGCCGCCCTTGCCGGTGACGAACACCAGACGCAGGTCCAACAGGTCGGGCGCCGCACTCACCGCCCGAACGCCTGTCCCGCCGACACTCCGGTTCTCAGGGGGCGCCGAACCCGACGCGGCGATCGCCTGCCGGCGCGCCCACCTCGACGTAGGCGACCTTGACGACGGGGATGCCGACCCGACGGCCCTTGCGGTCGGTCAGCCAGAGGACCCCGTCACCCGTCTTGAGCAGCTTCTCGATGTCGGCGACCACCTCGTCGCGGTCGGCATCGTCAGGCATCTCCACTTCGAGTTCCTTGGGGGTGTGGGTGATGCCGATGCGCACGTCCACCTGGTCTCACTCTCCTCTCGACCTGTCGGACGGTTCCGAGGCCGCCTCGACGTTACTGCCAGCGGGCAGACTGCTGGACATGGACGGCCCGCCGACGGCTGGGAAGACGGAGCGCAGTGCCCGCTGGGCAGCGACGATGGCAGGGTACGACGGCCCCGTGCGCCTGGCCCACGCCGACTCGCACGCCCGCATCGGGCCGGCTCCGGGGCCGGACCCGGCCGGATCGTCAGCGCCGCACCACCTGGGAGCCGAGGGGACGCTCGGAGCGCCGCGACCTCGAGGACACGCTGCTCGCGCCCGGAGCGACCCGCTCCTCGGATGCGGGCGACCGGGCCGAGCCCGAGCCACCCGACGCCTGGCGGACCTGCTTCGAACGCGATCGCGATCGCATCCTGCACGCCACGTCCTTCCGTCGGCTGGCCGGCAAGACCCAGGTCTTCGTCTTTCCCCAGGATCACCAGCGCACCCGCCTCACGCACGCGCTCGAGGTGGCGCAGGTGGCGACGGCCATTGCCCGGGCCTGCCGCCTGAACGTGGCCCTCACCGAGGCCATCGCGCTCGGGCACGACTGCGGGCACGGGCCGGGCGGGCATGCCAGCGAGGACGCACTCGACCCCTACGTGCCCGGCGGGTTCGACCACGCGCCCTGGGGAGCGACGGTCTCCCTCGCCCCCTCAATCTGTGTGCGGAGACGGTCGACGGGATCGCCAACCACAGCTGGTCGCGCCCCGCGCCGTCGACACCCGAAGGTGAGGTGGTCAGCTGGGCCGACCGCATCGCCTACGTCTGCCACGACTGGGAGGACGCCGTCCTGTCGGGCATCGTGGCCCCCCGTCAGCTGCCGCTGTCGGTCCGCGCCCTGTGTGGCGAGCGCCGGAGCGCCCAGCTGGGCGCCTTCATCAACGGCGTCGTCTCGGCCTCCCTCCGCACGGGGCAGGTGGGCATGGACGAGGAGGAAGCCGAGGCCTTGGCGGCTTTCCGAACCTGCAACTACGAGCGCATCTACCTGCGTGACGCCTCGCTGCGGCAAGGCGACGCCGTGATCAGCGTGCTCCGCGCGCTGGTCGAGCACTTCTCGGACCGCCCGCACCTGATCACCGACAACGGGTCGGCATCGGAGGAGTCCGCCGACGTGACCGCGGGGAGCGAGCGCGCCGTGCGGGCCGCCGTCACCTACGTGGCCGGCATGACGGATCGGTTCGCCTTTCGCCAGGCGGTGGCGCTGCTGGGCTGGGACCCGGCCAAGCTGCCGGCCGGCGTCGACGCCTAAGCCCGTCCGAGTACGCCTGAGGAAGTGGATCGCCCACGTCATGCCGGCGCATCGGGGAAGGCGGGTGGGCGTTTCTCCGTCAGTGCGGCCACCCCTTCGGCGAAGTCCGCGCCGCCCATCATCTCGGCCATGCGGGCGCCGGCGTCGCGCACCGACGAGGCAGCGTCGCCGTGCAGGTCGCGGTATAGCTGCAGCTTGGTCACGGCCAGCGACGAGGGCGCGATCTCCGTGGCGAGGCGACCGGCGTATTCGTAGGTGAAGGGCAGCAGCTCGTCGGGTGGCAGGGCCCGGTTGACCAGCCCGAGCTGCTCCGCCTCCTCGGCCAGGACGACCCGGCTCGACAGCAGGAGGTCAGCGGCCCGCGTCACGCCGACCAGTCGGGGCAACAACCACGACAGGCCGTACTCGGCCGGCAGTCCCAGGCGGCCGTGCGACGTCGTCAGCTTGGCCCCGTGTGCCGCGAAGCGCAGGTCGCAGTAGCACGCGAGCACGAGGCCGACCCCGGCGGCCGGCCCGTTGACCGCCGCGATGATGGGCTTGGGGATGCCGAACTGGAAGGCGAAGTCGGCGTCGAACTCGGGCCGGACGCCGTAGCCCGGCATGGCGACGTCGTCGCTGAGCCCGGCGTCGTACCCACCGCGCTCGACATGGCCCTCCAGGGCCCGTGCGTCGGCGCCGGCGCAGAACCCGCGCCCTGCGCCGGTGACGACGATGACCCGGACTCCGGCGTCGGTGGCGGCGCGCTGCAGCAGCCAGCGGTACTCCGTGTGCATGCGACCGGTCCACGCGTTCAGCCGCTCCGGCCGGTGCAAGGTGATGGTGGCGACGCGTTCGAGCACCGCGTACCGGGTCACCTTGAGCTCATCGAGCTCCACGTCAGTCCAGGGTGGTGTAGCGGGCCAGGTGGAAGGAGCCGTACTCGATCGCCCGCGCGAACTCGGCCTGGAGCGGATTCTCCTCGAGCGCCCGCTGAGAATGAGGCGGCGGCCTCGTCGGTCGACCACAGGGTCAGGACCAGCCAGTCGTCACCGTGGCGCGCCGTCGTCCGCCGCATGAAGCCGGGTTGGTTCGGCACGAGCTCGGTCTGGACACGCCGGTCCAGCGCCAAGAACGTCTCGTCCGTCACGCCCGCGGCCAAGCGGAACGTGGTGATCTCGACGATCGACACGGTCAGGCCTGGACCAGCATCACGGGGTTGCCCTCGGGATCGGTGATGCCCGCCAGCGTGGGCCCGCCGGGGACATCGAAGGGCTCGGCGACGATGGTGGCGCCGAGGGTGACCGATCGGTCGAGCGAGGCGCGCAGGTCGGCCACCTGGACATAGAGGGTGACGCCGGACCGCTCGCTGGCCCGGATGTGGCCGCCGGGACCGGGCTCGGGCCCGCCGATGCCAGCTGGGATCTCCATAATGAAACCGTCGCCGATCTGCCAGTTGAAGAGGTCGGCGTAGAACGCCCGCTGCCGCTCGGGGTCTAGTCGCCTCAATCTCCCAATGCACCACCGGCCGTGCCCAGTCCTGCACCACGCCACCTCCCCTCGTCGCGGCCAACAGTACCCAGCGCGGCCGGGCCGGCCACCCGTGGCGACGGCCCGCTCCACGAGGAGGGAGCCAGGCCGGCGGGGCCGTGAAGCGCAGGGTGCGGTCGTTTCGGCGGCGGAGCTGCGAGGAGTACTCTTTGAGCGCAGATCCGGGTCTGGCACGCCCGGAGCGGATCCGCTGCAAATTTTGGCGACCTCGGCAACGCAGCGGAGGAGGGACACGCAGGGTGACTCACTGGACACACGTTCTGTCCAACGTCTCACTGGTGGAATTCGTCCTGTTGGCGGCGTTGACGACCCTGCAGTGGGTTCGCCACCGGATCCGCGGTGCCGGGTGGGTCGCGCTGTCGTTCGCCATCCTCGGTGGCGTGTCGCTGACCCTCAAGATCGACCCCGGGGTGGTCACCGACCGCAGACGTGGCCAAGCTGCTGATCGCCCTGCTCCTCGTGATGCCCTACTGCCTCTTCCGGTTCGCCGCGACATTCCGTGCACCCGGCCGCGCCGTGCGCGCGCTCGCCATGATCTTCACGGTCGGGATCGTGCTCTTCACCTTCACGTTGCAGTTCGTGCCGGCGCCGGGCTCCCCGGCACCGGCACACTTCCTGGCCTACCGGATCTCGTTCCTCATCGCCTTCGGGTTCCTCTTTGGCTACGTGGTGACGTCCCTGTTCCTGACCGGCCGCGGCGAGCCGCCCATTGCCGCCTTGCGCATGCATCTCTTGGCCATCGCCGTGGCCGGACTGGAGATTCAGGTCCTGGTGGCCGCGCTCGGGCTCCAGGGACCCACCGTCATGCTGGCCACGCAGGCGCTCACCGTGGTGACGGGCCTCTTGTTCCTGATGGCGCTGGTGCTGCCCTGGTCCGTACGGGTCTTCCTGAGTCGCAAGGAGGACGTCGCCTTCCGGCAGGCCATCGGCAAGCTCGTGTCCGCCGGCGACTCCCGTGACGTGGCCGAGCACCTCTTGCCCCACGTGTGCGCCCTCGTCGGCGCGTCGTGGGCAGCCCTGCTCGCCGGTGACGGCACCGTCGTGGCGCGCTACCCCGCCTGGACGGACGACGACGGGGCCGACGCGTGGGACCCGAAGGCTTCGGGTGACGGACAGCGGCGCATCACGGTGCAGACCCCGAGCGGCGCAACCCATACGCTCGCCGTCAAGATCAGCCCATCCATGCCGTACTTCGGCAGCGAGGAGCTCCGCCAGCTCGATCAGCTGGCCGACATGGTCGGGCTGGCCATCGAGCGCTGCGAGATGGCGGAGCAGATGGCCTTCCAGGCCTCGCACGACGGGCTGACCGGCCTGGCCAACCGCGCCATGTTCATGGAGCGCCTGGAAGAGGCGATGCGCCACGTCGGCCGCCGGCGGGCCTCGTTGGCTGTGCTCTTCATCGACCTCGACCGCTTCAAGCTGGTCAACGATCGGGCGGATCACTCCGCCGGCGACCGGGTCCTCTGCGAGATGGCCAACCGCCTCACCTCCATGACGCGCGGCGTGGACCTCGTGGCGCGCTTCGGTGGCGACGAGTTCGTGGCGTTTGCCGAAGTCGACCATGAGAACGATGCGCTCGACATGGCCGAGCGCATCCGCGTCGGACTCAGCGCGCCCGTTGCTGTCGGCAGCGGCCAGCTCGTGGTGACGGCCAGTGTCGGCGTGGTCTTGACGGCCGACGGGTCGACGTCGCCGGCGGCGCTCCTGCGCGACGCCGACAACGCCATGTACCAGGCGAAGCGGTCAGGTCGCGATCAGGTCGTGCTCTTCCACAACAATGCCCGCGATGCCGCCAATCGCCGGTGGGGGCTGACCCCCGCCCGCGACCCGCAGGCTCACCGCAAGCTGAGTTCCCGCCGGTAGACACGGGCCGGGCCGAGCGCGGCCAGCTTCTGGGCGATGGCCCGAAACGCCTGCGCCGTGTCGCTGTCCGGATCAACCGCAGTGATCGGGCGGCCCTCGTCACCACCCTGGCGCACCGCGCTGACGAGGGGGACCTGCCCGAGCAACGGGATCCCGAGGTCCGCGGCAAGCGTGGCACCCCCTCCGCTGCCGAAGAGCTCGTAGCGCTTTCCGTCGTCCCCGGTGAACCAGCTCATGTTCTCGATGACGCCGCGTACGGACAGCTTGAGACGCCGGGCGGCGAAGGCCGAGCGCTGGGCCACCCGCTGCGCCGCCGCCTGTGGCGTCGTCACCACAATGATCTCGGCCCGTGGCATGACCTCGGCGAGCGTGAGCGCGACGTCGCCCGTCCCCGGCGGCATGTCGATGAGCACGAAGTCCGGCTCACCCCAGTAGGCGTCGGTCAAGAACTGCTGAATCGCCTTGTGCAACATGGGGCCGCGCCAGATCACCGGCTGGTCGTCCGGCACGAAGTACCCCATGGAAAGGCACTTGACACCGTGGGCCGAGGTCGGGATGACCATGTCGCCGATGATGATCGGGTCATGATCGGTGCCGAGCATCTTGGGCACCGAGAAGCCGTAGACGTCAGCGTCGAGCAGGCCGACCCGATGGCCGGCCTGGGCCAGAGCGATAGCCAGATTGACGGTCACGGTGGACTTGCCGACGCCGCCCTTGCCCGATGACACGCCGATGACACGCGTGGTCGAGTCGGCGCCGAGAAAGGCCGGCATCGGCGCGGCCGGCGCATGCCCGTGCCCGGCGTGATCGTGCCCGTGGCCGTCGTCTCCGTCCGGCTCGGCATCGCCGCCTGCCATTCCGGCGCGCAGCCGGTGCCGCAGCTCGGCGCGCTCCTCTTCGTTCATCACGACGAAGTCGAGATCGATCTCCTCCACCCCAGTCACGGAGCCGGCGGCTTGGTGGATCTCCTCAGCGAGCTCCTCGGTGCCGGGCCAGGCGGCGACCGGCAAGGCCACCTCAATCTGCACCCGGCGGCGGCGGGACCGGACCGATCGCACCAGCCCGAGCTCGCCGAGCGTCAGGCCGATCTCGGGGTCCAAGACAGCGCTCACCGCTTCCGCAATCTGTGATTGGTCTGCTGCCATGCACTCCCTCGTCTCGGGTGGGATCGGGCTACCCGCAGTCATTGGCCGTGCTCACGGGGAGGCCGTTCGCGTCGCCCCAGCTAGAGAGGCCGATCCCTCGGTAGACTACCCAGCGTGAGCACCGCTCCGATCACCGCCGAGACCGAGCGACCGGTGGAGACCGAGCGACCAGCCGGAGCGGACGACGGCCGATTCAGCGCCGCCGTCGCCGCTGTCGCCGCCGCGTTCGGCGATCCCACCCGCCGTGACATCTTCCTGCACGTGCGCGCCGTGCCCGGCGCGACGGCGAACGAGGTCGCCCGCACCTTCTCACTGCATCCCAACGTGGCCCGCCACCACCTGCAGCGGCTGGTCGACGGTGGCTATCTCAGGGTCGAGAGCGGTCGCAACGCCGCCGGGGCCGGCCGCCCCTCCAAGCGTTACTTCTGCGTGGAGGAGGAGCTGCAGCTCGGCCTCACGCAACGCCGCGATGACCTGCTGATGCGCCTCCTCGGCGAGGCCGTGCAGCGTCTCGGTCCGGAGGAGGCCGAGGAGATGGCGGCGCATGTCGGCGAGGAGTACGGACGTTCACTGGCTTCGCGCATGACGCCCGGCGAGGGACAACGGACCGTGCGGGCCGCCATGCACGTGGTGGCCGAGACACTCACGGCCCACGGCTTCGCCGCCCATGCCGAGGACCGGGGCGAGACCACGGCGGTCGTCGCCGAGCAGTGCCCGTTCGGCGACGCCAGCAGCACCAACCCCGTCCTGTGCGCGGTGGACCGCGGCATGGTCAAGGGGCTGCTGTCCGGCCTGTGCGGGTCGGCGTCGCGCCAGGCGCTGCCGGTGATCCTCTCCTCGCGGGCGCGGGGCGACGACGCCTGCACCGCGTCCGCCTGAGCCTTCGTGGCGCGCGCCTACCTCGACCACGCCAGCACCACCCCGCCGCGGCCCGAGGCGGTCGCCGCGCTGACGCAATGGGCCGCCTTGCCGACGGGGGATCCCGGTCGTGTGCACGAAGAGGGCCGAACCGTCCGGGACGCGCTCGAGGTGGCCCGCGGCCAGGTCGCCGACCTGGTGGGCGTCGCCGGGCGCCAGGTGGTCTTCACCTCAGGCGCCACCGAATCCATCAATGCGGCCGTGTGGGGCGCCACCCGAGCGGCTCCGGGCCGACCAGTGCTCTGCGCGCCGGTGGAGCACTCCGCTGTCCGCGACGCCTCGGCGCGGCTGGCGCCGACGGAGGACCTCGCCGTGGACGGCACCGGGGGGATCGAGGTCGATGCACTGCGCGACCGCCTGCACGCGGACGCCCTCCAGCGCCCCGCCCTGGTGCACTGCCAGTGGGGCAACCACGAGGTCGGGACGCTCCAGCCCGTGCACGAAGTGGTCGCGCTGTGCCGCGAGGCGGGTGTCACCGTCCATGTCGACGGGGCCGCCGCCTGTGGGCACGTGCCGCTCGACCTGGCCGCGCTCGACGCCGACCTGGTCAGCATCAGCGCGCACAAGCTCGGCGGGGTACCCGGCGCCGGCGCGCTGATCGTGCGGCGCGGCAGTCGGTTCGAGCCCCTCCTCGTCGGCGGGGAGCAAGAGCGTGGGCGACGCGCCGGGCTGGAGGCCCTCCCGGCCCTCTTGGCGTTCGGCGCGGCGGCCGCGGCACTGACCGACGGGGAGCAGGCCACGTTGGCCACCGAAGCGGCGACGGCCCGCCACCTCATCGCCTCGGTGGTCGACGCCGCGCTGGCGGTCGACAGCGTGGCGGTGGTGGGGCCCACGGCGGAGGGGCGCCTGCCCCACCTGGTCTGTCTCGGGGTGCTGGGGGTCGAAGCCGAACCAGTGCTGATCGGGCTGGACCGGGCGGGCGTCGCCGTCCACTCCGGTTCGGCCTGCTCGTCGGAGAGCATCGAGCCGTCCCCGGTGCTCGAGGCCATGGGCGTCGATCCGAGCCACTCGCTGCGCATCAGCGTCGGGTGGACGACCACCGAGGAGGACTGCGCTGCGTTCGCCCGGGAGTTCCCCCGGGTCGTCGCCGACCTGCGCTCGCTACGAGCCTGACGCCGTCGTGCTCGTGGTCGTGGTGCTGAACTGGGCCGGCAGCGGAACCCCGGCCGCTCTGTAGGCACCGCTCACCAGCGGGGCGGCCTGGGCCAGCTCCGCCACCGGGGGCGCGTCGTTCAAGAAGTCGTTGAACTGCGCCACGGCGGCCGCGTGGTTGTGATCCTGGTTCTCCAGGACGAGCCCGTAGAAGAGGTGAGCCTGGCCGTAGCTCGGGCTGTTCCGGATGGCCGTCTCGATCTCGGATCGCCCGATCCTGGTCAGCGACGGCACACTTGCGGTGCTGCCGACGTTCCACTGCAAGAAGCCGGCCGAGGCCAAGGCGTGCGGATTGGACGGGTCCTCGGAGAGCACCTTGTCGTAGAGCACGAGCGCGGCCTTGGTGCTCCCCTGCTGGTCCAAGGTGTCGGCCTGCACCAACTGCTGCTCAATCAGCTGTGCCTGCGACACGGTCACGCTGCCCGACGAGGCCTGGCCGGGTTGGCGGGCCTGCACGTAGTGCGCGACCAGAATCGCCGCGCCGGCCGCAATGCACAGGCTCGCTCCCACAATCCCGAGCCGGCGCCACCACGCCATCGGAGCGCGCTCGGTTGCCGCCGGCTCGCTCTGCGCCGCCTCGGTAAGCCACCGGGGCGGCGTCGTCGAGCGCGGCCAGCTCGTCCTCCACCTCGGCCAGGCGGGCCCGGTCGCGCGCCACCAGCACTGCGTGGTCCTCGGGGGAGAGGTCACCGGCATCACGCTCACGGTCGGCGTCCGCCAGGGACCGCTCCAGGAACTCACGCTCGTCGGTCAGGTACCAACGCTCGCCGCTCGGTGGCGCCTGGCGCCCCGTCCGGGCTGCATCATCGACGCTCACGCGTCGGCCTCTTCGGGCTGCAACGCACCGAAGTCTCGGCTCCGGCGCCAGAAGACGACCCCCACGCCGAGCAAAGCGCCGGCGCCGAGGACGATCGGAATGATCCAGATGAGAGGGACGCCCCCGGCATTGGGCGGGACCAGCAGGATGGTCTGGCCGTACTCGGACACGAGGGCCTGGTCGATGTCGGCGTCGGACCGCCCTGCCGCCACCATGCTCTCGATCTGATGCCGCACCGCGATGGCCGTCGTGGCGTTCGATTCGGCGACGGAGAGGTCCGTGCAGGACGGGCAGCGCACGCCGGCCTCGAGCGCGGCCGCCCGCTGGCCCGCCGTCGGCGGTGAGGATCCCAGCGCGCCGCTGCCGATCACCAGTGCGACGACGAGGACCACCACCGGCAGGGCCACCCGGACCCAGAGCGGCACACGGGCGGAGCGGTCAGCCACTGGGGGTGCTGGCCTGGTCCGCTTGGGCCGCCTTCAGGAACGAGTCGAGGTTCTTCTGCGTCGCCGGGCCCACGAGGACGGCGCTCACGCGGCCGGCCGGGTCGATGACGAAGGTCGTCGGGGGAGCGGTGACCCCGTAGCGCTGAGCAATGGCGCCTCCGGGGTCGGCGACGGCAGGCCAGAGGTCGCCGTACTTGCGCAGGAAGCCGCGCGCCGTGGAGGACGTGTCATGGAAGACCACGCTGACCATGTCCGCGCCGTCGGCCGCATGTGTCTGCTCGTAGTGGAAGCGGGAGAGGTCGGGCGCCTCCTCCTGACACGGGATGCACCAGCTGGCGAAGAAGTTGACCACGACGTAGTGACCCTTCAGTGCGGCCAGCGAGATGTGCGCTCCCGTGGTCAGGTCGGTGCCGGTGAAGGCCGGTGCCTGCCGGCCGAGCAACGGGCTCTGCACGGCGGTGGCCTCCTGGGGGGTCCGGGTGGCCAGGACGATGCCGAGCACGATCAGGACGAGGAGCACGGCGCCCGCCACCCAGCGGGTGGCGTGGCGGCGACGGCGGCTCATGGCGTGCCCGCGATGCCCCGCGCCACGAGTGCGCCGACCGGTTCGGGTGCCGCGTCACGTTCACGTGGTACCTCCGGCGTCGCGCCCGTGACCAGATCCGAGGAGGCGGAGACCGGATCCGTGGACCGGCGCCGTGACCCCGGTATCAGGGCGAGCAGCCCGCCCACGCCGATGAGCAGGCCGCCGGCCCACAGCCACGCCACCAGCGGCTCGATCACCACGCCGATCGCCACCGACCCCTTGGGCAGGTTGTTGATGGCCTGGTTCCCGGAGGCGGCGCCGAGCCCGCCCACGGCGTCGAACGTGAGGTAGACGTCGTCGAAGAGCCCCGAATCGATGGCCGGCGTCCCCACCACCGACAACGCGCTGCCGAAGCTGGTCGTGGCCGGCGTGAACACGCCGCCGTCCACCTTGACGACGGCTTCTTGCGATGTACGCGAGGGGGAGGTCACGGTGCGCAGGCCCTCGAACTCGAAGCGGTGACCGTCGTAGGTGACCACCGAGCCCTTGTGCATGGGCAACTCGGCCTGGTGCCGATAGGACGTGGCCGCAATGATCCCGACCGCCAGGACGACGACGCCGAGGTGCACGATCATGCCGCCGTTGGCCCGGCCCACCAGCCCGCGCCACCAGCCGACGTGGCGGGTGCGCGCCGCCCGCACGGAGAGGACGAGGGCGCGGGCCGCCGTCGCGGCGGCCATGGCACCCAGGCCGAAGCCGACCAGCGTGGCCACGCCCCGCAGGCCGAACGCGACGCACAGGACCACGGTGCCCACGCCGACCCAGACCGGAATGGCCAGCCGTTGCCACAGCACGGTCCCGTTGATTTTGCGCCAGCTGAGCACCGGCGCCACGGCCATGAGGAAGAGCAGGGTCAGGCCGACCGGGATGGCCACGGTGTTGAAGAAGGGCGCGCCCACGGTCACCTGCTGTTGGGTCGCCGCCTCGTAGAGGAGCGGGTACAAGGTGCCGAGCAGCACCACGAAGGCGAAGCCGACGAAGAGAACGTTGTTGAGGAGGAAGGCCCCCTCACGCCCGAGCGGCGCGTCGATGCCTCCCGGCGAGCGCAGACGGTCACCCCGCCAGGCGATCAGCCCGAACCCGACGATGACCACCGCGAAGAAGAAGCCGATGAGCAACGGCCCGAGAGACGACTCCGAGAAGGCGTGGACCGACGTGATGACCCCGGACCGCGTCAAGAAGGTGCCGAGGATCGTCAGGGCAAACGTGGCGATCGACAGCGAGAGGTTCCACACCCGCATGAGGCCACGCCGTTCCTGGACGAGCGTCGAGTGGAGGTACGCCGTCCCGCAGAGCCAGGGCAGGAGCGCCGCGTTCTCGACCGGGTCCCATCCCCAGAAGCCGCCCCATCCGAGGACCTGATACGACCACCAGGCACCGAGCACGATGCCAACGGACAGGAAGGTGAACGCCACCAGCGTCCAGCGTCGGCACTCGATCTGCCAGCGGTCCCCCACCCGTCCCGTGGCCAGCATGCCGATGGCGAAGGCGAAGGGCACGGTGAAGAGGACGAAGCCGACGTAGAGGAGCGGCGGGTGGATGGCCACCAACGGGTTGTCCTGCAGCAGCGAGTTCGGACCGAGCCCCTGCGTCGCCCCCGGCGCGGTGACGAATGGATTGGCCGGACCGACCATGAGGCCGAAGAAGAAGGCCGAGACGACATAGAGGACGAGTGTGGCGAAGCGGATCACGGAGTCGTCGGCCTGGGCGCGGTAGCGCCACACGAAAATGGTCGACACGACGGAGAGGATGAGGCCCCACAACAGGATCGATCCGGCGAGCGCGGACCACATCCCGGTGATGGAGTACAGCAACGGGGTGACCGTGCTGTTGTTCTGCGCCACGAAGACCAACGTGAAGTCGTGGGTCACGAGCGCGTGCTCCATGGCGCCCGGCCGCGAAGAGCGCGCCGACGAGCACGACCGGCGCCAGCAGCCGGGCATCGGCCCCCGGGCGCGCCGCCGGCACCGACGGTGCGCCGTCAGCCCGCGAGCTGCCGGCGGGGAACCAGCCCGACGATGCTCACTGCGATCCCGGCGAGGCAGGCCAGGAAGGCGAGCCAGACACCGATCGTGCCCAGATTGGCGTCGAGCATCAGCAGGCCGGGCCGGTTTGCGGCTTCACCCGACCGGGATACTCCGCGCTGTAGGTGCTGGAGTGCTTGATCAGGATGGAGTTCGAGACGAAGTCGTCCGACGTCTCCGACGTGAAGTGGCCCACCACGACCACGGGAACGCGGGCGTTGAACAGGCTCGGCGGGCTACCGGTGTTGGCGACGTGCACGACGTCGGAGCCCTGACAGATGGAGAAGTCCGATCCCGCATCGGTGGCGTGGATGGTGTCGGGGACGACCGTGCCCTCCAGACGGAACGTCTGGGTGCCCAGCGTCTGCCGATGGGCCATGGCCTGGCTCACGGTGTCGAAGTAGTCGAGCGAGCTGCCCAGTCCCTCGACGAGGAGGAAGACGAGCGCCACGGCGAAGACCGCGAACACGGCCAGGACCCGCCAGCTGACCCGACGTCGACGCCGCGGGGGCGGCACGGCCGGGCCCTGGTGCCCGGACGCGGCGGGCTGGACGGCGGGGGGCTGGACGGCGGGGGCGGCTCGGTGGTCGTGCCGGTCACGACGGCTCGCCGTGGGCCGGCGCGCCCTCGGACTCGGCCACGGGCTCCGACATGCGCAGCGCCCGCTCCCAGCGCCGGCGCCGCAGGACCAGGGAGACGGCGTACACGAACAGGGCTCCCAGCGAAATGGCGTAGCCGGCGTCGACGTAGCTCACGACGGACCACCGCCCGGGCCGGGCGCCGGCGTGGCGGTGCCCGCACCGACGAGCTCGGTGTCCTCACTCCAGCGCTCGCTCAGCGAGACCTCCAGCTCCTGGTCGCCGACCGCGTCCTGCAGCACCTCCACCTGGTAGCGCACGCCGAGGAGCCAGACGAAGACGAGGGAGAACGCGATGAAACCGAGCAGGAACGTCCACGACATGGACGGCGACGCGTGGATTTGGAAACCGGGATCGATGAAGGTGCCGCCCTGGTGCAGCGTGTTCCACCAGTCGACCGAGAAGTGCACGATCGGGATGTCGATGGCGATGAGCAGAGCGGCCACCGCACAGCGGCGGGCGCGGATCGCCGGATCCGCCGGCACGCGGCGGAGCGCCAGATAGCCGATCTCGAGCAGCAACAGCAGCGCGGTGGAGGTCAGCCGTGCATCCCAGGTCCACCAGACGCCCCAGACCGGGCGGCCCCACAGTGAGCCGGTCACCAGCGTCAGGGCGGCGAACACCGCCCCCACTTCGACCGATGCCGCGGCGAGCCGGTCCCAGAAGAACGAGCGCGTGCGCGGCCACAGATACAGCAGGCTTCCACCGGCGGCCACCAGGCCGACCCAGTACAGCGCCACCGTGGCGATGGCGGGGTGGATGTAGAGCAGCCGGGCCAGGTTCCCCTGGAACCGGTCCGGCGGCGTCACCCAGAGACCGAGCCACACGGTGAAGGCCATGGCGACGACGCCGAGCACCCCGACGACGGTGAGCCAGCGCGGCCGACGTGCCACCGTCGGCGCCGTCACGATGCCTCCTGGAGCGGCCCGTAGAGGACGAGGCCCACCACGAGATAGATGACCGCGAACGGGACGAGGATCTTGAGCCATTGGGTGCCCGACGCGGCGTTGCCGTTGAGCGCGGCTGCCCACGCCTTGGAGCCGGCCAGGAGGACGGGGGCCAGGACGGGCAGCACCAGCAACGGCAACAGGGTGTCGCGCACCCGGAGTCCGGCCGACAATGCCCCGTAGAGCACCCCGGCGCACGCCAAGCCGACGGTGGCGAGCAGGCTGGCCGTCAC
>CAWCFG010000008.1:0-65083 GCA_963794875.1 uncultured Acidimicrobiaceae bacterium
AGGGGAGTAATCCCTTGAAACAAACTCTGCTAAATGCTGGAAACTCCGAGTATCCGGCGGTACTCATCCGTGTCACACCCGTCTGTTTGGGTGCGGGCATGGGTAGTGAAAATCCGTCCGGTGCGGACAATCAGCAGGAAAGGCCCAGTTCCTCTAACTGGCTGGATCGGATCTCAAGCGACCTAGGCAACTGGGTAGCGGGATTCGTCGATGGAGAGGGAAGCTTCAACGTCCCAATCCGTCGAGACCGGTCACGAAGAGAAACTGGGAATCCTCAGAGGCCATATGCAGAGCTCCCTCTATGAAGCAGAGGGATGAAGATATGGTCCACACCTCATGGCGACATGGGGATTAGGTGAACTATAACGGTCCTAAGGTAGATTTCCCATAGAGTGCAATGGGTGCTGCCCCCCGTATCGGCAACGATGCGGTGAGTAGTCGGCCATATGCTGGAAACTCCGAGTATCCGACGGTACTCATTCGTGTCACAACCATTGTTTAGGTTTGTGGCGTGGGTAGTGACAATCCGTTCGGTGCGGACAATCAGCAGGAAAGACTCTGGTACTGCGGATGGATTACCGGTTTCGTGGATGGGGAAGGCTGTTTTAGCTGCCCTGTCTTCCGGAATCGGACGATGACGCTTGGCTGGCAGGTGCAACCGTCCTTTGCGGTTGTTCAGTCCGCCTCGAGTCGAGATGTTTTGGAAGATCTTCGCCGTGTCTTCGGATGCGGCAGAGTGTCAGTGAACCATCGGCGAGACAATCACCGGCAGAACTTGTGTCGGTACGAGGTCACGCGGTTTACCGATCTTCGGGATGTGATAGTCCCATTCTTCCAAGAGCACCAGCTGCGAACTTCGAAGAGAATCAACTTCGCGAAGTTTGGCAAGGTGCTTCGTCTGATGGAGGAGCGCAAGCACCTCACGGTTTCCGGTTTGATTGAAATCGGGGAAATAGCGCAGACGATGAATCATCAAAAGCCATCTGAAGTCCTGAGAATCCTCAGAGACCAAACGCCGACCACCTCACAGGAAATATAGGTAGTCCCTGTGAGATGAAGTTATGGTCCGGTCCCTACGGCGACGTAGGGAGATCAGCGGAAACGACTGGTCCGCTAATCACTCGAATAACTTTGAGTGATTGGTTGTAACAGCTTGAGCGAAATTCCTTGTCGGGTAAGTTCCGACCTGCACGAATGGCGTAACGACTTTCCTACTGTCTCAACCACAGACCCGGCGAAATTGAAGTACGAGTAAAGATGCTCGTTAGCTGCATCAGGACGGAAAGACCCCGTGGACCTTTACTACAGCTTGATGTTGAGTTTTGGTACTATTTGTGTAGGATAGGTGGGAGACTTTGAAGCGTTGGCGCTAGCCAGTGTGGAGTCAACCTTGAAATACCACCCTTTTAGTGCCGGGACTCTAACCTCGGTCCGTGATCCGGATCAGGAACAGCGTCAGGTGGGTAGTTTGACTGGGGCGGTCGCCTCCTAAAATGTAACGGAGGCGCCCAAAGGTTCCCTCAGGCTGGTTGGCAATCAGCTGTCGAGTGCAATGGCAAAAGGGAGCTTGACTGCGAGACCTACAAGTCGAGCAGGTGCGAAAGCAGGGCATAGTGATCCAGCGGTTGCTTATGGAAGCGCCGTTGCTCAACGGATAAAAGGTACCCCGGGGATAACAGGCTCATCTTCCCCAAGAGTCCATATCGACGGGAAGGTTTGGCACCTCGATGTCGGCTCGTCGCATCCTGGGGCTGAAGCCGGTCCCAAGGGTTGGGCTGTTCGCCCATTAAAGCGGTACGCGAGCTGGGTTTAGAACGTCGTGAGACAGTGGTTTAAACCGCGCTGTCTATAAACTTGGCTATATGCTGGAAACACCGAAGTATCCTGCGCTACTCGTTCTCTATAAAGGAGAGCAGTGAAAATGTGTCAGGTGCGGTCAATCAGCAGGAAAGACTGGAATCTATGTGATTCCAGAATCCTCAGAGACCATATGCCAAGCACCTTCGCAACCTTGTGAAGGTGAAGATATGGTCCGATCTGCATGGCGACATGCAGAGCCAGGCAGAAATGTCCTGGCCCCCGGCCGATTTGGTCGGTGGTAACAAGAATGTCGGTCCCTATCCGATGCAGCCGTAGGAGATTTGAGAAAGGCTGTCCCTAGTACGAGAGGACCGGGACGGACGTAGCTCTCGTGTGCCAGTTGTCCTGCCAAGGGCACGGCTGGTTTGCGACCTACGGGTGGGATAAGCGCTGAAAGCATCTAAGTGCGAAGCCCGTTTCGAGATGAAATCTCCCACAGGGTTAACCTGGTAAGGCCCGTGGCTAGACGACCACGTTGATAGGCCGGAGGTGTAAGTGCAGCAATGCATTCAGCCGACCGGTACTAATCGGCCGAGGGCTTGGAGACCTACTCGCTCGTGCTCGCTTTGGAACGCTCAGGGGCTGCGGAAACGCAGCCTCAGGCGTGGCCCTGCCCGTGATCGGGTGGTCGTGCCCCGCTGAGTGCAAGATTTCCGGTGGCCATGGCGGCGGGGAAACACCCGTTCCCATTCCGAACACGGCAGTTAAGCCCGCCCGCGCCGATGGTACTTGGGGGGAGGCCCCCTGGGAGAGTAGGTCGCCGCCGGGATTTCTCACGAAACCCCCTCTGAGCTTCGGCTCGAGGGGGTTTCGTACGTTCAGGGCCCAGATTGCACCCCGGTTCGCTTGCCGATCGCCGAGGGGAGTTCGCTCCGCTGCGATACTGCCGCCCATGCGGAGCGTGTCGGAGCCGGGGGCATGCTCCACGAAGGAGAAGCCCGCATGACGAGTCGGCGCTTGCGCGTGCTGCCGATGAGGCCGCGGGATGTCGACGAAGCGCACCGGGCCTCGACCCCGCTCGAGCTCTTGTTCGACCTCTGCTTCGTGGTGGCGGTGTCCCAGGCGGCCGACCAGCTCCACAACGCCCTGCTGGCCGGCCACTTCCACACCGCCATCGTCGGGTACCTCACGGTGTTCTTCGGCATCTGGTGGGCCTGGGTCAACTTCACGTGGTTCGCCTCGGCCTACGACGTCGACGACCTGCTCTACCGCCTCCTGACCTTCGTGCAGATCATTGGCGTCCTGATCCTCGCCGCCGGGGTCGAGAGTGCCTTCACCAGCGGCAACTACACGGTCATGACGATCGGCTACGTCGTGATGCGCATCGCCATGGTGGCGCAATGGCTCCGGGCCGCCTCCGGTGACCCCGCGGCTCGGCCGGCCGCACTGCGGTATGCGGCGGGCATCGCCGTCCTTCAGGTCGGCTGGGTGCTGCGACTGTTGCTCCCACCGCAGGCGGGCCTCTGGGCCTTCTACGTGCTGGCGGTGTGCGAGATGCTCGTCCCCGCCTGGGCCGAGAGGGCCGGGAACGGGGCAGGCACCCCATGGCATCCCGGCCACATCACTGAGCGCTACGGGCTGTTCACCCTGATTGTGCTCGGCGAGTGCATCGCCGCGGTGACGGTGGCCATCCACGGCGCGAGCTCGGCGCACGGGGTGTCGGCCGGCCTGGTGGCGGTGGTGATCGGGGCCGTGCTCCTCGTCTTCTCCATCTGGTGGTGGTACTTCGAGAACCCGGCCGAGGACGGGCTGCGCATGTCGCGCCAACTCTCCTTCGTCTGGGGCTATGGCCACTACGTCGTCCTGGGGTCGCTCGGGGCGCTGGGGGCCGGCCTCGAGCTGGCGGCGGATGGCGCCCACGGAGCGGTGTCGTCCACGATCGCCACCACGGCTGGACTGGCCGTGGCAGTTCCGGTGGCGGCGTATCTCGTCGTGACCGGCGTGCTGCAGGGCGGGCTCGCGTCGCAGCGGGCAGGGCGGGTCACGATAGTCGTGGTCGCGTCCGCCGCGGTGCTGGTGCTCGGCGGAACGGCCAGCGCGCTGGGCGTTGGGGTGGTCACCCTCCTGATGGGCGTCGTCGTTGCCGCTCTCGTGGTGACGGACGAGCTCCGCGGTGACCTTCGGCCGCCGAGAGGCGCAGGCGTCGTGTGACACCGCCATGCCAGGTGCGCCCTGCGGCGACACGGGTGCCCGCGACCTGGACACGTAGAATCACCTGATGCCGCAGAACTCCTCCCAGCCGAATCGCCGCGCCTCGTCGGCGCGGTCGGGCGGCTCGGCTCGTCCACCGGCCCGGTCAGGCGGCGGGGGGCAGGGGAGTCGTGGCGGTGCGGGCCGACCGTCCTCCCGTAACGCAAGTGGCGCCGGAGGTGCTGGCGGTGGGGCGCGGCGCCCTGCCAAGAGCGGCGGCACCCGGAGTGGTGCGCCGAGCCGTGGCGCCACTGGCGGTACCGGCGGCACCAGAGGTACGGGAGGACGAAGCAGCACAAGCAGTGCCGGACGCACGGGCGGCGCCGGACGCAGTGCAGGGGGAGCACCGGCGCGGTCGTCGGGAAAGAGCGCCGGCCAGGCCGGACGGCCCAGTTCAGCGAGATCACGACCAGACGGCCCGCGCTCGGGTCCGGCGCGCTCGAGTTCCCCCAGGTCGAGTTCCCCGAGGACGGGCGCGGGCAGATCTGGGCCACCAGCCCGGAGCGGCGCCCCCCGCAGCACGGCCACCCCCCGCGACGAGCGCCCTCCGTTGCCCCGCAAGGCGGCGGGCTGGGGCAACGTCGCCCGCCGGGGCGCCCACCAGGTCAGCAAGCGGGACGGCGAGGAGCGGGGCCGGGACGAATCCGACGAGCGAGAGCGCCGCCGTGGTGCGCCGCGACCGAAGGCACAAGCACAATGGAAGCGGGACGACGGCGCCCCGGAGTGGGAGGACCTCGACGCACCGACCCGTAAGGGCAAGGCACGCGGGCGACTCGCCACCGGCAGCGCCGTCGAGGCCATCGCCACCCTCACGCAGCGTCATTCGCTGCCACCCGAGATCGCCGCCGATATCCGCAACGCGGCCGACATCGCGACGGTCCGCCACCGCGAGCATCTCGTCGAGCGGGCCGAGTCGGCCTACGGCGCCTACGAGCGCGGCCGCTTCCAAGATGCGATGCGAGCCATCAAGCCGGTGGCCGACGAGGCCCCCGGCGTGGCCGCCGTGCGTGAGCTGGCCGGCCTCGCCGCCTACCGGTGTGGTCGCTGGCGCTCGGCCGCCGGCCACCTCGAGGCGTTCGGGCGGATGAGCGACTCGGCGGAGCACCTCCCGGTCCTCATGGACTGCCAGCGGGCGCTCCACAAGCCGAAGAAGGTGGCCGCCCTGTGGGCGGAGCTGCGGCAGAGCTCGCCCGATCCCGACGTCCTGGCTGAAGGGCGGATTGTGGCGGCGGCGTCGTTGGCTGACTCGGGTGACCTCAACGGGGCCATCGCCATGTTGTCGACCGCTGGCGCGTCCAAGGCACTGCGCAACCCCTCGGAACGCCACGTCCGGCAGTGGTACCTGCTGGCCGACCTGTACGAACGGGCCGGCGACGTCCCTAAGGCGCGGGAGTACTTCGAGCGGGTGTTTCGCACCGACGCCGAGGCCTACGACGTGGCCGAGCGCCTGCGCGGCCTCGGTCCCGAGCGCAAGCCCAGGGCGCCCCGGCGCACCAAGGCCAAGACGTCGAAATCGACCAAGACCGGCCCGCCCATCGACAAGGGCTGACAGCTGTATAGACCCACTAGACACCTAGTGGGTCTGTACAGTCCCCCGCAGCTTCGCCGGTCGCCGGTCGTTCAGGGCGCCGGCGCCGCCGGAACAGTCGTCGCGGTCGCTGGAGCCACTGGTGCAGTGGTCGTCGTCGCCGGGGGAGCGGTGGTCGTCGTCGTGGTCGTGGGTGGCGGTGCGGTCCCGAGGTCCGGTCCGATCACCGTCACCAGGGTGCCGATCGGTGTGAGCGGCCAGACCAGCGCCGCGTTGGCGTAGCTCATCTCGACGCAGCCGTTGCTCTGGGGGGTCCCGTAGGAGGACCGGATGAAGCCGTGCAACGCATCGCCGCCGTTGAAGTAACTGGCGTAGGGGACGTTGGGGTCGTCGTAGGTGGAGCCGTCGACGTTGGTCCCCTTCATTTCCGAGTACCGCACGTGCTCGAAGACGGCGTAGGTGCCGTCGGTGGTGTCGGCGCCGGGCGCGCCGCTGTTGATCGGCACGGTGTACTGGACCGTCCCGTTGTTCCAGAGGGTCAGGGTTTGGGGGACCACTTTGTTCACGAGGACGTAGACGTAGGGCGTAGCGCTCGGCTTGTTGTTGATGACGTCGTTGAGCAGTGAGGTCCAGACGGTGGGGCCGGGGATCCCGTCCACGCCGATGCTGTTCTGGGTCTCGAAGGCCTCGACCGCGGCCTTGGTGATCTGGTTCATGGTGCCCTGGGTCCACTGCGAGGTGAGCTGTGTCGGCAGGTTGGGCCAGCGCCAGGTGAAGGCGCCCGCCTGGTCCTCTGCCAGGTCGGCATTGGTGGGAGCCGGGCCGCTGGGGGAGAAGCGCGACCGGCAGGTAGTCGAGCTGGGCCAGGAGCTGTTGGAGCCGGAGGGCATCGCCGGCCGCCACCTCGAAGGCCACCGAATGCGAGGAAGGCAGTGTGGCTCCGCCCGTCGACTGCAGCCCGTTCGTCCCGCCGGGGATGGTCACCACGACCTGGGAGGAGGGGATGAGGGGGGAGTCGAGGGCGTAGGTCAGGGTGGTGGCGCTCGTCTGGACCCACTTGCCGGCGATGGCGGGTGTCAGCGTCGGCGCCGCTTTCTTCAGCGAGACCGGGGCCGAGAATTGCAGCGAGATGCTTGTGTTCGCCGCCACGTTCTGCGTCCCCGCTGCGGGGGTGGTGGACTTCAAGAAGAACGAGGCCGAGCTCGCGCCACCGGAGCCCTTTGCTGCCGCGCCAGACCCGTTCGCGCTCGAGGCGCTCGTGGGGCCCGACTGCTTCGGTGTGGACCCACTGGTGACAATGAGCGCCACCACGATGACCACGACGACCGTCGCCGCGCCGACCACGAGCACCCACAGGCGCAGAAGCAACGGCCGGCCGGCCCGGGACTCGAGAACGTTCATGGCCTCCACTTGCTCAAGACGTCGCCTCACTCGAAACTGGCTCCATCAGCGTATGGGCCGCACCGTGGCGCGATGCGTCATGGGTGGCAGAATTGCGACGAATTCCAGGCGTCGTCGGCGTGACACACGGGGTGCGGATCGACGGGCGCCCCAGGGGAGTGCGTTGACCCTCCGGTAGCATGACCCCCATGAGCACGAGCACATCGAGCACCGACCTCCAGGCGCTTCTCGGCGCCGATGCGGACGCCCTCCTCGGCTACACGGCCAAGGCGTTCCCGTCGGAGCACCTGACCCTCCCGGGCCCCGACTACCTCGACCGGGTCTTCACCGACAGCGACCGCAATCCGACCGTGTTGCGCAACCTGGGCACGCTGTTCAACCACGGTCGACTCGGCGGCACCGGCTACGTCTCCATCCTCCCGGTCGACCAGGGCATCGAGCACTCGGCGGCGGCGAGCTTCTCAAAGAACCCGGCCTACTTCGACCCGCTGAACATCATTGAGCTCGCGCTCGCCGGCGACTGCAACGCGGTCGCCACCACGCTGGGCACGCTCGGTCTGGCCTCGCGCAGGTACGTGCACCGGATCCCTTTCATCGTGAAGCTGAACCACAACGCCTTCCTGCACGTGCCCAACACCTACGACCAGATCATGTTCGGCTCCGTGAGTCAGGCCTTCGATCTGGGGGCCGTCGGGGTGGGCGCCACCATCTATTTCGGGTCCGACGACATGGACCGCGAGCTCCAGCAGGTATCCGACGCCTTCGCCGAGGCCCACCAGCTCGGGATGTTCACAGTGCTGTGGTGCTACCTGCGCAACGCAGCCTTCACGAAGGATGGCGTCAACTACGAGGTCTCGGCCGACCTCACCGGCCAGGCCAACCATCTGGGCGTGACGATCGAGGCCGACATCATCAAGCAGAAGCAGCCGGAGAACAACGGCGGCTACACGGCCGTTGGCTTCGGCCGGACCGACCCTCTCGTCTACGACGAGCTCACCACGGACAACCCGATCGACCTCACCCGCTGGCAGGTCGTCAACTGCTACGCCGGCCGCATCGGCCTCATCAATTCCGGCGGGGAGTCCAAGGGCGACAGCGACCGGGCCCAGGCCGTCCGCACCGCCGTCATCAACAAGCGCGCCGGCGGCATGGGCCTCATCGTCGGCCGCAAGGCCTTCCAGCGGCCGATGGCCGAGGGCGCCGCCCTGATCCACACCATTCAGGACGTGTACCTCGACAAGGACGTCACGATCGCCTGACCCCGATTGCCTGATCCCGATCGCCCGCCCTCCGGCGTCCGATTTCCGGGACCCACCGCGACCGCGGTCCTACATGAACAGTGAATGAAGATAACCCTGTCCGGGCCGGGGTTAGGATTGTCAGGAACGAGCAATTCGGACGCAGAGTGCCGCGCGCCGTCGCGGCGGAGCGTGCTGGCCCGCTGGAGTGAGCCAAGACTCTCGACGTCCACGAGACGAGACGAGGCAGCCCGTGGCATCGGGAACGCATCACGAGACAGAGATATTGGACCAGGTCATCGTGCGTTTTGCCGGTGACTCGGGCGACGGGATGCAGCTCACGGGGGACCGTTTCACCACGAGCAGCGCCCTGCTGGGCAACGATCTGTCCACCTTCCCGGACTTCCCCGCCGAAATCAGGGCCCCCGCCGGCACCGTCAACGGGGTGTCCGCTTTCCAGGTGCACATTTCGGACCACGACATCCTCACGCCGGGCGACTCGCCCAACGTGCTGGTGGCCATGAACCCGGCGGCCCTCAAGGCCAACATCGAGCTGATGGCCAAGGGCACGGTCCTGATCGTCAACAGCGACTCCTTCGAGGAGCGTGACCTGACGAAGGCCGGCTATGCCGAGAACCCCCTGACCGACGGCTCCCTGGCCGCCTACACGGTGTACGAGGTGCCTATGACCTCCATCACCAAGGAGGTCTGCAAGGAGGCCGGGGTCAAGCCCCGCGATGCCGAGCGTTCCAAGAACTTCTTCGCGCTGGGCCTGATCAGCTGGATGTACACGCGTCCGGTCGAGCCCACCGTCGACTGGATCGGGGAGCGGTTCGGCAACCGGCCCCAGGTGGCCGACGCCAACACGCGGGCATTCCGCGCCGGGTACGACTTCGGTGAGACGGCCGAGCTCTTCGAGTCCAACTACGAGGTCCGCCCTGCCACCTTCGAGAAGGGCGAGTACGTCCAGGTCACCGGCAACCAGGCGCTGGCCTGGGGCCTCATCGCCGCCTCCCGGTTGGCCGGCCTGCCCCTGTTCTTGGGCAGCTATCCGATCACCCCCGCCTCCGACATCCTCCACGAGCTGAGCCGGCGCAAGGAGTTCGGCGTCCGCACCTTCCAGGCCGAGGACGAGATCGCCGGCATCGGCGCTGCCCTCGGCGCGGCCTTCGGCGGTGCCCTCGGGGTCACCACGACCAGCGGCCCCGGCCTCGACCTCAAGTCCGAGACGATCGGCCTGGCCATCAACCTCGAACTGCCGCTCGTGATCGTCGACGTCCAACGCGGCGGGCCGTCCACCGGGCTTCCCACCAAGACCGAGCAGGCCGACCTGCTGCACGCGATGTACGGCCGGCACGGCGAGGCGCCCCTTCCGATTCTGGCGCCCAAGACGCCCAGCGACTGCTTCGCCATCGCCGTCGAGGCCGTCCGCCTGGCGGTGAAGTACCGCACGCCGGTGATCGTGCTCTCCGACGGCTACCTGGCCAATGGCGCCGAGCCCTGGCGCCTGCCCGACCTCGATGCGCTCGGAACGATCGAGCCGGGCTTTGCCACCCGACCCAACCACGTGGACGACGACGGGACCGAGACGTTCTGGCCCTACGTGCGTGACCCCGAGACCCTGGCCCGCCCCTGGGCACCACCCGGCCTGCCGGGGTTGGAGCACCGCATCGGTGGGTTGGAGAAGGCGGACGGCACGGGGAACGTCTCCTACGACGGCGTCAACCACGAGCGCATGGTCCACCTCCGTCGCGACAAGATCGCCGGGATCGCCGGTGACATCCCGCTGACCCAGGTGGACGACGAGACCGGGGACGCCCAGCTCCTCCTCGTGAGCTGGGGCTCCACCTATGCCGCCGTGGCGGCGGGCGTCAAGCGGATCCGGGCTCGCGGCATGAAGGCGGCCCACGTCCACCTGCGCCATCTCCACCCGCTGCCGTCCAACCTGGGCGAGGTGCTGCACCGTTACTCCCAGGTGCTGGTCCCCGAGGTGAACCTCGGCCAGATGAGCCGCATTCTGCGGGCGGAGTACCTGGTGGACGCCCAGACCATGTCCAAAATGCAGGGTGTGCCGTTCCGCGTCGGAGAGATCGAGGCAGCCATCACGGCGCTGCTCGGAGGGAAGTCATGAGCGAGTCCAACGGCTCCACCGCCACCGCCATTCCCGTCACGGCCCGCAAGGACTGGACCAGCGACCAGGAGGTGCGTTGGTGCCCGGGCTGCGGTGACTACTCCATTTTGGCCGCCGTCCAGATGTTGATGCCCGACCTCGGCGTGCGGCGCGAGAACACCGTGTTCCTCTCGGGGATCGGCTGCGCGGCCCGCTTCCCGTACTACATGAACACCTACGGCATGCACTCCATCCATGGGCGGGCCCCGGCGATCGCCACCGGGTTGGCCACCTCGCGACCGGACCTCGACGTGTGGGTCATCTCCGGTGACGGCGACTCGCTCTCCATCGGCGGCAACCACCTCATCCACGCGCTGCGCCGCAACGTCCGGCTGAACATCTTGATGTTCAACAACCAGATCTACGGGCTGACCAAGGGCCAGTACTCACCGACGTCGGAGGTGGCCAAGGTCACCAAGTCGACCCCGTTCGGGTCCGTCGACACCCCGTTTAACCCGGTGTCGCTGGCGCTCGGTGCCGAGGCCACCTTCGTGGCCCGGACCCACGACATGGACCGGGCGCACATGCAGGAGACCTTCCGGCGGGCGCACCAGCACAACGGCGCCGCCTTCGTGGAGGTCCTGCAGAACTGCAACGTCTTCAACGACGGCGCCTTCGAGAAGATCACCAGCCGGGACGCCCGGGCCACCATGCTCATCCCGCTCCAGCACGGCCAGCCGATCGCCTTCGGCGCCGAGGGCGAAGAGCGCGGCGTGATTCAACGAGCCGATGGCAGCCTCGAGATCGTGTCGGTGGCCGATGTGGGTCCCGACGCCCTGCTCGTCCATGACGAGAAGCGGGACGACCCCGGCCTCGCGTTCGCGCTGTCCCGGCTGGCTCGTGGCCCCTACGAGCCGACCCCGATCGGCGTCTTCCGGGCCGTCGAGCGCCCCGAGTACGGGACGCAGATGTCCGAGCAGATCACGGAGGCCCAGGGCAAGCGTGGGCTGGGCGACGTGGCGGCGCTGCTCCGGTCCGGCTCGAGTTGGACGGTCGAGTAGTCAGAGGCTGGTCACTTCGCTGAGCGACTCCTCGCTCAGCTGACCACTTCGCCCAGGCGGGTGAAGGTATTGCAGTAGAACAGCCGTCCGCCCGGCGGCCGCCAGTCGGCCCAGTCCGCATAGGCCGGGCTCTCGGTGCCGCCCAGGCGGGGCGCCACGTGGGCGATCATGGTGGCGAAGGTGGCTTCGGCCTCCGCGTTGTCGAACTCGTAGAAGTGCATGTACAGGGGGTCCGCCTCGGCCGTGTTCTCGTAGACGGAAATCTGCGTGAAGCCCGGGATGGCGGCTGCGGCGATGTGGCGGATGTGCACGAAGTCGCCCCAGTCGCGCAGGCGGCGGGCCAGGTCCGGGGTCCGCGGGCTGATCCAGACGATCGCCAGGCCCAGGGTCGGCCCGCCGGTGAGGATGCCCTGGCTCGGACGGGGATACCGGCGAAAGCAGTGGGACTGCGAGACCTCGGGCGGTGGCGGTTGAGGCACGTACCCCTCGGCGGCCTCGACGACGACGAGGGACCGGCCGTCACGTATCCGCATGGGTAGGTCGGTGCGCTCGAAGGCAGCGTTCTCCCACCAGGTCACCCGCTCGACGCCCTCGGCTCCCGCCAACGCCTCCGCTCTGCGCGCACGGCTCGCAGGCGAAGCGTCGCCGAGTTCGAGGTGCAGGAGCGTGCCGGGGCGGTCTTCCATGACTAGGCCGCTGGTTTCTCCTGCACCTCGTCCCGGATCCGCTCGAGCGTCGTGCGCATCCCCTTGCGATTGACCTTGCCCCGGGACCACCCCCACAGGGTCCAGTAGAGGCGGAGGCCGAACGTGGGGCTGAGGGTGAAGGACTCGGTGACGTCGCAGCCGTTCTCGGCTGGTGTGATCTCGTAGCGCCACACGTTCAACGGGGGCTTTCCGGGGCTCCCCACTCCGAAAGCAAAGGTCTTCCCGGGCTCACACTCGGTGACCGTGCAGGTCGTCCAGTAGATCGGGCCGATGCCGTTGCGCTTGACGTGGCCGCGGAAGCGGGCGCCGACGGCGGGCCCGGTGGCCCCCTCGACCCACTCGGCCTCGAAGGTCTCGGGGCTGTAGCTCCCGATCCGAGTGACGTCACTCACCAGGTCCCAGACCGGTTGAGGCGACGCCGTCATGTGGATGGTCACAGAGTCGTGCACGTGGTCACCTCAGGGGAGATCGAGGGACCGGAACACCATGCCGGTCCGGGGCTTGGGACTGAAGAAGGTCGTCTTGGGTGGCATGCGCCGCCGCTCGTTCGCCCATTCGTCGATCTGGGCGACGGTGACCGGCCGGAGGAGGAAGGCCGCCTGGCCCTCGCCGTCGCGGAGGGCCTCCATCGCCTCGGCCACGCTGTGGCGGTGCATGACCTCGTGGGGCGGGAGCGTGGCGAGCACGCTGGCCACCAGGTTGGAGTCGAGGTCGTTGCCCGGCTGTTCCTGGACCTCGGCGTGGGCGAGGAGCAGGTACGCCTGGCCGCCGGTAACCAGGGCCAGAGAGTGCGAGTCGGCCAGTGCGCCGAGGGTCCGGTCGTCGGCCGCGCCGGCCCGGACGACGTCGAACCACGGAGCCAGGGCGGCCACCAGGTCGAAATCCTTGGGCAGGCCGCTGACCGTGCGCTGAATGGCGCCGACGGTGAGCTGGTCCTCGGCGAGCTCGACGACGAGCGCCATCACGAGGTCGTAGGACCCGGGCGCACCGCCGTTGGCCTGGCGGCACTCGGCCTGGTAGGTCCGGGCGGTCTCGTAGCGGTGGTGCCCATCAGCGAGAACCACGGGAGCCTTGGCCAGGGCTGCACCGACCGCAGCGACGGTGTCGGCATCGTGCAACACCCAGAGCTGGTGACGGACCCCGTCGTCGTCGTGGACATCGGCGACCGGGTCGTCGTCGGTGGGGTCGAAGGTGGCCGTCACGCCGGCGGCCATGGAGAGGCCCCAGATCGGGGACAGGTTGGCCCGCGTCGCCCGGAGCAGGTCGAGCCGGTCACTCTTGGGCTTGGGGAGGGTCTGCTCGTGGGGGAGGATGTCGCTCTCGGTGCCCGGCTCACCGAGGCCCAGGGCGCCAATGACGCCGGTGGTGGCCCTCCCGGACGGGTCGGTCATCCGGTAGGGATAGAGGCTCGGGACCGGATCGGCCACGAGGATCCCCTTGGCTTGCCATCGGGTGAACAGTTCGGTGGCCACGGCGTAGCGGTCGCGTCGACCCGAGAGATCGGCTTCGGGAAGTTCGACCAACACCGCGTTGGCCCGATGGCGCGAAGCCAGCCGCGAACGCTCTGTAGCCGAGATCACGTCGTACGGCGGGGCGATGACCTGGTCAAGTGGTGCGACCTCGGGTCGGTAGCGCAGGCCCTGGAACGGTTCGAAGCGCGGCACTGCGCCACTCTCGCACAGGTCAGACGAGGTCGCCGCGAGGCACTCCCTAGACTCTGGGCGTGGACGAGCAAGGGTTGGACCGGATCCTCACCGCCCCCAACGTCATCACCCTCGTGCGGCTCCTGTGCATCCCCCTGTACCTGTGGCTGCTCTTCGGGGCCCATCGCCAGACGGCCGCCGCCGTCCTTCTGGCAGTGCTCGGCGCGACCGACTGGGTCGACGGGTTCGTGGCGCGGCGCTACGGCCAGGTGTCGACGTTCGGCAAGGTGCTCGATCCGACGGCGGACCGGATCCTGGTGGGAACGGCGGTGATCTCCATCATGGTCTACGGCGCCGTGCCCCTCTGGTTCGGCCTGGCCACCATTGCCCGTGAGGTCTTGGTGTCGGTGATGGTGCTGCTGCTGGCCAGCATGGGCGCGGCGCGCATCGATGTGTTGTGGGTGGGCAAGGCGGGCACATTCGGACTCATGTTCGCCTACCCCACGTTCCTCCTCGGCTACGGGACGGCTGCCTGGCAGGAACCGATCCGGATCATCGGCTGGGTGACGGGTCTCATCGGGCTGACGCTGGCCTGGTGGGCGGCCGGAAGCTACATCGGACCAGCACGGCAGGCGTTGCGTCAGGGCCGGGCGGCGCGCCGGAGCACCGTATGAAGGCCGTGATCATGGCGGGTGGCGAGGGCACCCGGCTTCGCCCGCAGACCTCGAACCTGCCCAAGCCGATGCTTCCGCTGGTCGGACGACCGATGATGGAGCACATCGTGTCGCTGCTCCGGCGCCACGGCATCACCGACATCGTCGTCACGCTCGCCTTTCTCCCCAATGCGATCCGCAGCTACTTCGGCGACGGCAGCGAGCTCGGGGTCTCGATGGTGTACGCCACGGAGGAATCGCCCCTCGGCACCGCAGGATCGGTTCGCAACGCGCGCGAGCAGCTGACTGAGCGGTTTCTCGTGATTTCGGGTGACGTCCTCACCGATATCGACCTGACGTCGGTGATCGACTTCCACGAGAAGAACGAGGCGCTGGCCACGATCGCCCTGTGTGCCGTCGAGAATCCCCTCGAGTTCGGCATCGTGATCACGCGGGAGGACGGGACGATCGAGCGCTTCCTCGAGAAGCCCGGCTGGGGCCAGGTGTTCAGCGACACCATCAACACCGGCATTTACGTTCTGGAACCCGAGATCTTCGACCACATCCCCGAAGGCCGTTCCGTCGATTTCTCCGGAGAGGTGTTCCCCTCCGTCCTCCAGGCACGCCAGCCCCTCTACGGCTACGTGGCCGACGGGTACTGGGAGGACGTCGGCACCACCGCCGCCTATCTCAAGGCCCACGAGGACATCCTCGACGGCAAGGTGGATGTGGACATCGCCGGCTTCGAGCTTCGCCCCGGCGTCTGGATAGGCAAGGGCTCCACCATCGACCCGTCGGTGCGGATCGACTCGCCGACGTTCATCGGGGAGAACTGCACCATCGACGAGGATGTCGTCCTGGCGGGCTACACGACAGTGGGCGCCAATGCCCAGGTGGCGGCCCGGGCGGAGCTCCAGCGCTCCGTCATCGGCGAGAATTCCTACCTGGGGCCGGCCACCCGCGTGGAGGGTGCCGTGCTCGGGCGGTCCTGTGACCTCCGGATCGGGGCCCGGATTGAGCCCGGAGCGGTCGTCGGGGAGGGCTGCCTGGTCGGCGCTCACGCCGAGGTCCGCAGCGACGTCAAGGTGTATCCCTACAAGGTCGTTGAGGCCGGGGCCCAGGTCAACGCCTCCATCGTGTGGGAGTCGGGCGGGTCGCGGACCCTTTTCGGCCCGGAGGGCGTCCAAGGCATCGCCAACGTCGACATCAGCCCCGAGCTGGCGGTCCGTCTGGCCAAGGCCTGGGCGTCGGGCTTCGAGAAGGGGTCGTTCATCACCGCCTCGCGGGACACGAGCCGGGTCGCCCGTGTGCTGAAGCGCGCCCTGATGGTCGGGTGCAACTCCGTCGGTGTGAACGTCAACGACTTGGAGTTGGCGACGGTGCCCGTGACGCGGCATCACGTGCGCATGCGCGGCAACCGGGCCGGGCTCACCGTGCGGCTCAGCCCGGACGACCCCCAGTCGGTGGTCATCCGCTTCTTCGACGAACGCGGCATCGACCTCACCGAGAGCGATCAGCGACGGGTCGAGCGCACGTATCACCGAGAGGAGTTCCGTCGGGTCACTGCCGGCGAAATCGGTGACATCGACTTCTCGCCCCGGACGATCGAGCTCTACACCGAGGATGTCGTCGAGGCGTTCCAGCTACGGCGGGTCGTGGGCCACCAGGTGAAGCTCGTCCTCGACCTCTCGTTCGGGGCGGCCAACTTCGTCATGCCCAGCCTGCTCTCGAAGGTCGGTGCTGACGTGCTCAGCATCAATCCTTATGCGCAGACGCCGGGCATGATCGCGGTCGACCGTGCGGCGAGCGAGGCCCGGGTGGCGGACGCCGTGCGTGGATCGGGGGCCGACCTCGGTGCCGTCATCGATGCCGGAGGCGAGCGCCTCACCCTCATCGATGGGATGGGCCGCGTGCTGTCCGACGACGAGGCGATCATGGCCTTCATCGACCTGTCGACTGCGGCGGGTGAGACGGGACGCGTTGCACTCCCGGTGACTGCCAGTGACCGCACGGTCCGCCGCTGTCGAGAGCGCGGGATCGAGTTGATGCTCACGCCGTTGTCGCCGTCAGGGCTGCTGCAGGCCGCGGCGTCAGGCGGCGTCTCGTTCGCCTCGGACCGGCGAGGAGGCTACGTCTTCCCGGCCTTTCTGCCGGCCTTCGACGCCGCGGCCGCGCTGGCGCGTTTGGTGTCGCTGCTCGAGGACAGCCCGAGGACTCTGGCAGAGATCGTCGACGCCACCCCGTCGATGCCCATCTCGGAAGGCGAGGTGCCGACGCCGATGGAACAGAAGGGTCTGATCATGCGGACCCTGATGGAGCAGCTGACCGACGAGGGGGCCGAATTGGTCCTGGTAGACGGCATCAAGGTGGTATCCGACCAGGGGTGGGCCCTGGTGGTGCCGGACCCCGCCGAGCCCGTCACGCACGTCTGGGCCGAGGGGTCGGACCCGGTCTCCTCCGAGGCCCTGGTGGCCACGTACAGCGAGCGGATTGCCGGCATGCTCCCCTGATACTTCGGGTGCGGCATCTGGTGGTCGTCCGGTATGGTCGCCCCCCATGAACATCCCAGAGGACCTTCGATATTCGGCGGAGCACGAGTGGGTCCGCGTCGAAGGGACGACGGTACGGGTCGGCATCACGGACTACGCCCAGGACGCGCTGGGTGACATCGTGTTCGTGGACTTGCCCTCCGTCGGGGCCGAGGTCGAGGCCGGAGGACAGCTTGGCGAGGTCGAATCGACCAAGTCGGTGTCCGAGCTCTACGCGCCGCTGGCGGGCACCGTCACGGCTGTCAACGACTCGCTCACGGAGGGGCCTGAGAGGATCAACCAGGATCCCTACGGCGAAGGATGGCTCTGCGAGCTGGAGCTCGCGAAGGGTGCGGACCCGGCCGCTCTCCTCGACGCGGTCGCCTACGGTGACCTGACTGCGGACTGACCTGGCGTTCGAGGGTGTGATGGGGGCAGGAGAAGTCAGTCGTGGGGTGGGGTACCGTGGACGTCGTGTTCTGTCACAATTGCGGGCACCGGAATCCCGAGGGCGTCAACTTCTGTTCGTCGTGTGGTCATGCGCTGCTGGCGGACGGCGATGACGCCACCATCACGCTCCACCCAACCGATGAGGGGGAGACGACGGAGGACTATCCGGATGTCACCTCGGTCGAAGTGCCGCATGGCGCCGGCGTGCTTGTCGTCACCCGCGGCCCCAACATCGGCGCGCGCTATCTCCTCGGTGAGCGCGTCGTGAAGGCCGGGCGCCATCCCGAGAGCGACATCTTCCTCGACGACATCACGGTGTCGCGGCGTCATGTGGAGATCGGCCCCGCCAACGGGGGGTACACAGTCCGGGACGTGGGGTCGCTGAACGGCACGTACGTCAATCGTGAGCGTATCGACGAGGTCCCGCTCGCCCCGGGCGACGAGGTGCAGATCGGCAAGTTCAAGCTCGTCTACCTGGTGGCTGGCAACGAGTGAGCAGCCGCACCTACCTTTCCATCGGTGACGTTCTGACCCTCTTGCGGGAGGAGTTCCCTGACGTCACGATCTCGAAGATCCGCTTCCTCGAGAGCCAGGGCCTGGTCAATCCGGAGCGTTCGCCCTCGGGGTACCGCAAATTCTTCGACCACGACGTGGAGCGCCTGCGCTGGGTCCTGCGCCAGCAGCGGGAGCACTTCCTTCCGCTCAAGGTCATCCGGGACCGGCTGGCCGATGGGGACCTCGGCGAGGACCTCGAGCAGGAGCGTCCGAACGGCAAGGAGGTCGAGCCCGCGGTCGCGGTCGCGGTCGGGGTGGCATCGGGGCACGCGCACGAACAGCCGACCAAGGCCGACGAGGAGGCGATGGCGCGCATCCTTGCTGATGCGTCGCGCCGCGCCGCCCGGCTCCCCGAGGAGAAGAAGACGCGCCCCGGTTTGCAGGTGGTGGTCGAGGCGGATGTCGCACCACGCATCACGGCCGAGCCCGCGGTGCCACGTGAAAGCGTGAGCGCCGGGCCGCGCCGCGTCGCCGCCGACGATCGGGCGGGCGATCCAGCCCCGGTCGGCGCCGGAGGTCAGAGCGCGCCGCCGCCGGCATCGGCGACGGCCCCAGCGTCGCCGCCGACGGCCGCAGGGCGCGGCAACGGGACGTCGCTCCCGCGCCAAACAGAGACAGCAGAGACGACAGAGACAGCAGTGAACCCGCGCGTCGTGCCACCACACAGCGACGCACACACGCGCAAGGGCGAAGCGAAACCACGCGAGGGCACCGCAGGGAGCGCGCCGAGTGCCGCGCCCGCCGTGGTGACCGGCGCGAGCCTGTCAGCGGACGAGTTGTGCGCTGCCAGTGGCCTCTCGCTCGAAGAGCTGGCGGGGCTCAAGGGGTTCGGCCTCGTGGAGTGCGTCTCGGTGGCTGGTATCGAGACCTACGACGAAGATGCCCTCACCGTGGCCAACCTGGCCGCAGCGTTCCGGGCCTTCGGGATTGAGCCGCGCCACCTGCGGCTCTACCGAAACGCTGCCGACCGCGAGCTGGGCCTCATTGAGCAGGTGGTGATCCCCCTTTTGCGCCAGCGGAACCCCGAATCCCGGCAACGAGCCGTCGATGGGGCCGATCAGCTGGCTGCGCTCGGACAATCGATGCGAGCCACCCTTCTTCGCCAGGCTCTCCGCCGCCACCTGGGGGGGTGACGCAGGCCCGCAATCGGGCGCTACATTTCAAGCATGGTCCGTGTGCTTCTTCGTGCCGTCAGGGTGGACCTGCAATCAAACACGCCGGTGCTCCTTCTGCAGGAGACCGAGGGTGAGGGGCGGACACTGCCGATCTTCATCGGGAGCCCCGAGGCAACGGCCATCGCCTACGCCCTCCAGGGCGTGACCATGCCGAGACCCCTGACTCACGACTTGATGAAGGACATGCTCGGTGCCCTCGACATCAGCGTCGAACGGGTGATCATCACAGAGTTGCGGGCGTCCACCTACTATGCCGAGTTGCACCTCATGCGCGGGGACGAGCGGACGATCGTCTCGAGCCGACCGTCCGATGCCGTCGCGGTGGCCGTGCGTACCGAGTCGCCCCTGTTCGTTTCCGATGAGCTCATGGAGTCCGAGGGAATCATTCTTGCGCTCGACGCCGAGGAGGAGGAGGATGACACGCCCGACGAATTGGTCGGCCAGTTCCGCCAGTTCCTCGACTCGGTGCGCCCCGAGGATTTCGAGGCGTGACGCAACACCGCTGGGCGCTCGCCCTTCTTGCGGGCGCAGCGGTGGCACTGGCCGCGTGCAGCAGCGGTCCGAGCACGCCGAAGCACGTCACGACCACGACGCGCGCTGCCACCACGACGACCTCGTCATCCACCACCACGACAACGTCTGCTACGACGACGACATCAACGTCGGCGACCTCGTCCGCCTGTACCCACATCACGGCCTCGCCCGGGCAGGGCCAGGGTGCGGCGGGGACGATCACCGGAACCGTCACCGTCACCAACGCGGGAACCGCTCCGTGTACCGTCAGCGGCTACCCGTCGATGGCACTCTTCTCCGGGAGTGGCGCTCCGCTCACGGTCACGATGGTGGACGGGTTGACGGTGACGATCTCGAGCGCGGCGAACGCTCCACCGTCGTCATTCTCGCTGGCGCCCTCGTCCAGCGCGCAGTTCGCTTACCAGTACTCGGACGTGCCCGTCGGCTCCGAGACGAGCTGCCCCACTTCCGAGTCCGCCTCCGTGACCATGCCGGGGACGACGACGGCCTCTCCGAGTTTCCAGTTGGCCGTCGGGCCCTGTGGCAACGGGACCATCAGGGTCTCGCCGGTCTACGCCGGCGCCTGACCTTCAGGCAGTCGGATCGACGAGGATCCGTCCTCGCACCGCAGCATCGAGCACCCGGTCGAGCGCGGCCGTGAGCCCGTTGAGGCCGATCTCCTCGTTGACCATCTCTTCACAGTGCTCCAGCGGGAACGCGTCGACCATGTCGTTCCAGAGTGCGCGTCGCTCATCGATCGGTGTGGCCACGGTGTCGATCCCCAACAGGGCGACGCCACGCACAATGAAGGGATAGACCGTGGTGGCGAGGTCGTTGCCTCCCGTCAGGCCGCTGGCTGCGACCGCTCCGCCGTAGCGAACGGTGCGCAGCGCTTCGGCCAGCGCCCTCCCGCCGACGCAGTCGACGACGCCCGCCCACAGCTGGGGCCCCAAGGTACGGCCGTCGTCCTCGGTGAACTCTCGGCCGACCACGCGGGAGGCCCCGAGCCCCTTGAGGTAGTCGTGCTCCGTCGTCTTGCCCGATGAGGCCACGACCTCGAATCCACCGCGGGCCAGCAAGGCGACGGCGGCGCTTCCGACGCCCCCGGACGCGCCCGTGACGAGAATGGGCCCGTCCTCGGGCGTCGTCCCGTGATGGACGAGACGACGGAGCGACAACAGGGCGGTGCAACCGGCCAACCCGATGATCGCCGCGGTACGACACGTCAGGCCGTCGGGCAGCGGCACCACCCAATCGGCCGGCACACGTGCATAGGCGGCGAACCCGCCGTGACGGTCCACACCGAGCTCGTAGCCCTGCACCAGAACACGCTGGCCCGGCGTGAAGTCGGGATTCGTGCTCTCCTCGACACTGCCTGTCAGCTCGACGCCGGGCACGAGTGGGAAGACACGGGCCACGCGGTTTCCCGGGCGGGTGACCATGGCGTCCTTGAAGTTGATGGCGGACCATTCGACCCGGACGAGCACCTCGCCCTCCGGGAGGTCGGTGTCGGCCAGCTCGACCACGGCGGGACGGATGACCGCGCCCGCCTTGGAGAGCAGGTAGGCCGCGAAACGCACGGGTTCACTGTAGGGCGCGGTGCCGACACGTTCTGGCGGGACGGGTTGCAACGGGTACGTTCGGACCGTGACCACAATTGCACGTTATGGGGGCTGGGCTTCGCCCCTCGCGGCGGGGGACGTGGCGCGGGCCAAGGTATCGCTCTCGGAGATCTGCTCCGACGGAGAGGCGCTCTACTGGCTCGAGTCCCGCCCAGCCGAGGCGGGCCGGACCGTGGTGGTGCGGGCCGATGCTCGCGGCCTGACCGACCATTCGCCGGAGACGGTGAGTATTCGGAGCCGGGTCAACGAGTACGGCGGCGGCGCGCTCAGCCTCGTGCCGGGACGAGCCGCCGGCGCCTTCGCGTATGTCGACCTGTCGGACCAACGGGTCTGGTTCTGTGATGGGGCGGGAGCCGCGTCCGCCGCGGTGGCACCGGTGGCGCCGGTGGCATTGAGCGCACCGCCTCCGCCGGGCGAGATCCACAATCACGGTGGGCTCAGCGCCACCGCGGACGGCCAATGGGTACTGGCCGTGCGGGAGATCCATCGCGAGGGGTCGGCGAGGCCCCTACGGAGCGTCGTCGCCCTGTCGACACGGACCGACTCGCCCTGCGAGTCGGTCTTGCTCGACGGGCATGATTTCTTCGGTTCGCCCCGGCCGCACCCGGCCGGTGACCGTCTGGCCGTGGTCGCCTGGGATCATCCGGACATGCCGTGGGACGCTTCGACGGTCCTGTTGCTGCCGCTCGGTCTGGGTTCCTGCGGTTCACACGACCACGAGGTGCTGCTCGCCGGGGGGCCGGCACGGCGTGTGGCCGGTGGGAGCGGGGAATCGGTCGGCCAACCGGACTGGGGTCACGACGGGTCGTTGCGATTCGTCTCGGACCGGGAAGGGTGGTGGCAGCCCTACCGCCACCCGGGTCGCATCGGCGCAGACGAGGAGCCCATGGCCCTGACTGCGCTGGAGGCCGAGTTTCACGGACCGGACTGGGTGCTCGGCCAGCGAACCATGGCGGAGATGACCGACGGGACTCTGGTCACCCGGATGACGCGCGCCGGGCGCGACAGGCTCGTCGCGCTGCACGCTCTCGGTCACGCGGGGACGCCGCCGCCGCTCGCGCCCGCGCAACCGTGCGTCTCCATTGCCGCGGTGTGCGCGCACGGGAACGGCGTTGCCCTGATCGGCAGCACGCTCGACACGGCCTCCACCATTTGGACATGGAGTCCCGAGACGGGGCGCGGCCGGTCCGTCCTCACGCCGGGGTGGTCCTCGAACACGGGGACGTCGCCGTGGGGGAGCCGTTCACGCTGGTCGGGCGGTCAGGCCGTGCGGTGCACGGCACGCTGTTCCGTCCCACGCTGCGCGCCACGCGCGGTCCGGAGGTGGTCGCGCCTCCGTTGGTGACGTGGTGCCACGGGGGCCCGACGTCGTCCTGCCAGGCGGGGCTCGACCTCACGTTGCAGTTTTTCGCGACGCGCGGCTTTGCTGTGGCGTGCGTGGACTACGCGGGGAGCTCGGGTCATGGGCGGGACTACCGGTGCGCCCTATGGGGTCAATGGGGCCTCGCCGACTCGGAGGACTGCCTCGATGCGGCGCGGTACCTGGCGGACCGAGGCGAGATCGACCCGCAGCGGATGGCCGTGCGGGGCGGCAGTGCGGGAGGGATGACGGCCCTCAATGCGCTGGCTGCTGGAGAGGGCTTCGCCGCCTGCGTCTCCTGGTACGGCGTCACGGACCTGCTGGCTCTCGTCGCGACCACCCACGATTTCGAGGCCCACTACACCGACCGTCTGATCGGGCCGTTGCCCGAGGCGCGTCGGCTGTATGAGGAGCGTTCGCCCGTCCACCGCGCCGGGGCCATGGGCGGTTCGGTGCTCCTGCTCCAGGGGACCGAGGATGCCGTGGTGCCACCCGCCCAGGCTGAGGGCATGCGGGCCGCCCTCGATGCCGCCGGGACCCACTGCGACCTGGAATTCTTCGAGGGGGAGGGACACGGATTCCGACGGGCGGACACCTTGACTGCGTGCCTGGAGGCCGAATTGGCGTTCTACGTCCGCCACCTCCACCTTTAGGATCATCCAGGGGTTCCTTCACGCGATCCCCCTGTGTGCGAGGCTTTTGCGAGGCCATGCTGAACGATTCCCCCACAGTGATCCCGAGTTGGGCGACGCCCTGGGCCGACTGGTGGTCACGCGTCTGGGGGCGCATCAAGCGGATAACCCCAGAGGTCGGCGACGCCTTGTTGTACGGCGCCAGTGCCCTCTTCGCGCTCCTCACCATCTTCACGTCGACCAACGCGCTCTACCAGGTGTGGGGCCGCATGGCATTGATCCCGTTCGCGTTCGGCGCGGTGGCGTCAGCCGTCCTGGCCGGCGCCCTGCGGCGTGCCCGCCGCCGGCAGGCCGGCCATGCGCTCACGAAGCGCCAGCACCGGCGCGCCTGGCTGACCCGCATTGTCGTCGCCGCATGCGTGTTCGCCGGCTCCCTCGCCATCCCGATGGGCTTTGAGGTCCTCTGGCGGTTCGATCACGTGGCCGGATCCCACCAGCAGCCCGAGGTCGTCACCGTCGAGGTCGGAGGTCAGGACCTCGTGCACGGCACCGATCCGTACGTCGTGCCGGTGCGCCTCCACCATGCCGTGAGGTACCACCCCCCGGGCCAACCGGACTTCGAGGGATTCTTGCCCTACCTGCCGCTGATGGCCGTTGCCGGCATTCCGAGCGAGATCTGGCCGAACAACGGGCTGAGCGACGCCCGGATCTTCTTCTGTCTCACGACACTCGCCGTCGCGGCTGTCGCGCTGTATCTCTGTCGGGCTGACGGACGACGAAAGATCCGGGCCGTACAGGCGCTCATCATCCTCCCGGTCGCGTCGTTGCCGCTGGCCACGGGGGGAGATGACATACCCGTGGTGGCCTTCCTGCTCCTGGCCGTGGTCCTGGCGCAGCGCCAGAGACCCTTCGCATCGGGTGTCGTCTTCGGCATCGCCTCGGCCATGAAGTTCACCGCGTGGCCACTCGCGGCCCTGGCGCTGTTCGCGGCGCGGGGACGAAACGGCGAGCGGCGCCCGTTCTCCATGCTGGCCGGCATGATCGTCGTCGCCGTGCCCACCATCTTCCCGTTCGCCCTCCGCGGCCCGTTCGCGCTCATCGACGACGTCATCCTCTTCCCGCTCGGCCTGAGCAAAATCCCGACGACGGCCGCCAGCGCGCTGCCCGGTCATGTGCTGGTGAGCGAGTTCCCGTCGCTGAGTCGGGCGCTGCCCCTTGCGGTCGGCATCGTCTTGGCGGTCCTCCTGACCCGGCACCTCTACCGCCACACGCCGGGGACCGCGGCGGAGGTCTGCATGATCGCCGGTGTCGTGATGTCCGCGCTGATCTTCCTGGCCCCCGATCCGCGCGTGGGCTATCTGCTGTACCCGATCAACTTCTTCGTGTGGGCCTACTTGCTGGCTCAGCCGGTGTCCGGAAGGGAAGGCGAAGAGCTGCTCGAGCCGGTGGACGCATCGATCGGCTCCGCATCGAGCTGAACGCAACGAGCCGATGGCGCACCACGGCGCGCCTATTCGGGATCCGGCACCTGGAAGAGCCGCACCGTGAAGTGGGTCGTCCCTCGGGCGGGGCCGTCCGATCTGAATGTCGTTGCGTTGACCGTGGCGCCCATTTCCCAGTAGTAGCCGTCGGAGCCTGCGAGCTTGCCCAGGACCTGAAGGGCTCCCGGGTCGTTCCTCGCCGCACCCTGGTCCGAGATCTGCCAACCCTCGAGCTTCATGTCCGCGGCGTAGAAGGCAAGCAGTGCGGCCTGGGATTCACCGGACCCGAAGGTCACCTGGGAGTCGTATTGACCGGCCCCCGCGCTGTTGTTCTGGTGCGAGATCCGAACCGATCCCACCGGGACCGAGACGGCATTGAGGATGTTGTTGGGCGGCTCGCCGGCGCTGACGATCGGCGAGAGCAGCCCGGCGGCGGGCACGGCCCGCAGGGTGACGCCGGGGACACCGACAGCGGTATCGGAATGCTTGACCGCAGCCGGGGATTGGGTGGACACAATGCCGATGGTGACGAAGAGGACGAGGATGAGCCCGGCCAGGCCCAGCACGATCATGGCCGGTCGCATGGAGATCCCTGTGGGCGAGGGTGGCCGCCGCGGTTCGAGCACATCCGTCATGACGCTCCAAGCCTACGGCGGTCCGGACCACCCGAAATGGTCGAGGGGGCCGTGCCCGGCCCCCAGGCGCCAGGCGGCACCGCCGGCCAGAGCCCGCGCCACGAAGGCCTTGGCCTGCGCGATCGACTCGGGCACGGTGGCGCCCCTGGCCAGGTGGGCGGCCACCGCCGCCGCGAGGGAGCAACCCGTGCCGTGGTCGTTCCCGGTGTCCACTCGTTCGCCGGGCAGGACCACGATGCCGTCGGGTCCGGCTACCACGTCGTCAGCCGAATCGGTGAGGTGCCCGCCTTTGATCACCACGAAGCGGGCTCCGGTGGCCCTGATCTGCTCGGCAACGGCGATCCGAGCATGGAGCGGGCGGAGGGACTCGACATCTGTGCCACCGAGCACGGCGGCTTCCCGCAGGTTCGGCGTGACCACCAGGGCGTGGGGGAGGAGCAGCCGCAGGTAGGCGTCCACACCGTCGGTCTCCAGAAGCCGTTGCCCGGTCGAGGACACCAGGACGGGGTCCACGACGAGGTTGGCGAGAAGCCCGCGCGCGGCGAGGTCGGCCACAACGGTCACGATCCCTGCGGTCGCCAACATGCCCGTCTTGACCGCGCGCACGGCGAAGTCGTCCAGGACCGTCTCAACCTGCTGCCGCACGAACGCCGGCTCCAGGACGGCGATACCGCGCACACCCACCGTGTTCTGGGCCGTCACCGCCGTCAGGGCGCACGTGCCGTGGACGCGCAGCGCCGCAAAGGTCTTCAGGTCGGCCTGTGCGCCGGCACCCCCGCCCGAGTCGGAGCCGGCAATGGTCAACGCCGTGAGTGGTGTCGGGTCCGGCACCGAGCCACCATAGGCGGGCACCGGGGTATCGTCGTTCGGTGACCCGCAACGACGCCGGTCCCGCGACGCCCGTTTCATCCGACAGCGGCCTGTGCATCGCCGGTGACGTACTGGGCTCGCGTCTCATCCTCGGGACCGGTGGCATGACCAGCCTCGACGTGCTGTCCGCTGCGCTCATTGCGTCGGGGACCGCCATGGCCACGGTCGCGGTCCGTCGCGTCGAGGCCGCGGGTCGGGGTTCCTTGCTGTCCCTCCTGCGGGATGTGGGCGTGCGGGTGCTGCCCAACACGGCGGGTTGCGCCACGGCATCAGAGGCGGTGCTGACCGCCAAGTTGGCGCGGGAGGCGTTCGGGACCGATTGGGTCAAGCTCGAGGTCATCGGCGACGAACGCACGCTGCTTCCGGACGCCGTCGAGCTTCTCACTGCGGCGGAGCAGCTTGCCGAGGATGGATTTGTTGTGCTGCCCTACACGACCGACGATCCCGTGCTGGCCTTCCGCCTGCAGCAGGTGGGTTGCGCCGCGGTCATGCCGCTCGGCTCGCCGATCGGCAGTGGCCTCGGCATCCGGAACCCCCACAACATCGCGTTGCTCCGCGAGGCGGTCGAGATCCCCGTGATCCTCGACGCGGGCATCGGCACAGCGTCGGACGCGGCGTTGGCCATGGAGCTGGGCTGTGACGGTGTCCTCGTGGCGACGGCAGTCAACCGGGCGCACGAGCCCGTGACGATGGCCCGGGCGATGCGACTCGCTGTCGAAGCCGGAGCCGAAGCCCGGCGAGCCGGGCGCATTCCTGTCCGCTTCCATGCCGAGCCCTCCAGCCCTCTGGAGGGCAGGGCCGACCTCGCCGGAGGTGCGTCGGCCGGGATCCTGACCGCCCCGAGACTTGACCAACGTATTAGGCGACCCTAACTTTAGGGTTTCCTAAATACGGCCGGGGTAGGGAAGGCGAACGTCACATGCGATGGAAAAGGGCGTCGAGCTCGGAGAACGCCGCAAAATGTCGGCGAGGAGCGCGGGCCGGCCTGGCGGTCGTCGCGGGCGCCATCGTGCTGGCGGGATGTTCCTCTTCCGGCTCGACACCATCTGCGAAGGCGTTGACGCTCTACTCGGGACAACACGAGCAGACCACGCAGGCCCTGGTCGCCGCGTTCGAGAAGCAGACCGGCATCACGGTCAACGTGCGCAACGACGACGAAGACGTGCTGGCCGATCAGATCGTCACGGAAGGATCACGGTCACCCGCAGACGTGTACTTCACCGAGAACACGCCGCCGTTGCAGGAGTTGGCTTCCAAGGGCCTTCTGGCCAGCGTTGCACCAACCACCCTGGCCAACACGCCGTCGCGCTTCAACTCGCCCGACGGCAAATGGGTGGGGGTGACGGCCCGCGTGAGCGTCATGGGGTACAACACGTCCCTCCTCAACCCGAGCCAGCTCCCGACGTCGGTGATGGATCTGGCCGATCCGAAGTGGAAGGGGAAGATCGGCATCGCCGGTTCCGAGACCGACTTCCAACCGATCGTCACCTCGATCGCCCGGACCCACGGCGATGCGGCGGCCTTGGCGTGGCTGGAGGCGGTCAAGGCGAACGCAGGCAGTCACAGCTATCCCGACAACGAGACCCTCGTCTCGGAGATCAATCGCGGGCAGGTGGCGCTGGGCGTTATCAACCAGTACTACTGGTACCGTGAAAAAGCGCAGGTCGGCGACTCGGGGCTCCACTCGGCCATCGCCTACTTCGCCCCGCACGACCCCGGGTACGTGATCGACGTGTCCGGCGCCGGCATCTTGAAGTCGTCGGGCCAGCAGGCCGACGCCCAGCGCTTCCTGGCCTTTTTGACCTCGAAGGAAGGTCAGGAGATCATCGGGCACAGCGACAGCTACGAGTACCCGATCGCGTCAGGGGTCACGACCGCGAAGCCGGAGACTCCCTTCGACCAGCTCCAGCCGAACAGCATCACCATCCCCGAACTGGGCACGGGCGCCGCCGCGATCAAGCTGCTGCAGGAGGCCCAACTGCTGTGACGCCTGGCGAGGCGGCTCCCGGTCGCCGCGGCGGTCGGCGCCGTTTGCCACCGATCCTCACGACCGGGGCCGTGCTGGTGTCCGTGGCGGTGCTGCTGCCGCTCGTGTTCCTCGTCGTGCAGGCGGTGCAGGTGGGTTGGCCGGACCTGCACCAGCTCCTCTTCCGGAGCCTGACCGCGACGCTGATCTGGAACACCGTCTCGCTTGTCGTCGTGGTGACCGTCTTGAGTGTCGTCGTCGGCACGTTGGCGGCCTGGTTCGTCGAGCGGACCGACGTCCCGTGTCGTCGCCTCCTGGCGATCCTCGTCGTGATCCCACTCGGCATCCCGGACTTCCTGGTCAGTTTCGGATGGAAGGCCATCTTCCCCTCCATCGCCGGCTTCTGGGCCGCCGTGCTGGTGATGACCCTCGCCGTCTATCCGTTGGTCTTCCTTCCCGTCGCCGCCAGCCTGCGGTCGGCGGACCCGGCGCAGGAGGAGGTGGCGCGTTCCCTCGGCCTGGGCCGGGTCCGGACGTTCTGGACCGTCACGGTGGGTCAGGCGCGGTTGGCCATCTCCGGGGGTGCGGTCCTGGTCGGCTTGGTGGTGCTGGCCGAGTTCGGCGCTTTCGAGATCCTCGGCTACCAGACCCTGACGACCGAGATCTACAACGAGTTCCAGGTCGGCTTCAACGAGCCGGCGGCCTGTGCGTTGTCCGTCATTCTGGTGCTCCTCGGCGGCCTGCTCCTGGCCGGCGAGAGCGGCGTCCGGGGCCAGGTCCGGACGTCGCGGCTCGGCGCCGGCGCGGCTCGCCAGCTCCGCCCCGTTGCGCTCGGGCGCGGCAGACCGCTGGCCTTCATCGGAGTGGCCCTGCTGGTCGTGCTGGCGCTGGGCGTCCCGGTGGGCGCCGTGATCTACCTCCTCATCAAGGGGGGGAGCAGCACGCTGCCGGCGGCTTCGTCCCTGGCCGATGCGACGCTGAACACGTTCGGGTATGGGGCGGCAGCGGGAGTGCTGGCCACCCTTGCTGCGGTCCCGATCGCCCTGCTTTCTGTCCGTTTCCCGCGGCGGACGGTGCTGAGCCTCGAGCGATCCAACCTGGTCGTCCTCGCGATACCCGGTCTGGTCATTGCGTTGAGCCTCGCCTACGTGACCGAGCACTTCTTGCAGGGCCGCTTCTATCAGACCAGTTCGTTGCAGGTGGTCGCCTACGCCATCATGTTCTTCCCGCTCGCGGTCGTGGCGGTCCGGTCCGCCGTCGCCCGTGCGCCCGTCGGACTGGAAGAAGTGGCGGGTTCACTCGGCGTCAGTCGACGCTCCGTCATGTGGCGCGTCACCTTGCCGCTGGTCGCCCCCGGCCTGGCGGCCGCCTTCGCCCTGGTCTTCCTCGAAACGGCCACCGAGCTCACTGCCACGTTGGTCCTCCATCCGACGAATGTGCAAACCCTCGCCACCCAGTTCTGGGCCTACGAGTCGAACGTGTCCTATTACCAGGCGGCCATCTATGCGGGCGTCATGATCCTCATCGCGGCCGTGCCCGGCTACGTGCTCGGTCGCTGGTTCGACCGCCAGCCGGCGCGGATGGCTGCCGTGGGCCAGAGTGCACTCGACGCATCGACCACACTGGTCTCCGCATGAAGGACCTTCGCATCTCGGGCGTGGCCAAAGCCTTCGGGCCCCAGCCCGTCTTGCGCGGCGTGGACCTGTCGGTGCCGAGCGGTTCCTTCACGGCCATCCTCGGCTCTTCGGGGAGTGGCAAGACGACGCTGCTGCGGATCGTGGCAGGGTTCGAGCGGCCCGATGACGGAGAGATCCGTATCGGGGAGGGCCTCGTCGAGGATGCCGCTCGTCGCTTCGTTCCCAGCGAGCGTCGGCGCATCGGCTACGTCCCGCAGGAGGGCGCGCTGTTCCCGCACCTCAGTGTCGGCCGGAACGTCGCGTTCGGCCTGCCTCATGGTCCCGATCGCCGCCACCGCGTCGACGAGCTGCTCGAACTCGTGGGGTTGTCGGGGTACCGCCGGCGCTACCCGCATCAACTCTCCGGGGGGCAGCAGCAGCGGGTCGCACTCGCCCGGGCCTTGGCCGTCGGGCCCGAGGTGGTCCTGTTGGACGAGCCTTTCTCGTCGCTCGATGCAGCGCTGCGGTCCTCCGTCCGTGCCGACGTCCTCGCGGTTCTCCGTCAGGCCGGCACCACGTCCATGTTGGTGACCCACGACCAGGACGAGGCGCTGTCCATGGCCGACCAGGTGGCGGTGTTGCGGCACGGCGTGATCGCGCAGGTGGACACTCCGGCGGGTCTCTACGGCCGGCCCGGCGATGTCGAGCTGGCGCAATTCCTGGGCGAGTCGAACGTCCTGGAGGGTGAGGTCCTCGGCGGCACGGCGGCCACGGCGCTGGGGGACCTTTCCGTGGACGCCGGCAGCGGCGCTCCCGCCGGCGGGCGGGCCCGGGTCATGGTCCGCCCCGAGCAGATCAGGCTCCACGAGTCCATCAACGGTGGGGTGCTGGCGGTGGTGCAGAGCTACGAGTACTACGGCCACGATGCCGTGGTGCGGGTCCGGCCCGAGGACGGGCGCCTGCCCGACCTCGTCGTGCGGGTCAGTGGGGGCTCGCCCGTCGAGCCCGGGCACCGGGTCGGGCTCTCGGTGCTCGGCCCCGTCGTGGTCTGGCCCCAGGAGCCCTCGAAATCCAGCATTCCTCCCGAATGACGCACTCGTAACTACGGCGGTGTCGTCCCCCGTGCACTACAGTGTCCGGTTGGAGTGGTAGCGCAGGAGTGGGATTGCAGGGAGGTGTGATGGTCGACGACGCCGTAACTCGTGTCGGGGGGTTTCATGGGCCGCAGGTATGCGGCCTCGTGGGAATCTCGTACCGGCAGCTCGACTACTGGGCCCGAACGGGCCTGCTTCAACCATCGGTGGCGACCGCCAAGGGCAGTGGTTCCCGACGCGTCTACGCCTATTCGGACGTGCTCGAGCTCAAGGTGATCAAGCAGTTGCTCGATTCGGGGATCTCCCTGCAATCGGCGCGACGAGCCGTCGAGTGCCTGCGGGAGGATTTGGGCTCGGACCTGGCGTCGGCCAACCTCGTCCTGACCGGGACCAGCTCGGTGCTGGCCCGTTCGAACGGCGAGGTCGTGGACCTCCTGGCCGGGGGCCAAGGCGTCTTCAACATCGTGCCGCTCGCCGGCGTGGTCGAGGAGCTGGACGCGGACATCGTGAGTCTCGACGCCGCAGCCAAGGCCGCCCCCGCCAAGGAGCGGCCCACCCGAGTGCAGGTCGCACGGGCCTCGGGGGAGTGACCTCGACGGACCCAGCGCGTGTCGGGCGCAGTCACCATCCGGCATGTGTGCCCGCGGGGCAGGTCCGTTTCGCCCATCCCTCCGAGCGCGTGTTCGCCACCCTCCTCGATCTGTCGGGCGAGCGGTGGGAGTACGAGCCCGTGGAGTTCCCGTTGGCCTGGGACAGCAGCGGTTCGCCCGTTGCCGGCTTCCGACCGGATTTCTATCTGCCCCGTCGCGGCGTCTTCATCGAGCTGACCACCGCGGACCAACGGCTGGTGACACGAAAGAACCGCAAGGTCCGCCGCATGCGTGAGCTCTATCCCGAGGTGCCGATCTCCATCGTGTACCAGCGGGACTTCGCGTCCCTGATCGCGTCGCACGGTTTGCTCTCTGGGGCGGCGTAGTCTGAATCCGTGAGCCCCGACGGCAGCGCCGATGACCCGCTGCGCGCCTCACCGCTCGCTGCGGAGCACCTCGCACTCGGGGCCAAAATGGTCCCGTTCGGCGGCTGGGAGATGCCCCTGGCCTATCCCAGCGGAACGGTGGCCGAGCATCGGGCCTGCCGCACCTCGGCAGTGGCCTTCGACGTCAGCCATCTCGGCACGGTGCGGGTCCAGGGCGCCGACGCCTTCGGCCATCTCCAGCACTCGCTGAGCAACGACCTGACCCGGATCCACCCGGGGCGGGCCCAGTACACGCACCTCCTCGACGACGACGGGTTCGTGGTCGACGACATCATCGTGTGGTGGGTCGACGAGGACCGGTTCGACGTGATGCCGAACGCCTCGAACACCACCGGTGTCGTCGCGGCCATCGGGGGCAGCGACGTGACGGACGAGCGGGCGGTCATCGCGGTGCAGGGGCCCGAGGCGCGTGCCCTGCTGGCGCGGGTCTCGGCGGAGGCAGCCGCCGTCCACCGCTTCGCCGTCGAGCGGTTCGAGTGGAGCGGCGCGACCTGCCTGGTGGCGGGAACGGGATACACGGGTGAGGACGGCGTCGAGTGCGCAGTGCCCGCGGACGTGGCGGGCGCGTTCTGGGAGGCCGTGCTCGGACAGGGGGTCGTCCCGGCCGGCTTGGGCGCCCGCGACACGCTGCGCCTCGAGGCGGGGCTCCCGCTCCACGGCCACGAGCTCGGCCCCGGCATCACGCCGCTCCAGGCCGGCCTGGGCTGGGTCATCGGCTGGGACAAGGGGGATTTCATCGGTCGCGCCGCGCTCGAGGAGGAGAAGGCGAACGGTCCCGCCCGTCGCCTGCGTGGCGTGGTGGCCGAAGGTCGCCAGCCCCTGCGCGATGGCTCACTCCTCTGCGAGGGCTCGGACCAGGTCGGCATCCTGACCAGCGGCAACTTCTCGCCCATGCGTGAGCGCGGGATCGGGCTCGGCTTCGTCGATGCCGACGCCCGCCTGCTCGAAGGCGACGCCATCACGATCGTCCAACGCGGGCGTGAGCTCCCGGCTCGTCTGGTGCGCCCACCCCTGTGGCCGATCCGCGAGGAAGAAGAGAGCGAATAACTCGTCCCCGGCAGCCGGGCCACCAGGGCCCGTGCCGGAGAGGCCACCAGGGCCCGTGCCGTATAGTGGGTCACACAACTGAATACGCCGTTTGAACCGGAGCGCCAGAGTCCCCGCAGCACGCAGTCGAGGGGACGCCGGAGGAGCAACTCTCCCCGAGAAACTCTCAGGCCGACATACCGCTTCGGTGAGGCAACTCTGGAAAGCGGATGCCTTTTGGTCCGCACCGAAGGTGGAAGCCGTGTGCAGGGCACGGTGAGGCTCTCAGGTCCAGTGACAGAGCGGGGAGGACGTCCAACTAGTTCGGCGCGAGGCGCAGAACGCGTGAGGAGATCCCCGTGAACGACCAACGTCCAGGCGACCCGTCCGAATCGCTCGAGCCCTTCGAGCAGTTCCTCCGACGTCACGTGGGCCCCTCCGACGAAGAGCGGGAGGGGATGCTCAAGGTCCTCGGCTACGAGACGCTCGACGCGCTCGTCGACGCCGCCGTGCCCGGCAGCGTACGCAGCCTCGGGACGCTCGACCTCCCGCCGGCCGTGACCGAACAGCAGGTTCTCGACGAGCTGCGCCGACTCGCTGCCGCCAATGCCATCGCCGAGCCGATGATCGGCCTCGGGTACTCCGGGACCGTCACGCCGGGCGTCATCCGGCGCAACGTCTTGGAGAGCCCGGCCTGGTACACCGCGTATACGCCCTACCAGCCCGAGATCAGCCAGGGCCGCCTCGAGGCCCTCCTCAACTTCCAGACGATGGTGAGCGACCTCACCGGTCTCGACACCGCGAATGCATCGTTGCTCGACGAGAGCACGGCCGTGGCCGAGGCGGTCACGCTGATGCGGCGCCGCGCCACCAGCGGGTCGGCCCGGGTGGTGGTCGATGCCGACTGCCTGCCGCAGACGATCGCCGTGCTGGCGACGAGGCTGGCGCCGTTGGGCATCACCCTCCATGTGGTCGACCTCGACGCGGGCCCGCCAGAGGGCGACTACTTCGGCATGGTGCAGCAGTACCCGGGGTGCTCCGGGGGCATCCGTGACTTCGAGGCGTTGACCGAAGCGGCCCACGCCAAGGGGGCGCTGGTGACCGTGGCCACGGACCTGCTCGCGCTCACACTGCTGCAGCCGCCGGGGGAGTGGGGTGCCGACGTCGCGGTCGGGTCGTCCCAACGGTTCGGCGTGCCTCTTTGGTACGGCGGTCCGCACGCGGCGTTCATGGCGATCAGGGGAGGGCTGGAACGCGATCTGCCCGGCCGCCTGGTCGGGCTGTCGATCGACGCCGAGGATCGTCCCGCCTATCGGTTGGCACTCCAGACGCGCGAGCAGCACATCCGTCGGGAGAAGGCCACCTCCAACATCTGCACGGCCCAGGTCCTTCTGGCGGTCGTGGCCTCCATGTACGCCGTGTACCACGGCGCCGACGGATTGCGCGGCATCGCCCGCCGCGTCCACGGCCGCACGTCCCTCCTGGCTCACCACCTCGAGAAGGCGGGCTTCTCGCTCGTCCACCGGGCCTTCTTCGACACGGTGGTCGTCGAGGCGCCCGGTCGGGCGCGTGCGATCGTGACTGACGCCGCCGCGCGCGGCGTGCTCCTGCGGCTGGTCGACCAGGACCACGTCGGGGTCTCGTGCGGCGAGACCACGACCACGGCGCATGTCGCGGCGGTGCTCGAGGCCTTCGGCGCCTCCGCCGGCGTCGAGGGTGCCCTGGGCGACACCGACTCGGCCCTGCCACAGGCGCTTCTGCGCCGAGGCCCGATCCTCACCCACCCCGTGTTCTCTGAACACCACTCCGAGACGGCGATGCTGCGCTACCTGCGCCGCCTCTCCGACAAGGACTTCGCTCTCGACCGCGGCATGATCCCGCTCGGTTCCTGCACCATGAAGTTGAACGCCACGACCGAGATGGAGCCGGTCGGCCTGCCCGGGTTCGCCGACATCCACCCCTTCGCCCCGCTCGAGTCCACGCCGGGCTATCTGTCGCTCATCGACGAGTTGGAGGGATGGCTGGCCCAGGTGACCGGGTACGCCAAGGTCTCGGTGCAGCCCAACGCGGGGAGCCAGGGCGAGCTGGCCGGACTCCTGGCCATCGCGGCGTATCACCACGCACGGGGCGACGAGGGTCGCAACGTCTGTCTCATCCCGTCCAGCGCGCACGGCACCAACGCAGCCTCGGCGGTCATGGCGGGCATGCGCGTCGTGGTCGTGGCCGCGCTGTCTGACGGTACGGTCGATCTCGAGGACCTCCGCCGCAAGTGCGAAGAGCACAGCGAGAACCTGGCCGCCATCATGGTCACGTACCCCTCCACGCACGGCGTCTACGAGGAGGGCATCACCGACATGTGCGCGCTGGTCCACCAGCACGGGGGCCAGGTCTACATCGACGGGGCGAACCTGAACGCGTTGCTCGGGCTGGCCGAGCCGGGACAGTTCGGCGGCGATGTGTCGCACCTGAACCTGCACAAGACCTTCTGCATCCCCCACGGCGGGGGAGGACCCGGCGTGGGGCCGGTGGCCGTCGCCGCTCACCTGGTGCCGTTCCTCCCATCGCATCCCCTGCACCCGCGCCCGGCACAGCGAGAGGGGATCGGACCGGTCAGCGGGGCGCCCTTCGGCAGCGCGGGGATCCTGTCCATCAGTTGGGCCTATATCCGCATGCTGTCGGGGGAGGGCTTGGCCCATGCCACCAAGTCGGCCGTGCTGGCCGCCAACTACGTGGCGGCTCGACTCGCGCCGTCGTTTCCCATCCTCTACACCGGGAAGCACGCCCTGGTGGCCCACGAGTGCATCCTCGACCTGCGACCCCTGACCAAGGCGACGGGCATCACTGTCGACGACGTGGCCAAGCGCCTCATCGACTACGGCTTCCACGCGCCGACCGTGAGCTTCCCCGTGGCGGGAACGCTGATGGTGGAGCCCACCGAGAGCGAGGATCTGGCCGAGCTGGACCGTTTCTGTGACGCCATGATCGCCATCCGCAAAGAAATCGACGAGGTGGCGGCGGGCCGCTGGGCCGCCGAGGACAGCCCGCTGCGCGGGGCACCGCACACCGCCGCCGGACTCGTCTCGGCGTGGGAGCGTGCCTACGACCGTGAGACGGCGGTCTTTCCGTCGGGGCAGAAGGCGGCCAAGTACTGGCCGCCGGTGGCGCGGATCAACCAGGCCTACGGGGACCGCAATCTCATGTGCTCCTGCCCACCGCCGGAGGCCTTCGCCGACTGACGATCTCGGGTTTCACGACCGATGCGTGCCGGCGCAGGCCGACGGTCAGGCCCACGCCGTGAGTGCGATGCCGGCCGCGGCGGCACCGAGGCAGACGCCAAGTCCCCCCACCGTGTAGAGCACGGCTGTGGTGCGATGCCCGGTGTGGAGGAGGTGGATCGTCTCCCAACTCGCGGTCGACCAGGTGGTGTAGCCCCCGCACAGCCCCGTCCCGATGATGGCGAGGAGATGGGTCCCGAGGCCGTGGTACAGGGAGAGGCCGGTCAGGATCCCGAGCAGGAGCGAACCCGAGGCGTTGACCAGCAGCGTGCCGAGCGGCAGTGGATCGGACCGCCGGATGCCGACATGGTGGATCACCAGCGCGCGCAGGACGGCTCCGGCCCCGCCGGCCAGGGCCACGATGAGTGCGAGCCCGAGAGTGGGGGAGTGGGCGCTCATGCCGCCACCAGGCGGCGCCCGAGCGCGTGGCCGGCCACGACGAGCAGCAGGCCGCCGATGACCGTGGCCGCCAGATACGCCACGCAGGTCACGACGTCCCCGTTCTTGGCGAGCAGTGTGGCCTCGACGGTCAGGGTGGAGTAGGTGGTCCACCCCCCGAGGAAGCCGACGACGAGGAGCGGCCGCAGCTGGGGCATCCGCGGCCCGACGTGCTCGGTCAGCGGAATCAGGACCCCGATGGCCATGGACCCCGAGAGGTTCACCACCAGGGTGACCCAAGGGAATGCACCGGTGGCGATCGGGTGGTGCGCCTCCAGCAGGTAGCGGCAGACGGTGCCAGCGGTGCCTCCGATGAAGACGGCCAGCAGCGTCGCCACCGACAGGGAGATCGGGGGGAGCAACGGCTCGTCGAGGAGATCAGGCTCGGGCCCTCCTCGCTCGGTTTCGAATGGCTGTTGCGGGTCTTCGTCCATGGCCGGGCCTCCCATGCCGCCGCTCAGGAGCCATCAGCCATGTCGGTTCGGCGGTTCAGGGCATCGCCCCCCGGCGGGACCCATCGCCGGCGCAACGATCGTAGCCACCGACGCGCCCCGCGCCCGGCATCTCCTCAGTCGAGGCGCGGTCCCGGCGCACGGCGGAACTCGAAGGGCTCGCTGTCCCGCCCGGCGACGACATACCAGCACTGGCCGGTCGAGTCGGCGTCGAGGATGCGCTGGAACGCCGTCACGACGTCGGCCACCGCAATGATGGGAAATCCCATGTCGAGCAGCGTCTGCTCGGAGCCCTTGATGATGTTGGTGTAGGCGAAGGACGGGCACAGCGCGTGCACGCGGACACCGTCGGGCTCGTAGACCTGACCCAGCGAGCGCGCCAGGCCGACCACGGCATGCTTGTTGGCCGCGTAGATCGGGTCGAAGGGAGTGGCCACCAGGCCGGCCATCGACGCGGTGGCCACGATCGTCCCGCCGCCGCTGGCGATGATGGCCGGACGGGCCGCCGCAATGCCGTAGACGACGCCGTCGAGGTTGATGGCCATGGACCGCCGGTAGGCCTCGGGGTCGAAGTCGTCGCCCATGCCGCACCAGGAGGTGACGCCGGCGTTGAGGTGCGCAATGTGGAGCCCACCGAACGCTTCGACCGCCGGCGCGACCGCGGCGGTGCTGGCCGCGGCATCGGTCACGTCGGTCCGAATGAACCGGCCCCCGATCTCGTCGGCGACCGACTTTCCCCGGGCGACATCGATGTCGGCGATGACGACGCGGGCCCCGCGCTCCGCCAGATGCCGGGCGACGCCCTCACCGATGCCGTTGCTCCCTCCGGTGATGAGGGCGACCTTGCCGTTGACGTCGAATGCCATGCGCCGATGGTAGGGGACCGGGGCGGCGGTCAGCCGAGCAGGGGGGCGGGGAGCGGTTGGGCGTGCACGACACTGAGGTGCTGAATCGGTCGGGTCATGGCCACGTAGAGGAGGCGGAGCCCTCGTCGGTCGGCGCCGGCGATGGCGGCGGGCTCGACCACGACGACGGCGTCGAACTCGAGGCCCTTGGCCGCTGGGGCCGGCACGATGGTTATCGGCCGGGTCATGGCGTCACGCTCGAGCACGCCGACCTGGGCGTTTCGTCGCGCCAGCCGGGTCACCTCGGGCACGAGATCTTCGGGTACGACGACGGCGACCAGGGCGTGGTCGCCGGCCAGCGCTCCCGCCTCCTCCAGTGAGGTCGGAGGCGAGCTCGTCCTCGGGCACCGTTCGGACGACCGGGTCGCTGCGGCCCGCTCGTATCGAGGTGGTGGGGCGCACGCCGGGGGCGGCGAGGGGCAGGAGCCGGGAGGCGAAGTCCAGGACTCGGCCCGGAGCCCGGTAGCCGAGGGTCAGCTCGTCATGGTGCGGGACGCCCGCATCGGGGAGATGGAGGCGGATCTCGTCCCAGCTCTCGTAGGTCCAGGGTCCCGTGGCCTGGGCCAGATCACCCAGCACGGTCACGGAACCCGACGGGGAGCGTCGGGCGATCATGCGGAACTGCATGGGAGTCAGATCCTGGGCCTCGTCCACCACGATGTGCCCGTACGAGCGACTCCGACCCCCGATGAGGAACGCGGCCTCGTCGAGCAGAGCCAGGTCGTCGACGCTCCACGCGGTCGACGAGACCGTGGTGCCACGGTTCCGGAGCAGCACCGGCCACTCGTCGGGGGAGAACAACCGCGGGCGGCGCGCTCGAGTTGCCCGCGCGAGGACAGAAGCTCACGCACCAGGGCGGTGGGGGAGACGGTGGGCCAGAGGGTGTCCAAGAGCGCACCGAATTCCTCCGACGAGGTGAGCTCACCCTCGAACCAGGCCTCGTCGGCTCCGAGACGACCCGAGGAGCGGAACGCGGATCGCGCCTCGCTGACCAGGCGCGCCCGCAGCGCCACCCGACCCGATTTGTACGGGCCCGGGCGTGCGACGATGGAGGCGACGAGGTCGTTGACCCGCTCCCGGCTCAGGGTCGCCCGAGCGAACCGCACTCGCAGGCTGACGTCCTCTTCGAGCGGACGGCGGCGGCCATGGAGCGCCCGGCGCAGGAGCTCGCCCATCCGGGCGTCCGCCTTGACTCGGCGGACCTCCATCGGCTCCTCGACGCGCACCTTCGCTTTGGGGGCGATGTCGCCGATGGTCGTCTGCACGACCGCTTCCTCACCCAGCGCAGGCAGGACCTGGGCGATGTAGCGCAGGAACGCCCGACTCGGGCCCAGCACCAGCACGCCCTCGCGGCTCAGCCCGGGGTGGTTGTAGAGCAGGAAGGCCGCCCGGTGCAGGCCGACCGCCGTCTTGCCCGTGCCGGGCCCGCCCTGCACCGTCAGGAGCTCATCGAGCGGGGCCCGGATGATCTCGTCCTGCTCGGCCTGAATGGTGGCGACGATGTCGAGCATCTCGCCGGTACGGGCCCGTTCGAGCTCCGCCAGCAGCGCATCGCCCCCTCGGAGGCGGGTGCCGGAGGTCTCGTCCCCGCCGACGCCGAAGAGATCGTCGGCGACGGCAATGACCGCACTCCGGTCGACCATGATCTGGCGGCGCCGGGCCAGGCCCAGGGAATCCTTGATGCTGGCCCGATAGAAGGGCACGGCAACCGGGGCTCGCCAGTCGATGACCACCGGGTCCGATCGTGCATCCTCCACGTGGCGACGGCCGATACGCCAGGTCGGGCCGTCCGCCTCGTCGATCCGCCCGAAGAGAAGGGGCCGTGGGCTGTCCGCCAGGAGCGACACCCGACGCGAGAGAGCGGCCACGTAATCGAGATCGGGATTCCCCGCGGCGATCAGATCCTCCAGCAGCTTCTCGGAGCGCTGCCGCATCGTCGCCAGCGAGGAGAGCGCGTGGTCGAGGGCCGCTTGCTCTGCCGCCATCTCGGGATCGGACGGGGGAGTGGCCGCACTCATCTCGGACCACCCTCGGTCAAAACACGCGCAAAAGCGCCCGCGCAAAAGTCCCCGGACATCCCGGGGACAGTAACCGATTTAGACCTCTACATCAAGACCCTCAGCTGGGACTTCGCCTTCTCGTCCGCTTGAACTTTGAACCTTAACCGAGGGGCCTTAGTGCCGGTCACTTTAGTCAATTCCGACGAATATGGCAAGACCTTTTCCGACGTGCCGGCGTCGGAAGCCGCTGCGCGGATCCTCGACCTCCGGCGCCCCTGGGCTCCGTGCAACTCAGCTCCCCAGAGCCTTCAGGGGTCCTGAACATGCGTGTCGGTAGGTGAGGAGCCAACGATTCGTCGGCGGATGACGGCCGCGCACCGACATGCCACCGCGAAGCGACAGGCACCGTCGGGTTCAGATCCCGGCCGACTCGGTCGCGTGACGATCTCTCGGCACGACAATCGCATCGCCCAGTCGCCGTACCGGTCCGGCGGGCCCGTCCGGGTTTCAGCCCCATGTCCGGCGGTACCGGAGGAGCGGCCTTGCCACCGGTCCGGGTGATCCACCCTCCCCGGATTTATGTCTGACTTAACATAATGAACATTATCGGCGGAACGCCAGGAACAGGGGGAGTGGTCCGGCGTCGTGACCTGGGGCGACGAGGCCCGCGGTCGGTCAGCTGCCGGGTGGCTCGGGCTCGAAGAGGAACTGCATGACGTCGCGCATGGAGCCGTCGACCAGTTCCATGCGAATCCCGAGATCGTTGTCCCGGTGGTACGCGAAGGACGTCGGCGTGACGCCGCCGGCCTGGCCGCACAGCTGCAACGGGCACCCGGCGGCGCTGAAGGCTTTGCTCTGTTCGGGCAATGAGTCGCTCCAGAATCCGATGTGATGCAGGTTGCTGGACTCGTTGCGGACCCAGGGCGACCCCGGCACTTCCAGAATGAGCTCCAGGCAGGGTGTTCCCGTGGAATAGCGCATCGTGGTGGGCAGGATCACGTCTTCTCCCGCCTCGTTCCGGTACTCCACGGCGTCGAGGCTCATGACCGGCCCCCAGGTGATGCCGAGGAGGCTGCTCAGCTTGGCGCTGGCGGCGTCAATGTCGGTGACGACGATGCCGACGTGGTAATGGTCCATCGGTCAGTGACTCCCCCAATGTTCGAGCTGCGTACGCAGCCATCCGTTTTCCCAGAAGCTGGTGTCCCCGCCGTGGTCGAGCAGAAAGCGGTGGGCGGCGACGAGCAGGGCGCGGGCGCGCGGCGAGTCGAGTTCCGTGGCGGTGACGGCCTCGGCCAGTCTGATGGCGAGTGGCGCGTCGCCACGGGCCAGTGCGGCCTCGGCCCGGGTCAGAGCCGCCTCGGGGCCGGTCGCCTCCGCCAGTTCGGCCAGGGCTCGATCGGCACTGTCGGGGTAGAGCTCTGTCGTCGACTGCAGCTTGAACCAGCCGACGTAGCTCTCCCAGAGGGTGCGCACGGCCCAGGAGACCTTGCCGTAGCCCTCGCCCACACGGAGCTCGGGGGGCAGCCGGATCTCCTCCATCAGCGTCCAGACGTCGACACCGGCATTGAACCCCTCGAGCGCCTTTTGGTGGACGTAGTCCACGGCATCGTGGAGGCGGGTCAGGCTGGCGTCGATCAGTTCCTCGCCGATGATCGGGTCATGTCGTCCGGTGATGAGGATCTCGGGGCGGAGGGCGCGCAACGTGTGAACACTCTCCAGGTATGGCTCGACGAAGCGGTAGTGGTCCCCCCGCAGCGTGTTGAAATTCGGAAAATGCGGGAAGAGCGGCCCGAGGAGGTTACTGATCAGCGCGGTGCGGCGCTCGGGGAGCCAGACGATGGCACTGTCGATCGTCTCCCCCACGGCGGCGTGGAGCTCCAGGCGCAGGCCGTCGACGTCGATCTCGAGGAGCCGGTCGAAGGTGACATCTGGCACCGGCTCGGCCTGTCGCATGGACACACCGGGATTCTCGGCGGCGATGCGGCGGGCATCGGTACCGAGCGTGTCGAACCAGATGCCGGCGGTGCGCATCCGCAGGGCGCGGATCCGCGCGTCGTCGGCCTGGCAGAGCTGGTTGTTCTGCTGGGCGATGTACTGGGTGCCCTCCTCTTTGAAGAGATCCACGCCGCCGACGTGGTCCACGTGGGCCTGGGTGGTGATGATGTAGTGGGTCGGGCCGAGCCGGACGGCATCGAAGACCCTCTTGTGGTGGGGCGCTTCGAACCCCATGCCAGTGTTGACGATGACGCGCCCGTTGTCCGTCAACAAGAGGTAGGCCGCGGTACAGCCACCCGAGCGGTAGATGCCGTCGGCAACCGCATGGGCCGGGTCGTCGTAGACGGCCTGCATGAGCTCCCGTCCCGGCCGCGTATCGAGGAGGCGGTCGACCTGGTCCTGGGCGGGCATCAGACCTCGATCCGAACGGGGAAGGTCGCGAGGTAGTCCCCGAAACGCCCCCGCACCTCTTCGGGCGTGACGCCGAAGTGGTTGCGGAGGTCGTAGGCCACCCTCCCCTCCCTGCCACGGGGATGGGCGATCTGGTAGTCCGAGATCTCGGTCCGTGCCTGCTCGGTGAGTGCGATGCCGGCGCAGTCGTACACCCGCTCCAGGGTGCCGAGTTCGTCCGCCATGTACTCCTCGAAGAAGACATCCACCGTGCGATCTTCCGCCAGCAGGTGCCTGTCGCGCAACGAGGCGTCGAGCAGCGTGCCGATGCGCTCCGTCCAATAGTCGCGATACCAATCGGGCCGTGTCGTGCGGTAGGTCGTGCGTGCGCCGTAGCACGCCATGGTGATCGTCGACTGGACCACGGCCACCGGGTCGCGGTGGGTCACCACGACGGTGGCGTCGGGGAAGGTGCGCAGGAGCGGCCCGAGTTGCTCGAGATGCTGGGGCGATTTGAGGACCCAGCGCTCCTTGGGCCGGGTCCACTGCAGAATCTGGAGCACCGATTTCATGTAGGCGTAGTGCGGCGTCTGGTCGTGGGCGAGGTAGTGGTCGCGCCACTGCGGGGCTCGCGCCACCCACTCGAGCGTGTAGCTCGAGAAGTCGGGCACCTGCAGTTCGATCTCCTCGTGCACGTGGTCGGGCTCCATGGGGTGCATGGCCGCCACGAGCGGAGCCGCGGCCTGCATGGCCTCCCAGGTGCCCTGGCAACGGGTCCACCGTGGGTCGGCCCCGTCAACCGCGGTCGGCTCCTTCGGGTTGCGCACTGGCTCGTAGGACTCCCACAAGGGCATGGAACGGAAGCGCGTGTCCGCAGCCAGCAGGTTGACGAGGTGCGTGGTGCCCGAGCGGGGCAGCCCGACCACAATGACCGGCCGGGTGATGGGGATGTCGAGGATCTCGGGGTGGCGGGTCAGCAGATCGTGGACGAGGAGGCGGTTGGAGGCAGCGCGGACGCAGTCGGCGAACATCACGAGCCTCCCGATGCCGGTTCGCTCGTCGTCGGCGTCCATCTCGGCCAGCTGCAGGCCGAGCCGCACCGCGAAGCCCTCGTCTCCGAAGTCGGTCAGACCGGTGCGGGCCCCGGCGGCGTCACACACCGCGTCGACGGTGAGGTCGGTCGTCTTGGATTCTCCGTAGTCGATGGCCATCCGCTGGACGTCGTTGAGGACCGGGGCGCCCAGGTCGTGGATCTCTATGACGTCACCCATGGCACCTCTTCAGTTGGCGAGATAGCCGCCGTCGACGGCCAGAGTCCCGCCCGTGATGAAGGCCGCCCCCTCGCTCGAGAGGAAGAGGACGGCCGCCGCGACCTCCTCCGGCGTGCCCATACGCGGCAGGATCGCACGGGCCAGCTCGCTTTCCAGCAGCTGCGGAAAGGCCTGCATCGGTGCCGTCATCGGCGTGTCGATCAGACCCGGGGCCACGGCATTGACCCGAATGCCGTCACCGGCCCAGTGGGCGGCCAGGTTTCGGGTCAAGGTGAGGAGGGCCGCCTTGGCGGCGGCATAGCCGGGCACGATGGTGGTCGAACGAAAGGCCGTCATCGACACGAGATTGACCACGCTGGCGCCCCCCGCCATGGCGCTTGCGCCCAGCGCCGCTCGCAGGCCCGTCGTCAGGCGCATGGCGCCCTCCACATTGAGGTCGAGTGCTGCGGCGAAACCGTCGGGATCCCACTCGTCCCGCCCGTCGGGGAAGTTGGCTCCGGCGTTGTTGACCAGCACGTCCAGTCTGTCGAACGTGTTCGCCAGCTCCTCCACGGCGGCGTGGTCGCGGACGTCGAGCGGACGGTAGGCAAAGGAGGTCAGGTCGACGTCGTACTGCTCTGTATCGGGGCGCGTCCCCGTGACGGTCACCTTGGCGCCGGAGCGGGCGAAGGCTGTGGCGGTGGCGTGTCCGATGCCGCTCGTGCCGCCGGTCACCAGGACAGAGGTGCCCGCGAAGTCGAACCGGAGTCCGTTGGTCATTCGTCGACTCCGAAGGTGATCAAGACCTTCCCGCAATCCTTCGAACCCTCCAGGAGGGCCAACGCCTGGTCGAACTGTTCGAGCGGCAGCGTGTGGGTGATCAGCTCCGACAGGTCGCGTCGCGCCAGGAGCTCAATGGCGTCTTCGAACCTCGGGGGGTACTCGAAGGAGCCCCTGATGGTGAACTGCTTCATGAGGACCTGGACGAAGTTCGTCGGCACGGGCGCGTAGTGCAGCGCCACGAGCGACATGCGTCCGCCGTAGCGCCCGTGTTCGAGGATCTCGCCGAGGAGCCGGTCCGATCCGGATGCCTCGATGAAGACGTCGGTAGCCGGAGTCGGTCCGAACATGAACGGCGCCGTGCCGTGCAGGCGTGCGAGGTCGTCCCACATGTCGACCTCGAGCGGGTTCACGACATGAGCGGCCCCGAAGTGCTGCGCCAACTCGAGGCGCCGTCGGCTGGTGTCGATGGCCACCACGTCGCGGATGCCCCGGTCGGCCATTGTGGCGATGGCCAATAGCCCGATCGGGCCGCACCCGACAACGGCCACCCGGTCCCCCGGTGCTACCTCGCCCTGGTTGACCGCCTGCATGCCGACGGCGGCCGGCTCGGCCAGCGCGGCGACGCGGAGGTCGATGCCGTCGGGGACGGGGAACAGCCGCCCGCCCTTGGCCGCCTCTCTCACCAAGAGGAGCGGCGTGAGCCCGCCCTCTGGTGCGCCGCTGCCCAGCCGGCCCAACTCCTCGTCGGCGGGATGGACGATGACCCGGTCACCGACCGCGACGCCGTCGACGTCGCCGCCGACCCACTCGACCACACCGGCCATCTCGTGGCCGAGCGCCATGGGTCGCCCGGTGATGCCTCCCATGTGGACGAAGGAGACATCGGTGCCGCAGATCCCACACGCCGCCGTGCGGACGAGGGTGTCGCGAGGGCCCGGATGCGATGCCGGGACATCGTCGAGGCGAACGTCGTTGGGGCCGTGGACCCGGATCTGCCTCACCGGCTCGGGCCCGCCTGGACTGGTCGCCCGCTCCCCTCCCCCACGGCTGCCTCCCTCACGGCTGCGCAGTATGCCGTGCCGGCGCACGCTGCGTCGGATTGACCGGGCGGCGCTCTTCGAGGCGCCGGGGTGCGCGAGGCCCGACGTCTCGAAGGTGGCGCTGCAGCCGCCCGACCGGGGGTGGGGAGGTGGAGGCTTTCGCACTCCATCGGACCGCTGACTGGTTCCCATCATGCGCTTCGCGTTATGGGGCAAGGTCGGGCTCAGCTGTATGGGTTCTGAGAGGTCCAGACAGTCCCATCACGCTCTGAGCTGGCTTTTTAAGATGGATTTAGAGAGAACCCCAAGCGGACTCACAGCTGGAATTCTGCTGACTGTGACATCACCCGTCTGAACTGGGCTCATGGCGAAAACGGAAGCAGTCGAGGCGCCGGAGAAACCAGTGGATCTGACAGAGGAATTGCCGCTCGACGACGAGAACGTCCTGGCGGCGGAGCCGCCTTCGGTCTGGCGCCGGTACCGCTGGCCCATTGTCGGCGCGGTGGTGGTCCTCATCGCCGGGGCGGTGGGTCTGACGCTGTGGCTGACGTCCAGCTCGACACCGGCCACGGGCCTGACCGTGACCACCGCCACGGTGAGTGCCACGACCGGCACCATCCAACAGACCGTGGCCAGCTCGGGCACACTCGAGCCGGCCAGCCAGGCCGATCTGAACTTCGCCGTGTCGGGCACCGTGACCGGCGTGAACGTCAAAGCCGGCCAGACGGTGACCGCCGGGCAGGTGTTGGCTACGGTCGACACCACCGCCCTCTCCGACGAGGTGACGGCGGCCCAGGCCCAACTCACTGCGGCGGAGGACCGGCTTTCGAGTGACGAAGCCTCGGGCGCCTCGACCAGTTCGATCGATTCGGACCAAGCGTCGGTGACCTCGGCGGAGTCCTCGTTGTCCACGGCGCAGACCAATCTCAACGACGCGTCCTTGACCTCGACCATCTCGGGCACCGTCGCCTCGGTCGATCTCCAGACCGGCCAACAGGTGACCGGGACGGGTTCGGGCTCGGGCGGCGCCGGCAACAGCACCGGCGCGGCCTCGAGCGCGGCCAGCACGGCGGCCTCGACCGGGAGCGGGTCGGGTTCGTCCACCGGCCAGATCGTGGTCATCGGGACGGACTCCTACATCGTCAACGCGACGGTCGACGACACAGAGATCGGTGAGATCGCCGACGGCGACCAGGTCGACATCACCCCGAGCGGCGACACCACGCCGGTCTACGGTACGGTCGGATCGATCAGCCTCATTGGCAGCGCCAGCTCCGACGTGACCACCTTCCCGGTCGTCATCGACGTGACGGGGAATCCCACCGGCCTCTTCGCCGGAGCGACCGCTGACGTCAGAATCATCGTCAAGCAGCTCAACAACGTGACCGAGGTGCCCACCGGGGCCATCTCCTATGGCACGAACGGTCAGGCCACCGTCACGAAGGTCGTCAACGGGAACCACGTCGTCACCAACGTGACTGTCGGCGCCGCCGAGAACGGCGAGACGCAGATCACGAGTGGGGTCAAGGCCGGCGACAAGCTGCTCGAGCGCGAGATCACCTTCAAGGCCCCGGGCGGTGGCGCCGGCAGTCTCTTCGGCGGCGGCGGCACCGGGACGCGTCGCTTCGGCGGGGGCACCGGCGGGTTCGGCGGCACCGGTGCGGGCGGCTTCGGCGGCGGTGGCGGCGGCATCACCGGTGCGGGCGGCTTCGGCGGCGCGGGAGCCGGTGGATGACCGTCACTGACCCTCAGGGGACGCGCCCCGTGCGGGACACGGTGATTGAGCTGGAGCGGGTGACCAAGGTCTACCGAACCGGCACCATCAGCGTGGCCGCACTCCGGGGTGTCAGCCTCTCCATCGAACAGGGCGAGTACGTCGCCATCATCGGGCCCTCGGGCTCGGGCAAGTCGACCCTCATGCACATCCTCGGCTGCCTCGACGTCCCGAGCTCGGGTGGCTACCACCTGGCTGGTGAGGACGTCAGCCACATGAGCGAGACCGCGCTGGCCGAAGTGCGCAATCGGCGCATCGGCTTCGTCTTCCAGCAGTTCAACCTGCTGCCGTCCATGACGGCCTGGCAGAACGTGGAGCTCCCGATGGTCTACGCCGGTGTGCCGCGCTCCATCCGCAAGGAGCGAGCCATGGAGGCCCTGGCCCGCGTCGGCCTGGCCGGCCGCGTCAACCACCGGCCCGGCGAGCTCTCCGGCGGCCAGCAGCAGCGTGTGGCGGTGGCCCGGGCCCTCGTCACCGAGCCGGACCTGATCCTGGCCGACGAGCCCACCGGGAATCTCGATTCGAAATCGGCCGCCGATGTCATGCGCCTGATGGGCGAGCTGCACGATGCCGGCCGCACGCTCGTCCTCATCACGCACGACGTGGAGGTGGCGGGAGCCGCCGGCCGCGTCGTCGGCATCCGGGACGGCCTTCTGACCGAGAACGACTCGCGCTACCTCGAGAGTGTCCGATGAACTGGCTCGAAACACTTCGTACCGGCGTCAACGGTGTGCGCAGCCACCGGCTGCGCTCCTTCCTGACTGTCCTCGGCATCCTGATCGGCATCGCCGGCGTGATCATCGCGGTGGGTCTGGGCGAGGGCGCCTCGGGGCAGGTCACCTCGGAGATCAACGCGCTGGGCTCGAACGTCCTGACCATCACGCCGGGCAGCACGACCTCGACCTCGGGTATCCGCGAGGCCTTGGGGTCGGCTTCCACGCTGACCATGTCGGACGTGGCGGCGCTGGCCTCCCCCATCGACGCACCCGATATCAAGGCCGTGGCCGGCATCACCTCGTCCTCGGAGGTTCTGACGGCTGGCAGCGAAACGGCAACGACGACCGTGCAGGGCACCACGCCGTCGTGGTTGACGGTGCGTGGACGCACGATCGCCCAGGGCCGCTTTCTCGACAATCAGGACGTGAAGGACCTCTCGGCCAGTGTTGTCCTCGGTGAGACGACGGCCTCCGAGCTGTTCAGCCGGGCCGACCCGGTGGGCCAGACCGTCGACGTGAACGGCGTCCCGCTCACGGTCGTCGGCGTCCTCACGTCGACCGGGTCGTCCACCTCGTCGTCGAGCACCACGGACCCCGACGACACCGCGATCATCCCCATCACGACGGGCGCCGAGCGCATCTTCGGTGGCACCTCACGCAACGCGGTGAGCTCCATTGCTGTGCAGGCCCGTTCGTCGGCGGACCTGACCGGCGCCTACCAGGAGGCGGACCACCTCCTGCTGCAGCTGCACGGCATCACCGACACCGCCGACGCGGACTTCACCATCACCTCGCAGGCGTCCCTCATTGCGGCCAACACGTCGGTGGATCACACCCTGACCATTTTGCTCGGCGGGATCGCCGCCATCTCGCTCATTGTGGGCGGCATCGGCGTCATGAACATCATGCTGGTGTCGGTCACCGAGCGCATCCGCGAAATCGGCCTGCGCAAGGCGCTCGGCGCTACCCCGCGGGTCATCCGCCGCCAGTTCCTGGTGGAGGCATCGGTGCTCGGTCTGGTGGGCGGGCTGTTGGGTGTGCTGGCGGGACTGCTCGGCGTCGTCTGGCTCCCCGGCCTCATCGGGGATCCGATTTCGATCAGCCCCACTGCCGCCGTCGGCGCGCTGGTCATCGCACTGGCCATCGGTGTCCTCTTCGGGGTCTACCCCGCCAGCCGCGCGGCCACGCTCGCACCGATCGACGCTCTCCGCAGCGAGTGAGCGCCATGCACAGAACGCCATGCATCAACACACAAGATCATCAGCACACGAGAAAAGAAACTCAAGGAAAAGAAAGAGGAACCAGGACGATGCAGTCACTGACCAGCCGAACCAGCAGCGGTCGGCGCTTCATGCGTCTGGCCGGCACGGGCGCCACGGCACTTCTCGCCGCGACGGCGGTGGCCTCGGCGGCCGGAGCAGCCACCACGCCGGCCAACGCCCCCGCCGGCGCCTCGGGCAGCGTGGCTTCTCTCAGCGGATCGAGCATGGAGGTCCAGAACGCGAGCTCCGGGCAGACGACGGTGAACTGGAGCACGACCACCACGTTCTCCAAGACTGTGACCCAAGCGGTGAGCACGCTGGCCGCCGGCGACTGCGTGACGGTGAACGGGACGCCGTCCAAGAAGTCCAAGACGACGATTGCGGCTCGCACCATCACCGTCACCACGGCCAGTTCCACAGGAACGTGCACGCAGGGCGGTCGCACCGGAACTGCAGCCGGCGGCGCCGGCGGTGGCTTTCCTGGCGGCGGTTTTCCCGGTGGTGGCGCCGGTTTCCGGGGCGGCGGTGCCGCGCGCACGGGTGCCGGTAGCGGCAGCGCCGAGGGCGGGACGCGTCCGAGCTTCGGTGGGAGCGGATCGTCGAACTTCCGCAAGGCCCTGGCCAACGTGGCCATCGCCTCGGGCAAGGTGACGGGTGTCAGCGGGTCCACCGTGACGGTGTCGGGTATCAGCATCAGTCCGGGGTCGTTCACCCGTCCCACCACGAACTCCTCGTCGAAGACCAAGAAGCCCACTGCGCCCAAGACCAAGACCGAGACGCTCACGATCACGACGTCGAGCTCGACCACGGTGAGCGCCACCCAGACCGCAGCGTCGACCGACCTCGCTGTCGGTGATTGCGTCAGCGCCTTCGGTCCGGCCGCGACCAACGGGTCGGTCACGGCGACCACGGTCCGGATCACCGCGACCAGCGGGACCTGCAGCTCCGGATTCGGTGGATTCGGCCGCGGCGGTGGCTTCGGCGGTCCCGGGGCCGGAGGTCCCGGCGGAGCCGGAGGCGGGGGTACCGGTGCCTAAGTCGGGCGCAAGCTCTGGCTGGGGCCGGGCCGGCCACCGGCGCGCCGTTTTGATCGGCGTGGTCGTCGCCGCCGTCGTGCTCGGCGGCGGTGCGGCCGCCTGGGCCGAAGTCGGGAACGGCGGCGCCGGGTACCGCATGGCCACGGTGACCCGGGCCGACATCGGCACGACACTCGGTGTGGTCGGCACCGTCGAGCCGGTCAGTGACGCCGCGGCCTCCTTCCAGGTGGCCGGTCAGGTCGCGACGGTGACGGTCACGCCCGGCCAGGTCGTCACGGCCGGTCAGACGCTCGGCACGCTCGATACGACCGCCCTGAGCGAGTCCGTCTCGTCCGCGCAATCCACTGTGGCCGCCGACCAGGCGAAGCTGGTCGAGGACGAGGAGAGCCAGACCAGTTCGGCCTCGGCCTCGGCCGCCAAGACGCCGACCTCGACCCCCTCGTCCACCACCACGACGACCACGCCTTCACGCAGCACGACGGCCGCCCAGAGCGCCACCGTCACGGCCGCCCAGACCGCGCTGACCGGCGATCAGTCCACGCTGTCGACCGACCAGAACAAGGAAGCGGCCGACCTGACCCAGGCCCAGAGCGACTGCACCAGCGCCAACACCGCCACGCCGTCGGGCCAGGCGACGTGCGAGGCCGCACTCCAGACGGTCTCGGCCGACGAGCAGCAGGTGTCGAAGGATCAGACCGCGGTGTCCAAGGACGAGACCGCCCTCGGCCAGGCCCTTGATGCCCAATCTTCGGGCGGGACCACCTCGACGACCACGCCCGGTTCGACGCCGACCCAGGGCAGCCACGCCGTTGATGCCGCGAGCTTTACCGGCGACTCGGGCACCGGCTCTACCTCCACCAGCACCGGTTCAACCGCATCCGGCGCCGGCGGATCGGGCTCCACCGCCAACGGGACGGGCTCGAGTGGTGGTGACAGCGACACGCCGGAGCAGATCGCGTCGGATCAAGCCGCCATCGATTCGGCCGAGGCCGATCTTGTCAACGCAGAGCAGTCGCTCACCGAGGCCACCCTCGACAGCCCCATCAGCGGGACGGTCGTCTCGGTCGACATCGCGGCGGGCGACACGGTGAGCGCCGACTCCAGCACCGACATCATCACCATCATCGGCACCAAGTCCTACGAGGTCGAGGGCACCCTCACCAGTGCACAGGTCCCATCGGTCAAGGTCGGTCAGAGCGCCACGGTGCAGGTCGACGGCAGCACCGGCTCCCTCGACGGCACCGTCTCCCAGGTCGGTCCCGTGCAGTCGAGCGACGGGGAATACAGCTACCCCGTCGTGGTCGACCTGCCCCCCTCCAACGACACGCTGTTCACCGGTTCGACGGCCAACGTCGTCATCGAGACCGGATCGGTGACCAACGTGCTGGCCGTGCCGACCTCGGCCGTCGAGACGACCGGCACCAGCTCCTACGTGCTCGAGACGGACCAGGGCGAACTGACCCGGAAGGTCATCAAGGTCGGGATGGTGGGTGACACCTACGCCCAGGTCCTGTCAGGGCTGCACGACGGGCAGAGCGTCGTCCTGGCCGACTACGGCGAGGCAGTCCCGTCGTCGAACACCGATCTGACCAATGCCCTCGGTGGCGGCGGTGGTGGCGGCTTCGGCGGCTTCGGCGGCGTGGCCTGGGCGGTGGCCTGGGCGGTGGCGGTACCTTCCGGCAGCGCATCAGCGGGGCGGGCGGCGGAGGCTTCAGCGCCGGCGGCTGACCCCTGGAGGCAGGGTGGCGCGGCGGTGCGCCGGCACAGGGCGGTACGGTGGCCACGTGGGAGCGATCCGGTTCGACCAGGTCAATCTGGTGGTGCACGACGTCGCCGCGAGCCGCGCCTTCTATTCCCGGCTCGGCCTGCCCTTCGGTGACCCTGCCGACCCGGTCTGGGACGCCCATCACGTCTCGGCCCGCCACGACGACACCACGCCGCTCGACGTGGATCTCGACAGCGAGAGCTTCGCGGCCAAGTGGAACAGCGGCTGGTCCGGCGGCAGCGGGGCCATCCTCGGCTTCAAGGTGGAGTCGCGGGACGAGGTCGACGCCCTGGTGACTTCTTTGGCGGCCGACGGCGTCGTGGTGCAGCAGGCGCCCTACGACGCCTTCTGGGGCGCCCGCTACGCCGTGGTCAGCGATCCGGACGGCAACGGGGTCGGCATCATGAGCCCGATCGACCCCGCACTGAAGCGCGACGAGCCCGCCCCCTCGTGAGTCCTCCTCCGAACGAGGCCATCGACGTCGTCGTCGAGATCCCCACGGGGAGCCGCAACAAGTACGAGTACGACCACGAGAAGCACGTGATCCGGCTGGACCGCCGGCTCTTCACCGCCACCACCTATCCGGCGGACTACGGCTTCGTGCCCGACACCCTCGCCGGCGACGGCGACCCACTCGACGCGCTGGTCCTCGTGACCGACCCCACCTTCCCCGGCTGTGTCGTGCGGGTGCGCATTCTGGGCATGTTCTCCATGAGCGACGAGAAGGGAGTCGACGCCAAGCTGATCTGCGTCCTCGAGCACGATCCCCAGTGGGACGGCGCCAACGACATCAATGACGTGCCCGAGCACCTGCGCAACGAGATCGCCCACTTCTTCAGCATCTACAAGGACCTCGAGCCCGAGAAGTCGGTGGAGGTCCAGGGCTTTGCGGACCGGGCCGCGGCGCTGGCGGAACTCCAGTCGTGCCAGATCGCCTACCGTGCGGTCGAGACCTAGGAGAGGGAGGGACCGGCGATGCCATTTCCGCGTGACGAGGTGCAGGCAACCGTGGAGCGCTACCACACGCTGCGTGAGCGCATCGACGAGGGACTCGAGCCCGACGCCTTCGGTGTCCTGGCCGACTTCTACACCGAGGACGCGGTGTACATCGACGGCGCCTGGGGCCGCATTGAGGGTCGCGACGCCATCGCCCATTGGCTGGTGGACTCCATGCTCGGCATGGAGGACTGGAAGTTTCCGATCGAGTTCACGGCCATCGAAGGCAACGACGTCGTGGTCAAGTGGACCCAGATCATGCCGAGGACCAGGCCGGACGGGACGTCCTACCGGCAATCCGGCTACTCGCGCCTGATCTACGCCGGCGACGGGAAGTTCTCTTACGAGGAGGACACGTACAACATGGCCCACGTGCTCGAGGACATCGAAGCCAGCGGGTGGACGCCGAACGGCTCCATGAATGTGCCGCCCGCCCACCCCGACAGGAACTTCGACATTCCGCCGGGCGCCGTCGTCAACTAGGGCGTTCCTCCGGAGTTCCCGAAGCCCGGGAACCCGCCCCCACCGAACGGGTTGGTCGACCCGGAGTTGCCGGAGTTCCCGGTCGACTGCTGCTGTTGGGCCTCGGCCTGGCTGCCGAGGGTGGCCGTCGTCGTCCGCTTGCTGTCCCCCACGTAGTAGGTGATGGGGACGGACTGACCGGGTTTGGCATTCTGCACCACCTTGGCCAGTTGGTCGGCCGACGTGATGTCCGTGCCGTTGATGTTGACGATCACGTCGCCCTGGACCAGCCCGGCCTTGTCGGCTGGGGAACCGGGGACCACACTGAGGATGACGGCTCCCGAAGTTGGTGTGAAGCCGTACTGCTGGCGCAAAGCGGGCGTCAGCGTCGTGTCGTCGACGCCCAGGTAGCCCCCGCCGTTGCCGGCCTGGCCGCCCTTCTCGAGCTCGGAGATGAGCGCCTCGACCGAGGCGGCCGGGATGGCGAAGCCGATGTTCTGTGACGACGTCCCGTCGCCCAAGCTCCCGGCCACGGCGGTATTCATGCCGATGACCTGACCCGATGTGTCGATGAGCGGTCCCCCCGAGTTGCCGGGGTTAATGGCGGCATCGGTCTGGATCATGTTCTGGAGGGTCTCGGTCTGCGTGCCCTCTCCCCCCGTGGTGACCGAGCGCCCCAGCGCCGAGATGATGCCCTGGGTCACCGTGGGGGTGCCCGCGGCGAGCCCCAGCGCGTTGCCGATGGCCACCACGGCGTCACCGACGACCGCCTTGGCCGAATTGCCGAAGGTGACGGTCGGCAGGTCGGACGCATCCGTGATCTTGAGCAGGGCGACGTCCTTGGACTGGTCGTAGCCGACGAGCGTCGTCGGCAGCGCTTTGGTCTGGCCGTACTCGGTCACCGTGATGGTGCCTTTGTCGCCGCCCTGGCTGTAGAGCTCAATGACGTGGTTGTTCGTGATCACTTCACCGTCGGAGGTGATGATCATCCCGGTCCCCTCGTCCTCCTCCCCGTTCGACTTGACGTCGATGGAGACCACGGAGTCGATCACCTTGTCCACCAGTTGCGGGATGGTGACATCGCCGCTGAGCACGGCCGCCCCGGGTGCCGCGCTGCTCTCGTGAATGGTCACGTTGGCGCCGCCGCTGCCGCTGTCGTTGTTGTCGGCCAGTGCCGTGACGCCGGCGCCGATGCCGCCACCGACGAGGGCCGCCACAATCGCCACGGGGAGCCAGGCCCGAATCTTGCCCGGCGCGCTGCGGCCTGTGCCCGCAGGCGTCGAGCCGGGGTAGGTGGCGTCACCCGAGGCGGGGTACGAGAAGGGGATCGCCGTCGGGGTGACCGGGGTTGCGGGTCCGGTGTCAACGGACGGCGGAGCCCACGAGCCGGGCGGGGGCGGAGGGTAGGACGAGCCCTGGCCCGGAGATGAAGAGGGGGCCGGTCCGGGCTCTGTGGCGTCGTTGACACCGGCGGGTGTTGCACCGCTCTCCCCTGCTCCCCTTCCGGGCTGCGGCAGGGGCGCCGCGGCGTCGCCGGAAGACGCTGCGGGGCCCGAGGCCTCGACGGGTGCCGTTGTCGCCTCGGTGGGAGGCGAGGCGGGGGCTTCGGGTGTGCCGGCAGTGGGATCCGACCCTGGCTGCTCGGTGTCCTCACTCATGTGGATCCTCCTGAAGGGGACGTGACATGCCCGCACCGTTGCGCGGTGGGGTGGCCCGTCCCGGCGGCTCCCGCAGTCCAGCGGACGTCCGGGACCATGTTACGGGATGGCGATCGCGGCTTGGCATCGGGGAGGGGTGCCAGGCGAGGTAGCGTGTCCGCCGCATGTCACGCCACATCGACATTGAATTGACGAGTCAGACGGGCGACGGATCATGGACGTGGCGCGCCGCAGGTGCCCGCCAGCCCAAAGGGTCCGTCGACGCAGCGCTCGTGCCGTCCGGAGGGACCGTCGGAGCAGTGCTTCGAGCCGAGGTCGAAATCGGCCTGGAGGGCATCGACATCCTGTCGCTGACTGCGGCGAAGCCTGCTCGCTCGCCGGAGAAGGCGGAAGGGCGGATTGAGGTCAAGGGCACGCCGAGGCGCGCCCCCGACGTGTCGGTCATCTTGGCGCCGGGCTCGGACAAGCGACGACGCGACGACGACGGCGAGCGTCGAGACCGCCGCGGCGGGCGCCGCGGTCCCGACGGAGAAGGTCGGCGCGACGAGCGCGGCGGTGACCGGCCGGCGCGCGGTGCCGGCGGGCCCCGACGGCCCGGCAGTCGACGCCCCGGCGAGGGTGACGGCCGTCCGGCGCGCGGTGAACGCCCGGTCGCACCGACGTCCACGGTGCACCGCAACGCCATGTTGGGAGCCTTGCGGCCGGAGCAGATCCCGGTGGCCGAGCAGCTCCTGCGCGGCGGCCTGCAGGCAGTCCGGCAAGCCATCGAAACGCAGAACACCTCGAACAAGGCCGCGGGGAAGCCTCCGGTGGCATCCGATGCGCTCCTGGCCATGGCCGATGAGCTGCTGCCCGCGGTGCGCCTGGCCGACTGGAAGGACCGTGCATCTGTCGCCCAGTTGACGGGCAAGGACTACCGACTGCGTGAGCTCCGGGCCGTCGTGGCCGCTTCTCGCACCGTCAACCTCGACGAAGAGGGACGCACAATGGCCAAGGCGCTCCAGGAGTCGCTGGACCAGCGGACGACAGCGTTGCGGGAAGAGTGGCTAGCCCGCATCACCAACGCGTTGAACGATGGCAGGGTGCAACAGGCGGTCGAAGCCTCCATCCGGCCGCCCGAGCCCGGCACCCGGTGCCCGGCCGACCTGGCCGTGCGGTTGGCCGCTGCAGCCGGGGAGGCCATGACGGCCGAGCTGGCCCCCGAGGACTGGATGCGCCTGCTCGACGCGGTCGTGGCGTCGCCGGTGCGCCGGACCGTCAAGCCTGCCGGCATCCCCGATGACGAGGTGGCCAAACAGGCCGCGCGCAATGCCGCCGGCGCCGTGCCGGCCCTGGCCAAGCTGCTCGGACTCCGCATTCCGCCGCCACCGCCGCGGCGGGTCAACGCGGAACGCCGGTTCAGTCCAACCGGCGGCTGAGCGTCAGGAGGCGGGCGGTGAATCCCGACGCCTCCAAGCGCTGTTTCGTCGTCCGGTCCCCCGGGAGCGCCAGCGCGTCGACCGTTTCGCATCCTCGCTCACTGCACCAGTCCACGGCGGCGTCCATCAGCGTCGTGCCGACGCCGACGCCACGGGCCGCCGTCTCCACGTAGCAGCACTCGACGAGGCCGCTCCGCACGCCACGGGGACCGTGGGCCGTGGTGACGGCCAGAAGACCGACGACGGCGCCCTCGTACTCCCCCACCATCAGGAGTGCGCTGTCTCCGGGTTGGGTCCACCGCTCCAGCAGCGACACGGTCGAGGCCGTACCGACGAGGGCAGCGCCGCCCCGCATCGACTCGGCCGCCACGAGGGCCTGGGACAGCAGGCGTGTACAGGTCTGGCGGTCCTCGGCGCGGGCTGGACGGGCCAGCTCCATCGCTCCTACCCCGCTGACGGCTCGTTCGACTGCTCGTCGAGCAGCTGACCGGCCCGATTCAGAATTGTCCGACGATTGCGCGTTGAGGCCTCGTAGCGCCGCACGGCATCAAGCTCCTCGGGACCCAGGCTTTCGAGCCGGCGGACCACCTGGGAGGCACTGAGGGTGTCATAGTCGGCCAGCGCTCCGTCGACGACGGCGGCGGCCGCCGGATCAGGCGCCGGTCGTTCGGGGCTGGGCGGCGTCGGTGCGGGATCGGCCATGCCGTTCGTCCCGGTCGCCTTTGTCGGGGTGGTGTTTCCCAACAGCCCGTCGAGGCGCGCCGAGAGCTCCCGTTGTTTCTTTGTCACCACGAACCGGCCGACGAAGAGCGCGTTGCCGAGTTCCAGCTCGAGACGGCGGCGCCCCTCGGCGAGCAACTCGGGGATCTCCTCGACTACCGACACCGCAACGCCGATCGGGGCAACGAAGCAGACATCGAAGGTGCGGTGCAGCGGGCTCTTGTGGGACTGCCCGCCATCGGAGCCATCGTCCTCAGACACAGTCCCGGCAGAGCATCTTCTTCTGGTCTGCCAGTTGACTGGGGTGTTTGACCAGGAAGCACGAACGGCACACGAACTCGTCGGGCTGCTTGGGCAGAACCCGCTCGTTGCCCTCTGTCTTGTCCTCTTGGTCCGTCGCTTCCTCGTCCTCGGGCTCGTCCTCGACGACCAACCGTTCTTTGAGGATCACGTCGAGACTCGCCTCGACATCCTCGTCGTCGGGCTCCTCTTCTTCCTCTTCCTCCTCGCCGTCGCCGGACTTCTCGACCACGGCGGCGGGAGACGGTGTCAGGATCTCGGCGACCTCGTCCTCTTCGTCGTCCTCTTCATCGACGATGTCGACGACCACGTCGTCGTCGTCGTCCTCGAGCGCGTCGACTTCGAGCTCGTCGACATCGTCGATGTCCACGTCGAGCTCGTCCTCTTCGACGGCATCCGCATCGTCTGTTTCGGGGGCCTCTGCCACCGCTTCTTCGGCCTTGGCCTTCTTCTTAGTCGGCATTGTGCCACGGGAGCATAGACGGTTCCGCGAGGCCGTTCAATCGCTCTGAAGGAGAACCCCCGCCGGCATCCCTGATCATGAAATCCGGGGAAGGGGCGGGAGGGCCCTGGGGTCTTTGGCGCCATCTCGCAGGCCTGGGTCGCCAGGCAAGCAACACGTTCTCTACTCGACCCCCAGGGCCAATCACCGCCTCTCACGGCACATCCCCACCTGCAGCTGTGCAGCGGCGCTGTTGCGCATCTGCAGCGTCCTCAGGGGCGTCGGGGACTGCGCCGTACATTAGGCAATTTCGGGGTGGGGTCGTCAAGATACGCAAGGGTGTCGCTACCAGGGAGAACGACGGTAGTTCCTGGTCAATGGGTTGCGGATTTTTCCGACCGGCGCCGCTCGGCCCGGCGCTCTGATTCGAGGCGCTCGAGGTCGGTGGTCCCGTGGTCGACGAAGGTCATCGCCTCGGCCAGGGCGCGGTGCCCCGCCACCTCGGCAATGGCCCGGTGCATCTGCTGGGCCGCCCTCCGGTACGCGGGGTGACCCTGCGCGCCCGAGCGCAACTCAATCAAATGCATGGCCTCACACGCGTTGAACTGCATGACATAACGGATGCGATGCGCCAGCGCGACCACGTACGACGCTTGCTCGGGGAAGTCCGGGAGCAGCGAGCGGTACAGCTCCTCCGCCCGGCCGATGGCTTCGTCGTAACGATCGGCGAGTCCCGCGTCGGCGACGAGCTCGGGCATGTCGTAGCCGAGCGAGATCCCGAGTCGCTGCCATTCCATGGTGAGCATCCGGTGACGTTGCAGGTCGCGGAACGCGCCGTAGTCCGTCACGAGCTCGAAGCGGTAGTCCGTGCGCTCGAAGGCGCGCCCGGGCCGATGCCGGCGATTACGCCGGTCGCCCACGTACGCCGCCAACAGGGCAACCCGGTCGTCGTGGCCGAGGAGGCGGACGCGGCGGGTGGCATCCCGCTCACTGCATCCCAGCTGCGAGAAACAGGCTGCCACCAGGACCTTTTCCTCTCCGTCGGGATCGAAGTCGAGGAGCGTGACCTCGGGCTCTGCCTCGGTGCGCGCGTGCGGCCCGTCCATCGGTCCGAGCTCCGGCCACAAGCGCGATACCAGGCGGGCCGTGCGATCGCGGGTTGACGCCAGGTACTCGGACCACTCGCCACCGCGCGCCGGGACGTCCACGCGCTGCAGGAACGAAGGGATCACCTTGCGCAGCTCGTCCAACATCATGTCGGCGTAGTGACGTGCTTCGGGGAGCGGGTGCGCGCGCATGCGGAGCAGTAACTGCTCGTACGCCTGGCCGGTCCCATAGATCCCTATGTTCGACAGCGACGCCGCGGGGAGGAGGCCGCGCAGCGCGTCGAGCGACTTGGCGCGGGTGGCTTGGCGGTACACGAAGTCACTGTCACCGGCCTGTTGCGGAAAGCGCTCCGCGATCCACGCCTGCATCTGGGGCAGGAGCGCGCCGTAGGTGTCGAAGACGCGATCCATCTCCCCGACGAAGCGGGCCCCGTGTGACGAATCGAGGATTCCGGCGGGCGGAAGTAGCGGTACTGCCCGTTCTCGAGCCGCTGGTTGTACGCGATGTAGCGCGTCGACTGCTCGAGATAGGCCATGAGACGACCCCACTCGAGGACTTTGGACAGCACGTTCGACGCCTGCTCGCACGCGAGGTGGACACCCCCGAGCTGGGCGACCGAATCGTCGCCGTATTCGACGAAGACCTTCTCGTAGAGCTGCTCCGCCCGCGCCAGCCCGACGGTGGCGTCGACGCTGGCGTCGCCGGTGATGTCGAGCTCACCGACGAACTCGTCGAGGAACAGCCGGCGCAGGCTCTTCGGTGATCGCGAGTAGCGGGCGAAGAGCGCCCCCTTGACGACTTCCGGCAGGTTGACCAGGGCAAAGACCGGCTGGTCCAGGTTGGTGACGTAGCGCCGGAGTACGGCTTCCTCTTCGGCGGTGAACCGCTCCTCGAAGTACGGGAACATGCCCGGGTAACCATAGAACGAGGGTGACGCGGCGGTCGCGGATGGGCTCAGAGGCCCGGCAGGCCCCCGGCGACGACGCCCCGGAGGACGAGGTCGACGGCCTCACGGGCGGCCCCGGCGACCTCTGTGTCGACCGCCGAATGGGAGACCTGCTGGGCCAAATCGGCCACGGACTTCATCGTCCGGACGAAGTCGCCCGGCGCCAACTCCCCGACATCCCGGGCGGCGACCCCCAGAGCGGTCGAGAACGACGCGCCCCGGGTCCACGAGGCCACGGCGGTGGCCAGCCCGGGCGCTGGTTGGCGGGTGCGGGGGACGAGATGCAGCTCCTCAATGGCTCGGATGCGCTCGGCCAACACGGCGAGGGCGTCGCTCCGCCAGGAAAGCTCGGACCGTCGCTTGTCGCCCAGCCGGTCCTGCAATGGGCGGCGCTGCTTCTCCCGCCGGGGGCCCGGCTGCGCGGGGACGCGCCGGGCGCGGCGGGGCTCGAACACGACGGCCGAGAGGACGCCTGCCAGCACGGCGGGCTCGGCGCCCGCCAGCACGTCGGCCCCGAGCGCCTCGGCGATCAGGAGATCGGCCTCGTGGTAGATGCGGGACAGCCGACGGCCCGACGGTGTCACGCTCCAGCCCTGCAGGTAGCCCATTCGTTCGAGCACGGCGACCCGGTGGTCGAGTTGCTGCAGCAGCAGATCGGGTATGCGGGCCTGCCACTGCGCGAAGGACCGCTCCAGCACAGCGCTCGCCGTCTCGCGGTCGAAGCGCGAGACGAGGTTGACGGCCAGGTTGTACGTCGGGCGGAAGGCCGAGCGCAGGTCCGGCGGAGGAGCCGAGGCCACCCGAGCAGCCTCGGCGAAGGTGGTCTCGCTGGACCAGGCGACGACGGCGTGCCCCTCCTCGTCGAGTCCTCGGCGCCCGGCACGGCCGGTGAGCTGCAGGTACTCCCCCGAGGTCAGGGTGGCCCGTCCGGCACCTCCGTACTTGGTGAAGCGCTCAATGACGACCGAGCGGGCCGGCATGTTGATCCCCAGCGAGAGGGTCTCGGTGGCGAAGACAACCTTGAGCAGCCCCGCCGCGAAGCACTCCTCCACCGTCTCGCGAAAGACCGGGACGAGTCCAGCATGGTGCGCCGCCACACCACGTTCCAGGCCCTCGAGCCACTCGTCGTAGCCCAGGACGCGCAGGTCGTCGTCGTCAAGGGGCTCCACCCGGCGCTCGACGACCGCGCGGATGGCGGTGCGCTCGTCGGAGTCGGTCAGGCGGACGCCGTCGCGCACAACCTGGTGCACGGCATCGTCGCAGGCAGCGCGGCTGAAGATGAAGAAGATGGCCGGAAGCATTTCGAGTGCGCCGAGCTCTTCGACCATCTCGGTCCGCCGGGGCGCGCGGAAGGGCAGGGTGGACCCCTCCCCCGCCCCTGCCAATGGGCCGAGCGACCTCCCTGCAGAGCCCGGCGCACCGCCTGGTCGATGCGAAGACCCTCACCTCCGGGGCGTCCGTTGTCGAGGAGGAGGGGGCAGAGGAGCGTCTGCTCGTCTGCCCGCCGATGCGCGGCGAAATGGTGTCGCAGGACGATCGGGCGCTGGCGCTCGACGATGACCGACGTGTCGCCGCGGACCGAACGCAGCCATCCGCCGAGCTCCTCGGCGTTGTTCACGGTGGCGGACAGGCAGACGAAGCGAACCTCGGGCGGGCACAGGACGAGGACTTCCTCCCACACTCCGCCCCGGTAGGGGTCCTGAATGAAATGGACCTCGTCGAGTACCACCGTGTGCAGGCTCTCGAGCAGATCGGAGCCGGCGAGCAGCATGTTGCGGAGCACCTCGGTGGTCATGACGACGACCGGCGCCCGGGGGCGCAGCGTCGTATCCCCCGTCAACAGCCCGACGTGCTCCTCTCCGTAGGAGGCCACGAGCTCGGCGTACTTCTGGTTCGATAGTGCCTTGAGCGGCGTCGTGTAGAACGCCTTGCCGTGCGCCGCCAGGGCCCGGTGCACCGCGTAGGCCGCCACCAGCGTCTTACCCGACCCGGTCGGGGCGGACACCAGCACCGAGTGCCCCGAGTCCAGGGCATGGAACGCCTCGTGTTGGAAATCGTCGAGGGCGAACGGGAGATCGGCCTCGAACGCCGCCGCCCCGGCCGTTCCCTGGGCCCGACCCGGGAACGCGGTCGACGCCCGAACAGCTTCCCGATGCCAATGGAGAGGAAGTAGAAGAAGATCAGCGGGCCGGCAAGGGCGAACATGGAGAAGGGATCGGAGCTCGGCGTGAAGACGGCGGCGACCACCACAATGATGATGACGGCCCAGCGCCAGGAATGGAGTAGGCGGGCCGGGGTGACCACGCGGGCCAACTCGAGCGAGACGAGGACGACCGGGAATTCGAAGGTCAGGCCGAAGATCGTCATCATCAAGAGAATGAGGCCCAGATACGGGATGGGGTCGTAGATCGCCTGCAGGTTCGGCCCTCCCACCGACTTCAACCAACCCAGCGCGTGGGGCAGGGTGACGTAGGCCGTGGCGGCCCCGACCAGGAAGAGGACGAAAGCGCTCACGACGAATGGGATGGCATAACGGCGCTCTCTCGCCTTGAGGCCGGGCGTCACGAAGCGCCAGATCTGGAACAGGATGATCGGTGACGCCAGGACCAGCCCCCCGAAGATGGCGATCTTGACCCGGAGCGTGAGGCCGTCGAGCGGTGAGGTCACGAACAGATTGCAGGTGCCGTTGGAGGCGATGATGAGGGACGCCGTGTTCTTGGCCGTGTGGTGCGTCGTCGACGCGTCCACGCTGCACAGCGGGCGCAGCAAGAAGTTGAGGATCGGCTGGTAGGCGAAGACGGCGATGGTCGCGGCGACCACGAATGCGATGACGCAGATGATCACGCGGCGGCGGAGCTCGCCGAGGTGCTCTCCGAGCGTCATGTTGTCCGGCGACGGCCGGCTCTTGCGTTTGCCCGTGAAGGGAAGCGTCACCACGGTTGTGCCGTTCAGTTCAGCGTCGGGTCGCCGGGAACGACGACGCCGGACGGCTGGGGAGCCACAGGCAGACGCTCGACGTGTATGGGCGCCGGCGTGGATGGTGGTGTCGGTGACTGCGTCGGCGATTGCGATTGCGACGGTGGCGGTGGCGGCTCCTGCGAGGCAACGGCGTGCAGGTCTGACCCGGCCGGGGGCTCGCCGTTGGCCTGGGTTGCGTCAGCGGGAGCGCCGGCGGCCGCTGCCTCTGCCATTCCGTTCTCGCTGGTCAGGTTGGGAGGTTCGAAGGAGCCGTCGGGCTCCTCGTCGGAATCCGACGACATGGTCGACAGGTGGTTGAGCAGGGCGGACGGCGAGCGGGCCAGGCGGGCGATCTCCGAGGTCGGAGGGAGGTCGGGCATGGTGTTGCGCACCTCTGACTCCATGCGGTGCCGGAACTCGTTGAAGGAGCGCCAGGCTCCGCCCAACTGGCGGGCGACCTGGGGCAGGCGGTCAGGGCCCAGGAGGATGATCGCCACCACGCCGATCACGAGCAGCTTGCCTGGGTCGAGATTCAACATGTGCCTTCAACTCTACGGTGCCGCTACAAGGACTGGATGAGCCGCTCGACCCGCTCGTCGTGGGACTTGAAGGGGTCCTTCAGGAGCACGGTGCGTTGCGCCTGGTCATTCAGCTTCAGGTGGACCCAGTCCACCGTGAAGTCCCGCCGGCGCTCCTTGGCCCGCTTCACGAAGGCGCCCCGGAGCCGGGCCCGGGTCGTCTCGGGTGGCTTGGTCATTGCCTCGGTGATGGCGTCGTCGGTGCAGGTGCGATCCATCTCGTCACGCTGCTGCAGCTTGTAGAACAACCCCCGGCTGCGATCCACGTCGTGGTACATGAGATCGACCATCGCCACCTTGGGGTGGGCCAGCGAGACGTCGTGGCGTGCCCGCACCTGCTCGACCAACCGGTACTTGGCGACCCAGTCGCACTCGCGCGACAGGGACGTCGGATCCGCCTCGAGGCCCTTGAGGCAGTGCTCCCACATGTCGAGCGCGCGGTCTTCCTCCGGCGAGAGCCCACGCCTGTCGCGGAATTTGATCGCCCGTTCGAGATACTCCGTCTGAATGTCCAAGGCGCGCATTTCACGGCCGTTGGCCAGCCGGACCCTGCGCTGGCACGTGATGTCGTGGCTGATCTCGCGGATGGCGCGGATCGGGTTCTCCAGCGTCAGGTCGCGCAGAACCGTCGAGGAATCCTCCAGCATGGCCAGGAGGATGGACGTGGTGCCGACCTTCAGGAACGTGGCGTACTCGGACATGTTGGAATCGCCGACGATCACGTGCAGGCGACGGAAGCGTTCGGCGTCGGCGTGCGGCTCGTCGTGTGTATTGATGATGGGACGGCTCCGCGTCGTGGCCGAGGACACGCCTTCCCAGATGTGCTCGGCGCGCTGGCTCAGGCAGAACACTGCGCCCCGCGCCGTCTGCAGGACCTTTCCCGCTCCGGCGTAGATCTGTCGGGAGACCAGGAACGGGATGAGCACCTCGGTGTAGCGGTTGAACTCGTCGTTGCGTTCGGTCAGATAGTTCTCGTGGCAGCCGTAGGAGTTGCCGACCGAGTCCGTGTTGTTCTTGAAGAGGTAGACCTCGCCGCGGATCCCCTCCTCGCGCAGGCGCGCCTGCGCTCCCGTGACCAGCTGGGCCAGAATCCACTCCCCCGCCTTGTCGTGGACGACGACGTCGCTGATGCGATCGCACTCGGGGGTGGCGTACTCGGGGTGGCTGCCCACGTCGAGGTAGAGACGAGCGCCGTTCTCCAAGAAGACGTTCGACGAACGCCCCCACGAGACGACGCGTCGGAACAGGTAGCGCGCCACTTCGTCGGGGCTGAGGCGACGCTGCCCACGCAGCGTGAAGGTCACCCCGTATTCGTTCTCGATGCCGAAGATGCGGCGTTCCACAGCGCAACCGTACTGCCGCCTATGCCAGCAGTTGTGCCAGCTCCTCTTCGTCGATGCGCCGGAAGGTGCGCCGCCCGTTTCCACGGCTCAGAATGGCCGCTTCGAGGTCACCGGCAGCCAGCG
>CAWCFG010000009.1:0-42958 GCA_963794875.1 uncultured Acidimicrobiaceae bacterium
TCGGCGGTGGCGAGCCATGGGAAGATGGCCGTCAGGAGGGGATAGAGGGCGAGCAGGGCCAGGGCCGGCAGCAGCACGGTGGCACAGGCGCCCCCTTGGGCCCGCATCAGTGAGGTCAGGAGCTCCCTTCCGTACGCATCGGGCTCGTACAGGTCGTCGGGGGCCGGTGTGCTGGAGCGCCCCCCCGGCGGCGCGCCTGGCTGCGCACGACCTGACGGGTGGGGGCAGACTCCGTCGTCACGAGGCCGGCGACCGCCGCGCGTGCCGCACGAGCCTGTCCCGGAGCTCCTTGGAGTGCCGCCGGCTCACGGGGAGGTCGAACGCGCCGACGCCGACGACGGTATGTCCCTGCGACGTCCGCACCTCGCGGATGTCGCGCAGCGACACCAGGTAGCTGCGGTGGATGCGGGCGAAGCCGTGGTCGCTCCAGTGCTCCTCGAGCACCCCCATGGGCAGGCGGACCAGATGCTGCGCTCCGTCGCGCAGATGCAGTCGGACGTAGTCGCCCGACGACTCCACCCAGGACACCTCGTCGCGGGACACCATCCTCGTCAGCGTGCCGATCTCCACCGCAATGGTGTCGAGCGATACGTCGTGCTCGTCGTCAGCCTGGCGCGGCAGGGCAACCCGGCGCAGCGCAGTCACGAGCCGCTCTTGTGTCACCGGCTTGAGGAGGTAGCCCGAGCCGCCCACATCGAAGGCGGCCAGAGCATGTTCCTCGTGCGCCGTCACGAAGACAACGGCCGGTGGATGCGAGAACTGCGTCATGACGCGGGCGAGCTCCAGGCCGTCCATGCCCGGCATGGCGATATCGAGGAGGACGACGTCGAAGCGTTCGTGGTGCAGGTGGTGGAGAGCATCGGTCGCCGAGCTCACCGCCCGCACGTGTGACGCCATGGCCGATTGCGTCAACAAGTAGACGAGCTCGTCGAGCGCGGGGGTCTCGTCGTCGACCGCCAGCACGCTGAGCCCGGACGTCACGAGAGGACACCGACGTGGTACTTGGGGATCCGCAAGGTGACCCGCGTGCCGGCACCGGGCGCTGTCTCGACGGTGAGACGCGACTCGTCGCCGAAGACCGTCCGCAGGCGCTCGTCGACGTTGTGGAGGCCCACCCCCTCCTCGTCGCCGGTCCCGGCCAGGGCGCGTCGGATCTGCCCGGGTTCAGCCCCCACCCCGTCGTCCTCGACGGAGACCTCGGCGTCGGTGTCTGCATCCATGATCGTGATCTCCAGGTGGCCCGGTCTGCCGCTCGGCTCCAACCCGTGGTGCACAGCGTTCTCCACCAGCGGTTGGAGCACGAAGGGCGGGAGCATGACGCTCAGCACCTCAGGGGCGACCCTGAGGGTCACTTCCAGCCGATCGCCGAAGCGAGCTCGTTCCAGGTCGAGATAGGTGTCGACCAGGCGGATCTCCTCCGCCATCGTCACGAACTGCCCGTGGCTGCGGAAGCTGTAGCGGATGAAGTCGGCGAATTGCACCAGGAGTTCGCGGGCCCTGTCCGGGTCGGAGCGGACGAAGGATTCGATCGCCGTGAGCGCGTTGTAGATGAAGTGCGGTGAAATCTGAGCGCGCAGGAAACGCAACTCGAACTGCACGGCCCGGCGCCGTGAGCGATCGAGCTCGGCCAGTTGCAGCTGGGTGGAGACGAACTCGGCGACTTCCCCACTGAGCCGGAGCAGACTGGCCGGTGCCGACGAGTCGAGGGCGATGATCGCACCGACCACGCCATCGTCCATCGTGATGGGCACGACGACGCCGCTCTGGAGCGAGCAGGTCCCCGCGTTTTCGCAGGCGAGGTCGTGCGGGGAGAGGACCTGGGGCCGGCCACTCGCGAGAGCCACCTGCAGAGTCCCTTCCGCCAACGCGCAGTGCGCGGCATCGATCCCTTCGGCGGCCAGTATCCCGAAGGTGTCGGCGATGGCGACGCCGGCCGTGCCGATCAAGTGGCGGAGGTGGGGGATGGCTCGCTCTGCCGAGCTGTTGTTGAGGCCGGTCCGCAGTGCGGGGGCAGCCAGATTCGCCGTATGGAGGGTGGCCAATGCCGCGCGCTGCGTGGGGGTGCCAAGCCGCCGTTCGGAGCGCACGGCAAACCGGATCACGATGACGATGACCACCACGACGCCCACGAGGGCGATCCACAGCGCCTCTTTCATCGGGCCCCCTTCGCCGGCGTGATGGCGAGTGCGAACCACCGGCTGCGTTCCCTGTTTCTCGTAGAAGTGTGCCATACGGCCCGCCGAAACGGGCGCTGAAGGTGGGTCCCGGCGCGGCCACGCCGCCATAACCGCTCGTCGCACGGAGACAACCGCTTGTCGCACAATTGGGCCACTTCGGCGACTCCCCATTGCGGCCTCGAAAGAGGTCTTCGCACAATGCACGCGTCCCACTTGTTTGGGGGGCCGTGAACAAGGTGACACACGATTTCGGGGGCCGTCATCGACACCGGGGGGCTTGCCCGTTTCTGCTCGTGCGCTGCCACTGATCGCGTGGGGGCCGCGGCCCACCGCGCCTGAGCAAGGAGTGCTGACGTCATGGCTATAACGGACGAAACGGTGCAGGGCGGTTCTGGGCAACCGACGGTGCAGAACGGCGCCCAGACGTCGGTGATGTCGCTGCAGAACGTGGCCATCAAGGAGACGCCGCCTATCGCTGATCCGGCGCCTCTGGGGCTGGCAGCCTTCGCCCTCACGACCTTTCTGCTTTCGGCCTTCAACGTCGGGTGGACCAAGGGTACCGTGGCCTTCCTGGGCTTTGCCTTGGCCTACGGCGGGCTCGCCCAGCTCCTGGCCGGCATGTGGGAGTTCCGCAATCGCAACGTGTTCGGCGCCACCGCGTTCTCGACCTACGGCGCCTTCTGGATCGGTGTGGCTGTCTACTTCTTCTGGGTCGTTCCGGAATTCAAGCCGACGGCGCTCGAGCTGAGCAACGACTTGGGCTGGATCTCGGTGGCCTTCGTGATCTTCAACACCTACATGCTCTTGTGGAGCCTGTTCGTCAATCGGGCTGTGTTCCTCGTGTTCCTGACCCTCGAGGTCACCTTCATCCTCCTGGCCATCGGGCACTTCTCCAACAGCACCAATATGGTGAAGGCCGGTGGCGTCGCCGGCATCGTGACGGCTGCATGCGCCTGGTATGCGTCTGCGGCCGGTGTCATCAACGGCATGGCCTCCCGGAAGGTCCTCCCGGTGGGCACGCCACTGGACCTGCATGCTGCGGGGTAGGTAATGATCAACGGCACGGCGTCCGAGACGGTCGGGCCCGGGAGGAGGCTGCAGTGAGCGAGACCCGAGAGGAAGGGCTGTCAGCCCTGCTCCACGAGACGAGGACGTTCCCCCCTCCCGAGGAGTTCGCCAAGCAAGCCAACGCGCAGCCCGGCATTTACGCCGAGGCCGAATCCGACCCGCTGGCCTTCTGGGCGTCCCAGGCCTCGGGGCTCACGTGGGACACCCCGTGGACCGACGTGCTCGAGTGGAACCTGCCCTTCGCCAAATGGTTCGTCGGCGGCACACTCAACGTGGCGGTCAATTGCGTGGACCGTCACGTTGCCGCCGGCCTGGGCCCCCGGGTCGCCTTCCACTGGGAGGGCGAGCCGGGGGACACCCGGACCATCACCTATGACGACCTCTTGACGATGGTGAGCCAGGCCGCCAACGGTCTCACCGAGCTCGGGGTGCGGGCCGGGGACAAGGTGGCCATCTACATGCCCATGATCCCCGAAACGGTGGTCGCCATGCTGGCCTGCGCCCGGCTGGGCGCGCCGCACACGGTGGTCTTCGGCGGCTTCTCGGCCGACGCCCTGCGCGGCCGCATCCTCGACTGCGATGCCCATTTCGTCATTACCGCCGACGGCGGGTACCGCCGGGGCGCCCCGAGCGCCCTGAAGCCGGCGGTCGACGAGGCGGTGCAGGAATGCCCCGAGGTGCGCAACGTGCTGGTCGTGCGGCGCACCGGGCAGGAGGTGGCCTGGGATGACGCACGCGACGTCTGGTGGCACGACCTGGTGCCGCGCCAGCCCGAGACGCACCAGGCCGAGGCCTTCGACGCCGAGCACCCGCTCTACATCATGTACACGAGCGGCACGACGGCCAAGCCGAAGGGCATCCTCCACACCAGCGGCGGCTACCTCACGCACGTCTCGGCCACCCATCGCCTCATCTTCGACATCAAGCCGGAGACGGACGTCTTCTGGACCGCGGCCGACATCGGATGGGTGACGGGGCACAGCTACATCGTCTACGGGCCCTTGGCCAACGCCACGACCTCGGTCATGTACGAGGGCACGCCCGACACGCCGGCGCGTGACCGCTGGTGGAGCCTCATTGAGAAATACAAGGTCAACATCCTCTACACCGCCCCGACCACCATCCGGACCTTCATGAAGTGGGGCGAGGAGCTCCCGGCCTCCCACGACCTCTCGAGCCTGCGCCTGCTCGGGTCGGTGGGCGAGCCGATCAATCCCGAGGCCTGGATCTGGTACCGCACCCACATCGGCGGCGACCGCTGCCCCATCGTCGACACGTGGTGGCAGACCGAGACCGGCGGCATCCTCATCACGCCGCTCCCCGGTGTCACCGCCACCAAGCCGGGGGCGGCCATGACGCCGTTCCCGGGGATCAGTGCGGACGTCATCGACGACGAGGGCAACTCCGTCGGCAATGACGCCGGTGGCTACCTCGTGATCACCGAGCCGTGGCCCGGCATGACGAGGGGCATCTACGGCGACGACGAGCGCTTCATCGAGACGTACTGGAAGCGCTTCCCGGGCCGTTACTTCGCCGGCGACGGGGCCAAGCGCGACGAGGACGGCGATCTGTGGCTGCTCGGCCGCGTCGACGACGTCATGAACATCTCGGGGCATCGCATCTCCACCACCGAGGTCGAGCACGCGTTGGTCAGCCACCCGACGGTGGCCGAGGCAGCCGTGGTGGGGGCCGATGATGACACCACGGGCCAGGCCATCGTGGCCTTCGTCACGCTCAAGGGAGCGAGTGACGTCGACGGCGAGGCGGGGGAGAAGCTCGTGGCCGAGCTCAGGGACCACGTGGCCAAGGAGATCGGCCCCATCGCCAAGCCGCGCCAGATCCTGCTGACACCCGAGCTCCCCAAGACGCGCTCGGGCAAAATCATGCGGCGGCTCCTCCGTGACGTCGCCGATGACCGGCCGTTGGGCGACGTGACCACCCTGCTCGACCCGACGGTCGTCAATGCGATCAAGGACCACATGGCGGAGGGCGGTGACGACAAGGAATAGGCGCCGGGCTGGGCCGGGCTAGTATTTATCAGTAAATGGATACCCCGGCTCCTCCCGAGCGATCCGCTTCCGGCCTGCTCGGGTTGCAGGAGGCCGCGGATCGGCTCGGTGTGCACTACATGACGGCCTACCGCTATGTGCGGACAGGTCGCCTTCCGGCGACCCGGATCGGCGCGCAGTGGTGGGTCGATCCGCTCGACCTTGGGACCATGGGCGAAGCGGCACCGGTCGCCGGGGGCCCGCGTGGGGTGACTCGCAAGGCGTCTCGGGCGACTGCGGCGCGCCGGCTCGAAGACCGGCTCGTCGCCGGGGACGAACCCGGAGCATGGACGATCGTCGAGAGCCGCCTGGGTTCGGGGTCGGAGCCTGACGACGTCCTCTTGGACGGGCTGGGCGAAGCCATGCGTTCCGTGGGGGAGGGCTGGAAGGCCGGCGACTACACGGTGGACGACGAGCATCGGGCCTCGGGGGTGGCGACCCGGGTCGTGGCCCGGCTCGGGGCCCGTTTCACGACGAGGGGGCCCAAGCGGGGGAGCGTGATCCTCGGCACGCCGCCGCACGAGATGCACGGCTTGCCGACGGCCATGGTGGCCAACGTCCTGCGCGGCCGCGGCTTCGACGTCGTCGACCTCGGTGCGAATGTCCCGGAGGACGCGTTCGCCAGCGCGGTCACCAAGACGCCCAAGGTGCTGGCGGTGGCCGTCGGCGTCACTGCCGGGAACCACGACCGCGCGGTGCGGGCGATTGTGCGGGCCGTCAACGAGGTCAGCCCCGGTCTTCCGGTGTTCGTCGGCGGCGCCGGCATCGAGGGCGAGGCGCATGCAGCGCGCCTCGGGGCGGGATGGAGCGGCGGCGACGCCCGCAGCCTGGGAGAGGCGATCGACGGCCTGCGTCGCGCTGGCCTCTGAGCCGCCGCTCCCGGCTCTCGGCCGTTAGGTGGGCTGCCCGACTCGCTGGACTGGCGCTCCGGGCCGGGCGAACACCAGCTGGACGTCGGACACGTGGCGCTCCATGAAGGCCGCCTCGCAGTAGCAGAGGTAGAGGGTCCAGAAGCGCCAGAAGCGCTCATCGAAGCCCAGGCGCTCGACGGCGGGTCGTTGGTCCTCCAGGTTGGCGCGCCAGCGCCGGAGCGTCTCGGCGTAGTGGGGACCGATGTCCTGCAGATCGACGAGGCGCAGGTTGGACGTGCGCGCCACCGTCGCGGCCATGGCGCTCACCGAGGGCAGGCATCCGCCGGGGAAGACCATCGCTCGGATGAAGTCGTCGTGCAGCTTCGCCCGCTCGTAGCTGGTGTCCTCAATGGTGATGGCCTGCAGCGCCATCCGGCCCCGGTCCGTGAGCAGACGCGCGCAGGTGGCGAAGAAGTCGTCGTGACGGCGCCAGTCCACAGCCTCGATCATCTCAATGGAGACGAGCGCGTCGTAGCGACCCTCCAGGTCGCGGTAGTCGGCGCCGAGGACGGTCACCCGGTCGGAGAGTCCGCGCTCGGCGACCCGCTTCTCCGCCAGCGCACACTGGGCCTCGGAGATCGTCGTCGTCGTGACGCGGCAGCCGTGCTGCTCGGCGGCGTGGATCGCGAACCCGCCCCAGCCGGTCCCGATCTCGATCACGTGGTCCTCGGGACCGAGCCGCAACTTGGCTGCGATCATCTCGAACTTGGCCGCCTGGGCCGATTCGAGGCTCACGTCGTCTTCGGCGAAGTAGGCGCACGAGTACGCCATCGTGGGGTCGAGCATCAGGGCGAAGAAGTCGTTCGAGAGGTCGTAGTGTGCCGCGATGTTCTCGCGGTCCCGGCGCTTGCTCGGCGGCCGGAGGCTCTGCGCCGAGGCGACCAGGCCACCGAAGCGGCGCGCCGTCGCATCGAGGAACTGTCGGAGGGCGGCGGTCCGGCGGAACGCGATGCGGACGACGGCGGTGAGGTCGTCGGTGTCCCACCATCCCGCGATGTAGCTCTCGGCCATGCCGCGCGAGCCGCGGCGCAGCACGGCCGGCCACGCCCGTTGGTCGTGCACCACGATGGTGGCGTGTGGGTCGCCCGATCCGCTGACGACGGGGCGCGCCCCGGGCAGCCCGCCGCCCTCGAAGCGCAGGGTGCCGGGCCGGCCACGGGAGGATCGCTGCGCCAGGCCGAGGACCAGACGCCCGGCCCCCGGGCTCACCGCCGGACCATGCTGGCCCGGCCGGAGGCCGCGCAGCCGACGGGCATGTTCGTGCTTTCCGTCCGCCCGGGGTGCGGGTGGATCGGGGCGCCGCGCCCGACCAGCCGCAGTGCCTGGGTGTAAATGCCACCCGACACGCGCGCCGTCATGAGCGGGTGGCCCCACAACAGGCGGCGCCAGGCCGGCGCGGTCGAGCGGCCGTCGTCGCAGCACCATGGACGCGGCCAGTTGGGGCGGGGGCGTGTCGGGGCTCGTCTCGTGGTCCCGACCATACGGCGAGGAGCGGGGCCGTGCATCGACGTCGAGGCTGACCCGGATCCCCTCCTCCGGCGCGGAGTAACGCAGTGTGTACGTGCCCACCGCCGGTAGGAAGGGGGATACGTGCATGGCCTTGGCGAAGTGGTGCTCACCCGGCGGCCCGACGACGTAGTGGCAGCGCTCGTGCCACGGGGTGTTGGACACCTCGAGCACCGTCCACTCGACCTCCCGGCCGGAGGGGTCGAAGCAGTAGTACAGGGTCAGGGGGTTGAAGAGCCAGCCCCAGGTGCGGAGGTGCCCCAGCATCGCCACCGGGCCTCGCACGGATCCGCCTGCTCCCGCCACGGCTTCTTCCACTGCGTCGCGCACCGTGGCCGCGTCGGAGGGCAGGTAGTCCTCGCGGTGGAAACGCATGGCGGCGGGCCACCGACGACCATGGGGGGACGGGTCGAGGTCGACCAGGGGGTGGACGGCTCGGAGCGCGGCCACTTCGTCGAGGAAGAGGAGCGGCATCGCCAGCCGGGAGTCGAACCCATGAGCGGGCTCGGCAGCGCCGGTGCGTCACGGTTCCCTCGTAGAGCGCGCTGCGCAGTGGCGGGGTCGGCGGGGACCCGACCGTCACAGGCGCGCGCCGAATTTCTCGCAGATGGCGAGCGCGCTCCGTACCCCGTCCTCGTGGAAGCCGTAGCCCCAGTAGGCCCCGCAGTAGGACACGGCGCCGGCGCTCAGCATGCGCTGGCTGCTCTGGGCCGCAATGGCCGCCTGGTCGACGACGGGATGCGCGTAGTCGAACTGTGCCACGACCTTCTCCGGGTCGATGGCCTCGTCGCGGTTCAGCGTCACCAGCACCGGCTCGGCCGCCTGCAAGCCCTGCAGCCGGTTCAGGTAGTAGGTCAGCGTGGCCCCACTGGTCGGCCCTTCCGGGCGCACATAGTTCCAGGACGCCCAGGCCCGGCGGTTGGCGGGCAGCAATGACGTGTCGGTATGGAGGGTGGCCCGGTTCGGCTGGTAGCGCAGGGCACCGAGCACCCGGCGCTCCTGCGTCGTCGGGTCGCCCAGCAGCGCCAGCGCCTGGTCGCTGTGCGTGGCCACGACGACATGGTCGAAGGTGATGGGTCCCTCTGCTGTGAGGAGCTCGACCCCGCGCGCCTGGCGCCGCAGCTTGGAGACCTCGGTCCGCAGATGCAGCCGCCCCTGGCGGCGCAGCGGCTCGAGGATCGCCTCGACGTAGCGGGCCGAACCACCCGTGACGGTGCGCCAGGCCGGTTGGTCGCCCGGGCCGAGCAGGCCGTGCCGGCTGAAGAACTCTGCGAACGTGCGGGCGGGGATCTGTGTGAAGGTCTCGGGGTCCGCCGACCAAATGGCCGACCCGAGCGGGATCAGGTACCAGTCGAGGAAGCCGGCTGACCAGCGGCGTCCGGCCAGGAGGTCGGCCAGGGTGCCCGACTCGGCCCCGGTCTCGGCGAGGAGGGCGCGCGACAACCGGTTGAACCGGACCACGTCGGCCAGCATGGCGAGGAAGGCGGGCCGGGCGACATTGCGGCGCTGCGCGAAGACCGTTGACAGCGACGTGCCGCGCCATTCGAGGCCGCAGCGCAGGTCGGTGAGGCTGAAGCTCATCTCGCTGGGGTGGGTGGCCACCCCCAACTCGGCCAGCAGCCGCGTGAAGAGGGGATAGGTCCGCTCGTTGTAGACGAGGAAGCCGGTGTCGGCGGCGACCGGCCCCCCCGGAAGGTCGACCGTTACCGTGTTGGCGTGCCCGCCCGGGCGGTCGTCGGCCTCGAAGACGTGGACGTCGTGCCGCGACCGCAGCAGGTGAGCTGCCGTCATGCCCGCAATCCCTGTTCCAATGATGCCGATGCGCACGGTGATCCTCCGGGGAGAGAATTTAGCACTAAATTGACGTGACGAAGCCGTCGGCGACTGATCCGGCAGGCCAAGGAGAGAACCGTGGCGACGTACAGCACCCAGATCGATGCAACACGTGGGCAGGACGAGGTGTTCGAATACCTGGCCACCTTCTCCAATGCCTGCGAATGGGATCCCGGCGTCGCGGAGGGCAAGGCGCTGACGCCCGGCCCCGCGGCCATCGGGTCGGTCTACCGGCTCGGGGTGCGGATGGCGGGCCGGATCGTGCCGTTCGAGTACCAGGTCGTCGACATCGAGCGCCCTCGCAAGGTTGTCCTCCAGGCACGCCACGGGCGGCTCGTGTCGACGGACACCATCACCGTCGAATGGGCCGGTCCGGGTTCCCGGGTGCACTACGTGGCGGTCCTCCATGCGGTCGGCTTGCTCCGGCTGGCCTCGCCCGTTGTCGCCCGGGTGTTCGCCGGCATGGCCGAGCGGGCGGCCGCCGGACTCCGGCACGTGTTGGCGTGACCCGGTCGAGCGTCGCCGCCGTCGTCGACAGCGCCCTCGAGGCCAGCGTCGTCGGCAGCTTCAGCCGGGCCGGCTATGCCGTGCGCTCGCGGCTCGAGGACTGGCGCCCGCCCCCTGATCTCGCCGGGCGCGTCGTGGTCGTGACCGGCGCCTCCTCCGGCATTGGTCGGGCGGCTGCACTCGAGTTGGCGCGCCTGGGTGCCACGCTGTGGCTCGTCGGCCGGGACGAGGAACGGATTGCTGCCACCGCCCACCACGCCCGTGACCTCGGGACCGGAGCGGCGGTCGAGCCGGTCGCGCTCGACATCGTCGATGCCGACGCCGTCGCCGCGTTTGCGGCCCGCGTCGCCAGCGGCCACAGCCGGCTCCACGCGCTGGTCCACGCCGCGGGTGCGCTGTCCCCGACGTACCGGAGCGCTCCCACGGGCGACGAGCTCACGGTGGCCACCTCGGTCCTGGCCCCGTTTCGTCTGACGTGGCTTCTCAGCCCGCTCCTGCGCCGAGCGGGGGACGCCACCATCGTGACGGTGTCCTCCGGTGGCATGTACACACAGCCCTTCGACCTCGACCGCCTCGAGATGCCCCCCGGGGAGTACCGCGGTGCCACGGCATACGCGCGGGCGAAGCGGGCGCAGGTGGTGCTGTCCCACGAGTGGGCCCACCGCTGGGGGGCAGACGGTGTGGCCAGCTACGCGTCCCACCCCGGCTGGGTGGACACGCCGGGGCTGGCCAGCGGGCTGCCCACCTTCGCCAAGCTCGGGCCGCTGCTCCGCACCCCGGCCGAAGGGGCCGACACGGTGGTCTGGTTGGCGGCGGGAGGGGCCAGGAGTGCCGCTGCGCCCAACCCGATGCTGGAGGGGTTCTTCCACGACCGGCACCGGCGCAGCGAGCACCACCTGCCGTGGACCGCCCGGGCTGCCGACCCACGGGACGGGGTCCGGCTCTGGGAGTGGTGCCAGGAGCGTACGGGCCTGCGGGGCGAACCGCCGATGCCGGTCGTATCGCCGACGCAATAGCCTTCGCCGTCATGGTGACGCTCGACCATCTCATCGTGGCGGTCAACGACCGGGACGCCAGCGTGCGGTTCTACACCGAGGTCATGGGTTTCGGCGACGAAGGTGAGGACGGGCCCTTCGCGGTGATCCGGGTCAGTCCCGAGACGACCCTGCAACTGGCGCCCTGGGGCACGCAGGGCGGCGAGCATCTGGCCTTCGCCCTCTCACCCGAGGAGTTCGCGGCCGCCTTCGATCGGGTCAAGGAGACCGGGTTGCCCTACGGCGACTCGTTCCACGACGTGGGCAACATGCAGGGCCCGGGCGAGGAGACCGGAGCCAAGGGCCTGGGTCCTACCGTCTACCTCTTCGACCCCAACGGCCACCTGGTCGAGCTGCGGCACTACTGATCAGGCCGGCGCGTGCACCTCGAGCACCGTCGCCGAGCCCATGCCGCCACCGGCACAGAGCGTCCCCACCCCGAGGCCGCCGCCGCGCCGGCGGAGCTCGTGGATCAGCGTGACCAGAATCCGCGCGCCCGAGGTGCCCACCGGGTGTCCGAGCCCCACCGCACCACCGTTGACGTTGACGATCTCGTGCGGGAAGCCGAGCTTGCGGGAGCAGGCCACCGCCATGGTGGCGAAGGCCTCGTTGATCTCCACGAGGTCCACGTCGGACTCGCTGAGCCCGGCCCGGTTCAGGGCCCGGGGGACGCAGATGGTCGGCGCCAACCCCGTGCGGGCTGGCTCAATCCCGCAGGAGTTCCACGATCGCACGGTCGCCAGCGGCGCCATGCCGTGGGCTTCGGCGTAGGAGCGGGACACCAGGACGAGGGCGGCCCCACCGTCGGCGATGCCCGAGGCGTTCCCCGCGGTGACCTGGCCGTCGGGCCCGGTGAGCGAGGGCAACGCGGCCAGCTTCTCCCGCGTCGTGTCCCGGCGCGGGTGTTCGTCCACGCTCACCGTCACGGTCTCGCCTCGACCCGCCGGCACCGTCACCGGCACGATCTCCGCCTCGAAGCGACCCAGGTCGGTGGCATGCACGGCCCGGATGTTCGAATGGTACGACCAGTCGTCGGACTCCTCCCGGGTGATGCCGCACTCGCGGGCAGTGTTCTCGCCGACCGTGATCAACATGTTGGTGTTGGGGGCGTCGGCAGAATCCGGGTGACTCGGGGGCATGAATTGCTGGACGCCGCCGAAAGGGAGGGGCGACTTCTCGAAGAGGAGCGGGGTGCGGGTCATGGAGTCGATCCCACCCGCGATGACGACGTCGGCCATGCCCGAGCGGATGTGGGCCGCCGCCTCCTGGACCGCCATCATCCCGGTGGCGCACTGGCGCTGCACCGCGCCACCCGGCGTGTCGGGCGGGAGCCCTAGGGCGTTGGCTACGTAGCGGGCGGTGCAGCCGCCCCCGCGCAGTACCTCGCCCAGCAGCAGGTCGTCGATGTCGTCGGGCTCCAACCCGGCCACCTCTATGACACCGGTCACGGTCTGCATGCCGATGTCCGCAATGGTGAGCCCGGCCAGGGCGCGACCCGAACGCCCGATCGGCGTGCGCGTGGCGGCCACGATGACGGCGTCGTTGGCGTCGGTCATTGGGTGTGCCTCCTTGTGAAGACGGGGATCGTGAACTCGTCGGAGATGGGCTGGAACGCGACCTGGAGGGCCATGCCGACCTGCAGCTCCTCGAACGGGCAGTCGACCACGTTGGTCATCATGCGGGGCCCCTCGGCCAGGTCGACGATGGCGGCCACATAGGGCACACGATCGCGGAACGGGGGCATGTCGTTGCTGTAGATGACCGACCAGGTGTACAGCGTCCCTGCACCGCTGGCCTCGTACCACTCCACCTGCTCGCTCCAACACTTCGGGCAGAAAGGCCGCGGGTAATAGGAGTAGGCGTCACAGGCGAGGCAGTGCTTGATGAGGAGGCGCTCCTCCTTTGCCGCCTCCCAGAACGCAATGGTGTCAGCCTCCGGTGTGGGGAGGTCGAACCGGACAGTGGTCATGTCGCATCTCCTTCACGCACGCATGGCCCCGGACGCAGGCAGGCATGACGAATCCGGTGTCCTCCCGGATTGACCCCAGGAGACGCATCGGCCATGCTGCAACGAACCTGACGCCGGCGTCAACTTTTACTTCCGGGGGAGCTTTTTCACTGTGTTGATGGACGATCATCTCGCCCGCATGGCCGAGGAGTTCGGCGACGAGACGGCCTTCGCCGTCGTAGACGTCGGGTCCATGACCTTCGCCGAGTGGGACGGCGCCGCCAACGCCATGGCCCGCCGGCTCGTCGAGGCCGGCCTCGAGCCCGGCGCTCGCGTCGGCATCCACCTGCGTCCCGAGCTCGCCCTGCGCTGGCTGGTCTCGTACTCGGCCGCCCATCGGGCCGGCGGCGTGGCCGTCCCCATGAATCCGCGCCTGGCTCCGGCCGAGGTGGCCCACATGCTCGAGCACTCGGGCGCCTCTACCGTGGTGGCTGACGGCGACCTCCTGCGCAGCGACGGCGAGATGGGGGCGGGCCGCCTCGTCGCCCTGATCGACGCCGGTGCGGAGGACGGGACGCCGCCGCCGGACAGCCCGGTCCTGTCGTGGACCGACACCACCGCCGGTGACCGCACACCGTTCCAGGTGCCAGCGCGTCTCGGAGGACCTGGCCGACATCCTCTACACCTCGGGGACGACCGGGCGCCCCAAGGGCGTGGCCGTGCGCCACTCGAACGGCTCCATGATCGGAGCGGTCGAGCCCAACTGGAGCGGCGCCGGGTGGGTGCACGCCAGCCCGCTCTTCACCTTCGCCGGCATCGCTCTCGTCTACACGCCGATGAAGCTCGGCATGCAGGTGATCTACCAGCCGCGCTTCGACGCCGACCGCTGGCTGCGGGTGGTCGAGGAGGAGCGACCCATGGCCGTCTTCCTCGTCCCCACCATGGCCCACCTCCTGATCGACAACCCCCGCTTTGCCGGGGCCGACCTCTCGTCGGTGCAGATGTGCTCGGTGGGGAGTGCGCCTCTGGCCCCCTACGTGGTCGAGCGGCTGCAGGAGAAGATGCCCGACGCCCTGGTGTCCAACAACTACGGGATGACCGAGGCGGGGTCGGCCTACTGCGTCATGCCCAAGGGCGAGGCGGTGAAGCGCCCCGGCTCGGTGGGCCAGATCGCCCCGCCCGCCGTCGTGCGCATCGTCGACGAGCACGATCACCAGCTGCCACCCGACACGGTGGGCGAGGTGCGCCTGCAGATGCCCGGCCGCCAGCGCGAGTACTTCGAAGACCCCGAGGCGACGGCCGAGATGTGGCGGGACGGCTGGCTCGTTACGGGCGACCTGGGCAAGCTCGATGCGGACGGCTACCTCTACATCGTCGGCCGCTCCAAGGACGTGATCATCCGCGGCGGCAACAACGTGCACGCCACCGACGTGGAGCACGCCCTGGTGCAGCACGAGGCCGTCAAGGAGGTTGCGGTCGTCGGGGCGCCCCATCCCGTGCTCGGCGAGGACGTGGTGGCCTTCGTCGTGCTGCATCCCGGCTCCGAGGCCGACGGCGAGGAGCTGCGCGCCTTCGGGCTCGAGCACCTGGCCGACTACAAGGTGCCGCGCCAATTCGTCTTCATCGACGAGCTGCCCCGGAACCCCACCGGCAAGGTCGTCAAGCCCGAGCTGCGCGCCCGACTGGCCGAGACGCCGGCCTGATCTGCCACCCCCGTCGCGTGTGACGCGCTGATGAACTCTGCCGGATCTTTGGCGGCCCGGTTCAAGCGCGACCATGGCGCCTCGTATACTGAAGGCACCATGACGGACGAGAACGTGACGCAGAATCGGTTGTGTCGGTCCCAACAGGGCGGCAACTCCCTGGGCCAGTCGCGCCTCGCCATGTCGGAGGTACAAGTTTGTGGGATTCCCAAGCTGAGCAGCGAGGGGGTGGCACCGACGCCGTAGAGGACTTCTCAGAGTCCCGACGTCGAGGAGCCGCTTCCCACGGGGAAGCGGCTCTTTTGCGTTCACGCACCCGACCGTTCGGTCCATGGGGCGAATCGGCAGGAAACGACATGATCGAGACAACGTCACAAGAGAGAGGCATCATGACGACGCAGCTGTGCCCGCGCTGCCGGTTTCACCCTGCGTCGCCACGGATCGCCGGCTACTGCTCGTGGGATTGCTACGAGGCCGACGACGAGGAGGACGCCGACGACGAGGACGGTGACCGGGCGGCCTGACATGCCCCGGTAGTCAACCGACCCGGCCGACCTGGCCGACCTGGCTGATCTGGCTGATCTGGCTGACCCGGTCGTCAGCTGCGTTCGTCGGGGAAGCGGAGCCGGGCCAGCTGGTTCGACTGCCCGACCATGTGGCCCCGGCTGTCCCAGAGGACGCACGTCTCGTCGACCATCCCGTCGGCGACGAGACCGGCCGTCATGCGGATACCGATCCAGCCCGGTGCTGGACGGGCGCGCACGTAGGCCGACATCTGCAGGGTCGGCACCCAACCGGTGGAGCCGATCATGAGCGTGGCCGGCGGGATGGCATCGGCGAGGAAGAGGACCGAGAGGGCGTCGGCCGGGCGGCCGTCGGCGAAGCCCGTCCAGCCGCGCAGCTCGGCCGGCGTCCCGGCCGGCGAGGGACTGGCGGTGAAGGGGATCGTCGCCGGGTCGAGCCGGAGGTCGAGCACGTCCATGATCCCGACGTAGACGCCCGTCGGGGTCTGCGGCGTCAGCCGCACGCAGTCGTCGGGCTCCGGCGCACGGAACGGCTCGGTGCCGTCGTAGCGGACCGCAGGGTCGTCGGGGAGGTCCCCGAGGACGAACACCGCGTCGACAATGTCGTTCTCCCCCTGCGTGAGGACCGCCCGCACATGGCCTGCGGTCCGCCCGCTGCGCAGCAGGGTCGTCCGCACCATGGCGTGGCCGAGGTCGGGTGCCCGGAGGTAGGTGATGGAAGAGGACAGCACCTCCCAGTCCCGAGCACCATGGTGCCGGGCCGTGACGCGGGCCGCCCGGCCGAGGAGCGCCAGGAGATAGCCGCCGTTGGCCTTGTCGCCCACAGTCCAGAGCGGGTGGATGCTGGCGCCGAAGAGATGGGGATCGTCGGTGTCCTGCAGGGCCGTGACCGCATCGAAGGAAAGATCCTCGGGCTCGGGCATGCGGGGGACCCTACCGGCGGCGATGATGGCGCATGACGTTCGACATGGAGGCAACCTTCAGCGACGACTACCCGTACTTCTACGCGGAGTCGATCGACGACGCCCACTCGGACTCGGACACGGCCGAGATCCTTGGCCTGCTGGACCTGCCCTCCGGCTCCCGCGTCCTCGATGTGCCCTGTGGTCACGGCCGCATCTCCCGCCGCCTGGCCGCGTCGGGCATGGATGTCACGGGAGTCGACCTGACGCCGGCCTACGTCGAACAGGCGCGGGCCGATCCGCACCTGCGCCCGGGCAGTGTCACGTACCTGGAGGGAGACATGCGCGCGCTGCCGGTCGACGGGCCGTTCGACGCGGTGGTCTGCTGGTTGAACTCGTTCGGCTACTACGACGACGCGGATTGTCATCGCGTCCTCGACGAGTTCCACCGCGTGCTGCGACCCGGGGGGAAGGTGGCGATCGACACCATGCACCACGACGGTGCCGTCCGGCACTTCACCCCCGCACCCGATGCGGTTGTGGTCGAACGCGGCGACGATGCGATGTTCGAGGTCACGACCTTCGACCCACACGCGGGCGGATGGTGATCGAGCGCACGGCGTACCGCGCCGGTGCGCTGCGTCGTGCCTCCTACTTCGTGCGCCTCCCGACCCCGCCGGAATGGGTGGCCTGGCTCGAGGCGGCGGGATTCCACGACGTGCAATTCCGCTCCGGCGGCGGCGGTCCGCTCGAGCTCGACAGCTGGGAACTGGTGGTGGTGGCCACGGCCTGAGGGCGCAACGGGCGTGCCGCAAATTGTGCTCGACAGGCTCCGGGTCGCCGCGTACTGTGCCTGATGGGTGAGGGCGGGACCATAAGGGTAAGGAGCCTGCATGCGACGCACCGCCGTTCTGACCGTCTTCCTCGCCAGCACCCTGTGGGGCGTGTCCGTCGGGCTCGCTCCTGCGGCCAGCGCCACCGGGACCATCACCGTCCCGCCGACGGTGAATGCCACGACCTGGACGGTGGGCACCATCCCTTCGTCGGGCCCGGGCGGCATCGACACCTTGCACGCGGTGTCCTGCACCACGTCCACCTTCTGCGTGGCGACCGGGCAGAGCGGCGCCGCCAACGGCAGCCTCATTGAGCAGTGGAACGGCACCGCCTGGTCCGTCGTCGCCAACCCGGCCTCGACCGGTCCCGTCGTCCTGAACGGGGTCTCGTGCGTGGGCACGTCCTTCTGTGCGGCCGTGGGACAGGTCGGTGGGAGCACCCCCGTCATCGAGCAGTGGGACGGTTCGGCCTGGACGCTGGCCACCCAGAGCGCGCCGCTCGCGACCACGCCCGCACAGTTCAACGGGGTCACCTGCACGTCCAGCACGAACTGCGTCGCCGTCGGCTCGGAGACGTCCGCGGCCACCACGGTTCCGCTCGTCGAGCAGTGGAACGGAACATCGTGGGCGACCGTCACGGTCCCCGCTCCGGCGGGCACGGTCGCCAGCTCGCTCCAGGGCGTGTCCTGCAGCGGCGCGGCCTTCTGCGTCGCGGTCGGGCACAACCAGGGGGCGAGCTCGACGGCGACGCTGGTGGAGCAGTGGAACGGCACAGCCTGGGCCATCGTCACGAGCCCCGACGTCTCGGGCGCCACCGGCGCGATCAACCTCCTCACGTCCGTCTCGTGCATCGGCACCTCCTTCTGTCAGGCGGTCGGGAGCTTCAACGACGGGGTCAACCCGGAGCGGACGCTGGTGGAGCAGTGGAACGGCTCGGCCTGGACGATCGTGTCGAGCCCCAACGTGTCCCCGACCGAGGGCGACAGCCTCGCCGGCGTGACCTGCTTCTCCGCCACGACGTGCAGCGCCGTGGGACAGACGCAGGCGACGGTCGGTGTCTTCGCCCCCATGGCCGCGGTCTGGGACGGCGCCACGTGGTCACTCGCCACGGTGCCGGACGGCGCGGCGGGGAGCGCGCAGACTGACGCTGAGGGCGTGTCCTGTCTCACCAACTGGGAGTGCGTCGCGGTCGGCGGGACCAACAACGGCGGGACTGTCGACCCCTTCGTGATCACCGCCCCCATCAACCGCCCGGGGTACCGCTTCGTAGCCTCCGACGGCGGGGTGTTCGACTACGGCGCGCCCTTCCTGGGCTCGACGGGCGGCATGAAGCTCAACAAGCCGATCGTCGGCATGGCGGTCATGCCGGGTGGTGACGGCTACGACCTGGTGGCCTCCGACGGCGGGATCTTCAACTACGGCAGCGCCCAGTTCTACGGCTCGGCCGGCTCCCTGCACCTCAACGCCCCCATCGTCGGCATGGCGATGACGGCCGACGGGGGCGGCTACTGGCTCGTGGCTACCGACGGCGGGATCTTCTCTTACGGCGACGCCCAGTTCTACGGCTCGACCGGGAGCCTGACGCTCAACAAGCCGATCGTCGGCATGGCGCCCACGCCCGACGGCAAGGGCTACTGGCTGGTCGCCTCCGACGGGGGCATCTTCAACTACGGCGATGCCACCTTCTTGGGCTCGGCGGGCTCCCTGCCGCTGAACAAGCCCGTGGTCGGCATGGCCGCCCCGGTCTCCGGGGGCTACTACCTGGTGGCCACCGACGGCGGCATCTTCGCCTATCCGACCACCAACGGACCGCCCTTCTTCGGATCCACGGGCTCCATCAAGCTCAACAAGCCCATCGTGGGCATGGCTGCGGTGGCCGGCGGTTACTACCTGAGCGGCTCCGACGGCGGGATCTTCACTTTCCCGACGACGGGAGGCCCCCCGTTCCTCGGCTCCACCGGCTCCATCGTCCTCAACCAGCCCATCGTGGGGATGACGGGATAGCCCCGGCAGGAGGGGTCCGCCCGCCGGCGCGGACGACGGGCGGGCTGGGCCGGATGTCCTGAGCAGGTCGGACGCGTTCGAGGAGGGCACAGCTGCCGTTACCGTTTCCTCAATGATGTGTGCGCGGTTCGCCCTGTCTGGGATGATCGGTCCATGAGCGCCGGGATCGTTTCGTGGGGGACCTACCTGCCTTATTGGCGGCTCCAGCGATCGGCCATCGCAGGCGTCCTGGGCAGCGGCGGCGGCCGGGGCACCCGGGCCGTGGCCTCCCACGACGAGGACACCACCACGCTGGGCGTCGAGGCCGGCCGGCGCGCCTTGGCCGTCGGCTCGGGGGCGGCGGCGGTGCAGGACCTGTTGCTGTCGACGCCCGACCCGGCCTATCTGGACAAGACGAGCGCCACCACGGTGCACGCGGCGCTCGGGCTGGGTCGTGGCTGCGGGGCCTATGACTTCGCCGGTTCGTCCCGGTCGGCCGCGGGTGCGCTGCGCTTGGCGCTGGGTGCAGCGGACGGCGGCGCGGCCACGCTGCACGTCGTCTCGGACCTGCGGACCGGCTTGGCCGGCTCGGCCGAGGAGCGCGACAGCGGCGACGGCGCCGCCGCCCTGCTGTGTGGGCCCGACGGTGCGGTGGCCGAGCTGATCGGCCGGGGAGCAGCCAGCGACGAGTTCCTCGACCGTTGGCGCGTGCCCGGTGAGACGGACTCGCACGTATGGGAGGAGCGCTTCGGCGAGGAGCTCTACGTCCCGCTGGCCCGCGAGGCCTTTGCCGCCGCGCTCAAGGACGCCGGGCTGGCCGAGGGTGACGTCGATCACGCCATCGTCAGCGGCCTGCACGCGCGGGCGGTCAAGGCCGTGACGAAGGGCCTCGGTGTGCGCGACACCGCGCTCGCTCCCGACCTGACGGGAGCGGTCGGAAATCTCGGCGCGGCCGCCGCCGCCGTCGCGCTGTGCGACGTGTTGGAGCGGGCCCGACCGGGGCAGGTGATCGTCGTCCTGACGCTGGCCGACGGGGCCGACGCGCTTGTGCTGCGCACCACCGACGCGTTGACGGCGGTGCAGGCGGCGCGGGCCGAGGCGGGGGTGCCGTCGGTGGCCGAGCAGATCGCGGCCGGACGGGACGACCTGCCCTACGCCACCTTCCTGACCTGGCGGGGCCAGATGCGTCGGGAGCCGCCCCGGCGGCCCGATCCCGAGCGACCGGGGGCCCCGACCGTGCACCGCTCCGAACAGTGGAAGTACGCCTTCACCGGGAGTCGGTGCCTGGTGTGCGGCTTCCGCCACATGCCACCCACCCGGGCCTGCCTGTCGTGTCACACCATCGACCAGATGCAGCCCGAGCGCCTCGCCGACGTGCCCGGCACCGTGGCCACGTTCACCATCGACCATCTGGCCTTCAGCCTGTCGCCCCCGGTAGTGGGCGTCATCGTCGACTTCGACGGCGGCGGACGCTACCGCTGCGAGATGACCGACGTGGTGGCCTCGGAGCTCCAGATCGGCGACCGGGTCGCCATGACCTTCCGGCGCGTCTGGACGGCCCAGGGTGTGCACAATTACTTCTGGAAGGCCCGCCCGGCCGGCGTACCAGCGGGGGCCGGCAAGGACGACGTCGACATCGACGTCGACGTGGAACAAGGAGCGTAAGGCGATGGGCAGCAAGGGGATCCGCGACCAGGTGGCCGTCATCGGCATGGGGTGCACCCGCTTCGGCGAGCTGTGGGACAAGGGGGTCGACGACCTCCTCACCGACGCCGCCACCGAGGCGGTGGCCTCGGTCCCGAACCTGGCGCTGGCCGACATCGATGCGTTCTGGCTCGGCACCATGACCTCGGGCGTCTGTGGCACGACGCTGTCCCGCCCCCTGAAGATCGACTACAAGCCCGTCACCCGGGTCGAGAACTACTGCGCCACCGGTTCGGAAGCCCTCCGCAACGCCTGCTACGCCGTCGCCTCGGGCGCCTACGACACCGCCATGGCGATCGGCGTCGAGAAGCTCAAGGACACGGGCTACTCGGGGCTGACCGGCATCCGCGCCGTCGGCGACGGCACCGACCCCGGCCTGTCCTCGCCGGCCGCCTTCTCCTTCCTCGCCCCCTCCTACGCCCGCAAGTACGGCGTCGACAAGGAACAGCTGAAGGAGGTCATGAGCCGGATCGCCTTCAAGAACCACCAGAACGGGGCGCGCAACCCCCGGGCGCAGTTCCAGAAGGAAGTCTCCATGGAGACGATCACCAAGGCCCCGCTGGTGGCGGGCGACCTCGGCGTCTTCGACTGCAGCGGCGTGAGCGACGGCTCGGCGGCGGCCATCATCTGCCGCGTCGAGGACGCGCACAAGTACTGCGCCAACCCGCTCTACGTGAAGGCGCTGGCCTTCGTGGCCGGCCCGGCCGCCGGCCCCATCGACCCCGGCTACGACTACACGACCTTCGAAGAGGTCGTGCGCTCGGCCGCCGACGCCTACGCGCAGGCGGGGATCACCGACCCCCGGTCGCAGCTGGCCATGGCCGAGGTGCACGACTGCTTCACCCCGACAGAGCTCGTCCTCATGGAGGACCTGGGCTTCGCCGAGCGGGGCACGGCGTGGAAGGAGGTGCTGGCGGGCACGTTCGACCGCGACGGCGAGCTGCCGGTCAACCCCGACGGCGGCCTGAAGTCCTTCGGCCACCCGATCGGCGCCTCCGGACTGCGCATGCTCTTCGAATGCTGGCTCCAACTTCGGGGAGAGGCCCCGCCGGATCGCCAGATCGACACCGTGGGCGCCGGACGGACCCTCGGACTGACCCACAATCTGGGCGGCGCGCCGGGCGAAGGCGTCAGCTTCGTCGGCATCGTGGGCACCGAGCTCGACTGATGGGCGAATCCGCGCACGCCGGCCCGGTCGACCTGCTGGCCGAGAGCGAGGACCAGGCCGCGCTGCGCCAGCTCGCCCGCGATGTGGCAGAGCGCGAGGTGGCGCCCCGAGCCCACCAGGCCGACGAGGAGGGAGCTGTGCCGGCCGAGCTGCGCAAGGCCCTGGCGGCAGCCGACCTGCTGCGGATCACGGTGGGGGAGCAGTGGGGCGGCCTGGGGTTGGGTGACGTCGAGGCCTCCATCGTCCTGGAGGAGATCGCGCGGGCCGACGTCTCCTCGGCCATCTGCTGCCAGCTCACCTTCAACGGGCCGCCCCGGGGCATTGAGCACCTGGGCCCCGACGCGATGAAGGAGCGCTGGCTGCCGGCCGTCGCTGACGGTGACGCGCTGATCAGCATCGGGATCACCGAACCCGATGCCGGGTCGGCCGTGCAGAACATGCGCGCCGCGCTGGTCGAGGACGGGCCGGGGCGCTGGCGCCTCAACGCGTACAAGAACTACTCGACCATGGGCGACGTGGCCCAGGGGGTACTGGTCTGGTGCCGCTGGCCGGGCGGCGAGGGGGCCAAGGGCATCGGCGCGGTGATCGTGCCGACGGATCGGGAGGGCGTGTCGGTGACGGGGCGCCACAAGGGCATGGGGATCCACGCCGCCACCGAGGCGGAGCTCGCCTTCGACGGCGTGGAGATCACCGCCGACGATGTGCTGCTGGCCGGCGACCCGTCGGACACCTCGGCCTTCAAAGTCCTGCTGTCGCACCTCAATCACGAGCGCTGCGGCAATGCCTCCATGTGCGTGGGGGCGGCGCAGGGTGCGCTCGAGCATGCGGTTCGTTACATGAACGAGCGCGTCATCGGCGGGCGCCCGCTGACCGACCTCCAGGGCCTGCAGTGGAAGCTGGCCGACATGGCGGTGCAGCTGGAGGGGGCCCGTCTGTTGCTGGCCAGGGCTGTGCGGCTGGCCGGTCCGCACGGGACCCCACCGGCGCTCGAGACGGCCATGGCCAAGACGGCAGCCAACCTGGCCGCCAAGTTCGTCTGCGACGAGGCCATGCAGATCCACGGCGGCTACGGCTACTCGCGTGAGTACCCCCTCGAGCGGGCCTACCGCGACATCCGTGGCTTGTGCTTCGGGGCGGGGACGGTGGAGGCGCAGCGCAACTTCATCGGGCTGCGGGTCGCCGCCGGGGCCCGCACAGGGTCGCCCGGTTGGCGGGCTCCGCTAACCGAGTCCAAGTCATAACTCGGGGTCAGCGCTCGTCGTAATTCGCCACGAGATTCTGGCCGATGGCGATCGACACCGCGTGTGCTTGTGTTCGTGCTCCAAGTTTGTCGAAGACGCGCACCTTATGGCTTTCCACTGTCTTCACCGCGACCCCGAGGCGACGGGCGATGGCCTTCGTCGTGAGTCCTTCCGCGAGCCCCACAAGAACCTCTCGTTCCCTGGGCGAGAGCGATGTGTGTGGCGAGCCGCTATTGCTTGACAACCGTCGCCACTGTTCGAGCACCACGCTCGCCACCGAGGAATGGAGCACGACCCCCCCGCCGGCGACGCTCAGGACCGCATCGGCGATGTCTTGCGGCCGGCAATCGTATGTGAGATAGCTCGAGGCCCCCTGCTCGAGGACCGATACCACCTGCTCAGGGGATGGACTGTCGCTGAACACGACGGTTTTGGTCCCATCGCGGACGATCTGCCCGACAGCGTCTGCGACGGAGTGGCCCGCCAAGGGATCGGAGAGCACGATGACGTGAGGCGCATGTTGTGACGCCGCCACGAGGGCTTCTGGCACCGTGGAGGCTTGGCCGACGACTTGCATGCCGCGCTCGCGGCACGCACGGCTCAGAAACTCGCGCACGAGCTGGTTGCGATCGGCTATGACGACCCGGACGATTGATGTCACGGGCTCGAATGCGGGGGAGACCCCGACGGAAGGAGGGACGCGTCATCAGAAGGAAGCAGGTCCACTGAAATGGCGCCGGCCAGAGCGTCTTGCCGGTGTCTGTGCCGCGGCCGCATCGGCGCCCCATGAGGCGCGGCAGTTTCGTGCCTTCCACCACGGCGGATCTCCCCGGCGCGGCGTGTACCGTCCGGCTGGCGCACTGCCCGGTCAGGTATACCCCCGGCCATGCAGGTCGTCGGAGGAATTCGGCTGAAGTCCGCGATCGAGGCCCAGGTGCAGGTCCCAGCGGCGGTGCAGGTCCCGGCGGCGTCGGCCCCGGTGGCCAGTAACCTAGAGTTCGATCGAAGCGGTCCCACGTGTCCCCTCCGTCCTGTTTCGGGGGGCAAAACACGACGGCGAAGCCGCCTCCCGTCTGTGTCCCGTCTGTGAATCAGGGGCCCGCCGTCAAGGCCCAACGACAATGGGTAGATCGTCCTGGTGGAATTGTACCCGAAGGGGCACTCCGAAGACAGGTCCGACGCTATTGCCTCCACACTGGCGACTCGCAGGCCCTGGATGCGGGCTGGGTAGGCTTCCCAACGGCAAAACAACACCCGTAAGGAGTATCCCCCATATCACCCAGGTTTTGCGGGGTGATAGCCATTGGGGATGGTCCTGTGGCGCAGGCGGAAGAACAGGGAGGCCCAGCTTGCGAACTCATTGCGAGCGCACGTCGAATCGATGTGGCAGATCGCCTGCACCCTTACCGGGGACGAGGCGACCGCCTCTGAGGTCGTCAAGCAGGTCGTTGGGGGAACGTTGCCCCAGCCCTACCGATCCCGCCAACGCGGGCTGAGACTCGAAGTCGTGATCGCCACCACCGAGGCGGGCGCCGCTCGCGTCTTCACCCCGCTTGTTCGCCGGGTCAGGCCTCGTGCCTGCGCAATTGCTCTCAGCCCCCAGGCCTCGGCCCTGCAACGGGCTTTCAGCCGCCGAATCTCGTGGGATGTCCAGGCCCTGCTGTGGGCGACCGAGGTCGAGAATATCGCCGAGTCGAACGTCACACGCCGGCTGGGCCTGCCCCGACCGGGCAGGGCAGCCGAGCGAGCGACCTTGGGCCTCGCCTATCTCGATCTGCGCATGGACCTTGACGAGAATTGTAGGGCGGCCCTGCGAAACGTCTTTCGGTCCTCAGCCGACCCCGAGATGCAATATGCAGACCCTCATCTCGCTTTCTGCGCTCTCTGTCACGAAGAGGCCCAGTGGCTCACCGACCTTCGATCGGCTTTGCTGAGCCTGTCGCCCCCGATGCCGTCCGACGTCTGGTGGGAGGCGCAACGGGTCGTCCTGGGAGAGACACAACAAGACCCGGGGGAGACACGACAAGAGTCGTACGACTCCGCCCCCTCAGACCGTTCCGAGGGAGCCACTCAGCCCAGCGATGCCACTTCGGCCCCGCCGTGGCCCTCCCAGGGAGACTCCCGAGAAGCGAAGGTCATCGTTTCGGCGGCCGATGAGGCGACGACGGCAGTCGGCATCGTCACCACCGCCACACAGCGGCCTGGACCAGCGCCGCTCCGACCCCGCCGCCGAGCCTCAAAACGCCGAGCCTCAGAACGCCGAGCCTCAGAACGCCGAGAGTCAAAACGCTGAGACTCAGAACGCCGAGCCTCAGAACGCTGAGACCCAGAACGCCGAGAGTCAAAACGCTGAGACTCAGAACGGCGATACTCAGAACGGCGAGATCAAGGACGTCACATTCCAGAAGGTTGAAGACCCGAAGTTGGTGGACCATGTCGTTTTCCGGTGACAACCCGGGCGCCACCTTCGTCGACTGCTCCCCTGCGGCGAAATCAAAGATACTCGACGTGGTCGCCTTTGAGCGTGTGGCGGGTGTCGAGAACATACCGTGCGTGCGTCGTCACGAGATCGAAGTCGAAAGCATCGTGATCCGTCAGCAAGACGACTGCATCGGCGGAGGCGATCTCGTCGGGCGAGGCGTCGACGAGGGCGATGCCAGTCACTACATCGGAGTCGAGAACGTAGGGATCAACCGCTCTCACAGCGGCGCCGTAGGACAACAGTTGCTTGGCCACCGCGGCCGAGGGCGCTCCCCGGGCATCGCCGCTGTTCCGCTTGTAGGCCAATCCCAGCAACAGGATTCGGGCACCACGCAGCGCCTTGCCATCTCGGTTGAGGGCCTCCATGAGACGCCGCACGACATAGTCAGGCATGTGTTCGTTGATGTCGTTGGCCAGCTCAACGAAACGGAACGACTTTCCGGTCCGCCGCCTGACGCGCCACGACAAGTAGCTCGGATCGATAGGCAGGCAGTGGCCTCCGACGCCCGGCCCAGGCTGGAAAGGCATGAACCCGAAGGGTTTGGAGGCAGCAGCACCGATCGCCTCCCAGACGTCAATGCCCAGTTCTGCGGCGAAGACGGCCAGTTCGTTGACCAGGGCAATGTTGACGTGCCGAAAAGTATTTTCGATGAGCTTCGTGAGCTCGGCCTCGTGGGTTCCCGACACCGGGACAGTGCGGTCAACCAAAGTCCGGTAGAAGCGATCGACCCGTTCGAGGGAGGCTTCGTTTATGCCCGAGACCACCTTGGGCGTGTTCGTAAGAGTCCAGACCGGGTTGCCGGGGTCAATGCGCTCCGGGCTGTAGCCCACGAAGAAATCCTCGCCTGCGATCAGGCCCGACCCCTCTTCGAGCATCGGCACCATGAATTCTTCCGTTGTTCCCGGGTACGTCGTCGATTCCAAGACGACGACGGCTCCCGGGCGGACATAGCGGGCCAGGGTGCGCGACGCGCCCTCGATGAAGGAAAGGTCTGGGCGACCTTCGGTCAGGGGAGTCGGTACCGTGACGATGGCCACATCGAACCCGGCGCACGACCGGCTCTCGGTGGATGCGTGGTACCTGCCGGTCTCCACCGCGGCCTTCAGATTCTCGCCGTCGATGTCCCCGATGAAGGACTCGCCGACATTGAGCTTCTTGATCCGCACCTCGTCGGTGTCGTAGCCGACGACGTCGTAGCCGACGGCGACGCTTCGCATCGCCAGCGGGAGCCCGACATATCCCTGTCCCACGATGACGACCCGGGTGCGATCGCGTCCCTGAGGTCTTCCTGGCATGCCCGCATCGTTGCACAGCCCCCATGTCGGGTGGCACCCCCATGGGGGGTTTCCCTGCGCACCAGCCGGTGCCTCGGTGCCAGTCGCATCATGCGGAGCAGGTTCGGTACCTGCCGCAATATGAACATAGAGGTGTCCGTTGGGCAAGCGACGAGATTGGAGTCAGTATGGCGGTAACGGTGGCAATCCAAGAACGCTCACGTCTCTTACGAGAGGGCTTGGCGTTGATCCTTGATCCAGAGCCTGAAATATCATTGGTCGGCACCGCGGTGGGCGGAGAGGCACTCTTTGCTCTCTGCGAGAAGACAATGCCCTCAGTCGTGCTCTTCGAAATCGATGTACGCGAATGGGATCCCTGCCGGCTCGCCTACCGGCTCCAACAAGCGTGGCCGTCCATGAGTTTCTTGGGCTTGTACCGTCGCGACGGGGAAGCCGCTACGCGAGCCCGACGGTGCGGCTTGCGCCGACTGGTCTCTCTTCAAACCGATGCCAGCGAGCTCGTCACTGAGCTCACGGCCTCCGCGGCACCGGGGCCCACCATCATCCGGCCCTTGGCGACGACCACGCCCGCCGCTCGCCAACTCACTGCCCGCGAGATCCAGGTCCTGCAGTTCATCGGGGCAGGGTGCACCTCGAGGCAGATCGGGGACCATATGAAGGTCAGCCACAAAACCGTCGAGAATCACAAACAGCGGATATTCGGCAAGCTTGGGGTGCAGAACCAGGCACATGCTGTATCGGTTGCCTTCCGCAAGGGTTACCTTCGACCCGAAGATGTGCCGACGCTCGCTGACGCGCTATGAGCAGGACCATTGGAGACGTAGACACTCGCCCACGGGTGAGAGGTGGCCGGCTGTCGGCTGGCGAGACTCCCAGAGACGGCGTTGGCGATCTGGAAGGTCAGGTTGCAGTGACAGTAGTTGTCGCTCATGAGGATTCCCTGCTCCGCGACATCATTGCTCGGGCCTGTGCTCAGCGCCACAACCTGAGGGTCGTCGGAAGCATCGCCACCGGTGGCGAGATCATGACCAGTTGCCTGCAGTCTCCACCGCGCGTCGTGATCACCAGCGACTCCATCTCCGGGAAATTCGACGAGATGATCGAGGCCCTGCTCGGCGCTGGGACCAGGGTCGTCGTGATCTGTACGAACCCATCGTTGGAACGGGTGATTCACCTTCTCGAGTTGGGAGTCCATGGCGTGATGCTGGACGACAGCTCGCCCTTGGAGGTCGCGACGGGAGTGCAGGCGGTGGCCCGAGGTGGCATGTCTCTCAATCCCACGGTCGCCGTCACCCTGGTGCAACATTGGACCAGACTCAGGCAGGACCTCGCTCGCAGCGACGCCCGGATCGCACGCTCCCTCACGCCCCGCGAGGCGGAGGTGCTCGAAGCCATGGTCGAAGGGTTGTCGACCAAGGCGATTGCACGCAGGCTGGGTGTTGCATACAAGACCGTCGAGAACCACAAGATCAGGGTCTTCGAGAAGCTGCAGGTCCGGACCCATGCTCAAGCGGTGAGCGTGGCCATCGGACGCCAGCTGGTGCTGATGGGTGCGGACAAACTGACGGACGGCGCTGTCCCGTAGGCGCAGATTTCCACGACCGGTCCTCCGGCTGCAATGACAACATGCCGTCGCCAGCGGACGCGGTAGATCGAGTGCGCTGCCAACCGTTCCGCCGCTCAAACAGCCGTTACCGGAACCGATGCGTTCTCAATGAACTCTGTGCTCAGCTGGGCGGAGCATCCGATGCTCGGCCCACGCCAGAGAGACCGCCCCCCCTCCGTTCATGCGTCCATGCGTCCATGCGTCCGTCCCTGTGTCGAAGCTGGTCATAAGAACGGTCGCCGGTCCACCGAGCTTTGCGGACTCGAGACGGAACCCCGCTACGTCAGATGAACGTTCCTAGGCCGCACCGACGGCATGACGGCCTAAGCCGACTTCTTCGGGTGAAGTGCGGCACCGGGAGACCGACATCACGGCGGCCAAACGACCGGGGCCACTTTCCTCAGCGTCGAGTTACCCCTCCGGCTCCTGGCCGATTCGTCGAATGACAGGGGTCATCGGCTCGACCTGACACGCATCGAATCGTCGGGCCGACCCTTGGGGGTCTTGTCCCTGCATCGGTGACATTGTCCCATGGTAAGAACGCTGCATGGCGCCTGGAACCACATGTGGGGTTCGTAAGAGTGTCGATGCCAATGCGACGCTGGGTGACCTTGCCCACGTTCGGGCTCGAGTGAGGAACGGTGTGGCGTTTCGAAGGTTCACGTTAGACCGCCGGTCCGATCACTTCGACCAATGGATCAGCTTGGAACCGTACGACTTCAGGGTCTGCCAGAATCAGCTCGAGCATTTGCCGACAGTGAGGACGGGAGTACCTCGAAGCTCATGAGCGTGTCGCTACGGAAGTCCTCCCGGTGGAGAAGTTCAATCGCCGCCGGTTCGCCGCCGCTGGCTCCATTGTAGGAGAACCGCACGGTGGCTGAACTGTTGTTCCTTTCGCCCCACGTGCCCTATCGCTGCATCGCCGATGACGGCGGCCGCTTCTCGTGGGCCTGGCTCTCTGCGCTCAGCTCCTGTAACCGCGTGCATCTGGTCACGCCTGCCACTCCGGAGAACGTGTCGGCCCCCAAGGACCTGCCGCCCTGCGTGAGGGTGACGATGGTGCCGGTTGGTCCCCCACCTCACGTATCGGCCGCTCGCTTCCACGACGCCTGGAACGGTGGTATCACCCCGGGGATCGCTACTCTGGCCGCGTTCAGATCTTCGTCGGCGTTCGCGGAGGCTGTGGCATCAGCGGACCTGGTGGAGATCCACTGGCAGCACTTTCTCCCGTTGGCCAAAGATATTCGCAGCTTGAGGGCCGAGGTGCCGATCACAGCGTTCATCCATGACGTGATGACCCAAAAGGCGCAGCGCGAAGCGAGATCGGCCCGCCACTTCCGGACCCGCGTCGGATCGACGTTCCGAGCTCGCCGGGCGCTCGTGATCGAACCACGCCTTTTGGCTGGGGTCGATCAAATCTTCACGTTCACACACAAGGACCGCCATCTGCTTCGGGGGATGGGGGTAACTCGGCCCGTCCACGTTGTCGATCCAAACGTCCAGATTCCCAAAGGGATCGGTTCCGGCTGTGAGCGGCCTGTCGTCGCCTTCACTGGAGCCATGTCTCGGTCGACGAACAGCGAATCCATCGCCTGGTTCCTGGCCAGGGTGTGGCCGCGGGTGCTATCCGAGATTGCGGGTGCCACCCTGATCGTCGCTGGTGCCAACCCACCTCAATGGCTCTGGCAACAGCGCAGTTCGTCTGTGGTCGTGACGGGATATGTCGACGACTTCGACGAGATCTATCGGAAAGCCTCGATGTTCGTTGCCCCGCCCACCCTGGGCTCGGGCATGAAGTTCAAGGTGCTCGACGCTATGTCGTACGGTCTGGCCGTCGTTGCCACGCCCATCGCTGCGGAGGGCATTGTCGAGGAGGCCGGCTGCGACTGCTTCGCGGCCATCACAGCGGATCCCTGCAAGATGGCAGAAAGAATCGTGTTCAGCCTCCGCCGTCCTGACTACCGTTCGGCGGTTGGCAACCGTGCCCGATCGTGGGTGCACTCTCGATTCGATTTCGAGGGCTCGGCGTCTCGCACTCTCGAGATCTACCAACAACTCTGCTCAGCCCAGACGGCGACGCCGGCCTCCATCTCCTGATCCGCTTGTGAACAGTTCGTCGAGATATCCACGCCCCTGGGGTGAAGGCTCACGCGAGCCGGGTTGGGCACCTGCGTTAAATCTCAGTGACCCTAGGGAAGGATCGCCCCAGGGCTGGCGTCGCGGGGGTCAGGAATGTTCAATGGCCCACGCTGGCAGCGCCATCGGCGCATGGCAGCCAGGTTCCTCCCCGCAAGCCCTTGGAGCAACCGCGGCGACCACCGAGGGTCGGCCTTCACGGCTCCGGCTAGCAGTCGGTAGGTGAGCGATGTTGGCTCAAAACGGCCGAGTAAGTGAGCACTGGCCAGTGGTAGCACCGGGATCCCCGCTTGGCGAGCCTTTGCCGAGAGGAGCTGTTCGTTCAAGATGCTTTGGACCTTTCCGCAAAGGTCATCCCACGATTCGCTCGTCGCCGGTCGGTGGCGGTACCAGTGGTTCGTGAGTGTCGTGCCGACGCCGGTGAGCCACTCGGTCAGGTAGCTCACTTGCGTGTCATCGAGAGGGCCATTGACTTGCAGCAGCGGCCCGTCGACCACCGAGCGGTTCACAACCGATGCCAGCTCCGCCGTCCCGACACTGACAAGACTTCCAAGTCGCGCGAGAGACCTGTCGGAGACCACCAAGAAGTTGGAACAGGCCCAGGAATCGATCGTGAGCCCGAACGCCCTTGAAGGTGTGGGGTAACCGTTGATTCGGCCGGCCAGGGCGCCGGTTGCGACAACGGCGTCGAGGGTGCCGCCGTCGACGAGGGGGAACAAGGACTCTCGGTTGAGACCGTAGCGGTCGTTGGCGAGGACCCAGCATGAGGGGGTGCCAGAGGCCAGGAAATGGTTGATGCCCCGCTGCAGACCGGAGAATTCGCGCGCCGAGTTGTCGCCGGACACGAGCTCGAAACCCTCTTCGCCGGCCCAATCCATGCCGCTTCCACGGTTGTCGACGAGCACAAGCCGAGCGCGAGGCGCGACCGATCCAACATGAGCGGCGAGCTCGCGGGCCGCTCGTCGCGCCGGCGCCGGATCCCAAGCCAAGAGCACGACACCAACCGGGTGCCGAGTAGATCTGATTCGATCACCAGCGCGTCACCAGCGGCGCGCTCAAACCATGCGGCGGTCCAGGTCGCCAGCCGCCGGGCGGCGCTCAAACTCACGCCGCCATTAGATACGGCACATCCAGACCGCGCACCAGCAGATTCCCCTAGCTTCTGATTCCCGTGGAGCGCGACCCGATTTTGGCCCTTCCGGCGACCGGAGGATCGAAGTCAAAGTGGACCGAAAAGCCTCGGATTCTCGACCGCAGGGGGTCGTCATAAGGGCATTGCTCGGGAGCGAGAGTACGGGCCACATGTCGTTGGCGCTGAGCGCTCCGGCGGGGGACCGACTTGTCTGCCCGAACGATGGTCCGTGGGCGACATTTGCTGAAACGCCCAGTTCAAGCGCAGGTTGCGCATGGGCACTCACCCCCAGGGGTGAGTGCCCATTGTTGGCCTTGAGGCAGCCGACGAGCATGTGCCGGTGTCGGCGGGCGAAGACGTCGTAGTGCGGCAGAAGGACGTGCGTGACTACGCGCGCATCCTTTGGCGTCGCAAGTGGTACATCGTGCTTGCCGTCGTGATCGCCGTCGGCGGCATGGTCCTCAAACTCCGGGCTCATCAGCCCCAATATCAAGCGACTGCAGGAGTTCTCATTCAGGCTCCGACCTCCGGACCGGTCGACCCGACGGTCGTTGCCACGGAGATCGGCATCCTCCAGAGCAGCGCAGTGCAGGCAATCGTTGCAAAGCACATCGATCCCGGCTCGATCACGGCGAACCAGGCGGGGGTGAGCGGCATCCTCGAGATCAGTGCCACGTCGACGTCGCCGACCTTCGCAGCGCGCCAGGCGAACGCCTGGGCCGCGGCCTACGTCGGCTATCGGCGAACGTTGGCACAGAACCAGGCGCTCGGATCGAACGCTGAGATCCAGCGACAGATCCAGTCCCTTCAGCAGCAGATCACGTCTCTCAGCGCCCAGATCAACTTCGGGGGCGCGACCAACCCCGTCGAAGCGACCAACGTTGCTCTCCGGAACGCGCTGCTCGGCCAGCAAGTAGCCCTGCAGAGCCAACTCCAACAGGCCCAACAAGCAGCTGCGGCCGACACCCAGGTGCCAACCGTGGTGACGCCCGCCACCGTGCCCACTGATCCGATCGGTATCAGTGTTGCGCGAGCAGTTCTTATCGGGCTCGGCGCTGGACTGCTGCTCGGTGTGCTGTTGGCGCTTCTCTTCGAGTACCTCGACGACTCCATCACCACCCGGGAAGATCTCGAGTCCGAGCTTTCGGGGCAGGGCGTCGTCATCGGGGCAATACCCGAGTTCGCCCGACGGCGCAACGACGTTGCAGGCGTGGTGGCACGGGGCGATGTCAGATCTTCTGCAGTCGAGGCTTACCGCACCGTCCGGACGACGCTGCAGTTCGTCGGAGTGGACGGCGAGGGCAACGTCGTACAGGTCACCTCTCCAACTCGAGGTGAGGGTGCGACGACAACTGCCGCCAACCTGGCCGTTCTAATGGCGCGAACAGGGCGGCGGGTGGTGTTGGTCGACGCCGATTTGCGACACCCACGGCTCCACGAGCAGTTTGGCGTCGCAAACCGGATCGGGCTGACCTCGTTGCTCATCGGAGATGCGGCGACAGTCGAAGCGCTCCAGCCGGTTCCCGAACTCGAGTCGTTGGTGGTGATGCCCGTCGGGCCTCTACCGCCGAACCCCTCGGAGCTCTTGACGTCGCCGCGATTCGGAGAGGTCATCGGTAGGTTGCGCGACAGCGGCGTCACGGTGGTCATCGACAGTCCGCCCGTTCTCGAGGGGAGCGACGGGATGTTCGTCGCCGCCGCGTCCAGCGCCACGGTCCTGGTGACCTCGGCCCGCACCGGCAACCGGAGGCGGCTGCGCAGGGCGCTGGCGCTGCTGGATCGGGCTGGGACCCCCTACGTCGGTGTCGTCCTCAACCAGCGGGCAAGGAGGGGGTGGTCGTCGAGACCTCTCGCCGCGACCGGAAAGACCACCGCCGTACGGGTTGGCTCGCGTCAGAGGACCTCGAGCCCGTACCTCCAACGGAAAACGCGGACCTGGGGCACGAAAACGGATCGGGCAGACATTGGTGCCCATGGAGTTCAGTAAGAAGCCGGTGATCGCCACCTGCCGCCCCTGTGGTCGCCGCTTCGCTGCCACACGGTTCGTCGTGACGGGACTCGCTCCGTTCATCCGTACAGCGCGTGTGACTGACCGGGGACAGACCACTGATCCGTGGGGCAGTCACCAGTCGGGCGATGATCGGATACGGGTGCTGCAGGTCATCGCCCGACTGAACGTCGGTGGTCCGGCTTTGATGGCGGCCGTCCTTAGCGATCTGCTCGACCCCGGGCGCTACGATCAGCGAATCGTTGCCGGATCAATTGGAGAGGGGGAGGGCGACTACGTCTCGCTGCGTGCCCCTCATCTGGAAGTACTCAAAGTCCGCGGCCTGGGGCGGGCGCCTCGGCCGGCAGATGATCTCCGTGCGCTAGTCGGTCTGATCGACGTCATTCGCCAGTTTCGCCCTCAATCGTCCATACGCACACGGCCAAGGCCGGTGTACTCGGGCGATTGGCCGCATGGTCGTGCGGGGTCCCAGCGACGGTGCACAGTTATCACGGACATCTTCTTCACGGGTACTTTTCGCCCGTCGGTCGGACGGCAGTGGTCGGCGTCGAGCGAACGCTGGCCCGACCACCAATCGGCTCGTCGCAGTGGGGGATCGGGTCAGAAGCGACCTCCTCGCAGCCGGGATCGGACGGCCCAACAAGTTCGTCGTGGTCCCTCCCGGGACGCGGCTCGGAGCACTTCCGTCCCGATCTGCTGCAAGGATCGGGCTCGGTTTGCGCGCCGACTCGGTGGTGGTCACCCTTGTCGCCCGCCTCACTCCCATTAAGCGCCCCGAACGGTTCGTGCAATTGGCCGGCGCGCTCGCAGGGGCCCATCCCGACGTGGAGTTCGTCGTCGCCGGAGGTGGCGAGCTCCTTCAGCCGCTGCAGGATCTGGCGACGCGACTGCGGGTTCCTGTTCGTTTCCTGGGGTGGAGGTCCGACGTGGAGACGGTGTACTCCGCTTCAGACGTCGTCGTCCTCACCTCGGACAACGAGGGTATGCCAGTGTCGTTGATCGAAGCTGCCGCTCGCGGGTCGACCCTGTGTCACTACGGATGTGGGAGGCGCCAGCGAGGTGGTGGCATCCGGGACGACCGGAATCGTCACCGACGACCGACGTCGACGCGCTCGCCGCCGCCGTCGCTCAGCTCCTCAATGACGAGGAGCTACGACAGACGATGGGTACTGCGGCTGTCGCGAGCCCAGCGGTTGTTCGGTGCCGAACGACTGGCGAATGACACCGCCGACATCTACGAGGAGCTGGCCGGCCGTTCGAGCGTCTTGGCGGCGTCATGACTCAGACTGTTGCTGCGAAAGGCGCGGATGTCCGTGCCTTGTCTTGAGCCGGTCCACCAGCCGGACGGTGAGACTCCTCTTGTTCGAGACCCCCGTCTCCATCCGGCTCGGGTGATGTCCGACGATTTGAGCTTTCCCCCTGACGATTCCATCGGTATGGCACTCGAGAGCGACCTCAGGTTGAGGGCGATGTTCGTTTCCCAGGTGAAGTGTTGATCCGCGACGGAGGCGCTGGGTCTACAGGGCGCCTTTGGGGTGGCCCGGCAGTGCGGACGCTGATCACGGTGGGGGCAGCGGTGGTCGTCACTGTGATGGCGGGGAGAGTGCCGGTTCGTCTGGCGCCGCTCGTCATTCTGGCGGCTCCCCTCGTCGTAGTTCTGTTGGTGCTGATCCGCCGGGTGGAGCCCAAGTGGCTGCTCGCGACCCTGTTGTCTCGACGTTCCTCGGCTGGTTTCAGTTCTCAACCACGGTCGGGCGCATCAACTTGCGCCTCACCGATCTTCCCTACCTTGTGCTGGTCGGATCGGTGTTATTCGTGGGCGGCCGCATCAGCGCGCAGAGGGTCGACGTGGGTCAGCGCCCCGTCGCCCTGCTCCTCCTCGTGCTCGGTCTCTCACTGATTCCGGTCCTCGTGGTCGATCCGCACGGATTCTTCAGTCCCTTCGTGAGCTGGGCGCGACTCATGGAGACGTTCAGCATCATTTGGCTCATGCCTTATGTGGTCAAGCGACCATCAGATGCGCGGTTCATCATGGGGACGGTCGTCGCCGCGTGCGCCGTTGAGCTCGGACGCGCGCTGATCGGTGCGTTTGAGAGCGGTCAGCTGTCGGAACGACTGCAGGGTGGAAACGGGCCTGACACCGAAGGCCTGTTGGCAGCGGTCCTGATCGTGACCGTGCTGTATGGCATGGTGCCAAGGCGGCCGTGGGCCCGGGTCGCCTTAATCGGGCTTGGGGCGCTCTCGCTCGTTTTGTCGCAGTCGGTGGGATCGATTGCCGCAGTGGGCCTGGTGCTGGCGTTTGCCCCGCCGTTGCGCCGGGCTGCACATAGCCGGCGATCCGGATTGCTGAGGCCGATCCAGCTCGTCGTCGTGTTGATCGTCGTGGTCGTCGTGGTCGTGTCCGTCCGTTCGACGAACGTGCCGGGGGAAAAGGGTTTCGGTAACGGCAGCACTATGGCTCGGGTCATTGCTGGGGCTGCCGGCATTGACATTTTTGTCCACAATCCAATTTTCGGGGTCGGCTTCTCGCGGAGCGCGTTGCCGGGAGTCTTGGCCGATCCGGCTGTCAGTTCAGATCTGCACAGGGAGTTTCCCAGCGCACCCGCTGATCTGTTTCCCGACGTTTCTGAGTGCCTTATCGAGCATCAATTGACCGGTACCGGGCCGACTGACTTGTGTCAGGTGGGCAGCGTGCACAACGCCTATATCGAGGTGGCTGCCGAGGAGGGTCTGATCGGGCTTGTGGCGCTCGTGGTGGTGGCCTTGGTCGTACGAAGACGGGTTCGCAGACTGCCAGCGCGCACCAGGGACCCAGCGATTCTTGCCACCTTACGTTGGGCGACTCTCGTTCTTATCGTCGTTCTTATCTGGTGGAACGACAACCCGCTCTACGGAGCTCAGCCAGAAACCGTGTTAGCCGCGCTGGCCTTGGGTACCCTCGCGGTACCTTGGTCCTCTTTGTCAGCCGACCCCCAGTCGAGTCTCGGCGAGGGCCGACCAGTCCCGCTGAGCGTTCCGTGAGCGAAGCGATAGCGGACGTCGAGAAGATCGGAGTTGGACGCCCACGCGGCGAGCGGGCGCACGTCCGAATAGTCTCACCTCGACGGGGCGGGTGATCAGATCACCCTTCATCGAAAGATGCACGGGTCCAAATGGGTTCCTTCTAGGAATCTATTCCACTGAGAATCGAGTTCATGCTCGCGTCGGTCGCGCTCCCGATCTGGCTAGGACGTGGCTTGCCGGGCCCGCTCGATGATCTCTACCACACGTGCACCGTAGGACTGCTGGTTCCACCCGTGTTCAGCGAACTTTCTCCCAGCTGCCCCCATCCGATCCCGCAGTGCGGCATCCGACATTAGGAGGGACAGTGCACTTTGCCAGCCCTCGACATCCCCAACGTCAACCCAGATCCCGCAGCCGATCGCTTCGATGTCCACGTCGAGCGCGGTCGAGAGCGCGTCATCACGACAGGTTTGCTGAGAGCAAGTGCGTCGTTCAGTTCAGTGAGCCCGTTCATCGCGAAGGGATCCCGCAACGGAATCGCAATTATGGAAGCGTGCTGGAGATCATGCAGAAGCTCGACGTAGGGTCGTTGCGGTCCTTCAGGTACCCGCAGAGGGATCCCCTCTCTTTGAGTTGCCTGACGCAACACAGGGTAATCTCGCCCAGTCTTTCCTACGGCGACAACGAAACCTCCGTCTTCTGATGTCGCGTATCCAGGGAAAAGCATGTCTGGACCCCAGGGCAGGACCGATGTGTTGCTGGGCGAACGCCCCGGAATGCGCAGCACCGCCTCGTAGACGTGCTGGCTGTGACACAGGACCTCCCTGTATCGACCCACTGCTTTGTACGCCAAGTGACGCTCTGGCGGCGGTACCGTCGGATGCACGACGGCGACGATCGGGGCCACATAGCGCCCTGGGGGAGCGAGACCAGGCTGCTCGGATTAGCGGTGTAAAAGACGTCGGCACGTGAGCGAAGTGCCTCAACCTGTTGCGCCAAATTGCCTACGCTGCCCCTCATCCAGCGGGAGGAGAATCGCTCCAAAGCCGAGTGTCCACGGCCAAACTTCGAGTAGACGACTTCGTAGCCTGCCGCCTCGAGAGCTGTCGTTCCCCAGAGGTGCTGACCCGGATAGGTGCCTTGTCTCCAGGCCTGAAGCGCCTCTCTCACCGGATCCCTGTTAGCGAAGTAGACCCTCGGCTGTGTGGTGACGTTCATCAAACCCATCTCGGCGGTCGGTGGGCGGCATGCACCGACCATCGCGCAACGATTGTAGCGACACCGTCGCCAATAGCGCTTGCTCTACTGCCCCGAAGGAGGGGCGGCGGTATTGATCTGTCTTCCAAGTCAGAGGGGCGGGTCCAGGTCGGTCCGCAGGCGTATGTCCGGCCCACGACGATCTGCTCCCATCTCAGCCGTTCACCGGTGTGTAGTTGTAATTCGGCGCACCGAAGCGAGTATTGTCCGCGTAATCGACCCAAGTTCCGCTCTGGAAGAGCGAGTAAGTGTTGTGCTGGCAATACTCAGTAGCGCCGGAAGCGCGGCGTCCCACTGTGCGGTCGTCCAGACGCCACTGGCAGGATTGGTCGCGGTATTGAATTTCTTGTCCTGGGTGTCGGCAACCCACATCATCGGGCTCAGGTAGCAATTGGACGGCAGACGAGTCTTGGTACCGCTCAGGTCCACCCTTTGATTGTTGAACCCGTTGTACGCCACGCCCTTGTACGCCACACCGCCGTTGAGGGTCATGTTGAGCGCTTTCTTCCACGATGCGGTGCCAGCGGAGCCAGTGGATACATTGATTCCGAAAGGGGCAACGTGCGCAGTGACGTTGCTCCAGTCGTAGAAGATGGTGTCCCCGCTGACGATGGGTGCGGTGGTGCCCTGAGCCATCCCGTAGACAAAGGCTGGATAGACCGAGTTGTTGATGGCTGTAGCCGCGCTAACGGCGTTGCCGTTATATGCGCAGAAATATTGGCAATAGCCGCCGGGAAACTGGGCCGCCGTAGACAGGCTCATGTAGGTGTAGATCGGGACTTGGAACCCCGCCCCGGTGTTCAGCGCTTCTATCATGGCCTGTGCCCGAGAAGCGACCAGGCTGTTGGTCGTACCCTGGTCGCCGGTACTACCCGGACCCGTCCAGGCCCAGTTTTGGCCCTCGACCTCGGTGTCCAGCATGACGCCATCGAAGCCCATCCACACGATGGCCCCACCAACCTCCTGCAGCAAGGCATTCCACGCCGCCCAGGTCGTATCGTCGTTCCACGCGCCGCCGCAGGGGGGTTGGCCACTGGGACCAATAGGGGCAAGGTAAAAGTACAGATAGACCTTCAGGCCGGCGGCGTGCGCCATGGCGGAAGCGGAAGTGGGCGACGACGCCCGCCCGTATGAGAACTGGAGGTCGTAATCCGGATCAGATGACTTGGGAGTCGCGGACCATTTGAAGCCCGGCTGGTACGTGTTGTTCGTGCCAGCCTGGCCGTAGAACAACCCCGCCCCCATGGTAAATGACCCGAAGCCGTATGACGCGATCTCTTCGAGTTGCTGCGCATTGTAGAGACTGTTGCCCGCTGACGATCCACCCTGAAAGGGGCTCGCGGGGCCTTCAGTGAACAACATGACATTGGGTCGCCGACCATGATGGCGGCCGCTATCTCGGCCAGGCCGCCTTTGCACCAGGCCGTCACTTGTCGCCGCCGAGCAGCCGGCAAACTCGAGGGCGACGAGGGAAGCGGCGACTGCTCCGGCACCCTGGAGGAACCGGCGGCGGTTGACGCCGAGTCGTCCTACCGACTTGTCAGTGGTTTTCCGGGCTGACTCGTTGACCGCCTCGTCACGCCCGACACCCGCGAGCGGGTCGAATTCACCATTGGAGATCGGTCCGCCCAGGGGTTGGAGAGGGCCGTCCAACCGATCACGCCGTCGCCGGGAGGAACGGCCGGTCCTAGCCATGCTCCGCACGATACGACCTGGCCGGCGGCGCCGCTGGTCGCGAGATTATGTCTGGCCCCCGGGTGGCGTCGCAGAAGCGCAAACGAGACCGACCGACAGATCAGGACGAACGATTGCACGGGGAACCTGCGCACGGGAACAACTTCGGGTTCACCGCGAAGACGATCTCGAAGCCAGCGGCCTAGACCGAAAGGAAATGCGCCGTGTAGATCTGGTCGACGTCGGATAATGGGGACTCGCTGGCACGGCTTCGGAGAAGCCGATCCCCGCACTCGTACCCCCACCGTGGAAGATCATTGACCGCCATCGCTGCGGTCCCACTCCTGCAGCACAATGGGCGTTGCGAATGCAAAAACGAGATCACGGCAGCGTGAATTCTCGGTCAAACCAGCGGTGGATTCTGAGGGCGCCAGAGTAAGCCAGAGAGGGGCAATTGCCGGGCGGCCGTCAGTCTCAATCGATGGGCCTGGCTCTTCAGAGGCCCCGATACACCTCCAAGTATTGATCGGCCACGACGTCCGGATCGAAGCAGGACTTCGCGAAAACGCGAGCACGTTTCTCGGTTTCAGCCTTTTCGGCTGGGTCTTCGAGGGCGGCACGGAGGGCGAGAGCCAAGTCGTCCGGGGTGAATCCGGCGGCGACGAAGCCTCGACCCTCTGCCAGCAGCTCGGGCAGTGCACCCGACGGTGTCGCTACCACGGCCCGACCAACGGCCATGGGCTCCGCCGCTGCGTAGCCGAACGGCTCCTGCCACAAACTTGGAACACATGCGACCGCTGCGCTCGCGTAGAGCTCGACGACTCGATCGATGCCTTTGGTACCTATGAGCTCGACTCGATTGGAGACGCCCGAATTTCGCGCCTGCTCTTCTAGTTCGGGTCGTTCCGTGTCTGCTCCCATGACTCTCAATCGCGCGTCCGGGAGTAGCGCGAGAGCCCGGAACAGCACACCCAACCCTTTTACCGGGTCTGGCCGACCAGCAAAGGCGATGAGCCCATGCTCGCCTGGACCGAGAGAACGCTCCTCGACAAAAGCCTGTGAATGGACTGGGTTGTAGATCGTCGTCGAGCGAGGAAGGCCCAACCTGCCTTCAAGGTAATGGCTCGGGCATATGTTGCTGCGTGCCAGGTGAACGCCTATTCGCCATCTGCCCACATCGAGCCGCCCGCCCGCCCGCGCCTAGGGCAAGCCGAACAGGCCCCGGCGCTTCGCGGGCCGGCAGTGCACACCCCGGTCGGACTCCACGCCGCAGCAGCTGGACAAATCGCACTGTGGAGGTGGTGGGTGAGGATCGGCCTGTGCCCACTCGCCACTGCTGCCAACACAAACGCAATGCCCACTCCTCCCTGGGAGTGCACAACATCCGACTGCCGCGCCAGCTCGACCATGCGCTGTTTACTCGGATGACGCACTACTTCATAGGGCCAGTTCCGCTCGTCGTGAGGGCCGAGTCCGGAGGGGGTGATGACGGTGACCTCATGAGCCTGGCGGGTGAGAGCTTCAGCTAGGACTTCAGTCGAGCGCTGGATGCCTCCGCGGCTAGGCCAGAAACCAGAGAGAATCGAGATTCTCGACGCGCCGGCCGCCTCATTCGCAACTCCTTTGACGGGTCCCTTCGTTCGGTGCTCCGAACTATTCCTCCACAAAACTGACGGAGTGTATTGGGTAATGCCTCCCAAGGGTCCACCACAGTTTAGATGGCTAGGTGCATACCTCGGCGCTGGCACTCCGATGTCGGCGTTGCTCCGGCGAGTTCGCTGAGGTCCTCCAGTACAGGACCGACGACGAGCGCTGGGGGTCGGTAGGCGATGTGGCAGTCACCGTCGAGTTCGCGGTCGTATCCATCCGCCGCTGCTGGAACCGGGTGGGCCACCGGCGGTTCCCCTGGGCCCAACGTTGCTGCTCATCGCGGACGCCGGCGGCTCGACTGGGCTTCACTCCCATAGCGAGTGGGCGCTTCACTCCTGGGGGTGTTCAGCCCTTCCGACTGCCTACGGCCCGATGCTAAGACCCACGGTTGTGCGTTGCAGACTGGTGCAGTTCCAGCCATGACCAGGCGTATCCTTGCCACCCAGGTGCTCGATCCCTGCGATGCGGTCGTGGGCTCATCGCAAGCTCGGTCATGAGGGACGCGCCAGCGTGACGGTCGGGTCGCTAGTCGCCGGACGGACATCGCGAATCCGAGTCCTGCATGTCCAGAAGGTGACCGGCAGCATCGCGGGCTCGGAGCACCATCTCCTCCAGCTGTTGCCTGCGCTGGCGAGGAGCGCGGCGTCGAGGCGAAGATGCTGGTGCTGGGGGCTGGGTCGTTCGAATCGTTCGTGGACGCGCTTCGCCAACGGGCATCGAGGTGTCGAGCCTCCCGGCCGGGCACGACGCAAACCCTCTGTTGCTCTGGAGTCTGCTCAAGGAGATCGAGCACTGGTCGCCCGACATCGTCCACACTCATCTCATACATGCCGACCTTTACGGTCAGATCGCAGCTCGGGGGCGAGGGGTGACCGGTGTGTCGAGCGTCCACGGAACCCATCCCTTCTACCGAAGGGAACCTGGGCGTTCGGTGGCGCGACTGGCTGGACATCTCGCATCGCGCACGATCGCCATCTCGAAGTACGCCGGCGATTTCGTCTGCGAGGTGGGGATCGCTCCAGCCGAGCGCGTTCGTGTCATCCACTACGGGGTCGATGCCTCGAGCTGGCTCGGCTCGAAGGAGGAGCGCGCCGAGCAGCGGCAGAAGCTGTGCTTGGACCCCGGCGACATCGCCGTGGGCGTGGCTTCCCGCCTCGTCGCCGGAAAGGGACACGACGTCGCCATTCGGGCCTTCGCTGCTGTGGCCGATCGGTTGCCGAGGACACGCCTGCTCGTCGCCGGTGACGGCCCATTACGCGGAGAGGTCGAGGAGATGGCGCGTGCCGAAACCTTCCCTCGCGTCAGGTCAGCATTCTGGGATTCGTCGAAGACATCAGAGGCTTTTTCACAAGCGTGTGATCTGGTGCTGTTCCCGTCGCTTCCATCCTTCGGGGAGGGATTCGGGCTCGCCGCGGCGGAGGCGATGGCGGCAGGCGTGCCCGTCGTGGCGTCCGATGCCGGACCGTTACCCGAAGTCGTGTGCGGACGGAGAGCCCGGCCTGTGTCGTCGTCGCGGGCGCTGGCGACGACGAAGCCTGGGCTCAGGCAATCCTTGCGCTCGCCAGCGACCACTCACTTCGCCTCCATCTGGGAGACGGCGCCAGAGCAAGAGCATGCCGTGAATT
>CAWCFG010000010.1:0-456182 GCA_963794875.1 uncultured Acidimicrobiaceae bacterium
GGCGATCACGTTGGGCACCGCCAGCCAGCTTGCCTTCAGCACTCAGCCTGGCGGCGGGGTCGACGGCGTCAACTGGGCCGTCCAGCCGGCGGCACATCCAGGACATCGGGGGCAACGCCGTGACCACCGCCACCAATCAGGTGACCCTGGCAATCACAACCCAGCCCGGGACAGGGGCCGCCCTCGGCCGCAACGCCAACACGGTTCGAGTTCACCAAGGGATGGGCAATGCCACGTTCGCAGGTTGCGACATCACCGGAACGACTGGCGGCTACGCCCTGACGGCGTCGGCGACCGGGCTTGCTGGGACCATCAGCAACACGTTCAACATCACGATCGGCGCCGGCTCGCAGCTGGCGTTCACTACGCAGCCCGGCAACGGGACCGGATCTCGGAGCAATCACAACCTCAGCCGCAGTCAGCGTCGAGGACGTCGGGGGCAACCTCGTGACCAACGCCACCAACCTTGTGACATTGACCATTGACGCTGAGCCGACGAATGGCACGCTCCAGTGCACTCCACGGAACGCCGTTGCCGGCGTGGCCACCTTCAGCGGGTGCAACATTACGCACAACGGCAACTCTCGCAACGGCTGGACCCTGGACGCCGGCGCAACAGGGCTCGCCGGTGACACGAGCAACACCTTCAGGACTTGATGCGGCGACTCCCTCGACTCAGCCAAGTCCCGCTCACGTCGGTGACCGCCACGCCGACGGCCCTTGCTGCGAATGTTGAGTGCTTTGCGCTCCCGTCATAGCGGACCCCCCCGAGGAGCGGTCCGGGGGCCGACGAGTCGGGTGCTGTCCTGGTCCTGGCTCTCGTGTTCCTGGTGGTGGTGAGCGTGATCGTCGGCGCTCTCACGGAGTGGACGACCAACAACCTGGCGAACAGCGCCAATTTCGCGGCAACGCAAACCGTAAGCAACTCGGCGTCCAACGCGGTCAATCTTGCCGTGCAGAACATCCGCTACCAACCGCTGCTGTACACCTCCGTCAACAACACCACGAACCGATCAGACGCTCAATGCGAGCCCCCCACTAACTGCTGGGGGACGGGCCCATCCCAAGCGTTCAACATGAACGTGTACTGCACGACAGTCTGGAACCCGACCAGCGCAAACACGCGTCAGGTGACGGTCGCCGCCTGCCCAGGCGCAGAACAGCCCCGGTGACCGGCACCGCCTCCTGGGCGGCGGCGCAGTCGGCGTGCCCCCAAGTTCCTTTCCTGCAGGCCATCGTCACCTTCGACGACTACCCCCAAGGAGTGAGCGCACCGAGCAACGTACAGTGCGTCGTGTACTGCGGCAGTGCTATGACCATTAACGACTGGAACTGGAACCCACGTTGTTCCCAAGGTCACCGGTGTGACGGGGCTCGACCGGTTCGTTCGACGGCGGCGCACCCATCACCATCACTGGCAGCGGATTCACCAGCGGGGCGACGGTCAATTTCGTCAACTCCGATCCCCTGGCCCAGCTCCAAAGCACACCCACCCAACAGGTGCAGCAGATCGTCCCGGCCACAAACGTGAATGTGAACGTCGGCAACCAGACGATCACCGCGCAGGCGCCTTCGGTGACTACCCTGGCCAACTACTACATCACCGTCACCACTCCCGGCGGTGGGACCAGCCTCGTACTCCCGAGCGCGCTGTTCGTGTACAGCTCAGGGCCACCGGCCGTCACGGGCGTCACACCCACCTCGGGCTTCACCACTCACGGCACAGCGATCACCATCACCGGCAGCGGATTCCTCAATGGCGCCACCGTCACCATGACCCAGGAGAGCGGGGGGTCGGTGGCAAACCCGCTGAACCAGCAACCGGCCACCGCCATTCAGGTCGTCTCGAACTCCAAGATCACTGCCATCACTATCCGTTCACCACCGTCGGCCAATCGTTCTTCGTCGACGGTGACCACCACGTCTAGGTGGCGCCAGCCCATTCACGACTTCGGCGGTCTTCACGTTCACGCAGGCACCACCGTAAACCGAGGGGGAAAGATGAAACTGGGACGCAAAGAGAGAACTGCGACCATCACGAGGGGGAGACTCAGCGAAGACTCCTCTGGCCTGAGCGGTGACGATGCCGCGACAGACATTGATCTCGTCGCGCCCGACGAGGCGCCGATGCCGAAGCCGCGCCATGCAGCCGGTGGCGAACCGTTCGGTGCACTGCTGGTGCGGCGCGGCTTCGTGTCAGAAGACGACGTCGCCCAGGCCCTGATCATCCAGGACGGACACGGGCAAGCGGATCGGCGAGACCCTCGTGGCGATGGGGGCACTGAACGAGCGCGAGCTGATACTGGTCCTGGCCGACCTCCTGCACATGCCGGTCGTCGACCTGCGACGCCACAATCCAGACCCCGACTGCTCGAACCTCATTCCCGAGCAGGTCGTCCGAGAGCACATGGCAATGCCGATCCGTCTGGACGACGACGGGCTCCAGGTGGCGGTGTCCGACCAGCCGTCGGTGACCGTGCGCGCCCTCCTCACGCAGTCGACGGAGCACCCGATCCGTTTGGTGCTCGCGCCCGAGTCCGACATCCAGTGGGCCATCGACAGCAGCTACCGAGCCATCGGCGGCGTCGACACCCTCGTCGAGGCCTTCGAGGCGGTCGAGGGCTACCGGCGGAAGGCCACCGAAACCCAGGAAACCGAGGTCGTCGCCGACGACGCGCCGATCGTCCAGGTCGTCACCCGGATCCTGACCCAGGCCAAGCGGGACCGGGCCTCGGACGTGCACATCGAGCCGTCCCAAGACGTCGTGCGGGTGCGCTTCCGTATTGACGGAGCTCTGAAGGAAGTGCTGATGCTCCCCGCCAACATGGGGGTCAGCCTCGTCAGCCGCATCAAGATCATGGCCGGCATGAACATCGTCGAGCGTCGGCGCCCCCAGGACGGTCAGCTCACCACCCCGATCGACGGCAAGGACACCGACGTCCGGGTGTCGACGGCCGCCACCATCTGGGGCGAGAAGTGCGTGATGCGGATCCTCGACAAGAACCGCTCCGTCCTGCGCCTCAACGACCTCGGCATGCCCACCGACACCCACGAGACCTTCTCGCGCTGGTCAAGGCGCCCTTCGGCATGGTCCTGTGTGCCGGCCCGACCGGGAGCGGGAAGACGACGACCCTCTACGCCACCCTGGGCGAGGTCAGCGATCCCACCCGGAACGTCATGACCATCGAGGACCCGGTCGAGTACGTCTTTCCCGTCCATCAACCAGATCCAGACCAACGAACAGGCCGGGGCTGACCTTCGCCACCGGCCTGAAGTCGATCCTGCGCCAGGACCCCGACGTGATCCTGGTCGGCGAGATCCGCGACGTCGAGACGGCGCGGATCGCCGTCCAGTCGGCCCTGACCGGCCACATGGTCCTCTCGTCCCTCCACGCCACCGACTCGGTCTCGGCCCTCCACCGCTTCCTCGACATGGGGATCGAGTCGTTCCTGATCGCCTCGTCGGTCATCGCCATCGTGGGCCAGCGCCTGGTTCGGCGCATCTGCCCGTCATGCAAGACGCCCTACACGCCGACCCAGGAGGAGATGACCTTCTACGAGGAGAGCGGCGGGCCGCCCAAGACCGACTTCTGCCAGGGCACCGGCTGCAACTTCTGCGGCCACACCGGCTACCAGGACCGCATCGGCGTCTACGAGCTCCTGCAGATGACGCCCGAGATCAAGCGACTCATCGTCGGGTGGGCGACGCAGGACGAGCTGCGCCGCCTGGCACAGAAGCAGGGCATGCGCACGCTGCGCGAGGAGGCGATCAGCCTGGTCGCGCAGGACATCACGACGATCGCCGAAGTCATCCGCAGCATCTACTCGCTCTAGGCCAAGGGACGGGACGACAGCCATGGAAAAGTACCGGTACAGCGCCATTCGACGACGCCGGAAACAAGGTCTCCGGCGTCGAGACCGCACCGACGTCGGGCGCGGCCCACCTCGCGCTGCTCGAACGCGGGCTACCAGACGATCGAGGTCTCGGAGAAGAAGAGCGTCCTGCAGTTCGAGGTCACGAAGAAGATGGTGCCGCGCAAGGACATCATGCACTTCTCGCGGCAGCTGGGCGTCTTCGTGCAGGCCGGGCGTCCCGATCATGGAGGCCCTGGACGTGATCGCCGAGCGAGACGACCGACAAGCTGCTTGCAGCAGGTCCTCTACGACATGATCGAGCGGCTCCAGGCCGGCGACACCTTCGCCTCGGCCGCAGCCGCGCACCCGGAGGCATTTCCCAACTACTACATCGGCATCCTGTCGTCGGCCGAGCTGACCGGAAACCTGGACATCGTCCTCGACCAGCTCGCCGACTACCTCGAGCGCGACATCGAGGCGCGGTCCAAGATCACCTCCGCCCTGGTCTATCCGGCCGTGGTCGCCGTCATGGCGGTCGTCGTCGTCGTCATTCTGGCCACCTTCGTGATGCCGAAGTTCGTCGTCTTCTTCAAGTCGTTCAACGCCAAGCTGCCGCTTCCGACTCGGATGCTGCTGGGCGTGTCGAACTTCGTCAGCCACTGGTGGTGGGCCATCCTGGCCGTCGTCGTTATCGCAGTCGTCGGCATCATCGCCACTGCGTCGATCGCAGGGCCGGCAAGGCGTGGCTCGACTCCGATCATCCTGCAGGCTCCCGATCCTCGGCGACCTGGTGCGGACGGCGATCATCGAGCGGATGTGCCGGATCCTCTCCTCCATGCTCAAGGCCGGCGTCGCGCTCCCCGAGGCGATGCGGGTGACGGCCGAATCGGCGAACAACGCGGTCTACCGCGAGCGGCATCGCAACGGTCCGCGAGGAGATGATCGAAGGTCAGGGCCTGGCCGAGCCGCTCGCCCGCACCGGGCTGTTCCCGGGCGCGGCCCGCCAGATGTTCCGGGTCGGCGAGGAGACCGGCACGCTCGACGCGCAGCTGGCGACCGCGGCGGCGTTCTACGACCGGGAGCTGGACGTCAAGCTCAAGCGGTTCACGAGCCTGTTCGAGCCCGCGGTCATCATCTTCATGGGTGTCGTCGTCGGGCTTCGTGGCCGTCGCGCTCGTCTCGGCCATGTACGGCATCTACAACCAGGTGAAGATCCAGTAGCTAGGCTATCAGCCAGGCTCTTTAGGGTCCGCTACTCGTAAATTTCGCCTAAAGAGAGCCGCAACGGGCCGAAAATTCAGATGTGGAAATTACACGAGTTTGTGTGCGTTACCGCGAATGACAACAAACGCAAAACTGCACGTCAGAGGGCATATATGTGACTTTCAGCTCTATGTAGCCGTAATACCGAACCAATGATAGATTCACTCCGTCTCCCTATTGGCGAGGGAGTAAGCAGCCACTGGAGGGCTTCCAGGGGCCCAAACATGAAAGGCGGTACCACCGCCATGATTAGGCATCTACGCGACATCCAGGCGCGTCGTCGTGGCGAAGAGCTCGTCGAGAACGGGGTTCACCCTTATCGAACTGCTCATCGTCATCGTCGTCCTCGGCATCCTTGCGGCAACCGTCGTCTTCGCCCTGACCGGTGTGACCGGTCAGAGCGCCCAGGCGGCCTGCAACTCGGACGCCAAGACGGTCGAGACGGCGGTCCAGGCGTATCATCGACTCGCCGGACAACACGAACAACACGCCTCCGGCAACCGTTCGGCGACCTGATCACGCCGCCGCCAACGGACGGCTTCACGGCCAGCTGAACAGTTCATCCACGCGGGGCCGACCAACACGGCCTACACGCATCACGCTGGGTGCCAACGGCGCCGACTCGACGGTCAGCTGGTTCGAAGGCGGCCACAGCTGGCACGTACGGCGGCGGCCCTACGACGCGCGGCACCAACCCCTGCACCGCCGCCACCTAGGAGCGGTCCGCGACAGGACACCAGCAGTACCAACGGTGAACCAAAGCGCCCGGCCCGGTGGGCCGGGCGCTTTGGACTTCACCACATGAGAGGGGAATGAGGAGCACGTGAAGACACGCATCCAACATCGAGCAGATCGATCCCGTGGCTCCAGGTCCTGTGGGACCACCAGGGCTCCGACCTGCTGCTGGCGACAGGCTCGCAGCCACGGGTCAGGGTCGACGGGAAGCTGAGCGCGATCGAGGGCACGTCCGGTCCTCACCGGTGAGCAGATCGACGAGATCGTCCGGGCCATGCTCAGCCCGAGCAGCACGAGGCCACGTTCCACGAGCAGCAGGACGTCGACTTCTCCGTCACATGGCGCGACCTGGCCCGTCTCCGCGGCAGCGCGTTCACCCAGAAGGGCGACACGGCGCTCGCCCTGCGAATGATCCCCTCCGACATCCCGACGTTCGACGAGCTCGGGCTGCCCCGGTCGCCGAATGGATGGCCCGGCCTCCCTCGAGGGCTCGTGCTCCTGACCGGGCCGACCGGGTCGGGAAAGTCGACCACGCTGGCCTCCATCATCGCCCGAATCAACCAGACCCGCTCGGTGCACATCCTGACGATCGAGGACCCGATTGAGTACGTGCACAAGCACGGGCTCTCCGCCATCACCCAGCGAGAGGTCGGGACGGACAGTCCCTCGTTCGAGCGGGCGCTTCGCTCCGCGCTGCGAGAGGACCCCGACGTCCTGCTGGTCGGCGAGATGCGCGACCTCGAGTCCATCCAGCTCGCCCTGACGCTGGCCGAGACCGGTCACCTGGTGTTCTCCACGCTGCACACCAACGACTCGTCCCAGGCGATCGACCGCATCATCGACGTGTTCCCGTCATGGCGCCAGGACCAGATCCGTGTGCAGCTCGGTTCGTCCCTCGGTGCGGTCGTCGCCCAGCGGCTCGTCCCGAGAATCGGCGGCGGCATGGTGGCGGCGTTCGAGATCCTGATCGCCAACCACCCTGTGCGCAACATCATCCGGGAGGGCAAGACGCACCAGCTCCCGAACCTGATCACGACGGACCAGGCGGAGGGCATGTGCTCGCTCGAGTCGAGCCTCGCCGACCTCGTCGTCGGCGCAGGTCGTCGACTACGAGGAAGCACTGGCGATCTCCTCGCACCCCAAGGAGCTCACCCGGCTCGTGGGGCAGCGCGGCCCCGTCCTCGCGACTGCGTGACGATCGGCACCAGCCGCCCGGCGCGGGCCCGATCTCCCCTACTCAGGTCGTCGCGGGGGTGACACCCTGCGGGCCGTCGTGGCTGGTCGCCGCCGCCAAACTGCAGGGGACGATTTTCGCCCCCGAGGAACCACAGCTCATCGCGCCCTTCAGCGAGGTGCTGGACCAGCGGCCCACGTTCTCGGTGATCGCGCTCGAACGCCCCCGTCGGGTACCTGGACCAGGCCGCCGGCGGCGGACGCACCTGTGACCGCGAGGCCCGGGCGATGCTCGGCCCCAAGCGTGGCTCGTCGATCCAGAGCGCGCCGGTGCGCTCGCCCACCAACGAGCTCGAGTTCCTGCCCGACCACCTCGACGCCATCAGCATGACCCTGCTCCCCCGCTACCGCGAGGTGGCCGGGGAAATGGCCCCGTTCCGCCAGCGGACAGTCTACGAGGTCCACTCGGACATGAGCTTCTTCGAGCTGAACGACGGCCAACCGCTGCAGTGGCCGAAGAACACCGAGAAGGGCCGAACGAGCGCCGGGAGCTCCTGGAGGCGAAGTTTCCCGGCCGTCGACCGGATCCTCTCGGCCGAGGTGCCCGGAGCGTCCATGGCGCACCTCCTCGACGTCGCCGTCTTCGTCTGGACGGCCCGGCGGATCTTCGCCCGAGCCGCCATCCGCATCCCTCAGGATCCCGAATGGGACGAGCAGGGACTCCGCATGGAGATCGTGCGCTGAAGCGCCCCTCGGCTCGGCTCAGGACGGCGTGAAGGGGCGGAGTAGCTCCGGGCCGGCGAAGACGGCGACGGCGCAGCCCAGCGCAAGGAAGACGCCGTAGGGGATCTGCTGCTGCCGGCGACATCCGGTGGCTGGCGATGAGGGCGATTCCGATGACGGCGCCGATGAGGTTCGCTGCGAAGAATCCCAAGACGACGTAGCGCCAGCCCAGCCAGCCGAGCGACAGGCCGAGCACCGGCGCGAGCCTCACGTCGCCGAATCCGATCAGCTTCGGGCTGACGAAGAACATGGCGTAGAAGACCACGAACCAGGCCGCACCGCACGCTGACGCCGACGAGCAGGTCGTGCCACTCCCCCGTCGCCGCCGCCGCCACGACGAGAAGAGCCGCCACCGCGAGCGAGAGCGGCCAGACGATGGCCTTGGGCAGGAGCAGGCGCTCGACGTCGATGACCGAGAGCGCCAGAAGCCCGGCAAACAGGACCAGGAACGCGGGGAGGGCCCAGTCGTAGCCGAACCGGGCGGCCGTCCCGGCGAAGAGCGCGGCGCAAGCGAGCTCGACGAGCGGGTACTGCGCCGAGATCGGCGCGTGGCAGTGCCGGCAGCGACCTCTCAGGAGCAGCCAGGAGACCACGGGGACGTTGTCCCGCTCCAGGAGCTGCGTCCCACACGATGGACAAGCCGAGCGTGGTGAGACGACCGACTCGCCACGCGGCACACGGTAGATCACGACGTTGAGGAACGACCCGACGACCAGCCCGAAGAGGCCGCAGAGGACGATCAGGATTCCGAGCACCAAATCTCCCTAACGGATCCGCCCGGTCGCCATGGTCGGCCAACGCTAGTTGTTGGCCTCAGGCGATTCGTGGCTTCTAGTCGGCAGCGACGAACTTTCCGACCAGGTGCCACTGGCCGATAAAGCCGGTGAATGGACCCCCGACGATCTTGCTCGTCCAATTGAGCGTGAATGCATGCGTCCGCGCGTTGTAGGTGCCTGAGACAGGCCGCGTAAGGCCGGGGCGGGCCCTCCCGGCTTGGGGGATCCTTGATTGAAGTAGATCTTCTTCCACGCTGCCGAGACTGCTTCCGATATTCCCGGACAGCCTTCCTCCGTTGTTCACGCACGTCGGGCGCGGGACGGTTTCTTGGTCTGGGGATCGGTCGGTTGGGTCGAGAGCGAAAGAGCGACAGCTGCAAACGGACACCGGTCGGATGATGGCGTTGGCACGGGCGTCGCCTTCCTTCGTGAATGCGACGGTGCGGGCCCGGCTGAAACTCTCCGGTCGACAGGCCGCCCTGCGTGCCAGGCGAAATGGTCGTGTACGGACTTGTCGAAACAGGGCGAGCTGGTGTTCTGGAAAAAAACCCCGTGTGCACATTGCCACCGGGAAAGATCAGTTTGAAGTACGACCCGGTGACAGCACCTGTCGCTGGGTTGCATACCCCCGCAGTGAGCTTGAAGTTCCCGACGAGCGCAACGGTATGGCTTGCGGATGCGGCGGACACACCAATGTTCGTAAAGGCCGCCGGTGAAAATGCAATTAGCAGCGCGAACAAGAAGTCCCTTCGCATCGCCCGAGATGGTTCACATCGATTTCCTCGGCCTCCGCATGGTCAAGAGAACGTTATCCCGTGAAATTAATACAGCCGGTGGATTTGTTCAGTCCGTCGAGCGGTTATGAACCACCGACTCCGGTTCCCGTCATGGTCGTCACTTCGACATCTGTCATCACGGTGGAGTTGTGCCGTGCATGCCAATGGGCAGAACCCTGCGAGGATGGATCCGATGGCATCGGATGGTGACGGCAAGCACCCGAACACCGTCGTCGAAGCCGGCACCGAGGAGGACGAGCCCGCCAAGGCTTCGACCGCTGGCGCAAGGAGTCGGCCATCGGCGGCATCGGCACCGGCATCGCCCGGGGCCTGCAGTCCGTCTTCGCTCCCCCGCCGCAGGAGATCGCCATCGTGGCCGAGGTCCCGGGCGAGCCGCCCGATGCCGACACGCGGCTGCGGGTGATCCTCGACCCCGACGACCCGACGAAGTCGATCGCCGTCGTGCCGGCCACGCCGGCTGACCCCCCGTCCGCTAGGCCTGCGCCCGACCAGCCTGCGACGTCGGGTGCCCAGGGCCTGACGTCGGCCTTAGCTTCGCCGAGGTCAGCGTGCCGACCAAACGAACGTTGACATCTGAGCCATCTGGACTTACCATCCGTGACTATCGGACACGCTGTCCGATTCTTCAGAGGAGCTGTCAACCATGAGCACCCTGGCGGACGTCGCCCCGGTCGACCTCTCCGACTCCCGGTCCTACGTGGCCGGTGTCCCCCACGCCTATCTGGCCTACCTGCGCCGCCACGACCCCGTGCACTGGCAGGACGAGCCCGGCGGGCCCGGGATTCTGGGCCATCACCCGCTACGAGGACTGCGTCACCGTCAACCGGGACTACGAGCGCTTCAGCTCCGCCGCCCAGGGCACCATGCCCTTCGAGATGGGGGCGGACGAGATCGCCCAGCAGGGCCTGATGATGCTCAACATGGACCCTCCCCTCCACACCCGCTACCGGCGCCTGGTCAACAAGGGCTTCACGCCCCGCATGGTGCGCGACCTCGAGGAGAGCATCCACCGCGCCACCGACGCCATCATCGACGAGGTGATCGAGACGGGGCGCGCCGACTTCGTCACCGCAGATCTCCGCCGAGCTCCCCCTGCAGGTCATCGCCGAGCTGCTCGGCGTGCCCCAGGAGGACCGCCACCGCATGTTCGACTGGTCCAACCGCATGGTCGGCAACGAGGACCCCGAGTACCAGGACCAGACGGAGCTGGCACTGACCTCGGCCATGGAGCTCTACGCCTACGCCTCCGAGCTGTTCGCCAAGAAGCGCATCGACCCCCACGCCGACCTCATGAGCGCCCTCACCACCGTCGAGATCGAGGGGGAGCGCCTCAGCGACATGGAGCTCGAGCTCTTCTTCCTGCTGCTCACCGTCGCCGGCAACGAGACCACGCGGAACCTCATGTCCGGCGCCATGCACGCCTTCTTCCAGTACCCCGAGCAGTGGCAGCGCCTGCTGGCCGACCGCAGCCTGCTGCCCACCGCCGTCGACGAGATGCTGCGCTTCGTCACCCCGGTGATGAACTTCCGCCGCACCGCCATGGTGGACACCGAGCTCAGCGGGACCAGGATCGCCGCCGGGGACAAGGTCGTCTTCTTCCACGCCTCGGCCAACCGGGACGAGGACATCTTCGCCGACCCCGACACCTTCGACGTCGGCCGCGACCCCAACCCGCACATCGCCTTCGGCGGGGGCGGCCCGCACTTCTGCCTCGGGACCAACCTGGCCCGCATGGAGATCCGGGTCATGTACGAGCACCTGCTCGACCGCATGCCCGACATTCGCCAGGACGGCGAGGTGCAGCGCCTACAGTCCCAGTTCATCAATGGCGTCAAGCACATTCCCGTGGCGTTCACCCCGTCCGCCCGCGTCGGCTCCTGAGCCGGCCGCCCCACTGACCAGGGCGAGGTAGCGATGGCCCGACGCGCCCCCGATGCGCTGAAGGACGTCATCCGCGACTTCCGGCGGGACCAGCTGATCGACACGGCACGCCGACTCTTCGGCGAGCGCGGCACCACGGACGTCTCCATGGACGAGATCGCCGCCGAAGCCGGCGTCGCCCGCTCGACCGTGTACGTCTATTTCGCCAACCGGGACGAGCTCCTGCGCGCCTGCGTGCAGTCCATGTACGACCGTCTGCAGGACACCATCGCCCTCGTGGCCGATGACGGCGCCCCGCCGGTGGCCCGCCTGCGCCGGCTCATCCTCGGCGTGCTCGAGCGGGTCGACGAGAGCCCCGCCTTCTTCCGCCTCGCCATGGCCACCCAGTCGACGACGACGGCCGCCGGCTCCGAGGCCGTGGGCGGCGCGCTCGATGATGATCGGCCTCGACATGATCCGCGGTGCTCGAGGACCTCGTCGTGGCGGGCATGGCCACCGGCGACTTCCGGGCCGACCTCGACCCCGAGCGCGCCGTGGTGCTCATGGGCCAGCAGATCTACGGCGCGCTCGTCGGTCCGGGCCGGCGAGCCCGATCCGATCGCGGCCACGCAGGCCGCCGACGAGATGTGTTCCTTCGTGTGCCGAGGACTGGGGGCCTGACGTGAAATTCGACCTGTGGATGCCGACCGCGAGCCCCATGACCACCGCCGCGCTGCTCGACGCCGTGGCCGAGGGGGCCGAGGAGCGCGGCATCGGGACCATCTGGGTGGGCGAGCACGTCGTGCTGTTCGAGGAGTACGACAGCAACTACCCGTACGCCGAGGACGGGAAGATCCCGGCCCCGCCGGGAAGCGGGCTGCTCGAGCCGATGGTGACGCTGACCTACCTGGCGGCACGCACGTCCACGGTCCGCCTCGGAACGGCCATGCTGCTCCTCCCCCAGCGCAACCCCGTCTACACCGCCAAGGAGGTCAGCTCGCTCGACTGGCTCTCGGACGGGCGGGTCGACCTCGGCATCGGCGTGGGCTGGCTCAAGGAGGAGTTCGACGTCCTCAACGTGCCCGTGGGAGCAGCGCGGCCGCCGGACCGACGAGTACCTCGAGGTGCTGCGCACGCTGTGGCTCGACGAGACCTCCTCCTTCCACGGCGAGGTCTACGACCTGCCCCCCTGCCAGATGTTCCCCAAGCCGGTCCAGCAGCCGCCCCCCGTCCACATCGGTGGCGAGACGCCGGCCGCGTTGCGCCGGGCGGCGCGCCACGGCCAGGGCTGGCACACCTTCAACCGCTCGCCCGAGGAGCTGGCGGTCGGCCTGGCCGAGCTCGACGAGGAGCTCGAGAGCGGTCGGGCGCAGCCGCGTCCGAGGTCCGCATCACGGTCTGCCCGTACTTCAACCAGCTGACGCCCGAATGGGTGGAGCGGCTACGCCGAGGCCGGCGCCGACGCGGTGGCCGCGCTCTTCTTCGCCTTCACGCCGAGGACGTGGCCCGTGCCTTCGACGACCTCGAGGCCTGCCGGGAGGCCGCCGCCCGCGCCGGCGGCTGAGCCCGCACCCGGCGACGCACAGCGCCCGCCCACGCGCCGGTCCCACGAGCGACGTGAGGTGCGCAGCGTGCTCGGGGCGGACCACACCCGCTGCCTCGCGCCGCCCGTCGGCTTCGCCCTTCGAAGGTAGAACGGCCGGGCAGGCCATCGAATCGCCCGGAGGACTGATCCGCCCGCCCAGGTTTCATTCTTCGAGGATGAGAACCGGTCCGGCCCCCACCAGGGAGGCTGGGGAGGTGAGTACGGGGTGGTCCCCGCCAAGAGGCCCAGCTCAGGCGGCACTACCATGGTCGTCCCGCCAGGGAACGAAGGATCCGATGGCCCCCAGCTCACGTCACCTGTACCCCGAGTGGCTCCGGCCCCGGAGCGCACGGGTCGGCACACCGCCCGCAGCGCCACGGGAGCAGCAGGACGACGGCGCCTGGCGGGTCTGGCAATGGCTGCGGGCCTTCGACCGCCGCTACGCCACGCTGGTCGACCTCGTCCTCGCGGCGGGCCTGTTCGTGATGTGCGCGGGCTGGTTCGTCGAGCGCACGGCGCCCCGGCCGAGCCTCTTCTTCGTGGCCGCACTGATCTTCCCGCTGGTCTTCCGGCGCCGGGCGCCGATGACCGTGTTCCTCGTCGTCGCGGCGGTGGCGTTCGCACAGTGGCTGGTGACTGACCCGGCTCTGGCCGACGTCGCGCTCCTCGTCGCCCTCTACACCGTGGCGCTCGAGTCCGAGTGGCGCCTCGTGGCCGCCGCCACGGCCATTCTCGAAGCCGGCGTCGTGATGGCCACGGTGCACTGGGACCCGGCGGGCAACAGCTGCAGGGCCTCGTCTTCCTCACCGGCCTCGTCTTCACGGCGCTGCTGGCCGGGGTGGTGGTGCGCGCCCTGCGCAGCCAGCTCGACTGGCTGGCCGAGCGGGCGGCAGCGCCTGGAGCTCGAGCGCGACCAGCAGGCGACGCTGGCCGCAGTGACGGAGCGGGCCCGCATCGCGCGGGAGATGCACGACGTGGTCTCCCACAACATCCAGGTCATGGTCACACTGGCCGACGCCGCCTCGCTGGCGCAGGCCACCGATCCGGCCCGGGCGGCCGAGGCCATGGACGACGTCTCGAGCACGGGGCGCCAGGCGCTGACCGACATGCGGCGCATGCTCGGCGTCCTGCGGGACGAGCCGACGCCGGCCGGCCCGGACGACTCCGCCGCCGGCAGCGCCGCCAACGGCGCCGCCAACGGCACGGGCCCCGCCGATCCCCCGCTGGCGCCCCAACCGGGCCTGCGTGAGCTCCCTGCGCTCGTCGAACGCGTCCGGGGCACCGGGCTCGATGTCTCGGTCCAGCGGGTCGGCACGCCCTTCGAGGTGTCCGGCGCGGCGGGCCTGACCGTCTACCGGGTGGTGCAGGAGGCCTTGACCAACGCGCTCAAGCACGCCGAGGAAGCGACGTCGGTGGAGATAGAGCTGGACTTCGCCGACCCTGACATCGCCGTGCGGGTCACCGACGACGGCCGCAGCACCGTCACCGTCCCGGCCGGGGCGAGAAGCGGAGGCCACGGCCTGGCCGGCATGGCCGAACGGGCCACCGCATTCGGGGGCACACTGCGCGCCGGGCCGCGGCCCAACGGCGGCTGGGAGGTCGCGACGGTGCTGCACGACTGCAAGGCCCCCACCCCGTCATGACCATCCGTGTCGTGCTGGCGGACGATCAGGCGCTTCTGCGCAAGGGCTTCCGCATGATCCTCGAAGCGGAAGAGGACATGGAGATCGTGGGCGAGGCCGCGGACGGGGCCGACGCCGTGCGCCTCGTCGAGCTCTACCGGCCCGACGTCGTGCTGATGGACGTGCGCATGCCCGTCCTCGACGGGATTGAGGCCACCCGGGCCATCACCGCCTCGGACGCGGGCGACAGCACCCGCGTCCTGATCCTCACGACCTTCGACCTCGACGAGTACGCCTTCAGCGCGCTGCGGGCGGGCGCCAGCGGGTTCCTCCTCAAGGACGTCCCCCCGGCGGAGCTCGGGAGCGCCATCCGCACCGTGGCCCGCGGTGACGCCGTGGTGTCGCCCCGCATCACCCGCCGCCTGCTCGAGGAGTACGCCGAGACGCTGCCCGACCTCAGCGCCGACGGTCCGGCCTCAGGCGGCGCCCCGGAGGAGAACCCTGCGCTGGCCAGCCTGACCGAGCGCGAGCGCGAGGTCCTGCTCGCCGTGGCCGACGGCCTCTCCAACGCCGAAATCGCCGAGCGCCTGTACGTCTCGGAGGCGACGGTCAAGTCACACGTCGGCCGGCTGCTGGCCAAGCTGGGGCTGCGCGACCGCGTGCAGGCCGTGGTCTTCGCCTTCCAGTGCGGTCTCGTGACGCCCTGAGCACCGCCGCCGCGGCCATAGGCTCATCCCGTGGCGACTGATCCTGAACTCGTGGCGGCCCCTTCGCCGGACACGGAGTTCTCACCGGACACGGATCTCTCACCGGACACGGATCTCTCGCCGGACACGGAGCTCGGCACGTTCAGCGACAACGGCCCCTGGGTCATCGACCCCGAGCACCTGACCTGGCGCCGAGGGCTGGCCGGCGTGCGCACCCGGCTCAACGCCTCACTCCCCCAGCTGACCCGACGACGCCGGCTGCCGCCGTTGCATCGACTGGGCACGACAGTGCGCGCCGTGGCCCCTGCCCTCGGGCTCTGGTACGTCAAGGAGCGCCGGCGTGGCGGCACCGAGTCGGTGGCCGGCATCTCGCGGCGCCTGCGGGTGGCGGCCGAGCGGCTGGGCCCGACCTACATCAAGTTGGGCCAGATCGTCGCATCGGGTGACGGCGTCTTCCCGGCCGAGCTGGTGGCCGAGTTCAAGTGGTGCCGCGACCAGGTCACCCCCGAGCCGTGGCCGGTCGTCGAGCAGGTCCTGACCGAGGAGCTGGGCGGCCCCCTCTCCGACACCTTCGCTTCGGTCGAGCGCACCCCGCTGGCCGCCGCCTCCATCGCCCAGGTGCACGCCGCCACCCTGCTCGACGGCACCCCGGTCGTGGTCAAGGTCCAGCGCCCGACGGTGTCGGCCCGCGTGCGCCAGGACCTCGCCGTCATGGCCTGGCTGGCCCCGCTCCTCGTGGGCCGGATCCCCGTTTCCGCCTTGGCCAACCCGCCGGCCCTGGTCGAGCTCTTCGCCGAGACGATCGTGGAGGAGCTCGACTTCCGTCTCGAGGCCGAGAACATGCTCGATGTCGCCACCACCTATGCCGCGCTCGACCAGCGCGACTTCGTGGTGCCCCGGCCCCACCCCACGCTGGTGACGCGCCGCATGCTCGTCATGGAGCGGCTCGACGGCTTCCACTTCGGCGACGTCGAGGGCATGCAGGCGGCCGGCATCGACACCGAGGCCGTCGTGCGGGCCGGCATGATCGGCTTCCTGGAGGGCGCCCTGTTCTACGGCATCTTCCACGGGGACCTGCACGGCGGGAACCTCTTCGTGCTGCCCTCGGGCAAGACCGCGTTGCTCGACTTCGGCATCACCGGCCGCCTCACGGAGGCCAAGCGACTGGCCCTCCTGTCCCTCGTCGTCGGGGCCTCCAACGCCGACATCCCGGCCCAGGTGGCCGCCCTGCGTGACCTCGGGGCCTTTCCCGGCGAGCTCGATGTGCAGCACGTCATCGACGTGCTGGGCCTGGACCGCCCCCCGATCGACCCGACGGCGCTCACCGCCGACGAGCTCGTGGCCGAGATGCAGCACTCCATCAAGACCCTGCTCGGCATCGGCGCCCGCCTGCCCAAGGAGCTCATGCTCTTCGTGAAGAACCTGATGTTCCTGGACGGGGCCATCGCCACGCTCGCCCCCGACCTGGACCTGTTCGCCGAGGTCGAGGCCATCGCGCTGCTCTTCGCCGCCAAACACGGCGAGCGGATCATGGCCCAGCTCGGCCTCGAGGCGGAGGAGGACTGGGCGCCCGACATCACGGGCATCAAGGCCGGTTTCGGCCTCGACGCGGCGACCGAGGGCCTGACCCACCGCGAGATCCAGGCCCGGCGGGCCCAGGTCCGCCAGAAGTTCGACGGCCGGGGGCGGCCGCGCCGGGGCGCCAAGTAGCCCGATCCCGGCGCCGGCCCGCGCTCGATGCAAGGCTGCGGGCATGGGAACGATCCGGGAACTGCGCAGCGACGACTGGGACGGCTGGTCGGCCCTGTGGGCCGGCTATCTGGCCTTCTACCGGGCCGAGCTGGACGATCTCACCACACAGAGCACCTTCGAGCGCCTGTGTGCCGGCGAGGAGGGCATGTTCGGCCTCCTGGCCCTCGACGACGCCGGGAAGGCCATCGGGATGGCCAACTGCGTCGTGCATGCCACGACCTGGTCCCGGCAGCCCAAGTGCTACCTCGAAGACCTCTTCGTCGACCCGGCGGCCCGGGGGTCCGACGTCGGGCGCGCCCTGCTGCAGGCGGTCAAGGCGGCCGGGACCGAGCGGGGGGCCGACACGGCCTACTGGCACACCCAGCAGTACAACGGCCGGGCCCGTTCCCTCTACGACCAGGTCGGGCGGCCGACCTCGTTCGTCGTCTACGAGATGTAGTGCCGGTCAACAGGCGCCCGTCACAGCGGTTCCGTATGGTGTCGGCCATGCCCCGCCCGCTCCTTCGGATCCCGGCCCCCTCGCGGGCCCGCCGGTAGGGTTCGGGCCGACCCCCCATGCCGCCTCGTCGTCGCACCGCGACCTCCAATTTCGGCGTCGGGCGCCGCGAGTCGCACGTGGCGGACGCCTTCTACGCCCGCTTCGAAGCGCCCGAGCTGAGCGCGGACGAGCACGTCAACCCGCATGAGCCAGGTGTCTCGTGCCTGTCCGGCGACGCGCGCCGGATGGACGCCGTGGCCGACGACTCGGTGGCGCTCGTCGTCACCTCACCCCCCTACTTCGCCGGTAAGCAGTACGAGGAGGAGCTCGACCGCGAGGGCGTGCCCGGGTCCTACATCGAGTACCTGGCACTCCTGCGCGACGTCTTCGCCGAGTGCAAGCGGGTGCTCGAGCCGGGCGGCCGCATTGCGGTCAACGTGGCCAACCTCGGTCGCAAGCCGTACCGCAGCCTGGCCGCCGACGTCATGAGCATTCTGCAGGACGACCTCCACCTCCTCCCCCGGGGCGAGATCGTCTGGCAGAAGGGCGAGGGGGCGAGCGGCTCCTGCGCCTGGGGCTCCTTCCGCTCCGCCGCCAACCCGGTGCTGCGCGACGTGACCGAACGGGTAATCGTGGCCAGCAAGGGTCGCTTCGGGCGGGCGCGCAGCCCCAAGGACCGCCGTCGCGAGGGTCTGCCCCACGAGAGCAGCGTCGGGGCCGACGACTTCATGGCGTTGACGCTCGACGTGTGGGACATCCCGCCCGAGAGCGCGGTGCGGGTGCGGCACCCCGCTCCCTTCCCCGTCGAGCTCCCACAGCGGCTCATGGAGCTCTACACCTATCGCGGCGACCTCGTCGTCGATCCCTTCGCCGGCTCCGGCTCGACCCTCGTGGCTGCGCTGCGCTGCGGACGCGACGCCGTCGGCTACGACCTCGACCCCGCCTACGTCGAGCTGTCCCGCGCCCGCCTGGCGGACGAGGGGGCGACGGCGAACCAACCCACCACCACTGCCACGGCCACCGCGGCGGCGAGCGAGGGTGCATCGGCCTCCACGGTGGCCCGGGCCGCACTCGAGGGCGCCGGATTCACTGACGTGCGTGCCAACCGCCGCCTGCGCGGGCTGGGCCTGGCCGTCGACTTCACCGGGACGGACGCCCAGGGGCGGACGTGGTACTTCGACGTGGCCGGGCCGAACTCCGCCTACCGAGGTGGCATGGCCCGCTCCGAGACGGTCTGGCGCGCCCTCGGCCGGGCCCACGTCCTGGCTGCCGGTGGGCATGCGCCCTTCGTCGTGCTGACCACCCAGTTGCCCCGACCGGGCACCGAGGCCGACCGCGCCCTGCGGGCGCCCGGGCCGGGCGGCATCTTCGACGCGGTGGATCTCCTCTCGGCCGAAGCCCGGGCGCGCCTGAAGGCCTATGCCCGCGGGCGCAGCGGCTCTCCCCGGGTCGGCTTCTGGTCGGCCGCCGACGTGACGCCGGGCGCCGTCTGACGTGGGCGCCGTCTGACCGTGGAAAGCGTCTGACCGTGGGCACCGTCGTCGCCTGCGCGGTCGTGCGGGACGATCCGCCACGCGTGTTCGTCGCCGAGGACCTCGACACGTTGAACTGGGTGCTGGCGTGCCAGCTGGTCGCCAAAACGCCGGGGCGGGACCTACCGCCCGGCGAGCGAGCCGCCTTGCGCCAGGCCCTGCGCGAGGAGCGGTGGGGTGATGCCGTCTTCGCGTTCATCGCCCGCACGGGAACCGCGGTCGACGTCTACGAGAGCACCGAGATGCATGTGGCCGCCGAGGCCGCGGTCGGGCCACTCGAGCTGCAGCTCACACCCCTCTTCGCCGAGTAGGGCACACCTAGCCAAACCGCTGCGCGTTCAGGGCGGTGACGAAGGCGTGCTGGGCGTTGACGAGGTCGTTGATGGCCTGTTCAGCGTGCTCGCGCGTGACCGTGCTGCGGTAGCGGGCCGGATTGGGCCCGGCGTCGGCCAGGTCCCCTGTCACCTGCTGGGCGTGCTGGGCGGCCGTGGTCAACTGGTCGATGAGGTTCTGACTGACCCCGGCGCTGTTGGCTGCTTCGATGGCGTTGACGAAATCGCCGAGTCGCTGTGAGAGCTCACCGTCCGCCTGCTCCAGGCACGAGACGTCTTGGCAACTCTTCGCCGTCGTGGAGAACTGGTCGAGATCCGAGACCAGCTGGTTGTTGACTTGCACCAAATTCTCGTGATTGCCGGCGGCGGTTTCGATGACCGAGAGGCCGATTGTGGCCGCGATGCCGAGCGCAATCGTGACCAGGAGCAAGCGCTTCGCTCCCATGCTCAGGATCAGCTTCCACGGCTGCGGCGTCGGCGTCGGCGTCGGCGGTGGCGGTGGCGGTGGCGGCACGGCCGTCGGCGCTTCGACGTACGTACCCACTTTGTCGCTCCCCGGGAGGAGAATCGGCGTGGGCGGCGCGAGATCACCGAAGAGCTCGCCCGGGTACGTCGGCACGAGGAGGTTGAAGTAGCCGAGGAGCCGGATCTCATAGCGGATGAAGGCCTGCGCGGCCTCGTGGACCGGCTTGGGGAGCCACCCCGTGATGAGCACCACGAACCACATGAAGAAGAGCACGACGTAGACGCCGAGCCCCACAATCCGCACCGCGATGGCGGCGGGAATCACGAGCACGAGGCGGAAGAACACGGCAGCGCGTCGCAACTTGGTCGCCGGTGGAACGGCGAGGTTGGCCTGGTACTCGGGCACGTCGTCGGCACTGAACGGCGGGAAGCGGTCGGTGAGGAGGAACTGATAGGCCTCGAGCCGGAGCGCCAACCGTAGGTACACCGTCACGATTGACCGCACGAAATTCGGGACTCGCCCGCTGACAAGCGCGGCAAACCAGCCGAGAATCACGCACACCGTGGCGGCGAGGCCGACAAAGAGAACGACCACCGCCAGCGGAATGGAGAGGATGCTCCGCACCAAGACGGTCCACCGCCGCTGCTTGGCCCGCTCGGGCAGGATCGCGAGGAGCGGGGGCGGCTCCTCCGGTGGCGTGAGCTCCGGGTACGACGCCGAAGGGGTGGCGCTCGGCCCGAGGTCCGTCGTCGAAACGACTCCGGCGACAGGTGGTGCGTTCGGAGGCACCAGCGGCGGCGGCGGGGGCGGTTGCGTCGGCGGTGCCTCGTCTCCGCCGGGGCCTCGTGTCGAACCCATTGGGCTGTCGTCGGAGCTCATGGCGCAATCTCCTTGATCGAGCCACCCATGAAGACGAGGAACGGCGATCGGTAGAGCACCGTGGTCGTCAGGCCGGGCGCCACCTCAACCGTCAACGTGGCCTCGCCCATTCGGTTCGAGAACAGGTAGCGGAACGAGACCTGCACGTCGTGTTGCCCTGGCGGGACTGCGAAGACGTGGTCCCCCCATTTGAGGACCGACGTCGTGCCGTCGATGGTGACGTTGGTCTTGAACAACAACAGCAAAAATGCCAAAGGGAAGATCTTCGTCCTCACGAGGATGCCCGTGGTGGTCTCGGTTGCGCTCATGACAATCCTCCTGCTCGCGACCCGATGGCGTTCGGATCGTTCCTCCGGTGTGCTGGCGCACCCTACGAGGCTCCGGTAAAGCGGCGGTAAGGCCAGCCGTTGGGCATCTTCACCAGTCGGTTCCGGACCGAGAGCCCCGCGGGTGGGAGGATGCGTTCGTGCCGAGCGACCGGACCACGGTGACAGAGCTCGGGACCGGTCTCGGCATGTTGGGACTGGACGGGCTCGAGGCGGCGGTGCGGTCGCGCACGAGCGTGATGCACAGTCTGTCGCCTGAGATGTGGGATCGACTTGACCACTTGCGCGTGGGCGGCGCCTACGACGCCGAGTTCCACGCCGCCTGGGCCAACGGGCAGGCGTTCCTGACCGCAGCCGACGGCCTGCGCGGGCGCCTGCCCTACGTGGTCGAGTGGAAGGGAACTGGACGCGCCCCCGGCGACGAGGTGGCGCCCATCGACCTCCGGGTCGACCACGTCTACCTCGTGAGCTGCAAGTACCTCTCGAAGATCCTCTTCAACGTGTCGCCGGCCAGTATCTTCGACTCCCTCCTCTTCGGTGGGCCGGGCCGGGCCGGACGAGCAGCGCGAGAGGACCTCCCCGGTGGCGGCGACTGGTACGCCGAAGTGGCGCCGATCGAGTACCAGGCTCTCTATGAGGCCGTCCGCCTCGCAGCACGGGGGGCCGAGAGCATTGCCCCGTCCGCTCCGCCGACCCCGTTGGCGAAGCCGGAACGTCCTGCCCGGTCTCCCGCCGCCATGGCGTTGCCGGGCCTCGACGACGCGGCAGAGCCCGCCGAGCGCGGACTGCGTCACGCAGCCCCGGCGGCGGCACTCCTCCACGATCTGCCACGGCGTGCCGTGGACCTCACCGTCATACAACGCGACGCACTGGGGCATTGGCTCCGTCCCGGCTGGCCCCCGGGCGCCAAGGACCTTTACGCCTCACTGTCAGGCGCCGTGGCCGCGGGCATCGGTCCGCCGCTGGGAAGCCGCCATGGATGACCGCGGCGGTACGGGCGAAGCGATGGTCTGGCGCCTCTTGCGCATCGGCAGCGCGCCCTACTTCGTGTTGGGCTCCTCGGCGGACCGCTCCCTCCGGCTCCGCATCGCCACGTCCTGGGACTGGCGCCAGCGGTTTCAGCTGATTTCCGTCTCCATGGAGAGTCAGCGAGGGGGCCAGCCCCGGGTGGGGTGGGAGGCCATCGTGCGCGACCGGGTCTCCCACGAACTGCACGCCGTGGTGGGTCACATCGAAGTGCGCTGGAGCCACGGCCGTTTCGGCGGGCCGCCAGAAGCCAAGGGCTATCTCGATACGCCGCACCACCACGTTCCGGGTTATTTCACTCTCACATGAGCGCGTTCGATCCCGCCGTCTTCACTCCCCCCCTACGGGTGCCGCAGCTGGTCTCGCCCCCAGTGCTGCTTCGTCCCTACGCAATCTCCGACTTGGCCCTGGTGCGCCAGGCGGCATCCGATCCGCTGATCCCGTCCATCTCGTCGGTGCCGCGGACGTACACGGACGACGCGGGTCGCGCCTTCATTGAGCGCCAGAACGCACGCGACGCCGAGGGTGACGGCTACTCGTTCGTCATTGCCACCGAAGCCGAACCCACAATCGGCATCGGGTCGATCGGGTTGTGGTTGCAGGAGATCGAGAGTGGGCGGGCCTCCATCGGCTACTGGCTCGTCGACTGACGCACGCGGCGAGGGATTCGCCGCCTCCGCCTTGCGGGCCGTTGTCTCGTTTGCGTTCGGCGAGCTGTCCATCCCACGCCTGCACCTCTTCGTCGAACCCTGGAATGTCGCTTCGGCCCGGACGGCCGAGGCGGTGGGCTTCAGCCGCGAGGCAACGCTGCGCGGCTGGGAACGGATCGACGGTGAGCAACGCGACGCTGACTGCTTCGCCCTGCTGCTCTCCGAGTGGGCCTCGCGGACGTGACTGCGCGCTCGGGCGCGGCCTCTGCGAGACTGCCCCGGTGTTCCGGCACGACCACCAGGACGAGGAGATCGCCGAGCGTGTTGACCACCTGATGGCAGCGGTCTTCCTCGCTGATGACGACGAGCGGATGGAGGCCTTGAAGCGGCATGCGGCACCGGACCTGGTCTACGTGAGCCCCGAAGCGGTCTTCGAGGGTATCGAAGGCCTGAGCGACGCCTTCGCCCGGTACCGCAAGGAGGGCTGGTGGCAGACCGGCTTGCGGCGCACGAGCCCCGTCGACCTCCACCACGGGTACTTCCGCTATTCGTGGGAACGGGTCGAGCGCGGCGCCACCGCGATGGAGGGCTGGAGCTTCGGCTGCCTCGACGAGGCCGGAGCCATCTGCCGTGTGGTCACGTTCGAGGGATTGGTGCCCGGACAGCCTGAGGGCCGATCATGAGGGCAAGAGACATGGGGAGGCAACACTGATGCTGGTGCTCGTGGACGTCGCCGACCGGGTGGCCACGGTGACCCTCAACCGCCCGGAGGCGCGCAACGCCATTTCGGCCGAGCTCCATGCGCAGTTGGACGAGGCCGTGACGAGCCTCGACGCCCGGGAGGACGTCGGCTGCATTGTGCTCACCGGCGCCGACCCGGCCTTCTGCGCCGGCATGGACCTCAAATCGCTGGCCACCGAGTCGCGTGAGGTGCAGAAGGAACGGCAACGACGGCCGGCGCAGCGCTCGGCCATGATGCCACCCCACGACACGCCGGTCATCGGCGCCATCAACGGCCCGACGGTGACCGGCGGGCTCGAACTGGCGATGTGCTGTGACTTCATGATCGCTTCGGAGCGAGCCCGCTTCGCCGACACACACGCCCGGGTCGGCGTCATGCCGGGCGGAGGGATGACGATCCGGCTGCCCCAGCTCGTGGGCCTCGACCGCGCTCGCCGTATGAGCTTGACCGGCGACTACATCGACGCAGAGACGGCGCTCCACTGGGGCCTGGTCGTTGAAGTCGTTCCCCACGGGTCGCTGCTCCAACGAGCCCGCGAGGTGGCCTCCACCATCGCCTCCATCCCTTCGGAGTACGTCACCGAGTTCCGGCGCGGCTACGACACCATGGGCGCGCTCCAGCGGTCCAGAAGCGCTCAAGGCCGAGGCCCGGTGGTCCCACGACTGGATGGCGGAACGCTTCGACCAGACGCGCCTCACCACTGAGCGCGAGAAGATCGTCGCCCGGGGCCGCCAACAGACCACGGGACTCGACGGCACTGGAGCGTGAGGGTCTACGCGGGCATGGACCCGCGCCTCAGCCTTCTCGGAGCCGTCGCCCACGCGCAGAGGGTCGAACGACTGGGCTACGACGGTCTCCATGTCGCCGAGACCGTGCATGACTCCATGGCGGTCGCGCTGCTCGTCGCCGAGCACACCGAGCGGATCACCATTCGCACCAGCGTCACGCTCGCCTTCGCCCGCAGCCCGACCCTCTTGGCGTATGCCGCCTGGGACATCGCCAAGCTCAGCGGTGGCCGCTTCGAGCTCGGCCTTGGGACGCAGATCCGCCAGAACATTGAGGATCGTTACGCCGTCCCCTTCGGCGAGGACCCGATCGGCCGGCTCGGTGACTACGTCGGTGCCGTCCGCGCCGCGTTCGCCTCCTTCGCCTCCGGTGCCGCACCCGACTACCGCAGCCCGCACTACCGCGTGACCCGGATGCAGCCGTACTTCAACCCGGGACCGGATGCGACCACGCTCGCGCCATCCATCTACGTCGGCGGCGTGCAGCGGAGGGCCTGTGCCCTGGCCGGCGCCGTGGCCGACGGCTTCGTCAGCCACCCGACCAACTCGAATCCGCGCTACCTGCGTGAGACGTGCCTCCCCGCCCTGCATGACGGTGCCCGCGCCGCCGGCCGAGACCTCGCCGGGGCGGGCTTCGAGATCGTCATCGGAACGTCGGTCATCACGGGCTCCAGCCCCGACGCGGTGGCGGTCGAACGGGAACGCCAGCGGCGTCTGCTGGCCTTTCTGTACTCCACCCCCGCCTACGCCCCCACGCTGGAGCTCTACGGCTGGACCGAGGTCGGACCCCGTCTACGGGACCTGATCCACCACGACCGTTGGGACGATCTGGCCGACGTCCTCTCCGATGAGATGCTCGACACCCTCGTTCCGTGCGGCACCTTCGGCGAGCTTCCCGATCTCCTGCGCGACCGCTTCAGTGGCCTGGGCCAGGGCATCGTCGTCTCACCTCCGGCCGCGGCGGGTGACGACGATGCCTTCCGAGCTGTCGTGGCTGCGCTGCAGGCGGACTGACCCGGTCGAGCCTCAGCGCGGCATGGGAAAGATCAACGCTTCCGCCGCCATGGCGTCGATCGCAGCGCGCCGCTTGTCCTCGCTCATCGGGGCATAGCGCTCCGCGGAGGCGAGCACTCTGGGCAGCAACGCGATGTCCCCGGGGGTGCAGAAAGCCTGCACGCCCGGTGTCGAGAGCGCGAAGTGGATGCCGCGATCGAGCTCGTCGTCGCTCGCTTGGGGCTCGTACCACGAGTCGGCCCAGCGAGCCGCGGTGGCATCGTCCCCCGCCACCGCGTCGGCCAGGGGGCGACCGTTGGCCCAGGGCCGTCGCGCCACCGCTTTGATCGCCATCACGCCCACGTCCCGCTCGGCGCACACGGCGAGAAGCTCCTCGGCCGGCTCGCGGTACTCGGGACGGGACCACAGCGCGGGGTAGACGGGAAACATCACCGTATCGAGGTCGAACCGGCGCAATGCCTCGAGGTGGGCCAACGGCACCTCCATGTCGTGCCCCGTGATGCCGGCGAACCGGGTGTGACCAGCATCACGCAGGGCGAGGATGCGCTCGAGCGCGGACGAGCGCCGGTCGAGCTCGGCCAGAGAGGTCACCGCATGGGCCTGATAGAGGTCAAGGACGTCGGCGTGGAGCAGGCGGCGGGTCGTGTCGAACTGATCGGTGACGCCCTCGGGGTTGGCCCGCAGCGTCTTGCCGGCGATGAAGAGCTCGTGGCGATGAGCGGCCAGGTGCGGACCCACCACAGCCTCGGCCGCCCCGTACTGGGGTGCGATGTCGAGGTGGTTCACCCCGTGGTCGAGGGCCTGCCGAAGCCACTGCCCCGCCTCCTCGACGCTGGCCGCCCAGCAGGCGGCGCCACCCAAGATGGCCACGCTGCTCTCGTGTCCGGTCCGTCCGAGGCGCCGCCGCTCCATCATGGTCGCTATCCCTTGAGTTGCAGGACGTTGAAGACGGCGCCCACGTTGTCGGCCAGGACAGCGAACCGACCCGGTTCGATGTCGGTCGGCCCCATGAAGAGAGTGGCCCCGAGTTCCTGTGCCTTGGCCACCGTGGCGTCGGTGTCGGCCACCGCGAAGTAGACGCCCCACGAGGGCGGCATGTCGGCCGGCATGTCCGGGGACTTCTGCATCATGCCGCCGACCGACCTCCCCGCCAGCTGCCATTCGGTGTAGACCGGCGGCCCCCCGGGAGGGCCCTGCTCTTGGGCGCCCCACCCGAATACTGCGCCGTAGAAGGCCTGCGACGCGTCGAGGTCAGTCGTGATGAGCTCGCTCCAGCAGTAGGTGCCCGGCTCGTTGGCCACCTGGGCGCCAGTGTGCTGTCCGGGCTGCCAGAGGCCGATGACGGCTCCGACGGGATCAGCGAAGACGGCCATGCGGCCTGCGTCCATGACATCCATCGGGGGGGCGAAGACCGTGCCGCCGTTGGCCGTCACCTTGGCCACCGTGGCGTCGGCACTGTCGACGTTGACGTAGGTCAACCACACCGGCGGCATGCCGGGATTCATCTGCGGACCGAGACCCGCCACGGTCTTCCCGTCCAGGTCGCAGACCGAATACCCACCGGCCTCGGGCGGGCCCTCCGGGCAGTTCCATCCGAAGAGCGACCCATAGAACTCTCTCGACTTGACCAGGTCGGTGCTACCCAGGTCCACCCAGGAAGGAACTCCGTCTTCGTAGCGCTCGAACTCCACAGTGCCTCCTCAGCTTCGTCCTGTCCGGCCACCTCGACGGTACCCGATCGATGTCCCACCTGCACTGGCCGGAGGGTGACAAGATCACTGAAGTGTCACGAAGCGAGCGGGCCGCATGAGTCCCAACCCGATCGGCAACAAGGTTGAGCAATTGGCCCAGTCTCTGGCTGAGCACATCGTGCCGTTGATCGTGGACGCGATCAACATCGACTCCATTCTCGACAAGGTCGACGTCGAGAAGATCATTGAGCGGGTCGACGTGGACAAAATCGTTGCGCGCGTCGACGTCGAGAAGATCATCGATCGGGTCGACGTGCAGAAGATCATCGATCGGGTCGACGTGCAGGAGATCATCGAGCGGGTCGATATCAATGCCATCGTCAACCAGATCGACATAGACGCTTTGGTGGAGCAAACCGAACTCGGTTCGATCATCGCGCGGTCGACGACGGGGATCCTGACCGAGGTGCTCGATGTGGTCCGGGCCCAAGGGGTCGGATTGGACGACTTCATCCTCCGCTGGGGCAACCGGATCGTTGGGCGGCGCAAGAAGGTCGCGTCCTGGCCCCTCGGTCCGCCACTGCTCGTGAAGCCGAAAGCGGTCCAGACATCGTGACCACCGTCCCCGTCCCGTCGGCCGCGCTCACCGTCGGGCGCCAGGGAAACTACGCCGGCGCCATCAGCCGGCTCGCGGCCTTCGCCGCCGATGTCGGAGCCTCCTGGGGGATCTACACCCTGGGTGTGGCGCTGCTCAATGCTGCGCTCAAGCTGGTGACCGGGCACTCCTTCACATTGAGCAACCACCAGTTGGCCGCCTTCATCGTGTTGACCCTCTGGGAGTTCCTGTACTTCACGTACCAATGGGCAGTGAGCGGAAAGACGCTCGGCATGGCGATCCTCGGGCTCCAGGTGGTGACCGCACAGGGAGCGCCGATCAGCGGACGCCAGGCCGTCCGCCGGACGATCGGTCTCGGGATCACCTTGTTCCTCACTCTCGGTATCGGTTTCCTCGGAATCGTCTACCAGCGGGACCGGCGCGCGCTCAACGACTTCATCGCCGGCACCGCGGTGGTGTACGACTGGGATGCCCGGGCGGCCCGCCTGCGCTGGATCGCCCGCAAGGAAGGGCCATCGGCCGTTTCCCAGGCGCCCAAGGAGCACGGTACGTAGACGGCCGCCGTCGTGGGGCCGGCGCACTCTACGATGCCGCGCATGTCCTTCACCGAGATCACCAGGCCGCACCCACACGTTGCCGTCGTCACACTCAACCGGCCGGAGCGCATGAACGCCATGGCCTTCGACGTGATGATCCCCTTCCGTGACGCCTTGCGCGAGATCGGCAGCGACAACGACGTTCGGATCGTGGTGATCACCGGTGCCGGTCGCGGGTTCTGCTCGGGGGCGGACCATGAGAACCCCGGCACCATGCCCAACATGGATGGGTTGACGCTGCCAACCATCGCCTTGCGGTCCATGGAGCTGCTGGACGACGTCATCTCGACCATCCGCAAGCTCCACCAACCGGTCATCGCCGCCGTCAATGGGGCTGCGATCGGCGGCGGATTCTGCCTTGCACTGGCCGCCGACATCAGGATCGCCTCGGACCAGGCCTATTTCCGGGCGGCGGGGATCAACAACGGTCTCACGGCCGCCGAGCTCGGCCTGAGCTACCTTCTCCCCCGGTCGATCGGTCAGTCCAGAGCCGCCGAAATCATGTTCACCGGCCGCGATGTCGACGCGCAGGAGGCCGATCGGATCGGCCTGGTGTCGCGGGTCGTGGCGCAGACTGAGCTCCTGCCGGCCTGCTATGCGCTGGCCGACCGGGTCAACGGATGGAGCCGCGCCGGCGTCGAACTGACGAAGCGCCAGCTGTGGAACAGTCTCGACGCCAGCAGCCTGCAGTCCCATATGGATGCGGAAGGCACCTCACAACTCTTCGTACGCATCACGACGCGCAACTTCGAGGAATCGGTGGCGGCCCGCAAAGAAGGGCGCAGACCCGACTTCAAGGACTGATGACGTGGGGCATCAGGGGGAATTGACGAGCGAGTTGGCCGCCATGTCGAGATAGTCACGCAGCTCCCGGGCGTCCGCGTCCGCGATGCGCGAGGCGGATTCCAGCTCGAGCAGCGCAGCGAGCATGTGCCGCAACCAGGCGTCGCGCTCCGCCGGCCCGACGACAAAGGGGGCATGGCGCATGCGCAGCCGAGGGTGTCCCCGCTCCTCGCCGTACGTCGAGGGCCCACCCCAGTACTGCATCAGGAACAGTGCGAGGTGGCGCGACGACTCGGCGAGGTCGTCGGGGTACAGCGGGCGCAGCAGAGGGTCGCCGGCGACGCCGAGGTAGAAGCGATCGACCAGATCGACGAAGAACGACTCACCTCCCACCCGCTCGTACAGTGTGTCCACAGGGTCGAGAGTAGAGGCTTTAGACTCTCCCCCGATTCGCGGCCGTAGTTCAATGGTAGAACCTCAGCCTTCCAAGCTGATGATGCCAGTTCGATCCTGGTCGGCCGCTCTTTTCAGAATCGCAGCCCATGGCCCGTGTCGTTGCGGAGCCGGTTGCTGCGCCCTTGTCTCCATCCCGCGAATATCCCGCGGACGGATCCCAGTTAGGCAACTTCCGGGCTGATTCGGCCAATCCCGACAAGTGCCCTGCGATGGCCGCGTCTCGGTCTTCGACCGCGTGCAGGTAGCGGAGTGCGGTGGCGGGACTGGCATGCCCGCCACCCGCCATGAGCTCGCGTGTCGTGGCGGCTTGCGTGGCCGCCCAAGTGAGGCCAGCGCCCCTCAGGTCGTGGAAATGGATCTCCGGACGGCCCAGGTCCCGACGGGCCTGCCAGGCTGCGCTCAGGGGATGCCGGCCGTGCCTTCCGCCCTTGACTCCGGCCCAGAAGCGGGGACGACGGGTGAGATAAAAACCAGCCATCAAAGGTCCGCTCCGCCGGCCTCCGGCCGCCCTAGACCGCTCCTTGTTTTCAGCTTACGAGACTGTCCCAGTTCGAATCCTCTTTCGGGCTACCCCCTTGGGGCTCTCACGAATCGAGAAATCCCTGCTGTTGAACGTCCTACCGGTGTACCGTGCCTTGTTCTTCTCAACGCAAGGAGCGGTCCGGCGCACTTTTCAAGTCAAGGACCTCAGTCAAACGTTCGCCAGAAGCCCCAAGCACTCGGAAGAACTCGAGTTCTGGTCGCGGTCGGGTTTGGAGCAGCGATGGCCATTCCGATCGTGACGACGATCGTCGCTCCAGCGGCCAGTGCCGCCGGGGGCTGCGCAACCAAGCTGGCATTGATCAAAGGAAATCCCGTCGAGATCTCCTGCGGGCCCGCCTCCGCCAAGCTTCACCACAAAGGGAAGACCTACTCATTCAAAGCCGGCACCTGCCGCGAGAGCAACAGCGGCGGGCAAAAGGGCGGCACCCTCTCTCTCGGTAAGAACGTCGATGTAAAGGACAACGCTGGCCTGGTCGGTATGTCCATCGCTTTTACCGGGAACGGAATGGGCAGCGCCACGGTGACCTCTTATCAGGGCCACGTCTACATAAACGACGGCACGGCGACCGCAAGCAAGTTCGGCAAAACCGGGACCATCACGGGGACGAGCGGCGGGACTCCCTACACGGTGTCGTGGAACTGCGGCGGTGCGCCCGCCAAGGAGTGATCGCCCTGCCGGAGGACCGGACCTGGACGTTCTGTTGTCGATGAGACGATCCTTGATCCTCCTCTTGATCGCCGTCCTATAGCTGGATTGCTTGCCAGGGGTGTCCTGACCCCTGACACTGTCCCCGTTCACAGGGACGGTCGGCACGTCGGCGGCATGACGAACCACGAACGGTCCACCCTGTCATCGTCCGGTCCAGCGCGGCGGGCGGTCCTCAGCTGCGGCCTGAAAGCCTTCCGCCGCGTCCTGTGTCGCCGCGGCAACGTGTCGCATCGTCTCGCCGAAGCGGATGGCTTCCAGCGTCGCCATATGGCGCGTGCGCATCGCCATCTCCTTCATCGCTCGCTGAGCCAGAGGCGCTCCGCCAAGAAGGCGATTAGCCAGTGCGTTGGCCTCGTCGAGGAGAGCGTCGTGGGGGACGACCCTCCAGACCAGGCCCATTGCGTGCGCACGCTCGGCATCGATGCGCTCCCCGGTGAGCAGCAGCTCCATCGCGTCGGCCCAGTTAATGCGCTGCGGGAGGCGTACCGATGCGACTATCGCAGGGACTCCGAGGCTCACCTCTGGAAGACCGAACTCGGCTCGGTCACTCGCCAGGACGAAGTCGCACCAGGTGGCGAGCGTGAGCCCATAACCGAGGCAGTACCCGTTCACGGCTGCAATGATCGGTTTGAAGATTTCCCATCCGCTCTCAAAGGAATTCAGAGTCGGCTTTTCCCAGAACGTGCCCGGGAACACGCCCGCAGACCCAGCGCCCTGGCGTAGATCGGCGCCGACGCAGAAGGCCCGTCCCGAACCGGTGACGATGGCCACCCACGCCTCCTCATCGTCGCGAAACCGCGCGAAGGCGTCATTGAGGTCGCGCCTCATCTCGGCGTTAATGGCGTTGAGAGCATCGGGTCGGTTGTAGGTGATGGTAGCCACATGGCCATCGAGTCGGTACGTTGCTGAATCACCCACGCCCCCAGTCTGCCCCGTCGACAACATGTTCCGCCGATCGAGCGGCTAGTCCCGAACAGATCGCACTCGCCAGGCTAATATCCCCTAATCATCGCCGGGGCCGAGGCGCTATTCGGGCAAGTGTTAAGCCCTGTCGAGGTCGTGAATGTCCGGTCTGCTGTAGAGATCGTCGATTTGGGCGATGACCGCCTCCAGTGTCGGTTGGTATCCGTCGTCCGTGTTCACGACGACCGAGGGGCAGCTGAAGTCCAGCGGTTCATTCAGCTCAGAGGTGAGCCGTTCCACGACAGGAATCAGCTTCTGTAGCCGTGTCTCTCCGCAGAGCGGATCGTTCCGCATCCTCTGCTCCCACCGCTCAAACGAGTGAACGCTCCGGCAGTGGACATTGACCAGGGTGCTCCGTGGCGCCAGGCGTCTGCCCACATCCGATTCGCTCACACCGGCGTAGAAGGTCTGTTCGGCAACAAAGCTGATACCCGCCTCGATCCAAAGCTCCATGGAACGAAAGAATGGTTCGACGCCGGACTCTCCTAGCTCTGTTGCTCTGTCAAGAGTGCGCCACCGCCCATGCACCAATTGGTCCTTGTGAATCACTGGGAGGTCCAAACCGGCGGCGAGAGCTTCCGCCAACGTCGTCTTTCCCGATCCCGGTGCCCCGCCTACCAGGACGGCCAGAGCCTGTCGATCCGGCACGCCAGCACCGTATCCGAGCCGGGGAGTCGCCTGCCCCAGATCGCTGCCGGGAGTGGGGAGCGCTAGTCGAACTGTCATTTTGAGCGGCTGATGCGGTCTCCCTGATGAGGTGCGTTGCTCGCCGGACGGTTCAGGAGATCGCTGGCATCCCGACCATGGCCCGGAACTCGTCAGTCGTATTTGTGACAGGGAATGGCTCACTCGGCACTTCGAGGCCGAGCCGCTCGCAGATGGCATCCCATCCGTCCGTAGCGGTCCATTCCAGGAGGCGATCGGCTGGGACACTCTGCCGAACCGCTTCGTTGTGCCGCTCGAACGCATCCATCATGACGTCGGCATTGTCGAACGAATCGCTGAAGCGATCGCGTAGGAGCTGAACGACAGCAGCCATCCACGGCGCCAAGTCCGGCGGAACCTTGTCAAACGACTGAAAGATTGTGTTGGATGCGCTGCGGTACCAAGACTCTGGGTCTCTTACAGAGAGCAATACGAGCGCGTCCGGGTTGGCGGCTGACAGCTCAGGCCAGAACGAACACCCGGGCCAATCGACAAGAGAAACGTAGCCAGCAGGCATCGTTGCCCAGTCAACGGGTCGGCCTTCGATAGCGTCGATCCAGCCTGGCGCTTGAGTCGGATCTCCCATGATCTCGATCATGTGATGACACGGGCCACCCAACAACTGTTCGAGGGCGATCTTCAATGAATGGGTTCCCGTACGACCGACCCCGGCACCTACGACCTTGAGCGTCATTTTGTTCCGCCGATCCCTCGTGATTTGGGTGAATGGTGATGCGACGCTACTGCCCATCGGGTTCGAGCGATCTATACAAATAAGGGTGGAATACTGGCTAATCAATAGTGTGTCCGCCGTCGGACGCCCAGTGATCTGCTGCATCGCCACGGTTCCGACGGAATGCGATCCGTACCCAGCGGCTGACTGTGGCTGGAGTTGAATCGGCGAGAAATTGCCTGATCTCAGCCGAGGTCACTCGGGAGCATGCCCAATGAGCTGCAAAGACACCTACGAATATCCGCGACGTTTGGGTTTGTACGAACTCAACGACGATGAAGTGGCGTACGAGCGGCGTGCGCACAAAGGATGGGAGTTAAAAGGCTCGACGAAACAATGTCGTCACACCGACATCCCGTCGGCACCAACAAGAACCGAATGGAGTCTGGCTGAGTTCTATACCGAGTTTCCTCACCACCCATTAGACGTGTACACGGACCATCCTGTTATCGGCTGGTTCTGGGCTGCGGATGGGTGACCGAGCGACTGCCCCCTTTCGCCGGGAGGGTGGGATACCTCGCAGCACATTGGGGGCGGGTCTCAGATGCTGGCAGGCCCGGATATCCACAAGCCGTTCGGTGGGTGACATCATCTCGGCGTGTCGGTATCGGACGACCACCCAGCCTTTGCTCCCGCTATCGAACCCGGACCTCGGGAGGTCGGGGTGTACGCGCGCGCCTGCTCAATCCCTCAAAGGATGAGGCCGAAGGCGTACGGATCGTCGCAGGTTGCTACCAAGCCGCCGAGGACAAGAAGAGAGACGTCGAGAACCTTTTCTTGAGCCAGCGCTCAAGCCTTGGTTGGCGAGCACGGCTGGTCGGCTGCGTTGCTCTGCTTGTTGCGGAACGAAACGATGGGCCCCTGGATGCGCTTATCAAGGCAGCCTGTAACTGCTCCTGGGTCTCCCCACAGATCCTCGTAACGGCGTCCCTCGCGGTTCCTCCGGTTTTGCAGTCCCGGGTTGAGGCATCGATCCTGGAACGTGAAGATGCCAAGGCGGCAGCTGCTCTCGTATTCCTCAGGCCCGAACTATCGCCTGGCCTGATCGCACTTGCGAGCGGTGACCTCGCCAGAGGCGACGCGCTCGCTGAAGGATGGCGAAAGAGCATTACGTCTGCTCTCGACGCAGCAGGGATCCGCCGGACCTGGTAGCGACCGAGGGTGTCGATACCTAGCGACTGCAAAGGGTGCCCCATACCGCCGGGACGGTGGGACGCCCGGCACAAGTTCAGCGCGGTCTGTGAAAGCGCAGCCGGTTGTCGGAAAGCGCCACGCTGAAGCGACCTTCGGGAGACACATCGAGCAAGACGCCACGAAGATCCCGGATGAAGTCGTCCAGGCGATCTCCGAAAAGGTGAGGTGCGGTTGATGAGGTAGAGAGAACCCAGGCCACAACGTCCTCGACCGAGCGCTCCAAGACCCGGTCGTCCGAGACGACTACGACCTCCTCGGGCGAGAACCCAGCGGTCTGGAACACCGCGTCCTCCCCATCAGGCGAGGTGTTGCGGAACCCTCGACCAGCGCGGCGGTCGGGACCAAGCCAGCGACGACGCAGCTCATCGATGGCTGCCTCGGGGATTGGTGGGTATGGCCCGCTCGGCGGCATCTGGTCGGGCGGATTGCTGTGCCACAGATCTACTTGGACGACGGCGCCATTGGCATTGAGCATCTGTCGGACGGCGGAGGCCACCCGGGGTCGGTCCATCCAGTGGAACGATTGGCCGAAGCTGATGACTTGAAAGGTGCCGAGGGTCCGGGGGAGGTCCTCTGCTCGCATCTGGACCCAGTCGGCATTCCGGATTTCTTCCTCTGCAGCGGAGCGCTTGGCCTCGGCCAGCATCCCCGGATCTGGGTCGAGTCCAGTGACGCCCTGGAAGAGGTGGGCGAAGAACAGAGCGACGGTGCCAGGCCCGCAACCGACGTCAAGGAGGCGCCCGCGACCATCGAGTTGAAGGTGCCCGGCGAGAACGTTGGCCAGGTCTGGGGCGTACGGTTTTCGACCCTGCCTGTAATAGGCGGCGGTGCCCTCGAACACGGTCTCGTCCCAGACCCAGTCCTCCCAAGCGTGGCGCATCGGTTCTTCCGCCATGTGTTCAGTGTGGCAGACCTTCATGGCGATGGAGTGCCCTGGGAATCTCAACCTGATTTGGCCCCAGTGTGATCATTTGATTTGGCCCCACCCTGAGCTGGAGGTTTGCCGGTCTCCTAATCTGCGGAGATGGCGGCCCCTTCGACGCAAACCGAGCAAGACAGCGGTCCAGATGCGCATCTCGCTCATGGACCATGCTGCCGACAATCTGGCGTCGGCTGCTCGTGCCCGGAGAGATCAAGCTGTCCAAGTTGCACCCGATCTTCCAGGCAGCCATGGGCTGGGAGGACTACCACCTACACGTGTTCGAGATCGACGGGAAGCGCTATGGCATGCCCGACGCAGAGTGGGAGAACGACGACATCGATGGAGCAGGGCGTCGTTGCTCTCCGATGGTGATCAGTGACCGAAGTCGGTTCTTCTATGAATACGACTTCGGGGATACGTGGGGCCACGAGGTCGTGGTCGAATCCATCGAGCCGGTCCCACTGGTCTTGAAGTTCGCCACCTGCATCGACGGTCAGCGTGCGTGTCCTCCCGAGGACTGTGGCGGCACCGGCGGCTATGGCGAGTTCCTCGAGGCCATCGGCTGATCCCGACCACGAAGAGCACGACGATTACGTCGGATGGATCGGTCGCTATTTCGACCCCGAAGCCTTCGACTTGGCCGTGGTCAACGCCGCCTCCAGCGGGTGCGCTGAATCAACCCCTCTTCACGCTGGCCCGCTTGGCCTTGGTCGAGCGCAGCCGGAAGCTCTCGGTCCGGTCTCGATGATGTGGGCGTTGAAGGTGAGCCGGTCGACGATGGCTGCCACGAGACGGGGATCGCCGATCACCTGACCCCACTCTGAGAACGGGAGATTCGAGGCCGTGGCGATTGAAGCCTTCTCCTCGCGTTCGGTGAGGATCTGGAACAGCAGTTCGGCTCCCTTGGCGTCGAGTTGGACGTAGCCGAGTTCGTCGAGGCACAACAGGTCGAGCCGTCCATAGCGAGCGACGAGTCGGGACAACCGCCGTTCGTCGGCCGCTTCGGCCAGCTCGTTGACCAGTGCGGCGCACGTGACGTAGCGCACCGCTTTGCCTTGCTCACAGGCCGCCATGCCGAGGCCGATCAGCAAATGGCTCTTGCCGGTCCCGCTGTCACCGAACAAGACGATCGGGTCGCCAGCACTGAGATAGCTCCCCGACGCCAGCATGGAGATCGTGGCGGCGTTCACGCTCGGCGCAGCAGCCGAGATCGAAGTCACCGAGCCGCTTGATCCGTGGGAAGCCGGCTTCATGGACACGGCGCTGCCGACGCCGTTCGGCCCGGTCGTCTACTTCGGCCGAGAGCATCTCGGCCAGATAGCCGAGATAGGTCGACTGGGACCGCTGCGCCATTTCGGCCAGGCGCACACACTCGCTGCGCACCGTCGGCAGGTGCAGGTCCCTCGTGGCGGCTCCGATCGCCGCTTCAGCTGCGGTGTCGGTCATCTTGGCCATCACCCGACCTCGAGCAGTTCGTCATAGCCAGACCAGCGTCGGTGCGGGACGGTCGAAGACCGTCAGAGACTCGCGCACGACGGGTGTAGGCGCCGCACGCCCGAGTGAGCGGCGAGCCTCGACGGCGACGATCTCGGGATCGACCGAGCCGACGTCGAGGGCCCGCTTCCATGCCAGAGACGACGGCCTCGCGGGCCATGGTGCGGTGCAAGAAGCAAAACGGCGATCAGAGCCCGGGTCCCGGCGGCATCTCCGTGCACCCGGCGGGCCAGATCCCAGAACCGCTGGTGGGTGGGGCTGAAAGCGCCGCTGCGCTGGGCAGCGACGAGGGCACTGGCGCCCAGCCAGGGCGCCGGGTTTGATGGAGAGGACCTCGAGGTAGTGATCGAGCTCGAGCGTCTCGGTCCCTTTGCCCTGGGCTCGAGGATGCACGGCGACGACGGCGGCTCCGTCGAGAGCGCTGACACGGTCGGCGCCGAGACGGACGTCGATGCGGCGACCGGCAAAGCGCACCGGGACCGAATAGAAGCACTGGCGCACACAGATCCGGCTCTTGGTGTCGACCCGGCAGTTGAGGGCGAGGGCCACATCGAAGGGCTCGGCGGGCAACGCAGACAGGAGGGGGAGCTCAGCAGCGAAATGCTGCACCGACGGTCATGCGCCGGGCTTCGATGTGACGGTGATCGTCACGCTCGTCACCGGCGGCCACCAGCTCGTTGAGTGACATCAAGGGAGCCGACGCTTGGGGACCGGGACCATGTGACGGCGACGGAACCGGCCGACCTCGCCTTCGACGCCACCCTTCTCGTGGGCTCCTTTGACGCCGGGCAGGCAGAAGAAGGACTCGAAGCCGTAGTGGCTGCGCATGGCGATGAACCGCTCGGTCTCGATGCGGCCGCGTCCTTTCATGACGCGCACCACCGCGGGCTTGAGGTTGTCATAGCGAATGCGCTTCGGCACCCCGCCGAAATGGGCGAAGGCTTTGACGTGACCGTCGAGGAACACCTCTTGGGCCTGGTTGAAATAGACGCGGTGGAAACCTTTCCCACTCGCCGAGAGCCGCATGACGAACATCCAGGCCTCGATCAGTTGGCTGGTCGAGCAAGAAGCGGACCTGGCCGAAGTCGACCTCGGCCTCCTCACCCAGCAGGTGGGTCTGGGGGACGCACACGTCGGGCAAGCGACAACGTACGAACCTTCTTGAGCGATCCCACGTAGCGGCGCACACTCGACTCGCTCACCTCGGCGTCGTGTTCTTCGACCAGGCGCTGGAAGATCCGCCGCGCCGTGTGCCGTTGCTTCTTGGGCGCCAATCTCGTCGGTCGGCCAGCCATCCGTCGATGGTGTCTTTCCAAGGCCCGAGCGACGGAGACGGCCGCGGGAATCACCTTCCGGGGTGGTGGCAACGCCGAATCCAACGCCTGGCGCACCATCCGCCGATGGACCCCGAACGTGCGGGACAGCTCACGAACAGACGGGCTGTCCTTCCCTGCTGCCGCTTTGCGGATCTCCTCGAATAGTTCCACCTTCGACCTCTTCGCCATGGGTCCCAGGCTCCAGCCCACCGGTCAATCAACCGGTGGACCCCGCCATTGCTGAGAGCCACGTGGGGCCAAATCTGATGATCACGGCGGGGCCACATCAGGTGATCACACCCACTGCCCCGTACGATGCTCGGAGACATCAGCGCTACGGTCACTTACGGTGCCTCAAGCGTAAGGAGAGAGCAGTGGTCGAAGACCTGGTTGATCCGCGGCGCGGAGAACCCAGTTTCCTTCTCGCAGAGAGGGCCATGCTCGAGTCATGGCTCGAATTTCACCGCACCACTCTCGAGCTCAAGGCCGAAGGGCTCACAGACTCACAACGAAAAACTCGACCGGTGCCGACTTCGAAGCTCTCCCTACACGGGCTAGTCCGCCAATGGCCGAGGTGGAACGCAATTGGTTTCGCAGGGTCCTCGCCGCTGAGGACATTGGATTCATTTGGGTTGACCCTGCGCGAAGACAGCGAACTGGTGCCCCTCGAAGACGCCGACTGGGAGGCCGATTTGGCCGCTTGGAAGGTTCGAATGCCAAACCAGTCGTGACGTTGCGGCCGAGAAAGCTCTTGACGACACTGGGCTACGTCATGGTCGACCGTGTTCTCTGCGTTGGATCTACAACCACATGATCGAGGAATACGCCCGACACAACGGCCACGCCGACCTGGTCCGAGAACTCATAGATGGTTCCGTGGGCTGCTAACGGCTCCGCCGGGAGGTACACCTGGTGTCTCCTAACAGTGATGGTGGGAGTTCAGCGGCCCGTCTTAGAATCCGTTTGTGGCAACTAACGGTGCCCGAGACGCCCATTCGTGGCAAAGCCACCTGTCGCGAACCGTCCTTCTCGGAAGCTGGTGGCTTTCGGGATCATCTTGATCGTCATTTTCCCGAGCGATTTTTGGGCGATCTTTCTACCTTGGTTCGCAATCAGTTGGATCGGGATGTTCATCGTGATCGAGCGGAGGCGCAGGCGACGGACCAAAACACACCGAGGGTGATGTACTCGGCTGACCGACGAGTGCCTCCGTACGACGCTGCCGGGACGGTGGGCAGTTCACCCGAGTGGGGCCTGCCGGATGAACTCATTTCGGAGTCTCTTCTCAGATCACGATCGCGCTGAGCCTCACGATCACTGGAGACAGGTGCCCACCCGCTAGCCGCGCTCTGGAGTGTCCTCCACGCCAGGCTCGGGAACTTCGACTGGCGTCAGGCGTTCGGGCACATCGCCTGGCTCTGACTCAGGCAATTCGGCGGGATCGTCTGTGAGGGTCATGTGAGATCAATACCGTGTTTGGATTCCGCGAAACCATTGGTACGAGATTTGTATCCTACCGGTGCATCCCCTGCCCCCATGCGCCGGTTTGTGGCTACATTCCGTGGTCGTTGCCACCAACATTCAGCATGACCCGCTCAGACGGGTTTCGCGCACCCACAGGTTTCCTCTTGAGGGATGAATCGGGACCGATCTCGATCCTCATCGAGCACAGTAATGTGCCCTCAATGCCCCTCAGCGAAACGAGGTTCTGACTATGTCGGAGGAGGAAATGGTTCGGTTGGTGCAAGACGCACTTGTCGCCAACGGCATCGAAGACAAAGTCCTAGCGGTCGGTCAATTCAATCCACGCGGCCATAGCGGCGGCATGTTCGCCGGCGGGTTGGCCGGAAGCGAAGCTGGGGGAATGATTGGAGGTGCAGCGGATAGCATCGGTATGGGAGTTGGTTCGCTCGCAGGGATGCGGGCCGCGGACGACTTGTCTGGACTGCCCGCCAAGATGCTCGTTGGTGTTTCCGCTACCGCGGTGTACGGATTCGCTGCATCCACCCGACGGGCACGGCCGACGTCACTAACGTTTCAGGTCGCGCGTTCTGCCCTTAAGGCCGTCGTCCACCAGAGAGTCAATGTGCGCGTCTTGGAGCTAGTCGATACCGTCAGCGGATCACGGATCGAATTGGAGGGCAACAGATTGCCGGTGACGCACTCAAAGGACGTCATTGAAGAACTGCGGGCCTGAGGTAGCTGGCACGATGCTCCTCCATCGATGGCTCCACTCCCTTGGAGTGGGCCCGCTGCCCTGAACGACGCCGCTGCCGGATCTGTGGCTGAATCTCGTGTCGGCTCTTGGTTCCGGGTAGAAACAGGTCGAACGGACGGAGCGGCTTTCATGTCAAACGTCATTCATGCCTGCTGGCCCGAGGTTAGGTCTTTTCGTAGCCATCGCTATGTAGGTGGTACGCCTGTTGCGAGTTGGGACAATCAGCTTGTCAAGACTCACGCTGTCGCTGTGGTGGGTGGTACCGCGGGGTGCAAGACGGTCTGCGACACGACGATCGAAGGCGATGTCGTCATCGAAAGTTCGTTCACCGAGCAGGACTTTTGGGACCGGTGCTATCGGTGTGCTGAATTGCTGGGATTGGCGGTACCGCCTGATTGAGAGTCGGCTCGACCACTGGGTCTCGTTTGGTGCCGAAATAAACGGTGCCCCATAACGCCGGGAGAGTCACGCTCCGAACAAGCGGCACACGACTGAAGTCCTAGGGTCATCACTCGGCCGGGGCACATGCGACGATGGAGCGTGATGTGGACGATGCCCGAAGTAGTCCGAATAGATGAACCGACCACGGGCGATGAGAAAGCGACGCTGCAAGGTCTCCTGGAATGGCAGCGGTCCACGCTTCTTTGGAAATGCAGCGGACTCAACGGCGACGAACTCACCATGCGCTCGGTCCCGCCGTCGACCCTGTCCCTGTTGGGAGTGATTCGTCATCTCGCCGACGCAGAGCGAGCCTGGTTTCGTCGCTACTTCCGGGGAGAGCAGATTCCAGAGGCGTACGCACGGCCAGACGCGCCGAACGCTGCATTCGACGAGACCACAGCTGGTGAGGCGGAGGCCGACGTCGGCAAGCTCATGGCCGAATGGGACGCATCTCGTATGGCCGTATCGGGAGCATCGCTCGATGACCGATTCGTACATGACGAATTTGGTGAGATGTCCTTACGGTGGGTCTTCAATCACATGATTGCTGAATATGCTCGGCACATCGGCCACGCTGATCTACTGCGTCAACTGATCGATGGTGGCATCGGCGAATAGGTTCGCAGTCTTCTCCGGCGAGCGGGCGTCAATTGCTCCGGTGGCCCGAACCTGCCCCCGTACATTGCCGGGAGTGGGATGTGGTTGACGAGCTCCGTCTTGACGGACTTCGGCGGGGCTGAATCAAGAGAGATAATGGGCGCCAGTGACGAAGGACGGCCACGAAGATTCAGCCGCGTACGATCGCCTTGGCGTCGGGTATCAATATGTACGGCGACCGGATCCTCGCTTAGGGAAGGTGATTGAGGAGGCGCTCGGCGATGCCGAGACGATCTTGAATGTGGGGGCCGGAACCGGCTCGTACGAGCCCGCGGACCGCCACGTGGTCGCGATCGAGCCTTCTGCGGTGATGCTTGCCCAACACGCCGGCTCCCGTCGGGTCCGAGGAGAGGCCGAGAGTCTTCCCTTCCCCGATGCCAGTTTCGATTCGGCGATGGCGATTCTCACTGTCCACCACTGGCGAGACCTCTTGGGAGGACTCAGGGAGGTGAAGCGTGTCGCTCGGCGTCAGGTGATCTTCACGTGGGACCCGGATCACGATCGGAGGCTCTGGATCGCCACGGAGTACGTCCCTGCGATAATCGCGATGGAGGCGGCTCGCTTCGCTACTCTCCCGCGAATAGTCGAGGCGCTCGACGCCCACACAGTGCACCGATTTGAGATCCCCCACGATTTCACCGACGGCTTCCAAGCGGCGTTTTGGCGGAACCCAGAGGCGTACCTAGATCCAAGAATCAGAGCGGCCAGCTCGACGTTCGCGTCATTGCCGTCAGAACTCGTTGAGCCTGGAATCGCTCAGCTTCGTCGCGACCTCGAATCAGGCGCGTGGGCCAGCGTGCACAGCGAATTGTTGGGGTTGGACAGCGTGGACTTCGGGTACCGAGTCGTCGTGGCGGGTTGATTGTGTACTCAGATTGAGGGTGGCCCCAGAACGCTGTCGGACTGGGGCCTCAGTGAGCGCGGCGACTGGTGCTGCAAGATAGCCCTTACTCTCCGAGAGTTGCCAGCCAAAGAGGTAGCATTCGCTGCGTCCACGAGGTGCGAAGGGGAGAGAAGACATGCCTGAGGTCCCTGCGATTACTCACGTGGCGCTAACCGTTACGAGCCTTGAACGGAGTGTGCCTTGGTACAAGGATCTGTTCGGCTCGGACCCAATCCTTGACGAGGACACAGGTCCGTTCCAGCGCGTCGCTTGGCTTAGCGGTGGCACAATCGTTGGCGTAACTCAGTTCCCTGAATTGGACAGCACTGAGCCGTTCAACGAGCGGCGGCCGGGGCTCGATCATCTGGCTTTCGGCTGTGCCAACCGCGATGAGTTAAAAGAATGGGAAATCCGTATGAACGAACTCGGCATCCCCAACGGTGGCATCGTGGACACGCCTCACTACTCGGCATTGTCGTTTCGAGATCCCGACAACATCGCACTTGAGTTCTTCGCACCCCGGGGCTAAGGGCGAAGTATTCGAGTGCTGTGGGCCATCCCTTACCCGCCGGTCTGAGCAAGCATTGAGCTAGGAGTGGGTGCCCGATTCCGACAAGGAGGTTCCATGGCCGAGTTCGAACGCAGCGTGAACGCCGAAGAGGACGAACTCGAGCCCAGGCTCCAGCTCGGGCAACACATGGATCAGACCTTGCAGACCGAGTGGATTTCCAAGTGGCGCATCTTCAACACAGGCTCCTTTGGCCTTCCCCGCTTTGACGGACATCCACGATCGGGCTGCAAAGCCCCGGAAGGATGTCCAAAATGGAGACCATGGAACAGAAACGGAAGCGGCCACGGCGGTCGTTCTCCGATGAGTACAAGGCCGAGGTGGTCGAGCTCTGTCGCACCAGCGACAAGACGATCACCGAGGTGGCCGGTGACCTCGGCCTGACGGTCAGCGCGGTGCGGCGCTGGGTAGCCCAAGCCGATATCGACGCCGGTCGGCGGCCGGGAATGACCAGCGAAGAGCACGCTGAGCTGGTCCAACTACGAAAAGAGAACCGGGTGTTGCGCGAAGAGCGTGACATCTTGAAAAGAGCCACAGTTTTCTTCGCCAAGGAGACCCGATGAACGTGTACCCGTTCATCGAGGCGGAGAAGGCTGAGCAGGACGGCAACGTCACCATGGCGTGCGTCATGCTCGAGGTCTCCCGTTCCGCCTACTACGAGTGGTCCAAGCACGTCCCTTCGGCCCGTGATGTCTCCGACGCCGAACTCGGCGACAAGATCGTCGACATCCACACCAAGAGCCGGGGCACCTATGGGGCACCTCGGATCACCACCGAGCTGGCCGAGGCGGGCATCTGCGTCGGGCAAAAGCGCGTGGCCCGCCTCATGGTGCGCCGTGGCCTGATCGGGCGCTGCAAGCGCCGCTTCAAGGTGACCACCACTCCTGACCCCGACGCCACCTCGCTCCCTCCGGACCTAATCAAGCGGGTCTTCTCGCCCGAGGCCTACGAGCTCGACACGGCGTGGTGCGGCGACATCACCTACATCCGCACCTGGGAGGGCTGGCTCTACCTGGCGACCGTCATCGACCTGGCCAGCCGCAAGGTGGTGGGCTTCGCCATGGCCGATCACATGCGAGCCGACCTGGTCTGTGACGCCCTCGAGATGGCCATAGCGCAGCGTCAGCCCGCACCTGGGCTGATATTTCACGCAGACAGAGGATCGCAAGGTGGATTCAACCGGCCGTCGCAACACCTCGATCACGGAGGTGTGCATGGGACGAAAGTCAGGGTGGACGGTTGCGACTGCTGGTCGCCCGGCGGTGCGCAACAGGAACCGACAGAAAGAGGCAGCGTGTGTATCGAGGGCAGATTCCCTCTCCAGGCGCGCCGACGATTGCGTGGCGAGAAGACCGGGTTCGTTTTTGGGCAGCGATCGCTCGCGGAGTGAAGACGGACGTTGCAGGCATCGAGGCTGGAGTGTCATCACCCGTCGCGTATAGGTGGTTCCGCCACGCTGGTGGGGTGAACCCCTGCCTTCCTGAGAACGTTTCGGGCCGTTACTTGTCCTTCTCCGAAAGGGAGGACATTGCCATATGGCGTGCCCAAAAAGTCGGTGTCCGTGAGATGGCACGTCGCTTGAAGCGCAGCCCTTCGACCATTTCGCGCGAGCTCTGCCGCAATGCGTCGACGCGCCAATATCCGCCGCTCTACAAAGCCTCGACCGCGCAGTGGCATGCCGAACGTCGGGCCAAGCGACCCAAGGTGGCCAAGTTGGTCACGAAACCAGAACTGCGCCACCTACGTCCAGGAGCGATTGTCGGGCCAGGTCAAGTCGCCCAAGGGTCGAGCGGTTGGTCCCCGCGGCCCCGAATGGAAGGGGCGTAACAAGCCCCACCGGGCCGATCGGCGCTGGGTCAACGCCTGGAGCCCCGAGCAGATCGCCAAGCGGCTCAAGGTGGATTTCCCCGATGATGACTCCATGCGCATCAGCCACGAGGCCATCTACCAGGCCCTCTATGTCCAAGGCCGCGGCGCCCTCAAACGAGAACTGGTGGCCTGCCTGCGCACCGGCCGGGCCCTGCGGGTGCCCAAGGCCCGATCACGTCAGAGCGCCTGGGGCCACGTGACGCCCGAGGTCTTGATCAGCGAGCGGCCGGCCGAAGTCGAAGACCGAGCCGTCCCAGGACACTGGGAAGGAGATCTCATCATCGGACTGGAGCGCTCCGCCATCGGCACCCTGGTCGAGCGGACCACCCGCTTCACCATGTTGGTCCACCTGCCTCGGGAAGAGGGGTATCGACACAAACACAGCATCAAGAACGGACCCGCCCTGGCCGGCTACGGCGCCATCACGATGAAGAACGCTCTAGCCAAGACGATGACGACCTTGCCCGAACAGTTGCGACAATCGCTGACCTGGGATCGCGGCAAGGAGCTCTCGGCGCATGCTGCGTTCAAAGTCGAAACCGGCATCGCCGTCTACTGCGCCGATCCCCGCAGTCCGTGGCAAAGAGGCAGCAACGAGAACACCAATGGCCTCCTTCGTCAGTACTTCCCGAAGGGCACCGATCTGTCACGTTGGAGCGCCACCGACATCGAGGCAGTCGCCACCGCGCTCAACAGTCGTCCGCGCAAGACGCTCGGTTGGAAGACGCCGGCAGAGGCGTTCAACGAACAGCTACTCTCCATTCAATAACCAAGTGTTGCTTCGATCGATTGAATCCGGTCAGTTCACCTCAGGGCAGTTTCGCCAGCTCCTGGCCCACCACCATGTTGTCCAGTCGCTCTCGCGACCCCGTCAATGTTGGGACAACGCGGTGGCCGAAAGCTGGTTCGCCACCTTGAAAGAGGAACTGATCTACCGCCAGGGATGGCCAACACGGATCATGGCCCGCCGAGCCATCTTCGAGTTCATCGAAGTGTTCTACAACCGCCAACGCCGGCACAGCTCACTTGGGGATCTCACCCCGGCCGTCTACGAAGAAAGGAGAAGGAAGCACTCCGCCCACGGCGACACTCAAGCGGCATAATCAATCTGTCCGTCAAAGCGGGTCAAGCCCACCTCTGGCACCGTGACGTCATCGCGACCTGGGCGGATGAGTAACTGACCCACAGCCCGGCGTAATGGGACAAGTTGCGTCAGAACTGCTGCAGCTTCCAATTGTTCCTATCTGGCTGGTTCATAACCTCCCCGTGCAAAATGGAGGTATGGATCTCGAGAGCGCTGCCCATGAGCTCTACGGGCTGAGCCCGACTCAGTTCACAGCAGCTCGGAACGCAAAGGCATCTGAAGCTCGCAAAGCAGGCTTATCTGATGTCGCCGCTTCATTGAGGGAACTCCGCAAGCCGTCGACCGGAGCTTGGCTGGCCAACCTGCTGGTGCGCGAACAATCCAAAGAGGTTGAGAACCTCATCGAGTTAGGCGACGGTCTACGGACACCCAAGAGCAAACCAGAGGGCCAAGAGATCCGAAAGGTATCGAAGGAGAAGGTTGACATTGTCTCCAAGCTCATTCGGCACGCAAAATCAAGAGCCTCGCAATTGGGCCACCCGGCGTCAGCGTCAGCAGTTGTGGAGCTCGAGACCACTCTCGACGCCGCATTTGCGGATCCTCAAGCAGCTGCGAGCCTCCGTCAAGGTCGCTTAACCAGCGGGTTGCGTTATTCGGGTCTCGGTTTCACAGGGCAACCTCACACCGGGTCGCCATCGCGCACAAAGGACTCTGGGTCCGGTCGGATCGCTAAATCGGACACCGATCAGATCACCGCTCAACGCAACTACGACAAAGCGATTCACGACGCAGAACAGGCCGATGCTCATGTGGAGAAAGCGAAACAAGCGGTCAAGAAGAAAGTCGCTGAGCTGAGTCTGCTTAAGTCGGCTGAAGCGCTGGCGGTGCGACGATCCAAAGAGGCTCACGCCCGGGCGTCAGCAACCAAGATACAGCTGAGCAAGCGCCGGTAGGCCACGGTCGAAGACGATCAGGGTTCCAGTTTCTTCCTCGAAACGAGTCTCGGAGGGTCTGGCGATGGATAGACCGAACAGCTAAGCCACCCAATCATGCTGGCAGTGACAAGAACATCCTGTGTTGCCAACCTCGCGGCTACCGAAGCGGCCCGAAAGTGTGCGCCCCGGTTCGGCGTCGTACTGGGACAGGCTCCGAGAGGAGATCGATGGGCACGTAACGCACGCTGCTCCCATGGGTGGGAGTGCGCCCGCCTGGGTATAAAGGCGGGACGGACTGAATTACGCCCATGTCCGCCTAGGAGGGAACACCCATGACGATCGTTCGCAATGATGACGGCACCCTGGTCGTTCCCGTGCGTCAAGAGCGGCACCATGATGAGGAAGAGGTGGCGGCCGAGACGACGGCGGCAACAGACGCCACCCGTGTACTTCACCCCGGAGAGGGTGGCTATGACGAGGCCCTCGTCGAGTGGGATCTCCAACAGAACCCCAACCGCCAGCCGGCGGTGTCCACGCCGAGCGGTCGCCAAGAGGCGATGGCCCTCGTTCACGCGATGGCCGAGTCCCCTAAGCACGATGTGAGCACTGCAATTGAGGCGATCAACGATCCCGAGGCGAGTGGCGAGGCATTGCGCCACGTGCTCATCGGCGGAGTCCATTCGGTCGAGGACTTCGCCGTCGAGGTCGCCGAGGTTGAAGGTGGCGAGCCACTGCCGGCCCATGAGGCCACGAAGATCATCGGAGAGGTGCTCACCGAGCTCGACACCTAGCTGGCGCCGACGGCAAGCAACGAGAGAGAGTGGCCCATCCGATGGACGCGATTGGTCGTCGGGTACGGTCGTCGCCGTGAGCCGCACGCCCGACCCTTGGGCCGACATCCTGGCTGACCCTCGAGAGAGAGCCCGCGCGAAGGCCAACCGGCACCCCGAGGTGGAGGCGGTGGCGGGGCTGGGGGTCGTCCACCGGGCCTCAGGATTCACCGGCCGGGTGGTGAGGCTCCGCGCCAACGCAGTGACGTTGCAATCCAAGTCCGGCCAGGTGCGGATGTTCAACTTGGTGCCGGGGGCCTTCGCCGCTGGCGGGCGGGTGGCAACCCTGGTCCCACCTCGAGTCGTATCGACGACCGCTTCACGCACCGCATCTGGTTCGGTGGCTGTCGGCGGCCATCAGGCCCGGGTTGCTCGGGCCAGCCGAATCCTTGTCGAGGGGATCCACGACGCCTTGCTGGTCGAGCGGGTATGGGGCGACGACCTCCGGGTGGAGGGGGTTGTGGTCGAGCGTCTGGACGGGATCGACCATCTGGCCGCCGAGATAGCGGCGTTCGGGCCGGCACCAGGCCGTCGCCTGGGCGTCTTGGTCGACCACCTGGTCCCCGGCACCAAGGAGAGCCGGCTGGCCGAGGAAGTGACGCATCCCCACGTACTGGTGACCGGTACCCCCTTTGTGGACGTGTGGCAGGCGGTCAGGCCGGCGGTGGTGGGGCTGAGCCACTGGCCGACCGTCCCGAAGGGCCAGGACTGGAAGACCGGCATTTGCCGAGCGCTGGGCGAGCCCGATCCGGGAACCTGCTGGCGGCGGATTTTCGGATCGGTGCACAGCTACGTCGACCTGGAGCCCGCGCTGGTCGGCGCCGTTGAGCGGCTCATTGACTTCGTGACCGAGCCGCTTTCCGCCGCCCCTTATTGATCCCCTTCGCTGCTTCAGGTTGAGAGGATCCGGACTCTCCTCTACGCCGGCAAGCTCAACTGGAGAATCCTGGGCTCGATCGTCGTCGGATGAGGTGCGGGACTCCGCTGAAATCCGAAGAGCCGGATTGCATCGCTTTCTCCGCGATAGCCGACAGCGGCTCGGCGAGCATCACGTCCCTCTCCTCGCTTCAGTGGTGAAGGCCACGATGGTCGTGGCGGATTGGCCGGTTGATGCGTCCTTGTGGTCACCCTGCGAATATCCCGGGGCGCATCCAGGGCGGCCGCACCTCGAGCTGCTTGTGCGATTCCCGACGGCTCGGGCTCCGCAGCCGCAGGAGTGCATTGATCCATGTGAAATCACGGCCGGCAGTCGCCCTTGCATGGTTCAGGACTTTGATGAAACCAGCTGCATGAGCGCTTTGTCGACGTCGTCGAACGGTTCGCGGCTTCGCTCGGCACGACACAGCGCCACCGCTCCCTCCGTCGCGGCGATGATCAGGACAGCGAGCTGCTGAGCAGAGCTCTCGGCCACTCCGCCGGCGACGAGGAGTCCGGCCAGATGGACCGTCCAGTCTCGAAAAATCGTACCGGCATGGTCGAGGAGATCATCGTCAGACCCCGCCACGGTGACGGCGACGACGGCACAGCCCGCCGTCAACTCCGAATAGTCCAGGAGCTGACGCCACAGATCGAGGAACTGTTCGACGATCGCCTCGGCGGAGCTGCCTCGTTTTGACTCCATCACCGCCAAGGCCCGCGTTACTGACCAGGTCGAGCGCGGCGTGCACGAGTTCGGACTTTCCGCCCGGAAAGTGGTGATAGATCGACCCCCTCGGCGCATCGGTTACGGCCAACACTTCAGCAAAGGAGGTGCCCTCGACTCCCTTGGTGGCCAGGAGCGCCGCGGCCCCTTTGACCATCTTCGTCCGAACGTCGCCTTGTGCCATGTCCCTGGTCCTGATCATGCCCCGCGGTCGGCTGTCCGCCGGGACTATGCAAGTCATCATAGTCTCGGTTACTATGTCGGTTGACATACATAGAAAGGCTCCTCACATGCCCATGATCGACGTCTACGCCACTGACGGCACCTTCGAGCAGGGGGGCCAGTTGGCCGCCGATCTGGCGCGAACGCTGATGGTCATCGAGGGCGTGCCGGATATTCCGATGTTCCGGCTGAACACTGCCGCCTTCATCCACCCGATGCCAGCCGGCGACATCTCGAACGTGGAGGGACAGGGCAATTACGTGCGCGTCCAGGTGCTCACGAACGCCGGCGCGCTCGACCGCGACAAGCAGCTCGCCGTGGTGCGTCAGTTCACGGAACTCGTCAGCCAGGCGGCCAACGATCCTTCGCTGACCGAGCGGACGTGGGTCCTCCTGACAGAGGCGATCGAGGGTGGCTGGGGGCTCGCAGGCCATGCGAACACCAATGCCGAACTCGTCGATGCCGCACGAGCGCAGATCGCCCAGATCACGGCCGCCAAGGACGGCGGACAGAAGTAGTGGCGGCGGCCGCGATACCGACCCAGCTGAGGGAGGCGACGCCGAGCCCCAGGGTCGCGACGCGACCGTCGACGTTCAGACAACGCTCGTCACACTGGAGGGGAGGCTCCATCATGCCAAACGCACAAACCCAGTTGGCCGTCGCCAACGTGGCTCCGGGCTGGCCGACCCGGCACGAGCGCGGGCCAAGTTACGCCGCCGGGCGAGGGAGGTCGGATCTGACTTCGAACTCCGCTTCGGGCATTACCTGGTAGATCTTGGTGAGAACTGACTCCCCCACCGCCGAGCTACCCCGACATCACACCCCCACAACGAGAAGACGAGTGCGCCATGACTCCTGTGATTCCATCCACCTCGCTTGAACTCCGTTCCCTGGTCACCGAGCAGGGAACGTTGGAGCTCTCCTTGACCGAGATCCCCGTGCCGGTCCCCAGGCCCGGCCAGGTCCTCATTCGCGTGGAGGCGGCGCCGATCAATCCGTCCGACCTGGGACTGTTGTTCGCCGGTGCCGACATGGGTGCAGCGACGGTCGACGGAACCGCTGATCGCCCCGTGGTGACGACACCGCTCTCCGAGGGCGCACTCCGGGCTCTGGCGGCCCGGGTCGGACGATCGCTGGCGGTCGGCAACGAGGGGGCAGGCCTCGTCGTCGCCGCTGGTGACCCTCCTGAAGCGCAGGCGCTCATGGGCCGGACCGTCTCGGTGGCCGGAGGTGGGATGTACACCCAGTACCGGGCAAGCGAGGCAGCGGCGTGCCTGATCCTGCCCGAAGGGACGCCCGCCAGGACGGGAGCATCATCGTTTGTCAATCCGCTCACCGCGCTCGGAATGATCGAGACGATGCGTCGAGAGGGTCACAGCGGTCTCGTCCACACAGCGGCGGCGTCGAACCTCGGCCAGATGCTGGTCAAGTTCTGTCTCGCAGAAGACGTGCCGCTCGTCAACATCGTACGCAGGCCCGAGCAAGCGGAACTCCTGCGATCCATCGGCGCTGTCCATGTCTGCGACTCCAGTGCATCGTCGTTCAAGCGTGATCTCAGAGACGCCGTCACCGCCACGTCGGCCACGCTCGCCTTCGACGCCACCGGCGGAGGGAGTCTCGCCAGTCAGATCCTCAGCGCCATGGAGGCGGCGGCATCCCAATCCGCCACGGAGTACTCGAGGTATGGGTCGACCGTTCGCAAGCAGGTGTACATCTATGGAGGGCTCGACCCGAGCCCGACGATTCTGAACCGGACGTTTGGCTTCGCGTGGAACGTGGGCGGGTGGTTGCTCACGCCGTTCCTTCAGAGCATCGGCCCCGAGCGGTTCGCTCAGCTGCGCCAGACCGTGGCGGCGGGGCTGACGACCACCTTTGCCAGCAGCTACTCGAGCGAGATCTCACTCGCTCAGATCCTCGACCCCACTGTGTTCTCTCAATGCATCAAGCAGTCCACGGGGGCAAAGGTGCTCGTCAACCCTCAGCTCGACAGCGTTGGAGCCTGATCACTCGTACGCCGAGTCGCAGATGGCGGCTCCAGCCACTTGGCACCCGCACTCGACAGCCGTGGAGTCGAGATGATTCCTCCCGACCGCGGTCAATCCGGCACCGCTGTCGAAACAAACATTTTACGTGTTATTTTGAACAGTATGGATGTGCATACTCGCCACCGGCTGATCCTGGAGGCACTCCGCGACCGCAGTCCAGTGCTGGTCGGAGAGCTGGCCAATGCCCTGGAGTGCTCCGAGATGACCGTGCGTCGTGATCTCGACTTGCTGGAGCGCAGCGGGGGTCTCCGACGCGTGCACGGCGGGGCGGCGAGTGTCTTCCTCAGCGCCGAAGAGACCCCATATGGCATCCGGGCCCTCGAGTCCAGCGACGCCAAGGCCGCGATCGGCCTCGCCGCGGCCAATCTCCTGACTGACGGCGAGACAGTCATCCTCGACGGTGGTACCACCGTCATGGAGGTGGCTCGAGCACTCCGCGGTCGGCGGTTGACCGCGATGCCGCTTGCTCTTCGGCCCGTCTTCGAGCTCCAGGAGTCCCCGGGCATCAAACTGCTCCTCCCAGGTGGCGAGGTTCGTCCGGGAGAGCAGTCGTTGACAGGGAGTCTCGCCGAACTTTCTATTTCCCAGCTTCGATTCGACACATACGTACTGGGCCCTTGCGGTATCGACGCCAAGGCGGGCATAACGACACACTTTCTCGCCGAGACCGCCGTCAAGCGCGCCGCCGCCCGATCCTCGCAGAGGGTCATCGCGATAGCCGACTCCTCGAAGCTCAGGCGTGTTGCGTTCGGCCATGTCTGTGATCTCGACGAGATCGACATCGTCCTGACCGATGCCGGAGCCGACCAGCAGAGCGTCGCGGAGCTGCGAGCGATGGGAGTCGACGTCCGCTGCGTCTGACGCTGAAAAGGAACCCACACCAACGAGGGGCTGACGCATCGTTGGACCGCTGGCCTCGCCTGGCCGTCATCGCCGTGTTCTTCGTGCAGGGCTTCTTGTTCGCCTCCTGGACGGCCCACATTCCGCACCTGAAACAACACCTTGGTCTCAGCGACGGCCGTCTCGGCCTCGTCTTGCTCGGCGCGCCCCTCGGCTCGATCCTCGCGTTACTGGTGGCTGGCCACGTCCTGTCGAGACTGGGAAGCCGGTCGGTGGTCCGGTTGGCCCTGCTCGGTTATTGCATCTCTGGTCCCTTCATCGGGCTCACGGGTTCGTTCGGAACCTTCTTTGTTGCGTTCTTGGTCTGGGGCTTCTTCCAGGGGATGCTGGACGTGTCGATGAACACCCAGGCGATCACGGTCGAGCGGTTCTCCGGCCGGGTGCTGATGCCAGGTTTCCATGGTTCGTGGAGTAGCGGGGCGCTGGTCGGCGCGGTGCTCGGAGCGTCTGCGGTGGCGCTGGGCGTCTCACTCAGCGAGCAGTTGCTCGTCCTGGCAATCCCCTGCCTCCTCGTCGTCGGCTGGCTCACGACCCGAATGATTCCCGACCAGCGGCTGGACGATGACCCGGAATCTTCAGAGCAGTCGCGAAGGCCGCCATGGCATGCTGCAACGCGAGCTCGTTGTCCTTGGGGGCATCACATTCGCTGACATGCTCTGCGAGGGTGCCGTGGCCGATTGGGCCGCCGTCTATCTCCACGACTCGGTGCACACAGTGTCCCTCGTCGCCGGAATGGGCTTTGCGGTCTACGCACTCGCCATGCTGGTCGTTCGGCTCTGCGGCAACCGGCTTCTCACTCGGTTCGCCGCCTGGCGATTGCTCCCCTTGCTCGCCGTCATCGCCACGCTCGGATTCGCCGGCGGTCTCGTCATCGCCAATCCCGTGAGCGTGTTGGTCGGATTTGCCTTGCTCGGAACCGGACTGGCGTGTGTCGTCCCAATGACCCTCAGCGCGGCCGGAGCGGTGGGCAACGTGAACACGGGAAAAGCGGTTGCGTCTGTGGCCGGCTTCGGCTGGGCCGGCTTCGTTGCCGGGCCCGTCGTAATCGGTGCCATCGCCTCATCCACGACTCTGCGCACCGCCCTGTTTCTGATTCCCGTGCTGACTGCAATCGTGGCGGTCGGCACAGGCACCGCGAAGGGCATACGGCACTCGGTGCGACCCACTGGCGGCGGTGCCGAGCACACAGGAGCGAAGCTCAAATCGGCTCAATTCGTTTAGGTTCCCATGACCCGTCAGATGATCAGTAAGGTCGAAATGTGATCGCCCGAGATCAGGCACCGGCGGCCTTCGCTGCATGGGACGAATTGATCCACGCAGTCGCAGCGATCACGCCGACCGACCTGACCGAGCGGGCCCGCGCCATCGCTCGGGCCAGCCTCGACCCGGTTGCTCCTGCCGTTCCGAGATCTGACGCGACGGCCTTCGCCGAACAGATGGTCGTCGATGTGGCGTCCATGACCCCTGATGTTCGAGCAGCGGGGCTGGCCGAACTCGGTGCCCGTGCCCCGGCCTTCGTCCTTGCCGTATGGACCGAGGACATGATGATTCGCGCCGGTGCCGCCTGGCGCGAGATGTTCGGCGAAGAATGGCGTCAGATCTCGACTTCTGCTGGGACCGATCCCTGGGTGGCCCACGAACGATTCCTCCTCGAGGTGGCCAAACTGTCAGCCCTCGATCCGGTGACCTCCGAACTGGTCAGGCTCCGCGGAGCGAGAGCCCACGACTGCCGGCTCTGCCAGTCCCGCCGAAATGTGAGCGCCATCGATCTGGCGGGTCGGAGTGATCTGTTCGATGACAAGGATCCGAGCGGTATCTCCGACGCCCAGGCCCTGGCCCTCCAGGCCGTCGATGCCTTCGTGTGGCAGCCGATCCAGTGGCCAGCCGGACTCGGCGGGCACGTCGTGGACGCTCTGGGTGTTGCCGCGGCAACCGAGCTGACCCTCGACATCATGCGCAATGCCGCGAACAAGATCGCTGTCGCCTTCGACGCGGACAACCCGCAGATTGAGACGGGCGTCGAGTTTTACGACATCGACCTGTCGACCGGGGAACTGCGCTACGACGTCAGCCCGATCACGCTTACTGAGGGTTGAGCGCCTCGATGACGGCGGAGAAGTCAGACCATGATCGGCCAGAGTCGATAACCGCCGACAAGAGTGCGTCGGTGGCCGGGCCGATGCGCACCCCGACCTGAGCTTGTTCGGCAAGGTCGACGGCCAAACGCACATCCTTGCGTGCCAGTGACGGAGAGAACCATCCGGGATGCACCTCGTCGAAAAGGGATCCCAACCGCACCTTGCTCGCGGGACTGACGACGAAACTCTCGGCAAAGAGGCTCTGCAAAAGGTCGTCGGGTATCCCATGGTGTCGGGCCGTGGCGATGGCCTCCGCCAGCGCGGCCACTCCGGTGATGAGCAGCAAGTTAGAAACGAGTTTCATGGTCGCCCCGGATCCGACCGGTCCGCAGTGCCTATAACCGGCGCCGAGATCAGTCCATAAGGCATCAAGACTGGTCACGCTCGACGAAGGCCCCCCGATCAAGAAACTTCCCATACCCGCCGCGATCACAGAAGGGGAACCCATCACCGGAGCATCGAGCACTGCACCCTCGGGAGCGGCCTCAGCCACTCGGCGAACCGTGTCCGGTGAGACCGTGCTGACAATGGCCAGAGTCGCCCCCGCGGGAAGTGAGTTCACGACGCCCCCATCGCCGAGACACACGCTGAGTACTGCTTCGTCGTCCGCCAGGATCATCAAAACCACGTCGCTGCCTGCCGCTGCCTCTTTGGAAGAGCGAGCCTCGAGGGCGCCGCTCGAGATGAGATCGGCGGCTCGGTCCGCTGTTCGATTCCAGACAGTGACCTGGTGCCCCGTTTCGAGCGCACGAGCGGCGAACGCGCGGCCCATGTTTCCCATACCGAAGACAGCAACTCGCATCAGTCCACCCTATGGCGTGTCCGTGACGTAACTGCTCTGGACCGTCTTGGCCCACGTGGCGATGAACTTGCCTAGTCCAGGATCTCGACATACCCGTCGGTTCCGTTGACGCGGATCCGCTGCCCGTCCCGGATCAGCCGGGTGGCGTGTTCCACGCCCACGACGGCGGGCAAACCGTACTCCCGCGCAATCACTGCGCCGTGGGTCATCTGACCCCCCACCTCTGTCACCAGGCCAAGGATCGTCACGAACACGGGCGTCCAGCTGGGGTCCGTATACGCAGTGACCAGGATGTCGTCGGGTTGCAGATCGGCCTCGGCCATGTCCAAGATCACGCGAGCACGCCCCTCGACGGTCCCGGCCGACACGGCTAAGCCCACCAGCGCGCCCGCTGGGACCGCGCCGCGACGGTACGACCCGGCGACGGCCTCGCCATCCGAGGTCAGGACCCGGGGCGGCGTGAGCGCTTGATTTGCGATGAACGCGTCCTTGCGCTGGCGGACGCGCTGGTCATCCGCCAGCTGGGTGCGTACGACGTCGCCGAGCTCGTGGAGCGTGAGGTAGAAGATGTCCTCCTTCTCACGAAGCACGTTCGCTTTCACGAGCCGGCCCGCCTCTTCCAGCAATGCCTGCTTGTAGAAGAAGTAGCGGCTGATCATGGCGTACTTGGGGTACTCCCGGTATCCGATGAAGGTCCGCACCAGGTCGATGTGGCGCTTGGTCTCGTCGGCCTTCCGCGCTCCGTCCGGCAGGGCCAGCACGCGCTCCAGCACGTCCTGTTCCTTCCTCTTCGCCTCCAGGAGCCCCTGTTCGAAGCGCCGCTCGCCGGCGCCCGGCTGGAAGTTCTTGACGTTACCGAGGATCACGGGGACGAGCGTGGTGGGACGTTCGCTCCAGCGCGGCCTCGTGATGTCGATCTCGCCGATACAGCGCATCCCGTATTTGTCGAGGAAAGACCGGATCGCGTCCCGCGCCTCCGGTCCTCCCGTGAGTTCGGCCAGCCCCTCCAGAAGATCTTCGTCCTCCTCGACGTGGTGCAGAAAGGCAATTACCTCCGGATGCGGCCGGATCACGTCAGCGACGTCGAGAAGCGCCAGCCCCATCTCTGACGTCACGTTGTGAGGGACGGACTGTGTGAGCGTGTCGGCGGCGTTCTTCTCTCCGAGCCACGCTTCCAGCTGTTCATTGAGCCACCACGTGGCCTCCATGGCCGACATGAACACCTGGTGGCTGTGCGGATCGAAGAGGATGCGCTTCAGCTCTTGGATGTCCTCCAGAACAAAGTCGATGAGGGCAGGTCCGGACTTGGTCCCGATGTCGCGCTGCAATGCGGCGATGGACTCCTGCGCGCCTGCGATCAGTCCGGTGACGATGGCGGGATCGGCCTCGAGTGGTGCCGGGGCGCTAACGGTCGGCACACTGACCTGACCCTCGTCCGGGATCAACGGAATGAAGTCGTCCCGTTCCAGGGCAGTCTCCAGCGCGTCCCTGATCAACGGATCGCCTCTCCCCATGACTTCCAGGAGGCCCGCGCGGCTGGCTGGGGACACCAGGCCCTCGGTGACGTCGACGAACAGCCTCCCGCCAGCCTCGTACATCCGTGGGCGAGCTGTCAGCTGCCACATGGAGATCCCCAGGGGCTTCATGGCGTCGGTCATCATCTGGCCATGACCGACGGAGACGAAGACGTGGTTTCCCCCATCGTCCGTCACGGGAATGGGGAACAATGTGGTGATCGACCGGCTCTGGACGATCTGGAACTCGTTGTCGGCCAGGCACCACTCGATGTCCTGGGGCCGTCCGAAATGTGCTTCAATGCGGCGGCCCAGCTGCACGAGTTGCACAACTTGCGCGTCGGTCAATACCGGTTGTACCTGGCGTTCGGGCTCGATTGCCAACTGCTGCGTCCCGCCAGTCGGCGACGCGTAGATTCCGAGCCGTTTGGAGCCGACCGCCTTGGCGACGACATCGCCGTCACGCACCTTGTAGACGTCCGGGTCCACCAGGCCCGAGACCAGGGCCTCGCCGAGACCGAAACTGGCCTCCACCGAAGCGACCTTCCTGTTCGACGTGACGGGGTCGGCCGTGAAGAGGAGGCCCGCCGCCTCAGGGAACACCATCTGCTGCACCACTACCGCCATCTGAACGTTTCGGTGGTCGAATCCGTGGTTCAGGCGGTAGGTCACCGCCCGCTCGGTGAACGCCGAGGCCCAACACCGGCTGATGTGGTCGAGGATTGCCGCCGCACCCACGACGTTCAGGTACGTGTCCTGCTGACCGGCGAAAGAGGCTGTCGGGAGGTCCTCAGCCGTAGCGCTGGATCGAACGGCATAGGCGGCGTACTCATCGAGCAGCGCGACGGAGTCGGTGATCGCTGACGCCAGATCCTCGGGGATCGCGATCTCTTCGATCATCCGGCGGACTTCTGCGCTGAGCGAGCCGATCGCCTCATGGTCGTCCGGGCTCAGGAGCGACAGCCGATCGATCCGTTCGTCGACGAAGGGGCCTTCTGCCATGATCCGCCCGAAGGCCTCCGTCGTCACGCAAAATCCGGCCGGTACGCGGATGCCTTCGATCCTCGAGAGCTCCGCCAAGTTCACGCCCTTGCCGCCGACGTCAGCGACCTGCGTCCGGCCGATCTCCTCGAACCTCAGCACGTCGCTCCCCATCAACCCGCCTTCCCTTCAGACCGTTCGGGCCTGTCTCGCTTCCGCTGTCGATCCTGGCAACCGCGCGGGACCGGCCTGCATTGTCAACACGTCACGGGTCCTTGCAGCAAGCCCCCCACCCTGCTGTATCCTGGTGATGGCGGGGACGCCGGCGAGTGTCCTGATGGGGAAGACCCGGGAAATCTCACCGAACCGATCTGAACGGCCTCGGGTCTATCTACCGGGGTTTCCGTCGGGTGCACGGCCCCGTCACCTGCTGCGGCCATTGGTCCGACGTCTCGATCACGGCCACCACCGGGTCGGCGCGAACCAGGACCTTTACAACGGTTCGGAACACGTGGGTTCGGAACACGTGGGTTCGGGAGACATGGCCCGCGCTCTGCAGTAACCCCGGCGGTTGAGCGACTACGTTCGCGCGTCGTGGCGATCCAAAGTATGCACAACGTCGGTGTCGTCGTGGACGACCTCGAGGGTGCTGTTGCGTTCTTCCTCGAGCTTGGCCTGGAGCTTGATGGCGAGACTGTCGTCGAGGGATCTTGGGTGGACCGCGTCGTCGGGCTCGACGACGTGCGGGCCGACATCGCAATGCTGCGGACGCCGGACGGTCACAGCCGGCTCGAGCTGACGAAGTTCCACACACCCAAGGCGATCGGTACCGCATCGAATGCGCCCGCGAACACGCTTGGCATACGCCGCATCATGTTCGCCGTCGACGACGTCGAGCAGGTCCTCGCTCGGCTGCAGGCGCACGGTGGCCAACTCGTCGGCGAGGTGACGCAATACCAGGACATCTATCGGCTTTGCTACGTCCGCGGCCCCGAGGGCATCATTGTCGCGCTGGCCGAGGAGCTCACCTGAAGGCGACGTCGTCGCGCGCTGCTCCGACCGACTGTGGAGGGTGTCGTGAACAGCCACGTCCCCCAGAGTCTCTCGCCGGCGCTCACGGCCTCGATTGCGTCGTTCTCCGTCGTTCAGAATCAGGTATTCGAATGACCTTTTCAGTGGTTCTCTGACCGCACTGGGCGCAGATCGGGTGCCTCCCAGCAGCTTCTGCTCCACAGTTCGGGCAGACGCAGTGCGCCTTGGTACGTGTTTGCACGGCCCGCTCCCTTCTCCATCCCCCTCCCGCCTGCTGTTTCACCTGCATTTTGGCGACCCCTACCTGAAGCCACTAGGGCCATAGGGAATACGGCTCACACAACGTCAGGACAAACCTGGGGGTGCCAGAGCGTCCGACCGATCGTTGGCTTTTGGAGCACGCCTTGGCTGCTCGGCACGAGGTCGGAGGAGCCTCACCGTCACACGTGCCGACAGTCACATTCAGTGACGAAGAACGGGTACTCGTGGGGACTCCTCGGCTCCTCGAGCCTCACGTCCTGACCGGAATCGAAGGGTCGAGGTCGGTGGGCGCCGTCCGCGACAGCAAGGTAACCCCTGCCGCCATGATGCAAAAGGCCGCTCCGGCCACAATTCGCTGAGACGCGCTCACGGTGAATCGCTCGTCGAAGATCCAGACACTCAACACGATGGCGACGGCTGGGTCGACCACGACGATCAACGGTTGGGACACGCTCAATGGGCCAACTTGCAGGGCGGCCTGTTGGAGCACCGATCCGAGGACTGCGGAGGCGACCAACGCATAAACCGGCCAATGCTCCAGCGTGGCCAGCAGGCCCGATGACGTGAGCACGTCCGTGGTGGATTTGATGAACGCTGCCATAAGGGCCCATGTGATTGAGGCGGCGGTTGCATAGAGCGCAGCCCGGCGAACGGGGGATCCCCAGCGCGCCATCACAGCGAACACAGCGACGGCTCCGCCGAATACGACCAGCGCTGAAGCCCAATCGGCCGCATTTGGTTGCGACTGACCACCCCGGGGGTCGGCTGCGGTCAAGAACACCGTCAACGCCGCACAGGTGACAAGCGCAGCCGTCCACGCCGCCTTCGCGATGTGCTGGCGGAGCCAGAACCGACGCAGCAACAGTGCGAAGACCAGTTCGGTGACGAGGAGGGGCTGAACGATGGAGAGCTGCCCGCTATGGAGAGCGATCGCCTGAAAGGCGAATGCCGCCGCCCCCGCCGCCGCACCGAGGAGCCAAAGAGGGTGGCGGATCAGGAAGGCGACGAGATCCTTGCCGCGATGTGTGTGGGACACGCCGACGCTGGCGGCGTGCTGCGTCATCAAGTGCACCGCGTTTGCGAGGGCGGCGGCCAGACCGAAGCAGATCGTGACGGTCACGGCAGGACTTGGTCCTTCTCTACTGTCAGAACCCGGTGGCGGATTCTGTGCGCTGCAGAAGCACCGAGCATGTGCACGACGCCTCGCATCCGACCCCCGTCTCTCGTGCCTGGGTGTCTCACCACCGGCAGTATGGAGCACTTCGGAGGCGACTCACACGTACCGCAGTACATCAGCAACCTGAGCGATATGACGATGATCCCTTTCCTCGCACAGGTCGAAGGGATCGAAGTGCAAGGGGGTCAACTCAGCGGTCTCGGCCGATCTGACGTCGTACTTCACGCTGTCACCCACGTAAATGACCTCGGAGGACTGCAGACCAAGTGAAGGAAGCGCAAGTTCGAAGATGGCTGGATCTGGCTTTGCGACGCCGACCACTGTGGAATCGATGATCACCTGAACCGCCACACCCTGCCCCGGTCCCACTTGACAGATGTTGTTTCGGGCGAGCTCCTCCTCGACGTGACCGTCCGAGTTACTCACAACCCCTCGTCGCAGTCCCGCGTCCGAGAGCATTCGCAATCCGGCGATCGACCCACTGAGGATTCGTTGCCACAAGCCGGGAGATGGCGCTCGCCACACGGGGATCAGCCTTTCGACGGCTGCTTCGAGGCTGCCCTCGGCGATCCCGAAGGATGAGAGATAGCCCTTGAGATAGTTCCGCCTGTCTGCATCTTCCGGCCCATCTGCCACGTCAATGGCGTGAATGCCTTCAAAGTGCGCTCGATCGCACTCCGCATCTGACAACGTTCCAACTACATCACCAAGAGCTTCGACGAGTCGATCTCGGCTTGGCACCAAGAAGACTCCGCCTACGTCAAGGAGGACTCCGTGCACGTGGCAAGTGTGGCCGCTGACCCAGGGACGGAGGGAATCCATGGATCCACCTTCCCGATGGCGTTCGCAGCTGCCTACGAAGACGCGGTCTGGCTCGACCGGCCATTCGATCCAGGCGCTGAACAGGGGGAGGCAGAACAAGTCGGTATGCCCCGCTCGCGCTCGGCCAAAGTCAGACGCAGTCCCTGCCAGGGCTATGGCCGCGTAGGGGCGATCAAAACAGAGTCTCGCTCGACGTCTGGTGCCTCGATGTACCGCCCGAGGCGCGCCCGTGTCTCCAAGTTCGAGACCGAAAACCGACGCCGCACCAGCCTCGAAGCCCTTTGGCGTGAAGCTGGCGACCGCGGATTGGGTGGCCTTCGTGAGGTCACCCTCGGGACGAGATCCGATGAGGCCGAGGAGTGCGGCCAGCGCCGGCTCGACCCCGAACAGGGGCGATGCCTTCAGATCCAGCTCACTCTCGGTGCTCCATGCGGGCAGCACCGTGTACTCAATGCGTTCGTCATGCCAGCCCTCCTCGTGTGCCGGTACATCCTCCTCCATGATCTGCCAGGGATACCCGTCCCCTACCGGCAGATCGAAGAGCGACCGTCGGGCCGCCCCCAATGTGTCATTGCGGCATCTCCGGGCTAGCTCATGCGCTGCTTCGAAGAGCTGTTGGCGAGAAGCCGTGGGGCCGCCGGCCACTGACAGCACTCCCATGTCCTCGGATGCTTGGGCGAAGTGGAGCGCCACGACGCCCGCAGCCTCGGTCGTCGCCATCATGGTCAGGGGACGCGGCACGTAGTCGACCAGCACCTGAGTGACCTGCCCATGCCACGGGCTCGAGGTACGCAGGTGAGCAGCCGCAGGCTCGACGCCGAAGTCATCCACCCAAGACGCTCTCGTGCCCAGCACCGACACCAGCACCAGCCGGGTCATGGATGAGAGCTCTCCGGGAAAGCACTTGATGAGCCCGTCGGTCTGGCGATTGACCCACGCATCGGCTTCCACCTGGGAAGGGATCAGGCCTCGTTCGATTTCCGCAGGCAGAGACGCGCTCCACTCAACCGTTGGCGTAGAACGCTCGACGCTTCTCACCCACAGTGCGATGGCGGAGCGCAGCGCCGTCGGTGGGGCCTCCAAGAACCGGGTGAGGAGATCAGCGGCCCGCGGCGCCGAACAGCCGAGAGCCTCCTCGAGGATTGCCCGATCCGCGCTCGATGGCACGGAGGCGCATGCGGCGAGAAGCAGCCAGATGCCCAGCGCCGAACAGACTGAGCTCTGCGGGTGCTGTTCGAGTACTGCCGGGCAGATCCGTTGAGCGAAGGAGTCAACCAGGCTGACGATCTCTGTTTCGGGGTTCACTGACGTGGCCATTGTGAACACTCTCCCAGCGACACCGAACTCCTGCGACCCACCCGAGGACGCCGGACTGCTCTCAGCGTCAACATCGCCCGCTCACGAGGACGTGCGGGACAAACGGGCCCGAGAAGCACGCTCGCGGCACAAACAGCGTCCTGGCTGGTCCGGTGGGAGGAGTTATTCGTCCTCGTCGGAGAGGCGTTCCGGATCATCGAGCAACACTCCAGCCTCATCCGCTTCCACCTCGTCGAGCGGACGTTGATCCTCCTCCTGCTCATCGTCGAAGTCGGTCTCACTGTCGAGCGGGGCGATGTCGGCGGCGTCCTCCGGCTCGAGTGGATCCGGCTCCTCAATGATCGGGATCTCGTCACGGGGCTTCGCCATCGTTCTCCTCATTCCTCTGTCAGTGTCCGGTCCTGTCAGCATCTGGTCCCAGACGTAGGCCCGGTGACATCGTGCCCGGGCAACAACTCCAAGGGGTTCTCTGACCTCGCATTCTGACTGATCGACGCCACGTAGCGCGCCACCCGGGACCCCGGGGAACGGGCGCAGACGAATCGCTTCAGAAAAGGCCAGGACGGCCGATAATTTCCATCGTGAGCGTCGGCTCGCTGGAATCGGACCGGGACTCCCCTGCGGCGGCGGTCGGGCCACGAAGGGCCAGCTGGATGATCGGCCTCGTCCCCACTGCGATCATCGGCGCCAGCGGCTCCGCCCTCCTGGCGCTGGCCAGTGATCTTCCCGCTTCACCCTACGGACCTCATGCCGGCCACATCTGGCCGGTGGCGGCCTCGGGTTCTGCGCCGGGGTGGGAAGGCCCGGCGCTCCCGGCCTGGGCCGGCCCGGCCAACAGCGGACCCGGGGTGGGCTCGGGGCATCTCCTTGTCCTGGGTGCAGTCCTCGTCGGCATCCTCCTCCTCGGCTTGGCATGGCTGAACCTCTGGCGCGCCGTGCGCACCGATACCAAGCCGCAATGGCAGAACCTGTGGTGGGTGATGGCGGCCTGGGCCGCGCCCCTGCTCCTGGCCGCTCCCTTCGCGAGCCAGGACGTGTGGGTCTACGTCGCCCAGGGGAAGTTGGTCGCGTCTGGCCTTGGCGCGGCGAGCCCAGTGCATCTGCTCGGTCACCACTCCATCTGGCTGTCGGCCGTCGATCCGAAGTATCTGACCGGCCCCTCCATTTACGGCCCTGGAGCCGTCGACCTTTCGGCGTTGCTCGTGAAGGCCTCCGGCGGGCATCCCTGGGTCGCCGTCGAAGGCTGGCGGATCGTGGTCCTGGCGAGTCTGGTCCTGTGCGCCTGGGGAGTCGCTCGTGCGGCGGCCGCCCGGGGCATCAACCCGGCCGAGGCCGTCGTCGCCGGCGTGGCGAACCCGGCCGTGCTCATCGTGTTCGTCGCCGGCGTCCACAACGACGCGATCATGATCAGCCTGGTCGTGGCCGGCGTCGCCCTGGCACTCACCCGCCGACCGTGGTGGGCGTTGTTGGTGGCCGCCCTGGCGCTCACTGTCAAGGCTCCAGCGGCGCTCGCCGTGCTGGCGATTGCCTGGTGGTGCTGGCAGGGCTCGTGGCGTCGCCGAGTCACCTATCTCATCGGCGGCCTCGCCCTCGCCCTCGGCACGCTGGTCGTCGGCGGCCTCGCCAGCGGAGGCGATGGCTTCAGCTGGTTGCGGTCTGCCTCCAAGGCCACGGTCGCCAGTTCGTTCTCGCTCTTGAACCTGGGCGGTTCCGCGTCGTCGAGCCTCGCCAACACGATCCAAATGGTGGGCATCGTCGTCGCCGTCGCAGTTGTCCTGGTGTTGCCACGACGGGCGAGCTGGGTCGGTGCCCTCGCGCTGGGTTTCGGCATCATGGCCGTCTGCGCCACCAACCCTCAGCCTTGGTACGTGATGTGGGCGCTGCCGCTGCTGGCCTGCACGGGCTGCGAACCCCGACTCCGTCGGGCCGGGATCTGTGTGCTGTGCGCCATGGTCACCTGGAGCGTGTTGCCGTTCGGCAACCTCGTCTGGTTCGCCGGCATCGCCGCGCTGGCGTGGATCCTGGCTCGCTGGGACCACCAGCGACAGGCGCTCGGCGCGCCATCGGCGGCACTCCCGATCGCACCCAGCAGCCCCTCCTGATCCCGGACGGGCGCATCCTGCTCCGCTCCCTCCGTCCGAATGCTCCCTATGATCGGCGCCGCCACTCAGCATGGGGGGATTCATGACGACCGAGACCGAGACGGCCTTCACAGAACTGCTCGACACCGTCGGTGCGACCCGCGCCCGCATGGTGGAGCAATTCGCCGACGACCCCGAGTCCCTTCTCGAAGCGCACAAGTGGGTGTTGTCGATTCTGCAGGTGGCGTCCGAGGTCAACGTGTGGGCCGACAAGGCCCGGCCCCGTTTCGTCGAGATAGTGGGGCCGTACAAGAAATGGGGCGGCGACAACTCCGACGCGTTCTACTGCTACGCGCCGATCGACCCCGCCCGCACCTATCGGGTGCGGCTCGAGCCCGGCGACGCCGTCTACATGTCCCTGACCGTCTACGGCGGCCCCGACGACGGGCGCTATTCCACCCGGATCGTCGGGTCCGCCAACAGCCAAGGGGTGGAGCGGGACGCCGAGGGAGCCATCCATATCGTCATCTCCCCGACCGACCCCGCCGAGCCCGGCACCCTCTGGATCCGCTCTGAACCCGACGCCGTGGCCGCCATCACCCGGGACTACCTCGACGATCCCCGGAAGGGCAGGCGTGCCGCCTGGCACATTGAGGCGGACGATCCGCCCGAGGCCTACCGCCAGGACGATGCCGACCTGGCCCGACGCTTCCGGGCCGCCACGACGTGGATACGAGAGCAGGCCGGCATCGTCCCCATTCCGCTGGGCACCCCGAACGCCATCGACCCGCCCTACCCGGTGCCCACCACCACGTTCGGTTGGGCCGCGGGTGACGCCGCCTACGCCATGGGTGCCTTCGAGCTCGCCGACGACGAGGCCCTCGTCATCCGGGGGCGATCGCCCGAGTGCGTCTTCTGGAACATGTGCCTCTGGAACCGGCTGCTCCACACCTACAACTACGACTACGAGCGGGTGACCATCAACGGCGCCGAGGTCCAGTACGAATCCGATGGCTCGTGGATCATTGTGGTGTCTGCCCGGCGTCCGTCGCATCCCAACTGGGTCTCGACCGCCGGCCACCACTCGGGTCGCATCTGGTTCCGCTGGTTCCTGCCCGCCGCCACCCCCGAGCAGCCCCAGGTGGAGGTCCTCCCGGTCGACGCCGTATGAGCGGGCGCCCGGCCACCGTCCGCATCGACGACCTGGCGCTGCCGCGCTACAGCGAAGAGGTGCGGGCCATCCTCGATTTCATGGAGGAGGCGGGGTCGCAGATCGCCCTCGAGCCGACCGACCTCATGGCAGCCGCGCGTGCCGAGACAAGCTTGGAGGACTTCGGCGCCGAGGACTTCGTCGAGCGCCTCGGGGTGCTCTGCTTCGCCATGCGCCATGAGGGCGGGTTCAACGGCGCGGGCATCATGCAGCAGCACGTCTTCATCCTGGGCTTGTTGAAGAACCGTCTGCTCATTGAGGACCTGGTCCGCCGACACCCCGACATCCTCGAGGAGCGCATCGTCGCCCCGATCATCATCTGCGGATTGCCCCGGACCGGCACCACGCACCTGCACAACCTCATGTCGGCCGACCCTGCTCTGCGCTCGCTCCCCTACTGGGAGAGCCTCGAGCCCGTTCTGCCCGCCCATGAGGTCCCGGGACCCGGTGCACCCGATCCCCGCCTGGCGCGCACCGACATGGCCCTCTCCTTCCTCAACACGGCCTTGCCGTACTTCAACCGGATGCACGAAATGACCGTCGAGCACACCCATGAGGAGATACAGCTTCTGGCCATCGACTTCTCCACCATGCTCTTCGAGACCACCGCGCCGATGCCGACGTGGCGTGAGGCCTATCTGTCCCGCGATCAGCGTCCGACCTACGCCTACCTCCTCAAGATCCTGAAGGTGCTGCAATGGCTCCGGGGCGGCACCCGCTGGGTGCTCAAGACGCCCCAGCACCTGGAGCAGTTCCCGGCGCTCGTCGACACCTTCCCCGACGCCACCTTCGTCGTCACACACCGGGACCCGGTGTCGGTCACTGCGTCCATGGTGACGATGATCGCCTACACGGCCCGGCTCACCCGCGACCGGGTCGACATGGAGGGCATGGGTGCCTACTGGGCCGACCGGCTCGAGCGCATGCTGCGTCGCTGTGCCGAGGAACGCGACGCCCTGCCGGCCGACCAGAGCATCGACGTCCGCTTCGACGAGTTCATGGCCGACGATCTCGCCATGGTCGCCCGTGTCTACGACCTGGCGGGTCAGCCGTTGGACGAACGCGCCACGTCGTCCATGGCGTCATTCATGGCGGCCCACCCGCGCGGTCTCCATGGTGCCGTGGCCTACGACCTGGACCAATTCGGCCTGGCCGGCGCCGAGCGGCGCCGCGCCCTGGCCTTCTACACCGAGCGGTTCGGCGTCACCCCCGAGTCCTGACTCACTCCATCGGTCGGATGCCGATGCCCCCTGGCTCTCGGCCCGCCAGGACCCAACTCACGAGAGTGGCAGCGAGCGGCATGGCGATCAGAATGAGCAACAGGTTGTTCCACGGGACGTGATCGATGATTTCCGACACCCCGCCCTCCAGCGCGTTCGAGCGGAACCAGCCGAGCAGCCCGACATAGGCGGCCACAATCCCCAGCAGCGCGCCCAGGAAAGCCAGGCCGCCGGCGGTGACCGCGGTCAGGCTGCGCCGAGTGCGCGAGCTGGCACCGGCGGCGGTGAGCGTCCGCAACTCGGCGGCCGTCTCACTGCGGACGAGGCTCACGCTCATGGCGAGGATACCGAGGGCGAGCGCGATCCCGAACACGGTGGTCCAGTTCACGATCTCGGCCGAGCTCGGCGCGTCGTTCTTCGACTCAATGCTCAGGTCGTTGGTGGCCGCCGTCGCGTTGGCATTCATGATCTGGACCGTGTTGATCGGGCCGTTGGCCTCAAGCATCCATCCCCCGAGGCTGTTCTGGTCCGCCACATGCAGCCGATGCAACGCGCTTTCGGTGATGACCGTGTTCGGGGCCGACGTGCCGGTCGGCAGCTGACCCTCCTGCTGGACGATCGGGTGGGCGACGCAGGAGCCAGGCGAGCAGGGTTCGTGTTGCCCGGACCGGCCCCCGCCCGGCCCCGAGCCGGGCCCGACGAGGACGCCGCCGCCCTTGCCACCACCGCCGTAGGTCAACTGCACCCCCGAGCCCGAGAGCCCGGGGCGCGAGCTGAGAATGTCGACGCTCGAAGGGATGGACGACGGGTCGATGCCGAACGCCCGCAACAGCGCCGGCGTCGCCACGTAGATGGGGCCGCTCCACTGCCGGCCCGCCCCACTGGCGTTCTGTAAGCCGACCGAGGTATTGACCAGCTCGACGACGTGGGTCGCGCCGACGGTGGCCGCGATGGAAGAGATCGTCGCCTCCTGTGACTGCACGCTCGGCGGCGCCGGCGCGGTCTGGGGACTGCTCTGTCCCGGGCTGAAGATTGCAGTCCCGGCGGGCGGCGGGCTGTAGACGTTCAATTGATTCGAGGCCAGGTTCGGCCCGGCGTAATCGAAATCGTTGGAGTATCGAGCGACGGCGACGGCGCAGATAATCACCGCGATCATCACGCCGACGCTGATGGCCGAAAGGGCCGAGCCGGACCGGGCCCGGTAGCGCGCCATGTCGCGCAGCGGCAGGCGGATGGCGATCGGAGACTGTCCTCCCGCCCGGGCCAGCAGGGCCAGGAAGAACGGCGCCACGAGGATGATCCCCGCCACCAGCGCGATGAACCCGGGAATCAACCAGATGATGCCGCTCCCATGGTGCCCTGCGCCCGAGAGAGAGAAGAAGACGAACCCCACGACAAGAGCGATGACGCCCGGGACGAACGAGCGATGGATCCGACGGGGCGGCGCGGGACGCCCGGCCAGCGCGGCCACGACGGGGACGCGGGTGATGGCGCGGGCCGGATAGCTGGCGGCGAAAAAGGTGGCGATGACGGCGAGCACCATCGCCGGCACGATCACGTTCCAGGGCAGGGCCAGCATCGGGATGAGGTGGTGCGCGCTCTGCTCGTCGTGCGGGCGGTAGGCCACCCATGCCGCAAAGCCCAGCGCGAGCCCGAGCACAGCGCCCACTGCGCCGACAATGACGCCATTGGCCTCAAGGACGAGTCGGACGTTGCGGTCCGTCGCTCCCATCGACTCGAGCATCCCGAGGGCGCGCAAACGGCGCTGGGCCAGCACGGTGAAGCCGCCGATCGACACCAGGGCGATCAGGAGCATGCCAACCGTCGCCAGCGCCAGCACAATGGTGTCGGGATTGATCGCGTTCGCGTTGCCGTTCTGGCTCGGCGTGGTGACGTTGGACCCGATGCGGCCCGGGTCGACACCCGGCGCGTCGAAGAGGACGCTCACCTGGGTCGGATTTGTGACCTGCCCGGTCGGGACCAGGGCGAACTCGTCGAGGAGGCTCTGGGGGTTCTGCACAATGCCGACGACGGTCTTGCCGCCCTGGGGCCAGGTGTCGCCGACGGCGAGGTCGAGCTCGGACGCCAACCCGGGGGTGACGGCGATCTGATCGGACCCGCTCGGGTAGCTCCCCGAGAGCAGCTGGAGCATGGGCCCGCCGTACGGTCCGTGCGGATCCTGGGACCGCAGCTGGTATGTCCCGCTGGAGCCGGGAATTCTGAACGTCTCGTTCTCAATGACCTGGACCCGGCCGTAGCGATGCTCGAGTGCGGCGATCTGCGCCTCTACCCGCGGGAGGCTCAACGACGGCGTCTTGACGTTGGGGGTCGACAGGTTGAAGGTGGCGAGGTCGTCGGCCTTGCCGAAGCCCGCGCTGGCGGTCGGCGGCGTGTTGATCGCCACCGCGGCGCCGACGACGACGGCAGCCACCGCCACGATGATCAAAATGAGGATGAGCAGCTGTTGCCGCCACTCCCGCCGGAACAGGCGCCACGCCCAGCGGACCATGGCTCGGCGGGCCGGGATGCCACCGGTGCTCGGCACAGCGGCCGACCCGGTGGCTGGACGCTCCAGGACCCCGACGCTCATCGGTTCCGGACGTCCGTCAGGAACGTCTCCGGGCTCTCGAGCGGCAGTGTCTGATCGACGATGCGGCCGTCGCGCAGGAAGATCACGCGGTCGGCCCACGACGCGAGCTGCGCGTCGTGGGTCACCACCACGGCCGCCAGGCCCCGGCGGCAGGCCGCGAGGATCAGGCGCATCACGCTCTCGGCGTTGGTCGAGTCGCAGCGCGCCGGAGGGCTCGTCGGCCAGGAGGAGCTGGCGCTCCCCGACCACGGCGCGGGCGATGGCGACCCGTTGGCGCTCGCCTCCGGACAGCTGATCGGGATAGTGCGACGCCCGGTCCGTCAGCCCGAAGTCCTCGAGCGTCGCGAGCGCCGCGGCCTGCGCCTTGCGGGCGGCCACGCCGTCCAGCTCGAGCGGCAGGGAGACGTTCTCCACTGCGCTCAGCCCGGCCAACAGGTTGTAGTCCTGGAAGACGTACCCGACGGACTGGCGTCGCAGCTGCGCCTTGCCGTTACGCGACAGCGAGGAGAGCGCACGACCGCCGATGGAGACCTCACCGCCGGTGGCGTCCTCCAGGCTGCCGGCGATGGTCAACAGCGTGCTCTTGCCCGAGCCGCTGGCGCCCATGACCGCAACCAGGGACCCGGCCTCGACGGACAGGTCGACGTGCTGAAGAGCCAGGACTTCGGTGGCTCCGTCGCCGTAGACCTTGGAGATGTCTCGTAGCTCGAGGTAGCTCATTCGGGGGCTCCCACCCTGCGCCGTGCCCTCGGGAGGGGGAACGACGGCGCGGCCGGCGCATCTTCGCCCACCGCCGCTCTCTTCAGACGGCCGTCTGCCGTGTCCAGCCATCGGATCTGCGAGTCGAGCCGGAACAGTTCTGCGTCGACTACCAAGGCGAAGTTGACGTCGAGGCGCGATTCGTCCTCTTTGAGCCGCGTCCACTGCTGCATCAACTCCACGAGATAGCGCCGATGCACCTGGACCACCTCGTAGACGTCGACACCCGGGAGGCCCAGAGCCACCAGCACTTTGATCACCAGCTCGTTGCGGGGCGGAGAGGAGAAGTCCGGCGGGGTGCGCAGCCACTGCGCCAGCTCGTCCGCACCCTCCCGCGTTATGTGGAATCCCTTCTGGGGTCCCTCCTCGCTGGTGTCGTCGGACTCGACCAGGCCGTCACGCTCGAGGCGTTGCAGCGTCGTGTACACCTGCCCGACGTTGAGCGGCCACACCTCACCGGTGCGGAACTCGAACTCCTGTCGCAGCTGCAGCCCGTACTTCGGCCCCTCGCTCAGCAGCGCCAACAGGGCATGGCGGACACTCATGACGCCCCATTTCGAAGTAGCATACTGAGTATCCTACTCTCTGAAACTCCCACAGGCAAGTGCGTTGTACGTCAAAGCTTTACGGGAGGGTCGGCCCTCCGGCGCCCGGCCGACCCGGAGCAACGGGGTGGCCTTCGGGCTGCCGCAACCCGCCCGAGGGGGCGGCAACCGGGTGGGTGCTCGACCTAGAGCGCGGCGAGCACTTCCTCGGCCGAGCTGGCGTTCAATCCGGGACCGGGCTCGACGGCCAGCCAGCTGACCACGCCGTCATCGATGATGGCGGCGAAGCGCTGGATCCGCGACCCCAGGCCGAAGCCGCTGCCGTCCATGGTGAGGCCCATCGCCTCGGCCAGCTCGCCGTTGCCGTCGGCGAGCATCACCACGGTGTCACCGACGTTCTGGTCCTGTCCCCACGCGCCCATGACGAAGGGGTCGTTGACCGAGACGCACACCACCTTGTCGGCGCCCTTGGCTCGGAGCTCGTCCGCCCGCATCACGAATCCGGGGAGGTGATGGTCGGAGCACGTCGGCGTGAAGGCACCGGGGACCCCGAAAAGGACGACCTTGCCCTGGCCCAGGACCTCGGTCGACGTGGTCGCCTCGGGCCCCTTGTCGCCGAATGTGAAGACCTTCACGTCGGGCACCCGGTCACCGGTTGCGATCGTCATTGCTGCCTTCCTCTCGTGGTCACGGGGTCGTGCCGGCCCAGGTTGCCATAGGTGGTCGACGCCGTCCCAATCCCCCGCCACCCCCGAAATCGTCCGCCACCCTCCAACGGTCACGAAGTTGTAACCTGCGGCGCGACAGAGCGGTACGCAGTGGGATTGAGACCCTGGGGGGTTGACAATGACGCAGTCATTTGATCGCCGGTCGTTCATAGCCGGTGGGCTCGCACTTGGCGCCGGAGCTGCCATGATCGGCGGGCTCGAGGGCGAGGCGGGCGCCGCCCAGACCAACGGGCCGGGGTTGAACGGGGTATCCACGGCGAGACCGGTGCGGGGCGGCTCGCTCACCTTCGGCATCGACACCGAGGAGTCCGGCTTCAATCCGGCCACCGCGCGCTGGGACGAGGGCGGATTCCTCTACGGGCGCACCGTCTTCGACCCCCTGGCCATCGTGAACGCCGCCGGCGGCGTCGAGCCGTACCTGGCGCAGTCGATCACGTCGAACGACGACTTCACCGCCTTCACCATCACGCTGCGGCCGGGCATCGTCTTCCACGACGGCACGCCGCTCGATGCGGCCGCGCTGCACCTCAACATCGAGAACACGGCGAGCGGCGTCCTGACGGGGCCGGCCTTCGCCGATTTCAGCAGCGCAACCGTGTCCGGCCCCTTGTCGGTCACCATCAACCTGAAGGCGCCGTGGGCGCCGTTCCCCTACTACCTGGCCCAGGCGCAGACGGGCTACATCGCGGCGCCGTCCATGCTCAACAGCGCCGACGGCGGCACCTCGAACCCCATCGGGACCGGTCCCTTCGTCTTCCAGGACTGGGTCCCCAACAGCCACATGACCGCCAGCCGGAATCCCCACTACTGGCGGAAGGGCTACCCCTACCTGAACTCCATCACCTACAAGCCGATCGTCAACGACGCCTCCCGCGCCGAAGCGCTCCAGACGGGCCAGATCGACATCATGCACACCGGCTCTCCCAACAACCTCCTGCAGTTCAAGGGCAACAAGAAGTACGCCTATTACGACAACAGCGGGGAGGTGGTCGGCCAGCCCACGGTGCAGTGCATCATGTTGAACACCTCCACCGCCCCGTTCAACAACAAGACGCTGCGCCAGGCCATGGCGATGTGCATCAACCAGGCCCAGTACTCCAAGGTGATCACCAAGGGCGTCGACGCTCCCATGACCAGCCTGTTCCTGTCCGATAGCGAGTACTACACCAAGACCGCCTACCCGAAGTACAACCCGACGCAGGCGGCCAAGCTGGTCAAGCAGGTGCAGCAGGAGACGGGCAAGCAGCCGACCTTTACGCTCAATTCCACGAGCGACCCCGAAACCCTTGCTGCCGCCCAATTCCTGCAGCAGGCCTGGCAGACCGCGGGCATGAAGGTCACCATTCAGATCATCGCCCAGGCGACGATCATCAACGACGCGCTGGCCGGCACCTACCAGGCCACGTTGTGGCGCCAGTTCGGGGCCGTCGACCCCGACCTCAACTACGTGTGGTGGAGCACGACCACGGTCGGCCCGCCCCTGCCTCTGAACATGGCCCGCAACAACGACCCCCGCATTCAGACCGGCGCTGACAGCGGGGAGGAGCACGACCGAGAAGGCGGACCGCATCAAGGCCTACCAACAGGTGAACCAGTATCTGGCCCAGGACATCCCCTACCTCTGGCTGGCCCGCGACACCTGGGCCGTCGTGGCGGACCCGAATGTGCAGAACTTCGCGAACCCGAAGACTCTGCAGGGTTCGAAGGCCCTCGCCTTCGACGAGGGCGTGCTGTGGCCGACGCAGATCTGGATGAAGAGCTAGCTGCTAGCTCGACTCAGCGCATCTCGACGTCGTCGAGATACTCGTCGCGCCAGTGGGTGAAGCGCTCCTCGGGAAGGCGCAGGCAGTAGGTCGGACGCAGCGCTTCGACGAAGCCGCGCTCGTGGCTGACGGCCACGATGGTGCCGGGCCAGGCACCGAGCATGGTGCCGACGGCGGTGATGGACGAGGGGTCGAGGTTGTTGGTCGGCTCGTCGAGCAGCAACAGGTTGGCCTCCCCCGCCGAAAGCATGGCCAGCCCGAGCTTGGCCCGCTCGCCCCCGGAGAGGGTGCCCGGCAGCTGGTCGGCCGCCTTGGACGGCAGCCCGAACGAACCCAGCAGGGCGCGCCGGTCCCGCTCGGCCTTCAGCACGGCGTCACTGACGTTGTCGAGCGCACGGCGATCCGGGATCGATCTGCTCGTGCTCCTGGGCGAAGTAACCGAGCTCGACGTTCGTCCCGAACTCGATCGACACCGTTCGAGGGCTCCTGCGCCCCGGCGAGGCAACGCAGGAGCGAGGACTTCCCGGCGCCGTTGCGGCCGATGATCACAATGTGATCGCCCCGGCTGGCATGGAACGTCACCTCTTTGAGCACCTCGTTGCTGCCGTAGCGGACGCCGAGCTTGGCGACCTCGAGGGGAACGCCGCCGGAGCGGGGCGGCGTCGGCAGCGAGAACTTGCTGGCCCGGTCGCGCTTCTCGACCTGCGTCCGGCTCCCCTCCATGCGGTCGACCCGCCGGTCCAGCTGCTTGGCCTTGCGGGCCCGCTTCTCGGTGCTCCCCCGCATGGAGTCGGCCAGCAGCGAGAGGCGCTTGATCTCACGTGCCTCCAGCTCGGAGGAACGCTCGCGCTGCGACTGGTCGGCCTCCTTCGCCGCCTCGAACTTGGAGTAGTTGCCCTTCCACTCGGTCAGGTGCTGGTTGGCGATGTTGAGCACCTTGGTGATGGACTGGTCGAGCAGCTTCAGGTCGTGGCTGACGACGAGGAGGGCGCCGTTGAAGCGAGCCAGCTCATCGAGCAGCCAACGCTTGGCGGAACGGTCGAGGTGGTTCGTCGGCTCGTCGAGGATCATCAGGTCGGGCTCCTGGAAGAGCACGCGCATGAGGTCGACACGACGGCGTTGGCCACCGGAGAGCGAGTCGATGTCCTCCAGGAGGAGCTCCTGGCGTAGGCCGAGGCCGTCGGCCAAACGGGCCATCACCGATTCGGCCTCGTAGCCACCGTTGGACTGGAACTGCTCCTGCAGATCCGTGAAGAGCTCGATGTTCTCCTCGGTGGGATCGTCGGCCATGGCGCCGCGGGCGTTGCCCAGCGCGTCGTCGAGGACATCGAGGCCGCGGGCGGAGAGGATGTGGGAGAAGCCCGTCGGCTCGAGCCCGAGCCCGCCCGGCACGGGCGCCTGGGGCAGGTAGCCGAACGAGCCGAGGAGGCGGACGTTGCCCCGATGGCGCAGCTGGGGCGACGTCTCCCCCACCAGGACGGAGATGAAGGACGATTTCCCGGTCCCGTTGCGCCCCACCAGGCCGACCTTCTCGCCGGCGCCGACGACGAACGAGGCGTCCGACAGCAGGGTGCGGTCGCCGATTTCGATGGTGAGGGCTGATCCGACGATCACACCTCATTGTACGGGCGAGAACCCCAGGTCGATACACTCCGCCAATGCCCGCTCTCGACCGCAAATGGTGGACCCTGATCGCCGTCTGCACGGCGACCTTCATGCTCCTTCTCGACATCACGGTCGTGAACGTGGCGCTGCCGGACATTCAGCCGTCGCTGCACGCGAGCTTCTCGGACCTGCAGTGGGTCGTGGACGCCTACTCGCTGACGCTGGCGGCCTTCCTCCTGACCGCCGGGGTGGCAGGCGACATCTACGGGCGGCGGAAGATCTTCGCCGTCGGCCTGGTCGTCTTCTCACTGGCCTCGCTGGTCTGCGGCCTCTCGACCACGCCGCTCATGCTCAACCTGGCCCGCGCCGTGCAGGGCGTCGGCGGGGCCATCATGTTCGCCACCTCGCTGGCCCTGATCGCCGCCGCGTTCACCGGGCGCGACCGCGGCACCGCCTTCGGCATCTACGGCGCGGTGATCGGCGGCGCCGTCGCCATCGGGCCGCTCATCGGCGGCGCGATCACGAGCGGCATCGGCTGGCGCTGGATCTTCTTCGTGAACGTGCCCATCGGCGCCATCGCCGTCGTCATCACGTTCACCCAGATCGCCAAGTCGGAGGACCTGCGCTCACGCAAGATCGACTGGGTGGGCTTCGTCACCTTCTCGGTGAGCCTCTTCCTCCTGGTGTTCGCGCTCGTGCGGGGCAACGACTTCGGCTGGGGCAGCGCGACCACCGTCAGCCTGCTCGCCGGGCGCGGCCGTCCTCATGGTGGGCTTCTTCATCAACGAGCGCTTCGCGCCAGACCCGATGCTGGACCTCGGCCTGTTCAAGATCCCGGCCTTCGTGGGGCTCTCGACGGTGGCCTTCTGCCTGGCCGCGTCGATCTTCGCCATGTTCTTGTACCTGACCCTCTACATTCAGGACGACCTGGGCTACGGCCCGCTGGCGGCGGGCATGCGCTTCCTGCCCATGACCCTGGTCATCTTCTTCACGTCCTTCTTCGCCGGGCGCCTGACCGTGCGCATCCAGTCGCGCTCCTGTTGGGCATCGGGATGCTCTTCGTCACCGGCGGGCTCCTCCTCATGGGGACGACCGACCCGGACTCGACCTGGACCGTGCTGCTGCCCGGCTTCCTGGTCTGCGGCTTCGGGGTCGGCATCGTCAACCCCGTGCTGGCCTCGGGCGCCGTCTCGGTGGTCCAGCCGCAGCGCAGCGGCATGGCCTCGGGCGCCAACAACACCTTCCGCCAGGTCGGCATCGCGACCGGGATCGCCGTGCTGGGCGCCGTCTTCCAGAGCCAGATCCTGGCGCACACCACGGCCGCGCTGGCCAAGTCGCCCTTCGGGCCCGAGATCCTGCGCCGGGGCGGCGCGCAGCTCCAGGGAGCCATGTCGTCGGGCGAGGTGCGCCAGGCGGCGGCCGCCATCCCGGTGGCCGGCGGCCCGGCAGGCGCTGCTCAGGCGCCTACCAGGTGGGTTTCTCGGTGACCCTGAACCACCTGATGGACATCGGTGCGGTGGTCGCGCTCGTGGGCGCCGTCTGCGGCTTCGCGCTCGTGCGCCAGCGCGACTTCGTGGTCCCGACGGGGGCGCCCAGCGGGCCCCCCGCCCAGGGCGGCGAGGGCCAGCCGGGCGCGGCGGGGCGCCGGACGACGCCGTCCCCGCCGTACATGCATGAGCCGTTCACGCTCGAAGGGCACCTTCGTCCGGCTGGAGCCGCTGAGCGAGGCCCACATTCCCGGCCTGGTCGAAGCGGCCGGGCTGAGGACCGAGTGCAGTACGAGTGGACCTACACGCCCGACGGCGCGGAGCAGATGACCGACTACGTGCGCGATGCGCTGGCCAAGGTGGCGGCGGGCGCCCACGTGGCGTTCGCCACCGTCCGCGCGCGGGCAGGCCCGGACGGTGCCGACCTCGTCGTCGGAGCGACCCGGTTCTGCGAGATCGCCTTCTGGCAGTGGCCGCCCGGCGCGAGCCACCAGCGCCACGGCGTGCCCGACGTCGTCGACATCGGGTTCACCTGGCTGGCGGGCCCGGCGCAGCGGACGCACGTCAACACCGAGGCCAAGCTGCTCATGATGACCGCACGCCTTCGAGGTCTGGGAGGTCCACCGGGTGGCGCTGCAGACCGACGTGCGCAACAAGCGGTCGTGGGCCGCCATTGAGCGCATCGGAGGCCAGCTCGACGGCATCATGCGGGCGGACCGGCCCGGGCGCCGACGACACGGTGCGGACGTCGGCCCGCTTCTCCATCGTGGCGGCGGAGTGGCCGGCCGTGAAGGCGCGCCTGACGGCGCGTCTGGTCTGACCTGAGGCTGCGGGGCGCGTCCGCGGGTCAGAGCAGGCAGGCTCAGGCCGTGCGCGACGAAGAGCAACGCGTACACGGCGAGCAGCATCGCCGCGCAATGCGACCGGGATGCCGAAGAGCGGACGGCCGCGAGGAGGACGACCGGCCTGGTCGCGGCGGTCGCGCGGCGCGACGCGAGGAGGCCGGCCGGCGCGGGCCGCCGTCGGGCCAACCAGGCCAGGCAGCATGGTGATCGCCAGCAGCGGCAGCGCCACGCCGAGGAGCCAGGCCAGCCGCGAGCCGTAGACACCCGACGTGGCGAGACGCCGAAGACGATGCACGAACAGGGCGGCCATCGAGCGTCACGACCGCGCGAGGCGCAGACGCCGGCCGTGGCCGGATGGCCCTCACGCCTCGTGCGACCCCGACGTGCGTCGAAGTGGCGGCTCGAGCTCGTTGGCGTAGTGGAGGCCCAGGGTCTCCCCGTGCTCGGCCAGCCAGGCCGAGAGGGCCGTCGGGCCGGTGGCGGGACCGTCGGTGTCGGCCAGACCGGCCGCCATGGCCCGGTACTCGTCGGCGGTCAGGAGCACATCGTGCAGGGCGAGCCCGAGCACACGGGCGAACACGGGGACCGTGGCGCCCGGCACGTGGAGGAGGCGGGCCCGGCTGCCGACGGCATCCCGTATGGCGCCGACGAGCTCGGTGAACGTCGGCCGTTCCGGGCCGACGGCATCGGTGACGCTGTCGTGCGTCTCGGCCGCCTTGGCCAGGCAGAGGTGCGCCAGGTCGTCGACATGGATGCCCCGGATCCGGTAGTCCCCGCTGCCACCGATGGCGAAGACGGGCAGCCGGCGCAGCAGCCAGGCGATGTTGTTGAGCAAGACGCCGTCGCCGCCGAACAGGATGGCCGGCCGGACGATCGGCGTAGGAGAGATCGCACTCGGCCAGCGCCCGCTCCACCAGGGCCTTGCCCCGGAAGTAGGGCAACGGCGAGTCGCTGCTCGGGTGCGTGATGCTCACGTGCACGATCCGCTGCACGCCGGCCCGCTCGGCGGCGTGGAACAGCGCTCTCGAGTTGGCGACCGCCCGCTCGTGGTCGACGGCGCGGTGGGCGAAGCGCACCCAGTACGTGTTGTAGAGCGTGGTGGCTCCCGAGAGCGATGCCACGAGGCCGAGCTGATCGTCGAAGTCGAGCGGGTGGACGTCGATGGCCGACCCGCTGGGCGCTCGCCCGGGATGGCCCGGTGATGCGTGCGCACCTGACGGCCGGATTGCAGCAGCGCCCGCGCCAGCGAGGCGCCCGAATAGCTGAAGGCGCCGGTCACGACGTCGAGTCCGGTGTCGTCGGCCGGCGGGCGACGGCTCCGATGGGGAGCGGCCCGCGGTCATGACTGCCCCGCCGGCGATGGCGGGCCGAGAGCCTCGAGGAGCGCGGCGAGGTTCTTGGCATGGGCGAAGAGACCGAGGGCCCGGGAGCGATCGCCGTCGAGGTGCGTCAGCATCTCGAGCCCGAGATAGAGGGCGACGATCCCGTAGGCCACGTCGCCGGGCGGCAAGCACCGAGTCCAGGGGCGGGCCCAGCGTGGCGGTCACGGCCTGCTCGGCGAAGGCGAACCAGGGCCCGAGGCGGGCCGACACCTCGGCGCCCAACCCCGGTGTGGAGGATGCCCCGGCGATCATCTCGACGAGGACAGCCACGTAGCCGGCGTCGAGATCCTCCCGAAAGATGTCCGTCGCCACGTCGACCAGCTCGGTGGGCGATGCCGACGCGGTCGACCGCCGCCCCGTAGTGCTCCATGCGCCGGGCGCTGACCGAGTCGAGCGCGGCCAGCAGGAGGTTGGCCACCGAACCGAAGTGGTAGAAGATCAGGCCCTGGTTCAGGCCGGCCCGCTCGGCGATCGCCCGTGCGCTCGACCCGGCGAATCCGTCGGCCTTGAGCGTCTCGATCGCGGCGTCGACCAGCTTCGCCCGGGTGCCCGCCGAGCGGGAGGAGTCCCTGCCCGCCACGCTGCTCGCTGTCCCGGACTTGGCCATCGGCGACCTCACTTTGAGTGAATGCTCAAAGCATACACACAATAGCTGTGAGGCGTCCAGCGGCTCGGCCGGCGAGTGACGTGGCGCGGAGCGTGGAAAGACACGACGTCACGGACGGACCGGCCCGACTCGGATGCGGGTGTGCCCAGGAGTCTACCCGGGTCGGGGTCGTCCCGGAGGACGTACGCCCGGCTGAGCGAGGCCGAGATCTTGCGCAGGTGCAGCGCGTGGACGGCGGCCTCGGCCTCGTCCTTGGGTCGCACCGCCGCCACGGCCTTGCCCGTGCGGTGGATCTGCCACGCCAGCTTGTCGGCCCGCTCGACCGTGTGGCCGAAGATCTCCACGAAGGCCTGGATCACGGTCTGAAAGGTGGTGACGTCGTCGTTCCACACGATGACCGCCCAGAGGTCCTCGTACTCGAAGAAGGCGTCGATGTCCTCGTCGGCCACGACGGGATCAACGATGGTGCTGGGTTCGAGTGTCCGAGGCATGGATCTCCGAGGTGGGACGAGGCGTGCCGGGCCGGAATCGGGCCCGTGAAAGTGTAGTCCTGCGGGGTAGCGTGCGGAGATGCGAGCCACCGTCCTCGAAGGACCGCGCAACGTCAAGGTCGAGAACGTCCCCGATCCGGTGCTCCCCGGGCCCGAAGGCGTCATCGTCACGGTCGAGCGCACCGCCATCTGCGGTTCCGATCTGCACCTGTACCACGACGCGCCGACGGGCAGCGGCATCCGGCTCGGCCACGAGGCCATCGGGACGGTGACCGAGGTGGGGCCGCACGTGCACAGCCTGCGGCCGGGCGACCGTGTGCTGGTCTCGGGCGTCATCGGGTGCGGCGTCTGCACGGCCTGCCTGGCCGGCCAGCCCAACGTCTGCCTGGCCGACAAGGCCACGGCGTTCGGCACGGTCCCGGACCTTCCCGGCGGGCAGGCCGAGGCGATGGCGGTCCCGTTCGCCGACCTCTTCGCCCTCCCGATCCCCGAGGGCATCACGGACGAGGAGGCCGTTCTCCTCACCGACATCCTCCCCACGGGCTACCTCGGCGCGCTGCGGGCGAACATCCAGCCGGGCTCCACGGTGGTCGTCGTGGGCCTGGGTCCGGTCGGGATCATGGCGCTCCAGTGCGCGTCGCTCTTCGGGCCGGCGCGCATCTTCGCCATCGACATGGTGCCCGAGAGGCTGGCCCGGGCCGAACGCCTAGGGGCGGAGCCGATCGACGCCCGCGTCGCGCCCGGGTCGCTCCAGGTGCTCGAAGCCACGGGCGGCCGGGGCGCCGAGAGCGTCATTGAGGCCGTCGGGGCCGACGCCACCGTGCTCGACGCCGTGTCCTGTGCCGCCACGGGGGGCACGGTCTCGGTCGTCGGCGTCAACCTCACGATGGACCTCCCCTTCCCGATGGGGATCGTCTTCTTGAAGAGCCTGACCCTGCGCGCCGTGTTCGCGCCCATTCCGGGGACGTGGCGCTCGCTCGTCCCGCTCCTGCAGTCGGGCCGGCTGGCGGGCCTGGGTGAGACGTTCACCCACCGGATGGACCTGAGCGAGGCCCCCGCGGCCTACGAGTTGTTCGACTCGCGGGCGGACGGCGTCTTGAAGGTCTTGTTGACGCCGAATCCCTGAGAGCCCTCGGGCTCGTCCGGCGTCCGGTTGAGCACCAAGGGGAACTTGGCCATGCCGAGCTCGGGTCGCACGACGAACCAGGGAGCGGGCGGCGGCACGATGATGGCGGTCAATGCGTCGACGATGGGCTCGTAGTTGACCCGCCAGCCCTGGAAGTGCCGCCAGGCGTCGTCGGCTGTTCGCTCCGCAGGGAAGTTGACGGACTCGAGCCGGCGGAAACCTTCGTCGAACTCCCGGCGCGACAAGCGCACGCTCCCCGTCGGGAGCGGGTCGTCGTCGTAGGGGATGCGCAAGGCACGGGCCATGGAGCGCAGGCAGTTGATCCCCATGGAGAGGCAGAGGCGAGCCTGGCGCGGCGTCTGCGAAGGGCTCACCGCGTGGTACAACGCCGCCGAGTCCATCATGGCCACCAGGCCCACGAGCCAGCTGCGGGTCGACACCGGAGAACGGAACCAGAGCAACCCGGGGTAGTTGGCGTGGCTCTCCGACACCTCGGCGGCCCAGCGCTCCCAGTCCGAGTAGAGCGGCGGCAGCTCGTCCATGACGTCCAGCCAGTGGTGGCGGGCCAGGATCTCGGGGCCCCAGGCCGGGTTCCCCGAACGCGCCTCCAACAGCGTCACCTCTGTCTCGCGAGTGGAGAACTGGGTGTACAGCGTCGGCAGGTAGGCGATTTCGAGCGCCACCACGAGGAGGCCGATGCCGGCCGCGACGACCTCGACCACCCGCGGCCCCGCGTGACCTGACGACACGATGCCGAGCGTGAAGACCGATGACCCCGAAATGCCGAGGGCCGTGGCGAAGTCCACTCCCGCCGCATACCACTCAATCAGTGCGATCCCGAAGACGATGAAGCAGAGCCAGAGAATGAAGAGGAAGACCATGGCGGCGGGTCCGACGAACGACAGGACCCGATCGCGCGTCTCGTAGTCCGGCAGCTTCGGCGCCACCCGGCTGGCCGAGCCACCGAGGACCCGGGCCAGCATGCGCATGGCCGGCGAGGACGTCACCCGTGGCACCACGAGCGCGGTGAACACGCTCCAGGCGGTGACGAGCACAACGAGGATGCCCAGCGATCAGCGCGATCAGGCGGGCGACCGACTCCACGGGAGCCATCCTGCCAGATGCCCGGAAGCGATCGGCCCGGGACGTGCGGTGCCGTCAGCGAGCGGCGAGCCTCGCCGCAGCCGGGCCGCTCGCCACCAGCGCGGCGGGCACCTCGACCGGACGGGAGCGCAGCAGCTCCCCGAGGCCCTTCGCCTGCGTATCCAGACGGAGGTTCGAGGCGACGCCCCAGCCGAGGATGCCGTGCACGACGAAGTTCACGGCGCGCAGGTTCGGCAAGGGGTACCGGCTGACCGAATAGGCCTCGACCTCCGGCACCAGGGTCTTGAACAGCGCCACGGAGAACGCACGCTCGAGCCACGCGGCGACAGCGTCATCGTCGGCCCAGACGCCCACATTGGCGTCGCCGCCCTTGTCCCCCGAGCGGGCGCCGACGAGCACCCACAAGGGGACCACCAGCGTCGGCCCGCCGGGCTGGTCCGGTCGTGCAACATCTGAGGCGGGGCGGCCGGGGCCTCGGTCGGGTCCACAGCTGCGGCCACCTCGCCCGCGTCGTCGAACACCGTCAGGGGCGAAGCGGCGATCGGGCGGCCGTCGCACTCGATATGCGGTGAGACGGCGGTGGCGCGCACCGTCGTCGGCCAGTAGCGGGCGACGCCCTGCGCTCCCGACGGGGCCGACGTGAAGAACGTGCCGGGGTAGCTGGACAGGCTGGTCTCGATGACGGCGCCGGAGAAGGCCCGTCCCACCGTGTGCTCGTCGTCGCCGCGCACGGCCAGCCGCAGGTAGGCCATGCCACCACCGGTCAGGTCACCCGAGAGGTCCTCCGCCGTCTCGGCGAACCCGTCCCGCCCGCCGGGGACCCCGGCCCACACGGCCTCCGCCGCGAAGCGCGCCTTCTCGGCCACCTGGGCACCCGTCACGGCCAGCGTCATGGCATTGCGCCAGCCGGCATGGAGGTTGGCCGTCACCTTCAGCGTGGCGGGAGGCGGCTCACCCCGTACCGGCGCGATGCGCACCCGGTCCGGGCCCTCCTGCGCGACGTGAATGCTGTCGAACCGAGCCACGGCGTCGGGGCTGAGGTAGCGCGGGCCCCCGATCTCGTAGAGCAGCTGCGCCGTCACCGTGCCCACGGTGACCATGCCCCCGGTCCCGGGGTGCTTGGTGATCACCGACGAGCCGTCGGCGGACAGCTCCGCCAAAGGGAAGCCGATGCGCTCCCGGCCGGGCACCTCCTCGAAGCAGTACGCCCGCTCCACCGCCGACGCCGTGCTGCGCGGTGAGGACGCCACCCGGTTCGCCACCATCGGCAAGTTGCTCGGCTCACGCCTCCAACGCGAGGTGGCCGACATGGCGGTCCAGTTCCACGGGGGCATGGGCTACATGGACGATGGACCTCGCGTTACTTCCGCGACACCCGGCTCGACTCCATCGGCGCCGGAGCCGACGAGATCATGCTGCGCATTCTGGCGCGATTGGACGGGTATCGGCCGACTGAGCCGGCTACGTGTGCCGGAAGACCGCCTGGCCGCCACCACTGGCGACGAGGCGACGCTCCTGGGACCACACCCTCCCCGTCCACGACAGCAGGCCGGCGTGGGCGACCGGCGAGTGGGCGTCGAGGAGGAGCCATTCCGACGAGCTCCCGGGATACTGGAACGAGGCGTAGAGGTCCAGGCTCGGTGCGATGTACGGCGGCTCGAGGTGCATGTGCGGCCGTGAACCGGCCGGCCAGCTCCCCACGTCGAGCACAATGAGCGAGCGTGCCGCGTCCACCCAGGGATCGGCGAACGTGGCCGAGGGCAGGGGCCGCACCCAGGTGCGCCAGGTCGGCGGGAGCGGGCCGGGCGGCGGCCACTGCTGTGACCACGTGATGAGGCGCTGATCGAAATTGTCCCAGAAGGGCATGTGCGGTCGGTCCTCATCGGGCGAGCGTCCGCCCACGTGGGCAACGCGTCCGGGTCCGGCACGTCCGGCGGGTCAACGTCCTCGTGCTCGAGCCCCTCGACGTCCCCCACCGACCACACCATGGCCTCGAGCACCGGTCGTCCCGCCTGGGTCATGGCCACCCGCTGGGCCAGCACCGTGCGCCCCGAGCGCAGGGGCGTCACCACCAGATCGACCGGGGCAAAGGACGCCACCGACAGGTAGTGGCAGAAGAAGCTGGCCGGACGGGCCACGTGGCTCTCCGCTCCCGCCGCCCGGAGGGCCAGGGCGGCCACGTACCCGCCACAGGGGCCCCAGATCTCCCAGTCGTCGTGCACCATGGCGGTGAAGCGGCCGGCGCCGGCGGGCTCGACCGCCGTCTGCTCCTCTATGTCACCCACCGGCTCTGTCACCCACCGGCGCGGAGCGCCTCCCAACGCTCCTTGCTGAGCTCCAGGACGGCGATCTCTTCGCCCCGGTTCCCCGCCGTCGTCAGGAAGTGGGTGAAGCCGAGGTGCGTCATGACCCGCCCCGACGGAACGTTCTCCGGCTCGTAGATGCTCACGATGCGCCCCAGGCCACCGGTCGTGAAGCCGAACTCGAGCGCCGCGGCGCCGGCCTCGGTGGCGAGGCCTCGACCGCGCCAGGGCCCCGACAGGCGCCAGCCCACCTCGACGGCCGGCAGGATCTCGGGCAGGAAGTGGGGAACGGCGAGCCCCGCCCAGCCGATCATGGCCCCGCTGCCCCGGTCGATCAGCGCCTCGATCCCGAAGCCGTCGCTGTCGTAGCGCATGGTCACCCGCTCGAGAAACTGCTCGGTCTCCTCCCTCGACATGCCCGACCGCAGGGGGTACCACCAGAAGGACTCCTCCGCATGAATGGGTGCCAGCTCGTCGAGATCGCCCAGGACGAAGGGGCGCAGGATCAGCCGCAGCGTGGTGAGTGTGGGGATGCGCGGACGGTCCATGGTGGCCTCGGTCAACCCAGCGGGAGCCCGGGCGCATCGGCCAGCGAGGGGTCACGCCCCGGTCGCGCCGTCGGTGCGTAGAGCTGGTCGGGCCGGAACGACCGCACGGCACGATCGCCGGCGCGCCCGCCCACCACCTCGACCCAGACCTCGCCGGTCTCGCCGTTGGTGATGTGCGCCACGAACTCCCAGGAGGCTCCGCGCAGACGGGTCCCGTCGACCTGCACCGGGTCGCCGGGACGCAGACCGGCCCAACGGACGGCGCGACGCAGGTCAGCCACGTGAACGGGCGAGAACACCGGAGGCCATCACTCCCTTTCTACCTGCTGGGGAGGATGGGCCGCCGCGTCACTGCCCCGCCGTACCATGGCGTGATGGCGCTCGACCTCCCGCGTACCCTCAGCCCGTCCAAAGTCGTCGCCTTCACCAACTGCCCGCTGGCCTTCCGCTTCTCACAGATTGAGCACCGCCCCGAGCCGCCCTCCCCTCCCGCCGTCAAGGGCACCCTGGTCCACGCCGCGCTGGAGGGCCTCTTCTGGCACCACTCCCCCGGGTCGCGCACGCCGGAGGCGGCCCGGGCCGAGCTCGCTCGCTGCTGGGACGAGCTCCAGCACGACGACGAGTACGTGGAGCTCGCGCTCGACCCCGACGAGGCTGCCGCGTTCGTGGCCGACGCGGGCACGCTGGTCGACAATTACTTCCGCCTCGAAGACCCGAACGAGGCCCGGGCGGTGGGCATCGAGCTCGGCGTCGAGACCGTGGTCGACGGCATGCGCCTGCGCGGCATCATCGACCGCCTCGACGTGATGGACGACGGCAGCCTGATCGTCGTGGACTACAAGACCGGTCGGGCACCGTCGGAGCGCTTCGAGCGCGGGAGCATGGGCGGGGTCCAGACCTACGCGCTGTTGTGCGAGAGCCTGCTGGGCCGGGCCCCGGCCGAGGTCCGCCTGCTCTACCTGCGCCAGCCCATCGCCATCTCGTCGGTGGCATCGGAGCAGACCATCCGCGGCCAGCGCCGGCGGGCCGTCGCCGTCTGGTCCGCCATTGAGCGGGCGTGCGACGCCGAGGATTTCCGGCCTCACGTGAGTGCCCTGTGCAACCACTGCCACTTCAAGACCTCCTGCCCCGCCTTCGCCGCGTGACGAGACCGCAGTGAGCACCATCGACGAGGCGGTCGACGCCGCCTTCGAACCGCTCCGGGGACGCCCGGAGATCGACCGGCTGGCCGCCATCGTGTCCAACCTGGCCGACTACGGCCTCATCTGGGTCGTGCTGGCCGGGCTCAAGGCGCGCCGGCGCGGGCCTGACCGGCGGCGCGCCGTCGTCGGACTGGCCGCTGCCGGCTTCTCCTCCCTACTCGTCAGCCGGGTGGTGAAAGCCGCGGTCGAACGGCAGCGGCCCGAAGACCATCTCGACGTCAGCGTGCGCACCCCGACGAGCAGCAGCTTCCCGAGCGGCCACACCCTGGCTGCCTTCTGCACGGCGTTCGTCCTGGGCGACTCGGAAGCGGGCACCGCCGCCAACGTCGGTTTCGCCGCCGCCGTGGCCGCCAGCCGGATCCATTTGCGGGCCCATCACCCCACCGACGTGATCGGAGGTGCGGCAATCGGTTCGGTGCTCGGCTTGGGCCTGCGCCCCATTGTGGACGTGGTGACGCCCGGCAGCAGGGGGCGGCGGGGCCGCCGGCGCGGTGGTCGGGGAATGCGCCAGTCCGAGGTCGTGTTGAAAGAACTATGAAGCCTTTCGCCGTCACGTGGGACTATCGCTGCCCCTTCGCCCGCAACGCCCACGAGCACCTCGCGGCGGCCCTGGCCGACGGAGCCGACTGGGACGTGACATTCCTGCCCTTCTCGTTGAGCCAGGCGCACGTCCCCGAGGGAGGCGCGCCCGTGTGGGACGACCCCGACAAGGCGAAGGACCTGCTGGCACTGGCCGCGGGCGTCGTGGTGCGCGATCAGTACCCGGACAAGTTCCTCAATGCGCATGTCGCGCTGTTCGCGGCCCGGCACGACGAGGGGCTCGACCTGCGCCAGGCCGACGTCGTCAGCGCGGTACTCGAGGGCGTGGGCGTGCCCGGGGACAAGGTGCTGGCGGAGGTGGCGTCGGGCGCACCGGTGCAGGACATACGCCAGGCCCACGAGCGGGCCGTCGGGTCACTCGAGGTGTTCGGGGTGCCGACCTTCGTCGTGGAGGACCGCGCCGTGTTCGTCCGTCTGATGAGCCGACCGCAGGGTGACGCCGCTCTGGCGCGCCGCACCGTGCAGGGCGTGCTGGACCTCTTCGACACCATGCCCGACCTCAACGAGTTCAAGTACACGACGCTGTCGCATCTGAACCGCGCCGGCCCGGCACTAGGACCGGGCCTCGGACCGGGCGCTCCGGACGGGCGATCTCACTGACGGGCGATCTCACTGAGCAGGGCGAAACCGCGGGCGCGCTCGTCCGCGTCGCCCACGATGGCCCCGACGAAGTCCGTCGCACCGGCGTCGGCCAGCTTGGTTATGGACGCGGCGACCGCATCCTCGTCGCCGATGAACCCGATGTCGGCCGCCGCCGCCGCGCCCTCCTTGTCCAGCATGGCTTTGTAGGAGGGCAGGTTCGGATAGATAGCGAAGGCCTCGTTGATGCGCGTTCTGGCGGCGTCGCGGTCGTTGGTCACGGCGATCGGCAGCGACACCACGACCCGGGGCGCCGGCCGCCCGGCGGCCTCGGCCGCCGCGGTGATGGTGGGCGCGATGTGGTCGCCGATGGTGGCGGTGCCGGTCATCCAGGTGATCGTGCCGTCGGCGACCGGGCCGGCCAGCTTGAGCATGGTGTCGGCCAGGGCGGCCACCAGGACGGGCGGGGCCTCCACGTCGGCGATGTCGAGGGGAGCGAAGGCGTTGGTGGTCACGCGCTCGCCCTCGCTGCGCACGGTCTCGCCCCGCAGCAGGGGCATCAGCGACGTGAGGTACTCCTGCATGTAGGCGGCCGGGCGCTCGAAGCTCATACCCCACATGCCCTCGACCACCACCTGGTGGGACAGGCCGATGCCGAGGAGGAGGCGGTTGCCCGTCGCCATCTGCACGGTGAGGGCCTGCTGCGCCAGCATCATCGGGTGGCGCGGGTAGACCGGCACCACGCCCGTGCCGAGGCCGATGCCGGGTACCTGGGAGCCGGCGACGGCCAGGAGCGTCAGCGCATCGGGCCCGAAGATCTGGGACGCAAAGGCGTGATCGAGGCCAGCGTCGTGATAGCGCTGCAGCTGGGCGACGACGTCGTCGAGCGGCTTGTCGGTCTCGATCATGCTCCCGATGCGCAGCGGCTTGGCCATGTCCCTGGTGCTCCTCGCGTAGTCTGCCCGTTGTGTCCGCCCCACTGTCTAGGCGAATCCCCGGACGGGGGCGAGCGACCTGAGCACCCACCCGATCGGGTTCGTCGGTGCCGGTCAGCTGGCCCGCATGGCGGGTGAGGCGGCCAGCGCGCTGGGCCTCTCCATGGCCGTCCTGGCCGAGCAGCCCGGACGACGCCGCCTGCGGCGTGGCGGCCGAGGTCGTGCTCGGGTCGCCGTTCGTGGCGGCGGACCTCCGGGCCTTCGCGGAGCGCTGCGACGTCGTGACGTTCGACCACGAGCAGGTGGACCTCGAGCATCGTGGCCGACGCTGGCGGCACGAGGGCGCCGTGGTCCGGCCCGGTGCCGAGACGCTGGAGCTCGCGGTCGACAAGGCCCACATGCGGACCGTCCTCGACGAGGCGGGGTGCCCGTTCCCGCCTACCTCGTCGTGGACGAGGGGCCCGATGCGCTCGACGCCGTCGAGGCGTTCGCCGGGGCGCACGGCTGGCCCGTCATGGTCAAGGCGGCCCGGGGCGGCTACGACGGCAAGGGCGTGTGGCCCGTGGCCGACCGGGCCGAGGCGGCGCACGGTGCTGGCCGGCGTGACCGGGCAGGTCGTCGTGGAGGAACTGCTGCCGCTCGACGCCGAGCTGGCCGTCATGGTGGCCCGCCGCCCGTCGGGCGCGTCGGTGGCCTGGCCGGCGGTCGAGACGGCCCAGGTGGGCGGCGTCTGCCGGGAGGTGCTCGTGCCGGGCCGGCTGGACGCCGACGTGCTCGAGGCGGCCTCGGCGCTCGGCCAGAAGGTGGCCGAGATCGCCGGGGCCGTCGGCGTCATGGCCGTGGAGCTCTTCTGGTCCGGGGGCCGGCTGCTGGTCAACGAGGTGGCGACCCGGCCCCACAACTCGGGCCACTGGACGATGGAGGGCGCGGTGACCTCCCAGTTCGAGAACCACGTGCGGGCCGTGCTCGACCTGCCCGCTCGGGTCGACCGCGCCCCAGCATCCCCAGGTGGCGAGCGTCAACGTCTTCGGCGGTCCGGACGGGCGCCGATCCGGCCCGGCTGCTCGCCCGCGGGCTGGCCGTGGAGGGCGCCCACGTCCACCTGTATGGCAAGCGGCGCCCGGCCGGGACGCAAACTGGGGCACGTGACGGTGTGTGGCGACGACGCCGACGAGGTGCGCTCCGCGGGCCTGGTCGGCCGCCCTCGCCCTCGGGACCCCGGTGCCCGAGGGCATCGACCTCCCGGCGGGGGTGCTCCGGTGAGCGGCCCGGCACCGCTGGTCGCCGTCGTCATGGGCAGCTCGTCGGACCTGCCCGTCATGCAGGGGGCCGTCGACATGCTCGAGCGGTTCGACGTCGGCCCACGAGGTGCGGGTCGTCTCGGCCCACCGCACCCCGCGCGACATGCTGGCCTTCGGGCAGGAGGCGGCCGGCCGGGGCCTGCGGGTGCTCATCGCCGGGGCGGGCGGAGCCGCCCATCTGCCCGGGCATGCTGGCCTCGGTCACCACCCTCCCCGTCATCGGCGTGCCGGTGGCGCTCTCGCAGCTCGACGGCCTCGACAGCCTGCTCTCCATCGTGCAGATGCCCAAGGGCGTCCCGGTGGCGACCATGGCGGTGAACGGCGCCCGCAACGCCGGCCTGCTGGCGGTGCGCATCCTGGCCCAGGCCGATGCGGAGCTGACGGCCCGCATGGAGGCCTTCCAGGAGGAGATCGCCTCCGACGCCCGGGCCCAGGATGCCGTGGTGTCGGACGGCGGCGGCTGCCACGGAGGCGGACCGAGATGGCTGAGCCGAACCTGGCCCAGCGGCTCGGCTACGGCGGCGACGGCCAAGCTGGTCATCGTCAACGCCGACGACCTCGGCTCGTGCCATTCGGCCAACGTCGGGGTCTACGAGTGCCTGGCCACGGGGACGGTCACCAGCGCCACGCTCATGGTGCCCTGCCCGTGGGCCCGCGAGGCGAGCAGCCGCTACCGCGGCGAGGACATCGGCGTCCACCTCACCGTCAACGCCGAGTACGAGCTCTACCGCTGGGGACCGATCACCCACGCCCGTCGCTGCTGGGCGGCGACGGCGGCTTCCCGCGGACGGTCGAGGACGTCTGGGACCATGCCGACCTCGACGAGGTCCGCCGCGAGTGCCGGGCACAGATTGAGCGGGCCATCCTGTGGGGCTTCGACGTCAGCCACCTCGATGCGCACATGGGCACGCTGCAGCTACGGCCCGAGTTCTTCGACGTCTACCTGGAGCTGGCGCTCGAGTTCGGGCTGCCCCTGCGCATGGTGAGCGCGGCCATGGAGCGCTACGTGGGGTTCCCGGCCCGTGCGGTGGCCGCCGAGGCGGGCGCCGTCTTCACCGACCACTTCCGCTTCGTGCCCGGCGTGGGCTCCCGCCAGATGTTCGAGAAGGACATCGCGACGCTGCGTCCCGGTGTGACCGAGCTGCACCTCCACCCGGCGGTCGACAGCGCGGAGCTGCGGTCGCTGGCGACCGACGACTGGGAGGCCCGGGTCGACGACCACCGCATCATCTGCCAGGAGGACTGGGTCCGCCGCTCGCTCGACGAGGCCGGCGCCACCCTGATCGGGTACCGGCCGTTGCGCGAGCTGGCGCGGGCCGGCGGCTGAGCGAGCAGGTGACCGCCTCGACCACGACGACCATCCGGGGCGTCTCGATCTTCTCGAGGCAGCGCAGGCGCAAGGCCGACATCTTCGACATCGCGCTGTCCCCGGAGGGCATCGTGATCCAACGACCGGGCCGCACCGACCAGCATGGCCTGGGAGCGGATCTCGCGAGTGGGCGGTAGAGGAGCGGCCGGGCTGCGTCGTCCTGACCCTGCGCGGCGGGGGCTCGGTCACCCCGTTGATGGTGCAGGGGTGGACGTCGAGGACCTCGAGACGGTCATGCGCGAGGCTGACGGAGGGCATCGCGGGCCCGGTCACGACCGCGAGCGCTGGCCCCGGCATTGGAGCCCGACGGGGAGGCTGACTGCCGGCGTCGAGCCCGACGACGGCAGCCGCACCGGCACGCACCGCGCCGCCCGCTGAGGCGGGCCGCCGGCCGCGGCCGCCGGGTCTGGAAGGCGCTCGTGACGGTCGTGCTGCTCGGCGTCCTGGCCGCAGCGGTGATGCTGGTGCTGCTGCAGAGCGCGGGCGTCATCAGCTGGGGCTTCCTCGGCCCCATGGCCTAGACCGGCACGCACTCCGGCGAACAGGTCGTCCTCGGTCACGTCGACCGGGCCCGACGCGGCTCTGGGCCAAGCGGAACTCGTCGACGGGATGGATGTCGCGCATCACCTCGGGCGGCAGGCCGAACCAGAACGGCGAGGTCGGGTCGACCTGGGTGGCGTGCGCCTTCAGCGCCTCGCCGCGCACCTGCGGTGAACCCCGTGACGTCGATGGTCGTGGTGAACGGCTCGGTCCTGGTCATGCGGGTCAGCCACTTGTCGTCGAAGGGCGACTCCAGCCCGAGCTCGACGAACTTCTCGTGGATCTGGCGGAACCGCTCCCCCGACCACACCGAGTAGTAGAGCTTGGCCGGGGTGAACGGGCGGGCCGGCCTCCGGGAAGCGGTCCGGATCACCGGCGGAGTCGAAGGCCAGGACGGAGATCTCGTGGACCCGCAGGTGGTCCGGATGGGGGTACTCGGTCTGGTTGTCGCCGTAGGTGATGAGACCTGGGGGCGCTCCCGGCGGATGACGGCGACCAGGCGCCCGACCGCCTCGTCGAGGGGGGCCTGGGCGAAGGAGTCCGGCCGGGCGTTGGCCTCCGTGTCGGGCATGCCCGAGTCCCGGTAGCCGAGGAGGACGGTCTCGTCGTAGCCGATGATGTCGGTGGAGGCCTTGAGCTCGGCCATGCGGATCCGGCCGATGTCGGCCCGGACCTCGGGGGTGTCCATGGCCGGGTTGAGGATGTCGCCCTCCTCGCCCCCGGTGCAGCAGACCAGCACCGTCCGCACGCCCTCGGCGTGGTAGCGGGCCACCGTGGGCGCGCCCTTGGAGGCCTCGTCGTCGGGGTGCGCGTGGACGCTGAGCAGGCAGAGGCGATCGGGCACGGGGCGACCTTAGCGGCGTGCCTGCGCAGGGCCGCCCGGTGCCCCCCCTCCCCCGCTGGGCCTTATGCTCGGAGTCCATGGCAGGCACGTTCAGTCGGATCGCGCGACATCTTCCGGTCCAAGGCCAACAAGGCCCTGGACAAGATGGAGGACCCGCGCGACACCCTGGACCTCTCCTACGAGAAGCAGCTCGAGCAGCTGCAGAAGGTCCGCCGGGGCGTGGCGGACGTGGCGACGGCCCGCAAGCGGATCGAGCTGCAGGCCCAGGGGTTGCAGAAGCAGGCCGACAAGCTGCAGGGCCAGGCCAAGGCGGCGCTGGCGCAGGGCAACGAGGACCTGGCCCGCGAGGCGCTGGCGCGCCGGGCCGCGCTCGGGCGAGCAGCTGGCCGAGCTGAAGACCCAGCACGACCAGATCAGCGAGCAGGAGCAGAAGCTCGTGCAGACCTCCCAGGAGCTCCAGGTCCGGGTCGAGCGCTTCCGCACCCAGAAGGAGACGATGAAGGCCTCCTACACCGCGGCCGAGGCGCAGACCAAGGTGGGCGAGGCGGTGTCGGGGATCTCGGACTCCACGCGCAGCGCCGGCGCCACCATGCAGCGGGCCCAGGACAAGATCGCCGGCATGCAGGCGCGGGCGGGCGCCATCGACGAGCTGCTGGCGTCGGGCGCGCTCGACGACCTGACCCAGCCGGTCGACGACATCCAGAAGGAGCTCGACAAGGTGTCGTCCACATCGCAGGTCGACAACGAGCTGGCGGCATTGAAGGCCGAGCTGGGGACGGGCGGTGGCGCCGGCGATGCGGCCGCACTGCCGCTGCCAGCGTCTGCCTGGCGGCCGAGCAGGGCCGGCGGAACAAGCGGGCACTGGAGGAGAGGGCGCCTGATGGCGATCTCACGCAATATCAAGCCGGACCGGGGCCTGACCTACCGGATGTTCCTGACGGGGTTCCTCCTCGTCCTGCTCTACGGCCTCGTCGTCGGGCATCCTGATCGCCGTCGGTCTCTCCTACGCGTTCGTCCTGGTCATCGCCGTCGTCCTGATCTTCTGCCAGTACTGGTTCAGCGCCAAGATCGCCATGTACGCCATGCACGCCAAGGAGGTCACGCCCGAGCAGGCGCCCGAGCTGCACGGCGTGGTCGACCGCCTGTGCGCCCTGGCCGACATGCCCAAGCCCAAGGTGGCCATCGCCACCACGGACATCCCCAACGCCTTCGCCACCGGCCGCAGCCCCAAGTCGTCCGTCGTCTGCGTGACATCGGGGCTGCTGCGCCGGCTCGACGAGCCCGAGGTCGAAGCCGTGCTCTCGCACGAGCTCTCGCACGTGGCCCACCGCGACGTGGCCGTCATGACCATCGCCAGCGGGCTCGGGATGATCGCCGGGCTGCTGACCCGGGTGATGTTCTACTCGGAGATCTTCGGCGGCGGCCGGGGCGGCGGCAACAACAACCAGAACCAGGCCGGCATCGAGATGATCGTGCTGCTGGTGTCGGTCGTCGTGTACTTCGTGAGCTTCCTGCTGACCATGGCGCTGTCGCGCTACCGGGAGCTGGCGGCCGACCGCTCGGGCGCGCTGCTCATCGGCCGGCCCTCCCTGCTGGCCTCGGCACTGGTCAAGATCACCGGGGAGATGGGACGCATCCCGACCAAGGACCTGCGGGCCGCCGAGCCGTTCAACGCCTTCTTCTTCACCCCGGCCGTGGCCAATGGGGCCGCCCAGGGCGAGGGCGGCGGCTTCAGCTTCGGCAACCTCTTCCGGACGCACCCGACGCTCGAGCAGCGGCTGGCCCAGCTGGACTCGCTCGAGCGCCAGCTCGGCCAGGCCGGCCCGGCCAACGGCTGAACCAGCGGTGGGCCTCCTCGACACCATCCTCGGCCGCTCCAAGCCGGTCCGGGCCAACCTCGACGCGCTGTTCGCCCTGCCGACGGCGGCGCTGACCCTGCAGAGCGCCGGCGGTCTGGTGACGTCCGGGCCACGCCGGGGTCTGCTGGAAGCCACCCCCGGGCCAGGCGGCGGCCGACGCCCAGAAGGAGATCTCCGAGCTGGTGGGCGACGGCTTCGGCCACGCCCAGGACTCCTTCGACTACGGCTGGCTGCTGCTCGACGACCCCGATCTCGAGGAGCTGGTGACGAAGATCCACATGGCCAACTCGACGCTGCAGGACAACGGCTGGGGTCCCCAGCTGCTCTGCTCGGTGTTCGGCTTCGTCCCCGGTCCCGACGCGCCCGACGACGCCCGGGCCTTCCGGCTCGTCTACCTCTTCAAGCGCGGCACCTTCTACCCCTTCGCCCCCGTCGACGCCGAGAAGGAGCGCCGGGACACCGAGCTGGAGCTGCGCATCCGGACCATGGTGGGGGCCGACCTGCCGGTGGAGGCCGACCTGTCCCGCTGGTTCCCCCTGTGGGACATGCCGGTCGCCTGACGGTCGGTTGCGTTTGTCACCTGGAGTTCGCGGACGCGTTCGGGCCGGCCGCACCGGGCGTGCAGACTGCGGGCAGGCAGAGGACAGCAGAGAGCCGAGGAGGCGCACTGACGTGGCAGAGACCCTGGAGCGGCTGATCGCCCTGGAGGGGGCGGTCAACTTCCGCGACCTGGGTGGCTACGAGGCCGGTGGCGGCATGCGGACGCGCTGGCGCACGCTCTTCCGGGCCGACGGTCTGGGCGAGCTGACCGAGGCCGACCTCGCGGTGCTGCGCGCGCTCGGCATCCGCACCGTGATCGACCTGCGTTCGGGCTCCGAGCTGGAGCGCGGCCGGTTCGACGTCGACGCCCACCCGGTGGCGTTCCACCACTTCCCCTTCATCGACGAGCTGCCCGATGCGCAGGAGTTCGACCGCCGGCCCGGGCCTGCTCGGCTCGCAGTACCAGGAGATCCTGCGCGACGCCGGCGAGCCAGATCCTGGCCGCGCTCGAGGTCCTCGCCGCGCCCGACGCGCTCCCCGCCGTGTTCCACTGCACCGCCGGCAAGGACCGCACCGGCGTTCTCTCGGCGATCGTGCTGTCGCTGCTGGGCGTGGACGAGCCCACGGTGGTGGCCGACTACGCGCTCAGCGGCGCCGCCATGGTGCGCCTGCGGGCCAAGCTGATGGCGAAGTACCCCGAGGGCCGGGAGACGATCGAGAACATCGACGAGGTCTTCTCGGCCGACCCGGCGCAGATGGAGCAGCTGCTCGACCACCTGCGGGCGCAGTACGGGTCGGTCGGCGCCTACGTGGAGGGGCTCGGCGCGGCGCCGGGGCTGGTCGAGAGCCTGCGGGCAGGCACTGCTCGAGCGACGACGGCCTGACCGCCGTCCGTGGGGTTCGTCGTCGTCCCGGATGTCCGGGCGCAACCGGTCGACGACGCCGGCCAGGGCCAGGTCGAGCAGCGTGATGCCACCCGAGTCGTGCGTCGTCAGGACGAGGCGCACGGTGTTCCACCGGATGTCGATATCGGGGTGGTGGTTGGCCGCCTCGGCGGCGGCGCCGACGGCGTTGACGAAGGCGAGGGCGGCGGCGAAGTCGTGCAGCTTGACCGTCGTCACCAGCTCGTCGCCCTCGCGGGCCCAGTGCAGCTGCTGCTCCTCGAGCTGCGCGTCGACATCGGCCTGGGTGAGCAACGGCTCCCTCACGGGTGGGTCATCTCCTCGGGGCGCACGGCGGCGTCGAACTCCCCGGCCGTGAGCAGCTCCAACTCGAGCGCTGCCTCCCGCAGGGTCTTGCGCTCCTTGTGCGCCTTCTTGGCCACCTTCGGCCGCGTTGTCGTAGCCGATGATCGGATTCAGTGCGGTCACCAGCATCAGGGAGCTCCTGAGGTGCTGGTCGATCTGCTCGTAGTCCGGCTGCAGCCCTTCGACGCAGAACTCGCGGAAGCCCCGGCAGGCATCGGTCATCAACGCGATCGACTGCAACACGTTGTAGGCGATCACCGGCTTGCACACGTTGAGCTCGAGGTTGCCGCGGCTGCCGGCGGTCGCCACCGCCATGTCGTTCCCCAGGACCTGGATCCCGACCATGATCATGGCCTCGCTCTGGGTCGGGTTGACCTTGCCGGGCATGATGGACGAGCCCGGCTCGTTCTCCGGCAGTGCCAGCTCGCCCAGCCCGGCACGGGGACCCGAACCGAGCCACCTGATGTCGTCGGCGATCTTCATCAACGAGACGGCCAGCGTGCGCAGGGCACCGTGGGTGAAGACCAGCGCGTCGTGCGCGGCCAGCGCGGCGAACTTGTTGGGCGCCGTCACGAACGGCAGTCCGGTCACGTCGGCGATCGCGCCGCCACCCGGTCGCCGAACTCGGGGTGCGTGTTGAGCCCGGTGCCGACGGCAGTCCCACCAGCGGCTAGCTCGTAGATCCCGGGGAGGGTCTGCTCAATCCGTTCGATGTCCGCCGTGAGCTGGGCCACGTATCCGGAGAACTCCTGCCCGAGCGTCAGCGGCACGGCGTCCATGAGATGGGTGCGGCCGATTTTGGTGATGTCCTCGAACTCGGTGGCCCGGACCTGCAGCGCGTCGCGCAGCGCGGCCACCGAGCGGAGCAGCCGGAACACGATCTCCTCGGCCACCGCGATGTGCATGGCGGTCGGGAACGTGTCGTTCGACGACTGCGACATGTTGACGTGGTCGTTGGGGTGGACGGGCTCCTTCGAGCCCATGACGCCGCCACTGAGCTCGATGGCCCGGTTGGAGATGACCTCGTTGGCGTTCATGTTGGTCTGCGTGCCGCTGCCCGTCTGCCAGATTCGCAGCGGGAACTGGTCGTCGAGGTCACCCTTGGCCACCTCGCCCGCCGCCTGCTCAATGAGGCCGGCCAGCGTCTCGTCCAGCTTCCCGAGGTCGCGGTTGACCGCCGCCGACGCACCCTTGAGGACGCCGAATGCCCTGATCAGTGGCTTGGGCATGGTCTCGATACCGATGTCGAAGTGGTGCAGGGAGCGCTGGGTCTGGGCCCCCCAGTAGCGGTCGGCGGGGACCTCGATCTCCCCCATGCTGTCGCTCTCGATACGCGTGGTCGTCACGAGCGCCAGCTTAGGACCGGCGCCGCAGCCCGCTGTTAGCGCGTGGCGACGCTCCCCGAGCGCACGAACCGCTCCGGCGGGGCCTCGCCGTCGAGCAGCCGGATGGCGGCCTCGCGGGTCGGCACCCCGAGCTTGCGCAAAATGGACGAGACGTGGCTGCGCACCGTTGTGGGCGAGACGAAGAGGCGCTCCGAGATGTCGACGGTGCTGGCCCCCTTGCGCATGAGTTCCAGCACGTCCCACTCGCGCCCGGTCAGTCGCGCCGCCTGGCCGTCGGGCACGGCGACCCGGCGGTGCTCGCGATCGCGGAACTCGTCGACGAGGCGGGCGACCAGGGTCCCGGGCAGAATGGCCTCCCCGGCCAGGACGCGCTGGAGCTCGGGGCCGATGGTGGCCTCGTCGAGGCCCTTGAGGAGGTACCCGGACGCGCCGGCGCGCAGCGCGTCGAACAGGTCCTCGTCCTGGCGCGAGACGGTCAGCATGACCACCGAGGTGTCGGGCAGCGCGCCGGTGATCTGCGTGGCGGCCGCGATGCCGTTCCCCGGCATGTTGATGTCGAGCAGGCAGACGTCGGGACGCTCGCGCTTGGCTCCCTCGACGGCCCCGGCGGCATCGGCCGCCTCCACGCAGACGTGGAAGTCCCCGGTGCGCTCCAGCGCGTTGCGCACCAGCGCACGGGTCCGGGCGTGGTCGTCGGCCAGCAGGACAGTGATGGGCGAGTGCATCGGAACGCCACCGCGACCCGCGTGCCGTGCTCGGGTATGGAGTCGACGCTCAGCACGCCACCCACCGAGGCCGCCCGCTCCTGCATGCTCTGCAGCCCGAAGCCCCCGGCGGAGCCTTCACGCTCGGGGTCGAACCCGCAGCCGTCGTCCTCGATCACGAGCCGGAGGCGCTCGGCACGCTCGAGGCGGACCCGGACGTGCTCCGAGGCACCGTGGCACGCCGCGTTGGTGATGGCTTCGCGCACAATGCGCAGCAGGTTCTCGGTGACCTCACCGGGCACCTCGACGTCGTCGGCCAACTGGAGGTCCCAGGCCACGCCGAGGCGGGACCCGAGGTCCTCCACGGTCTGGGAGATGGCGGCATCGAGCGACTGCGGCTGCGAGACGGAGAGCACGGTGATGGCGCGCCGGGCCTCGTCCAGGGCCCGGTCGGCCGCACCGGCCAGGGCGCGGGCGTCGTGCGACGTCGCGGCGCCTGCCGCGGCGCCGCGGGTCTTGCTGGCGATGAAGGCCAGCTCGTGGGCCAGGCCGTCGTGCAGCTCGCGGGCGATCCGCCGGCGCTCCTCCACCGTGGCCTGCTCCTCCAGCCTGCGGTGGGCGGACCAATTGGAGAGCGCCAGTTCGAGGAAGTGGCCGAGGGCGACGCAGCGCTCGACGCACTCCATCGGGATGGAGCGACCGCCGGTGGCGATGGCGAGGACACCGTGCAACTCCCCGTCGGGACAGACGGGGACCCAGGCGCCGTAGGTGATTCCCGAGGCGTCGATGACCGCCTGGAGCAGCGGGCCCGCGTGCGCGGGGTCGAGCGGCGCGGTGACCGGTTGGCGCGTCTCGACGGCCTCCCGCAGTCCCGGATGTTCCGCCACCGGCCACGACCCCACGACATTCGTCCCCGCACCGTCGAACTGCGCGCCCACGACCACCATGCCGTCCTCAATCGAGAAGTACGACGACCGGAGGATCTCCGACCCGCGCGGCGCCACGATGCCCATGGCGAGTTGCGGCGCCGAGAGCCGTGATCTGCGGCGGCTCCGACAGCTGCACCAACTGACGGACGGCAGCATTGAGCGCCTCCTCGTGCCGGAGCAGCCGTTCGGTGTGTGCGTTCGACTCGACGAGGCGGCTCCGCAAGAGTTGGATGGCCAGGGACAGCATGGCGCCGAACGCGCCGATCAGGATCAGTCGGCGCACCAACGTCATGGCGTCGATGGAGCCGGCTGACGACGCGATCTGCGTGGCCATGATGGCCGAGACGAGGAAGACGACACACACGGCCGATTCCCAGCGCTTGCCGTAGAGGGCCACGCCCACCACCGGCATGAACACCAACACGCCGAGCCCGGATCCCATGCCGCCCGAGGCCACCATGAGGAGGGACACCGACGCCATATAGAGGCCCGCTCCGACGATGAAGGTCCGGGGCGGCATACCCCGGCGCACAACCATGAGGGCGAGGATCGCCACCAGCAGCAGGGTGCTGATGCGAAACGCCACGGAATCCGTCGGCCCTGGCGGCCAGGCCACGCTGAGCTGCCCGGCCACCGCCACGACGACGAAGGGCAGGTAGCTGGTCACACGGCGGCGCAGATCGGGGGGCGGCATCCCACACGGTATCGGCGCAATTCCGGCCCGGGCTGAGCGTCTTTCGTCGTGGAAAACCCCTCCCGGACCTGCGGCGCAACAGAACAGCGCCCGCCCTCTGGGCGACCCCGCACCGGCCCCGCCGGGTGACGGATTCCGCCAAGTGTCCAAATGCCTCAACGTTCCTTTAGAGGCCCCCCCGGACCTCCGAACTTCCATTGATCACGGAAATACAACGCCGTCCCAGGAGACGGAGAAGGGACGGAAATCGTGGAGGGAAGGCATATCAAGGCCACCCGATGGTCGAGCCGGATGAAGGTCGTGTCGGCCGTGTGTGGGTGCCTGCTCGTGGCGGCCGGAGCCTATGCGGCGACCAACTGGGTCGTGGGCCTGAACGCCGGCTCGTCCGGTGAGGGTCAGTCCGCCACCATCGCCAACCTGAGCATCACGGCCGTGGCCTCGCCGGCCCCGGGCAATGTGTTGTTCCCGGGCGGCACCGGCGACGTGGTGGTGACCATCGCCAACACCAACTCGTATCCCGTGACCATCTCCGCGGTAAATCTGCCGACGAATACCACCCAGGCGGGGGGCTTCACGACGAGCGCGCTCGACCACGGCCCAGACCGGGTGCAGCAGCTCGACCAGTGGTGTCACCTGGAACTTCGCCACCGCGACCAGCGGCAGCTCGCACACGATACCGGGCGGCCTCACCGTCGGCGCCAGCGGGGCGGCCAACAACCCGCTCGTGGTGACGCTCACCAACGATGCCCTCATGTCGTCCACATCACCGTCGGCCTGTGCCAACACGTTCTTCTCCATGCCCGCACTGACCGGCATCACGGCGACCGGTGGCGCAGCCACGTCGACGACGAGCCCGGCCACCAGCGGCTGGACCAGCTAGTCCGGCCTGTCCTCCTTGCCCCGGAGGGAACCGAGCAACAACGACGAGAGGAGCCCGCGGATGCGACGTGGTGCTCCTCTCGTCGTTGCCGGCCTCGCCGCTGTCCTGAGCCTTCTCGTCTCGACGGGGACGGCCTGGGCGGCGGCGAACTGGACCGTCAAGGTGGCCACAGTGAACTCCGGGGAAGCGAAAGCCCAGGCCCTGCCGGCCGCACCGGTAGCGACGTCCGCCTGCGCCAACCCGGCCAGCGGCAAGAAGGTCACGGTCACGTGGGCTGCCATCACCCACGCCTCGGGCTACGGGGTCTACCAGGCGACCGCGGCCGCCACCGGGCCCTACACCCTGCAGATGACGGTGACGACCACAACCTGGACCAGCGCCGCGCTCGGCACCGGCAACTACTGGTACGAGGTGGTGGCCAACATCGGGTCACTGGGCCAGCGCGAAATCGGCGGCCACGACGAAGCGCGTCATCAGCAGTTCGGCCTGCTCCTGATGAGGCCGGACCCAGGACGCGGTCGCCGCTGGGGCAGGGCAGACACAGAGCGCTAACCCGGCGGATGGTCGTCCGGGCAGGCACCGGGCGGATCGTTGAAGTCCGGGTCGGTGGTCCATGCCCCTTGGGACCAGTTGCCGTTGGCCGGCGTCAACCGGAGCACCGACGTCAAGTCGGCCAGCAGCGCCGCGGCATAGCGGGCGCTGCCCTCGGGGCACAGGTGCACGTTGTCGAGTTTGCGGACGCGTGTCCAGGCACTGTTGGGTGCGTGCGGGTCGCCTTCGGGCGGAAGCCAGGCGGAATACGTCCCGTGCAGCAGGACGGAGTCGGCCAACGGGAAGTACATGACCCGGCCGGGGAACAGCTTGGTCATCTTCTCGGCGATGTCGTTCCAGGCGACGAGGCCGGCCCGCCGCTCCTTGTTGTAGCTCGCCGTGTCGGCCGGGTTCGCCGCGGCGAGATCACCGGACAGGGGGAACTGGGTGAAGACGACGCCCTCCACGCCGTTCCCCGGCGTCAGCATGGTGGCCACGGCGCGGCGCAGCAGATCGGTGTACTGGACCGGCTGGTGCAGCGCGTTCGGCGTGGTCGGCCCGTACTGGTCCCAGCTCCACGAGGCCACGATCAGCTGGGCCCGGGTCTGGCGGATGAGGCTGGGGATCGCCGTGGGCCAACTGGTCGCCGTCGTCAGCCCGAACCCGTCGATGGTCTTGGTGGCCACCGTGGCCTCGCCCGTGGCCTGCAGCGACGCCGCGATGCCGTAGGAGGCGTCGTGCATGACCGAATCACCCAGGATCATGACGCGGAGCGGCGCGGCGGCAGTCGGCGCCGGCGTCAATCGGATGGGCTGCTGGCCGGCGTACCCGCCGGCACCGGGCACCGACTGCACGGAACCCGAGGACGCGATGTGCGTGGTGCTGGCGACCTTGGTCGGATCGGCCAGGGCGGGGATGGTGGCCACCACAATGACGATGGCGGTGACCACGCCCGCGACGGGCCCGAGCCACAGGCGGATGCCGCCGCGCGAGCTTGGCCAAGCGGATCGGCCGCTCGACCAGGTAGTAGCTCGCCGTCGACACCGCCAGCGTGACCGCAATGCGCAAGAGGTTCAGGGGCCAGGCCGACAGCCCGGTTCGGGCGCCGTTGAGGTAGACGATCACCGGCCAGTGCCAGAGGTACACGCCGTAGGAGATGGTGCCGACGAAGTGCAGCGGCTTCCAGGCGAGGCCGCGGGCGAAGCGTCCGGACTCGACCAAGCGGGCGTCCGCCACGACGAGTGCGGCCAGCGCCGCGCACACCAGGAACCCACCTTCGAACATGAAGGTCGTGGGCAGGCCACCGGGCGTGCCGGCGAGCACCCAGAACACGCCGAGGACCACGGCCGCAGCCGGGCCCACCCAGTGGAGGGTCCGGCGCCACTGCGCGCTCGGCTGCGGGCGTGACGCCGCCAGGAAGGCGACGGTCGCACCCGCCATGAGGTCGAACAGCCGGGTGTCGGTCCCGTAGTAGATGCGCGAGGGATCGACTCCGGGGTGGAACAGCACGGCCATCAGCACGGAGGAGCCCACCCCGAGGGTCACGGTGACCGCCACGCCGACACGGCGCCAGATGCGGCGCCCGTAGCGCAGGAGCACCAGGAGCAGGAGCGGCCACACGAGGTAGAACTGCTCCTCGATCGCCAGCGACCAGGTGTGCTGCAGCGGCGAGGGAGTAGAGAACTGGGCGAAGTAGGACTGGTGGGCGAAAATCAAGTGCCAGTTGTTCACGTAGAGCAACGTGGCGATGGCGTCGCCCCGCAGCCCGGAGAGGTCGATCAGGCCGTTGGCGCCGGGGCCGCCGAAGAGGGCGTTGCAGACGAGGTAGAGCGCGAGCGCGGCCACGACGAGGAACAGCGCCGGCAACAGGCGCTTGGCCCGGCGACCCCAGAAGGCGCCCAGGTTGACGCGGCCCGTCCCGACCCACTCCTCGAGCAGGAGCGTCGTGATCAAGAAGCCCGAGAGGACGAAGAAGAGGTCGACCCCGAGGTACCCACCTTTGGCCCACCCGACTTGCAGGTGATACGCCACCACGCCGATGACCGCCATGCCACGCAGCCCGTTGAGGGCGGGAAGATGCCGGCCGGTGACCGCGGTCGTGGCCGACGTCATGCCGGTCGGCTCGTGCACCAGGGTGGCGTCCGTCACACCCACTCCATGTGGCAAGCCCCCGGGCCGGCAGTGGCAGCGCGCAGCAGCAGGTTGGCGCCGTCGGCCACGGAGGCCGGCAGGTCAGCGCCCGCGGTGAGATCGAGGGCGATGAGTGGGCTCTGGTCTCCCGTCGGACGAGCGCGGTTGGCGGCCGCCCGTACGGGGAAATGTGGGCCGTCGCTGTGGAGCTCTCCCGCACGCCACAAGGCCCGGCAGAGGGCGACCGCCTCCGCCAGCGGCTCGTCGAACGGTGGGCCGAAGCACAGCACGCTCCGTCCCCCGCAGACGAGGTCCAGGGTGGTCACGTCACGGGCGAGCAGGGCGGGGTGACGCTCGGCGGGACCCAGCTCCATGCGGACCCCCAGCAGCAGGCCGGGAACCGAGGAGCTGAGCCCGGCCGCCAGGACGATGGGGTCGCCCAGTGGCCCCCGGCTCAGGAAGACGGCGGCCGCACCCTGCTCAGCCGCCTGCGTGGCCTCGGCCCGCAGGCCGGCCGCGTCAGCGCCCTGGAGGAACCGTCCGTTCATGGCGAGGCAGGATAGGGCGCCAAGGGGCTCCGGACGGGTGCGGGCGGTCGGCCGGTCCCGGCCCAGACGTGGAGGGCCGGTCACCCGGACTTCAGGCCCGCTCCCACCATCCCCCGGCGTCGCGGGCCAGTCCGGCCTGGGCGAGCCGCTCCAGTCCCCCGCACAGCTCGGCCAGATGGAGCCCCGTAAGCCGGGACAGCTCGTCGAGGGAGACCGGATCGGCACTCAGGGCGTCATAGACGTGTCGGTCCAGGCCCGGGGAGGGCTCGGGCGCAGCGCCAGGGGCCGGCGCCGCCGACCCCTGGCGGGCGGCCTCCGGCGGGATGGTCACGGATGTCCCGAGCAGGGCGAGAGCTACGAGGATGTCGCCTGTCGAGCAGACCGGGAACGCACCGTCGGCCAGGAGCGCATTCGTGCCCTCCGAGGTGGCGCTGCGGATGGAACCGGGCACCGCCCCGACGGGGACCCCTCTGTCCATGGCCGCCTCGACGGTGTGCCTCGAGCCGCCGTGGTGGCGGCTCTCCACCACGACCACCACGTCGCTCAGGGAGGCCAGGAGGCGATTGCGGACCGGGAAGCGCCACTTCTCCGTGGACACCCCGGCCGGGGACTCGGACACGATGACGCCCGTGGACGCGACCCGCTCCCACAGCCGTTCGTGCCGGCGTGGGTAGACATGGTCGAGGCCGCCGGCCACGACGGCGATGGGAGGTGCGCCGGCTCCACAGGCACCCTCGTGTGCCGCGCCATCGATGCCGAGGGCCAGACCCGACACCACGCTCACACCGCCCGCCGCCAGGTCGGCACCGAACTGCGCGGCGACGCCGATGCCGTAGCGGGTCGGTGCGCGCGTCCCGACCAGTGCCACGGTCGGGCCGTCGGTCAGCGCCGCCGGGTCTCCCAGGCAGAACAGGACCGCGGGAGCCTTCGGGTCGGCGGCCAGGCGCTCCGGATAGGGCGGCCGCCCGGCCACGAGGACCCGGATCCCCAGCGAGGTGTGGCGGTGCCAGACACGCTCGACGTCGCGCTCGGCCGCCCCCGGACCCGGGGCGGCCCGCTCCCACGCCACTGACGGCGGGGCCGCGGCGAGCAGCGTACGCAGGCGGACGGGGCCCATCGATGGCAGGGAGGCCAGGGCGGCGGCATATGCCTCCTGCGGGAGGTCCGACGTCATGGCACAACCACGGCTCGTCCCGCCCGCAGCGACAACGCCTCGGCGGCATGGCCGAATGACACCACGTCGGCGCCGGCGAGCGCGGCCACCGTGCGGGCGACGTGTGTGACCTTGTGCAGCCCACGGGCGCTCAGTCCTCCGGCGCGCAGCTTGGAGGCGAGAAGGTCGGCGGCTGCGGGAGCCAGGTCGAGCTCCCTCCCCAGTACGGTGACAACGGTGCGCGCGCCGCGGCGACGCGACGGGCGACGACCTCTGAGGACTCGCCCGGTTCCCCGGCGAGCAGTTGGTCAGGGTCCGGGCGGCTGAGCGGCACGATCAGGTCGAAACGATCCAACAGCGGTGCGGAGAGACGACGCCTGTATCTCGCACGGGTGGCCGCGCTGCAGCCGCAGGCCCCCTCGTACACCCCTTCCCCACACGGGCAGGGGTTCATGGCGGCGACGAGCAGGAAGGCCGCGGGGAAGGCGACGGTGCCGCCGGCGCGGCTCACACGAATGACTCCCTCCTCGAGCGGCTGACGCAACGCCTCCAGTGCGGCAACCGGGAACTCACCGAGCTCATCGAGGAACAGGACGCCGTGGGCGGCCAGGCTGACCTCGCCCGGCCGGAGCGACCAACTGCCCCCACCGACCAGGGACACGATGGACGCCTGATGGTGCGGGGCGCGGAACGGGGGTCGCTCGAGGAGCGCCCCGTCGGGCAAGGCGGCGCCGGCCGCCGAATGGATGCGGGTCACGGTGAGGGCCTCGTCGGGCGTCAGCGGCGGGAGGAGTCCGACCACGCGCTCGGCCAACATGGTCTTTCCCGATCCGGGCGGCCCGATCATCAGCAGGTGGTGGCGACCCGCCGCCGCGACCTCGATGGCCCGGCGACCGAGGGCCTGCCCACGGACGTCGGACAGGTCCGGCGGGGCCGGAGGGCTGTCGGTCGCAGGCGGGGCAGGGGCAACGGGCCAGTCCGCCCCGCCCCGCAGGATGCTCACGAGCTCACCGAGGGTGCCAGCGCCCCGCACCGCCGCCCCACGGACCAGCGCGGCCTCCCGCACGTCACAGAGGGGAACCACCAGTCCCGCGGGGGCGGCGCAATCGGCCAGGGCGATCATGCCGGGGACATGACGCAGCGACCCGTTCAGGCCGAGTTCCCCGCAGAAGGAGAGCCCCTCGGTGCAGGTGGAGCTCAGCTCGCCGGCGGCGACCAGCAGACCAACTGCGATGGGGAGGTCGAGACCGGCGCCGGCTTTGCGCACTCCGGAAGGCGCCAGATTAATTGTGACTCTGCGCAGCGGCCACGAGAGGCCGCTCGAGAGGATGGCGGCGCGCACCCGATCGTGGGCCTCGCGCACCGCGGCATCGGGCAGGCCGACGACGGTGAAGCCCGGTAGACCGTTTGAGACGTGGACCTCGACCAGGATCGGTTGCCCGACGGCGCCGATCAGCGTGGCGGAAGCGACCGAGGCGAGCACGCAGGGGAACGGTCGCGCCGATTCGCTACCCGGTACGCGACATATTTCCGACAGGCATGACCGACGACGACGCGTGTCACCCCGGAGAGAACCCGAAAGAGGTGCGGCAGGAACTGCTCTCCAGTAGCGTCCGAAAGGTGAGTGGACGGGCGCGGTATGCGAATCAGGCCCACAAGATTCGTGTGACTGACGGTCACGAAGCCGACGCCAAGGCGGCGCAGTTGCGGAAACGCCCGAATCGGATGGGACTCTTCTTCCTCAAAGTGCTGGGTTTCCGCGGTCAGGTCACCCCGCCGACAGGTCAGAGAGGCCATGTCGGACCGTCTCACGAGCATGCCGGGCACCACGAGCACTCAATCTCGACATGTAGCCGCGAGGACGACCGCCTACTGACCGCCGTTGTGGTGACCCGGGCAGCCTCGAGGATCGCTGCAAAGCGGGCGACACGACGAATCGATACGTCGAACACGGACCGGTGGTGGGATGTCTCGGCGCACTCGATGCCGGCGGTTCTCTAATGTCTGTGATCTGAGAAGCCAGATCTCCTGAGGAGGATGCGTTCATGCCTGGTGTCTTCGTGGTTACCGACAGCTCTTGCGACCTGGAACACGACGACATCGCTCCGTTCAATATTGAGATCGTGCCGCTGACCATCCGATTCGGCAGTGAGGAATTCACGGACCGGCTGGACCTGAGCACCGAAGACTTCTACCGACGAATGTCGAACAGCGCGGAGCTGCCCCAGACGGCCTGCCCATCGCCCGGTGCGTTCGAACAGGCATTTCGCAATGCGGGCGACGCTGGGGCCGACGCAGTGGTGTGCCTCACCATCTCGAGCGACTTGTCGACAACGTTTCAGTCGGCCCTCACGGCGGCCGCTTCGTGCGAGGCACGGATTCTCGTCCACGTAATCGACAGCCGGAGTGTGTCGAGCGGGCTGGGCACTCTTGTGATCGAAGCAGCCAGGACAGCCGCCGGTGGGGCCGACGTCGACACAGTCGTGCGACGGGTGGGCGACCTCATCCCACGCACACACGTGCTTGCGGCTCTGAACCGTTTGGAGAACCTGAAGAAGGGTGGTCGCATCGGAGGCGCCACCGCAATGATGGGGTCGCTGCTGTCGATCAAGCCGGTGATCGACCTTACCGGGGGCGAGGTCCACGAAGCCGGTAAAGCTCGGACACGCAAGCGAGCGCTGCAGATGCTCTCTGAACGCTTGGCCGACGCCGGGCCGATCGAGGACGTTGCCGTGATGCACGGAGGAGCGACCGACATCGATCAGTTTCTCGATCTCATCGCTCCCCGTTTTCCCCGAGACGCCGTTCGGATCGGCACGTTGGGTGCCGTTGTCGGCGTGCATGGCGGCCCCCAGATGATCGGTGTCAGCTGGATTGCGGCTCCGTAGTGGATCCGTGCAGCGAACCCTCATTACGCTTCGCCCATGCCTTCGGACCTGGCCCTCAAAACCATGAATCGCGTGCATCGGGTACTGCTCGGCGCCTCGGGAGGTCGTCTCGGCTGGCAATTCTCGGGGATGCCCGTCATCGAGCTGACCACGACCGGCAGAAAGAGCGGCCAGGCGCGCACGACCATGCTGACCTCGCCGTACCAGGAGGATTCGACCATCGTTGTCGTGGCGTCCCGCGGTGGTGACGACACCAACCCGGCATGGTTCCTCAACCTCAGGGACGATCCGAAGGTGACGGTCAAGCGTGGTCCTGAACCCGCTGCGTCGATGATCGCTGAGATCGCGGACGCCGACGACCGTGCCCGGATCTGGCCGATCATCGCCGAGAAGCACCGCAACTACGCCGGCTATCAGCGCAAGACGGACCGAGAGATTCCGCTCGTGTTGCTCCGACCGACGGGGAGCTGACCCAGCTGCACTCGCCGATATCGAGCAGGGCGCCTACGTTCAGTGCGCCCTACCTCGCACCAAACTGTGCCGTGCTCGTCACCACGTGTCGCGATGTACGACCTCGTCGAAGGGGCGTCGATTTATCCTCACCTTCGGCGCCAGTGGTCGCTGCCCCTCGAACCAAGGTTCCCGGACGCCCACCTTTCGGGCCGGTACTCCGGCCCAGATTTCGCCGGGGGGCACTGATGAGAGGACGACCGCGTTGGCGCCGATGACGGCACCTCTCCCTATGGTGAGTATCTGGCCGAGCTTGAAGACGACCTTCGCCCCTGCGCCGATCACCACGTCGTCGTGGACGAGGATCTGGCCTCGTGACCGGGTCGTGTCGAGGTGTTCGGGATGACGCTCCATCGGGAGATGCTCGTCGGCGAAACCAATGGTCACGCCCTGGAAGATCTTGACGTTGTCTCCTATTTTCGTTGTGGCATGAATGACCAAGCCGAACGCACCGTGAGCAAGCTGGAAGTTGTCACCGATCTCCACAGAGGGTGGAATCTCCACTCCGAGGAGCTTGAGACCCTTGTAGCTCAACCACCGGGTGGAGGGGCTCTGCATCAGAACCACGAGCCGCTCTTGGGGCCTCAGATGGGGCCGGCCCGTCGCGTTGTGTGTCCCATTCATGACTCGGGACGTTCGCTTTCGACGTCCCTCCCACCATTGGATTCCCAATCGCTCCACCTGACTGCTACCCCGGACGGTTCCCGCACACCAGAGGGCGGCCACCGGGGCTTGATACCACCCGACTCCGAAGCTTCGTAGGATCATCCCTGAGACCGGGGCGATATCTGGGGGTCCGAAGATGTCGGATGACGAGCGCGGCATGGCGATGACCGGATCTCCGGAGGCGGTGGACGCTTACGATCGCGCGATCGGGCACCTCATTCGATTTCAGATCGACGTCGTCGACGACGCCGCGACCGCAATGGCCGCGGATCCGAGCTGTGCCATGGGCGGGGTGCTCAGCGCCTACCTCTCGATGATGTCCACCGAGGAATCCGGCGTCGTACCGGCTCGGGACGCGCTGGATGCCCTTGCGGTTGCGGAGGACGCTCTCCTCCCTCGCGAACGTGCGCATCGCGCCGCGGCACGCCGATTGGTCGAAGGTGACATGACTGGTGCGGGATCGCTGCTCGATGGCCTTCTGATGGAGCACCCTCGTGACCTTCTCGGGTTGGTGGTGGGACATCAGATCGACTTCTTCTCGGGCAACGCGGTCAATCTGCGCGATCGGGTCGGCCGCTGCCTCTACGCATGGGGGCCGGGCGACCCGCAATTCGGATTCCTCCAGGGCATGTATGCCTTCGGGTTGGAGGAGTGCAACCTCTACGGGCTCTCCGAGGAAGTCGGTCGCAGTGCCGTGGGAACGAATCCCGACGACGTCTGGGGTATTCACGCCGTCGTGCACACCTACGAAATGACGGGACGCATCCCCGAAGGGGTCCGCTTCATGCAGGCCCGCGAGGCCGACTGGAGCACGGGGAACTTCCTCAACGTGCACAACTCCTGGCACGCCGCCCTCTTCCTGTTGGAGGCGGGTGACGTCGCCGGCGCTCTCTCGCTCCACGACAGCACCCTGCATCACGAGGGCTCCGAGGACGTGGCGCTCGAGTTACTCGATGCCACCGCACTGCTGTGGCGGCTTCATTTGGAAGGCACTCCGGTGGGCGACCGGTGGCGAGCGTTGGCCGACGCCTGGGCGCGCTGCCTGTCGCCCGGCTACTACCCGTTCAACGACATGCACGCCGCCATGGCCTTCATCGGAGCAGGTGATCTTGCTCGCGCCCACGATCTCGTCGCGGCCCTGGAGCGGTTCCTCGACACGGGCGACCGATCCACGACGGGATGGGCGATGTCGGCCGCCGTCGGGCTGCCGATCTGTCGCGGCCTGGTGAGTTTCGCTCAGGGGTCGTACGAGGCGGTGCTCGACGAACTCCTTCCCCTCCGTGGCCGTGTCCACGAGTTCGGAGGCAGCCACGCCCAGCGCGACGCCGTCGAGCGCACGCTGCTCGAAGGGGCCATTCGAGCGGGTCGGGACGAAATTGCGCTTGCTCTGCTGAGCGAGCGTCTGGCTGTCCGGGAATCGAGCACGTACGCCTGGTCGAAGCGATCGCAGATCCTCGTCAGCATGGGCGACCGAGGTGGGGCTGATCTGGCAGGGGCGCGGACTGAGGCTCTTTCCAAGGAAATCCGGGCCGTCTCGGGGAGTTAGAGACCCTGCCGTTCCGAACTGCGCCGACGAACTGTGCGCCCGAAGAACACGATGCGATCGGCTGGTTCTCCGCCGTGGAGGCCGTTTCCGTACGGCTTGCCGACACCTGCTATCGCAGCTGGATTCTTCAGGCTCTATCGGATGCATGAATGGGCCCCTCAGCGAGCGACGATGGTGGCGGCCAGTGCCATCCGGTGGTCCTTCGACCACGGCGGTCCCAACCTCGCCCGCGGGCCGCGCAGCACCTCGTCCGCACGCGGGCCCAGTCGGGCGGCCGCCTCGCCCTCGACGTCCTTGGCGTCGTAGAGGCGCACCGTCCAACTGCGCGCACGCGCCACCTCGGCCAGGACCTGGCGGTACATCACCGAGTCGGCGCGGCTCTCGTAGGGCACGCGCCGGAGGACGGCGATGTCGTCCGGGAATTCCGCGGGCCAGGCTCGGAGCGACAGGGAGGCGATCGGCTCGGGCAACGACGCCGCGAGGTCGTCCAACGCAGCCGACGTTGCCCTGGTCGCCGACGCCCGCACTTCGGCGACCAGGGCCGAGAGGGCGTCGTCATCAAGCGGTGTTGCAGGTTCGTGGAGGGGAACGCACCGCCCACGTGGTGGATCGGCGCCGGCGGAACACCGGTCTCGACCAGTGCCACTCTGCGTCGATCGACGACGGTGTGGTCATGCGAGGCCGTCACGAGCACGGCCCAGCCGAAGTGGTGCGCCACGCCGAGATGCATTCCCGGATTATGGCCGCCCTCCCACGGCCGATCGGAGAACCACCGTCACGACCCTCCCAACCCCTAGGCTCGCGGGTATGGGGCAGGGCGATGTACCCACGTCACGCGGCGGTCCCTTCCGTCGACGCAAGGAGAAGCGGCAGCTCGAACATCTGGCTGCGTCGACCACCCGTGACGGGTCGTCACGGGCTTCCGCCGGGCACGTGAAGGTCCTCGGCGACGGGTCAGCGCCGGAGCCGGAGCCGGAGAAGCGCGAGACACCAGAGCCCGAGGCACCGACCACCAGCGAACCCCCGCCGCGACCCAGCGGCTTCCATGTGCACGCCGTGCCGATCGACCAGCCTGTGGGTGACTGAGTCGGTTCGGGACATGCCGAATGCCGACCCGAAGGCCGGTCAGGGCGTGATCACCGCCGTGCGGGCGTAGACGAGCGTCGTCAGGCGACCGCTCGAGCGGTCGGAGAGCTCCACCCGCACCGGAGCGTCGGGACCCTCTCCGAGCAGGATGCACTCGGACCGGACGGGGCCCTCTCCGGTCTGGGCCAGGTAGCGCAGATCGAGCTCCGTCACGACGGCGGGGACGCCGAAGCGGGTCGAGACCAGCTCCTCGGCGGCCGCTTCCGCGAAGAGCGCCACCATGGCGCCCTGCAACGTGCCGGCGGTGTTGCGCACGGCGGGCGTCACGGGCATTTCGAGACGCCCCGCATTCGCATCGAGCACGACGATGCCCGCTTCCTCCCGGAGGGGACGCGACAGGGTGCGTGACCCGTCGAACATGACGGAGAGATTCCCCGCTGATGCCTGAGGCTTCACGGGGTCCCCTTCCCGGCGTTGCACCCGGACGAACCCGATGGCCCCCGTCGCCACGGGTGCCCCCTCGTCGGTCACGAGATCCACCACGGCGGTCGCCGACCGACGACCCCGCCGCAGAATCGTGCTCTCGGTGGAGACGAAGGCGGGCGCGGGCAGTGGCCGCATCCGCACCGACATGTCCGAGGTCAGGGTCCAGGCGTCGGGATCGTCATCGAGGACGATCCCGGCCACGACGTCGATCATGAAGGCGATCAGGCTCGCCCGAAGCGCGCCGTGGCGCAGCACCTCTGACCGGGGCTGCAGCGTCAGGCGAAACTCCCCGTCCTGCACCTCCGCCACCACTCCGAGGCTGGCCGGGAGGGAGAGGCTGTCGTCCAGCAGGTCGGTCATCGGCCCGGCACGCTACCGGCACCCTCCACGTCGCCACCAGTTGCCTGACCTCGCGCAGGGTGCCGCGGCGCGGCAGGCGATTGCTGGCAAGGTGACGACAATGGATCCGATCGATGTCACGGCATTCGAGGCACTCGTGGCCGATGCGCTCGAGGCCATCCCCGAAGCGTTGCGGGCGGAGATGGAGAACGTGGCCATCATCATCGACGACGAGAGCCCGCCCGGCCGGCTCTACGGCCTGTACGAGGGGATCCCGCTCACCAAGCGCGGCACCTATGCCGGGGCCCGTCCCGATCAGATCACGCTCTTCCTCGCCACGATCTGCCAGTCGGCCCGCACGCCGGACGAATTGGCCGATCGGGTCCGGGTGACGTTGCTCCACGAGGTGGGTCACCACTTCGGCCTGGGCGAGGCACGCCTGCGGGAGCTCGGCTGGGCCTGACCGATCACCGTGGTCGTGCTTTGTCGAACCAGTGCCGCTAGGAGTCCTGCGGGGGCAACTCCCTGTTAGAAGGCCGGGCCGGCGTGGCCACGGGTCGCGCGGCACCATTCGTGGTGGGCCCGAGATCCTCGTTGCGCAGCGTCGAGAGAAGGACCTCGGCCGCGCCCATGAGGCTGGTCGCCTCGTAGGGCACGACGACCTTGGCGTTGTCGGATGCCGCAATGTCCTGGAGCGCCTTGAGCTGCAGCACGGCCAGCGTGCGCGGGTTGATGGTGGCGGTGTCGATGGAGGTGAGGCGCGACGCCTCACCCTCGCCGCGCAGCTCGAGGGCCTTCTTCTCGCCCTCGGCTTGGAGCTCCAGCACCTTCATCTCCGCCTCGGCACGCAGGATCGCCGACTGCTTGGCGCCCTCGGCCTCGAGCACGGCGGCCTGCTTGCGACCGCCGGCGGAGTTGACGGCTGCGGTCTGCTCCCCCTCGGACTTGAGAATCAGGGCCCGCTTGTGCTGCTCCGCTTCCTTCTGCTCGGACATGGCCTGCACCACGTTCAACGGCGGGGTGATGTCGAGGATCTCAATGCGGTTGAGGCGCACACCCCACTTGGCCGTGGCGTCGGCCATGTGGTCCTGCATGCGGCTGTTGATCGTCTCGCGCTCGCTCAGCGCCTGGTCCAGCGAGAGCTCGCCGAAGACCGCACGCAAGGCGGTCCGTGAGAGCTGGTCCACGGCCAGCTGGAAGTCGTTGATCTCGAACAGCGCCGACTTGACGTCGATCACCTGGCAGAAGATGGTCGCGCTCACCTGCAGCGACACGTTGTCCTTGGTGATCACGGCCTGCTGGTCGCCGGTCATCGGGAACTCCCGCACGTCGACCTTCTCCATCTTGTCGATGAAGGGGACGAGGATCCGCATGCCCGGCTGATCCACCGACTTGAACTCACCCAGTCGCTTGACGACCCCGACACTCCCCTGCTGGACGATCTTGACGAAACGCGAGAGGAACAAGGCCCCCAATCCGACTGCGGCCAGAACGGCGATGATGACAATGCCCAATACTTCTCCGGCCGTTGCAAACATAGGGGTACCTCTCTACTTCTGTTAGCTGTCGGCGTCGTAGACGACGAGCAATCCGCGCTCGACGTCGGCAACGACGACATCGGTCCCGATGGGGATCGTGGCGTCGGGGTCGAGGGGGATGGCGAGCCACTCCTCACCCCGGGCCCGGATCCTTCCGGGGTGGTGTGCGCCCTCAATGGCCTTGACCACTAAGGCGGTGTCTCCGACCATTCCTTGGACGCCATTCAGCACAAATTGCAGTCTATTAGCGTCCGATGTAAAGCGGCTCCCGCTTCTGGGCGAAGGCGGCCAGAGCCTCCTGGGTGTCCTGGGTCGAGAAGTTCAGGGCCTGGCAGCGGGCCTCGTCCTCCACCGCCTGCTCCATGGAGGCCATGGACGAGGCATGGAGCAGGGTCTTGGTCATCGACAGCGCCAGGGGCGGGCCGGCGGCGAGCGTGCTGGCCCAGGTGTCCACGAAGGCGTCGAGCTCGTCGACCGGCAGGGCACGGTTCACCAGGCCGATGGCCACAGCCTCCTCACCGCTCCACATCCCCCCGAAGAGCGCGATCTCCTTCGCCCGGGCCAGGCCGACCAGGCGGGGCAGCAGCCAAGAGGCGCCGTTGTCGAGCGCCAGGCCCCGCTTGGCGAAGATCATGGAGAGCTTGGCCCGGTCGCTGCAGACGACCAGGTCGCATCCGAGCGCCAGCGACAGCCCGGCGCCGACCGCGAACCCGTCCACCTTGGCGATGGTCGGCTTGGAGATGTGGTGCAGCGCCAGGGCGACGTCCCCGAGACGGCGCATGCGCGACAATCCCGAACGGGTGGGGTCGGTGGCCGGGCCGCTGGGGTCCGAGAGATCGGCCCCCGAGCAGAAGGCGCCTCCCGCACCCGTCAGCACCATGACCCTGTCGTCGGGGTTGTCCTCCACCTCCTCGAAGATGGTGCGCAGCTCGGTCAGCATTTTGCCGTTGGCGGCGTTCTTGCGCTCGGGACGGTTCATCGTGACGGTCACGACACCGTCCTTGCGCTCGACGATCAGTGTCTCCATGGACAGCGACCCTATGCGGCGGCGCTTCAGAACGCACCTTCCACGACCTCCAAGCGCCCGTCCAGCACGCCGACCACGTCGAAGCGGACCTCTTTCCAACGCCGCTCCTGCTGGCGCAGGTAGGTGGCGGCGAGGCGGCGCAGCCGGCGCTGTTTCGACGCGGTGACCGCCTCGAGCGGATGGCCGTGTGCCGTGCCGGTCCGTGCCTTTACCTCGCAGATGACCAGGGTGGTGCCGCGGGCGCAGATCAGGTCGATCTCGCCCGCCGAGCAGCGCCAGTTCCGGTCCAGCACCGCGTAACCCAGCGAACGGTAGTGCGCCGCGGCGAACCGCTCCCCGAACCCGCCGAGCGCGCCTGTTGCGCCGTGTCCCCACGGGTGGGGAACGGTCGCGGCGGTGCTCCCCGGGTCAGAGCTCCTGTTCGGGCAGCCGCTCGATGTTCACGTCACGGAAGGTGACGACGCGGACCTCGGGGACGAAGCGCGCCGGGCGGTACATGTCCCACACCCAGGCGTCGCGGATCTCGAGCTCTATGCACGCCGGTGTCGTGTCCGATCGCACCGTCACCGAGACCTCGTTGGCCAGATAGAACCGGCGCTCGGTCTCGATCACGTAGGTGAAGACCGGCAGGACGGCCCGGTACTCCTGGACGAGCCCGAGCTCGATCTCGGATTCGTAGCGTTCGAGATCTTCCTCGCTCACGCTGGCGCCGCCCTACGCGTCCGCGTCCTCCTCGACGGCGTCATCGACGGCGTCATCGACGGCGTCATCGACCTCGGTCTCACCGCCGTCCACCTCGTCGACGACATCCACCACGTTGACATCTTCGATCTCGTCGACCTCATCGACGTCGACGTCGTCCTCGACCACCGCTTCAGCCGCGACCTTGCCCCGCGGAATCCGGCGCTCCTTGATTTTGGCGGCCTTCCCGTGCCGATCGCGCAGGTAGTAGAGCTTGGCCCGCCGGACGTCGCCCAGGGTGGTGACCTCAATTTTGGCGATCGTCGGGGAGTGCACGGGGAAGGTCCGCTCGACGCCGACGCCGAAGCTCACCTTGCGCACGGTGAACGTCTCCTGCACACCGCCGCCCTGGCGCCGCATGACGGCGCCCTGGAACACCTGCACCCGCTCGCGGTTGCCCTCGACGACCCGGACGTGGACCTTGACGGTGTCACCGGGGCGGAAGTCGGGGATGTCGTCGCGCAGGCTGTCGCGATCGATCGTTTCGGTGGGGTGCATGGGGGGGCGTCCTTCGGGTCACTCCGGCTCAGTGCCGGACAGGACATCGTAGCCGTGCGCAGACAGGGCCCGCACGTCGCTGGCGCTGAGCGCCGAGGCCCTGACCAGGCGCGCAATCAGGTCCGGGCGGCGTTCGGCCGTGCGCAGGAGGGCCTGCGAGCGGCGCCAGGCGGCCACCGCCCCGTGATCGCCGGACCGGAGCACCTCGGGGACCGGCCACCCCCGGAACTCCGCCGGCCGCGTGTACTGGGGGTACTCGAGGAGCCCTTCGGCGAAGCTCTCGTCCCGGGCCGACTCCTCGTTCCCGAGCACGTCGGGCAGCAAGCGGGCGACCGCCTCCACCACGACCAGGGCGGCCAACTCGCCGCCTGCCAGCACGAAATCGCCCACGGACAGCTCGCCGTCGGTCAGGTGGTCGGCCACCCGCTGGTCGACCCCTTCGTAGCGGCCGCACAGGAGGGAGAAGCCGCCGGCGTGCTGCTCCGCCAACTCCACCGCCACGGCCTGGTCGAAGGGCCGGCCGCCGGGCGCGAGGAGGAACAGCGGCCGGGGCAGGTCGGGCACCGACTCGACGCAGCGGAAGAGCGGGTCGGGGCTCAACACCATCCCTGCTCCCCCACCGAACGGGCTGCCGTCGACGGAGCGGTGCGCGTCGAGCGCGCCGTCCCGCAGATCGTGGACGCGCACGTCGAGCGCGCCGGTGGCGGCGGCACGACCGAGGATGGACGTCCCGCAGTAGTCGACCACCACGTCGGGGAAGATCGTGAAGACGTCGATCCTCACGAGGCACGCCTCACAGGTCGAGCAGGCCCTCGGGTATGTCGACGTCGACGGTGCGCGCCGCGGCGTCGTGGGCGGTGAGGAAGCGCACCGGGATCAGCCCACCGGAGTCCAGCACCATCAGGTCGCTGGCCGGGTTGGCCTCCACCGAGGCGATGATGCCGAGTGCGGTACCGGCGGCGTCCCGCACGGTGGCACCGACGAGCTCGTGCACCCACAGCACGTCCGGCACGTCGTCGAGCGGCTCGGCCTCGAGCTCGACGCCACGCAGGCTGTCGGCCGCGGTGCGGTCGAGCACGCCCTCGAACTGCACGATGTAGCGGTCCGGTCCGAAGGGCTTCGACCAGACGATGGTGAGGGGGCCGCGGACGGAAGTCAGCTCCGTCCCCGGGTCGACGCGTTGGGTCTGATCGGTCCAGAGTTGGACGACCACCTCGCCACGCAGACCGTGGGCCTTGGTGACCCGGCCGACTTTGAGCAGATCAGTCGTCGACGATGTCCACGCTGGCCTGGACGCCGTCCTTGGCGCCCGCCACGTTGACCAGCGTCCGGATGGCCTGGGCCGTCCGACCGCGACGGCCGATGACCCGCCCCATGTCGTCGGGAGCGACATGGAGATTGAGGCGCAGCCCACCGCGGCGCTCCTCGGTGTCGATGACGACGGAGTCCGGGTCGTTGGAGAGCGAGCGGGCGAGATACGTCAGCACCGCCAACGCCGTGCCGCCGTCCTCGTCGCTGATCTCGTTGCCCTCACCGACCTCGTCGTCCACCGCGTCGTCGAAGTCGTCGTCGTCGGCGCCCCCGGACTGGTTGATGTCGCCGGCTTCGTAGAGGTCCGTCACTTGGCCCTCGCTGCGGCGAACTCGTCCCAGGCCCCGGACGTCTTGAGGAGGCGCTCCACCCGCTCGGTCGGCTGGGCCCCATTGACCAGCCACTTCACCGCCTTGGCGTTGTCGATCTTGATGACGGCGTCCGGTTCGGCCGTCGACGAACCGCGGGGCGCGTAGGTGCCCACGATCTCGAGGAACCGGCCGTCACGCGGTGACCGGCTGTCGGCGGCGACAACCCGGTAGGTCGGCTGCTTCTTCTTTCCCATCCGCACGAGGCGGAGCTTCACTGCCACGAACTGAATTCCTCCACTGATCTGGACGTCTTGACCGTCCATTCTGGCAGATGGCGGGGCTACCGGCCTTTCGGAGGGGTGACCCGGCCGCCTTTCTTCTTCTTCTTGGTGCCCTTGTTGCCGCTGACCACGGGCCGAGCGGGCGCCGGCGCGGGCAGGCCCGGGAAGCCCGAGGGCAGCTCACCGCCCCCCTCCATGAGTTGGGAGAGCATGTCGAAGTCGGCCCCGGGGGGTGGGGCGGGCAGCCCCGCGGCCCCCTGCTGGGCCAGCCTCTTGGCGGCCCGGCCGCTCATCCCGGCCATGTTCGGCATACCGGGGAGGTTGGGCATGTTGCCCGAAGCCACCCCCTTCATCATCTTCTGCATCTCCTTGAACTGCTTGAGAAGCGTGTTCACGTCCTGAATGGAGGTGCCCGAGCCCCGGGCCACCCGGCTGCGGCGGGAGCCGTCGAGCAGGGCGGTGTCGTTGCGCTCGGCCGGGGTCATGGAGCACACGATCGCCTCGACCCTGGCCACCTCCCCGTCGTCGATCTGGCCGGCCGCCTGGCGCATCTCCTTGGACATGCCAGGCATGAGGCGCATCAGACCGCCCAGCGATCCCATCTTCTTGACCTGGCGCAGCTGGGAGAGGAAGTCGTCCAGGGTGAACTGTCCCTGCATGAGGCGCGTGGCGCTCTTGGTCACCTCGTCGGTGTCCATGGTGCGCTCGGCCTGTTCGATCAGGCTGAGCACGTCCCCCATCCCGAGGATGCGGTCGGCCATGCGGTCGGGGTGGAACAGGTCGAAGTCGGCCAGTCGCTCCCCCGTGCTGGCGAACGCGATCGGCTTGCCCACGACGCCCTTCACGGACAGCGCGGCGCCGCCACGGGCGTCGCCGTCGAGCTTCGTCAGGATGACGCCGCTCAGCTCGAGGGTGTCGTGGAACGCCTTCGCCGTCGCCACCGCGTCCTGCCCGATCATGGCGTCAATGACCAGGAACGTGTAGTGCGGCTGCGTGGCATCCGAAATGTCCCGGATCTGCTCCATGAGCTCGGCGTCAATGGTCAGGCGGCCGGCAGTGTCGATGATGCAGATGTCTCGGCCGAGCCGGCGGGCCTCCTCGAGCCCCGCCTTGGCGCACGACACCGGGTCGGTGGCCTCGCTGAAGACCGTCACCCCGGCCTGCTCGCCCAGGACCCGCAGCTGCTCCACGGCGGCGGGACGCTGCAGGTCGGCGCCCACCAGCAACGGGTTGCGCCCCTGCTGCTTCCACCAGAGGGCGAGCTTGGCCGAGTTGGTGGTCTTGCCCGAGCCCTGCAGGCCCGCCATGAGCACGACGGTCGGTGGCCGCGAGGCGTAGGTGAGCTTGAGCGTCTCGCCACCCAGCACGCTGACGAGCTCTTCGTGCACGGCGCGGACGACCTGTTGTCCCGGAGTCAGGCTCTTGGAGAGGGCTTCGGTGCTGACCCGCAGCCGGATGCCGTCACAGAACCGGCGGGCCACGCTCAGCTCGACGTCGGCCTCCAGGAGGGCGGTGCGGATCTCTTTGAGTGCCTCGTCGAGATCCTCGTCGCTGATGCGCCCCTTTCCCCGCAGGCGGGTGGAGATCCGCTCCAGGCGATCGGAAAGGGCGTCGAACATGGTCACTCACGTTAGTGGCGCCGTCCGCCCGAGCCGCTGCCAGCGCTGCAGGGTGGGACATCGGAGCGCCGGCGGGCCCGCGGCCGCCACTGCCGGCTGCCCCTGCGGCACCGTGACCACCGGCTACCGTCTCGGCTCATGCCCCTGCCAACCCCGTCACGACGGGCCATCGCGGTGATCGCCCTGGCCGGAGCGGGCGCGCTCGGCCTGGCCGCCTGCAGCTCCTCACCGTCCAGCTCGTCGGATGCAGCGCACGTGTCCCAGACCACCGGCAGCGGCTCCGGCGCGACACCGACGACCAAGCCGGCCGCCAGTCCCCTCCACGCCACGCTCCCCATTCCGGACGCCGATCTGTCGCCCGCGGGCACGGCGGGGCAGGCCCCGACCGTGACGGTTCCCACGGGGACCGCCCCCACCAGCCTCGAGAGCGCGGACCTCATCGTCGGCACCGGCAAGGAGGCGACCCCGGGCAGCAACGTGACGGTGCAGTACGTCTTGGCCACCTACTCGGCGGGGAAGGTCATTCAGTCCTCGTGGACGAGCCAGCCCTTCACGTTCACGCTCGGTGAGGGTCAGGTGATTCCGGGCTGGGACAAAGGCGTCGTCGGCATGCACGTCGGCGGCCGTCGTGAGCTGATCATCCCGGCGAGCCTCGGCTACGGCGCCAATCCCCCGCAGGGGGCGCAGGGCATTGCGGCGAACGACACCCTCGTCTTCGTGATCGATCTCCTCGACGTCTCCTGACGCGACCGGTGGAGATCCCCGCCCACATCGACGCGTTGCGGGACGAGGGCGTGCGGATGGCGGCCACGGTCGCCCTCGCCGACCCCGGCGGCGGTGTGCCCAGCTGTCCCGACTGGACCGTGCGCGACCTCGTCCGGCACACGGGCGGGGTGCACCGCTGGGCCACCGGCTACGTCACGAGCGGGCGGACCGAGCCCTCGCACGCGGAGCTGGACGAGGTGGTCGGGACGTGGCCGGCTGACGCCGACCTTGCCGCGTGGCTGGCACAGGGCTGCTCCGACCTCGTGGCCGCACTCGTCGTCGCGCCCGACGACCTGTTGTGCTGGACGTTCCTCCCCGCCCCCTCGCCACGCGCCATGTGGGCGCGGCGCCAGGCCCACGAGACCGCCATCCATCGCGTCGACGCCGAGCTGGCCCTTGGCGCCGCGGTGACCGGCTTCGTCGCACCCTTCGCCGCCGACGGCGTTGACGAGCTGCTGCGGCTGTTCGTCCCGCGCCGCAGCACCATGCTGCGCGCCGACCCGCCGACCACCCTGGCGGTGCGCTGCACGGACATCGACGCCTCCTGGCTCCTGCACCTCGACACTGATGGCGTCCACACGACGAGCCACGATGTCGCCCGAGCTGCGTGCACCGTGAGCGGCGCGGCCGGCGACCTCTACCTGGCCTTGTGGAACCGCGCCGGCGCGGACGACCTGTCCGTCGAAGGTGACCGCGCCGTGCTTGGGCAATTCGCCGAGGCAGTGCGGGTTCGCTGGGCCTAGAGCTCCTGGGCCAAGACCTGGGCCCCCTTGCGCCGCCCGACGAGCCAGTAGGCGAACGAGCCCGTCGTGTTCACCGTGGCCCAGATGCGCCACAGTCGCTTGGGTCCCCGCACCGCCGACGCCTGGCGCCGGCGCAAGTCGCGCAACGTGAACCGGGCCACAATGACGTGCACCACGAGGACGGCGAGCAGGACCTTCTTCTGCTGTGCGTTCAGATCGAAGGGGCCCCCACCGCCACGGCCTGAGCCCACGGCTTCGGGTACCGCCGCCCCATGATTCGGGACGACGCCGTTGTCCGGAACGGCGCCGTTGTCGGGGACGACGCCGTTGGTGGTCCCACCGCCCTGGTCCGTCACGTCGTCGCCACCTTCCTTGTCGTGGTCAGTCGGATGCGAGCAGGGCGTCGACGAACGCCGCCGAGTCGAAATCCACCAGGTCGTCGGGGCCCTCGCCCAGCCCCACGAGCTTGACCGGGACGAACAGCTCGCGTTCGACCGCGACGACGATGCCGCCCTTGGCCGTGCCGTCGAGCTTGGTGAGCACGATGCCCGTCACATCCACCGCGTCGGCGAACTGCCGGGCCTGGGTCAGCCCGTTCTGGCCCGTCGTGGCGTCCAGGACGAGCAGCACCTCCGTGACGTTGCCCGGGTCACGGTCGGCGATGCGCCGGATCTTCTTCAGCTCTTCCACGAGGTTGAGCTTCGTGTGCAGCCGTCCCGCCGTGTCGGCCAGCACGAGGTCGTTCTTGCGGGCCGCGGCCCGCTGCACCGCGTCGAACACGATCGCGCTCGGGTCCGAGCCCTCGGCGCCCCGGACGATCTCGGCTCCGGTGCGCTCGGCCCACATGCCGAGCTGATCGGCCGCCGCCGCCCGGAAGGTGTCACCGGCGGCGAGGAGCACCGAATGGCCGGCCGCGGACTGGCGCCGGGCCAACTTGCCGATCGTCGTCGTCTTGCCCACGCCGTTGACGCCGACGAACAGCCAGACGTCGGGATGACCCTCTCGCCCGTCGAAGCGCAGGTCGCGCGAACCGACCGAGTCGAGCAGGTGACGGATCGACGCGCCCAGTGCCTCGAGCAGATCGTCCCCGCTGCTGATCTCCTTGGTCTGCACCTTGGCCCGCAGCTCGTCGAGGAGCACGCCGGTCGTGCTGACGCCGACGTCGGCCCGGATCAGCGCTTCCTCCAGCGACTCCCAGGTCGCGTCGTCGATCCGACCGGCCCGCAGCGCGGCCACCGCCCCGCTGAACAGGCCGCGGACGCCGCCGAGGCGGCTCCGGTACGACGGTGGGGCCCCGAGAACCTCGGCTTCGGCCGGTGGCGGGGCCGCTTCGGGCACGGCCACCGTCGCGAACAGGTGTCTGCGGCGGAGCCTGCGGTGGTGGGCTGGGCGGCGCGGTCGGCGGCGCCGTGGTCGTCGTGCTGCCACCGCGCCGGCGTGACCGCGAGAGCGCGACAGCGCCCAGGGCCACGCCCAGGAGGGCGACCACCACCACAATGGTGATCAGGGTGCCGATCACGGTCGGAACCCTTCAATGTCGGGCTCGTCGCCCTCACGCGCCCGCGCCTCGGCGTCTGCCGCAGCCGCCGCGGCTCGTGCCGCCTCCACCGCCGCCTCCTCTTCCGCGTACGTCGCCTCGTCGTCGTCCGCGCCGTACTCCTCGGCGTCCGCCCGCGTTGCTCGCCGCGTGCGGCCCACGGCCGCCACCCCGGCGACGACACAGATGACGGCCACGATGATGAAGACGAACGCCAGGGTTCCCGTCATGCCGCCGGCTCCTTCTCCTTCTCCACCTTCTGGCTGACCACCTGGGAGGAGCCGCCGGGTGCCATGGTCACGCCGTAGAGCGCATCGCCCGTCTCCATGGTGCGCTTCTGGTGGCTCACGATGAGCAGCTGCGCCTCGTCACGGAACTCGTGGACCAGCGCCAGGAATCGGCTGAGGTTGACGTCGTCGAGCGCGGCCTCGACCTCGTCCATCATGTAGAAGGGCGACGGCCGGCTGCGGAAGACAGCGAACAGGAAGGCCAGCGCCGCCATCGAGCGCTCGCCGCCGGACAGGAGCGAGACCCGCCGGACGTTGCGGCCGGCTGGGCGCACCTCGATCTCGACGCCGGTGTTGAGGAGGTCGTCGGGCTCCACCAGCAGGAGGCGGCCGGTTCCTCCGGGAAAGAGCATGGCGATCAACGTCGAGAAGTGCTCGTTCACGTCGGCGGCGGCGGCGGCGAACGACGTCATGATCTCGTGGTCGAGGGTGCGCACCACCTCGTGCAGTTCCCGCCTCGCACCGCGCACGTCGTCGACCTGCGCCTCCAGCTCCTTGTGGCGCTCTTCGAGGGTCGAGAGCTCCTCGAGCGCCAGCGGGTTCACGGGCCCCAGCGACGCCAGCTTGCGCTCGAGCTCGGCGGCGTGGTGCGCCAGCGTGATGCCCTCGGGCGCCTCGGGCTCGGGGAGGCCCGTCAGCTCCTCGGGGCTGGCCCCGAGGTCGCGGGCGATGTGCTCGTGCAGTGCCTCCATGCGCAGGTCGACCTCGTTGGACTCCAGGTCCAGCGTGCGCGTCCGGGTGCGCACCGCTTCGAGGCGCTGCTCCGTCGTGTGGCGGTCCTGGCGCAGGCGCTCGAGCTTCTCGCCCCCGGCCCGGACGGCGTCGACCTGGTCCTGGTAGTCGTGGCGCAACGATTCGAAGACACCGTCGAGCCGCTCGTGCTCGAGTTGGACCACAATCTCGAGGCGGGCCAGCGCCGCGCCCTCGGCCTCCAGCCGGCGCCGGCGCGTCGCCGCGGTGGCCCGCTCCTCGGCGTGGCCCTGCAGGCGCCGCTCGACTTCGGCCTGCCGCTCGGCCAGGACGCGCCGGCGTTCGACGACGCCGGCGACGCGCACTTCGAGCTCCTGACGCCGGCCCCGCAGCGCGACGCGACGCTCTTCGAGCGCCTCCCAGGCTTCGAGCGCCTCCTGCAGCTCGGGCAGTGAACCGGCCAGGTGCGCCTGCTCGGCGGTGACCTCGGCCAGGCGTTGCTGCGCCGCGGCCACCGCGGCCCGGGCCTCGTCGAGCTCGCTCGCCAGCCGGCGCTGCTCCTCGGCCGAGCGCTCCCGGTCGGCCCGCCCCGTCTCGCAGGCCGAGGCGTGACGGTCGTTGGCCCGCTCGGCCGCCGTGCGGGCGTCGCGGCAGCGTCCCAGCACAATGCGGCTCTCGGCCAGGTGGGCCCGGGCCAGCTCGGCCGTGGCGGCCGCGTCCTCGGCCCGGCGGCGTGCCTCCTCGACGGAGGCGGCCGTGACCACGCTGGTGGTCGAGCGCACGCGCCACCCCGTGGCCGCGAAGCGATCGCCCTCGGGTGTGACCACGACCAGGTCGTCGCGGGCCAGAGAGAGGTCGATTGCCTCCTCCCAGCCGTCGACACGGACGGCCCGGCCGACGAGGGTGTCCAGCACCGACTCGGCGACGGAGCCTCCCTGGCGCACGCGGACATGGCCCCGGACGGGCTGGGCGCTGCTCCCCGGGGGGAGGTCGTGCGCCGCGGCCGCGGCCGAGGACGCCGAGGACCGGGGGGTCAGGATGGCCCCCGTCACCCCGCCCTCGCGCAGGGTGGCCAGCGCGGCCTGGGCCGAGCGGCGGCCGTCCACGACGACGGCGGCCACGCCGGCGCCGATGGCGGCCTCGAAGGCGGCGTCCCACCCGTCGTCGATCTCGACCAGGTCGACCAGTGACCCGACGACACCGTCCACGTCGCGCAGCAGCTCGCGCCCGCCGGCGCCCTGCAGATCGGCGAGCGCGCGCTCCAGCGCCTCGGCCCGGGCCGCCGTGCGGTGCCGCCCCTCTTCGGCCTCGTCGGCCGCCACCTGCGCCGCCTCGGCCTCCTGCACGGCGCACTCGAGCTCCGCGCTGCGCGCCGCCAGCTCGTCGGCCAGCGCGTCGGTGGCCCGCTCCAGCTCGTCGGCCTGTGTGGCCAGGAGGTCGGCCCGCACCGCCGCGCCCGCCCTGCGCTCCTCCAACGTGCCCACCCGCACCCCGAGCGCCTCGAGATCCTGCTGCTCGCGTACCGTGGCGCGGGCGACCGACTCGGTGCGGGACCGCACGCGGGCGATGGCCTGGTCGGGCGCATCCTCGCCGAGCACGGTGGCCCAGCGCTCCCGCAGTGCCGCCGCCTCGTCGTCCAACCCCGCCAGGGCGGCGTCGAGGTCGGCCCGTTCGGGCGCCCCGCCGGCCTCCTCCTCGGCCTCGGCCGTGACCAGCTCGCTGGCCAGGCGGGCCGCCTCGGCCTCGAGGGTCGAGACCACGTCGACATCGGCGGCGGCATCGAGCGCGGCCACCACGCCCCGGCCCCGCTCGCGCAGGACCCCGGAGAGCCCGCGGGCCCGCTCCACCAGTCCCTGCACGCGGCCGAGCGCGTTGGCCAGGTCCTCCTCGCGGCGCGACGAGAGCTCGGCCGTGGTGGAGGTCGCCTCGGCGTCGAGCGCCTCCAGCGCATGGTGCAACTCGGCCTCCTCGTCGCGGCACACGGCCAGGTTCTGCACCGCGGCCGACCGGCGGGCACTCAGGTCGGTCTGCTCGGCGCCGGCCAGGAAGCGCCGCACCGTCAGCAGCTCCGTCGCCACGCTGTCGTGCGACCGGGCCGCCGCGGCCTGTCGTTCGAGGGGCCGGATCTGGCGCCGCACCTCGCGCACCAGGTCGCCCAGACGCTCCAGGTTCTCCGCGGTGCCCGCCAGCCGGCGCTCCGCCCTCTCGCGGCGTCGGCGGTGCTTGAGCACCCCGGCCGCCTCTTCGATGATCGCCCGCCGATCTTCCGGCCGGGCGTTCAGCACGGTGTCGAGCTGCCCCTGGCCGACGATCATGTGCTGCTGGCGGCCGACACCCGAGTCGTTGAGCAGCTCTTGGATGTCGAGCAGCCGGCACGGTGCCCCGTTGATGGCGTACTCGCTCTCGCCCGAGCGGAAGAGGGTCCGGGTGATGGTGACCTCGGCCAGGTCGATCGGCAGCTTGCCCGACGAGTTGTCGATGGTGAGCGACACCTCGGCCCGGCCCAGCTGGGGCCGCGACGACGTCCCGGCGAAGATGACGTCCTCCATTTTGGCCGAGCGCAGCGAGCGCGGGCCCTGGGCGCCGAGCACCCAGGTCACGGCGTCGACGACGTTGGACTTCCCGCTCCCGTTGGGCCCGACGACCACGGTGATCCCGGGCTCGAATTCGAGGACCGTCGGGTCGGCGAAGGACTTGAATCCCTTCATGCTGAGCGACTTCAGGAACATCGGGGCGACCCTACCGGAGGCCTACGGGCGCCGGGGAGCTCACGGGGTGCCTCACACCTGGCAGTGCTCGCAGAAGAAGGTGGAGCGCCCACCCGCCTTGACCCGCACAATGGTGTTGCGGCAGCGCCGGCACGGCTCGCCCTCGCGGTCGTAGACCTGGTGCGAGCCCTGGAAGTCGCCCAGCTCCCCGAAGAGGTCGCGGTACTGCTCGTCGGCCAGCGAGGAACCACGGTGCTTGATGGCGTCGGCCAACGTCTCGACAATTGCGCGGTAGAGACGGCGCACCTCGGTCGCCGTCAACGAATCCGCCGCCCTGTCGTAGCGCAGGCCGGCCTGGTAGAGCATTTCGTCGGAGTAGAGGTTCCCGATGCCCGCCGTGAAGCTCTGGTCCATGAGGAGCGCCTTGACGCCCCCGTGGTGCTGGTGCAGCAACGCACCGAAGCGGTCCCAGCTCATGAGGTCCTCAATAGGGTCGAAGCCCAGGTGGGCCAGCTCGGGGATGGCCTTCCTGATGGCGGTGCCGTCGCCGCCCGCCGTGCCCGAGACCGGGCTCAGCGGGGTCCCGTCGGCCTTCAAGGGCGGCGTCGAGACGAACATCTCGCCGAAGGTGCGGGGGTCCACGTAGCGCAGCTCGCCGCCCTGGGTGAAGGTGATGATGACGTGGGTGTGCTTGGGCTTGGGGTCCTTGGCGGACTTGACCCGCAGCAGCTGCCCGCTCATGCCGAGATGCACCACCAGCGTGTCACCGCTGTCGAGCGTCAACAGCAGGTACTTGCCCAACCGGCCCACCGACTTGATGGTGTGGCCCTCCAGGAGGGCCCGGAAGTGCTTGGCCGAGGCGTGCCGGCGCACGGAGCGACCGTTGGACACGGCCACCGCCTTGATCTTGCGCCCCACCACCTCGCGGGACAGATCCTGGCGCAGCGTCTCGACTTCGGGCAGCTCAGGCACTGGTGAGGCCTTCCCAGGCCGCTCGTGCGGCCTCCTGTTCGGCATCCTTCTTCGAGCGTCCTTCGCCCGACCCCCAACTCGTCCCGCCCAAGAAGACCTCGGCCACGTAGACGCGGTCGTGGTCCGGCCCCGACCCCACCACGACGTAGCGGGGCGTCCCCTCGCCGTCGCGCACGGCCTTCTCCTGCAAGCGGCTCTTGTGGTCGAAGTCGTCGGGCTCCTCGCCGGCGCGCTCGATGGCGTCGCCCAGCTCGCGCAGGACGAGCTCGCGCGAGGCCTCCCAGCCGGCATCGAGGTAGACCGAACCGAGGATGGCCTCGAAGGCGTCGGCCAGGATGGAGGCCTTGGCCCGGCCACCTGACGTTTCTTCCCCCCGGCCCAACAGGAGGACCTCACCCACCCCGATCCGGGCGGCCACCTGGGCCAGCACGCGGGCGTTGACCACGGCGGAGCGGACCTTGGCCAGCTTCCCCTCGGCGAAGTCGGGGAAGCGCTCGTAGCTGTAGCCGGCCACGATCAGGCCGAGGACGGCGTCGCCGAGGAATTCGAGGCGTTCGTTGGAGGGCGCGCCCCCTCCTGCTCGCCACACCAGCTGCGATGGGCGAGGGCATGCTGCAGGAGGCTCAAGTCGGCGAAGGAATGGCCAAGTCGCTCGGCCAGTGCGGCCGCCCCCTCAGCGCCCGGGTCAACCCGCCTCGAGCTTGGCGTAGACGTAGTCAACTGCGTCCCGGACCGTGCGCAGGTCCTCGAGGTCCTCGTCATTGATGCGGAACCCCACCGTGCGTTCGCCCAGCTCCTCTTCCAGGGCTTCGACCAGCTCAATCAGGGCCAGCGAGTCGGCGTCGAGGTCCTCCGCGAAGGAGGCCCCCTCGGTGATCGTCGACGGGTCCGTCTCGAGGATGTCGGCCAGTTGGTCCCTGATCAGCTCGAAGACCCCGTTGCGGTCGAGTGGGCCCTGATTGGTGTGGGTTTCTGCTGGCACGGCGACAGTGTACGTCCCGCGAGGCTCACATCGCCCGTTTAGGGGGTATGAGCTGGGCTTTTAGGCCGAATTGCCGGTTTTGACCGCCGCCGCCACGTGGTCGGCCAGCCCCCGCGTCGCACATTCGTGCGCCACCAGGACGGCATTCATCATGGCGGTTGCATTGGAGGACCCGTGGCTGATGACGCAGACCCCGTCGGTCCCGAGGAGCATGGCCCCGCCGGTGTTCTCGGGCTCGAATTCGGCCGCCACCGGCAACAGGTGCGGCAGCAGGACGGCGGCGGCCTCGGTCGTCGCCTCGTCGGTCCCGAACACGCCCAGCAGGGTGTCGAAGAGGAAGCGCAGCGAGCCCTCCAGCGCTTTGAGCGCCACGTTCCCCGTGAACCCGTCGGTCACGATGACGTCGGCCGGCGAGGGCAGGAGGTCGCGGCCCTCGAGGTTCCCGATGAACGCGAAGCCGCTCTCGCCCGTGGCCGCCTGTGCCGCCTCGACCAGCAGGCCGTGCGTCTCCTTGACCAGCGGCGTGCCCTTGGTGGGCTCTTCGCCGATGGAGAGGAGCCCGACGGAGGGGGCCTCGGTGCCGAAGCGGGCCCGCACGTAGGCGGCCCCCATCTGGGCGAACTGCACCAGCATGGCCGGGGTGCACTCGGCGTTGGCCCCGGCGTCGACCAGCACGGCCGGCGTGCGGCCCAGGCGCGGCAGCGGGGTGGCGATGCAGGGCCGCACCACGCCGGGGAGTCGGCCCATGCGCAGCAGCGCCGAGGCCATGGTCGCCCCCGTGTTGCCGGCCGACACCATGGCGGCGGCCTTCCCGTCGCGCACGAGCTCGGCGGCGCGTACCAGGGAGGAGTCCTTTTTGCGGCGCACGCCGCCGGCCGGGTCCTCGTCCATGCCGATGACCTCGGTGCAGGGCACGAGCTCGAGGCCCTGGGTGTCGCCCACCAGCTCGGGTGGGCCGACGAGCACGATGCCGATGTGGTGGCGCTCGGCGGCGCGGTGGGCGCCCTCGACGATTTCGCCGGGGGCCAGGTCGCCGCCCATGGCGTCCACGGCGACGGGCAGCGTGGCCAGCGTCTCGGGGCTGGGACGCTCGCCCCGGCGGCTCAAGTCAGTCGACCTCGACCGCTTGGCGTCCCTTGTACCAGCCGCAGCTGGGGCAGACCACGTGGGGCGTCTTGGAGGCCTGGCAGTGCGGGCACACGCTGCGTGCCGGCCGGCCCAGGCGCCACGCACCGGCCTGGTGGCTGCGGCCCTTGGCCTTGGACTTCTTCTTCTTGGGGACGGCCATGACGGGACTCCAACGATCGATTCGGGCGGAGAGGCGCTCTCGGACGGTGCCGGTACGGCTACCGGAGCACGTCGAGATTAGCCCACCGGGGGTCGTGTGGGGCAACGCAGCCGCAGTCGCCCTCGTTGCGGTTGGCCCCGCACTGGATGCACAACCCCGCGCAGTCCTCCCGGCACAGGGGCGCCATTGGCAGTTCGAGCACCACGGCATCGCGGGCCAGCGGGCCGAGGTCGATGGTCTCGTCGACGATCGGGTAGAGCTCCTCGTCGGACGCGGCGGCCAGCGGGGCGTCGGCGAAGCGCTCGTGCACGGGGATGCGCAGCTCCCCCGCCACCGGCTCGGCGCAGCGGCGGCAGATCCCCGACCACGGTGCGGTGACCGTGCCGGCGACGTCGATGCCGCCCTCGAAGGGCGTCAGCGTCACGTCGACCTCGATCTCGGCGCCGGCCGGCACCACGCTGCGCCCGGGGTCGATCCCGGCCTCGTCGATCGGGCCGGCCTGGACCACCTCGCCCCGGCGCACCTCGTGCACGGGCTGCCCGGGCGAGCGGCGCAGCCGTGCCACGGGGACCACGAAGGGATCGGCGGCCATGACTAGGACTTGTCCTGGTCGAAGAAGCCGTCCTCCTCCGTCCCCGCCACGGCATCGTCGACCGGCGTCGTCTCGAGGAGCGGTGCGGCCAGCCTGGCCCGGCCGGCCTGGACGGTGCGGGTGAGCCGGTCGAGCACGATCTCCATGCCGGCCAGCTTGGTGTCCACGAAGTCCTCGGCCTGGTGACGCAGCGTCCTCGCCTCCTCGTTGGCGTCGTCGAGAATGCGTTGGGCAACCGAGTTGGCCTGGCGCACGATCTCGGTGCGCTGGACCATGTGCTCGGCCTGGGCGCGCACGTCGGCCATCAGTGCCTCGGCGTCGCGGTTGCGCTCCGCCATGAACTCCTCGCGCTCACGCAGCAACCAGCGCGCCTGGCGGAGTTCGTCGGGCAGGCACTCGATGGCCGAGTGGACCAGCGAGGTCACCTCCTCCCGCGAGACCATGACCGAGGAGGACAGCGGCATCGACTTGGCGGTGGCCATCAGATCGAGCAAATGGTTGAGGATGGACTCGATCCCGACCTCCTGCACCGGCGGCTCGTCGTCCACGTCGAGGAACTGGTCGCTCACTCCTCGTCACTCCCGAGGTCACTCCCGAGCCGGCCGTCGTACTTGGCCCTGAGCTGCTCCGCCACGACCTTGGGCACGAAGGCGGAGACGTCACCGCCGAAGCGCGCCACCTCGCGCACGAGCTTGGAGGCGACGAACGACCACTCGGGGCTGGTGGGAATGAAGATCGTCTCCACGCCCGAGAGGTGCTTGTTCATCTGGGCCATTTGCATTTCGGCCTCGAAGTCCGACACGGCACGCAGGCCGCGCACGATCGCCGTCGCACCGACGTCCCGGGCCACGTTGACCAGCAGCGTCGACACCGACACGATCCGCACGGAGGGGAGGTGCGCCACGACCTCCTCCAACATCGTCTGGCGCTCCTGCAGGTCGAAAAGCGCCGTGCTCTTCTGGGGGTTGCGCAGCGCCGCCACGACGACCTCGTCGAAGAGATGGCTGGCCCGTTCGACGATTTCGAGGTGTCCGTTGTGGAAGGGGTCGAACGACCCGGGAAAAAGCCCGACTTTCACGAACCGTCACCGCTGTGATGAGCCACGGTGACGAGCGTACCGCCGTACCGGCGCTCTCTCGCGACCACCCAGGCACCGGGCAGGACGATGGACGACGCCGATTCCATGACGACCGTGTCCGCCTGGAGTGCGTCGAGGAGCACCGGCCAGTCGTCGAAGTCGTAGGGGGGATCACACAGGGCGAGGTCGAACGCGCCGGCGGGGCCGCCATGGAGCCAGCCCGGGAGCGCGGCGCGCGACCAGCGTCACCGGCTCCTCGTCGAGTCCCACCGCCTGCACGTTCTGGCGGACGGCGGCCAGCGCGTCCGGATTCAGGTCGACGAAGGTGGACGACGCCGCCCCCCGAGAGAGTGCCTCGACCCCGAGCGCGCCACTGCCACAGAACAGATCGACCACCGCCAGGCCCTCCACGCCCCCCTGTGAGCCGAGGATGTCGAAGATGGCCTCGCGCACCCGGTCCGACGTCGGTCGCACCGACGCCGGCAGCTTGGCCGGCAGCCGGCGCCCGCGGCTCCGGCCTCCGATGACCCGCATCGCCCGAGCCTAACGACGGCCGATCAGCCCTCGAACCCGTCAGCTCTTGAACAGGTACTCGTCCTCGTCCGCACTCAGGAGCAGCCTGACCTCGTCGGCCAGGTCGGGGTGCGCCGTGAGTTGGGGGTCCCCGCCCACCATCTCCTCGGCCACCTGGCGCGCCTCGTCGAGCAGCGCCATGTCGCCCGGGTCGGTGAGCGAGGCCAGCCGAAGGTCGCTCTGCCCTTTCTGGCGGGCGCCGAGCAGCGTGCCCTCGCCGCGCACCCGCAGGTCGGCCTCGGCCAGCGCGAACCCGTCCGTCGAGCCGGCCACCGCCGTCAGCCGCTCGTTGCCCTCCTCCCCGCCGAGCAGGTAGCACCAGCTGGCTGTGCCGCCGCGACCCACGCGGCCGCGTAGCTGGTGCAGCTGGGCGATCCCGAAGCGGTCGGCGCTCTCCACCACCATGACGGTGGCCTCGGGGACGTCGACGCCGACCTCAATGACCGTGGTGGCGACCAGCACGTCGAGCTCGCCGGTGCGGAAGTGGTCCATCACCTCCTCGCGGGCGGCGGGCGCCATCTGGCCGTGCATGAGCCCGACGCGCAGACCCGACAGCTCGCCGGCGGCCAGCCGTTCGAACTCCTCGCTGGCCGACTTGGCCTCGACCCGGAGCGAGTCGCTGACCAACGGGCACACCACGAAGGCGCGGTGCCCGGCCGCCACCTCGGTGCGCACCCGGTCCCAGGCGGGCGCCTCGCCGCCGGGCGCGTCGCCGGGCAACCAGTGGGTCGTGACCGGCTGACGGCCCGGCGGCATTTCGTCCAGTGTGGTCAGGTCGAGGTCCCCGAAGATCACCATGGCCGCCGTGCGCGGGATGGGCGTCGCCGTCATGACCAGCAGGTCCGGATCGCCGTCGGTGCCCTTCGCCCGCAGCGTGGCCCGCTGTTCGACGCCGAAGCGGTGCTGCTCGTCGATCACCACCGTGCCGAGCGAGCCGAACGCCACCTCCTCGGTCAACAAGGCGTGCGTCCCCACCACCACGCTCACCGCACCCGAGGCCAGGCCCTCGAGCACCGCCGTGCGGGCCTTGCCCTTGATCCGGCTGGTCAGCAATTCCACGCGCACCTCGCCGCCCCCCATGCCGCCGGGCCCCTCCAGCTCGCCCAGCAGGGCGCGCACGGCCGCGAAGTGCTGCTCCGCCAGCACCTCGGTGGGGACCATGAGGGCACCCTGGTGCCCGCTCTGCACGGCCGCCAGCAGCGCGGCCAGCGCCACCACGGTCTTGCCCGAGCCGACGTCGCCCTGCAGCAGGCGGTGCATCGGGAAGGGCCCGGCCATGTCCGCCACAATGACGGCCAGGGCGCGGCGCTGCGCCTTGGTCAGCTCGTAGGGCAGGCGGGCCAGGAAGCGGGCCACGAGCGTGTCGCTGACCCCGCCGGTGACCTCGCGGGGCGACACGGCATGGTGCAGGGCGCGGGCGTTGACCTCGAAGGCCCGCCGGCGCAGCACCAGGGCCAGCTGCAGGCGGAGGAGCTCGTCGAACACCAGGCGGCGGCGGGCGGGCGGGACGACCTCGAGCGACTCGGGCCCGTGGATGGCCCGGAAGGCCTCGGTGCGCTCCCACAGGTCGATGGAGGTCCGCCACTCGGGCGGCAGCGGGTCGGCGAACTCGCCGGCGCGCTCGAGCGCCTCCGCCACGAACTCCCCGATCTCCCACGACGTCAGCCCCGCCTTGGCCGACGCCGGGTACACGGGAAGGATGCGCAACGTCCGCCGGCCGGGGGTCACGCCGGCCACCACGTCGACGACGGGGTTGGCCATCTGGCGGGTGCCGCGGTACTCGGTCACCTTGCCGAAGAAGATGGCCTCGGTGCCGGCCTCGAGCTGCTTGGCCCGCCAGGGCTGGTTGAAGAAGACGATCTTGAGCCGCCCCGTGTCGTCGCGCACGACGACGTCCACCATGGCCCGGCCCGTCCGGGCGCGCCGCGCCGAGGCCGACTGCACCGAGGCCAGCACGGCCGCCTCGTCGCCGACCTGGAGGTCGGAGACGTCAGCCTGGCGGGTGCGATCGATGTAGCGCCGGGGGTAGGTCGTGAGCAGATCGAGCACGGACTCCACGCCCAGCTCGGCCAGCCGCCCGGCCTTGCGCTCGGACACCGACGCGAGCACGGACACGGGCCGCTGGCTCAGGTCGCTGAGTGTGCGGCCGCTACTCAATCCCCAGCAGGTACGGGTAGAGGGGCTGGCCGCCCTGGTGCGCCTCGAGCGCCACGTCGGGGTACTCCTCGGAGAGCCACTCCTCTATCCGCCTCGTGTCGGCGACGCGGGCGCCCTCGCCCTCAATGAGGGTCACGAGCTCATGCGTCGGATTGAGCAGGCGGCTCAACAGCAGGCGGGTGCAGACGACCACGTTGTCCGACAACGCCACGACGCCGTCGCGCGAGATCCCGATGAAGTCGCCCTCGTGCACCTCGCCGGCGTCGGTCACCGTGTCGCGCACCGCCCGCGTGACCTCGGCCGGCACGACGCGGGCGGCCGACTCGGACATGGAGGCGACGTTGGCCTCGGCGTCCGCCGCCGGGTCGTAGGCCAGCAGGGCAGCGAAGCCCTCGACGATGGAGCCGGTCGCCACGACCCGGACCGTCTTGTCGGACAGGGCGTCGACCTGGTCGGCCACGGGTCGGATGTTCTTGTTGTTGGGCAGGATCACCACCTGGTCGGAGCCGATCGACTCGACCGCCTTGACCAGGTCGGCCGTGGCCGGGTTCATGGTCTGGCCGCCGACCACCAGGTGGTGCACGCCGAGGGAGCGGAAGATGCGCCCGATGCCGTCACCCGAGACGACGGCCACCACGCTCGTCGTCGGTGGCGGCCCGGTGCCCTCGGTGCTCGGGCCCGCGCCCGGCGCGCCGACGCTCTCGCGCACCCAACGCTCCTCCTCCACCTGCTCGTCGAGGTCGGTGACCCGGATGCGGTGCGGGCGGCCGGCGTCCACGCCCGCCTCAATGGCGGCGCCGATGTCGTCGGTGTGGATATGGCAGTTCCAGAGGCCGTCGCCCCCGACCACCACGATGGAGTCGCCGACCCCCGCCCACACCTCCTTGAACGCCTCAATGGAGTCGTCGGGCGCGTTCAGGAAGTACATGACCTCGTAGCGCAGATCCCCGACCGCGTGCTCCTCGCCCACCGCCCCGTCGTGGCCCGTCCCCCCCGACGTCAGCGCGCCGTTGAGGCCGCTGAGGTCCGGGGCGTCCACCCCCGAGGGCTCGGGCAGGGGCCGGCCGTCGAGGACGAGGAGGAACGCATCGAGCAGGAGGAGGTAGCCGCTGCCGCCGGCGTCGACTACCCCGGCCTGGGCCAGCACGGGCAGCATGTCGGGGGTTCGGGCCAACGCGTCGGCCGCTTCCCCGCGGGCGCTCTCGACGACGCCGACCAGATCGGACCCCAGTGCGGCTCCGGTCGCCGCGGCCGAGGCCACGGTGAGGATCGTCCCCTCCACCGGGCGCACCACGGCGCGGCGGGCCAGCACGGAGGCGTGGCTGATGGCATCGACCAGGACGTCGGGGCCCACCCCCGTCTCCCCCGAGGAGGCCATGCGCTCGCTCATGCCGCGGAGCAGCTGGGAGAGGATGACGCCCGAGTTGCCCCGGGCGCCCATGAGGGAACCGTGCCCGATGGCCTTGCACACCTCGGGCAGGCCGGCCCCGGCCGCGACTCCCTCCAGCTCGCTGACCACGGCTTCGAGGGTCAAGGCCATGTTGGTGCCCGTGTCGCCGTCGGGCACCGGGTAGACGTTGAGGCGGTTGATGTCCGCCTGGTGCAGCCGCAAGGCGTCGCGGTAGCCCCCCATGACGGCGCGGAGATCGTCGGCGCCCAACGTCGCCGAAGAGGTCATGACAGGGGATGCTAACCTTGACCCGTTCGTGAAGGCCTGCGTGGTCCGTCGACCGCGGCCTCCCCCAGGAAGGTTCTCCAATGGCAGCAGTGTGCGATATCTGTGGCAAGAAGCCCTCGTTCGGCATGAACGTGAGCCACTCCCACCGTCGCACCAAGCGGCGCTGGAACCCGAACATCCAGCGGGTGCGGGCCGTCGTCGACGGTGCACCCAAGCGTCTGCACGTCTGCACCTCATGCATCCGCGCCGGCAAGGTCACCAAGCCGTTGCGCCGGACGCACCAGCCCGCCGCCAACGGCTGAGGTTCGCGCCAGCCCCCTCGCTCCAGGCGGCTCAGCGCGCCCGGACCGGATCGGCGCCGCTACTCCAATCGGTGCCGCTGCCCCAATCGGTGCCGCTGCCCCAATCGGTGCCGCTACCCCAATCGGTGCCGCTACCCCAATCGGTGCCGCCAACCCAGGCGTTGCAGCGCTGCCCCGTCGAGGAGCCGCACCGCCGGGTCGTCGACCACCGAGCCGATCCTGAGCGGGTGCCGGAGCCCGGCGGCGGCGAAGCCCTCGTCCACGGTGGCGGCCCCGCGGACATCGGCGACCACCACCAGCTCGTAGTCCTCCCCACCGCCCAGCGCCTCGTCCTCGCTCGCCCCCGGTGCCACGGGCACGCGGTCGAGCGCGAACCCGACCCCCGAGGCGTCGGCCAGCCGGTGCAGGTCGAGCGCCAGGCCGTCCGAGATGTCGATCATGGCGTGGGCCCCCGAGCGCCGGGCCGACGCGCCCTCCCGCAGCCGGGCCACTGGGCGCCGGTAGGCAAAACCGGCGGCCGTGTCGTCGCGGCCGGCCCGGAGCTCCCGCAAGCCCGCGGCCGAGCCCCCGCACGGCCCCGTGACCAACAGCACGTCCCCCGGCCGGGCTCCGGTGCGCGAGACGGGCGGAGGATCACCGTCCCCGACCGTCCCCAGCACCGTCACCGCCACCGCCAGCTCGGCCGCGCCCGACACGTCGCCGCCGACCACCGGGCACCCGGCCGCCGCCGCGGCCTCGGCCACGCCTTCCATGACCCCGAGGGCCAGCTCACCGTCCCCTGAGCCGCCCGGCACGCACAGCGCCACCAGCGCCGCCAGCGGCGCCGCGCCCATGGCGGCCAGGTCGCTCGAACGCGCCCATCAGCGCCTTCCAGCCCACGTCAGCCGGGCTGCAGAGCGTCAGGTCGACATGGACCCCCTCGACCACGCTGTCGACCGACGCCAGCAGCGAGCCAGCGCCCGGCAGGTCCAGCACAGCGGCGTCGTCGCGCAACCCGAAGGCCTCGATTCCGTTTCCCACCATGCCTCGGATACGCTCTAGGACCTCGTCTTCCTCGACGGGACGTGTCATGTGCCGAGGTTTGGGGGATCCCACGTCACATGCCTAGCATTGGACCCCACCGAAACCGGCCGGACTAAGGAGCAGAGCCCCCCGACATGGCGCCAACCAAGAACGCGAAACTCCTCGCCTGGGTCGACGAAGTGGCGGCCCTCACCACACCGGACCGAATCGAGTGGTGCGACGGCTCCGCCGACGAGTACGACCGGCTCTGCCAGGGTCTCGTCGATGCCGGCACGTTCACCAAGCTGTCGGACGCCAAGCGCCCCAACAGCTACTGGTCGCACTCGGACCCCGGCGACGTGGCCCGCGTCGAGGACCGCACCTTCATCTGCTCCGCGAAGGAGATCGACGCCGGCCCCACCAACAACTGGCGGGACCCGGCCGACATGCGCCAGCACCTGAACGGCCTCTTCAAGGGCGCCATGAAGGGCCGCACCATGTACGTGGTGCCCTTCTCCATGGGCCCCCTCGGCTCGGACATCGCCCACATCGGCGTGCAGCTGACCGACTCGGCCTACGTGGCGGTCTCCATGCGCATCATGACCCGCATGGGCACGGGTGCCCTCGAGGTGCTCGGCGACGGCGAGTTCGTCCCCTGTCTGCATTCTGTCGGCGCACCGCTCGAGCCCGGCGAGCAGGACGTGGCCTGGCCCTGCAACGCGGAGAACAAGTACATCGTGCACTTTCCCGAGACGCGCGAGATCGTCTCCTACGGCTCGGGCTACGGCGGCAACGCCCTGCTCGGCAAGAAGTGCTTCGCACTGCGCATCGCCTCGGTCATGGCCCGCGACGCCGGCTGGATGGCCGAGCACATGCTCATCCTCAAGCTCACCTCGCCCGAGGGCGAGACCCGCTACGTCACCGGCGCCTTCCCCTCGGCCTGCGGCAAGACGAACCTGGCCATGCTCATCCCCTCCATCGAGGGATGGAAGGTCGAGACGGTCGGCGACGACATCTGCTGGATGAAATTCGGCCCGGACGGCCAGCTCTACGCCATCAACCCCGAGTCCGGCTTCTTCGGCGTGGCGCCGGGCACCAACACGCACACCAACCCCAACGCCATCCTGACGCTCGACGGCAACTGCATCTTCACCAACACGGCGCTGACCGACGACGGCGACATCTGGTGGGAGGGCATGACCGACCAGCCGCCCGCCCACCTGACCGACTGGAAGGGCGAGGACTGGACCCCCGAGAAGGGCACGCCGGCCGCCCACCCCAACGCCCGCTTCACGACGCCGGCCAGCCAAGATCCGGCCATCGCCCCCGAGTGGGAGGACCCCAAGGGCGTGCCGATCAGCGCCATCCTCTTCGGCGGTCGCCGCGCATCGGTCGTCCCGCTCGTCTTCCAGTCCCACGACTGGGAACACGGCGTCTTCCTCGGCTCCATCATGGCGTCTGAGACCACGGCCGCCCAGGCCGGCGCCGTGGGCAACCTGCGCCGCGACCCCTTCGCCATGCTGCCGTTCTGCGGCTACAACATGGCCGACTACTTCGCGCACTGGCTGCAAATCGGCGCGGAAGCCCCCGACCGCGACGCCCTGCCGAAGATTTTCTACGTCAACTGGTTCCGCAAGGACGCCGACGGCAAATTCCTCTGGCCCGGCTACGGCGAGAACTCCCGCGTGCTCGAGTGGATCTTCAACCGCGTCATGGACAAGGCACCGGCCATCGAGACGCCGATCGGCTCGGTCCCGACGCCCGACGCCATCGACACGACCGGGCTCGACGTGAGCGCGGAGCAGATGGAAGAGCTGCTCCGGGTCGACACCGAGGGCTGGCGGGCGGAGGTGCCCCTCATTAAGGAGTACTACGCCCAGTTCGGCGACCGGCTCCCCCGGGCGCTGGCCGACCAGGCCGAGGCGCTGGGGCAGCGCCTCGGCTGAACGGCGCTCAGCCGCCCGCTTCGCCCATCTCCCCGAGGTTGCGGTAGTCGCGCTGCACAATCCGCGGCACCCGCGCGGCGCGCCGCCCCGACACGTAGGTCAGCCCGCCCAGCGCGGCCAGGACCGCCATGGTGGCGTCGCCCTGGGGCAGCGTGAACACCACGATGAGGGGGATCAGCGAGCCGATCACCCAGACCAGCTGTTGGCGCATCCCGAACCTCGCGAAGGCCCTCCCTTGCGCCGACAGCGGGATGAGCCGCTGCGTCATGGCGTCGAAGGAGGGTTGGGCCACCGCGCCGGCGAGCCCGACCATGAACGCCAGCACGACCTGGGCGAACAGCGTGCCCCAGACGGCGACGCCCGCGGCGGAGACGGCGATGAGCCACAGCGAGCAGAGCAGGAGCTGCTGCTCGGTCAGGCGCTTGCGCAACCGGCCGACCAGGACGAGACCGATGATGGCGCCGGCGCCACTGCCGGCCAGGACCAGGCCGTACCAGTACAGCCCGACGCCGTGCATGCGGCGCAGGCCGAAGGCCAGCATGAAGATCATGAAGCCCTGCAGCCCGCGCACGATACACATGGCGGTCAACCCCAGCATCACCTCCGGGTGGGCCATCGGCTGCAGCCGCAGCAGGTCCTGCTCCCGGTCGTGCGCGGCGCCGGCCTGGCCGTACTCGCGGACCTTGGTCGCCTCGTCGGCCCACAAGTCTTCTGCCTGCCGCCCGAGAGAACCGGCAGGCGGGCGCCGGCCACCGCGGCGGCGATGAAGACGAGGGTCGCCAGGATGAGCACCGCGGGGGAGCTCCCGATTTTGTAGAGGATCACGGCCGGCACCGACACCACGAACCCGGCCAGCGTGCCCAGCAGCGTGAGCCGCGCGTTGAGCGTGGCGTACCCGGCCTGCTCCCCTGCCGCGTCGGGCGCGGTGAGAGCGGCCATCTCGGGGACCAGCGCGCCCTTCGTGACGAGATAGAGCTTGGAGCACACGAGGACGAGGAAGGCCAGCGGGAAGAGCAGCAAGCTGTGGATGTGCAGCGCCATCAGGGGGCACAGCACGGCGCGCCCGATGGCGGACGAGACGACCATGGCCCGGCGTGCCCCGCGGCTGCGGTCGATCAGCGGTCCGAGCAGCGGCGACACAATGGCGAAGGGAGCCAGCGTGAAGAGCAGGTACAGCAGCACCTTGTGGTCGGCCGCATCCGGTGAGATGGAGAAGAACAGTGAGCCGGCCAGCGAAATCGTGATGAGCGTGTCGCCGCCGAGCATGGCGCACTGGACCAGCGAGAGCCGGCCGATGGGCTGGGACTGGTCGAACAGGTCCTTCTGGGCCTGTCGGGCCATGTCCTTGAACTGCTCGACCTTTGCGGACATCACCACCAGGCCAATGTACGGTGTGCCGTGACCGTCCATGCGTACGTGTTGGTCCAGACCGACGTGGGCAAGGCCGCCCAGGTCGCGCAGCAGCTCGGGGCCATCGCCGGCGTGCTGGTGGCGGACGGCGTCACGGGGCCCTACGACGTGATCGCCCGCGCCGAGGCAGGGTCCATGGACGATCTCGGACGCATGGTCGTGCGCGACATGCAGCAGATCGACGGCATCACCCGGACCATCACGTGTCCCGTCGTCACCATCTGACCGTCACCATCTGACCGCCACCATCTGACGGCCACCCCCTGAGGGCCGCCATGTGATGCCGGCGGTCAAACGTCCCGCAACGGACATTTCCGCCCGCAGATCCCCCACCCCGCGCGTCGAGACGGCCTCCACATGGCCATTGCAGCGCAGTTAACGCTCTCAGGTCGGCCGTCCCCGACAACGCCCAGCCCGTGATCCCTGTGTCCGACGCCGGTCTGAGGGTTTCTGGGGAGATTGTTGTGTTTCTGGCATCCAACGGGGGTGTGGCGGGTAACGACTAGGGGCAACACCACTCGCTCTCTGCCCAGAGCCCTCCCCCGAAGGAGCCCCCCGCTTTGACCTCCCCCGCTCGCACGCGCCTGCACAGGTTGGTGCCGATCGCCCTCTTCGCTGCCATGGTCATGGCGGCCGCACTGCTGGTCACGTCGGATCCGGGGAGGTCACAGTTGCCGCAGCAGGCCCATCGGGCCGCCCAGCAGGCGCAACGCGCCGCCCCGCGGGAAGCTGCAGGGGGGACCGCAGCAGCCGTCGCCAAGCCGACCGCCGCCACCCCGTCCACTCCGGTCCCATCTTCCGTTCTCTCGACGACGACCACGACGACCGCTCCGGCTGCGCCGTCCCCGGCCCCCGCTCCCGCTCCCGCGGTCGCGCCGCCGCCGGTCGCCACCCCTGCGCCCGTCGTCGCGGCCCCCGCGCAGGCGGCGCCCGCGCCCGCGACCGACGCGGGCGCAGTGCCACCGATCGGCCAGGCGACCGCCTGGGGCTGCGCCGCCGCGGAGGCCTACCTGCAGGCCTACGCCGCCAAGGGCTACACCGTCGAGTGCCCGGCGTACGCCGAGGGCCACGAGGCCATGACCTGCCTCAGGAACGCCACCGCCTGTCCCGACCAGGCGGTCATCGCGATCAGCGATCCCTGTCCCCAGGCCTACATGAACGAGGCCTCCAACTCCCTGGTGATGGCCGGCGTGTCCGACGCGCCGGTCGACCCCTTCGGGCCCTGCCCCTGACCGTGGCGGTGACGGGCCCGGCTCTGAGGGTCAGGAGAAGGACACCTGGACCGACGCCTCCCCCGCCTCCATCGGCGCGGTCCAGGCCAGATCGCCGCGATCGACCGCGATTGCCCTGTCCAGCTCCACGAGATCGGTCGACGGTTCCAGGCCGTGCTCCCCCAGCTCGCTCCGCAGACGCTCGAAGGAGCCGAGCGCCTCGACCTGTCGACCGCACCGATGCAGGGCCAACATGAGCTGCGCCCACCGGCGCTGGCGAAGGGGTTCCGCCGCCACGGCCGGCCAGAGGTCAGCCACGAGACTCTGGTGATCACCCAGTTGGAGGCGGGCTTCGAAGAGGTCTTCCTGGGCGGCCGCTCGCCGTTCCATGATCCCCACGACCTCGGTCGCCCCACCGGCCGGACCGTCGGCCAGGTCGAGGAGCGGCTCGCCCCGCCACAGCTCGAGGGCCCGCGTCGAGCTCGGCCGCCGCGGCACCGGGGTGACCCGACAGCAGGGCCGTGTGCCCCCGCCTGCACCGGCGCTCGAAGCGGAAGACGTCGACGGAGTCCTTGGACCCGACCAGGCGGTAGCCCAGCGGGGTCGTCGTCTCTATCGCCGCGTCCGGGAGGAGCTTGCGCAGGCTGGCGATGTAGCCGCGGAGCGCCGTGCCGGCCGTCTTGGGCTCGTCCTCGCCCCAGAGCGCCCATTCGAGGTCGCCGACCGAGATGGGCGCCCCGACCCGGAGCGCCAGCAGGGCGAGGACGGCGCGTGTCTTGGCAGCGGTGATGGGGACCTCTTGGCCCGACACCACGAGACGGAGCGGTCCGAGGAGGCCGATCTCCCACGGTCGGCGGCCGCGGGCGACGCTGCGGGTGTCCTTCGACGGCCGGCTCTCCGCCTCGAGTGGCGCCACGTCCGCCTGCTCGAGGCGCTCCATGGTGAGTGTCGTCCAACCCCCGACGTGAATCTGGTCGCCGTCGGACAGGGCAACGGGGTTGTTGGCGGGAATCGGCTCTTCGTCCGCGTTGAGGAACGTCCCATTCGTCGAGTCGAGATCGACGAGCGCCCAGTTGCCTTCCGGCTGGCGCATGAGGACGGCGTGCCGATGCGAGACACCCGTGTCCTCTAGCGCGCCGGAGAGGTCGATCTCGGCATCGATGCCCCGGCTCGTGCTCCGACGGCCGATCCGGATGTGGTCGCCCGTGAGCAGGACCCGACGCGAAGACGTCTGTTCCGGGAAGTCCATCCCGTCGGGCTCCTGCGTCTCGTAGAACGCCCGGTCCGGTCGGATCAGGACCTCCCAGTTCTGCTCCTCCCACGGTGGCGCGACGTCCGGCGCTCCGAACTGGTAGCCGCACTCCATGCATGCAGTCGCCGAACCGGGGGGCGATCCACAGTTCGGGCACCGCGCCAGCGTCGCCGCGGCCACCGACGCCTCGCCCACTGGCGCCTCGGGGCCCATCGGCGTTCCGCAGACGCTGCAGTAGTCCGAGGACTCCGAGGCATGGCCCCGGGGGCATGGCGCGCTCATCGGTCTGCGCCCGGCTGCCTCGGCGAGTTCCTCGAGGTCCGCGTCGAGCGCGTCTCGAACGTCAGCACGTCGACGTCCTCGACCTTGGCCTTGGGCCGGACGCGTCCCGTTACCGGATCGTCGATATCGACCAGCTTGGAGATCCTTTCGATCACCGCATCGTTGCCCGTCTCGTTGGCGATGCGCACGGCCTTCCCGAAGCGGTCGGTGGCGGTGCTCACGTCCCCGGCGCGGTGCGCATCGACCGCTTCTTGGATCACGTTGGCGAGGTCCCTCTCGCCCATGGCGTCCGCCACCCGCTTGTTCATCTGCGTCGACTTGGCCACGTCGTCGGTCCACACGACGGGGACGAGGCTCTGCCCGGCGGGCTCTCCGCCCACCACCAGGGTCACCCTCGCCGCCAGCATCTCGTCGTCGACCTCGCCGGCGGGCAACCCGACACTCAGGTAGAAGTCACGCTCCTCGTCGCCCCACGATCCGGTGGCGTAGTCGCCGGTCAGGGGTCCCGCGTCGACACGGCCGGCCGACAGGTCGAGTGGAGGGTCCATCTGCTTGAGGGCAACGACCTCGGCTGCCTGCGGGGTCCAGACGCGCAGCGCCACCTCGGCCACCTGCCGGCCCAGCGACTGGCGCATCAGGGTCGTGAAATCCTCCGTCAGTCCTTCGGGTCGGGCCACGATGTCGAGATCGCCCAGGAGCATGGTGGAGATCTGCTGCAGTTCTTGCACGACCCAGTCCGCCCCGACGCCACGGCAGTCGCACTGGAAGACGCCTTCGGCGCCGCGGAGGTTCTCGTCGAAGATTTCCGGGTCTTCGCTCTCGTTCTTGCCGTCGGTCAACAAGATGGCGTGGCGAATGCCCGTGGCGTCACCCAGGATGTGTGCCGCCAGCTGTATCCACGATCCCATGGCGGTCCCGCCCCCGGATTCGAATCTCTTCACGGCCGCCTTGGCTTCGCTGCGCGTCTGCGCTGAGGACACGGCCAGTGCCGACGATGGCGGATAGGCAACCTCAGCCTCGTGATTGCCGGTGATGATCCCGAACTGCACGCCGTCGGGGATGCAATCGACGGCGGCCGACGTCGCCTGCTTGGCCGCCCGCAGCTTCTCGCTGCCCATGGACCCCGAGACGTCCACGATGAGCAGCTCGGAGCGCTCCTCGGGCGCGGCATCGCTCGACGCGCCGGCCGACCCGGTGCCCGTGGCGGTGACGGTGACGACGGCATGCACGCTCCGGGCACCCCTCGGAAGGAAGGTGTTGTGAAACGCCTCAATGCGGAATTCGGTCATGGTGCGGCTACTCCTCTTCGCTGCCGACGGCGACAACGGGTGGGGATGCGCCGAGCGGGAGGACCGCCACGGTGATGTTGTCGCGTCCTCCTGCGTCCAGCGCAGCGTCGGCAAATTGTCGCGCGATGTCCAACGGTGTCGATGGCGCACGGGGCATCAGGTCGCCCAGCCGCTCGACGTCCTCGAAGTAATTCCAGAGCCCGTCGGTGCACAGCACCAGCAGGCCGGGCTCGGACACCTCGAACGCGGAGAAACCCGGCACGACCGATTCCGCGTCGCCCCCGATCCAGCGTGTGATGGTGTGGGCTTCCGGATCGGCATACGCGACGTCGGGATCCACACCTTCGGCGATCTGGTCCTGCGCCCACGAATCGTCGACGGTGATCACGCTGCTGTTGTTGCCGTTGCTGGGAGCCGAGCTCAACCAATAGGCCCGGCTGTCTCCGACGTTGCCGACCACCACATGCTCTGCGGATGCCAGGGCGGCGACGAGCGTCGTCGAGGGAGCCAGTGCATGTCCATGGGGCTCGTAGTCGGGGACGAGCGTCACCGCCGCCTGCGCCGCCACGAACGCCTCATTCATGAGTTGCTGCAGGGCGGCGGTGGCGGGCCACTGCGCGAGATGGAGCGACGGCTCCAAGACGGCCAGCACGGCATCAGCCGCAGCCCGGGCCGCCAGGTGCGAGTTCGCCGTCGACGCCACCCCATCGCACACCACCGCCACGAAGCGATCGTTCACCGCGGCAATCGCGACGGCGTCCTCGTTCCTCGGACGGTGGTGGCCCCGGTCCGTCACGGCCGCGATGACGCCGAGGTCGTGATCCTGTCGATCCGCCGGTCGGCGCGTCGTCGGCGCAGCAGCCTGCTCGCCGGCCACACGGGCTCCGCACGACTCGCAGAACAGCTCGTCGTCGAAAACGGGCGACGAGCAGACACGGCATGGAAGGACGTCGGTGTCGGTTCCGGTGCCGCCGCTCATGGCTGCACGCTCCTCACGTCAACGTCCGGGGTCGGGACATGTTCGCCAGGTCGACCAGGGCATAGCGCTCCCTCTCGCTGTGCGCCAGCTTGGCCAGCGCACGGTACGTGTGCTCGAGGGCCGTCCGCTGGTCGTCCTCGGTGAGGGACGCGCCGGCCAGCAGCGTGTCCGCGTCGGAGCCCACCCGTTCCTCCTCGAGCATGGCCAGAGCCTGGACGTGGAGATCCCGCACGAGGGGGAGGCGCACCGAGTTGTCCAAGGAGAGCCCGCCCAGGGTCCGCGACGCCGCCGTCAGGTCAGGGAGGGTCGGCGGATCGCCGGGCAGGTCGGCACAGTGCGTTCGGCAGAGCGCGATCTGGGCCGTGACGTAGGCGCTCGAGGCTCTCGGGACCCTCTGCAGGGCAACGGCAGCAGCCTCGCGGTCACCCAGCTGCATGTAGACGCGGGCCAGCCCGAAACTGGCGCTGGCATACCCCGCGTCCGTCGCCGTCACCAGTGCGTAGTACCGGGCGGCGGCATGCAGGTCCGCCGTCGTGGCGGCAGGCGCGCCGGGCTCGGCCGGTGCGACCGTTTGGTCCTGGCGGGCTGCCTGCTCGTAGCACGCCGCCATCGCCAGTTTCGGCGCGAGCTCCCCCGGCAGCTCGGCCGCAACCGCGGCGAAGTAGGCCAGGCCGTCGGAGGGACGGCCTTCAGCCATGTGGAGCACGGCCCGCCACCACGCGGCGCGCCAGCCGCTCTCCCGGGCTTCGGGCGATTCCAGCTCCTGCAGCGCCGTCTCGAAGTCGCCGTCTTCGATCGCCCACCGGGCCATGTTGAGGCTCAGCTCCGGTGACCGTGACGTGGACGCCAGCAAGGCCTGGCGTTGGTCCGCACCGACCAGGGCCACGGTGGCCAGGACGCCCGCCGCCGCGTCGTTGGGATCGACCGCCGGGATGGGGAGCAGCTGCCAGGGGTTGTCGTCGGCCAAGGCCCCCAGCTCCCCACTGAACAGGGCGCTGGGGGCAGACGCCGGACTGCCACCATCCGCCGCGACGATCTGGCGCAGGACGCCGACGAGCTGCTCCGCCATATCCGCTGCCGATTGGAAGCGCAGCTCGGGATCGGCCGCCGTCGCCTTCTGCAAGAAGCGGTGGAAGGACTCGTAGCGCTGGAATGCGGGGACGTCCTGCACCGGCGGCAACGACGCGGCGTAGCGCTTCTCGTCCTGGAACCCGGCGAACTCGATACTCAAGATGGCGAGCGTGCGGGCCACGGTGTAGAGATCCGACGCGATGCTCGCACCCCGCTCCGGCACCTCGGGCGCCTGATAGCCCACCGTGCCGTAGAGGTCACTGTCCGGATCGTTCATGCGGCGGACGCCACCCAAGTCGATGAGCGTCAGTTGCTCCTCGGTCTGGATGACGTTGTCGGGTTTGAAGTCGCAGAAAAGCAGATCCCGCCGGTGCAGGAACCCGAGCGCGGGAAGGATCTCGAGGACGTAGGCAATCGCCTGCGCGACGGGCAAGGGAGCGCCGGTCTCCTCACGATGGCGGACGCGCAGCTCGCGCAACGACTCGCCGCCCACGTACTCCATGACGATGTAGCCCGCCCCGTCGTGTTCGACGAAGTTGTAGATCCGCACGATGTTCGGGTGCTTGACCTCGGCCAGGAAACGCTTCTCCGTGGCCGCCGCCAGCATGGCTGATTCGTCCCCCGAGTCGAGCAGGCCCTTCAAGACGACCCACGAGTCCTCGACGTTCTTGTCCTGAGCCAGGTAGATCCACCCCAGCCCGCCGTGCGCGATGCACCCGGCTACCTGGTATTGGCCGCCGACCAGGTTGCCCGGCAACAGCTTCGGCGTGAAGGAGTAGACCCCGCCGCAATGCGGGCAGAAGCCCTCGGTGCGCGGCGGTCGGGCCCCGCGCGCTCGACCGACCGGGTGGTCGCAACGGGCACAGAAGCGTTTGCGTTCCGGCACCTCGGGGTTGGCCAGCACTGCATCGTGTGGATCGCGATTGGGTATGGACGGCATCTCGACCAGGCCCGCGCCGAGGTTCCCGCGACTGCCGCCCGAACCGGTGGCACTGCTCGGTCGACCGCTCGTCCCGCTGGAGGTCGCGAACCGGCGGACCGTGCCGGTCCCGCGGGAGAAGGTGGGGACGCTGATGGAGGCCGGCGCGGCCGGCGCGGGTGGGGCCGGATCGACCGCGATCCGTCCCGAGCCTCCCGCCGGAGCGAGGCCACAGTGGTCGCAGTAGCCGTCCGCCCCGACCGTCCCGTCGCAGCCAGGCCGCAAGCAGGATGGGAGCGCCTCCGGGGCCTCGGACGGACGCACGGCCGGAACGACCCCTGCGCCTTGGGCCGACGGCACTCGAGGCGGGGGGTACCCGCAGACGTTGCAGTAGCCGGCGTCAATCAACCCGCCGCAATCGGGCCGCGTGCACGTGCTCACGACCCCTCCCCCGATCCGGATCGGATTGCCCGCTGGTACTCCTGGACGCGTTGTTCCGCCATCTCGAGGTCACACGGCGCCGCGTAGAGCACCGTCCGGGCGGCGGCGAAGAGCTCCCCCAGCCCGACGTCCTCCGCCAGGCCGAGAGCCTGCGCCTTGGCCTGGTACGCGGTGAGCATGCCGCGCAGCTCGTCGCGGGTCACGAGCCCGGAGCTGGCCGTCCCGGCCAGGCGGGTGGCCTCCTCCATGAGGCCCTCCGCCCTGGCTGCGAGCGCAGCGCAGGAGTTGGTCGCGCCCGGCGCGCGGGCCAACCCCGCCTCAGAGGCCACGCGGTCGAGCTCCTCCGTCAGCCGCGTCAGGTCCGCCCACGTGGCCTCCGGCACGAGAATCTTCTGCGCACCGCGGTCGAGCTCCAGCCGGCAGCCCTGAAGGGTGGCCCGACCGGCAGCAATGCTCTGCTCGACCGCCGCCAGGTCCGCGAGCCGCGCCTCGCGCCCCCGCAGGGTCTCCTCCAGTGAGGAGCGGAGGCGCGCCACACCGGCCTCCAGTTCCGCCACCGTCTTGGGTTTCAGCGACAACGGGTCGTCGTGGGCGAGCGCCTCGGTCTCGGCCACGGCCAGCACGATCGCCTGCAGCTCGTTCGGCCGCCTGAGGCCGTGGGCGCCCAGGCGCAGCTCGAGCTCTTCCACCTCTCCGGCTATGCGGTGGAGCCGTTCGGTGGGCTCGCCCCAGACGTCGGCGACCGCCGCCACCACCCGGGCGACGACCTCGTAGTCCTCCGACATGTGCTGCAAGGCCTCCTCGATCGTCAAGGAGACGGTCGGCGCAGGCCCCTCGGTGAGCGTGGGCCGGCCGGTATCGGGGGGCCGCGGCAGCTCGACACAACCCGTGCGGAGGAGCTCGTCGAGGCGGAGCAGCGCTGCCTGCGGGAGTGACCTCTTCGTGCCGCGCGTCGCCGCGATCTGTGTCAACAAGCCGTCGAGCGCGAACTGGCCACGCCACAACTCGGCGTGACGCCACGAGGCGTCGGCCCACGATGCCGCCGTCGCGCCCCGCAGGGAAGTCGACGACTCCAGGAGCTGGCGCGTCACATCGGCATCCAACTCCACCAGGTTGCCCGTGGTCCGATCCAGCACGGTGCGAAACTCGCTGATCCGCTGGTCGATGGCCTCCACGGTGATCTTCGTGATCGCGCTCATTGGTAGGTCGCCACGGGCGGGGCCGGAGCCGGCGTCTTTGTGTAGGGCATGAGGTAGTTGTCGTAGATCAGCGCCCAGGTGCCGTTCGCCCGCACCTGGGCCAGGACACCGTTGACGAACGACGTGAATTCGGGATGGGCCTTGCTGATCGCCATGCCGTAGGGCTCGCTGCTGAAGGGCGCCCCCACGATTTTGACGTTGGGATCCTGGGCGGCCAGACCGATCAGGATGGCGTCGTCCGTGCTGACGGCGTCGACCTGACCTTGCTGCAGCATGACCAGGCAGTCGGTCTCGTCGTTGACGCCCCACAGCTGCATGTGGCGCGGCATGCCCGGTGCAACCAGGTTCTGGAGCGAGGTCGAGCCGTTCGCCGCGCACACTCGCTTCCCGCCGAGGTCCTGTGGTCCCGTGATCGTCGAGTTGCTCGGCACGAGGATCTTTTGGCCCGCTTCGTAGTACACCGTCGAGAAGTCGACGGACTTCTCCCTGGCACAGTTGATCGTCATGGTCTCCGCCACGACATCCACGAGCCCCTTCTGCACGGCTTGGACCCGATCGGCGTTGGGGACGATGGTGAAGTGGATGTCATTCGGATCGTTCGGACCGAAGATCGCGCCGGCCACCTGACGGAGCATGTCGATGTCGAAGCCGGACAGCTGACCCGTGGAAGGGTCGCGATACCCCCACAGATAGGTGTTCTGGTCGACGCCCACGTTGAGGTAGCCGCGGGCTTGGATCTGGGCCATGAACGTGCCCTTGGGCATCTGGCCCGGGGCGGGCATGGTGGCGGGCGGCGGGCGGCTGGCCGTGGCATTGCACGAGGTGTCGGATGCCGTCGGTGGCGTCGGGTGCACAATCTCGGCGCCCTTCGGGAGGACGTCCGGCGGCGCCTCTGACGCTGGCTTGACCGGCATGGACGTGCCGCACGCGCCCAGCAGCAGTGCCAGCACGAAGCCGAGGAGGACGAACCGGGCCCGTCGCCCGGGTGGGCGCAGCAGTCTCGACGCCAACGGGTGGCCGGTCCTCATCGGTACTCCGCGATCCGCGGTTGAAAGCCGAGCAGGACGAGCGCGGCCACCAGCACCGCTCCGATTGCCAGTCCCCAGACCAGCCCGTCCAGGTCCGACGAGGCGTCGGAGGTGGTCGTGGCGAAGGTCCCCTGCGAGGCAGTGATCCCGTTGGAGAGATCACGGTTCAGATCCGACGAGATCGCCGGCAGCCGGCCCGCGCCGTTGTCCGAGGCCAGCGCCACGGCGCCGGAGAGATCGTTCGCCGTGTCGTCGTGACGGATCTGGCCGTGCACAGAGGCGTAGGACCCGAACGCGTCCTTGGCCCGCGCCAGCTGCCGCGAGGCGGACGAGTCGCTCGACGTCACCGGAGAGTCGAGCAGGTGCGCCAGGGCCGCCGCCGTGCTGCGGTAGTCACTCTGGAACGTCGGATCCGAGTCACGGGTCAACAGGGTGAGCTCGTCGTCGGCCCGGGCGCGCAACGCGAGGATCCGCGCCTGCGTGAACGTGGAGACCGGCCGAGACCCGTTCGCCAGGGCCGCGTTGACGCCCGAGTTCTGGCTGAGCAGTGCGATGGTGAACCAGACCCCCAGCGCGAGGACGATCACCGTGGCCAACGCGAGGGCCACGTTCCAGCTGCGGTGGAACCGCTGACTCAGCCATCGCTGCGCCAGAACGAGGACGACCAGGAGGGCGATGACGGCCAGGACGGCCAGTGTCGCCAGGAACGGGGAAACGCCCTGGGACTGATCATCGGCCAGCCGCTCGCTCTCGGTCCCGTAGACGTCCGCCGCCGCAGGCAGGATCGACGTGCGCATGAGGTTGTTGGCCTCGGAGATGTACGCCGCTGCCAGTGGGTAGGAGGCCTGGCGTTCGTTGAAGTCGGCGTTCTGGACGATGCCGGCGTAGACCGGCAGGTCCGTCGACAACGTCTGGAGGCTTGACGCCACGGCGGGATCGGAGCCCGCCTCCCGTGCGGCCACCGCCACATCGGCCGAGGCCAACGCCAGATCCGTCTCGTAACGGTGTTGCAGTGCGGGAGGCTCGAGTCGGCCCTGTAGGAAGGAGGCACCGGCCGTCGTGTCGGCATCCGACAACGACGTGTCGATCGCCTGCGCCGTCACCATGAGTGGCTCGGCGTTCTGCCAGGCGGCCGTTGTCGCTCCCTGCCGCTCGGAGATGGCCAATGCGGCGACGAGGCCCGTCAGGAGGGCGAGCACGGCGATGGCGATCGCGGCGGTGCGCAAGCGAACCGGTGTCGAACGGCGCGCCAGCCCGAGCCGGGCACCCGCGGTGCGGGTCGCCGGAATCGGTGGTGCTGTCACCGTCACCCGAAGTCCTCCCTCAATGTCGCCGCGCCGACCGCGATAGATGTCGCAGACCGTGCAACCACCTCTCCCCCAGGTGACCCGCACGATACCCGACGGTCACCAAAGGTGTGGGTCGCCGTCACCATCGTTCCTCCGTTTCCGAGGCGAACGGTAGGGCCGCCCGGTAAAGCGCGGGTAAAGCCCGGCGCGCCTCCTCGCGGTTGTCACCGAATTGAGACGCGCGTGCGCTTACCCCGCCGTTACCGGCGGTCGGTACAACTTCGGTGGGATGCAATCAGAGGAGGAAACCATGAAGACACTTGCTCACAACACGTTGCATGACGCGACGAAGACGGAGACCGCAACGCCGGGAGGCGGTGCGGAGACAACCGCGACTGACACGAGTGTCAGCGCCGGTATTGCCGAGGTCCTGAGCATGCGCGTCGGATGCTGGCAGGCGCCGGTCCACCTGACGACGGTGCCCTCGGCCGCGTAGGGTCCGCCTTACCGCGGCTTTACCGGGACTGCTTATGGTCTCGGCACGCCGGCACCTGGTGACGTGCAGCAGTGGGCACGCTCGCTGCCGGGAAACGGGCTGCGAGGTCCGCAGTCATGCCGTCGGCCGATCAGGGTGACCTGTTCCCGGCCGGCGGGGAACAGAGAGGGGAAGTGCAAGATGAGAGCCTTTCATTTGAGCAAGATTCATTCGGCCGCAGGCCGGACTCGCCGGGGAGTGATGCTGCTGGCAACGTGTTTCACGGTGGCCTCTGCCCTTGCCCTGACCACCGTGACCGCCGCTGGGGCCGTGGGGTCCTTCGGGTTGCACGCCAACGTCGGATCATCGTCATCCCGCGCACCTTCGTCGACCGGTCACCTCAATCCGTCGTCGACGGTGGCGCCACTCAGCCAGGCCAACATCGTCGTGACTGATCTGTCGACTGGCGACGCGAACGTGTTCGAATACACGAACCCGGCTCCGATCTACCCGACCAGCGTCAACTGCAACACCGGCCCCACGGACCTGCTCTGCCTCAATTACCGGAGACGGCCCTGGTCCGAACGGTGGGGCGTTCCAGTGGCTCCCGCCCTTCGGTCAGACACTCGGGCAGCCTGCTTCGGCCACCATGAGCGTCTCGGCCGGCGGCACGACGTGCGGCTCCGGGACCTTCAGCGGGACCTCGGGGGCGTCGGCCACAGGGATCGTGGAACTCGACCAGTACACGTTCACGCCGGGGCCCTCGCCGGTCAAGACGGCCGCAGTCCAGTTCGATTGCACGAACGACAGCGTCGACATCTCAGGGACCATTGCCTACAACGTCGTCCCGACGGATCCGAGCAGCGGGTACTACCTGTTCGGCCAGGGGGGCGAGCTCACCGGGTTCGGCAACGACAACTATCTCGTCTACCTCGACGGAGCCATGTACTACAACCTGAACGCTCCGATCGTGGGGATGACGCCGACGCCTGACGGTGGCGGGTACTGGATGGTGGGCTCCGACGGCGGGGTCTACGCCAGCGGCGACGCCCAGTTCTATGGCTCGACCGGGAGCCTGCACCTGAACAAGCCAGTGGTCGGCATGGCGGCGACGCCCGACGGCAAGGGGTACTGGTTCGTGGCGTCCGACGGTGGGATCTTCGCCTACGGCGACGCCCAGTTCTACGGCTCGACCGGGAGTATCCACCTGAACAAGCCGATCGTCGGCATGGCGGCGACGCCTGACGGTGGCGGCTACTGGCTGGTGGCGTCCGACGGGGGGATCTTCGCCTACGGCGACGCCCAGTTCTACGGCTCGACCGGGAGCATCCACCTGAACAAGCCGGTGGTCGGCATGGCCCCGACACCCGACGGCCACGGCTACTGGTTCGTGGCGTCCGACGGTGGGATCTTCGCCTACGGCGACGCCCCGTTCTACGGCTCGACCGGCAGCATCCACCTGAACGAGCCCATCGTCGGCATGACGCCCACCCCGGACGGCAACGGGTACTGGTTCACCGCGTCGGACGGTGGGGTGTTCAACTACGGCTCCGCCGGGTTCGATGGCAGCCTGGGTGGCAGCGGCATCACCGATGTGGCAGGAATGAGCCTCGGGATCTGACCCGCGCGCGTCGGGCAGTATTGAGAGGAGGGCCCCGCGCTGGGCCCTCCTCTCGCGCCCGGGTCGCGTTGCGTGCTCCGATCCGTCCGGCCGCGCCACGCGCCTGTCCGTGCACGCCGCCCCTCGCCCGCAATGTGACCCGGGACACAAGCGCCCCCTGTCACGTCTCTGTCACGACCCTTGCTCACCCTTCGTTGCACGCCTGCTACCGTGCGGTCAGCCCAGATGGTTTGGGTGCCGTGACGTGCGTGCGTTCACGGTGGGGGTGACGGTGTCGAGAGAGGGGAGATGCCATGCATGCGCTTCATCGCTACAGGAGCGTCGTGTCGGGAAACGCAGCACGCCGGATGGCTGCGGTGTTGGCGGCGAGCACGGCCACGTTGCTGCTGACCCTTGGGGTCGGCGTCGGCGCGAGTAGTGCTGCCGGAAATTTCGGGCCGCACAACGCAGACGCCCAACACCAGGTCACGTCATCCTCGCTGGCCCCGCACGTCGTGGCGCCGCTCACGTTGGCAAACATCGTGGTGACGAACCTTTCGGATGACACCTCTACCCTGTACTCGTCGTCGACGATCACGCCCGACTACCCGCCCTCCTCGGCTGCGGGGTGCAACCAGAGCCCGACATCTCCGCTCTGCCTCCGGTTCGGCGATCCCAGCACATCCGGGTACACGTTCTATCTGCAGGTGCCGAGTCCCGGGCTGACCGGCGGCGGCAACATTTACGTCAACCCCGCCATGTCGGTGGTGGTTCCCGGCGGCCAGTGTGGGTCCCTCTTCGACAGCAGTGTGCAGGGCACCATCACCTCAGCGGCCGAAGTGGACCAGTACAACCTGACCACCACCCCCCAGGCGACGCTCAATTCGGTCGCCGTGCAGTTCGACTGCACGAACGACAGTCAGGACATCTCGGGCACCATCGCCTACAACATCGTCCCGACGGATCCGAGCAGCGGCTACTACGTGTTCGGCCAGGAGGGCGAGCTGTCGGGGTTCGGCAACGACAACTACCTCGTGTACCTCAATGGGGCCTTGTACTACAACCTGAACGCTCCCATCGTGGGCATGACGCCGACGCCTGACGGTGGCGGGTACTGGATGGTCGGCTCCGACGGCGGGGTCTACGCCAGCGGTGATGCGGGGTTCTACGGGTCGACCGGGAGCCTGCATCTCAACCAGCCCGTTGTGGGCATGACGGCGACGCCCGACGGTAAGGGGTACTGGTTCGTGGCGTCCGACGGCGGGATCTTCGCCTACGGCGACGCCCAGTTCTACGGTTCGACCGGGAGCATCCACCTGAACAAGCCGATCGTCGGCATGGCGGCGACGCCCGACGGCAAGGGCTACTGGCTGGTGGCGTCCGACGGCGGGATCTTCGCCTACGGCGACGCCCAGTTCTACGGTTCGACCGGGAGCATCCACCTGAACAAGCCCGTGGTGGGCATGGCCCCGACACCGGACGGCCACGGCTACTGGTTCGTGGCCTCTGACGGTGGGATCTTCGCCTACGGCGACGCCCAGTTCTACGGCTCGACCGGGAGCATCCACCTGAACGAGCCCATCGTGGGCATGACGGCGACGCCCAACGGAGCGGGCTACTGGTTCGTGGCGTCCGACGGCGGCATCTTCAACTACGGCAACGCCGGCTTCTTCGGCAGCCTCGGCGGCCTGGGCATCACCGACGTGGCCGGCATGTCGCTCGGGAAGGGCAACTCCCCCACCTGAGCAGCCGAATCTGAAATAGCTGACCGGCAACCGGAGGGGGCGTGAGCCCTCTCCGGTCAGCCGGCCGGCGATCAGACCGCCGGCGATTACACCGCTAGTTCTAGCTCAACGCCCCCGACGCCGCGGAGCTTGGTCACCACGTCCTCGTCGACGCCCCACTCGACCAGACCCGAGATGGTGTCCGCCCCGGGCGGAGACGGGGGCTTCGACACAGCCGACGGCGTCTTGGAGAAACGGGGTGCCGGCCCCGGCTGCACCGCGCCGTCCACCTCTATGAAGGTGCCGCGCGCCACGTTGTGCGGGTGTTCGTGTGCCTCCCACGGGGACAGCACCGGCGCCACACAGGCGTCCGTTCCCTCGAAGACGGCCGTCCACTCGTAGCGTGTCTTCGTCTTGAAGATGGCGGCGAAACGCTCCTTCATGGCCGGCCAGTCCTCCCGCGACTGCTGGTCGGGCAGCGAGTCGTCGCCCGCCAGGCCGAGGCCCTCGAGCAGCGCGGCGTAGAACTGCCGCTCGATACCGCCCGCCGCCATCCACTGGCCGTCCGCGGTCTCGTAGACCTCGTAGAAGGGCGCTCCCGTGTCGAGCATGTTGGCCCCGCGCCGCTCGTTCCACATCCCACCGAGGTGAAAGGCGTGGATCATCGTCATGAGGGACGCCGCACCGTCGACCATGGCTGCATCGACCACCTGGCCCTCCCCCGATCGGGCCGCCTCCAACAGGGCGGCGACCATGCCGAAGGCCAGCAACATCCCCCCGCCCCCGAAGTCGCCCACGAGGTTCAGTGGCGGCACCGGGGCCGTATCGGCCCGGCCCAGTGACCACACCGCGCCGCCGATGGCGATGTAGTCGATGTCGTGGCCGGCCCGTGCCGCCAGCGGCCCCTCCTGGCCCCACCCCGTCATGCGCCCGTAGACCAACCGCGGGTTGCGCGCGAAACAGGCGTCGGGACCGACGCCCAGGCGTTCGGCCACGCCGGGCCGGAAGCCCTCGATCAGACCGTCGGCGTCGGCCACGAGGCCGAGCACCAGTTCGACGGCCTCGGGGTTCTTGAGGTCGATGCCGACCGAGGGGCGCGAACGGTTGAGCAGGTCCCAGTAGGGCCCCGAGCCACCGGCCCTTCCTTCCTTTGCCCGCTCGACCGCGCCAGGAGCGGCCCGCTCCAGCCGCAGGACCTGCGCGCCGGCGTCGGCCAGCATCATGCAGGTGTAGGGCGCCGGCCCGATGCCCGCCAGCTCAATGATCTTGATTCCGCTCAGCGGTCCACTGCGGTCGGCCATCGCAGGATCGTGACCCGTGCCGCCCACGACGGTCAAGCCGGCTCGCGTCCTGGGCCAAGCTGGGGCCGTGCCCACTGCCCGCGCCCCTGGACGAGTGACCATCATCGGTGACCACACCGACTACAACGGCGGGCTGTCCCTGCCCGTGGCCATCGAGCTGGCCACCGAGGTCACCTTCACGCCGAAGCCCGGCAGTTTCCTCTTCGGGATCGACTCGGACCAATTCCCCGGCCGACCCGTCGAGATCATGCTGGGCGATACCGCCCCGGTGCCGCCGCACGCCGCGCTGGCGGCCGCACTCCTGCGCCTGCAGCCCCCACCGAGCGGCGGGGTCACCCGCGTCACCAGCACACTCCCCGTCGGTGCCGGCCTGTCCTCGAGCGCCGCCTTCTCGGTGGCGCTGCTGCTCGCCCTCGGCCACGACCCCGATCCCCTGGCGCTCGCCCAGGACTGCCAGGAGGCCGAGCGCGGCGCCGGGGCCCACGTCGGGCTGCTCGACCCTCTCGCCATCGCGGGTGCCACCGCCGGGCATGCGCTCCACATCGACTTCGCCACTCTGGAGACCTACCCGGTGCCGGTCCCCGACGGGGCGGCCTTCATGATCGTGCACAGCGAGGCACCCCGGCTCCTCACCGACACGCCCTACGCCGGACGGCACGCCGAGTGCGAGCGGGCGGAGCAGATCCTCGGCCGGCCCCTCGGCCTGTGTGAGATCGGTGACCTGAGCGCGTTGACCGATCCCGTCCTGCGGCGGCGGGCCCGCCACGTCATCACCGAGTGCGCGCGGGTACGGGAGGCCGAGCGCCTGCTGGCCCGCGGCAACCTCGGCGCGCTGGGCGCCGTCATGACCGAGGGACAGCGCAGCCTGGCCGACGACTACAGGGTCTCCGTCCCGGCGGTCGATCAATTGGTCGTGCATCTCCTCGGTCAGCCCGGCGTCCTCGGCGCCCGCATGACCGGCGGCGGGTTCGGCGGCTGCGTCCTCGCCCTGTGCGAGCCCGACTCGCCGGCGCTGGACCCGGACGCCAACGCCCCGGCCCGCAGTTGGCGGGTCAGCCCGGTTGCCGGCGCAACTCGTCTCGGGACGTCGTGATGAGGGCGTCGAGCACGCCGACGGCCCGGCCGCTGTCGATGGCGTCGCTCGCCAGCGCCAGCCCGTCCTGCAGCTCCTCGACCCGACCCGCCACCACCAGCGCGGCCGCTGCGTTCAGGATCCCGATGTCGCGCCGGGCGCCGCGCTCACCTTCGAGTACGGAGCGGATCACCCCGGCGTTGAAGGCGGCGTCCCCGCCGCGCAGATCGTCCAGCGTCGCCGGGGCCAGGCCCAGGGCCTGAGGGTCCACGCGCCACTCGGTCACCTCGAACGCGCCGGCGCCATCGCCGCGCACCTGGAGGACCGTCGCGGGCGACGTCACGCTCAGCTCGTCGAGCCCGTCGTCGGCGTGCACGATCAACGCGTGGCGGCTCCCCGTCGCCCCGAACACCCCCGCCATGACCGGCCCCAGCGAGGGATCGCTGACGCCGACGAGCTGGCGCCGGGTGCGCGCCGGGTTGATGAGGGGCCCGAGGAAGTTGAACACGGTCGGCACCCCGAGCTCCTTGCGCACGGGGCCGACGTAGCGCATGGCGGGGTGGAATCGCTGGGCGAAGCAGAACCCCATGCCGGCCTCGGTGACGCAGCGGGCCACGCCTTCGGGGCCCAGCTCAATGGCCACGCCGAGCGCCTCGAGCACGTCCGCCGTCCCGACCGACGACGACGCGGCGCGGTTGCCGTGCTTGCACACGGGCACGCCGCAGCCGGCCGTGATGAACGCCGCCAGCGTCGTGACATTGATGCTCGACAGCCGGTCGCCGCCCGTCCCGACCAGATCGACCGCGCTGTCGGCATCCTGCTCCGCCAACGGACAGGGCACGGCGGCGGCGACCATGGCCCGCGCCAGCCCCGTGACCTCCTCGGCCGTCTCGCCCTTGGCGTGCAGCAGGGCCAGGAAGGCACCCACCTGCGCCGGCGTGGCCTCGCCGGCCGCGACGACCTGCATCGTGTGCTCCGCTTCGGACGCACTGAGTGGCTCCCGCCGGCTCAGGCGGGCCAGGACCTCGGGCCAGGTCAGTCCCACCACAGGTCCCGGTCGAGCACCCCCGCGCGATGAGGCCCAGCTGTACCTGGGAGGTGCCTTCGACGATGGTCAGCTGCTTGGCGTCGCGGTACCACTGCTCGGTCGGGTGGTCCTCCATGTAGCCCGCCGCCCCGAGCAGCTGGACGGCCAGCGACGAGGCTCGCACCGCCAACTCGGTGGCGTGGTACTTGGCCATGGACAGATAGGGCACGTACTCCTTGGTGAACTTGCCCTCGTCGGCCAGCACGGCCGCTCGGTAGGTCAGCAAGCGGGCCGCCTCGATGTCCACGGCACACTTGGCGATCTCCCACTGAATCCCCTGGAAGTCCGCGATGGTCTTGCCGAAGGCGGCGCGCTGTTGGACGTACTCGGTGGCGTACATGAGCGCGCCCTCGGCCAGCCCGATGCCGCGGGCGGCCACGATCGGGCGCATGGCGTTGAGCCCGAGCATGGCCAGGCGGAACCCGCCCACCTCGCCGATGACGTTCTCGGCCGGCACGTGGACGTCGCTGAGCAGCAGCTCGCCAGTGTCGACCCCCTTGACGCCCATTTTGTGGTCGGTCCGGCCCACCTCGACCCCGTCCCACGCCCGCTCGACGATGAAGGCGGTGACCGAGTCATGGGCCCGGCTGGTCGGGTCAGAGGTCTTGGCGAACACGGTGTACCAGTCCGCCTCGCGCACTCCCGACATCCAGCACTTGGTGCCGTTGAGCACCCAGCCGCCGTCGGAGCCCTCGTCGGGCACGCCCCGGGTCCGCATCCCCATGACGTCACTGCCCGCCTGGGGCTCGGACAGCCCGAACGCCGCCCGCAGGGTCCCGTCGCAGATACCGGGCAGGTAGCGCTGCTTCTGTGCCTCGGTGCCGGCGATCATGACCGGGCCCGTGGGCAGACGGGTCAGCAGCAGCATCAACGCAGCCGTGTTGGAGTACTTGGCGACCTCTTCAATGGCCAGCGCCAGGCCGAGGATGCCGGCCCCGGAGCCTCCGAACTCGACCGGAATGCACAGCCCCAACAGGCCGGCGTCGCGGAACGCGTCGAAAATATCGCTCGGGTACGCCGACTCCTTGTCGATGGAGCGCGCCCGGGGCTTGACCTTGTCCTGTGCGAGACGCCGGACCGAATCACGGAGCGCCAGAAGCTCGTCGGGAAGTTCGAAATGCACCGGTGCAGGGTATCGGACCTCCCGGCCAGGTACTTTCTGATCCTTGACTCCCGACGAACCGGCGTCCCCCCCGCCACCTGACGTGCCCGAGGACGATGCCACGTCGCGGGCCGACCTCCAGGCCCAGCTGCGCACCTCGCGCAAGAAGGAGCAAAAGCGCCAGCACCGCTGGCGACGGCGGACCCTCTACGCCCTCGCCTTCATCATCCTGCTGGCCGCGGCCGGGGTCGGAGGCGTCTACGTCTACGCCAACTACCGCTTCAACCAGATCAAGAAGATCCACGCCAAGCATCTGGTCGCCACACCGGCCGCGCCCGGCAAGCCCTTCAACCTGCTCCTGGTGGGCTCGGACTCGCGTGCCTTCGTCTCGAACTCCACCCAGGTCAAGGCCTTCGGCGACGAGGGGGACGCGGGAGGGCAGCGCAGCGACGTGACGATGGTGGCCCGCTTCGACCCCGCGGCCAAGACGGTCACCGTGCTCTCCATCCCGCGCGACCTCTGGGTCGACATTCCGGGCAACGACAGCGGGATCTCGGGCATGAACCGCATCAATGCCGCTTATGACGGCGGCCCCGACCTGTTGATCCAGACGATCGAGCAGGACCTCGGGATCCCCATCAACCACTACGTGGCCGTGGACTTCCCCGGGTTCTCGGGCATGGTCGACGCGCTGGGCGGCGTCACCATGGACTTCCCGACCCCCGTCAAGGACCAGTACACGGGGCTCAACGTGAGCACGACGGGCTGCCAGGTCGTCAACGGGACCACCGCCCTCGAGCTCGTGCGCAGCCGGCACCTCTACTACAAGAACTCGAACGGCTACTGGGAGTACGACGGCCTGTCGGACTTCAGCCGCATTCAGCGCCAGGACGCCTTCTTCCGCGCCGTGCTGGCCAAAATCAACTCGTCCATCACCAACCCCCTCGCCATCAACTCGTTCATCGGCGCCGCCGTGGGCAACCTGACCATCGACGACACCCTGAGCCAGGGCGACCTGTTGCACATCGCCGACGTCTTCCGGGGTCTGCCGGCGTCGCACCTCGTCACCGAGACCCTGCCGACGGTGTCGTACACCAGCAGCGGCGGGGCCGCCGCGCTGAAGGTGGCGCAGCCCTACGCCCAGAACGTGATCAACGCCTTCAACCTGATCGGGACCACCCCGCCCACCACGACCACCACCACGCCGGCCAAGCACGCCAAGTCGACCACCACCACGACGGTGCCCACGGAAGCCCACAAGCTGGTCGGCGTCGACGTGCTCAACGCGTCGAGCGTGAACGGCATCGCGCACACGACCGCCACCGCGCTGACGGCCCAGGGCTTCGTGGTCGACGAGATCGGCAACGCCGCCACGGAGCTCAGTGCCGACGGCTCGTCGGAGATCCTCTACGGGCCCTCGGGTACCGAGGCGGCACACACGTTGGAGTCCGCGCTGAGCGGACCGGTCACGCTGGTGGCCGACCCCAGCCTCACCACCTCGACCGTCCAGCTGTTGATCGCCAACTCGCAGCTGACGGTGACCGGGTCATCGACCACGGGCAGCACCACCACGACGACGGTACCGACCGGGCCGGCCACGACGACGACGATCCCCGGGGACGTCTACACCAACCAGCAGCCCGAGCCCTGGAATCCGTCGCCCTGCACCCTCGGCCAACCGACGACCACCACGACGACCGCGAAGGCCGTCAAGAAGAAGTAGTCGGTCGCCCCGGCCGGCTCAGGCCGACTTGCGGCGCTGGCGCACGATCCGCCGGCGCTCCCGCTCGGTCGTGCCGCCCCAGACGCCCTCACGCTCGCGGTGGGCCAGGGCGTGCTCCAAGCACGCTTGGCGGACCGGGCAGACGGCGCACACAGCCTTGGCTTCGGCCGCGTCGGCGTCGTCCTCGGTGACGGGGTAGAACGCCTCGACGTCGAGGCCCCGGCAGGCGGCTTGCTTGCGCCACGTGGTGGCGATCATGGGAAACACTTCCTCAATAACGGTTCAAAGGGCGGATACTTGATTCGCCCTGTTCGGAGGCCCTTTTGGTCATTCGACCCGTGGTGGCGACACCAAATTCGGCGAACGAAGAGTATGGCGCACGTCCTGCGTACCTGTAAAGACTTGCGCACAGAATTGTCCCTGGTCAGCCGATTGGAAGAGGCTTTGTTGTGCCGAGTAGGTCCCCCAGGAGCTCGCGGCGCACCCCCGGTGGCAGCTCCGTCCTGGCCTCGTAGTCCGGATGGGTCGCCACCAGGGCTACCCCGGCGGCGGCGGAAAACGCCGCCACCTGGGCCTCGGTGAAGACGAAGCGCACGTAGTGGACCGCGGGCGTGACCGTCTCCCGAGTCAGGGCCGCCGCGTGCTCGGCCTCGGGCACGCTCCCCACCACGTCCCCGTCGATCGCCAGGCCGAGCCGGCGCTCGATTCCCACCAGGCGGGGCAGCCACTCCCGCAACGCCTCGTCCGAAGTCAGCTCGATGAACACGGTGGCCGAGAGCTCCCCCTGCGCCGGCAGCAGCCGGTTGTAGATGTCGAGCTCGACCTGGGTCGCCTCGTCGCTGATGATCTTCTCGGCCCGGGCCATCTCCTGGACCTGGAAGCGGACCGTGTCGAAGCACTCGAAGACGAGGGTCATGACCGGCCCCAGCGCCACCCGGCGGTCGACCTTGCGCGCAATGATGCGCGCCCGGTAGTCCTCCCTTACCCGTTCGTAGGCGCGCAGGTCCAGCACGTCGTCCAGGGTCAGCCCCACTGCCCCGGGGCCGGTGCTCGGCTCGCTCACCGCGTGTCGCCGTCCGCGCCGCCCACGCCGTAGGCCCGGGCCATCAGCTGCATCGGGTGCACGGGCTGGATCCCGGTCTCCTGCAGGATGGAGCCGTTGGCCAGATGGCAGTCGCCACACACGGTGTCGTTGCCGGCCGCCTCGACCTCCCGGCCAAGCGGTCCGGCCACCGTGCGGGCCAGCTCGTAGTTCTCCGACCGGTACCCCCAGGTCCCGTCGATGCCCGAGCAGCGCTGCACGAGCGTGCACTTCACGCCGGCTGTCTTGAGCAGGTCCCGACTGCGCAACCCGGCATTCTGCGCCACCAGGTGGCAGGGAACGTGATAGGTCACGGCGTCGGGCACCGAGCCGTCCGCCCGGCCGGGGAACTCGTCGCGCAGGGTGAAGGGGTCCTCGGCATCGCGCTCGGCGCCGCATCAGGTACTCGGCCGGGTCGAAGGTGTGGGCCGCCACGAGATCCGCCTCCGGGCCCTTGGCATAGATCGGGTAGTCCCGCTTGACCACGTAGGCACAGGTGGGCTGCGCGACAATGACGTCGCGCCCGGCCCGGACCTCGGCCGCCAGCGCCGCCACGTTGCGCCGGGCCGCCTTGGTGAACTCGTCGACGCGGCCCGAGTGGAGCCACGGCGCGCCGCAGCACTTCGTTCCCTCCGGCAGGCTGCAGTCCACGCCGTTGTGCTCGTAGACCTCCACGATGGCGCGGCCGACGGCGGGCTCCATGTACTCCACGAAACAGGTGGGGAAGACCGAAACGCTGCGGGCACCCTTCGGCGCGGCGGCCGGACCGCTGCGCTTCTTGAACCACGTGGTGAAACGCTGCTTGGCGTACGGCGGCAGCAGGCGCTGCGACGCCAGGCCCGCCGTCTTCTCCATGACCCGGCGCGCCAACGATCCCGGCGTGCCGGTCGCCCAGTTGACCAGCGGCGCGGCGGCCACCGAGACCCGGCCGAGGGCATCGGTGCGGCCCAGGAACTGGTCGGTCAGCCGCTCCTTGACCGGCACCAACTGCTTCTGGCGTACGGCGTGCACCCGACTCATCAGGCGCGGGAAGTCGAGCTCCCACTCGTGCGGCGGCACGTACGGGCACTTCACGTAGCAGAGCTTGCACTGGTAGCACTCGTCGACGACCTGGCGATGCTCGCCGTCGCTCAGGGACGCCACGTTTCCGTCCTTGGCGTCGATGAAGTCGAACAGCGTCGGGAACGACGGGCACAGGTTGAAGCAGAGCCGGCATCCGTGACAGAGGTCGAAGACGCGGTCGAGCTCCTCCCGCAATGCCGCCGGGTCGAAGTACTTGGGGTCTGTCGGGTCGTATGTGGCGGTCATGAGGCCGCCCGTCCTAGGAGACGGACTCGAGACCTTGCGTGAAGCGACCGGCGTGCGACTTCTCGGCCTTGGCCAACGTCTCGAGCCACTCGGCGATCTCCGCGAAGCCCTCGTCACGCGCCGTCTTGGCGAACCCGGGATACATCTCGGTGTACTCGTAGGTCTCGCCCTCAATCGCCGACTTCAGGTTGTCCTCCGTGGCGCCGACGGGTACGCCGGTCACGGGGTCGCCCACTTCCCTGAGAAAGTCGAAGTGCCCGAAGGCGTGGCCGGTCTCGCCCTCGGCGACGGAGCGGAAGAGCGCCGCCACATCGGGGTAGCCCTCGACGTCGGCCTTCTGGGCGAAGTACAGGTAGCGGCGGTTGGCCTGGCTCTCGCCGGCGAACGCTTCCTTCAGGTTGGCCTCGGTCTTCGAGCCCTTCAGTGCTGGCATGGTGGATGCGTGCCCTTTCTCGTTTGTCGGTATGGGTTGGTCCGTTGTGGGTGCTACTTCTTGTTCTGCTCAGATCCTCTGCACTCGTCGCACAGGCCGCGGAAGACCACCTCGGCGCTGTCCACGTCGAAGCCCTGGGTGGCCCGACGGGACACCCGGAGCCCGGGGAAGTCCGCGGCCACGTCGCGCACCTTGCCACAGGCGCGGCAGACGAGGTGATGGTGCGTCGTCTCGACGTTGGGGTCGAAGCGGGCGGAGCCCGTTCCGACGTCGAGCACGGCGATCGCCCCCAAATCGGCCAGGTCGTTGAGCGTCTGGTACACGGTCTTGAGCGAGACGTTGGGCATGTCGCGGCGCACCCTCTCGTGCACCCGCTCGGCCGACGGATGGGTGACGTCCCCCTCCAGGGCCTCGAAGATGCACTGGCGCTGCGCCGTGATCTTGCGCCCGTGGGCACGGAACAGATCGGTCAACGCGTCAGGCGACTGCATGGCACGGCCACCCTAGCGGCAACCCGGACCTTTTTGACAATCATTGTTGATTGACGTCCGGCGTCCTCCCCCGTGGCTCTCGTCTCTGTGGCTCCGGGCCGCCACCCGCGTAGCCTCCGGAGGTGGCCGCGCAACCGATCGAGTATCTGCGTGGGAATGTCGAAGCCTGGCAGGCCCGGCAGCCCGAGCAGCTGGCCATGGCACGCCGACGGTGGGCCGCCGACGAGCCGTGCTGGGGCATCTTCTCCATTCCGGAGAGCGAGGCCCGGGTCCTTCCGGGCCGCCTCAGCGGGATCGACTCCATAGAGCTGGGCTGCGGGACGGCCTACGTGTCCGCCTGGCTGGCCCGCCTCGGCGCGCGTCCGGTCGGCTTGGACCCGACGCCGGGGCAGTTGGCCAATGCACTACAGCTGCAGCGCGAGTTCGGCCTTTCCTTCCCGCTCGTCTTGGCGGCGGCCGAGCATGTGCCCCTGCGGAGCGAATCGTTCGACCTGGTGATCAGCGAATACGGCGCCGCCATCTGGTCGGATCCGTACCGATGGATACCTGAGGCGTCCCGTCTCCTGCGACCGGGTGGCGAGCTCGTGTTCCTCGGCAACAGCACGCTGCTCATGTTGTGCGTTCCCGACCTCGACGGCATCGCCGCCGGCGAGGCGCTCCTGCGCCCACAGTTCGGCATGCACCGTTTCGAATGGCCGGATGACCCGACCGTCGAGTTCCATCTGAGCCACGGCGACTGGATCCGGCTGCTCCGAAAGCACGCATTCGACGTCGAAGACCTCATTGAGCTCCGCGCTCCAGCCGGTGCGACGACCAGGTACGACTTCGTCACGGCCGAATGGGCGGGAAGGTGGCCGCACGAGGAGGTCTGGCGGGCGCGGAAGCGCTGAGGGCCGCCGGCCTGACGCCAAAACGCTCAACGCTGAACGCTGAACGCCCGACGTCAGCCTGCCGCGGCCTCGAGAGCACCCATGGTGAAGAGGGAGTGGAGCGTCATCCCCTCGGCCGCCACCACGTCGGCGCCGCCGCCCTCCCGGTCGATCACGCACACCGCGTGCTCGACCACGGCGCCTTCGGATCGGAGATCCTGGGCCGAGAGCACGATCTGTCCGGCCGTCGTGACAACGTCCTCAATGATGGTCAGACGGCGACCGGCCACCGCGCCGCCTTCGCACACTTGCTCCGTGCCGTATTTCTTGGGCTGCTTGCGCACGAAGTACGCGGGGAGCCCGGTCACCGAGGACAGCATCGTCGCCAGGGGCACACCGCCGAGCTCCAATCCGGCGAGGCCCTCGGTTCCCGCCGGGACGAGTGGCACCATGGCCTCCACGATCTTGCGCAAGAGAACGGGATCCGACTCGAGGCGGTACTTGTCGAAGTAGTGGTCGGCCGTGCGGCCGGAGCGAAGCACGAACGTGCCGGTGAGGTGGGAGGCGGCGAAGACGCGGGCGGCCAACGTCACCTCGCCATTTTGCACAGCGCCATTCTGCACCGCCGGCGGCGTGGCGGGCTGGCGATGCCGGCTATCGGCCGGTGCCCCCTTCAATTCGGGCATGCTCCAGCCGGAAGTGCAGGTGTGACTGGCACAGGGCGGTGGCGGCGAGCGCCCAATTGCTGTTGACGTTGGGGCGGCCCAGCATTTTGCAGTCGACGCAGAGTGAGCCCGCAATGCTCGGCACAACGGCAATCAGTGCCGAGAGCTCGACGAACTCGTCCATTCCCAGGCACCCGCCCTCGCAGAGGTCCCAGAGCTCGGACAGGCGAAGCTCGTTGCCCAGTTGGCTCTCGGCCTCCCGGTCCACGAAGAGCAGCGCGCCGCCATCGAACCCGTCCCCGGCGTCATGGGTCCAGACGCTCTCGGACCAGTAGCGGGGGTACTCCTCTTCCGCGATGAGACTGCGCCAGAGCTCCTCGGGGTCGGAATCGAACTCCAGCTCGGCCTCGAGCGTGCCGTCATCCCAGATCTCGTCGAAGTGCTCCACGTTTCCCCCTGCAAGGCATCCCGCGCTGTGCGCAACGCCCGCTGTCCATCAAATCGGCACGTCAGCGACAGGGCTGAAGTGAAATCCGGGTTGGAGAGCCTCGAGCAACCATGGAGAGGCCAGCCGGCGCCCGCCCTGGCAGGCCACAATTGTCCACTCCTGAGGCGTCCAGGCGAACACTGCGTCCTGTCCGTACCGGGCCCCGATGGCCAAAATCTCGGCTTCGGGGGCACCGCGCACGGCCGCCCCTTCCTCCTGACGTCCGGACGCCGGGTCGATGCCGACCGCGGTCGACACCGGCACGCCGAGGGCCAAGAGGTCGGTCTCGAGGGCCGCCTCGCGCACACGATTGACCTCCGGGCCTGGCCGCTCCGGCCCGGGATCCCAGGCGGTCAGGACGTACACGGTCTGGCCGTCGGGCCAGGGCCAGCTCGCCCCGTCGGACTCGGCCGCCGCACGCACGCGGAGCGTGCCGAGCCCGGGCCACGCGATGTCGACCACCGTCCGCTCGTAGGAGGCCCAGGGGTCGTCTGCGGCGAGCGGCACGCCCCGACGCTACGTCCGACGAATATGGGGGTGATGTCCGCCGCCAACCCGCTCTCCACCCTGTTGTCGCAGGCGTTGGTGGCGCACACGATCGAGCTCGACAACGAGGCGGAGGTCCGCCTACCGCACCGGACCACGCGTCAGGACGATCCCGGTACGGGGCGCACCGGCCCTTGGTTGGTGTCGTTCGCATTGTGGGCGAACGTGCTGCAGTACCTCGACGACGAGGGAGCGACCGTGACGGAGTTGCAGGCGCGGGCACGCACCGGTCGACTCCTTCTGGGCGGCTTGCGCCGTTGGGGGTACGTCACCCTCACGCCGCCCGCTGGTCAGCCCCTGCGGAACCCGCCCCAAGATGACGTCGTCGTGCACCCCAGGAAAGCCGTGCTGCGGGCGCGGGAGGTGTGGGCCGGACTGCCGAGCGTCGTCGACGCCCGCTGGCGGGGGCGCCTGGGGGCGCCGGCCGTCGACCGCCTGGAGCGGTCTCTGCGCGGCGTGTTCGACCGTTTGCCCGTGGAACCGCCGGCCTATCTTCCCGTCATCTATCCCACCCAGGGCGGCAAGCTGGAGGAGCCCCGTCGACGTGCAGCGCCCGACGGTCCCTCCGGGCCATCGCCTGTGGTCGCCACGCTGTCGCCGCTCCTCAGCGGCGTGCTCCTGGCCTTCACGGTCGAGGTCGAGTCGACGGCGCGGATCTCCCTGCCCATCAGTGCCAACTCCTTGCGCGTGCTCGACCGCTCGGGCACCCGGGTGAGCGACCTGCCGCGGCGCACCGGGGTGTCGCGGGAGGCCAATGCCATGTGCATCGGATGGCTCGACCGCCACGGCTGCGTGGTCATCGAAGCGGACCCGACGGCGCGCCGAGGCAAGGTCGTCCGGCTCACGTCCAAAGGTGAGAAGGTGCAACAGAAGGCGCGCCGGCTGCTGGGCGTCACCGAGGAGTCGTGGCGGGCCCGCTACGGCAGCGCGGACGTGGAGGAGCTCCGGGCCGCGCTGCTCGCCGTCGTGGGCGACGGGACGTTCGCCGCCTCTCCCCTGGCTCCGGGCCTGGTGCCCCATCCCGACAACTGGCGGGCCGGGGTGCGTCCACCCGAGACGCTCCCGCACCATCCGATGGTGCTGCACCGCGGTGGTTATCCCGACGGCAGCTGACGCAGCCCAATGGCAGATGAAGCGGCCCCGGTCGGGCGGCGCGGAGGATGTGGCAGGCTTGCTCGGGTGCACCCCTTTCGCCGCGCCGACGCGTTGCGACGCCTCGCCGACGAAGAGTTCGACGTGCTGGTGGTCGGTGGTGGGATCACGGGCGTCGGCGTGGCGCTCGATGCCGCCAGCCGCGGCCTGAGGACGGCCCTGGTCGAGAAGGGCGACTTCGCGTCCGGGACGTCCTCGAAGTCGTCCAAGATGATCCACGGCGGCCTCCGTTACCTCCAGCAACGTGAGTTCCGCCTGGTCTACGAGAACCTGGCGGAACGGCAGCGCTTGCTCGACAACGCCCCGCACCTGGTCAGCCCACTCCCGTTTCTCATCCCTCTCTTCGGCCGCGACGGCGTCGTCTCGAAGACGGTGGCCCGCTCCTACGCCACCGCGTTGTGGATGTACGACCTCACGGGCGGGTTGCGTATCGGGGAGCGACACCGGGACGTCTCCAAGGAGGAGGCGCTGGCCCTCCTCCCCACCCTCAGCACCGACCATCTGGTCGCCGGCTTCCTCTACTTCGACGCCCGGGCCGACGACGCCCGGCTCACCCTGGCGGTGGCGCGCACGGCGGCATTCGAATTCGGGGCGGCGATCGCCAACTACACCCCGGTCGTCCGCCTGACGAAGGGCGGGGACGGAAGCGCCAACGGCGCCGTCGTCCGGCCGGTGCCCGACGACGAGACATCGGAGTTCCCGATCCGGGCCCGGGTCGTGGTCAACGCGTCGGGCGTCTGGGCCGACGCGGTCCGCGCCCTCGACGAGGGCCGCGATCCCCATGCCATCCGGCCGGCGAAAGGCGTCCACGTGACCGTGCCGGCGTCACGGTTGCCGTGCGACATCGCGGCGGTCATCCCCGTCCCCAAGGACAAGCGGTCGATCTTCGTCGTGTCATGGCCCGAGACGGACCTGGTCTACCTGGGCACGACCGACACCGACTACACGGGCCCGCTCGACGACCCCAGCTGTACCCCCGAGGACGTCGATTACCTGCTCGACGCCGCCAACGCCATCACCACGTCGCACCTCACCCGGGCCGATGTCACCGGCGTGTGGGCCGGCCTGCGCCCGCTCCTGGCGCCCCCGGCCAAGGGCGGACACGTCTCGGAGCGCACGGCCGACCTCTCACGCCGTCACACGGTGAGCACGTCCAGCGACGGTCTGGTGACGGTCACCGGCGGCAAGCTCACGACCTACCGCAAGATGGCGCAGGACACCGTCGACGTTGTCGTGACCCGGCTCGGTGAGTCACCGCGCCGGCGGCGCTGCGTCACCAAGTCCCTGCCCCTCCTGGGCGCCACGACCAGGAACCGCGATCCCGTCACGCAGGCGCAGCCGCACGCGCGGCTCCTCGGCCGCTACGGCACGGCGTCGGGAGAGGTGCTCGCCCTGGCCGACGGACGCCCCGAGCTCCTCGAGCCCGTCGTGGCCGGATTGCCCTACACGGGAGCCGAAGTCCTGTACGCGGCGCGCGAGGAGATGGCCGGCACGCTCGACGACGTGCTCTCCCGGCGGACCCGGGCCATGATTCAGCGCGCCCAGGACTCCATGGACGCCGCCACCGCGGTGGCCGAGCTCATCGCGCCCGACATGGGGTGGAGCGAAACGGACGTGCGCGACCAGGTGGCTCGGTTCACCGAGGCGGGCCAGAAGGAACTCCTCACGGCGGGGCTCGACCTCCCATGACCGAGCCGACGCCGGTCACGCCCATCGACGCCGATGCAGCCGACGTCGCCGATCGCCTCGGCGCCCGCGTCGTCGAGGTCCCCCCTCCGCTCCTCGACCGCCTCAAGGACACTGGCGCCGACGTCGTCCTCGACGACGATGCCCGGGCCGAGGCCGGGCGCGACTGGTGGCCGCTCGCCATCGGCTGGGCGGCGGATGGCGCCGTCCCGCAACGCCCGGCCGTCGTGGTCCGCCCCAGCTCGACTGCAGAGGTCTCCGCCGTGCTGGCGGCGTGCAACGAGGCCACGGTGCCGGTAACGGCAGCCGCCGGCCGCAGCGGTGTCTGCGGAGGATCGATTCCGGTACACGGGGGCGTCGCCCTGGACCTCACCGCGCTCGACGGTCTCGGTGACGTCGACGAGGTGTCGCTGACGGCGGATGTGCGCGCCGGCACCTTCGGGCCCGATCTCGAAGCTGCGCTGGGCGAGGTGGGTGAGGGATACACCCTCGGCCACTGGCCCCAGTCCATGGACCTGTCGACCGTGGGTGGGTGGCTGGCTTGCCGCGGGGCGGGGCAGTACTCGACCCGCTACGGGAAGATTGAGGACATGGTCGTCGGCCTCGAGGTGGTGCTGGCCGACGGCCGCGTCGTGCGCACCGAGGGCAAGGGCCCCCGGGCGGCCACCGGGCCCAACCTGACCCAGTTGTTCGTCGGCAGCGAGGGGACCCTCGGCGTCATCACCGAAGCCCGACTGCGCATCCACCCGCTGCCGCCAGCGCAGGAGCGACGCGCCTTCGGCTTCACGAGCTTCACCGCCGGCCTGGAGGCGTGCCGCAAGATCCTCCGACGCGGCGCCACGCCGGCGGTGCTCCGCCTGTACGACGAGACCGAGTCGGAGCGGAACTTCGAACACGGCGACACCAACGTGCTCATCGTCCTCGACGAGGCCGACCCCGACATCCTCGCCAGCACGCTCCGGGTAGTGGACGCGGAGTGCTCCACCGAGGCCGGAGCGCACCCGCTCGATGTCGCGCTGGTCGAGCGGTGGCTGGGCCACCGCAACGACGTCTCCGCGCTCGCACCGCTGTGGCGGGGCGGCATCGTCGTCGACACCGCCGAAGTCTCCGGGCCGTGGTCGGCGCTGCCCGGACTCTTCGACGACGTCATCGGTGCGCTCAAGGCGATCGACGGCACGCTGGCGGCGTCGGCCCACCAGTCCCATGCGTACCCGGACGGGGCGTGCCTCTACTTCACCTTCGGCGGCCGCGGGCCCGACGGCGACGCCGAGTGGCGGGAGCGCTACTACCGCCAGGCCTGGGACACCGTGACCGACGCCACCATGGCGCACGGCGCCGCCATCAGCCATCACCACGGCATCGGGCTCAACCGATCCCGCTTCCTGCCCCGCGCGTTGGGCTCCGGCTTCGACGTCCTGGGCGGCCTCAAGGCCACCTTCGACCCCAACGGCATCCTCAATCCCGGCAAATTCGGTCTCGCGTCGCCTTTTGGGCCGGCGCCCTGGGCATGAGCGGGGGCGGCCGGAGCATTCTGGTCGTCGACGTCGGCACCTCGGGCGTGCGCGCCGCCATCGTGCGACCGGACGCCACTGTGGAGCACGAGCACCGGGTCCCCCTCCTGCCCGACTCGCCGGCGCCAGGGCTGGTGGAGTTCGACGCGACGCGCATGGCCGACGCCGTCCTGCAGGTCGCCCACGCCGCGCTCGAGGACGGCGGCCCGGTGGCCGGCGTCGGAATCGCCAACCAGCGGGCCTCGAGCATCGTGTGGGAACGCGCCACGGGGAGGCCACTGGCTCCCGGCATCGGCTGGCAGGACCTGCGCACCGTCGGGACCTGCCTGGTGCTGCAGGCGGAGGGAATCCGGCTGGCGCCTAACGCGTCCGCCACCAAGGTCATGGCCATTCTGGACGAGGTCGATCCCGAACGGGAGCGAGCAGAGAAAGGGGAGCTCTGCTTCGGGACGGTCGACACCTGGGTGGCGTGGACCCTGGCGGGCGGCGCGGCCGCAGGGCGTGACGCCCTGCACGTGACCGACGCCACCAATGCCGCCGTCACGGCGCTGGTCGATTCGGCCGTCACGTGGGATGAGCCGTTACTGGAGAAACTGCGGATCCCCTTGGCGATGCTGCCGGCCGTCGTCGACTCGTCCGGCAGCGTGGGGGCCGCGGCCGCCCTGACCGGGGCGCCGCCCATCTGCGGCATCGCGGGGGACCAGCAGGCCTCCCTTGTGGGCCAGGGCTGCACACTGCCCGGCCTCGCCAAGGCCACCTTCGGGACCGGCGGCATGCTCGACCAGTGCGTCGGTCCGAGCGGCGGCCCCGGTGCCATGAGCCGGGGGGAGGCCGGGACCTTTCCCATCGTGGCGTTCCGCGTCGAGGGCCAGCCGACCTGGGGCACCGAAGCGGTCATGCTCTCCGCGGGGACGGCCATCGAATGGCTCCGGGACGACCTCGGGATCATCGCCACGTCGAAGGAGTCCGCGTCGGTGGCGGCCCAGTGCGCCACCGCTGGTGACGTCTGGTTCGTCCCGGCCCTGCTCGGGTTGGGGACACCGGTGTGGGACTTCGGCGCCCGGGGCACCCTCGTAGGGCTCACCCGGGGATCCGGCCGCCCCGAGATCGTGCGGGCCGTGCTCGAAGGCGTGGCCCACCGAGGAGCCGATCTCGTCGAGGCCAGCGAGGGTGACAGCGGCTTTCCCATCGGGACACTGCGCGTGGACGGCGGCATGACGGAGAACGACGTGTTCGTGCAGGCCCTGGCCGACGCCATCGGGCGGCCGGTCGAGATCTCTCCGGTCCTGGAGGCCACGACGCTGGGAGCGGGCCTGCTGGCCGGGTTGGCCGTCGGCACCTATGCCACGACCACCGAGCTGGCGGGGACGTTCTCGCCTCGCAAGACGGTGGAGCCCCGGAGCAGCGACGCCGACCGGGACGCGTCGCGCCACCGGTGGCTGGCGGCCCGGCACAAAGCCGAAGGCACCATTCCAGAGCTCTCGGGGATTTCCTTCTGAGGGAGCTACTCCTCACCTCAGAAGGAAATCCGCCACCCGAGACGCCCCTTCCCTGCGATCTACCCAAGGGCAAGGTACGCCGAGGTGGCCCGGTCCGTTAGGGCCTTGTGGCTCTATTTCTCGTGACCTTCTGGCCCTGTTGGACCTCCGTTGTGCAAAATCCCGGCCCGACCGGCCCGACCGACCCCGCGCGACCCGCTAGAGCGAATGGACGAGTGCGTCGCTCCAACTGCTGCCCTCTTGGAGGAGCGGCCGGAACCCCATCAAGTGCCTGGGTCTCCCGATGGCCATGACCGCCCGCAAGCGGTCGTTCCGGCCGAAGAGCGCCACGAACTTCCCCTCCTCGGGCGATCCCTCGGCGATGTGGATCTCGTCGCTTCCGCGCGGGCTCCCCAGCACCTGCAGGCGAATGCCGTACTGGTCGGACCAGAAGTAGGGCACGGGCGTGAAAGCCGGCGCGTTCGCCCTCCCCGCCAGGAGGCTGCGCGCCGCGGCCACGCCGGCCTCCGCCGCGACCTGCCAATGCTCGATCCGGATCAGCTCCTCGCCGCCGTCGCGACGCCAGAGCCACCGCGCGATGTCGCCCGCCGCCACAATGCCGTCCGCGGCAAAGAGCCGGTCGTCACACGCCACGCCGTTGTCAACGGTCAGTCCGGAGTCGGCCAGCCAGTCTGTCGCCGGGATCACCCCGATCCCGACCACGACGACATCGGCGGCAAAGGCCTCGCCGCCGTCGAGCTCCACTACCAGCCCCGTCGACCCGGTGTCCGCCTTCCTGACCCGGTGCACCCCCACCTCGGTGCGCAGATCGACGCCGTGCGACAGGTGCAGCTCCGCGAAATGGGAGCCGATCGTCGTCCCGAGCACGTTGCGGAGCGGCACGTCCAGCGCCTCGAGGACGGTCACGCGGCAACCCAGATCGGCACACGTGGACGCCACTTCGGCCCCGATGAACCCGGCGCCGATCACCACCACCCGGGCCGCCTCCACCGCGGTGACGGCGGCACGGAGCGCCAGGGAGTCGTCGAGGGTACGCAGGGTGAACAGGCCGTCGCGCTGGCTCAGCGGCTCGGTTCCCGGCAAGGGGCGGGGGGATGCGCCGGTGGCGATGACGAAGGCGTCGCCCTGCAGCACGGCGCCGTCGTCGAGCTCGACCTTCCTCGTCTCGGCCTCGAGGCGCACGGCGCGACGGCCGAGCACTTCGTGCACCCGGTGCTCGCTCGAGCGTCGCTTGTCCGCCAGCACCGCCTTCTCGGGGGGCCACGTCCCGGCCAGCACCTGCTTGGAGAGGGGCGGGCGGTCGTAGGGAAGGTGACGCTCCTCGCCGACCAAGGAGATGGTCCCGCCGAAGCCCTCCGCCCTGAGGGTCTCGACCGCCCGCCAGCCGGCCAGCGACGCGCCCACGACGACAATGGTGCTGTCCGCGTTCAGTTCCTCGCTCGGGCTCATGAGCCGAACATGGCCATCCACTCCTGCGCCGAGCGCGGCCGGAAGACGTAGTTCCACCGCCGCGTCTCCCCCATGCTCTGCGACGGGTCCTGCGAGTAGAGGTGGCCGGGGAAGAGGATCGCCTCGTCGGGGACGCGGGCCAGACGGGTGTGAATGGACTCGTACATCGCCAACGGGTCCGAGCCCGGGAAGTCCGTGCGGCCGCAACCCTCGAGGAAGAGCGTGTCGCCGGCCACCAGGCGGCCGTCGACGAGAAAGCACTGGCTACCCGGCGTGTGCCCGGGCGTGTGGATCATCTCCACTGCGACGTGCCCGACCTGCAGCACGTCGCCGCTGTGGTGGGCCACGAGATCGGCCCCACCGACGCCGGTCGTGCGCTCCACCCAGGGGACCTCCTCGGCCTGGACGTGGATCGGGACCTGTACCTTCTCGAGCAAGGTGCTGATCCCCTCGAGCGACCACTGCCCCATGTGGCCGCCGAGGTGATCCGGGTGGAAGTGGGTCCCCAGGACGCCGGTCAGCCGCATGCCGTCGGCCGCCAGAATGTCGAGCAGGTCCTGCACCGCGTACGCGGGGTCGACCGCCACGGCCTCGCCGGTCTCGCGATCACCGATGAGGTAGACGAAGTTGACCATCTGGCGGGCCATCATGTCGCCCTGGGCGAAGTCGCGGCCGGACAACAGCTGGCGGAAGTAGAGGCGATCCTCGGAACCGTCACTCATCGAGCCGTCACTCATCGTCGTTTCCTCCTGTGTCGGTAGCGGCGACGTTGCCGGCCAGCGCGTCGAGCCGGGGCACCAGCTCCTCGACCTGGGCCTGGGTCCGGCGCAGGCGCTGATCGAGCTCCTCGATGAGTGCGGTCGCCCGCTCCAGCCGGCCCACGAGCACGTCGACGTCGACCTCGCGTTGCTCGAAGAAGTTCACGATCGCATCGAGCTCGCGGCTCGCCTCGGTGAAGCTCAGCTGCTCCACCGGGACGGCTTCGTCCGGGACGGTCATGCACTTCCTCCTGCTTCTCTCTCCGGGCCACCGTTGTCGGGCGCACCGTTGGTGGGCGCACCGCTATCGGGCGCACCGTGATCCTCGGGCCGGACGGCCTGCACGCGGCTGCGCACCGTGCCGTCGGCCAACCGGGTCACGATCTCCTGCTCGGCGGTCAGCCCGCCTGCGCTGCGCACCAGCTGACCCTCGGCCGTGAGGGTCAGGCTGTACCCGCGCTCGAGCTGACGGTCCACGTCGTACGCGGCCAGCAACCGGCGCCACGACTGCACGCGCTCGTCCTGGCGCCCGAGATGGCCCAGGCTCAGGGGTCCGAGCCGGGCCGCGTGGGCGCTGAGCCGCGTCGCACTCGACAGCAGGCGCTCGGGCGCCGCACGCCCGAGGTCCGAGCCCTTGCGGGCCAGCCGCTCCCGATGCACCCGGAGCTGTTGGCGTGCTGCCGCCGTCAGACGACCGCGCGCCTGGGTGTCGCGGGCCTGCGCGTCGGCGAGGTAGGTCGGGAACGCGTCGGGCCAACAGAGCGGCCGGCTCTGTCACGTGGTCCGTCCACCACTGCCGGGTGATCTCGACGATCTGCTGCCCGCACTCGGTCGGCGTGATGCAGACGCGCGCGGCGACGATGTCCGCCACCGTCTCGTCCCCGGTGTGCCCGATGCCGGTGAAGACCGGCTTGGCCGCCGACGCCACCGCCCGGGCGACCGCCTCGGACTCGAAGGCGGCCAGATCCGCCCGCGCTCCCCACCGCGGACCACGGCGATGACATCGCACTCGCTCCGGCTGAGCGCCGTCAGCGCCCGGGCGATGGCCGCCGGCGCGCCGGGCCCCTGCACGCGGACCGGGACGTGCGAGACGCGGAAGCCGAACCCCGATCCCACCAGCTGGCCGAGGAAGTCCTGGCACCCCTCGGTGCCGGGGCTGGCCACGAGCCCGACGTGCAGGGGGACCTCCGGCAAGGCCAGCCCGGCGTTGCGCCTGAGCAAACCCTCGGACTCGAGCGCCTGCAGCAGCTGGGCCCGCTGCGCGGCCAGGCGCCCGAGGAGGGCGGTCACGTCGACTTCGGCCAGGACGAGGCTGATTTCGCCCTTGGCCCGGTAGAGGTCGAGCGAGCCCCGCAGGACCACCACCATGCCCTCGGTGAGCTCGATGCCCTGCTTGGCCAGGCCGTGCCGGAGGGGCGCCCACGAACTGCGCCAGCACTTCACATTGAGGGTGGGCACGCCACCCGGGAGCGATCGCGCCGGCCGCCCTCGTCCTCGGGGTCGACCAGGCTCATATAGAGGTGGCCCGAGCGGTGGTCCGACACATGCTGGATTTCGCCGCGGACCCAGAGGTGGCGATTGCGGGGAAACGCCGCGTTCAGCGCGCCTTCGACCTGTTGGTAGACGCCGCCAATGGAATGGACTCCGCGCCGGTCCTCCGACTCGTCCCCGCCGGACGCGGTCGGGCGGTCCGGGGCGGTGGCCTCGGGCAGAGCCTCGGGATCGAAGAGCTGACGGGGGCCTCCTGACACTGGGGACACCCTACCGATGCCCTGTCCGGTCACTCTCACGGGCCAGGTGGTGGCACTATTGGGAGTGACGGTGAGTCGGCCAGGTGGCCGCGGCACGGGCCGCACAGCGGGATCGTGTCGAGGAAGGTCGGGACTCCACAGAGCAGGGTGCTGGCTAACGGCCAGTCGGGGCGACCCGCAGGACAGTGCCACAGAAAGGAAACCGCCGATGGCGGGCCTCCGGGCCCGCACAGGTAAGGGTGAAACGGTGCGGTAAGAGCGCACCAGCATCGAGGGCGACCTCGTTGGCTCGGTAAACCCCACCCGGAGCAAGGCCAAGCGTGGGAAATGGGCTGCTCGCCCGCCTCCCGAGAGGGAGGGTTCCCCAGGTAGGCCGCTCAGATGGATGGCCACCCAGGCTCCTTCGGGAGCTGGACAGAATCCCGCCTACAGGCCGGCTCACCGTCACACCTGTGGGCTCAGGCGAGGGGGTGGCGATCCTTCAGGCGCCAGTAGGGGCAGCACCCCATCGACCACGCGTGACACCACCATTGGCAGGGCACCCGCCGCTGCGTCTAATGGAGAATGTGACAGACCTGGCTGCGACAACGTAAAACGAGCCATGGGTTTCATCTGGCTGCGAGCTCGAGCCGAACTGCGCGTCAAATGGCGAGCGTTCGTGGTCTTGGCCGTGGTGGTCGGCCTCGGCGGCGGTGTCGCGCTCGCGGCATTCGCCGGCGCGCGGCGAACCGATGCGGCGATGCCCCAGTTCGTCGCCTACAGCCAGCCCGACGACGGCGGGCTTCTCTATGGGAGTGCATCCGCGCCACCGGTGGTCACGGGCGAGGCGGCCAACTCGCTCGCCCTGGCCCCATTGGAACAGCGCATCGTTGATCTGCCGCAGGTCGTCGCCTACTTCAGAGCGCCATACCTCTTCCTGACGCCTGATCCCGCCGGTCACCTCAACGGAGGCCTCAATACGATCGGCGCGTCCAACGCTGACCTGTTGCACAGCGTCGACCGCCCGTTGGTGATCGCCGGGCGCCTCCCCGATCCCCACCACCCCTTCGACGTCGCGGTCAACGAGTTGGCGGCGGAGAAACGGCACCTCCACGTCGGCAGCCGGTTCCGCCTCTACGCCTACTCGGCCGCACAATTCCAGAACGGCGGGCTCACGAGCGGGGTGGAGCAGGGCAACCAGGCGCCCGACGGCCCCACGTTCACGGTTCGGGTCACCGCAATCGTGCGGTCGCCACAAGACGTCAACGCAGTCAACCCCGTGCTCGCCAACGAAGACGTTTCCTACGAGGGCGAGCAGAACCTCTTCACGACGCCGGCCTTCCTGCCGCGCCTGGCGGCGGGGCTGGGCATTCCGGTCCAGGGGATTGCCGACATCAACTTCATGGGCGTCCGCCTCCGCCACGGTGCAGCCGACTGGAAGGCGTTCTCGACCGCCGCCAATGCCCTGGGGCACGGCCAGATCTTCACCTCGGCCGGCAACGTGTACAGCATCCGAACTGCGGCGGCCAGTGCCGAACGAGGTATTCATCTCGAGGTCGTCGCCCTGCTGCTCTTCGGTGCACTGGCCGCCTTGGTGACCCTCCTCCTCGTGGGTCAGGCGATCGCCCGTCAGGTCATGGCCCAGACCGACGACTACCGCACGCTGCGCAGCCTCGGCGCCACTGCGAGCCCAGGTGCTCGCCGTCGTCACGCTGCAGACAGCGATGATCGGCGTGGTGGGGGGCGTCCTCGCCGTCGTCGTCGCCGCGGCTGGGATCTCCGTTGCTGCCCGTCGGCCTGGCCCGCCAAGCCGAGATCCATCCCGGCTTCGCCATCGATCCCGGTCGTGCTGCATCCTCGGGTTCTTGGCCATCGTCCTGCTGATCTCGGGTCTCGCCGTCCTCCCCGCCTGGCGGGCGAGTCGCCGCCCGGCGGCCGGGAGCGCCGTCTTCGAGACGAACCGGTCACCCGTGGCGGCGTCCGTCGCCCGGGCACGCCTGCCGCTCGCCGCCAGCATCGGTTTGCGCTTCGGGCTCAACCCTGGCCGCGGGCGAGGCGCGCTGCCCATGGTCAGCGCCGTCATCGGCGCGGTGGCCGCGGTGACCGCGATCGCTGCCGCGCTGACCTTCGGCGCGAGCCTCGATCACCTCCTCGCGAGCCCCCACGAGCAAGGGTGGAACTGGAACGTCCTCGTCGGCAATCCCAACGACCAGACCGACCGCATCGCGCAGGTCGGACCGCTGCTCGCGCACAATCGCCTGGTGGGGTCGTACTCGGCGATCGCCATTGTGGCGGGTGCCAGCCAAGGGACGGCGGTCGTGGACGGGAAAGCAGGTGGACATGCTGTTGGCCATCGACGCCCTGAAGGGCTCGGTGTACCCCCCGCTCCTCGAAGGCCACGCGCCGCGGGCCGACAATCAGATCGTGTTGGGGACGCAGACGATGACGGCGCTGCACCGGCACATCGGCCAGACGGTGCAGATCGACGACACCGGCGGGCCACCAATCACCTTGCGCATCGTCGGGACCATGATCTCGCCCTCCGTCGGCGACCTCTTCACCAACAACATGGCTGACGGCGCGTGGGTCTACGGGCCGGCGATTCGGCAACATCAGGCAACCACGCCGCAGAACGCGAACGGACCACCGGCCACCGTCTTCAACGTCTTCGCCGTCCGCTATGCGCCTGGCGTTTCGCCCGCGGCCGCATACGCCAGCCTGCGGCGAGAATTCGGGGCGACGGTTCTGCGGCCGTTGCCGGCTGAAGACGTCCTCAACCTGCAGAGTGTCGACCGCCTGCCGACGTTGCTGGCGGGCCTGGTCGTGCTCCTCGGCGTCGCAGCCGTGGGGAACACACTGGTCAATGCGGTGCGCCAACGCCGACGAGACCTCGCCATTCTGAGGACCATCGGATTCGTGCGCCGTCAGGTGGCCGCCGTCGTGGCCTGGCAGGCCACCTGGTTCTCCGTGATCGCCTTGCTCGTGGGCATCCCCCTCGGCGTGGCCGGTGGGCGGTGGGCCTGGAAACTGGTTGCCTCGGGCATGGGCTCTGTGTCGCCCCCCGTGGTGCCGGCATTGGCCATCGGCTTCGTGATCGTCGCCGCGTTGATTCTGGCCAACGTCATCGCGGCATGGCCGGGTTGGATGGCGGCACGGGTCGCACCGGGGGTCGTGATGCGAAGCGAGTAGACGGCCCACACCGATGGGGGCAATGTCTGAGTGAATGCACCGACATACGTGAGTGACTTTCGGCGCCAGAGTGACGGATAGCCGACCAGCGATTTCTCTCCTTTGGCTGAGACGATTTGGCGCAGGACGCCCTCGGGCAACTTTGAGGCCCCGGCCAAACCTGGCTCCCCGAGCCCGCTTCTCCGCTAGCGCCTCCAGGGTCCAATGTCCGACGATGAGGATCGCGGTGGCGATGCCCTGCGCGTCAGCTGTCTATTGGCGCGTCGCCAAAAGACGGCGACGCATTTGAGCGAAGCGTTGTCGAACTCGCTCTTCGAGTGTTCGTAACGCCGGATGTCAGATCTCCTTGGTTGCTTTGAGGCGTTCTTCTAGCTCAGGTTGAACGACAGCCCCGTGAGCGGGAACGTCTCAGCGCCGCTAGTGGAGCACACCTCGACCCCGTACTCGAGTTGCGTCGGCACGTCGGTGGACTTCACCAAGCCCTGCGAGACGAGCCACTGCAATGCGGCGAGGATGTCCACCGACCCCGACGAGGTCTGCGCGTCCCGGAAGAACATCAGCTCGCCGCCATTGTTGTAGAAATGGTACGGCACACCATCGAGCGTCAGAGCCGTGGTCGCCTGGGACGGCCAGTACGCCTGTGCTCCGGCCCACTGGTTCCAGATCATGATCTCGGTGGACCAGTTGTTGAGCCAGAGGTCGTAGGCGGCATCCCACGCACCGGCCGAGGGGAAGGCCTCCGCGTAGGTGGACGTGATCGAGTTCCATGAGGAGATCGGCGTCGTGGTGCCGGCTACTTCGACCTCCGACGTCGTACTCGGTGTTGGCGTAGGTCTCCACTTGTCCACCGACGTCGGGCTGATTCGACACCGCGTACCAGCTCGCCTGGTTGCACACGTTCAGCGTCTGCGGGCCGTGGCTCCCGCTCCACGCGTCGTTGTCGACCCACCAGTTCTGGGAGCCGTCACTGGGGTCTGTGTTGACCGCTCCCATGGCATCGCTGGTCGAGAAGGAGGGGTTCGTGCAATTGCCACCGCCTGCCTGCGCCACCGTCGCTGGGGGCGGAGCGGCTGTCGCCGTCGGGGCTGTCGTGGTCGGCGCCGGCGGGACTGTCGTGGTCGGTGTCGGGGCGACCGTCGTGGTGGTCGTTGGCGCGGCGGTTGTGGTCGTGTCGGATCCACAACTCGCGGTCTTGCTCGCGGCACCGCCGCCGATGTTCCCCAGATAATGCGGGCACGCCAGGTCGAGGGAACTCACTGATCCCACCGACTGCGGTGCCAAGGGACGGCGTGCCACTATCCGCGTTGGCCAGGGCGAATCCACCCGCAGCCAACAGTGCGGCTCCAGCCGCACAGACGAGGATCGGCTTGAGCCTCATGAGGAAACGCCACCACGCTTTCCTGAACTCGTTGGGATGAATGATCGTCGGACGATCGGATCGTTCTCTATCTACCCCAGGGATGCTGCGAGCAACATTCTCGCAGGCTCTCTGGGGGCCCTGACGTCGGCCCTTGACCTCGGACCCTTCGTCCAATCCGGTGTCTTTCCCAGGATTCGGAGAGTCCAATCATCATTCTTGAGTGACATGTCCGCGGACGATGGTGACGGGCGCATCTCCAGATCACCACGAGCTCATCCCGACTCGAATAGTTCGCCAGCACAAGTGTCCGCTCGATCATCGTGAGCTGGTTTGTTCTCAGCGTCGACCGCTGCCAACGTGTGGCGCAACGTGCCTTGCCTCGGACCGTTCATTTCAACAGCACGCCGTCGTCCGGTGAACACGGACCCCTCAGGTCCGATTCTGGTTGCTCGGCTAGAACATCCGAAGCAAGATTCTGCGGGAAAGGTTGTCCCGATGAGCAATGTGGCGAAGGGGCCGGACAGGCGGCCGCCCCGCGAAGGAAAGAGTTGCCGGCCGCAACCGGCTCCTGGCGTCGCGCCTCCTCACCCGCCGGCGGCCCAGCCCACTGCCGGTCAGTCTCAGAAATCGACGAAGAACCTGATGCGCCGACCGCTCTACTGGGTCCTTCTCGTCATCGCAGTGGTCTTCGCAGGGTGCAACAGCACTGGGGCGGGCGTCACTGCTTCGTACCTGAATCAAGCACCCCCGAAGCAAACGGTCGTCTACTCGGTGACCGGCTCAGGCACGCCGAAGACGCCGTTGATCACCTACGCCACTCTGCAAGATGGGGCTGGCAAGCAGGGCTTGGCGCAAGTGAGTAACGCTGATCTCCCATGGTCGAAGACCATCACGGTGTCAGGCCAGATCACGGCCTTCTCGGTCAGCGTGCAGAACGGCCCTGTCGGGCTTTCCTACGTGGTCTGCACGATCACAGAAAACGGAAAGGTGCTGAACACGAACACGGCCAAGGGACCCTTCGCGTTCGCATCGTGCAACGCCGTCGGTGAACCTTCGTAATCCAAAAAAGGGCGGCAGAGGCCTTTGCCCTGATTCGAACTCTTCGGCGGCCGAACCCCCGTGAGGCCGCCAGGCCGCCCCAGATGGGCGCGAGAGTCCACACTCGTCGCGAGCATCACCTGAGGGCGCAAACCAGCGCCGGGCCCGAGACGCCGTCCCGTGGCAGTGATCGGCGTGCGGACGCCCGTCGAGTCCACGATGAACTCGTCTCTGCCAGAGATGCCTCCTTGAGGCGGCTCGTCGTCAACAAGGGATCTCGTCGACGTGGCACGTCCGCCCCTGGCCGGAGTTCTCTTCGCCTGGGCTCGTCGAACGGCTGACGCGTCGCCGGGCCTTGATGCTCGGGCAACACCAAGGAGCCGCGATCGCGTTTGGTCCGCCACCTCGAGGCGGGAGTCGTGTCGCGCATGAAGGGGATCGGAGGCCGGGCCAACGACGCCCCTACACACGACGGCGCCGGCCTCCGATTCGCCAAGTCCCCTGCGTTCCGGGAGGTTTTATCAATCGTCACCCCCGTGGCAGCCAGGGGCCGTTCGTCCCAAATACGCACAACAATCCGACAACGGCGGCCGTTCTTGCCACGCTGACGTAACCGGTTGGCCGCGCCAGCTCGGCGTCGCGACTCCGCTCGACATCCCGATCCCGCCGAGGATGAGAGCCGGGTCGTTGCGCGCCGGGCCGCCGGAAAGTGTGATTCGGGAGCGCTTCGGCATCCGACGGCATCGAGATCAACGTTTGCGGATCGCGTCGAAGGAGCCTGTGGCTCTCGGCCGCCTCCTGTGTCAGGACGGCCCACTCGACGGTGGTCCTGTCCGGAGCGCCACCCGCCCGGTCACGTCCATTGCCGGCCGCCGTCGGACGGCTCGTCCACCTCACGTCCGTCGCCGTGCGCTCTTCTCGGCGAGCCCCGACGTCCAACACGGCCCTGGAGGACTGCACACATCGGCCATCCGCTCGATCCCCGTCACCCCCGCCTCCCTCCCCCATGACACGCTCTCATTGACGCCGAACCGCGGGATGGCTCACCTCACGGTGTCAGCGGGGTACACGCACAAACGGCTGCACTCGCTGGGTGCGGGCGGCGAAAGCCATCAAGGACCTCGGCGAAAGCCCCGTTCTCCGACGCGGACCCAAACGACCGTCGTTCGGCCACATCACTGCTGTGTCGGTCGACTCGTCGTGGCCCAACGCTCCAGCAGGGATACTTCGTGTCTGAACGGGTCGTTGGGCGGTGAATCGGGGGTGCGACGAAGACAGTAGATCCTCCGTCGTCCGGGACCCCCGATTCACCTGATCCCGACGCCCCTCGGACAATTGAGCATCGCTAAATCCCCTTGATACGGACCGTTTTTCCCGGCATCCCACAACAGCGCACGGCCCTTTGCAACAATTGTTGTTGGGCCGGCCGCAAGGCCGGTGCCGGCGTTACGACCCCGCTTGCCATCCCAAAGCCGCCACTTGGGAGAGGCGCGGGGTCGTTTCGCGTGGTCGTTTCGGGTGGTCGGTGACCGGAAGATGAACCTCCGGCCACCAGTTCGCGGCCGGTCGCAAATCGCAACGAAACCGACATTTCGGGCGAGTAGACCGGTGACGCCGCACACGACCCCGTTTCCCCCACCCCCCGGGAGCGGGGTCGTGTCGCGTCGATGACGAGTGGCGCACCGAGTCGGCGCACGGCGTCGACGCGATGTGCGTTACCTCGGTTGCGGTTCTGCGCGACGCCGCGCACGGCGTGGCACGGACGGCGCGCGCCCCGAGGCACGGGCGCGCCGAGGTCACAAGGACCCTCGCGACACCAAACCGCAGGCCGCAACAGAGCAGTCCGGCCAGTCTGGAGAGCTCCTCCCTGCCTGTGGCTCGATCAGCCGTCGCCGTTCGTCACTGCACTCGACGCGGCATTCGCGGAAACGTCCTCGCGCATACTCGGCGTCTCCGGGGGGCCCGCGGTTGTGTCGCCCGTGAAGATGGTTGCGCTCGTCGCACACGTCTGTCACCGCGACGGCGGCGTCAGCTGCTTCGGTGCAGTCATGGGGGTCTCGCCGAGACGCACGAGCACCCTTCCCGAACCCGCGGAACCATGGCACCGACGGCTCGAGCGGCATCTATCCGTTCTGAGGAAACTGAATACTCGATACACACAGGTTTCCCCCATGGACGTATTGGGCACCTGTTGTGCATGGATCCGTTTCGTTCGCAGGGGTCTTCACGCGGTTCTCAGAACGCTGGTCAACGTCGCCACGCATCTGACGTTGGTCAACGCTTTTGTAGACCAGAGTTGGTGGCCGCCCCGTTTTCCCTGGTCAAGACCTTCAGCGGCGCAGAATCCCGCGCACAGGCCGGCTCAGCATCTTGGCAGCTCGGGTATCGGCCCGGCCCAACTCATCGCCCCTATATGAAGGTTGCATCCCCATCTGTTGTTCATCCGTTGTGCGAAACTGGGAGCGTCAGCACCGTCTTCGACTCGATGGAGACCCGCATAAATGAGGTCGGACCTGTGACAGTCGGTCAACACTCGGCGGTCCGCCAGGACGTGCGCCCAGTCCTCAACCGAGAGCCACTCCTCAGGCGGGGCCGGCTCACTTCCAGTGAGCAATTGAGTCTCTTTGAAGAAGCGGACGAGGCTCATGCACCCGTAGCGTCCGTGACGTCGTGGGCGCCGCTGGCGCTCGCTCTGGTGATCGTCCCCTGGGTCTTGGTCGGTTGGATCATCTGGACCCTCACCTAGGGACCCGACCTCACACGCGAGCAAGGCTCCGTCGGTAGGCACAACGTTGGCGTGACCGCTCTTCTGCACTCAGATAACGGGACGTGCCGGAGGGCTACTCCAGCAAGAGGAGGAGCCAGCGACCCTCCGTTTGCCTGTCAGTCTGCCGGGCCCTCGCCTCGTCGGACCCCCGTCCCAGGTCGGCGATCCACCGCGACGCCGTGGAGGTGGCGAGGCAAAGATCGAGCCGACCGGGACGGGGATTACCAATGAACAGAGTGCTCCGGCGCGTCTTTGATAGGGCAATGGTCCGGCTCCCGAGCTCATGCGCCATCTGGCTCGTGCCGGCACAGCGTACGAACGAAGCGACACCCTTAGCCGGGAGGAGAACGGGCCTTCCTCCCGGCCGGCTTCAGACACGCTCAGGAGCCCGTCAGGCGACCACTCCGAATGGCTCGTGCACTCCGTGCACATCGAGAGCCAGCGGGTCCGTGCAGGCGGTCACGAGCGTTTCGGCCGCGGCTCCGCTCACATGACGCTGGGACATGTCCCGATTTCGTCACCGGTGATGCCCAACCTGCGGAGAGCGTGACCCTCGACGAGCCAGGCATCTGGACTTGTCAGGTGCATGGAGAAGTCCCAGGCGTGTGCGAGTCCGAGGTGCTCCACGAAGAGTGACATCGCCGTCCCGTGCGAGACGAATCCGACGAAGCCGATCTCGAGTGCATCGACGACCGCTTGCCGCATCCTCTGGACCACAGAGTCCTGCGCTTCCCAACCGGCGACGGTGCCGCCGGTGAGGTACGACTTCGCGGTCGCCACGAAATCAGCGTCACTCGTGACCTCCGGACGGCGCACCTCGTTGAGTCGAGCGTCCTGCTCCGAGCGAATCCCGAGAAGGTCGGCGAGCACACGACCCGTCTGCACCGCCTTCGGCTGCGAGCTCGTCCGGAACCCGTCAAGGCCGAGGCCCCGCAACGCATCGGCCAGGTCCGCTACGGACCCTCCGCCGGTTGGGTCGAGGCCCCATTCTGCCGGGGGCACCGAGGCGTCTCGAAGCGGCTGGGCATGGCGCACGAGAACGAACGGGCCCATCTGGTCAGGGTATCGACGGGCCGGGGGCCAGATCAGATCCGGGCCACGTTCCGCCCCGACTCGTGACTGACGTGAGCGGTCGTACGTGACCCGGCGCACCGAACTTATCGGTCCCTTCCGCCCGGTCGTACGCGGGGCGGGTTGCCCTCAGGGGCGGACGGCGGGCGGCCACGCCACGACCAGGTCCGGCGGCCCGATCCGTCGCCCCACATCTCGGGACACCCCAACTGAGAGGCCCTCTGAGGCGACCGCTCGGGTCAGGCGGGAGAGCCCCAGAAGGGTGCGTCACCGAAGGCGAACACTCCCCCGTCGCCCGCCACCATGAAGTAGCCGCGGCCGTCGGAGGTCGTCGTGATGCCCGACACCGGGGACACGAGCGGGATGCTGCCGAGCGAACCGTAGAAGGTGGCGTCGAAGGAGAAGACGCCGCCGTCGCTGGCGACGAGCCAGTACCCGCCCGAGCCGTTGCCCACCATGCCCACGACCGGCTTATTGAGGGGCGTGCCCCCCATGGAGCCCCAGAAATGCGCATCGCCGAAGGCGAAGACGCCGCCGTCGCTGGCCACCATCCAGTAGCCGAGACCATCTTGGGACGAGGCGATGCCGACGACGGGCTCGTTGAGCGACTGGCCTGGCGCCAGGGCGCCCGGGACCGAGCCGAAGAAGCGGGCGTCACCGAAGGAGAAGACACCGCCGTCGGAGGCGACCAACCAGTACCCGCCGTGGTCCGGCGTCGACGCGATGCCGACGACCGGCGCATTGAGCGGCGTGCCGCCCATGGACCCGAAGAACGGCGCCCCGTAGGCCCACACTCCCCCGTCGGCCGTGGCCACCCAGTAGCCGCCCGACGCCGCGGCGGCGACGCCGACCACGGCCACATTGCCGAACGGCATGCCCTGGTTCGTGGCGTTCCCCTGCACCCCGATGCCGCCACCCGCCTGGGCCAGCCAGTAGCCGAGGTTGCCCGGGGTCGCCGCCATTCCCACGTAGGACCCGGGACTGGCCACGAGGACGACGGGCGCCAGGAGGGTCGAGGCGCTGACGTTGCCGAAGGAGCTGCAGGGCGTGCCCTCGAGCGTCGCGGTCGAGACGGTGCCGGCCGCTGCGCTCGAGGCCGAGAACCGGTAGGCGTTGCTCACCGGGTCGGCGCAGTGCGGCGACCATTGCCAGAGGATGGAGGGCGGCGGCTGGCCCGGGAGGAAGCTCACGACGAGGGAATGGGCCCGACCGTTTCCGTTCACGTTGCCCGGGCGGGTGCCTCCCGCCGTGGCGATCGTCCCCGTCACGGTGATCTGGGCGTTGCAGACCTGCCCCGCCGCGGCGGGGATCGCCGGGACGACGAAGCCCAAGCTGCCGGCCGCGCCCTCGACCTGCGGTGCTCCGAGGGACATGCCACACCCAGCTGACGCACCGGCCGGTGCGGGAGCGAGGATCACGGCAGCGGACAGGAAGGCCAGGGTCCCGGCTGCCAGGGCGGCGGCTGTCGCCAGACGTCCGACGATGCGCCCCAGGTGCACGTGCGATCCGGACATGGCGTCCCCCCTCGCTCGACCGCCGGACTGTTTCGCCGGCTCTGTCAGTCGTACCACGAACGGGCCGGACCGCGCCCGGGTGGAACTGAGCGTGCCCGCGTGGTGGGGCGATCTGTCCGATACGGGGCGAACAGCGGCGCTGGGCTGGGCTTTTGGTGGCTCCATGGGGTGCGGCCGGTGGGCGTACGGGCTGCGGCGCGTGCCGCTGAGGATCAACTGGAGCCCAACATCTGCGCGTCCGCGCCCGGGGCGGGCGGGACCCTGACGGTCGGGTCAGGTCGGGTCAGGTCGGGTCAGGTCAGGAGGTCAGGTGGCCATGCCGATGATCGGGGCGAGGTGCGGACCGGCGGAGCCGAAGAACCGGGCGTCGCCGTAGGAGAAGATCCCGCCGTCGGAGGCCACCAGCCAGTAGCCGGCGCCGTCCGGTGTCGCCGCCATGCTCACGATGGGCTCGTTCAGGTGGATGCCACCTGTGGAGCCGAGGAATCCGGCGTCCCCGAAGCTGAAGATCCCGCCGTCGGAGGCCACCAGCCAGTAGCCGGCGCCGTCGGGTGTCGCCGCCATGCTCACGATGGGCTCGTTGAGATGGAGGCCGCCCGTGGAGCCGAGGAATCGGGCATCCCCGAAGGAGAAGATGCCGCCGTCGGAGGCGACCAGCCAGTACCCCCCGCCGTCGGGCGTCGGGGCCATGCCCACGATGGGCCCGTTGAGGTGGAGGCCCCCGGTCGACCCGTGAAACCCCGCGTCGCCGAAGCTGAAGATCCCGCCGTCGGAGGCCACCAGCCAGTAGCCGGCGCCGTCGGGCGTCGGGGCCATGCCCACGATGGGCTCGTTGAGATGGAGGCCACTGGTCGACCCGTGAAACCCGGCGTCGCCGAAGCTGAAGATGCCGCCGTCGGAGCCCACCAGCCAGTAGCCGCCACCGTCGGGCGTGGCCACAATGTGGGTGATCGGGGCGTTCAGCGCCGGCACCTGCACGCCCCCGAGGCTCGGCACCGCACCGTGCGGGTCGACCGCTCCGTCGGCATGGGCGATCCAGTAGCCGTCGGCCCTGGTCGCCGCGGTCGATCTCCCGGAGGCCGACCCCGTCGGTCGGGTGGTCGTCGTGGTCGTGGGTGACGTGGGTCGGGGCTTCGTGGTCGTGGTGGTGGTCGTCGAGGTGGTGGACGGGGCCGGGTTGACGGAACCGTTGAACGTCGACCCGGCATCTTGGGCCACGACGGCGGCATTCGAGTTGGGGTCGTTGTAGCCACGGCTCCACTGGGCCCAGCTCACGGTGTCGCCCTGGTACATGGAGTCGAAGACGAACGGCCCGTTGTAGGTGTTGTCGCTGAAGACGACGCCCTGGTGATCGACCAGGCTCAACGGCACGGCGTAGCCGTCGTAGGGCGGGTATGTGCCCCACTCCGAGTAGAGGCCGACGAACCCACAGCCCTGGGCCGGGGTGCAGTCCGAGCCGATGTCGGCGGGCGTGAGGTTGAGCGTGTTGTCGGTGACCAGGATGTTCTGGCTCTTCCAACGGCAGGTGTCGTAGTAGTCGGGATTCTGGCTGGATGTGGCCGAGGCGGTGTCGTGGGCCGTGCACGAGGGCACGCTGTAGACGCCCGGATTGTCGAGGGTGCAGTAGTCGCTCGAGGTGTTGTCCGACTGGGTCCCGCAGAAGCGGTTGGAGTCCTCGTAGATGTCGACCCCGCCCCAGTTGTCGGTCAGCACGTTGCCCGAGATCACCGACTGAGTGTTGTAGGCGCCCGGGACCGCGGCGTCGCTCCCCGAGTTGTTGACCTCAATGGCCCCGGTGCCCGGGTTGTTGGGACCGGCGATCCAGCCGTTGTCGACGAAGGTGTTGTCGGTCACGGAGACGTTGTAGGAGATCTCGTACATGAGGGCCACGTCCCAGTTGTGCGAGAAGTAGTTGTCGCTCACGTTGAAGCCGCTGTTGTCGGTGTCCATCCACAGCCCCACTGACTCGTTGTCGTGGATGTAGTTGCCCGTCACCGTGGCGCCCAGGTCGTTCCAGAACTTCGCCCCGCCGCTGCACCCGCAGGTGCCCGTCCCATCGGTGTCGTAGTTCTGCGTGTCGTTGTCGCTGATCTCGTTGTTGGTGATGGTCAGGTTGGTGACCGGGACCGAGTCGGACCCCGAATAGGTCTGGAAGCCGTACTGGCCGTTCCTGGTCAGGCAGTCGTCGTTGAGCACGCCGTTGGAGTCCACCATCACGCCGGCCCCGTCGGGATTGTCCTCGATGGTCGAGTTCTCGACCACCCAGCCGCTGCTGAGGTCCTGGTTGACGGCCCCCTGCGACTGGGGGGCCGTGAAGTTCTCGATGGTCAGGTACTCGATGGTGACGTCGGTGCCGGCTCCTTCGATGGCGAAGTCATTCTTGTCCTGCCCGTCGAGGATCGCACCCGGGCCGCCGATCAGCGTGTCGCCGGTGGCGGCGTCGATCTGGTCGTACTCCCCCGAACCGAGTGTGTGGGAGCCCGGTGCGAACCAGTACGTCGTCGATGCCGCCAGGGGGCCGGTGAAGAACGCCGCGTCGTTGCCGGCCGGGACGCTGACCGCCCCCGGTGGAGGCGACGCCGGCCCGGTGAGCAAGGACGCGTTGCCGCACACGGTGACCGGAGGTGACGAGGGCGCCGACGTCGCCGAGGCAGGAGAGGTCTTGATTGCGGCGGGACCGGCCTCGGCGAACACCGTGAGGCCACCGGCGAGGAGAGCGATGGCGACGCCGTACCCGAGGAGCGCGCGCATCCTGCCCGAGTGTTCGCGTCGGGCGGCGCGCGCGTCCATAGTCAGTACTCGGCCACTGCGGCCCGCCTCTTGAAGTCGGTTGTGAAATCTGGGTCCGGGAGCGGCGGGCTGGCCGAGGATGCCCGTGTGGCCCGGGGCTCGTCGTTACTTTGTCCTCCATAGTGTGGGACATTGTCCTCACCGTTATTGGACTGGTCCATCGCCGTCTGCATCAAAACGCCCCGGTGGCGGTCAGTTGGAGGGCTCCGGAAATACCGGCGCCGGTTGCGAAGTTGAGCCAGCACGGCCCAAGTCAGGTCGACGAATGACAGACAACAGCGTGACCACAGCACGAGTCGGGGTGGTCGGCGCCGGCATCGTCGGGCTGGCGGTGGCGCGTCATCTGCAGCAGTCGATGCATGTCGACGTCACCGTGTTCGACAAGGAACGCACGGTCGCCGCCCACCAGACCGGTCGCAACAGCAACGTCGTGCATTCCGGCGTCTACTACCCGCCCGGGTCGCTCAAGGCGACGTTGTGCCGGCGTGGTGGTGCGCTCCTGCGCTCCTACTGTGTCGAACACGGGCTCCCGTACGAGGAGCTCGGCAAGGTCATTGTGGCGGTGCGCGAGGACGAGCTGTCCCGCCTCCACGACCTGGCCGCTCGGGCAGAGGCCAACGGCATTCCCGGAACACGGTTGATCGACGCCTCGGAGCTGCGTGACCGCGAGCCCCACGTCCGGGGACTCTTGGCCTTGTTGATCCCGGGCACGGCGGTGGTCGACTTCCGCCTCGTTTCCGAACAGCTCGCCGCCGACATTGTCGAGGCGGGCGGCGAGCTGATTCTGGGGCACCCCGTGACCGCCATCGACGTCGGTCCCTCGGCCGTGCGCCTCACCACCGATGCGCACGAGCGTGTCTTCGACCACGTCGTCGTGTGCGCCGGCCTCCAGTCATCGCTGCTTGCCCGCCTGGTCGGTGCTGCCCCGGACCCCGAGATCATCCCCTTCCGGGGGGAGTACTACGAACTCACTCCTGAGCACTCCGATCTCATCCGCGGTCTCGTCTATCCCGTTCCAGACCCCCGCTTCCCCTTCCTCGGTGTGCATTTCACTCGAGGCGTCGGCGGCCACGTCCATGTCGGGCCCAACGCCGTCCTGGCGCTGTCCCAGGAAGGGTACCGATGGAGCGACGTGCGGTTACGGGACTTCTGGCGCACGGTCACGTACCCGGGAATGCGCAGAATGGCCCGTCAGCACTGGCGCATGGGCGCTCGGGAGATAGGCGGTTCCGTGAGCAAATCCGTCTTCTTTCGCCGGGCCCAAGCCTACGTACCCGACCTGTCCCGCAGTGACCTGGTCCGTGCAGGTTCGGGCGTGCGTGCGCAGGCTCTGCGCCGCGACGGCAGCCTCGTCGACGACTTCGTCATCGACCATCAGCCGCATGTGACCCTGGTGCGCAACGCGCCGTCGCCGGCCGCGACGGCCTCCCTGGCCATCGCCGAGCACATCGTCGGTGCGATGGCCGACAACGACGCGTCGTTGGCTCGCCGAGCTCCGTAGGCCGAGGCGAGCGTCAGGCGTCCTTCAACAACCCCTGTGGACGAGGAAGGTATCGAGCAGGCCGCCCCACTGATGCGCGATGTCCCGCAGCGCAGGGCGCGACTCTGAGATGGGAACGACGACGACACGTCCCGAGAAGCATCGCTCCGTGAGCACGCGGGCCCGGGTGGCCTGATCCCGGCCCGGCACGATCATCATGCTGTGCCAGTGATGGCGTTCGGCGTAGCGCCCCGCGAATTCCGCCTCTCCGCCGCGTATTGCCGGCCCCGTCCACGAAGCACACCACGGCCACCCGAGGCACCTTCGGGCACGAGGTGTCGGATGCTTCTCCGCCCTGGGAGAAGAGGAGGACCGGGGCGTAGCCCTTCTCGGCCAGAGACACAGCCAGGGCTTCTCGAGCCATCTCGTTGCCGCCGTTGAGACTCAAAATGCCGTTGACATGGGTCGGCTGGTCGGTGGCCGGAAAGACGAAGAGCCGCAGGGTCGCGGCCGCGAACACGACGGCGACGACGAGGAGGATCCCGAGGCTCCCGACGAGCAACCATCGCCGCCGGGGGCGGGCCGATGCCTGTCCCCCAGTCGGGTCATCGGTCGACGGAACCGACGTCTCGTCCGGCGACGGTGGTCCAGCTGTTCTCGAAGGTGAACTCATAGCCATCGGCTCAGGCGCGACCCAGTTCGGCGCTCGCGACGGGCGGAGTGGGGATGTTGGAATGGCCCTCGAAGCCGAAGGCGCACACGTGCGCGCTCCTCAGGCGAAGGGGACCAGGGCCCTCGAGCTCTGGGATCTCACCCTCAGCAACAGAGGCGGCATCAGGAGAGACATGGCCACGGCCAGGTCCAGCAAGTTGTCCGAGGGTTCCCCGAGACCGGTCTGCGTGAAGGACTCCACAATGCAGTACACGACCAGGAAGAGGGCCACGGCCCGTCCGGGGCCGCGCGGGCTGATGAGCGCGGCAATGAGAAGGGTCAGCAACACCAGGCCATCGAGGACGTCGCCGATGAGGCCCTGATCCTGGTAGGTCGAGAGCCAGCTGGAGTCGATGGGCACGCCGCTGAACCCGTCGTAGGACATGCCGTACCCGAGGAGGGTGTTGGCCTCGGTCCGGGGCTGCGCCAGGACCTCGGTCCAGACGTTGGTGCGGCCGGTGAGGTTGGTCAGCGACTGGCTGTTCTGACCCCGCTCGAACCACCCGGTGATGAGCGGAGCAAAGCTCAGCGCGCCGATTCCCACCACCAGGACCGTCACCACGAAAGCCCGTCGCGCTCGCTTGCGGCTGAGGAAGAGGCTCAATCCTCCGACGAGGATGCCCGCCAGCATGGAGATCAGCGCAACGCGGGAGTGACTCAGGAGCAGAACGACAGCAGAGACACCGATGACCGCCGCCGGCCACCGTGATCGCAACGACCCTGCGAGCCACAACACGACCGAGATCCCGACGAACGTCGCCGCATAGTGCGCCACCTGAGTCGGCTGAATCGGCCAGAGGATCCCCCCCAACCGTCCGCCGGTGGCGTTGTTGAACGCCCTGCCCGGTGACAGAGCCAGTCCGACGACGACGGTTGCCATGACGACCAACAGCGCTCGCCGTTGGAATTCCATGATCATGAGGTCCTTGCGCCCCCACCACGGCGTCGTGAGCCACAGGGCACCGACGAAGCCTGTGAATCTGAACCAACGGACCATCGAGTTCAAACCGAAGTAGCCGCGGAAGCTCATGATCGCCGCGAACAGACACATCAAAGTAAGCAAGATCAGGTAGATGTTGGGCCGTACCAGGAGCCTCTTGTTCGTCGTCAGAATGAGGACCAGAGCCGCCCCCAGCGCCAGCTCCGGAAGGGCCTTGCCCAACTGGTGCGGAAGGGGAATCAGATTTGTCGGACCCGCCGTGTAGGTCATGACGTTGAAAACCAGGAGGCCCCACACCCAGCCGACGCGCCGACGGATCGACCGCTCGTTGGGACCGGCGATGAGGCCCCAATCACGGGCCAGCTCCGGGGAGAGGGGCGATATCGGAGGATCCTCCTCCGAGACGTACCCCGCCAGGCGGGTCATGCGGGGATGACGCCGTCGGCGACCGGTACCCCCACCAGAGGGGCGTCCGGCTGCAGAAGGCCGACCGACTCGTCATGCTCATCCGCCCCGATCAGAATCCCGGATCGGATGGTGATCCCCGCAGCGCGGAGCAGGACCGCCGTCGAGTTGACCGCCTGGGCGCTCGAGCGACCTGAGGTCACCGAGACGACAGCTTGCTTGGCCCAGTTGAGGTGCCAGGCGCCCCGGGCGGGATCGACCTTGGTCAACACCAGGACCGTATTCGCTCCCTCAGGTGCCGCAACCCACGGTGGCTCGACGATCTCGTTCATGTCGTCTTGCGGAGGCGTGAACACCTGCAGGCTGCCCGCCCGGTCGAGGAGGAGATCCTCCATGCTCCGGGACAGGAGGCCTTCGTTCGTGAGGTCCGCGACCAGCACGGACTCGCCCTCGTCGGTCAAGCGCTGGGCCAGCAACGCCAAGGCTGCCGCCGGCACGGCCAGGTCATCCATTGCGACGACGAGCAGGGTCTTACGGCCCTCCTGGCGCACGCCGAGCCGACGCATGTAGCCGGCGAGCGCGCTCAGCTCTCCTTGCGGTTCGCGAGTCGCCTGCCTCACCCAACGCTCCTGATGCCGCTTCGGCACCTTCACCGGCTTCAGGCTCAACTCCACCGGTGCACCGAGCAACGAGGCCACCTCGTCGCGGCGCCGCAGCCTGTCCGACAGAACGGCCTGCACGGCGACATAGGCCATGCCGAAAAGCAGCCCGCCGAGGAGGCCGGCCACACCGTCGAGTCCGTAGAGCTTCGCGGCGGAAGACGGAGCCAGGGTACCGGGCGTCACAACCCGACTCCCGGTGGTGACCCCGACGCTCGCAACCTGGTTCTGCTGGACCGTCTGCTCCAAGGTGGAGAGCTCGCTCTGGTCCGACGACTGCTCGCCCTGAAGGGTGGACAGCTGGGTACCTTGCGGCGTGTTGGCGATGGTGGTGGTCAACTGACTTATCTGCTGCTGCAACGCACTGAGCTGCTGGTTCAGCGCCTTGTTGGCGCTGGTCGTCTGCTCTTGAATCCTGTCGGCACGAAACTGGAGGAATGCTGTTGCGAGCGCGTTCGCCCTTCGCACGGCTTCAGCCTTGTTGGGCCCGGAGACGTTGAGGACGAGGACGTTGTCACTCTCAATGGTGCCGGGCGCCTTGCCCAGCAACGCAGTGGGGCTGAGCGATCGCTCACCCAACAAGTCCGCCGCACGCTGCCCGACGCCGATCGTCTCGAGGAGCGCCACATCGTTCGCCATGCCTGCCGTCGGATCGGTCCCCGGAGCTTGAGCCAGGTAGAGGGTGGCGTGTGCGCTGTAGCTCCGAGGCACCACTACGTGGAAGGCGAGCCCGAGCACCAGGCCCAGGGCGGCGAGGCCCAGCCAGACCTTGCGGCGGCGGCGAAGCGCTCCCGCCACGTACCGAAGACTGACCAGTCGCCCAACGAGCACGACAGGCGTCTGGGCCTCCACGGGGGAATTGGATTGAACAAAGGTGCCCTCGGCATCGGTCGTGATGCCACCACCCAGGTCCGGGAAGGCAGATCCTTCTCGCATCGTTGTCACCGGACGTCGGCACCTCCACTCCAGGGCGCCAGGGCGCGTGACTGACGGAACTGAGCAAGCTGCTCGTTCCCGCTGGGCAGCGAGCCGAGTGTCCGGTCGCCACTGACCGGATTCGTGACGATCAGGCCCCTCACCGAAAGATTCTCGTGACCGATGGCGATGAGCACGCGGGCGAGCTCGTCCTGGTCCACGAAGCCGGCGGAGATCGCCAGCAACACCATGCCGCGGGCCACGAAGGCGGGGAAGATGGGTTGCTCAGGGTCCAAGACGATGGAGATGATGGTGACTGCGCTCTCGTCCTCGCCCACTGTGGGCGAGCCCTTGCAAAGCCGAAGATGCGGTCGCGCCGACTCACCGCCCGCCGTCAGACGGTCGCAGGCGTCGCTCAGCCCACGTGATCCCGGGTCGTCCGAGGTCAGCACGAGCGAAGTCGGAATGTCCATTGCCGCCGACGCCACGGCGAAATGGGCGATGGCGGCCATGCTCGCCGTGTCGTCAGCCAGCGTGATGACCGTCAGTACCCGCCCGCCGGCCTCGGGAGCGTCGAGTTGATTGAGCACCTTACGGACGTTCCACAACTCTGTCACAGCTGGCTCGTGTTCCCGCAACAGCGTCAGCCACTCCGATGATTTGCTGCTGCTCATATGCCCGACGCTGAAGGAGAGCACCACGGGAACTCCGGCGACCGCGGCGATCTCGTCTCGGCTCGTCAGGTTGGTTCTCCGTTGCCGCAGCACGATGAACGTGCCACCGATGAGCAGTCCGACCAGGGCCCCGATGACGATCGGGAGCGCCCGGCTCAGCGGGGAGGGCCCGACGGCCGGCGAGGCGCGCTGAATGACCTCGGTTCCACCGTTCGTTGCGGCGTTGTTCAGCTTCGCCGAGGCGATCTCGCTGTTCACAGTCTGCAACTGCAGCGACGTGTTCGCCTGGGCCGCCGTCAACGAGCCCAGAAGCTCGGTCTCCTGCTGCGCCGAGGTTGATTGTGGGGTGGCCTTCGCAATCGCCGCCTGCTCGAGTTGGATCTCCTGGTCGTACTTGTTCACCTGCGCGGTCATTTGAGCCGCTAGCGACTCGAGCCCAGCGAGGGCACTTGACCCACTCGCCACATCAGCCGAGGTGACGAAGACGACCAGCTGGTTGGCCACGGCGTTCGCCAGGGCCTCGGCGGATCGGGGGGAGGATCCCGATGCAGTGATTTGGACCAGGTTCGTGCCGACGGGCGCCGCAGTGACGCTGTGCTGGGCCGACTGGATCGTGACTTGCGGAGAGACCTTCGATCCGGCCACGCCCAGCACGGCTGCGCTCTCCGCGATCGCGGAGTCGGTGATGTTGCTGTTGGAGGTGGTCCCGCTCGATCCCCCCGACCCGCTGGTGCTGGCCTCCGAATTACGGCACGAGGACCATGGAGGTCGAGGTGTACGACTTCGGACGAGAGAAGATCACGGCGGCCGGGATCAGCGCACCAACCAGCACGAAGGCCGCGAGCAGCCACGGACGGCGGCGCAAGAGCCACAACACTCGCCCCGTATCCAACGCTTGCTCAGACATTTGAGGCCTTTCCTCGGCGTCGTGATGACGCGTCCTGCGCCCGTGGTGACAGAGTCACTGGTGCGACCACTGATACATCAGTCTCCACTCCGGAGAATCAATACGGGACCCAGCTTCGGGGAGTTTGCATTCCTCCCCGATTCCTGACTGCACCAAGGCAGCCACCGAGCCAGCCCCTCGGAGCCGGCGGCCGTTCATCGTCGTTCTGCCGCGGCCTGCATCGGCGTGGGGTCGTTCGACGACTCGGGACTCACGCTCGACGCATTCCGGCTGACTCTGGCCCCGATGTCAGTGTGTGCAAGGTAGGTAGCAAGCTGCGCTCGGTTGTTGAGGTCGAGCTTGCGGTAGAGGCGACTGACGTAGTTCCGCACGGTCTTCTCTCCGAGATGGAGTTGCCGGGCGATTTCTGCGTTGTTGGCACCTTGAGCCATGACCCGGAGCACATCCGACTCCCGATGGGTCAAATGCGCGGACGGATCTTCTCCCAGGACCCATCGGGCTGCCTCGTTGCAGAGGACCTGATCACCCAGGTGGACGGAAACAACCGCGGCCCTGGTTGCCTCGGGGGATGTGTCCTTCAGCAGGACGCCGGCGGCTCCGGCGATCATGGCGGGGCGCACACGCCAGTCCGGATTGGACGTCAGGACCAGCGTCCTCGTGGCCGGGCACTCCGCGGCGAGCAACCGTATGACATCGATGCAGTTCGACCGCGACAGCTCCAGGTCGATCAGGACAACGTCCACAGAATGGGCGACACAGAGTCCGAGCAGGTCAGGATCACCGTCGGAGACACCGACGACATTGAGGTAGTCGTCCTCGCCGAGAAGACGGGCCAACCCGAAAGCGAACAACTGTTCGGCCGCGACCACGACAACGGAGATCTTCGAGTCGGTCAACGCCAAGCCGCCTGCTGGGGCGGCACCTTCAGGACGCTGGTGGAGATCGCTATTGAGCACTGACTGACATCCCGGGTTGGTGGATACTGCGACGAGTCCGGATCTGCTGGCGCGCTGGGCGCCTGGCCACATCTGGCGTTGGCATTCATAGAGAGAGCCGAGAGTCGCTCAAGATACGGCCGCCCGGAAACTTCCCCCTCTGGGGAGCGCGAGTAGCTTCCCCTTGGACGCGACGTGGGCGTTCAGGCCTCCGGTTGCCCTATGTGACCAGGTATTTACCCTTGCCGGCTGTATCTGGGTGCCGGCCTCACGCTCTATGAGTCGTAGGTGGTCCGTGTGGATGCCTCGCCAAAAATCTCCATGACGCGTACACACGCCAGCGGGTGCCCTGCTCGCCCAGATCGGGACAGGTAACAAGTATGCCCGGGACGCGGCTCGGAGCCCTCTGGCCCACACGCGGTGGCACGGCCACCCGGGCCACGACGACCATGGCGGACCAGTGCGTGGCGTCGGCCTCGAACTTCGCGGTCGGCATCGTCGTGGCTCGCATCAGCGGTCCGGCCGGGCTCGGAGCCTTTGCCCTCGCCTACACGGTCTGGATCCTGCTGACCACGCTCCATCGGTCCATGATCACCGACCCCATGGCGATCATGGGCGACATGCGCGGCGACGAGAAGGATGAGTACGTCCGGCGTGGGTTTGCCGCCGACGTCACGCTCGGCCTGATGGCCGCCTGCGTCATTGCCGCCATCGGCTCGGCCCTCCTCGTCGTCGGGCAACACACGTTCGGCATCGGCATGCTGTCAGTAGCTCCGTGGATCATCTTCCTCGACCTGCAGGATTACTGGCGCTGGATCGGCTTCATGCAGGGGACGCCCAGGAAGGCGCTCGTCAACGACGTCCTGTTCACTGCCGTCCAGGCGGTGGCGTTCGGGGTGGTCTTTGTGGCGGGGATCCATTCGGTGTTCGCGGTTGTGTCGGCCTGGGGTCTGGGCGCGGCGGTTGCCGCTGTCTACGGTCTCCGGCAGTTCTCGGTGCGCCCGTCCATACGCGGCGGAGGAACCTTTCTGTGGTCTCGTTGGCCCATCAGTCGGTGGCTGGCCGGCGAGCGCGCTGCCAGTTGGGGAGGGACCCAGCTGTACCTGATCATTGCGGGCGTCATGCTGGGCCCGACGGCACTCGGGGGCTTGAAGGCGGCCCAGGGGCTGGTGGCCGGTCCGACGACGCTGGTCATCAATGCCGGGGGGAGCTTCGGCCTGCCCGAGGCCACCAAGCAACTGGCCGACCGCGGCTGGCCCGGCATGGTCAAGGTGTCCCGGTTCGTCAGCGGGGCGGGGGTGGCCGTCTCACTCGCCTGTGGCGTCATCATCCTCATCGCGGCCCCAGCGCTCCTCCACCTTCTCTACGGCCCCGATTTCGTCCAATACGCGACGGCCGCCAGGCTGTTCGCAATCTCGGTCACCATCTCTGCCTTCGCCGTTGGGCCGATCATCACCTTGACGGCGACGCGACGGGTGCGTCCGCTCTTCGTCATCCAATTGGGCCGGCTGGTCGTCGCCGTGGCGTCCGTGGCCGTGCTGGCCCCTGCCTACGGGGTCAACGGCGCCGCGGCATCCGGCGTGCTGACAGCCGCCTTCTCGACGATCTCCATCGTGCTGGTGCAGTCGTGGACTCGCCGGTCCTATGAGGGGACCCAGCGCGAACGCCGGCCCGTCGCCGCAGGGCTTCGGAGACGACTCATGAAGAATGCCGAGTTCCTCCTCACGCTCTCGCCGGAGCCACCGGCTCTGGTTCCGCCGAAGGAGCCGTCCGAGCCGTAACCGTAGGGCCCGTGTCGCCGGGTCGCCGGGTCGCCGGGTCGCCGGGTCGCCGGGTCGCCGGGTCGCCGGGTCGCCGGGTCGCCGGGTCGCCTTACAGCGGTATCGGCGTTCTCGCCTTTATCGCCGACGCCGCTCGAAGGCTTCGCGGTAGACGTTCAGGGTCGACTCGGCAACCGCGCCCCAGGTGAACTCCTGGGCCCGACGGAGCCCCTCGGTGCGCAGCCGGCTCACGTCAGAGCCGGTGGCCTCCAGAATCGACCGGGCGATCGCGCTCGGATCGTGCGGGTCCGTCAGGATGGCTGCCCCGCCGGCAATCTCGGGCATGGAGCTGACATTGGACGTGACGACCGGGCAGGCGCACGCCATCGCCTCGAGGATGGGCAACCCGAAGGTCTCGTTGAACGAAGGGTACGCCAGGAGGTCGGCCGCCCGGTAGAAATGGACCGTCTCCTCGTTCGGCACACCACCGACGAAGACGACGTCCTCGGCGATACCGAGATCGGCTGCCAGCTGGTGCAACTCCGCCGAGTACTTCTCATCCCGCTCTGCCCCCAGGATGACGAGCTGGCGGCCCGCGAGCTCGCGGCGGATCAGTTTCCACGCTCGCAGCAGGCCATCGGCGTTCTTGTAGCGCCACAGGGACGAGACGAAGAGCACGAATGGCCGTGAGACCCCGGACTGCGCCACGTGGGCGCGAGCGGCGTCACGGTCGCCCGGCTTGAAGATGTCGTGGTCGACCGCCTCGTAGATCAAGCTGACCTTCCGGGGATCGACCTGCAGGTACTGGTCGATCTCGGCCCGCAGGCTGTTGGAGTTCACGACGACCGCGTCGGCCAGGCGGACCGAGCGCTGATAGTTCAGGCGCCGATAGGTACGGGGACCGAAGCCGACCGTCTCGGGAACAGTGAACGCGTGCATCGTCTTCATGTGGATGACAAGCGAGCGTGTGGGGTTCACCAGAGGGGCGATAGCGGTGCTGAGCAAGTCGATGTGCCGGAGGGGAAGCAGAAAGGGCGTCACGACGTGCTCACTCGCCGTCCGCAGAAGCCGATGCTCGTTCGACCAGGGGAAGGTGATGCAACGGACGGCATTCCCGTCGTCGGGGAAGTAGTGCCGCGACGCAGGGCTCACCATGAGGTTGAGCTCTTCCCCGGGCAACAGGCGGTCGGCCATCTCGGGCACGATGCGGGTCCAGCACCAGTGGGCCCCGGACGGTTGTGTGGGGTCGTCGGCGAGGAGGTTCAGGGCCATGCGCAGGTGGGTCTGGACGCCTGCCTTCCCTGAAGGGAGCGGGTCCCCGGAGTCCGCAGAGCGGGTGCTTCCCGCGCGCATCGCCATCAGAACGTCCTCACCTGGTGCGTCACCTTGTGACAGAGCCGGCTGGGGAGGGAGAGATACTCACGCATGGAACTCGAGCATGGTCGTGTAGGTGTCCGCGCCGCTCCCACTGCACGCCCCTTGTCCGATGACCGCCCAGGCCGGCTGCTTCGTGCCGAAGCTCTGGGAATGCCATCCGAGGACGGGGTCGGTTTCGCCCCTGTGGAGCGACCACGACAGGCCATCGGGCAGGGAGAGGGTGGCACGGTGCATGGCGGCGCCGTCTGACCAGGTCAGCTCGACATTCTGCCCGACCATCGTGGCCTCGATGTCCGGCCCGAGGTGGAACGCCAGCCGGAGATCGTGGACGCCGGTGGTCTCGAGACGGTCGACGATCTCGAGTTGCCGATCGCGGCTGGCCAGGCGCACCGATCTGCGGTGACCCAGAGGCGGGGTGAGCGATCGGTAGCCGTCGTGCTCGGCCGACCAGGCGACAACCTGACCGTCCTCCGCCTTCTCCACGTCGATCAACGTGCTCTGGGCCTGACGCGTCCAGAGGAAGGGCCCGCCCGAGGTCGACTGGTCGCGGCCGGCCACCTCCACGGTGTTCTGCGCCAGCGTCCCTCGAAAATAGCTGCGCCAGCGGGGTTCACCGTGGTAGCAGTAGGTGCCCGGATCGGCCAGGACGTCGACCCCGGCATAGCGCACCTCGACGCCGAGGGCGTCGGCGTGCGCGTGGGCGGCGATCGACAGGAAGCCGTGGGGGCCCGCATCGCAGCGGCACCAGATCTCTTCGCCGTCGGACGGTGCACTCCGCAAGAGGGTGAGCCCGGCATCGTCATAATGGCTGGGGCGGGGCCCCTGACCCACGGCGGGACGACGGCCAGCCATGGACGCCATGAGGGTGCTCGTCACGGTCGGCTCCACCGTCGGCCACCACGCGGGATGATCGAACAAGGCCTCACCGATGGCGAGGAGCCCCGACCATCGCTCGGCGGCCGGAGGATCGAGGACGAGTGCCCTGCCATTGTCCCCGTCGCCGTAGCGCGGCCCGCGCAGCTTCACGTCGACGGTCGCCGCGACGACGTCGAACATCCGTGACAGCCGGTCCCAGAGATCTCCCGACAAGGGCCGGCCCGCCCAACTCGCTTCAGCCGCGGCGACCACCGCCAGCTCGGCCACGAAACCGTGGTAGTCGAAGGCCATCTCTCGATTGACGCCGCTGGGAAAGGTGTTGCTCCTCAGCTCACGCTCCAGAACTCCGGCGGCTTCCTCGGCCCAGCGAGGACTCTCCGCGAACTGGTCGAAAGCGAGCGCCGCCACCAGGAGCCCGGCCGCCTCGGCGATGACGTGATTGTTGGCGGACGAGCCACGACTCCGAAAGGACGCCAGGTAGTGCTGGTGCCACCAGATTTGGGCACATGCCACCTCGTTCCGCTCGAAGAGGTCGGGGGCGCCCGCCCATCCGTCGAGCAGTCGCCTCACCCAGACCCAGCTGATCAGCCGTACCCCGGCCTCAATCCCGCTCGTCCAGTGGACGCCGGAGAGAAAAGGGTTCTGAGCCCACCAGGAGCGGAGATGAGCGGAGGCGCGCGTGGCGTAGCGCTCGTCGCCGGTAAGGCTGAACGCTGCCGCGAGCACCGTCAGGTGGTGCATCCGAGAGAGCTCCCAGATCTGCTTGACGTTTCCCGTCACGTCCTCGGACCGGTGATTGACGTTGAAGCAATAGTCGGCCTGCGGTGCGCGCGTCCCGGTCAACGGATCGAAGAACCAATCCGGTTCCTCCATGTCCTTACGCAGGAAACCGAGGAGCTCCCACTGCCCGGCCAGTATCTCGTCGGCTGCGGCAATGACGCTGCGACGCGCGTCGTCCGGCGCCCCCTGCAGGATCTCTGTGGACGCAAACGGACGAAAAGTCCCGCCTCGAGCCGAATCCCACGGTGCCGCGGCGCGCGCGCGGGGATCGTGGGCCCATGCCTGCGGCGAGAATTCGGGCATGACCTGCTGGGACGTCCACCGTTTGCGCCGCACGTGCTCGGAGATCCGCCACTTCACTTCCGAGGCGGACATCTTGGACAGTCGCCGCAAGCGCCATTCCAGCTCGGATGTATTCATGATCGGGCGTTCCCGGCGCCCGGCCGAAGCGGGCACCGGAGCGTCATAGCTGCTGCGGCGCGCCGCTCGCCACGGTCGACACTCCGGTGGCAAGGGTGGCGCGGGTGGTCGCCACCAGCGACTCCAGTGAGATCGGCATCGCACCACCGGTGCGCACCGACTCCAGGAACGCCTTGATTTCCGCCGCTTGACCCTTGTCCGCGGCCCCGAGGTGCCGACGGACCCGAGCGCGCGGGCCCGCCCAGACCGTGGTCCGCTTGAAGTTGTCGAGCCTGGCCGTCCGACCCCCGCTCGAGACCTCGAAGGTCTCCTTCGGAAAGCGCCGGTGCACACTGGTCAGATACGTGATGGTCGCGAGGGACCCGTCTCCGTAGCGAAGGCTCACCTGCACTTCGTCCGGACCGCCGGCCGCCGTCGTCATGACCTCGACGGGGTCGCTCCCCATCCACCAGCTCATGGTGTCCACGAAGTGTCCGCCTTCTCCCACGAACCGGGAGCCTTCGAGTTCGTTGTCCCGGTACCAGCTGTCCGATCCGAGGCGGCCAGCATTGACGAGATAGCGGGCGTTCGTCGGCTCGGCCGAGTGACCGAAGCGAGCCCGCATCTCCACGAGGAGCGGGGAGAATCGCCGGTTGAACCCGACCATGACCCTGTCGTTGCCGGTCTCGTCCACCGTGGAGAGAATGCGCTCGAGCTCGTCATCGCTCAGCGCCAGCGGCTTCTCGACGAAGACCGCCTTGCCTGCCTCGAGGGCGCGACACGTGAGGTCGGCGTGGGTGCTGTGCCGGGTGACGATGAACACGGCATCGATGTTCGGGTCTTCCAGAATGGCCTCGGAATCGGTGCCGGCATCTCGAAATTGGAACTTTCGCTGGGCGTTGACCGCAGACAGCGAGCGGCGGGTGGCCACCCGGAAGAGCTCAATCCCCTCCTCTTTGGCGAGATGGGGCAGCAGCATGGACGAGGCGTAGTTCCCGGCCCCGATGAACCCGATTCCCACGGTGCCGTTCACAGGTCCCTCGCGGCGAGTCCGCGTGGACCGCGACGGTGCGGCGGCGGCCCGAGTCGGCGCTTCCTGTGCGTGACCGGCCTCGGCCTGGTCGGGCTGGTCGTACTCGAAGAGGAAGCCGACACCCTGCAGCACACCGGAGCTCAGCTGCTCGTAGACGCTCGGTGCATCCTCGACCGGGAAGATCCCGGCGATGAGCGGTTCTGGGTCGATTTCCTTCCTGGCCACGGCGTTGACGAAACAGTGGAGATTGCGGCGCTCCGTCCAGCGCACGTAGCCGGCCGGGTAGTCGACCCCCTCGAGCTCGTACTTGGGGTCGTAGCGGCCCGGCCCGTACGAGCGGGAGAACCGAAGCTCGAGTTCCTTCTCGTAGTAGTCGTTCCAAGGGAGGTCGAGCTTGACCTTGCCGATGTCGACGACCGTCGCCCGGTCACGCGCCAAGCGAGCGGCCAACTCGACCGGCTGGTTCGAGGAGCCGCCGGCGACGAGAAAGATCCGGTCGGCACCGAGCCCGCCCGAGGCCTTGGACAATGCCTGCTCCAGCGCAGCAGCACCGTCGTCGTCCGGCGCGGTGCACAGCAGCGCACCGGCCTTCTCGGCCAACCGACACCGATCCTGATCGGGGTCGAGACCGACCACCTGGACTCCGGAGGCCACGAGCAGCTGAACGACCAACTGCCCGACCAGTCCCAGGCCGATGACACACGCTGTGTCCCCAATTTGGACGTTGCCCTGACGAACACCCTGCAACGCAATGGAGCCGACGGTGGCGAAAGCGGCCAGTTGTGGTGAAACGCCGTCGGGCACCGCCACACAGAGATTGATCGGTACCCAGTTGAGCTCGGCGTGGAGGGCGAACTCGTTCCCGGCGCATGCAACGAGTTGGCCGACTGCGAACTCCTCGGCCCCCTTGCCCACCTCCTGCACCACACCGGCGAGCGAATAGCCCAGAGGCGAATAGGAGTCGAGGCGGTTCATGGCCTTCTTGTAGGTGGTGACCGCGCCCTGCTGCTGCACGTTCTCGAGCACCTTCTTCACTTGGTCAGGACGGGCTCGCGCCTTGCCGACCAGCGACAGCTTCGACTCCCCCACCTTCATCAACTCGGTCCCGGTCGAAATCAGAGAGTAGAGCGAACGCACGAGCACCCCTCCGGGGGCACACGAGGGGGCAGGCGCGTCGATGACGTCGAGTGCCCCTGAGCGGTAGTTCTGCGCGACTTGCTTCACCTGTCGTCTGATTCCCTTCCGGGCATCCGGGTCACAGCCCGACGCCCGCTTGGCGAGTCTGGCGGTACCACGTCTCAAGAGTGAGCAGCTGCCAGATCTGCTTGGATCGGTCTTCTCGGCCCGCTCGGTGCTCTTCGACGAGAGCGGTCACGGCCGGCCGGTGGAGGAACCCGGTGCTGACGAGGTCGCCACCGAGCAGCGAGTCGTCGATGACCTCGGTCAAGTCCTTGGACACCCACGCCCGGAGCGGAGCCGAGAACGACGCCTTGGGTCGGTGCACAATCTCCTTCGGGAGCCACGCCTCGGCGGCACGCTTCAACGCGACCTTTCCCGTTCTGCCCGAGACCTTGTCCTTGCCGGAGAGCGAGAACGCGGCCCGAAAGACCCTGGTATCCACGAAGGGAACACGTACTTCGGTCGAAGCAGCCATGCTGGCCCGGTCCGTGTAGGTGAGATTGAGGCCGGGGAGGAACATGCGGGTATCGGCCAAGCACATGCGGTTGACCCTGTCCGCCATGTGATTGTCCTCGTAGACCTGCTGATGTTGCTCGACGACATTGTCGACGTCGCGCTGCAACTCGGGGCTGAGGAACGCCGCCAGCTCGGCGGGATCGTACAGGCTGTAGCTCCGACGAAATGCTGCCTCCTCGGGCAACTCGGCGAACGTCACGAATCGCTTGGCCCATCGGCTGTAGCGGAGGCCGCGCCCGGCCGCGGTCAAGGGCAGGCGATCGACGACGCCGTTGGTCGAGCGGTGAACGAAACCCGGGAGCTCCCGATATCGGCCGGCCACCATGCAGGCCACGTGCTTGCGGTAGCCGCCGAACAGCTCATCGGCACCCATGCCCGACAGCAGCACCTTCACGCCGGCGTCGCGCGCCGCCTCTGACATGAGGAGTGTGTTGATGGCTGCCGGATCACCGATGGGCTCGTCGAGGATATCGACCATTCTCGGCAGCAACCCGACCACGTCTGGCTGTATCTCAATCTCATGCAGGTCGATGCCGTGACGCTGCGCGACCTTTCGAGCGTAGACAGCGTCATCGGGCATGGCTTCCAGCCGATTGTCCTCGGCCCGGAATGTGATGGTGTAGGCGTCAATCTGGGGATTTGCCTGCTTGGCCAGCACGGTCACGATGCTCGAGTCGAGACCTCCGGAGAGGAAGCTCGAGACGGGGACGTCAGCGACCAGGTGGGCCCGTACCGAATCCTCGACGACTTCCCTGAGGTCGTAGTGCTCCTCCTGGGCCGCGGATGCCTCTTCGACAACGTTCCAGTAACGCTCGATGCGGTTCGTGCCGTCCGGACGGAACTCGGCCCACGTTCCCGGCTGCAGCTTCTCCACGCCTTTGACCGAGCACATCTGATCGGGCACCCAGTAATAGAGCATGGAAGCCACGAGTGCCTCGGGCTGCATGTCCAACTCGGAGCCGAACGTGCTCACCAGTGCCTTGAGCTCCGAGGCGAAGACGACTCCGTCCTTGCGACGAATGAAGTGCAGCGGCTTGATCCCGAATTGGTCGCGGGCGAGGAAGAGGGATCCCGAGGCCCGGTCGAGCACGGCAAAGGCGAACATGCCCCGAAACCGTCTCAGGCACCCAGGGCCCCAGCGCCGCCACGCCTCCAGAACGACCTCGGTGTCCGACGTCGTCGAAAACCGGGCCCCTCCGGCGACCAGCTCGGCCCGGATCTCCCGGAAGTTGTAGAGCTCGCCGTTGTAACAGAGGACGAACGGGTCCTTGACCAGCGGCTGCTGACCATGCTGCAGATCGATGATCGAAAGCCGGCGGTGGGCGAAGTGCACGTCGATCCGCTGGTCGGCGTACGAGTACGCACCGTCCTCGTCGGGACCCCGGTGATCGAGGCAACGGCCCATCCTCTCGGTGGTCGCTCGACCGTCAACCTGCTGGTAGGCGCCCGCAATGCCGCACACTGGTCAGGACCCCGCAGTCATGGAGAGCCGGACCTTGGAGTTCCCCGACAGATTCTCGTACACCTCGACGTAACGCGGAGCCTGATGTTTCCAGGCCAGCGCGTGCTCCACCCGGGCGCGTCCCGCCAGCCCCATCGTGAACCGTCGAGCCTCGTCATCGATCAGGTCGACGAGCAGCTGCCCGAATTCGCCGACGTCGTTGGGCGTGGCATACACGGCGGCATCGCCGGCCGAAATGCGGGTCTCGTGCAGATCGAACGCGACGACCGGCAGGGCAAAGGCCATGTATTCCATGGTCTTGTTCATGGTGGAGACGTCATTCAGCGGATTCTTCGGGTCAGGCGAGATACCAACATCGGCGGTGGAGAGGATTGCTGACACCTCCGCATCCGGGATGCGCCCGGTGAACGTCACATAGTCGGTGAGGTTGAGGCGATGACACTGCTCAACCAGGTCGTCGAAGCAATCACCGGAGCCGATGAGGGTGAAGCTGATGTCGCGACGCCCGAGTCGGTGGACGACGTGATCGGCCACCTCCAAGACGAGGTCGACGCCGTCCTGGGGCCCCATGACACCCAGGTACGCAGCGAGATGCGGCCTGGCCCGCCGAAGGTCCGGTTCCGCAGCCGTGCGGTTGAGTCGAGCCAAATCCGGGCCCGTCCGGACGACCGTCACGGATGATTGGGCGACGCCGTCGCGCTCCACGGCGATCTGACGGTAGGAGTCGTTGGTGGCGATCACGTGGTCCGCTGTCCGCATGGTGCGTCGCTCCATCAACCGCAACGCCCGGTAGACGAGCTTGTTCCCGTCCGGAAAGCGAGATTCATACAGCTCCGGGCAGAGGTCGTGGTGGTCGAACACGAAGGCAGATCGGTGCAGGAGCCGAAAGAGGAGACCGATGGGCCAGAACAGATCGGGAGGATTACAGCTCTGGACGACGATGAACCGACCCCGCAGACTCGCCCTCAGACTGAGAAGGAGGGTCGCGATGAACGAATAGGCATACTCGATGACGAAGGACGCGCTCGACCCGCCCGGCGCATAGGGCCGATACTTGTAGAGGTCGACTCCGTCGAGCCGGGAATAGGTCGGGTCGCCGGCGGCCTTTGGACAGACCACCGCCACCTCGAAGCCGGCACCCACCAGCGACTGGCATTCGAGCCAGACGCGGCGGTCGAACGGCACCGACAGGTTCTGCACCAGGATGAGCACCCTACGGCGCTTGCGAGAATTCATAGGTTCATGGGTGGGTTGGTGTGGACGCTTGGTCGCGGACCGAGTCGCACCGGACTCGGCCTCCTGACGATGCTCTGTCACCAAGCGAATCCCTCATAGCCGTCCAATGCCTCGAGCTCTGGCCCGAGGCGACCATCGAGATCGAGAATCCGGGGCGGCGGTGAGGCGATCAACGCCTCAACGACCTCGTTCGTCGAATGGGACACAATGGCAACATCGGCACCGGCAATAGCCTCTTGAGGACTGTCGGTGAGGATCCGCTTGAGATGGGGAAGCCTGGACTCCACGTACTGGCGGTTGGAGCCGACGAGGGATGAGGGGTTCAGAACGGTGTCGTGGATGCGGACGTCGTAACCCTTGCCGAGCAGCGTCTCCGCCAGGTCGACGTACGGGCTCTCACGGAGATCGTCGCTGTCGGGCTTGAAGCTCAGTCCGAGCAGGGCAACCTTGTTCCCGCGACCGGCCACGACTCGGTCGATGGCCTCTTCAATGGTCAGGCGGTTGCTCGCGAGAACGCCCGACAACAGCGGGATGTCCACGCTCTCGGCACGGGCCAGGTGCAGCAGCGAGCGAATGTCCTTCGGGAGGCACGATCCGCCGAATGCAAAGGCGGGTCGTAGGTACTTGGCCGAGATATTGAGCGACGTGTCCTCGCAGAACAGTTCCATGACTTCCCGGCTGTCGACACCGAGGCGACTGAAGATCCTCCCCATGTCGTTGGCAAAGGAGATCTTCGTCGCATGAAACGCGTTGCATGCGTACTTCAGGGATTCGGCGGTGCGGGGGTGGACCACTCGCACGGGAGATCCGAGAAAAGAGAAGAGGCGTGACACCGCGTCGATGGCTCGCAGGTCCGAGGCGCCGATCACAGTGTACGGGGGCGCATAGAAGTCGGCGATCCCCGTACCTTCCCGGAGAAACTCGGGGCACATCGCAACGCCGACATCTGGTCCGGTGTCCTGGAACGCCGACTGCAAGATGGCGTTGACGTCCTCGACCGTCCCGGGCGGAACCGTGCTGCGGATTACGACCGTGTGAAACGCCCGCGTCGAGGCCGACTCTGTGAGCGACTGCACGAGATCTTCCACGACGCGGTAGATGTACGCGAGGTTGGTTTCCCCGCTCGTTGCGGAGGGAGTGCCGACGCAAAGCAGCGAGATGTCGGCATGAGCGATGGCATCCGACGGCCGACTGGTGGCGTGAAGCTTGCCCGACGCGACCGACTCGGCCACCAAGGTTTCCAGACCCGGCTCGACAATGGGGCTCGTCCCTGCCGCAATGGCGGCCACCTTCAACTCGTCGGGGTCGACACCCCAGACTTCGTGGCCGTTGGCGGCAAGGCAGGCAGCAGAGACTGTGCCGACATAGCCCAGACCGAAGATTGCGACCTTCATATCGTCGCCTGTGGTTGTGGGGCTGTAAGCCCGTAGATGATTGACGCCATACCTGAACGAGCGAGGCGTCGGCCATCAGATACACCGCTCCCACCGCGGCAGGTGGAATTCGCAGCTCAGACGATGCCCTCCGCGAGGAGGGTCCGAGTGGCGCCGGTCAGGAGACTCGGCGGCGGCGACCGTTCGAGGGTTCCGGAGGAGTGCCGGGAGGGTTCTCGAGGGACCACCCGGCACGCCGAGCCAGTGCGACCGCGGCCAGCTGTGAGTTGACCCCGAGCTTCTGCAGGATCGACTTGATCTGTGAGCGAACGGTGGAGACTGCGACGAAAGCGCCCTTGGCAATGTCCTCGGCACAATGACCCTCGATGAGCTCGGACAGGACGACCTTCTCCCGATCACTGAGCGCAGCGAAGAGCTCGAGACGCTCCGGCCGGCGTTCGTCGACCGGCGCCAACACCGGGTCGGTGGAATACCTCGGCTCCTTCTCCGCGAGGAAGCGACCCCGCAGGAGGAGCGCGATCGTCCGGAAGAGTTCCTCGAAGGGTTCGTGCTTGTCGATGAGGGCGGAGGTTCCCGCCGTCAACCAGGCATTCGACCGGTCGCCGTCGTCCGCGGCATCGATCACACACACCTGGACGCCCATTTGGCACACGCCGCCGATCAACGCGGAGCCCGCGTCGACATCGAGAGATTGTGCATCGAGAAGGACGAGATCGGGGTGCCACCCGAACCCATCCTCGATCGCCGGTTCGCTTGCCACGATGTTCATGGTGGCGAACCCGTATGTCTCCAGCGCGCTGGCCAACGCATCTGCCAGCAGGTCGCTGCCGGCGACCAGAATCCGAGCGGGTATGCCCGCCGGCCCGAGCCGATTTTGAATGACGGCGGTCATGGATTCTGCCCGCCTGTCGCGCCCCCGAGGGCGTTGCCAAGCGACGTGGAGGGAAACGCCCCACCGCCGTCGTTCGTCGCTGAATTGCCACCACTACTGAATGTCACGCTCTGCCGCCCTATCGAAGCGAATCGGTCACCCTTTGCTCCCTAGAACCACGCCAATATGGTCCATAGATCATCACGCCGACCCGCGGCGCTGATGATAACGGTGGCCTTCTGGAGGGTCAACCGGCGCGACGAGCGGCTCACCTCGGTCCTCGCACGGCGTGATTGTTGCCCCGACCGAAAGAGTTGCGAGGTCAGGCTGCGATTTCCGTCAGTTGCGGATCACGTTCTTGTGCGCGGTTGGTCGAAATGCTTTAGCGCGCACGAGTGTTTTTGTCCGTCCGTTGATACTGCAGATGGTCAGACTCGGAGTTGTTGTCCATTTGTTGTCCATCGCGAGTGTCATTTTGTTGCCCGTGCCGGACCGAATCGCTCAGGCAAACCGCCGGGAAGAGTCCGTCGCGTCGTCCGGGTCGCCGGCGAGCACATTGATGCACAGGTGGCCCTCCGATGCCGGTACGTCGGTTCGCAGCGTGGACCCGTGGCGTTGACCAGGGATTCCCGCTTCTGACGGAACGGGTCGCCCGCTGGACCGCCGCCAGAACGTGGGCCCGATGAGGAACCGAGAGCTCTTCGAGCCCACTGACGTGCTGGCGGGGCAGGACGACCAAGAACTTGCGATCGGGTCCGCTCATCACGACCACTTCGCCATCGGGGTCGCCCTCATTGCGCGTATGAGAGCCGGCCAACCGTTCCGCGGCAGCGCATGACCTGCACTGCCCTTTCAGGGTGTCATCCCGGACGGGAAGCACCGAGAGACCGTAACCATGATTCATGTGAATCCCCCTCAATCGGTCTAATCCGATCGTCTGCACTCACTGAATACAGAGCGGCAGCGATGGCGATGATACCAACCCGTGCCAGGAAATCTGAGGGAATTCTCACGCCGGGGCATCCCGGTGACACGTCCCGCGTATCAGGGCTGCAGCGTTTCCCTCGGACACAAGGAACACAAATGTGCACAAATGGCGGCGGCCCATCCCCTCAAGGCGAGCGAATGGCTGACGTGATCCACCGCCAGCTACCGACCCGACGATCCCCCCGCCCAACCACCCAATCCAGTAGACCGGATTCTCAGGGGAGCACAGACGAATGCAACCATTGGCGAACATGACATGCCGGCACTCGGGTAGGTGACGCCATGTCGTCAGACCTGACCACAGGCTCGTGGGCCCCTTCCGTCAAGCAGGTGACGGAAAGCCTGTCCGACGAGGCAATCGACGAGGTGCCTGATGCACCTCTCCTTCAGATTCCGTCGGAGCCGCTGCCGGACGGCCAAGAAATCGCTGGCCAAGCCTCAATCGGGCAGATCAGGAGCGGGCTGAAGGCGCGGCTTCTCATCGTCGACGTCATTGCCGCCGGCGCCACATGGTTCGCCTTGGGCACCGTGGATATGCCGTCCGCGACGCCGGCACGTGAGTGGGGCGCCGCACTGGCCGCCCTGCTCGTGACTCTGGTCACAATGAAGGTGCTGCGACTGTACCGAGCGCGCCAATGTGTACAGCGAGGACAGGAGGTGGCCCGAATCCTCCTTGCCGTGGCGGTGGGCACCGTCGCGCTCAAACTGGTGCGCGGAGACTGGGGCGACGGCGATCGGATGGCCATTGTCGCTGCTGGATCATGCTTTCTGGCCCTGGTCGCTCTCCGAAGCATGTTCGGCCACTGGCTCCGGTTCGAGCGCGCCCTGGGCCGTCACCAACGAGGGCTCATCATGATCGGGACCAATGACGACGCTCTCGCCGTCTCGACCATGCTGAACACGCAACCGGAGCTCGGCTACGAGGTGCGGGGAATCATCGGCGAGCCCCGGCGCCGGGCGGAATGGGAGCATCTCCGCAGCGGGCGCACTCTCGATGAGCTTCCTGAGATAGCGCAAAAGACCGGCGCCACCGGGGTCTTGCTGGTTGCCAACGCGCTTTCTGCATCCGAGGTCCGTGCCGCGATAGAGCTCGGGACGGCGGAGGGGCTTCACGTGCAGGTCTGGCCCGGTTTCCAGGGACTGCGGTCGCGTCGGGTCCGCTGGTCGCCGATGAGCGGGGAGACGTTCCTCTACGTCGAGCCGGAGCGGCATCCCAGGTGGCAGCTTGCGGCAAAGCGGGTCGTCGACGTGCTCGGAGCGGCGATCGGGTTACTGATCACTGCGCCCATCATTGGGCTGGCTGCCATTGCCATCCGACTCGAGGATCGAGGACCGGCCTTCTACCGGCAGGTGAGGATCGGGCTGAACGGCCGCCCCTTCGAGGTCTACAAGCTGCGAACCATGTCACCCGGCTCCGAGAGAGACGCTGCCCTTGAGGCAATGAACGAGCGCACCGACGGTCCCCTGTTCAAGGCCGCACACGACCCGAGGATCACCAGAGTTGGAGCAGTCGTACGGGCGTTGAGCATCGACGAACTCCCTCAGCTCTTCAACGTCCTGACCGGGACGATGAGCTTGGTGGGCCCCCGCCCCGCCATCCCTAACGAAGTCGAGCAGTTCGACTCGGAGCTGCTGCGCCGGCATGACGTCAAGCCAGGAATAACCGGGCTCTGGCAGCTCGAGGCGCGGGACAACCCATCGTTCCACGCCTACCGCAGGCTGGACCTCTTGTACGTCGACAACTGGTCGATCGGGCTCGATCTCTACATCATCGTGGCGACGGTGCCCATGGTGATCGCACAGATCTTGAACGCGCACCGACGGGAGCGGGACTCCGTACCAGCGACCTCACAGGCTGGCTGAAGCCCCATCCCCGGGCGCCCAGCTTCCCTCGGGTGCGCCCAGCTTCCCTCGGGTCGCCCAGCTTCCTCCGGCCACAGCCAGCTTCCTCGGGTCGCCCCGTCAGGGTGATGCCACCGTCTGGCGTCTGAGCGGGCCGGCCGAACCTACGTGGGCCCTGGCCAACCGGGCCGGCCCACCGCCTGCATCCCTGTGCGTTGCCCACGGCCTCGGGCACGCGCACCGATTCCCCAATCGGCGTTCCACAGATCCCCAATAGAGGGGATGACGAGTCCCTGTCCGTTCGGGACTATTGGGTGTGACATAACCGATTGGCGACGAGGGGGCTATCGGATGAACCAGGCGACGGGTCGAGAGACCTTGGCGATGAGATGGAGAGATTGTGGTGGCGATCAATCAAACGGCGGATCCTCGACGGAGTAATTCAAGTTCAAGGAAGCAGGCAGCGACATCTCCAGCAGATGACGCCGACCTGATCCTGATAGTGGAACAGGCTCGAGAGGGCGTCGCATCGGCGTGGGAAGCCCTCATCGCCCGCTTCGGAGGCCTGGTGGCGGCCATCGCGCGGCGGTGCCGGTTGAGCGATGCAGATGTCGCAGAGGTGTGTCAGACGACATGGCTGCGTCTCGTCGAGAACCTCGACCGAATCGAACAACCAGAGCGTATCGGCGCCTGGCTGGCGACCACCTCGCGGCGCGAGAGCCTGAGGATCGCCACCCGCCAGGTCGTCGTGTCTGCCAACGATCTCGTCTACTTCATTGCGGACGAGAAGGCGGACCCTCTCGACGCTGGCCTCCTCAGGGGAGAGCAAGAGAGTGCCATTCGGAAGGCGGCAGAGCAGCTCTCGCCGCGCTGCCAGCGTCTTCTCGGTTTGTTGATGGGTGACGACGATCTCCCCTACAAGGAGATCGCCGAGCAACTGCGGATGCCGATCGGCAGCATTGGGCCGACAAGGGGACGCTGCCTCGATCACCTGCGACAGATACTGGCCGACATGGAGGCTCCCGTTCCCGGGTAGCCGGGCCCGATTCCTCTTCAGCCGCGCAGGGCCTCGGCATCCACCCATCTACCCCCAGCGCCCTCGACCTCGGGAAAGGCCCTGCGGACCTCGGTCAGCAGATCGGGCACGAAGAGAAGCACGTCATGGGGACCGGGGGTGGCGAGCTCGGCCGGGCTGACGATGGGAATGTCCGTCCCTGGCATGCGGAGTCCCTGCTTTGCCGTCGACGTATCGACGATCGCCGGCAGCAGTCGGCGGTCCACGCCGGCCTTGCAGACAAGCGCGACCGCACGCGAGGCCGCGCCGTACCCGACGACGGTTCTTCCGTCGTTCTGCTGTGCGACGAGCCAGTTGTGGAGGCCCCGGGCATGGGCCTCCGCCTGACGCTGCAGGCTCCCCACCGCGGCCGGGTCTCGAACCCCCTGGGCCTTGTCGTCGGACAGGAGCGCCGCCACCGAGCCGTCGCCTTCCGGGCGCGCAGCGGATTCCCTGCAGGCCGCCAGCAGGATTGTGCCGCCGTAGAGCTCGAACAGCCACGCCGTCTGTGGATTGAAGCCGTTGGCTTCCAACATGCCCGCCAGCGCGCTGGTCGAGTAGTACGCGAAGTGCCCGTGCCGGAGGGCATTCCACTGGCCCAACCGGATGATCGTGTCCAGCGAGTGGTACTGGAGCAAGAGGACCCCGCCCGGAGCCACCCGGGCGATTCTCTCAGCCAGAGCCGAGCCCTGATCAGGCTCGTGCATCATGCCGAACGAGTCGATGACCACGTCTCCGGGCCCGCCGTCCGCGACCGGCTCCAAGCCACGGTCGCGCAACAGGCCGAGCCACGAGCCCCCGTGGGGACTGGGGAACTCGACCACCGTGCTGCGACCGGCGAGCCACCCGGTGGCAGCGAGGCGCTCCACGGCGTCGGCGGCCTGGGCGACGAGTGCTTCCGGCTCGGTGCCGAGCGGCTCCTCGGCCACGATGGGCTCGCCCAGGAGCTGGGCCAAGCCGCACCTCGAGCACAGCCACATCTGGAGCGGATAGGTCGGGTCGGCATGGCGGTCGTCGCCGGCCGGAAAATGATCGCAGGCGGGCTGGTTGCCGAGGTCGAGCACCATCTGGCCGGACTGCCCTGCGCACGAACGACAGGCGTGACTGCCCACCACGGTCTCCTCTCGACCGGGTCGCCGGCCAACCTGGTCTGGCGTCAACGCGAGTCGCCCACGACCTCCCAGACAGAGCGACCCCCCGGAGCGGTGATACCAGTTCAGGGAGCCTTCTCAGGCCCAGCCCAGGGTATCAAGTTGGAGGTCCGCCCCTCTTTTCAATTCGTTCGCCTCTCGTGCGGAAACGAGGAGTCATGTCGTCCCAGTGTCTATGCCGCCTTTGCGGTCAGCCCCTCACCCAGACGTTCGTCGACCTGGGCATGTCACCGCTTTGCGAGAGTTACGTCTCGGCGAGCCAGCTCGACCAAGCCGAGATCTTCTACCCGCTGCACGTTCGTCAGTGCTCATCCTGCCTCCTCGTGCAGTTGCCGGCGTACGTCTCGGGTGAGGACATCTTCTCCGACTACGCCTATTTCTCGTCGTACTCGGATTCCTGGGTCGCCCATGCCAAGCGGTTCGCCGACTCCATGATCGAGCGACTCCAGCTTTCCTCGGACAACTTGGTGGTCGAGGTGGCAAGCAACGACGGGTACCTGCTCCAGCATTTCCTGGCCGAGGGCGTCCCGGTCCTGGGTGTCGAGCCGGCCAAGAACGTCGCCGAGGTGGCCCAGTCTCATGGCATCGAATCTGTCGTTGAGTTCCTGGGCTCCACGACAGGGACCGCTATTGCCGAACGTTACGGACGGGCCGATCTGGTGGTGGCCAACAATGTCTTCCCCCACGTCCCAGACATTCGGGACTTCGCCGCGGGTCTGCGAGCGCTGGTAAAGGACACAGGCGTGATCTCCCTGGAGTTCCCCCACCTCCTCCGCCTGATGCAACGACGCCAATTCGACACCATCTACCACGAGCACTACTCGTACCTTTCTCTCCTCACGGCGTCCAGAGCACTGGCCACGGCGGGGTTGCAGGTCTTCGATGTTGAGGAGCTGGACACCCACGGTGGATCGCTGCGCGTGTTCGCCCGTCCCGAGGAGTACCCCGGTGAGCCGACGGCACGGGTGAAGGCACTCCTCGACCAGGAGGACCTCGCGGGGTTGCACACGCTGACAGGACATGCCGGATTCGCCGCCGAGGTCCTCACCATCAAGAGCGACCTCCTCGACTTTCTCGTCGGCGCGGCGAGAGAGGGCAGGTCAGTGGCCGGATACGGCGCTCCCGGGAAGGGAAACACGCTGCTCAACCATTGCGGCATTCGGGAGGACCTCCTCCAGTACACCGTTGACCGCAGCCCCGTGAAACAGGGCAAGTACCTGCCCGGTACCCACATCCCGATTTATGGGCCGGAGCACTTGGCCGAGACGCAGCCGGACTATGTGCTCGTCCTGCCGTGGAATCTGCGCGAAGAACTTTCTGTGCAACTGGACTATGTCCGCTCATGGGGAGCGCGCTGGTCTTTCCCATTCCCGAACTCGAGATTGTCTGAGGTGACCAAATGAAAGTAGTCCTCTTCTGTGGCGGACTCGGGATGCGGATCCGCGATGGCATCACAACCGGTCCCAAGCCCATGGCTCTCGTCGGTGAGCGCCCGTTGGTCTGGCACGTCATGCGGTACTACGCCCATTTCGGGCACACCGACTTCGTCCTCTGCCTCGGGTATGGGGCATCCGCCGTCAAGGATTTCTTCCTCAACTACGACGAGACCCGGTCCAACGACTTCGTCCTCGAGCGCGGCACCCATGAGCCGAAACTCTTCAACACCGACATCTCCGATTGGCAGATCACATTGGTCGACACCGGTCTGAACTCCCAAATCGGGGAACGGCTGCGCCGAGTTCGTCGCTTCGTCGAGAACGAGGACATGTTCATGGCGAACTACGCGGACGTCCTCACGAACGCTCCCCTGCCGGACATGATCGACCGCTTCACGGCCAGCAACGCCGTGGCCAGTCTGCTGGCCGTGCCACCCCAGTCCTCGCATCACGCTGTCGACATCGCAGATGACGGCATGATCACGGGCGTGACGCCGATGCGGGATCTGCGTCATTGGGAGAACGGCGGTTACTTCCTGTTTCGTCCTGAGATCTTCGACGAGCTCTATGAAGACGAGGATCTGGTGGAGGACGCCCTCGTCCGGCTGGTCCGTCGAGGGCGCGTCATGGCCTACCCGTACAAGGGCTACTGGTCACCTGCCGACACAGTGAAGGAACGGGCCCAGCTCGATGATCGCTATCACCGCGCTGATTGTCCGTGGATGATCTGGGATCCGGAGCGATCTGGACCGGCTGCGAACTGACCTGACCGTGCTTTCTCTTCTCCTTGATGTGCCGACGGACAGGCCCTTGGCTGTCTTGGCGATTGGTGCGCACCCCGATGACATCGAAATCGGTGCAGGTGGAACGTTGCTCACCCTGGCCGAGAGCTACCCCGGATTGCGTGCCCGCTCCGTTGTCCTCACCGGGACCGACGAACGTCACGGTGAAGCACGAGAGGCCGCCGCCGCCTTCCTTCCCGGAGCCGATCTCACCCTCGATCTCCACCAGCTGCCTGAAGGTCGCCTTCCCACGGTCTGGGATCGGGTGAAGGACATTCTCGAGGACGTGGCGCGCACATGGACGCCGGACCTCATTCTCGCGCCATCGTCCCAGGATGCTCATCAGGACCACCGGACAATCGGTGAAGTGGTCCCGACGGTCTTTCGAGACCAGCTCTCCTTGTCGTACGAGATACCGAAGTGGGACGGTGACCTCGGGCGCCCGTCCACGTACGTCCCGTTGACGACCGATATGGCGCACCGCAAAGTGGAGCTGTTGCACAAGTGCTTCCCGTCGCAGGCCGGTCGCGACTGGTGGGACGATGAGGTCTTTCTGGGCCTCGCCCGCCTCAGAGGTATGGAATGCCGAGCGCCGTACTCCGAAGCATTCATCTCGACGAAGTCTGTGCTGCGACTGGCGGCGCCCACACAGGAAACGGTTGCGTAGGGGGTCTTCACGGGGATTTGCCACGTCGAGGTGGTGATGGACGCATCGCCGTCGGGCGACACCTGTGCCTCACTAATGTCACAAGAGTCACAACAACAAGTCAACGCACGAACAATACGTGCGGTACCCAACTGACCGCCGAGCCTGCGTCGAGGGCGAACACCTCCCTCGAGACTCGAGGACCTGCAGGGCGGGTCGGCGACCCGGTATCAGCGACGGAAGGTCGCGCTCCAATCAGCAGCGGGCTGTGCCGCAGTTCGTCCGACTTCTAGAAGAGGGCAGGGAAAGCAATGAGGGTCCTCGTCGCAGGTGACCGCGGCTACATCGGAGCGGTGATGGTCCCGTTCCTGCGCGCAGCTGGGCACGACGTCGATGGTCTGGATCTCGGGCTCTACGAGGGTTGCGACTTCGGTCCCGGGCCAGAGGGCATCGGTTCCCGCGCACGGCTCGATCTTCGGGACGTCGAACCTCGGCACTGCGCCGGCTACGACGCCGTCATCTGCCTGGCCGCCCTGTCCAACGATCCGGTCGGTCAGCTGAATCCTGCAGCGACCTATTCCATCAACCTCGACGGAACCCTGCGGCTCGGCCGGGCCGCCAAGAAGGCAGGCGTCGAGCGATTCCTGTTCGCATCCTCGTGCAGCCTCTACGGCTCGGCCGGCTCGCAAGCGGTCACCGAGGAAGCAGAGATGTCTCCGGTCACGCCCTACGGCGAGACCAAGGCCACGGCCGAGCGCGAGCTCTCACTGCTGGCCGACGACGCGTTCAGCCCGACCTACCTTCGCAATGCGACCGCGTACGGAGTCTCGTCGCGACTGCGGCTCGACATCGTCGTGAACAACTTGACCGCCGTTGCTATGACGACCGGTGAAGTCTGCCTCCAGAGCGACGGGTCGCCCTGGAGACCGTTGGTGCACATTGAGGACATCTCCCGCTCCTTCCTCGCCATGCTCGAAGCACCGCGCGAGTTGGTGCACGATGAGGCCTTCAACGTGGGCCGCGCCGAGGACAATGTGCAGGTCCGGGACATTGCAGAGCTCGTCCGCGAGGCCGTTCCCGGATCGAAGATCACCTTCGCCGCCGAGGCCGGACCGGATCTGCGCAACTATCGCGTCGACTTCTCCAAGCTCGATGCAGTCTTTCCAGACCTGGATCTTCGCTGGAACGTGTCTGCGGGCGTCACCGAGCTCGTCCGGGCTTATACCGACTACAACTTCAGCCACGACGATTTCGTCTCTTCGAGCTTCATACGGCTCCGGCGCATTCAAGAGCTGCTCGCGGCGGGTGAGATCGACGACATGCTGCGCCTCCAGACGAGTGCGATGCCGGCGGCCTCCGGCGCCTGAATCGCAGGGATTGGCTGGTCAGTGGCGTGTCGGGCTCGCCACCTTCGTATCAGGGGGTCCTCTTCGCGCTCTCCTCACCGGCGGCACTCGTTTCGCCGGTCGTACAGGTGGAACACGATATGACCAATGGGAGTTCTCTTTGTCGGCGACCCATGGACTCATCAGAACACGCTTCGCGCCGTTGCTCCGCTCTGCCGATACAAGGTGAAGGCCCCGTATGAGCATGCGTGACGCCCGGGAGCAGAGGAACGCCGTCGGGCCCAAGGTGGGCTTCTTCGGACTGCTGGGCTCCGGCAATCTCGGCAACGACGGCTCGTTCGAGGCCGTCCTGGCGCGCCTCCGCACGGAGCATCCCGAAGCCGTCATCGACGCCATGTGCATGGGCGCAGAACGGATGAGCAGTCACTACGACATTCCCGCCACCCCGCTGTTCTGGTTCACCGCCCACGCAGGTCGGACCGGAGGGGTCGGATCGAGAGTCCTCTGGGCACTCGGCAAAGGCATCGACGCGTGGCGCACGTTCCGGTGGGTGCGCCGACACGATCTCGTGATCGTCCCCGGCGCCGGGGTGCTCGAGAATTCACTTCCCATGCGGGCAACGGGCGTGCCCTACGCCATGTTCCTGCTCTGCGCGTCCGGCAGGATCGCAGGGACCAAGGTAGCCCTGCTCGCTGTCGGGGCCACCAAAATCAAACAACGTCCCACTCGATGGTTGCGAAACGCCGCCGCGCGCTTCGCGTCCTACCGCTCCTACCGCGACAGGGTCTCCTGGGACGTCATGCAACAGGCGGGAGCTTTCGCGAAGCACGACCGCGTCTACACCGACCTCGTCTTCTCGCTCCCGGCACCGAAGCCGGCCCAGGGCGACCCAGGACTCGTCGGGGTGGGCATCATGGCCTTCTTCGGAGGGAGTGACGATCGTCGCGACGGCCAGCAGATCCACGAGCGCTACACAGAGGCCATGACGGAATTCGTCTGTTGGTTGGTCGACCACGACTACCGCGTACGCCTGCTCCCGGGGGATTCTTCGATTGACGAAGACGACATCAGCTCCGTCCTTGCCGACATCGTGACGCGTCGACCCCTGCTTCAGCCGGGACAGATCGTGGCGAATCCGGTCGCATCCCTGGGTGAGCTCCTCGAGGAGATCGAGCCGGTGGGCTCCGTCATAGGAGCTCGCTATCACAACGTCGTCGCCGGCCTCCGGCTCTCCAAGCCGACGATCTCGGTCGGGTACTCGTTGAAGCACGACGCTCTGATGGCGGACCTGGGCGTTCCCGAGTTCGCCCTCGCAGCCCGGTCGGTCAGCGCGCCTGAGCTAATCCACTCCTTCACCGAGCTGCAGAGCCGACGGGGCGAGGTGCACGCCACGATCGAAGGCAATCGGGAACTCAAGCAAAAGGAGCTCGAGGGACAATTCGAGGATCTGGCCGCACTCCTCGTCCCCCGCCGCAATGGCCTGGGGCCGGCTCGTCCCGTCGACCTGCGATCGACGGAGCAGAGCGTCGCCACATGAAGGTCCACCCGGTCGAGCGGATCGCCGGTGCGCTGTTGTTCGAGCCCGCACCGGTCGTCGATGAGCGAGGCTTCTTCTCCCGGACCTTCGATGCCGCGATCGCGCGTGAGGCGGGAATAGATCCCAATGCGTTTGCTCAGGACAGCCTCTCCCGGTCCGTCCAGGGTGTGGTGCGCGGTCTTCACGTCCGGGGTGGGGCCGGAGAGACAAAGCTCGTCCGCTGCTCCTACGGGGCCGTCTTCGACGTCATTGTGGACCTGCGCCCGAGCTCGCCGACCTACCGCAACTGGCAGAGCTTCGATTTGGACGGTGACGGGCAGACGTCGGTGTACATCCCCAACGGATGCGCCCACGGATTCCAGGCACTCACGAGTGTCGCCGACGTCGCCTATCGGATCGACCGCCCGCACGATCCCTCGGAGGACGTTGCCCTCCGCTTCGACGACCCGGAATTGGCCATTCCGTGGCCTCTGGCGGTCGGCATCGTGTCCGAGCGAGACCAACAGGCCTTGTCCTTGGAAGAAGCCGTGGCCGCATTGCGGTGACAGGTACACTGCGCGGAAGGTGGATGAACGTGTGATTGGCCCGGTCGGCGGAGGGCGAGACGCGCGCCCAGTTCCGGCGCGTATCAGGGCTCGGGCGACGCACCTCGTACAGGGGGTGCCCGTGTTCGCGTCCTGTCCTCGATCGCCCGAAAATCGTAAGGCGATGACCGATTGCTGCCGGCGCGCGTCCAGCGGCAACCGGACGCACTCATCTCACTCCCAGGGTCGGTCCCTGTGAGGACGGTACCCCGGCTGAGTATCGGGCTACCCGTCTACAACGGTGGCCGCTACCTGGCCGACTCCCTCGATGCTCTGCTCGGGCAGAGCTACGAGGACTTCGAGCTGATCATCTCGGACAACGCGTCGACAGACGATACTGCCGAGATCTGCCGGCACTACGAGAGCCAGGACGCGAGAGTCCGCTACTGCCGGCAGGTTCAGAACATCGGCTTGTCGCCGAACCACAACTTCGTCGTCGAGGCGGCCCGGGGCGAGTTCTTCAAATGGGCCTCCTATGACGATCTCTACGCCCGGGACCTTCTGGAACGCTGCGTGGAGGCGCTCGACGAGCGCCCCGACGTCGTGCTGGCGCATTCATGGACTGCCCACATCGACCCGTCCGACGCGGTCTTCGCCGCACCCGTGTACCCGCTGGCGACCAACGCGACAAGCGCGCCCGAACGCTTTCGAAGCACTCTCTTCGGGAGCGGGGGCGACGACATCTACGGGGTCGTGCGCATGAGGGTGCTCCAACGGGTCATGCCGCTCAACAGCTATCACCATGCGGAGCACACGATCGTGGCGGCGCTCAGCCTGTACGGTCCGTTCCATCAAGTCCCGGAGTGGCTCTACTTCCGGCGTGACCACCCGCAGCAAGCCGAGCGCGCCTACGCGGCAATGCGGGCCCGCTGCACGAATATGGATCGACGCCGGGCGGACCGGCTGCGGCATCCGCTAGCCCGCCTGTACGCGGAGTACCTCTGGGGCTACGTGACGGCCGTCCAACGCGCCCCGCTGACATCGGTGGAACGGCGGGCATGCTACGGGCACATGGCGCGCTGGCTCGCCAGCCGGGCCACGGCAAAGAGGATTCCGGCCCACATCGACACGGCGGCCGACGTTCCCAGCGAACTCGATGTCGATGCGGTCGTCGCCCGGGTACGAGACGGCCAGATCGCGACCTATCGGGGGTCGAGCTTGCCGACCGCCTTGAACCAGCCGAGCGTCGCAGCCAACCCCTCGTCGAGGCTGATGGGGCTGTAGCCCAGGCGCTTGTAGGTCTTCGAGTCCTCCAGCTTGCGCCGATCCGGCCGTGCTTTGGCCGCCTTCTCGGCGATCGCCACCAGCGTCGGCCCGAACACCTTGGCCAACTCGGGATCGTCCGATGGCTCGACGTCGACGACCTCGTGATCGAGTCCGGCCAGCTGGCCCATGCGGTTGCAGGCGTTGGCGATGCTGACGACGTCCTCGGGCCGGCCGTCGAGCATGTAGCGCTCACCGGAGACACCCTTGTCCAGCGCCAGAATGCAGCCTCGGGCGATGTCCTCGCCGCACACCCAGCTCACCGGGAACTTCAGGTAGCGCTCAATCCGCCCCCGGGCGGCGGAGAGCAGGACCCGATTGAAGCTGGTTGTGCCGAGTGCATTGCTCGCCACCGGCGACGGGCCGAAGATGGCGCCGGGATGCGTGCTCACGACGTCCCTGCCCTTCTCGGCCCGGGCCATGGCGTCGAGAAAGGCCGCCATCTTGGTAATCGTGTAGGGATCCGAGCTCGGCTCCTTCGTAACCGGAGCGTCCTCGCGATCGAGTCCCCCGGCGGTGTCGAAGAAGGTGCCGGTGCTGACCGCAACCACGCGACGCAGGTCGACGGCCTCGGCCGCATCGAGGACGTTCTTCGTGCCGTTGATGTTGACCGCCTCGAAGTCGGCCAGGTTCTGGCTGGCGCCGCCCAACAGCGCCGCGCAGTGGATGGCGGAATCCGCCCCCCTGGCCGCCCGCACAACGGCGTCGGCGTCGGTGACATCGCCGGTCACGACCTCGACACCGAGCGCGGTTAGCGGCGCCGTGTCCGCCGTCTCCCGGGCCAGCGCCCGGACGTGATCGCCGCGCTCGGTCAAGAGCTTGCAGATGTTGGCGCCGGCCAGGCCGGTGGCGCCGGTCACCAGGACCGTCTGGCTCATGCCGATTCCTGCAGGAGCTGCTCGTCCGGCTTGGCGGCGTCGACCTGGTCGGCGCTGTAGGGAATGACAGGCTCGCTCGAACCGTACAGGTCGAGCGTATGCAGGAAGCGGTGCAGCCCCATGGCGTTGGCACAGGCGAAGCCCAGCTCGACGATCTGCGCCGACGTGAAATGCTCGCCCAGCTTGCGATACGTCTCGTCGTCGATGGCATGGTGGTCGGCGGAGAGAAGATCGAGGAACTCCACGGCGAGCCGCTCCTGTTCCGTCAGCTCGCCGCCGTGGCCGGGAGCGATGAGGCAGGCGACGTCCTCGTCGGAGATGGAGTCGTGCTTCCTCGACTGGCTGCAGGGCTGGCATTCCCCGAGCTGCGCGCTGCGGATGCGCAGCAGCTCCGTAATGCGCCCGCCGAGCAGGGTGTTCTTCCCGTAGCCCTGCCGCGCCATGTTGACCATCATGATCTGCGAGGTCTTGTAGGCGAAGATCTGCAGCGGGACAGGCGTGGCGTAGGTGCCTGCGGCCACCCCCTCCTCAATGATGCTGCGAACTTCCGGCGTCATCTCCTCGAACGGAATCGGCTCAAATTCTCGGCATGTGCAGAAAACCCCCATCCATCTCCGGGCGAGTTCCCGAAGATCTCATTTGGCTTGCGACGTCCCTACTGTAACGTCGCTCCGTGCCTCTCGACCCATCCGCAGTGCTCTTGACAGATCGCGTCGCCGTCGTTACTGGCGGCGGCTCCGGTATCGGCCGCGGCATCGCCAACGGCTTCGCCGCCTTCGGTGCGAAAGTCGCGATCTGGGAGAAGAACCCCGAGACGTGCGCGGCAGCCGCGCAGGAGGTCGGTGGTCTCTCCCTGCCGACCGACGTCCGCGACGCAGCCGAGGTCGACCTCGCCCTCGAGCGCACAGTGGCTGAGCTCGGTCCGGTCAGCATTTTGGTGAACAACGCGGGTGGCGTGTTCTCCTCGCCTCTGCTCGAGACCACCGAGAACGGCTGGGACGCTCTCTACCGGGCCAATCTCAAGCACGTCATTCTGTGCACGCAGCGGGTGGCTCGCGTCATGGTGGCACACGGGATCGGCGGGAGCATCATGAGCGTGACGTCCATTGAGGGCGTGCGCGCCGCCCCGGGGTACGCCGCCTACGCGGCGGCCAAGGCCGGGGTCATCAACTACACCAAGACCGCCGCGCTCGAGCTGGCCCACCTCGGCATCCGCGTCAACGCGCTGGCGCCCGACATCACCATGACCGAAGGCATCGCCGCCATCGCGCCCGACACCGGTGGCCGATTCGGCCTCACGGTGCCCATGGGCCGAGCCGGGCACGTGGACGAGATGGCCGGTGCCGCCATCTTCCTGGCGAGCGAGCTGTCGAGCTACGTGACCGGCCAGACCATCCATGTCGACGGCGGGACGCACGCCGGGGGCGGCTGGTACCACCACGCCGAGACGGGCGAGTACGTCCTCGGCCCATCCTCGTAGGCCGCCTTCCGTTCATTGAGAACGTCGGCTCTCGTTCAGCCGTCGCCCAGTCCGACGTGGGCTCCCATGCCGCCGTCGACGGCGATCATCTGTCCCGTGATGTAGCGGGACTCGTCGGAGGCCAGGAACACCACGACGTCGGCAATGTCTTCGGGCTGGCCCACCGATCGCGTCAACACGGCCTTGCCGAGGTTCGCCACCATCTTCTCGTCCAGGTGGGCGCGCACCGCGTCCGTGATGATGAGTCCGGGCAGGATCGTGTTGACGCGGATGCCCTGCTTCCCGTGGCTCGTCGCCACGTACATCGACAGCGCATTGACGCCAGCCTTGGAGACCCCGTAGGCGGTCCTGGTCCGGTCGCCCTTGAGCGACGCGCCGGACGACATGTTGATGATGGAGCCGCCACCGCCGCGCACCATCTCGGGCACGGCATGCTTGCAGGTGAGCATCTGACTCTGGAGGTTCACCTCCAGCGTGCGCTGCCACACGTCGAGCGACAGGTCGGTCACTGCGGTGTCACGGGTCAGGAAATCCGAGTCGGTCAGTGCCGCGTTGTTGTGGAGTACGTCCAGACGGCCGAAGGTCGATGTCGCCGCCGCGATGGTGGCGACGACCTGGGTCTCGTCGGACAGGTCGGCCTGGAACGCCGACGCGCGGCCACCGGCTTCGGTGATCCCCTGCGCAACAAGCTCGGCGGCGGGCTGGTTGATGTCGACGACCAGGACCGAGGCGTCCTCGCGGGCCAGGGCGCGCGCGGTCGCCCCGCCGATGCCTCCGCCGCCCCCGGTAACGATCGCGACCTTGTCGGTGAGACGTCCCATGCAGTTCTTCCTCCGTTGTGATGTGGATCCCGGCGCGACCCTAGGGCCGCTCGAGGATCACGCCGTCGAAAGGCGCCAGCCGGAGGTCACCTCTGACCGCCTCCAGATCGCGGGCGCGGTCGGTGCAGATCTGAATCGTGCCGCCGAGACCGGGCAGGACGAGCTCCTCCGGCGACATGTTGAGGGCGACCACGTGGTGCTCGCCCCGCGTCCAGGCCCAGGCGTGCTCGGGTGTCTCCACCGACTCGGTGGCACCGGTGGAAAAGGCCGGATGGTGACGCCGGAAGGCGATGAGGTCGTGGCACAACACGAGGACCGAACCGGGGTCGTCCCGCTGCGCCTCCACGTTGGCTGCAGCCAGATCCCCCAACGGGAGCCACGGTCGGGCGGCGTCGGTGAAGCCGCCCCCCTGACGGTCGCTCCACTGCATGGGCGTGCGGCCGGCGTCCCGCCCCTCGTAGTAGGGGTAGAAGCGGACGCCGAGGGGGTCGCGCAGATCCTCCTGGGCCAGCGCGACGTTCGCCATGCCGATCTCGTCGCCCTGGTAGAGGACCGGGGTGCCGCGCAGGCTCAACAGCATGAGCAGCGCCAGGCGGACCTTGGCCGGGTCGTCCTCCGCCCAGCGGGTGGGGAAGCGGAACATGTCGTGGTTGGAGCCTGTCCACGCCGGCCAGGCCTCCGGCGGCAACGCGGCCTCGGTCTCCGCCACAATCGCCTGCATGTCCGAAGCCTGGAACGGTGCGCTGATGAAGTTGAAGTTGAAGGCGAGCCCGAGCTCGTCGGAGCCGTCGCCGTAGAACTCCGCCAGCTTGTCCACCGGGACCGGCGTCTCCCCGATCAGGACCCTGGGCTCTTCGTAGTCGTCGGCCAACCGTCGCCACCGCCTGATCACCTCGTGGACCTCGGGCCGGTTGGCGTTGTACACGCTGCGCTGGCCGAACATCTGCGTCTCGAAGTCGTCGTCCTCGGTCGCCGGCGGGTTGTCGCGCAACTCGGCGTCTTTGATGATGACGTTGCAGACGTCAATGCGGAAGCCGGCCACTCCCCTGTCGGACCAGAAGCGGAAGATGTCGTCGAAGGTCGTGCGCACGTCCTCGTTCCACCAGTTCAGATCAGGCTGCTCCTGCAGGTGGTTATGGAAGTAGTACTGACCCGTCGTCTCGGCGAGGGTCCAACCGGGTCCGCCGAAGCTGCTGACCCAATTGTTGGGCAACGCCCCGTCATCCTTGCCGTCGGCCCAGACGTACCAGTCTCGGTGGGTCGCAGTCCGCGACGACAGCGCGTCCACGAACCAGGGATGCTCCTCGCTGGTGTGGTTCGGCACAATGTCCATGAGCACACGGATGCCACGGCCGGCGGCTTCGGCCACCAGCCGGTCGAAGTCCTCCATCGTCCCGAATTCGGGGGCGATGGCGCAGAAGTCCGCGACGTCGTAGCCCCAGTCGGCATTGGGCGAGACGGTGACCGGCGAGAGCCAGATGCCGTCGACGCCGAGCCAGGCGAGGTGGCCGAGATGCGCAATGATTCCCGGGATGTCGCCGACGCCGTCCGCGTTGCTGTCGGCAAAGGAGCGCGGATAGATCTGGTAGAGCACGCCGGCCTTCCACCACGGTTCATCGGCGGTCACGCCTTTCCGCCCGGGTGTTCCCCGGCGGCGTCACGCCAGGGGGAGAGGTCGAGCATGGGATAGCGGGCGGCCACGCCGTCCAGGCTCTCCGCCGTCCAGTACGGATGGCCTGGTGCCGGGAAACCGAGCACGGTGAGCTGCCGCTCGTTGGCCTGCTGCACGAACCGGTACCACGACAGGTCCTCGCCGGCACTGGGCAAGCCGTGCGAGCCGAGCCAGTCGGTGGCGGCCGGCTTGTAGGACACATGGACCATGAACCGCGCCGTCCCGGGCGCCGTCATGCGCACGCCACGGTGGTAGACGTCGGGGCGATAGGCCAAAATCGTGCCGGCGGGACCCGATGCCGGGACCTCGGCGGCGTACAGGTCGGCGTAGTCCGTCTGGCTCAGGTAGGTCCGCTCCACCGGGATGTCGGAAGTCAGGCGCCGTGACACCATCCGGGTCGCGGCCGCCTCGGCCGTCACGTCACTCAGGTAGACGAACATCTCGAGCTGTTGGTAGCCGGGCTCGTGGCGCGGCACGACCAGCGTGTGGTTGCCGAAGTCGACGTGCAGGAGCTGTTCGTCGCTCGAACGCGCCCTCGCCGTACTTGGCGCTCAGCATGGCCTGGTAGAGCCGGAGGTCGCTGACACCGAGCAGCTGCTCGGCCAGGTCGATGATCCGGTCGTGCACGACGATGTCGTTGAGGGCGCCGTCCTCGAAGGGAAAGCGGGGCATGACACGGTGTGAGTCGACCCGGAACGGCTCGTTACGCGCCGGGTCCACGTCGTCGGCGAACTCCTCGGCGGTCGGGACCAAGCCGGGCACGACCTGCTGCGCGGCGGCGATGACCTCCGATGGCAGGACGCCGTGCACCACGCACCACCCGTCCTCCTCCCACTGCGCCTGGTCGGCGCCCTCGAGCACGCCCATTACCGGTCTGCTCGTTCCCTCGTCCTCGGTGTGTGCATGACTGCGTGGCTGCCCCTCCGTCGGCGTGCGCGAGGGTCGGAAGCTTGCCATAGCGCCGCCGAGGGGCAAAAGGTCGCCGACAGCGGCACCTCCATGCGTTCCGGGGAAGCCAGCCGCCCGGCGGGGGATGCGGCTCGGGGGATCGGACCGGCGGACGCGCATCCTCCGACCACTTCGGGGATGGGTGGGTCGGTGCCGCACGCTGGTGCTCCTCGACCGCCCGGGCAGGTAGGCGCCCCTCAAGCCGCGGCCCGGTCCTACCGAGAATTCCCTGTGGAGCCCCCGACGGTGAGCCTCTTCGGCGAAGCCCGGCACGCCGCGCCGCGCCCCAATCGGCGAGCCACGCCGCGGCACCGACGGGCCAAGCTGGTCGCCGCCTTCGCCCTGACCACACTTGTCGGCGCGGGGTCCTTTGCCACCACCTACCGCACCCTCGAGCTCATTATGGTGCCGGCGACGGCGAACGGGTCCATCCCGTCGGGGAGCGGCGTCACCACGGTGAGCGTCCCCAACCGGCCACGCCTGTGACGACACAGCCGTAACAGACATAGCCGGGGCAGACACAGCCGTAATAGACACAGCCGTAATCGTCAGGCGCCGAACGGCAGGGGTTGGTCCGCCTGCCATCGGCGCAGCGTGACGACGAAGCGCGAGCCACCGTTCTCGCTGACCGGTGACTCGGCCCGCACGGTCCCGCCCATGGCCGCCGCCAGCTCGGCCACGATGGCCAGGCCGAGCCCCGAGCCCATGCGGCGGTTCGGCCCCCGGTCGGCGCGATAGAAGCGCTCGAAGACCTTGTGCAGGTCGCCCGACGCGATGCCGGGCCCGTCGTCCTCCACCGTGATGACGGCCGATCCTGCCGCGTGCTCCTCGGTCAGCCCCACCGTGACGGTCGTGCGGGCGAATGTGATGGCGTTCTCCAAGAGGTTGGCCAGCAATTGTGCGAGCCGTTCGGGATCGGCCACCACCGGACCCGGCGCGCCCGGCGCGTCCGGGCCCGGCACCCGCACGACAACGGCGAGCCCGCTCTTCGCTGCGGCGGGGCGGAACCCCTCTGCGGTCGTGGTCACCACCTCGGCCACGTCGGTCGGGCGGAGGACGATCGACATCTGCCGGGCCTCGAGCTTGGTCAGATCGAGCAGGTCCCCGACGAGGCGCTCCAGCCGCCGTGACTCGGCGATGATCACGTCCGCCGCCTGGGCGCTGTCCGCAATGGCCCCGTCGTGGATCGCCTCGGCGAAGCCGCGGATGGAGGTGAGCGGCGTACGCAGGTCGTGGGAGACCGCCAGAAGGAGATGGCGCTCCCGTTCCCGGCCGTCCTCCAGGCTCTGGGCCATGCCGTTGATGGAGCCGGCCAGCGAGGCGAACTCGGGGTAGTCGTTGCGCCGGACCGGGACCCGGCTGGTCAGCTCGCCCGAGGCGATCCGCCCCGTGGCCTCCATGGCCTCGACGAGCGGCCGGGCCATGCGGCGCGACATCTGCCAGGCCACCAGGGCGGCGACGAGCAGCGCCGCTCCTCCCGCCACAATGAAGTAGCCCCAGCTCGGGCCGAGTCCGCCGACGTCTCGGGTCAGCAGGACGGCGAACGTCCCCTCGAACGCGATATGCCGGCGGGCTTGCAGACGCGTGAGCTCCTGCGCGGACAGCGTGACGGGCGCCACCGCGTACACGGTGTTGCCCTTGCGCCCCGACGTCGTCTGTCCCGACTGCACGGCGGCGATGTCGATGTCCTGCGAGGTAAGACCGTCGGGGAGGGTCGCGTGCACGGTGCCGAAGCGGTCGATCGCGATGACGTCGGCGTCTTCGAGCGTCAGGGTCTTGCGCACGACCCGCAGCACCGCCAGTGACTCCGAGCTGATCTTCGACGAGGTGAGCGAGTTCATCTCGGACACCAGCTGCTGCTCCGCCTGGTTGCGCGCCGCGTTGCGGGTCAGAATGAGGCTGCCCGCTCCCGCGATGACGAGCACGACCGCGACCAGGCCGACCATGGCCAGCATGAGGCGGCGGCGCATCGGTCAGCCGAACCGGTAGCCGACGCCCCAGACGGTCGCCAGGGGGAGGTCGGTGCCGAGCTTCTTGCGCAGCTGGGCGACGTGGACGTCGACCGTCCGCTCGTCGCCGTACCAGTCGGCGCCCCAGACGCCGTCGAGGAGCTGTTGGCGCGAGAGGGCGAGACCGACGTTGTTGGCCAGGAACGCGAGCAGGTCGAACTCGCGGGTGGTGAGCGCCACGACCTCGCCCGCGCAACGTGCCTCCCGCCGCCGCATGTCCACTTCGAGATCCCCCAGTGTGATGATCTCCTGGGGGGCGGGGCCCTCTCGTGTGCGCCGCAGAATGGCCCGCACCCGCGCCACCAGCTCCCGGGGCGAGAACGGCTTGACCAGATAGTCGTCCGCCCCCAGCTCCAGGCCGAGGACGCGGTCCATCTCGTCGTCGCGCGCCGTGAGGAAGAGGACGGGGACGGTGCTGCGGGCGCGGATGGCGCGACAGACGTCGAAGCCGTCGTGGACGCCGGGGAGGCCGACGTCGAGGATGACGATGCAGGGATCCTCGTGCGCGAAGGCCTCCAGGCCCTTCTCGCCGTCAGCCGCGAGCAGCACGCGGAAGCCCTCCCGACGGAGGTAGAGGTCGACCAGGTCGGCGATGTGGGGATCGTCCTCCACCACGACCACCGTCCCGCTTTCCGCGCTCACGTTCCTAGCCTTCCATCTCCCGCCCCCAAAAGAGGCCCAATGCGGGATCCCCTCACAGAACCATGATGATTGCCGAACACCGGGTTCATGGTGGGGGCCCACCATCTCTATCGACGAAAGGAGCACACATGCGCACCCACCTCATCAGTGTCGTCCTGGCCACGGGCGCCACGCTGGCCGCCGCGTCGGGCGCTGCGGGAGCAGCGGGCGCAGCGACGCACTCGGGCAGCGACGCCGTCCCCACCACGCTGGCCGGCATCAAGGCCAAGGCGGCGACGGACACCACCGACCGGGTCAACGCGCTCAACGCGGCGATCAGCAAGGTCATGGGCCTCGGCGCGAGCCAGGCGGGACTGGCCCCGTACTTGGGCGCCGACATCTCGCCTCTGCAACAGCTCAACGCCACCGTGCAAGGCGACACGACGGTGCAGCAGGCAGCACAGGACTTCGGGACGATCTTCAGCGGCTACCGCGTCTACGCGCTGGTGCTGCCCGCCGCCCGCATCGCCGCCGGCGCTGACCGCGTCACCACGACCGCCATCCCCAACCTCACCACGGACGCCACCAAGGCGCAGGGGCGGGTCACGCCGGCCAACCAGGGCGTGCTGCAGCCACTCATCAGCGACCTCAACGCTCAGATCAACACCGCCACCAACACGACCAACGGGCTGGCGTCGACGGTGCTCGCCTTCACGCCGGCGCAGTGGAACGCCAATCACGACCTGTTGGCCGCGTCGCGGTCCTCCCTGCAGGCCGCGAGCGCAGCGCTCGCCAAGGGTCGCGCCGACGTCAAGCAGATCATTCAGGACCTGAAGGGCACCGGCACCAACACCGGCGCCGGCAGCGCCACGAGCTGACGCCGGCGCGGGCGGCGCCCGCACCCGAAGGCGTTACGACAGGAGCATCGCCGTGTTGGCGTTCAATCCGTTGGCCGCCTTGGAGCGGTGCACCACCTGGAACTCGGAGAACTCGGCCAGACCCCACGGTCCGTTCTCCACGCCGATGCCGCTCCACTTGAAGCCGCCGAAGGGCTGCTGCGGCGCCAGCGCGAGATGCGTGTTGACCCACGCCGTGCCGCACTCGAGCTGCGCGGCCACGTCCGCCGCCCGGTCGGTGTCGGCGCCCCACACCGAGCCCGAGAGCCCGAAGTGCGTGGCATTGGCGCGGTCGATGGCGTCGCCCAGGTCCCGGTAGGACACGACGGGCAGCGCGGGGCCGAACTGCTCCTCGTCGACGATGCGGGTCCCGTCGGACAGGCCGGTGAGGATGGTGGGCTCGAAGAAGTAGCCGGCGCGGTCCATGGCCTTGCCGCCGGTCACCGCGGTGGCGCCGTGGGACAACGCGTCGGCCACCAGCTCCTTGACCCGCTCGTACTGGGGCTCGTTGTTGATCGGCCCCAGCTTCACGCCGTCCTCGGTGCCCTCGCCGACCTTGATGCTGCGGGCGTGCGCCGCCAGGCCCTCGACCACGTCGTCGTAGAGCGCCTCGGGCACGTAGACGCGCTTGATGGCCGAGCACACCTGGCCGTTGTTGTTGAAGGCGCCGGCGAAGATCGCCGTGGCCACCTCCGCCGGGTCAGCGTCGTCGAGGACGATGGCCGGGTCGTTGCCGCCGAGCTCGAGCGTCACGCGCTTGAGGTCCGGCGCCGCCGACAGGGCCACCTTCTTGCCCGTCTCGACGGAGCCGGTGAAGCTGATCTTGCGCGGCACGGGGTGCGTCGTCATCCACGCGCCGAGGTCGTCGCCCCCGCTCACGATGTTGACCACGCCCGGCGGGAAGACGTCGCGCAGCAGCTCGCCGACCTTCAGCGTGGTCAGCGGCGTATAGGGCGAGGGCTTGAGCACGAGCGTGTTGCCGGCCAGCAGCGCGGGGGCGATCTTCCAGAAGGCGAGCGTCAGCGGAAAGTTCCACGGCGTGATGGCGGCTACGACGCCGAGCGGGCGCCGGGCCAGCTCCACGTAGGCCGTGTCGTCGTCCTGAATGACCTGGGTCGGCATCTCGAGGTTGGCGAAGTACTGGCACCAGATGGCCGAGGCGAAGACCTCGATGCCGGCGTCGCTCAGCGGCTTGCCCTGCTCGGCCGTCAACACCGGCGCGAGATCGGCCGTGGCGCCCATCAGCACATCGGCCGCCTGCAGGAGGATGGCGCGCCGCGCCGCCTCGTCGGCCTTCCAGTCGCGGGCGGCCTTGGCCGCGGCGTCGAAGGCGGCATCGAGCTGCTGGCGGGTGCACTCGGGCGCCTGGGCGAAGACCTCGCCCGTGGCGGGGTTGTGGACGCCGAACGTGTCCTCGGTCGGCGCGGCCTCCCCGGCGATGGTCATGACGAAATCGGACATGGGACTCCTCGACTGCTCGTGCGGGAGGCGGCCCCCACCGCTGATCACCCAATCCTCCCACCTGCGCCGCCTCCACTCAACGGGCCTGCGCCACGGGTCCCCCCCCCCAGTTCAGCGGGATCAGCCGAAGAGCCGGGCGACGAACTCGTCCACCGTGTCGCCGACCCGCCGCCGCAGGCCAAGGTCCTCGGGTGCGGCGGCGATGAGTCCGGCCGCCTCGTTGAGGAAGCCCAGGAGCAGGGCGGCGGCCACCTCCGGATCACCGGGCACGGCGACCTGCTCGTCGGAGAAGACCTCGGCCAGCAGGGGGGCGCAGGCCACCGCATCGAGGGCCCGGCACGCCTCCATCCCGAGCACCGCCGGGGCGTCGGCCAGGATCCGGGCCATGGTGGGATCAGCGCAGGCGTCCATGTAGGCACGGCAGCCGCGGTGGAGCTGGTCCCGCACGCCCGTGCCCTCGAGGGCGGCGGCCACCACCCGTGCCACCAGCTCGCCCTCGAGCTGCTCGACCACGCCGGCGGCGACCTCGGTCTTGGAGGCGAAGTGGTGGTAGAGGGCGCCCCTGGTCACGCCGGCCCGTTCGGCGATCTCGTCGCGGCCGGTGGCGGCGAAGCCCTTCTCGGCGAAGAGCTCGCGCGCCGCCTGCAGCAGGGCGCCGCGGGTGCGGGCCGACCGGGCGGCCTGGGTCTGGCGCGGCCCGCTCGATGCTGCCGTGGTGCTCGGCGCTGCTGTGGTGCTCGATGTGGCTGTGGTGCTCACCGGGTCACCTCCTCCGGACATATACATGCGGGCCGCACGCATGTTATCCTCCAGAAGAGCGAGGAGGGGCCATGGGCGCCACTGCCGGGATCGGGGCGAGCACACGCCAGGCCGACGTCTGCGTCGTCGGTGCGGGGCTGGCGGGCCTGACGGCGGCGCGGCGCCTGAGCCAGGCCGGGCGCTCCGTGGTCGTGCTCGAGGCACGGGACCGGGTCGGCGGACGGGTGTGGACGAGAACGAGCCGGGACGGCGTCCCCGTCGACATGGGTGCCTGCTTCATCGGCCCGCACCACGACCGCATGCACGCCCTGACCAAGGAGATGGGCGTCACCACCTTCAAGACGTTCGTCGAGGGCGACAACGTGCTGGCCACCGGCGGCCGGGTCCGCCGCTACCGGGGCGACATCCCGCGGGTGAGCCCGCTGGCGCTGCTCAGCGCGGGCCAGGCCATCGCCCGCATGAACGCCATGGCCAAGAAGGTGCCCGTCGAGGCGCCATGGGACGCGCCGAAGGCGGGCGACTGGGACGCGCTGTCGGTGCAGGCCTGGCTCAGCGCGGCGCACGTGCCGACCCGGCTCGCCCGCGACCTGATCGCGGCGACCGTGCGGGCGTGCTTCGCCGCCGACCTCTCCGAAGTCTCGCTCCTCAACTGGCTCTTTTTGGCACGATCGGCGGGCGGTATCGAGTCGTTGATGACGGTGGCGGGTGGCTACCAGGACGCCCAGTTCGAGGGCGGGGTCGGCCAGGTCCCCGACGCCATGGCGGCCGAGCTCGGCGACGCGGTCGTGCTGGGCACACCGGTCGTCGGCGTCGACATGGGCGACGACCGGGTGACGGTGCGCGGCGCCCGGTGCACGGTGTCGGCCCGGCGTGTCGTCCTGGCCCTGCCGCGCGCGCTGGCGGCGGGCATCCGCTTCGACCCGGTGCTGCCGGCTGATCACGCCTTGCTCATCCACCAGGTGCCCGCCGGCACCGAGATCAAGATGGTCGCCGTCTACGACGAGCCCTTCTGGCGGCGCGAGGGGATCTCGGGGGCCACGGTGGCCACCGACGACGACATAGAGGTCACGCTCGACACCTGTCAGCCCGACTTCGCCCAGGGGGTGGTGGCCGGGTACGCGGCCGGGCCGCGCGCCCGCGCCCTGGCCGGGCTCGGCGAGGCGGGGCGTCGCGACGTGTTCGTGCGCATGCTCACCCGCCGCCTCGGGCCCCGCGCCGCCTCCCCGGTCGAGGTCATGGAGCAGAACTGGGCGGAGGAGCAGTGGACCCGCGGCTGCTCCATGGGCCACTTCCCCACCGGCGTGCTCACCCAGTACGGGCGGCGGCTGCGCGAGCCCGTCGGCCGGTTGCACTGGGCCGGCACCGAGACCGCCTCGACCTCGTACGGCGCCATGGACGGCGCCGTACGCTCGGGCGAGCGCGTCTGCGACGAGATCCTGGCGGCGCCGGCCTGAACATTATGAGGGTCAGGTGTTCAGGCCGCGGGCCGGGGCCCAAGCCCACTCCGAGCTTCTGCCGGAAGAAGGTCAGGGTCTGGTCGAGCGCGGCGCCGTGTCGGCGTGCCCTCCTGGTCGACGAGGTGCTCGGTCAGCACTGAGTGCGCCTTCTTCGGGTGGCCGTGCGGGTTGCCCGGCGCCGAGTCGATCTCGACCGCGATGAACGCGTCGCCGAGCTCGCGGCGCAGGGTTTCGAATCGCTCCTCGAAGCAGAAGGGGTCGTTGGTGAACCGCAGGCCGAGCAGGCAGGTCCCCGTGGCGGTGCGCTCCTTCACCCGGGCCAGGTCGCCGTCGGAGATCCCGATGTCGGCCTTGAACTTCTTGGAGAGCGGGAAGGGCAGCGACGGCTGGCTCAGCACGGGCGCCAGCACGATGTCGTCGACCATCATGGCCAAGGCGAAGCCTCCGGTGAAGCACATGCCGACAACGCCGACTCCCGGGCCGCCGCAACGTTCGTGCTCGGCCGCGGCGAGCTTGCGCAACCACACCGTGATCGGGCTCGTCCGCTTCAGGGCGAAGGCGGAGAACTCGCGCGAGACGCAGGCGGGCCCGATGGACTGCAGCGCGTAGCCCGGCGTGGCGGGCCGGCCCGGGTCACCGAAGACGACCGGCAGGACGGCCGTGCAGCCGGACGCGGCCACCCGGCGGCCGAACTGGGCCACCAGTGGCGTGATGCCGGGGATCTCGCTGATGACGATCACCGCAGGCCCGCTCCCGATCCGGAAGACATCGCGCCGTTTGCCGTCGGCCTCGAAGGATTCCTTGGTGAAATCCTTCAGTTCGGTCTCCCACCTGCCCGCTTCGCCGTTGGCCATGGCGGGACCGTAGCATCGGCCGTCGTATGCGCTCTCTCGACCCGCGCCTGCCCGTTCTGGTCGGGCTCGGCGCCGCGAGCGAGCCGGCGCCCGTGGTGGACCTCATGACCGCCGCCGTGACGGCGGCCGCGGCCGACGCCCTCGGCGGCGGTGGGTCGGGCCTCCTGGCAGGCGTCGACTGCATCGCCGTGCCCCAGGGCAGCTGGACGCTCACCGACCCGGCGCGGACGGTGGCCCGGCGGGTAGGCGCGCCCCGGGCCCGCACCATCCTGTGCGAGATCGGCGTCTCCCAGCAAGAGGTCATCAACCACGCGCTGGCCGCGGTGGCGGATGGCCGCTTTGACACGGTCGTCGTCGTCGGCGCCGAGGCGCGGGCGTGGGAGCGCGACGGGGGTGTCGAGCGCGACGACGAGGACCACCCGCCCGACGACGTGCTCACCCGACCGCCAGACTTCGTGGCCCCCGTCGAGATGGCGGCCGGCATGGTCTGGCCTCCCGTGCAGCAGTACGCCCTCATCGAGAACGCCCTCGCCGCCGCTCTGTGCCTCGCGCCGGACCGCCAGCGCGACGAGATCGCCACACTGTGGGCGCGCTTCAACGCCGTCGCCGGCCAGAACCCCGAGGCGGCCTTCCCGCAGCGACGCGACGCGGCGGCCATCGCCACCCCGGGGCCGCACAACCGGCCCCTCTCCGCCCCGTACAACCGGTGGCACTCGAGCCAGTGGACCGTCAATCAGGCCTCGGCCCTGCTGATCTGCTCGGCCGAGCGGGCGAGTGCGGCCGGCGTCCCGGCCGACCGCTGGCTCTTCCCCCACGTGGCGCTGCACTCCTCGGCGGCGGTGACCCTGACCGCCCGACGGCGGCTGGAGGAGTGGCCGGCCATGGGGGTGCTCGGCCGGGCCGCGGCGCGCCACATCGGGCGGCCGCTCAGCGAGGTCGGCCTCACCGAGGTGTACTCGTGCTTCCCTTCGGCCGTGCGCGTGCAGCAGCGCGAGCTCGGCCTCGACCCCGCCGGCACCCCGACGCTCAGCGGCGGCATGGCCTTCGCCGGCGGCCCGTTCAACCACTTCGTGCTGCAGTCACTGCGTCTGCTCGGCGGGCGCCTGCGCGACGAGCCGGCCGAACTGGGCCTCGTGACGACGGTGTCGGGCATGCTCTCCAAGCCCGGGCTCGCCGTCTGGTCCGCCACGCCGGTGGCGGCGCCGAGCCAACCCCTCCTGGCCGACCTGGCGGCCGAGGCGATCGCCGCCACCGAGGTCGTGCCGGTCGCCGAGGCCGCGCCCACCGGTCCCGCCACCGCCATCGCAGCCACGGTCGTGTCCTTCACCGTGACCTACGGCGGGGAGGGTGGGTTCGACCCGGTCCGCACGGTCATCGTGGCCGACCTCGAGCGACGGGAGCCGCACCGCCGCCACCTGCGAGGATGCAGCGACCGCCCGCCTCGCCCTGGACGAGGGCCTCATCGGTCGAGCGGTCTCGGTGAAGGACACGACATTCAGACTGTGAGCGCACCTCCCCCGCGGAGCCGGCCCCGCCTGGTCGACCCGGACCTCGCCGCGCGGGTACCGGGGCTGCAGGCGGGTCGCGGTGATCGCCGTGGCCCTCGCCGTCGTCAGCGCGGTGGCGGTCGTCGTGCAGGCGGTGGCACTGGCCACGGTCGTCGACCGCTCCCTGCTGCACCACGCGTCACTCGGTTCGGTGACGCCGGGCATCGTGGTGGTCGGCGTGGCCATCCTCGTGCGCGCCGTGCTCCACGGCGCCGGCGACCTCTCGGGCCTGCGCGCCGCCGACCGCGTCGTCGCCACGCTCAGGAGCCAGTTGCTGGAGCATGCCCTGGCGTTGGGGCCCGGCTGGCTCGGTGGGGAGCGCCCGGGCGAGCTGTCGCTCACGGCCACCAGGGGGCTGCGCTCGCTCCATACCTACTACGCGCGCTACGTCCCCCAGGCCGCGGCGGCGGCCGTCATCCCGGCGATCCTGCTCGTCTGGGTGGCCACCCAGGATTGGCTCTCCTTCGTCGTGGTCATCGCCCTTGTCCTGGCAGTGCCCGTGACGATGATCGCCTTCGGCCGGGAAGCGACCAAACGCTCGGCGCGGCAGTGGCGCCGGCTCGGCTCACTGGCCGGACGTGTCCTCCACCTCATTGAGGGCCTTCCCACGCTGCGCGCCTTCGGCCGGGAGGCACAGGGACGCCGGGAAGTGGAGGCGGCCACCGAGAGCGTGCGGTCCGCCACCATGCGCACGCTCCGGGTCGCCTTCCTGTCCGCCCTCTCCATGGACATGCTCGCCGGGTTCGGGGTCGGGCTCGTCGCCATGGTGCTCGGGCTGCGTCTGCTCTGGGGTGAGCTCACCCTGCAGACGGCCATGGCGGTGCTCCTGGTGGCACCCGAGATCTTCATCCCGCTGCGACGCGCCGGCGCCGAGTTCCATGCCAGCACCGAAGGGCAGGCCGCGGCGGCGCGCGTGCTCGAGGTGCTCGAGACGCCGGTGCCCGCCGATGGTGCCGGAACCGTTGTCGGTGGTGATGCCGACGATTCCGTGGGCACGGGCGCACCGGCCGCCGGGGATCTGGTAGATTGTCGGCCTCGGCGTGCACTACGAGCACCGGGAGCGCGCCGGCGCTCACGAACATCTCGCTGCGGGCGCCCGCGGGCAGCCGGGTGGCGCTGACCGGGGCGTCGGGAGCGGGCAAGTCGACGGTGCTGGCGGCGTTGTTGCGCTTCGTCGAGCCGAGCGAGGGCACCATGTCCTTCGACGGGCGCCGAAGCGGCGCCGAGACCGTGGCCGCGTGGCGGGGCCACTTCTCGTGGCTGCCGCAGCGACCGCACCTCTTCAATGCCACGCTGGCCGAGAACCTCCGACTGGGCGCCCCCGACGCGTCCGAGGACGATCTGCACCGGGTGCTCGACGCCGTCGGCCTGACCGACCTCCTGGCGAACCTGCCCGGTGGGCTGTCGACCGCCGTCGGCCACGACGGCCTCACGCTGAGCTCCGGCGAGCGCCAGCGCGTGGCCCTGGCCCGGGCCCTCCTGCGCCCCGCACCGGTGCTGCTGCTCGACGAGCCCACGGCGGCACTCGACCCGCCGACGGTGGCCCGCCTCGCCCCGGCGCTGGAGCCCTGGCTCACCGGTCGCACCGTGGTGGTGGCGGCCCACGAGCCGCTCCTCCTCCCCCATTTCGACACCGTGGTCGACGCTGCCGGCACCGGTCGGCCCGGTCCTCCCGCTGGTGGTCTCGACGTGAGCCGGGCCCGGGGACCGCTGCGCCGCGTCCTGGCCGAGCCGGGCACCCCGTACGGGAGGCTGGCGCTGGCGGGCGTCCTCGGCCTGGCCGCGGCGGCCGCAACCATCGGCCTGCTGGCCGGGTCGGGCTACGTGGTCGGCCGGGCGGCGCTGCAGCCGGGCCTGTCCGCGCTCGTCGGCATCCTGGCCGCGGTGGAGGTCCTGGCCTTCCTGCGCGGGCCCTTGCGCTACGCCGAACGGCTCGTCGGTCACGACGCAGCCCTGCGGGCGTTGACGCGGTGGCGGCTGTGGCTCTACGACTGCCTGGCCCCGCGGGTGCCCGCCGCGCTGGCGGGGTGGCGCAGCGGTGACCTGCTGGCGCGCGCCATCGACGACGTCGATGCCCTGCAGGACCTCTACCTGCGCACGCTGCTGCCGGTGACGATCGCCGCCGGAGCGGCCGTCATCGGAACCGTCGCCGTCGGCCTCATCCTGCCCTGGGCGGCCCTGGCCCTCGGGCTGCCACTGCTGGTCGCCCTCACCGTGCCCGCGTTGCTCACCTGGCGCCGGGGCGGGGACGAGGAGCTGGCCGCGCTGGCCGGCACGCTCTCGGCCCAGGTCGTCGACGCGCTCGCCGGGGCACCGGAGCTGCTGGCCTTCGGCGCCGACGCGCGCCTGGTGCACGCCGTCGAGGAGCTCGGCACCCGGACCGACGCGCTGCAGAACCGTCACGCCCGGCTCGGCACGTCGGCCACCGTGCTCATTCAGGTCTGCCTGGCTGTCGCCGTGACCGCCGTCCTGGCGCACCGGCGTGGCCGCGGTCCACGCCCATCATCTGGGCCAGGTCATGGTGGCCGTCCTCCCGCTCGCCGCGTTGGCCACCTTCGAGACGGTGCCCGGCGTCCCGCTGGCCGTGGCCCGCTCACTCGAGGTGCGGGCGGCGGCGGCGCGCCTCTTCGCGCTCGACGACGTGCCGGTCCCCGTCGACGACCCGGCCCGCCCGTCTCCCTTCCCGGCCGGCGTGCCCGACGTCGTCTTCGCCGAGGCCGCACTGCGCTACGACCCCGGCCTCCCCCGCGCCGTCGACGGGGTGAGCCTGCGCTTGCCGGCGGGCGGGCGCGTGGCGGTGACGGGGTCGAGCGGAGCGGGCAAGTCGAGCCTCGTCACCGCGCTCTTGCGGTACTGGCCCTTGGAGGACGGAGTGCTGTCGCTCGGCGGCACCGACGTGCGCCGGCTCCGCCAGGCCGATGCGCGCGCCGCCTGTGCGCTGGCCGACCAGCGGGCGCAGCTGTTCGCCGGCACGGTGCGGTCCAACCTCGTGCTCGGCCGGCCCGACGCCGACGCCGAGGAGATCGCCGCCGCGCTGCGGGCCGCTCGCCTCGATACCTGGGTGGCCGCGCTCCCCGACGGGCTCGACACCCCGGTCGGCGAGGACGGGGTCGCCCTGTCGGGGGGCGAGCGCCGGCGTCTCGCCGTCGCCCGTGCCCTGCTGGCACCGGGCCCCGTGCTGGTGCTCGACGAGCCCACCAGCGGGCTCGACCCCGCCCTGGCCGACGAGCTGATCGACGGCGTGCTGCGCGCCGCCGGCGAGCGCAGCGTGCTGGTCATCACGCACCGGGCCCACGAGGCGGCCCGCTGCGATGCCACGATCACGCTCGAGGCCGGCCACGTGGTGCCATAAAGCTGCGCGCCCAGTGGGTCATGCTCGAGAGGCGGCGATGGCGACACCGCACGCCACCGCCACGTCGGAGCTCAGGGATCGGGCTTGTCGGACAGTCGCCGGCGCACCTCGGCGACGGCCGGCGCCGGATACCCGAGCAGGCCCGGTCGCCAACCCAGCTCGACCTTCTGCGCACCCGGTCCGTCCTCCGTCCAGATGTGACATGTGTTGGTGAGAAAAGAGAAGCCACCCTGGCTCATTGGATGCTCACCTCTGCCCTTCTCCACCTCCCACGCGCCCGAGGAAGTGAGGCCCTGCACCACGACCGGCCCGATCGCCCGGGCCAGGAATTCCAGATGGCTGCAGCCGCGCTGGCGGCCGAAGCGCTCCTGGACGGCGGCTGTATAACCACGGGCCACGGAGAGCCCCACCAGCTCATGGAACTTCGACTCGATCTGCGTGCACTCGGCGTGGGGGAACGTCTGCATGTCCGCCGCGGCGTCGACGATCGTCATGTCGGCGCGCCGCACCACGATGGCCAGCTCCATGGTGTGCAGGTCGCTGGGCCCGAGGTCGCCGCTCGCCCAGGGCCGCTGGTCGCGCAACGTGCCGACCACGAGGAGATGCGCGTCGCGCTGGAACACCTCGACCGAGATGGTCCGCCGGTGCACCGGGTCTTCGCCGGAGTCCGCGGGCGGGCGGAGCGCGGCGACGGTCGCTGGGATCTCAGGCACGGGATGCCGGAAGGACCTCGTTGAAGCTGTGCAGGATGGGCGCGTCATGGTTCCACCCGATGCGGGTCACCGACGCCGTGCGCAGATGCAGCCGCCAGTACAGGTCGACCGTACCCAGTGCCCAGGCCACCGCCGCCTTGATCGGGCTCACGTGGCTCACGACAACAACGTCGCCGTCGGCGCGCCGAGCCCCGGCGCCCTCGGTGGCGAAGAGCTCCTCGCACGCCGCAGCGATACGCCGATCCACTTCGGCCAGCGTCTCTCCGCCCTCGGGACGGAAGTCGCGGTCGCTCCGCCACCGCCGCCAGACCTCGGCCGGGATGCCTCCCAACGGCTCGCCCTCGAACTCGCCGTAGTCGACCTCCACCCAGCGCTCGTCCACCTCGATGGGCGGGCCGAGCGCCAACAGCCCGGCGGTGTCGCGGGCCCGGCTGAGCGGGCTCGAACGCACCTCGGCCACCGGGTCGGAGAGCAGGGCGCGCGCGTTCTCGGCCTGGACCCGCCCGGTGTCGGTCAACTCGGCATCGGTGCGCCCGAGCAGCAGGCCCTGCGCGTTGGCCACCGACTCGCCGTGGCGCACCAGGATCAGCACGATCAGGCGGGGACGAGGATGCGGCCGCACTGCTCGCACGTCGCCACCTCGTCCGGCGGCAGGGCGCGGATCTTCTCGACCTCCACCGAGGACAGCTCGAGATGGCACCCGTCGCAGTGGCTCCCCACCAGGCGCGCGGCGCCCGTCCCCTTCAGCCGTGCCCGCAGCGTCTCGTAGCGGTCCGAGAGCGCCGTCGGGAGGAGGGCCGCCTCGGCGGCCCGGGAGCGGATGGCCTCGGCCAGCGCCGCATCGATCTCCACCTGGGTCTCGGCCACGGTGCGGCGCAGGTCCGCCGCCTGCGCCTCGAGCGGCTCGGCGCGCGCGCGCAGGGCCGCCAGCTCGGCGTCGACGGGATCCTGCTCGAGCATGGCCACCAGCTCCAGCTCCTCCAGCTCGGACCGGCGCTCGGTGAGGTGCCGCACCTCCTCGTTCATGGCCTGCAGGTCGCGGCCCGACGAACTGGTGGCGGCGTACATGTGCTTCTCGACCACGTCGCGGCGCCCGCTGACGGCGGCGATCTGTTGCTCGAGGTCCTTCTGGGTGGCGGTCAGCACCGCGCGCCGCGCCATCGCATCGTCCAGCTCCACCTGCATGGCGGCGAGCTGGCGCTCCACGTCGGCGAGACCCGACGACTCGACCAGTGCGTCGCGCCGGTGGTGGAGCTGGGTGATGGCGGTGTCGCGGTCCTGCACGGCGAGCAGGTGCTGCAGGTTGTCGGTCATGCCAGCGCCTCGTAGGCGGCCCGGGCGAGGGGCAGCGCGTCGATCAGCCCCGGGTCGGCCATCTGCTCGGCCTCCTCCCAGCTGCACCAGCGGGCGTCGGGGCTCTCGTCGGGCGGCGGCTGCGGATCCGCGTCGGCGCCCAGCAGCAGGTAGCGCAGGTCGAGATGCGTGTGCCCGTGCGCGGCGACGTGGACGTCGAGATGGATCAGGAGCGGACCCGCCGGCGGGTGCTCGACGGCGAGGCCGAGCTCCTCGGTGGCCTCGCGCACGGCCGCCTCCTCCGGTGTCTCGCCGGCGTCGATGTGGCCCCCGGGCTGCATCCAGATGCCGAGACGCTTGTGGCGGTGCAGCACCGTGCCGCGCCGACCGACCACAATGGCCGACGCCGTCACATGGGTCGGGCCGGCGTGCTCGTCATACGGTGTGCTGAGCCGGCTGAGCTCGGAGAGGAACCGTTCCCGGGCCGCCACCTCGCGCGGGGACCGCGGCTCGTGGCTCTCCACCAAGAGGCGCAGGTCCTCCGCCGTCGCCGGACTCCCCATGACCGGCATCCCTAGCACAGCTCGCCGCGCCACACGGTGGTGGCATGCCCCGCGATGGAGACCCGGTCGCCGGCGGGGCGCACGTACAGCGTCGCCCCGCGAGCGGAGAGCTGCCGGGCCACAAGGCTCTCGCGGCCCAGCTCGGCCGCCCAATAGGGCCCGGCGGCGCACTGGGCCGATCCGGTGGCGGGGTCCTCGTCGATCCCCACGTTGGGGCCGAACACGCGCAGGACGTAGTCGGCGCCCGAGCCCGCTTCGGCCGCCGCGGTGAGGAGCAGGGCCTTGGCCTCGGTTGCCGCGATCGCCGCGAGGTTGGGCTCGTACCGGCGGACCGCCTCGGCCGACGAGAGCGCCACGAAGGTGAAGAAGCCGGTCTGCCCGCTGGCCACCACCGCGTCGGGCCACTGGTCCTGCAGGGAGGCGGGCACCGGGGCTGGGACGACGGGGTCGGCTGGGAAGTCGAGCTCGATGGTGTCCCCGACGTAGGCGGCGCGCAGAGGGCCGCTGCGGGTGTGGAAGGTCAGCGGTCCGGTGCCGTCCACGATGCCGCTCTCGCGCAACGTGTGCGCAGACGCCAGCGTGGCGTGGCCGCACAGGTCGATCTCGACGGCGGGCGAGAACCAGCGCAGGCCGAAGGTGGCCGGGTCGTCGGAGGGGGTGAGGTAGGCCGTCTCGGCGATGCCGAGCTCGAAGGCGATGGACTGCATGCGCCCGTCGTCGAGCGGCTCGCGCAGGAGGCACACGGCCGCCGGGTTGCCCCCGAAGGGAACGTCACTGAAGGCGTCGACCCACGTGATCGGGATCGTCATGATGGCCACGATGCTAAGCGGGTCAGCGCGTCCTCCACGACGTCGGCCCGCTTGCAGAAGGCCCAGCGCACCAGCGTCCGGCCCGCGTCGCCGTCGGCGGGGTCGTAGAAGACCGAGCTCGGAATGGCCACCACGCCGCAGCGTCCGGGGAGGGCCAGACAGAACTCCTCGGCGCTCAGGCCCGGGGCGACCGGCGCGATGTCGGTCGTGGCGAAGTAGGTGGCGGCGGGGCGGTAGACGTCGTAGCCGAGCGCGTCGAGACCGTCGCAGAGCTGGTCGCGCCGCGCCCGGAGCTCGGTGGCGAGCCGTCCCATGCGGTCGGGCGCGAACTGGAGGCCACGGGCGATGGCGAGCTGGAACGGGGCCGGGCTCGTGTAGGTCAAGAACTGCTTCGCGGCGCGCACGGCGGACACGAGCGGCGCGGGGCCGCTGACCCATCCCACCTTCCAGCCCGTGAAGGAGAACGTCTTGCCGCCCGAGGAGATGGTGAGGGTGCGCTCCTCCATGCCGGGCAACGTGGCCAGCGGGGTGTGCGATCCGTCGAAGACCAGATGCTCGTAGACCTCGTCGGTCACCGCCTGGAGGTCGTGGGCCCGGCACAGGGCGGCGACCTGACCCAACTCGTCACGCGTGAAGACCTTGCCGGTCGGGTTGTGCGGCGAGTTGAGGAGGATGAGCTTGGTGCGGGGGCCGACGGCGGCGGCCAGCTCGTCGGGGTCGAAGTGCCAGTCGGGCGGGTGCAGGCGGACGAGGCGGGGGACGGCGCCGGCCATGGCCGCGCTGGCGGCGTAGGAGTCGTACGTCGGCTCGAACATGACCACCTCGTCGCCGGGCTCACAGAGGGCCAGCAGCGTGGCGGCGATGGCCTCCGTGGCCCCGACCGTCACGAGCACGTCGGTGTCGGGGCTCAGGTGGAGGCCGTACCAGTCCCGCTGGTGGACCGCGATGGACTGGCGCAGTTCGGGGACGCCGTTGCCCGGCGGGTACTGGTTGCGCCCCTGGCGAATGGCCTCGACCGCCACCTCGCGCAGCTCCTCGGGCCCGTCGGTGTCGGGAAAGCCCTGACCGAGATTGACCGAGCCGGTCGCCACCGCCAGCTCGGACATGGTGGCGAAGATCGTGGTGGTGAAGGGTTGCAGCCGCCGGGTCAGGTGTGCGCGCCCCGGAGCCACTGCGACGATCGTACCAACGGCATCGTGGCTCGCCTATCGTCTCCGTGGACCGTGCTCAGCATCGCCAACTACAACATGCACTGCGGGATGGACGGGTGGGGCCGGCCCTACGACTACGTCGCTGCGATCGCCGCGCTGGACGCCGATGTCATTGTGCTCGAGGAGGCCTGGACGGTGGCCGGCGACGAGGCGGGTGGGCAGTCGGCGGAGGTGGGGCGGGACCTTTGCTACGAGGTCGTCGCGCACACGCTCGGCGAGGGCCGACGGATCCGCCCACAGCCGACGGCGGGCGACAGCTGGTTGGCCCGACCCATCTGGAAGGGCGAGAACAAGGCGCTGTACATGGACGGCGTGCGGCCGGTCTCGGCGCGGGTGAAGCAGATGCCGCGCTGGCAGGAGGCCGAGCCGGGAACCTGGGGCATTGCCATCCTGGTGCGGCCGGTGTTGGAGATCGAGGCGACGCGGGTGCTGCCGATGCGGACGTTGCGGGCCGACCGCGTGACACGGGCGGCCGTGGTCGTGGACCTGACGGTGTCGGGTCGACCGATCTCGGTGGCGGGCACCCACATGTCGCATTTGCACATGGGCTCGTTCCACAATTGGGCGGAGTTGCGTCAGCAGCTGCGGACCGAGGCCCGGCCGGACGCGCTGCTGGCCGGCGACATGAACACGTGGGGACCCCTGGTGAACCGGTTCATGCCGGGTTGGCATCGGGCCGTCATCGGCCCGACGTGGCCGAGCTGGCGCCCGCACAGCCAGATCGATCACATACTCGTGCGCGGACATGGGTTGCGGCCCGTGGCCGGCGTGGTCTTCCCGCACTCGGGTTCCGACCACCGGCCGGTGCGGGCCGAGTTCGAGATCGGATAGGGGTCTTTTCGATAATCCGTGACGTCGGTGGGCGATAGGCCCGACCATTCCCTTTCGATGGCTGAGAACCTCGACGACCGGAGCGGCGCCGACCACCCCAGTGGCACCGACCTGCTCAGCGGCACCGATCACCGCAGTGGCGCCGACCTGATCGGTGCCGTGGCGGCCGAGTCCAACGAGGAGCTGGTCGCCGGTCTGGAGGAGGACTTCTGCCAAATGACGGCGGCTCAGGGGAGGTTCCTCGTGCGCCTGGGCGAGGTCACCCGGCGAGAATCGTTCCGCGACGAGGGTGCCACCTCCGCGCAGGCCTGGGCCGTCGAACGCTTCGGGCTGGCAACTGCGACGGCCCGGGCCTACGTCGAGGTGGCCGAGAAGGCCCCCGAGGTGCCCCAGCTGGTCGAAGCACTCTGCGAGGCCGAGGTGTCCTTGGACAAGGTGCGGGCCGTGCTCGATGTGGCCACCCCTTCGACCGAGGGCGAGCTGTGTCAGCAGGCCAAGGGGCACAGCGTCGGGGAATTGGTCGACATCGCCCGTATGAGCGCCGAGGGGCGGGACGCGGCGGGGCGCTCGGCTCCGGCCCGTTCCGAGCACGACCGCCGCTACCTGCGCTTCAACGACACCTTCCGCACCATGACCGTCCAGTTGCCCGCCGAGTCCTATGCCGAGGCCAAGGCCTGTCTCGAGGCCCGGGCCCGTCAGATGCCTTCTGAGGCCGAGGTCGATTCTGCGGGCCAGGTCGCTTCTGAGGGTGAGGCTCCCTCGGCGGGCACGGTCACCTCAGAGGGCAAGGTCACCTCAGAGGGCAAGGTCACTTCAGAAGACAAGGTCACTTCAGAAGACAAGGTCACTTCAGAAGACAGGGTCACTTCAGCAGACAGGGTCCGTTGGGACCAGCGCTGCTGTGACGCCTTCACGGACCTGATCGGCACGGCGACGACGGGTTCCTCCAACGGGGCCGCCTCGGCCAGCCCGTTCTTCGTGGTGGCCCACGTGCCCCTCAGTGCCCTGGTCGATGAGACAGGGGCGGCCAGCGAGCTGGCCGGTGAGCTCGAGCACGACGGCTTGATCGACAGGGCGACCGTGCAGCGAATCGCCTGTGACGCCACCATGGCCGTGGCGGTCGACGACGACGTCGGGCACACCATGTACGAGGGACGCAACCGGCGCTTCCCGACCGGGGCCCAGCGTCGAGAGGTCATGCGCCGGGACCGACGATGTCGCTTCCCGGGCTGCGAGAACGTGACCTTCACCAATGTCCATCACATCGAAGCGTGGAAACCGAAGGGACGGACCGACCTCGACAACATCTGTCTCTTGTGCCGGCACCACCACGGTGTGGTGCACCGATCGGGCTGGACCATGAGCGGCAACGCCAATGCGGAACTGACCTTCCTGGGCCCCAACGGCCGGGTCATGAGGTCGCGCCCTTCGCCGCTGTGGACCAGGGTGAGGACCCTCGGCGGATCGAGCTGACGTCAAGAGGGCGGCTGCGGTTCGTCCGTCAGGGCGGTGACCGCCTCATTCACACTGGGATAGAAGTGGCTCTTGCCGATGCGATTCTCCAGGCCGCTGCGCTGCAGCATGTCGTCCAAGTGGTCACCTGCTCGCGCCACGGCGAAGGCGACATGGGCGCGGTCGCACACGTCCAGCACGTGTCCGAGCTCCCGAGACCCTGTGAAGTCCACGTCGGACATCCCGAGCGCATCGAGGACGAGGACGCGGGTGCTCGGAGCGCGGGCGAGTGCCCCTGCCACCTCGTCACGGAAGTGCACCGCATTGGCGTACCAGAGCGGTGTGGCGAACAAAAGGACGAGGACCCCGGGCAGCTGGGCTGCAGAGGGCTCGGCGGAGAGCGGCGCCCAACTGGTGGTCCCCGGCAGGCGTCCAAGCACGTGGAGCTGGGGACGCGCACTCAACCTGATCCGGTCCAGGATGGCCAGACCGACCGCAACCCCGATGCCTTGCTCCACCCCGACCAGGGCCACGGTGAGGAGTGTCACCGCAGCCAGCCCGAACTCGAAGAGGTCGAAGCGGGCGATGGCGCGCAGGTCGCCGGGTTTGAAGAGCCGGATCGCTACATAGATGAGGATGGCGGACAACGTCGTCAGCGGTACGTCCTCGAGGACATTGGCGATCGGGATGAGCAGGACGATGACGAGGGCCGCGCCGAGCGGTCCGGCTTGGGTACGACCACCCGCGGCGGCGACGGCACCGGTGCGGGGCGGGCTGGCGTCGACGGGGAACGCACCCACCAGGCCGGCGAGGACGCTGCCTGCGCCGACACCGAAGAAATCCCGCCCGGCGTCGATGTCGTAACCGCCCTGCTCGCCGAAGGCACGCGTGGTCGCCGCGGTCTGGGTCACGACGACCAGCGCGACCACTGCCGCCAGCGGCGCCAGGCTCCCCAGTGTCGCCCACGACAACCCCGACAGCCCGAGGCGCGGGGCCCCGCTCTCGATGGTGCCGAGGACGGCAACGCCATGCGCCTGTAGCCCCAGTGCCGCCACGAGCGCGGTCGAGCCGACCAGGCCGATCAAGCCTCCGGGAATCCGCCGGTCCAGGTGGGCGCTGGCGAACATGACGGCCAGCACGCCGAGGCCGATGGCCAACGTCCAACCGTTGACCTCGCCGAGATTGGTGAAGACGTACACGACGCGGTGAGGGTTCGAGCCCGTGGCCGCGGGCAGCCCGAGGAGGTCGGGCAGCTGGTGGATGACGATGATCACGGCCACCCCGGACAAGAATCCGGTGACGATGGGCGTCGACAGGAACTCGGCGATCCAGCCGAGTCGCAGGATACTCACCAGCATCACCATCAGCCCCACCATCACGGCCAGGATCCCCACCAGTTCGACGTAATGAGTAGAACCGGTCAGAGCGAGGGCGGACACCCCTGTGGCGAACAACGGGGCGATAGTCGAGTCCGCCCCGACCGACATCTGCGGATTGGACCCCAGCAACGCGAAGACCGCCGTCCCGGCCACGAAGGCGTAGAAGCCGGTGATGGGTGGCATGCCGGCCAGCCGGGACGTGGCCAGCTGCTCGGGGACGGCGATGACGAGCAGCATGAGCCCCGCCACCAGGTCGGCGCTCACCCAGGCACGTTGATACCCGTGCAGTGAGACGAAGGCCCGGGGGCGACGCATGGCGACATCATGGCGTGTCCGCCGGATTGACCCAATTGATCGTCGGATTGACCCAATTGAATAGTCTCGGAGCGACGGTCGAGGAAGGTTCCCGCGATCAAGGAGGCAACACCCCATGAGCGACTATCCCTACGCCGATCGCTTCGCCATCAACCGCGTGCTCCCGGAGAAGGGCATGGGGCGGGACGAGGTGCTGGCCGAGCTGCGCACCATGGCCACGGAGGAGGACGCCTTCTGGGAGACCGGCAAGTGCTCGGGGACGATGTACTGCGGCGACCACGACCACTACCACTTCATGAACGAGGCCTTCGGCCTGTTCGCCCATGTCAACGTCCTGCAGCGGGACATGTGCCCCAGTGCGACGAAGTTCGAGGCCGAGATCATCGCCATGACGCTCGACCTGCACTCCGGAGAGTCGGCGGTGGCCGCCGGAGACGACCCCTGTGGCCTCGTGACCACGGGTGGGACGGGCAGCATCCTGCACGCGATCCTCGCCTACCGCGAGTTCGCGGCCCAGACCCGTGGCGTGACGCGGCCGAACGTGATCAAGCCCGAGACGGCGCACCCCGCGTTCGACAAGGCCTGCCATCTCTTCGGAGTGGAGCTGCGGCGGGCGCCGATCGACCCGGTCACGACCCAGGTGGACGTGGACTGGGTGCGGGACCACGTTGACGATCAGACCGTCGCCCTCATCGGATCGGCGTGCAACTACGGCTACGGCACCGTCGACCCCATCAGCGACCTCTCGGACCTCGCCCTCGAGCGCGGCGTCGGGCTCCACGTCGACAGCTGCCTGGGCGGGTTCATCCTGCCCTTCGGCCGCGAGCTCGGCTACGACATCCCGGCATTCGACTACTCGGTGCCGGGCGTGACCTCCATGTCGGCCGACACCCACAAGTACGGGTACGCCTTCAAGGGCTCCTCGGTCCTCAGCTTCCGCTCCAAGGCCCTGCGCAACGCCCAGTACTTCTACCTGACGGACTGGAGCGGGGGGAAGTACACCTCGCCCGGCATGGAGGGCTCGCGCTCAGGTGGGCTCATCGCGGCGACGTGGGCGGCCATGGTGCAGTACGGGCACGCCGGCTATCTCGGCTATGCGCGCGAGATCTTCGAGACGTCGACGGCGATGCAGGAAGCGGTCACGTCGCACCCCGAGCTGCGCCTGGTCGGCCGGCCGACCTTCCTCTTCTCGTTCGCCTCCGACGAGTTCGACATCTACCACGTGAACGACTTCATGCGGACGAGGGGATGGCGCTTCAACGGGCAGCAATACCCCAACGCGCTGCATATGGCGGTGACGAGGCCGCAGACCCAGCCCCAGGTAGTCCCTGAGTTCACGGCGGACCTGGCCGACGCGGTCGCGTACGCCAAGGAGCACGCGGACGAGTCGCCGCGCTCGGGCGCGATTTACGGTGGGGTGGCCGGCGGCATGACCGAAGAGGCGGACGAGTTCATCCGCGCCGTCATGGCCGACATGCTCGACGGGCAGTCCACCATCCCGCCGGCGTGACGGGTGAGGAGATCGGCGATGTGATCGACGGGTGCGTGGCCGCCCACGCCGGGCTGCTCGACGCGCTGGCCGGCCTCGACGACGACGTGGCACGTGGGCCGAGCCTCCTGCCCGGGTGGACCGTCGGCCACGTGCTGACCCACATCGCCCGCAACGGCGACAGCGTGGTCTGGCGTCTGGAGGGCGCGGCACGGGGCGAGGTGCGTGACCAGTACCCGGGTGGGCTCGAGCGGCGCGCCGGTGACATCGAGGCCGGCGCCGGTCGCCCGGCGGCCGAGCTGGTGCGCGACGTGGAGACCACCTCCCGCGCCGTCGAGCGAGTGATGGCCGACCTTTCCCCGGGTGGGTGGGACGCGCTCTCGAGGACATCGAGGGGCGTGGTGGAGACGTCGCGCGATGCGGCGTTGTCGCGCTGGCGCGAAGTGGTGGTGCATCACGGGGATCTTGGGCTGGGGCCAGTCCCGTTCCCGCCCGCGCTGGTCGAGATCTGGCTGCCGCGGGAACTGCCGCGTCTGGCGGAACGGAGTGACCCCGCCGAGCTCCTGTCCTGGGTCATCGGGCGCGGCGGCCCGCCCATCCTCGCCCCCTATTGATCAGGTCGAGACGAACGCGTTGCCCGACCGGTCGACGGCGACGCAGTAGGACACCGTCGGGCACGAGATGCTCGTGAGCGCGTGGCCGTTGTCGATCAGGGTGCCGGCGCTCCAGGTCGTGCCGTTCCAGGCGAAGACCCGCCCGCCGGAGTCGACAGCGCGGCAGAACGTGGGGGTGGGGCACGAGACGCCGGTCAGGCCCGATGCATTGGTGCCGGTCACGGGCGGCTCGGTGGCGATCGATGCCGGGGCGGAGAACGCCGACCCGTTCCACGTGAGGACGGCGCCGTTGCTGTCGACCATGACGCAGAACGTCGTGGAGGCGCAGGAGACCGAGTTGAGCTGGCCCTGGGCGTCGATGTCGCCCGGTTGGGTCCAGGTGTGGCCGTCGAACACGGAGGGCCCGCCCTCGGCGGCGACGCAGAACGACGGCGACACGCACGAGATCTGGTTGGCCGCCCCCCAGGCGCCGATGTTGCCGGACCAGCCGGTCCCATCGTAGGCGAACGAGTTCCCCTCGCCGTCGATCACGATGCAGAAAGTGGGCCCGGTGCAGTCGATCGCCGTGATGCCCTGCGCGGCCGAGATGGTGGCGGGGGCCTTCCAACCGGCGCCGTTGAGGAGGGCGACCTGGTTCAGATTCGGGGCGGCGGCGCAGAAGCTGGCGCCGGCGCCGGCGCAGGAGAGATAGGCCACGCCCTGGGGCGAGGGGTTGGGCACGGGTGTGCCGAGTGCGCTGACCTTGTTCAGGAACAGGCGATAGGTCTGACCGGTGGTGGACCCTATGACGCAGGACGCCGGCGCCGGGCACGACACGACGGACAAGTTGGTGTTGGCAGCGATGTGGATCGCCTTGGACCATGTGCCGGCGGATGCGGTGGTCGTCGTGGTCGTGGTGGCGCTGGCGGATGTGGATGTCGTGGTGGGGGTCGGGCTATGGCTCTGGCTGCACCCGGCCACCGCGAGCGCCAATACGACGATGGCGGCGAGGGTCGTCGTGCGTGTGCCCGCCCGCTGCCGCACTACGAGTGGGCTGGGAGGCCGTTCGCCTCGATGGCGCGGTGGCGTGACCAGGTATCGAGGACGATGAGCGTCTTGGTGCCTGTGACGCGGCCGCGACGACGCAGCTGCTCTATGACCTGTCCGAGTCGCTCGACGTCCGGCACCTGGAGCCAGACGAGCGCGTCGGGGTCGCCGGCCGTCGTGAAGACCGCCTGCACTTCGGAGAGTTGCATGGCCGTCTCTTTGATCTCCTGCAGGTCGGCGGTGCCGGCGAAGCGCACCTCGGTGAAGGCCTGAATGGGCCGCCCTGCCTTGCGGTGGTCGACGACGACCGTGTAGCCGGCGATGACCCCGGTGCGTTCCAGCCGCTCGATGCGCCTGGTCACAGCGGAGGCGGACAGCGAAACCTGCTCGCCGATGTCCGCCATCGTCCGGCGGGCGTTCTGTGAGAGCAGTTCGATGATGTGGTGATCGATCGGATCGAGATCCTCGGTTGCCATGGACACGAGCCTAACGAAACCGGCCTGTCTTGCACGTTCAGTGCACCGAGGGGACTCAGAGTTGGCGCTCCGTTGCGTGCGGGCCCGTACAGGGGCTCAGATCTCCCGTCTGTGCACCGCCACCGCGTAGCGGTCGTCCGGCGAGAAGGGGGCCCTGTCCCACGTCGACCAGCGGTCCTGCAGGACCAGGCCGGCATCGGCGGCCAACGTGTCGTGCCGGCGAGGCCCGAAGCCGCCCGGTCGCACTGAATAGCCCGTGATGAGGTGGCCGTTCGGGCGGAGCCAGCGGGCCGCGTTTTCTATGACCTGCTGCTCCGAGCCGGGTGGCACGAAGACCAGCACGTTGCCGGCCATGACTATGAGGTCGAAGGACTGCCCGAAGTCCAGCTCAGGGTCGGCCAGGTCGCCGCGCACCCATATGAGGTCGGGCGCCTTGGCCCGGGCCTGGTCGAGCATGGCCTCGTCCTGATCGACCCCGATGACGGCATGGCCCCGTCGGTTGAGCTCGATGGCGACCCGACCGGTGCCGCAGCCGGCATCGAGGACGGTGGTCGGCGAGTACGAGGCGACCAAGGCCGCCTCACCGTGCATGTCCATGCCGGCGGCCGCCAGGTCCCGGAAGCGCCGGTCGTAGTCCGCCCCGCGGGGGACGTCGCTGTTGTCCCAGGGGCCAGGCACTTACGGGAGGGATGCGCCCCCGGGCAGCGTGGTGATGGTCGCACCGGCCGGCACGGCGAACAGGCTGGCGGGCGGCTTGGACGAGTACTTGGTCAGCTGGAAGTAGCTGGACGACGAGGGGGAGCCGGAATACGACAGGATCCCCTGCTTGGTCACGCAGTACTTGCTCGCCTTGCCCTTGACCGAGACCGACACACAGGTCGAGGGCTGCCCGGCGAACGTGGCCGACGACGATGACACCTTGATGCCCAGGGCGTGGGCGATGGCAGCGTTCTTCGCTTCGGAGAACAGGGTGAGTGCGATGGTGGGGCTGAAGAAGCTCTCGAGCCCGAGCAATGGGTTGGAGCCCTTGGACGCCTCGCAGGTGATGGCGCTCTTGGACGTGGTGGTGGATGATCCCGAGTTGCCCGAGTTGCCCGAGTTGCCCGATGTACCGGTATTGCCGGAACTCACCGGGGTCTCGCAGTAGTAGGTGGTCTTGCCGTTGTTGATGACGCTGCCCGAGGCGCTGGAGAAGTTCGACTTGGGCGGGGCCTGGGCGATGGTCACGGTCGTCGGCTGGGTGGTGCCGCTGTATGAGGCGTACTGCGCGTAATAGGTCATCTTCTTGGCGTGATTGATGGTGTTGGTGAGGGCAGTGAAATTGGGGGCCGACTTGCCCGATGCGGGCAATGCCGGGAGCAACAGAACTGCCCCGAGGCCGACAGCGGCGGCCATGGAGATGCAGCGCACTCGCATGCTCCGAACGGTAGCCGGTTACCCACCAATGGGGGGTGCACCGCCGAGCCGGACCGAGCCGTCACCAGGTCGGCGCTCTGTAGGGTGACGAGCGTGTGCCTCCTCGTCGTGGCGTCGCGGGTCGTGACCGGAGAACCATTCATCGTCGGCGCCAACCGCGACGAGGTGCTCGAGCGACCGTCGACCGCCGTGACCGTGCTGGACGAGGGCCCGCCCCGCATTGTGGGCGGGCGGGACAAGCTCTCCGGGGGCACGTGGCTGGCGGTCAACGAGCATGGTGTCTGTGCCGGGCTGACCAACCAGCCGCTGGGGGAGGCCAAGGATCCGTCCAAGCGATCTCGGGGCGAGCTCCCTTTGGAGCTTGCCGGCCACGCCACCGCATCCGAGGCCGTCACCGCGCTCCTGTCGGCGTTCCACCCAGTCGACTACAACGGTTCGTGGCTCCTCGTCGGTGACCGCAACGAGCTGTTCTTCGTCGATTTCACAGGCTCCGACGACGGCACGGCGATCGCCCTGCCGCCCGGGATCTACGTGCTGGAGAACCGCGCCCTCGGCGAGACCTCGCCCAAGGTCGATCTGGTCCGAGCGGCGCTCGGAACGACCACCGACGGCGACGAGTTGGTCCAGCAATTCCGCCGCATTCTGACGGACCACCGGATTCCCGACGGCGACGAGCGACCGAACGCAGCCAACTGCGTGCATCTCGAAGGGTACGGGACACGGTCGTCGTGCATTGTGCGGGTTCCGTCGGGACACGCCGCGCCCCACCTGTGGGTGGCGGACGGCCCTCCGTGCACCACGCCCTACGACGACGTCAGCGGGCTGTGGGCGCTTCCGGTCGGGTAGGCGGGCTCAGTCGCGGACGAGGGGCTTGTATTGCAGGCGGTGAGGCTGGTCCGCGTCCACCCCGAGCCGCTTGTGGCGATCCGCCTCGTAGTCGCTGAAATTGCCCTCCCACCACCGGGCTTCGGACTCCCCCTCGAAGGCGAGCACATGGGTGGCAATGCGGTCGAGGAACCAGCGGTCGTGACTGATGACGACGGCGCACCCGGGGAACGTCAACAGTGCGTCCTCGAGGGCGCGCAGGGTGTCGACGTCCAGATCGTTTGTCGGCTCGTCGAGCAGGAGCACGTTGCCCCCACTGCGCAGCACCTTGGCCAACAGCACCCGGTTGCGCTCGCCCCCTGAGAGCTGGCCCACCTTCTTCTGCTGGTCACTGCCCTTGAAGCCGAACCCGGCCACGTAGGCGCGGCCATGGAGCTCACGCCCACCGACGACGATCCGGTCCACTCCCCCGGTGATCTCCTCGTAGACCGTGGCGTCGGGCGCGAGCGACTCCCGTGACTGGTCCACGTAGGCCAGCTGGACCGTGGCGCCGATCGTCACGTCGCCCGCGTCGGGCTTCTCCTCGCCGACGATCATCCGGAACAGGGTCGTCTTGCCGGCGCCGTTGGGCCCGATGACACCGACGATGCCCCCCGGCGGCAGATTGAAGGAGAGGTCATCTATGAGGAGCCGGTCGCCGAACGCCTTCACGACACCAGCCGCCTCGACGACCTGGTCCCCCAGGCGAGGGCCGGGCGGAATGGTCAGCTCGACCTTGTCGGCGCGCCGCTCGGCCGACTCGGCCTCTGTCACCAGCTCGTTGTAGGCCGTGATGCGAGCCTTCCCTTTGCTCTGGCGGGCTCGTGGCGACATCCGGATCCATTCGAGCTCGCGCTCGAGCGAGGCCTGGCGGGAACGGTCTGCCTTCTCCTCTGCCGCCAGGCGCGCCTGCTTCTGCTCGAGCCAGGAGGAGTAGTTGCCCTCCCAGGGAATGCCCGCCCCCCGGTCGAGCTCGAGAATCCAGCCGGCCACGTTGTCGAGGAAGTAGCGATCGTGGGTCACGGCGACGACGGTGCCCGGATAGACCTGCAACGTCCGCTCCAACCACGCCACCGACTCGGCATCGAGATGGTTGGTCGGCTCGTCGAGGAGCAGCAGATCGGGCTTGGACAGGAGCAGTCGGCACAAGGCCACCCGCCGCCGCTCACCCCCCGAAAGCGTGCGCACGTCCGCATCGCCCGGCGGGAGACGGAGCGCGTCCATGGCGATCTCGAAGGTGCGGTCGAGCTCCCAGGCGCCGGCGGCATCGATCTTGGTCTGCAGATCGCCCTGCTCGGCCAGCAGGGCATCGATGTCGGCATCGGGGTCACCGAAGGCGGCGCACACCTCGTTGTACCGGTCGACCAGCTGCTTGGCCTCGCCCACACCCTCGGCCACATTCCCGGCGACGTCCTTGGACTCGTCGAGCTGCGGCTCCTGGGCCAGGTACCCGACCGTGAACCCCGGAGTCAGCCTGGCCTCTCCCGAGAACCCGTCGTCCTCACCGGCCATGATCCGCAACAACGACGACTTACCCGAGCCGTTGGAGCCGATGACGCCGATCTTCGCCCCCGGGTAGAAGGAAAGGTTGATGCCTTTGAGCACTTCACGGTCGGGCGGGTAGAAGCGCGAGAGGCCGCGCATGGTGTAGATGAACTGGGGAGCCACGGCGACCAGTGTGCCCGATCCGGGGAGGCCGCCGGACCGGGGGCCGCCTCAGGAGCCGGAGGCCCAGCGGATCCGGCTCACCCTGCTCTCACGGACCATGCCCGTTTCCGCGAACCACCGGGCCGAGGCCTCGAGAGCCTCGACGGCGGGCCTGGGGGTATACCCGAGTTCCTCACGGGCCCGGGTGATGTCGAATGACATCCGTGACGTCGACATCCGGGCCGCCTCGAGCGGCACCGACGGGTGCCGGCGCAGGAGTCGCCCCTCCACCAGCTCGGACACGGCGGCCACGGCCAGGGCCATGGCGTTGGGCACCTTGCCGTACGGAGCCGGGAGACCGGTGATCAGGGCCAGCTGGGCGAGCAATTGCTCCAATGTCAGGTTCTCCCCGCCCAAGATGTAACTGCGGCCGATCCGGCCCTTCTCAAGCGCCAGCACCTGTCCGGCGGCCAAGTCGTCGACGTGGGCCACGTTCAAGACAGTGTCCACGAACGCCGGCATGCGGCCGTTGAGGAAGTCAAGGACGAGCTTCCCTGTCGGCGTGGGCGCGCGATCCCCCGGCCCGACAGGAAACGTCGGGAGGATGAGCGAGGCCGGCAGGCCCTCGGCGATGGCGCGCAGCACTTCGTGCTCCGCCACGTATTTGGAACGCTTGTAGGACCCGTAGAGGTGCCGGACATCGGGAAAGGACCGCTCGTCGGCGGAATGAGAACCCGAGACGTGCTCGAGCCCGAGCGTGCCGACGGTGCTGGTGTAGACCAACCGTTCGACGCCTGCCTCGGCCGCGGCCCCGAGGACGTTCCTCGTGCCGTCGACATTGATCGCATAAAAGGCTTCGGGATCCCGAGCCCAGAAGCGGTACAACGCCGCCACGTGGAACACCGCTCGGCATCCGCTGACCGCGCTCTGCACGCTGTCGCGGCTCCGCAGATCGCCGATGACCTGCTTGACGTCGAGCCCTTCGAGGTTCGTGGTGTCGGCGCCAGGCTCCACCAGCGCGATCACCTCTTGCTCCCGCGCCAGCAGTTGCCGCGTGACCGCCGAGCCGATGAACCCGCTGGCTCCCGTGACGAGTACTCGATCTCCGGAGGCGAGGTTCAAAGCCGCGTCCGATGCAACGTGCCCTTGGCCATCGTCTTCCCGAACTCGAAGATCAGGCTGGAGCCGCGCTGGGCGCTCGCCAGTACGTCCTCCAGCGCGTCGGCAAAGAGCTCGACCTCGTCCTCCCCGGCGATGAGGGGCGGCAGCAGTTTGATGACGTTCATGTTGTCCGCCGCTACCTGCGTGAGGATGCGGTGGCGATGGAACAGCGGCGTCACCACCATCTGGGAGAACAGAGCCGGGCGGACTGCCTCGACCATCTTGAAGCGGCGACGCAGGCCCGGGGTGGTGGGCTCGCCGAACACCAGCCCGATCATGAGGCCCTTCCCCCGCACCTCGTGGAGGAATTCGTACTCCTCGACCAGCGGCTCGAGCGCTTTGGTGAACGCTTTGCCGGTGCGCTGGACCCGGTCGAGGATGTCCTCGTCGTCGAACGCGGCCAAGGTGGCCAGGCCCGCCACCATGGCCAGTTGGTTCGTGCCGAACGTCGAGGAGTGGACCACCGCCTTCTCCATGGAGCTGTACACGGCGTCGGACACGGGAGCAGAGCAGAGCATCGCTCCAACGGGGACGAAGCCCCCGGACAACGCCTTGGACACTGTGATGATGTCGGGGGTGATGCCGAACTGCTCGTGGCAGAAGAACGTGCCCGACCGCCCGAGTCCGGCCTGGACCTCGTCGAGGATCATCAGCGCCTTGTGGCGGCGGCACAGCGACTGGGCCTCCTGCCAGAACTCCTCGGGAGCCATGTTGACCCCCTTGCCCTGAATGGGCTCGGCGATGAACGCGGCCACATCACCGCGCCGGAGCTCTCGGGCCAGCGCGGCCGCATCACCGAACGGAATCGTGTCGCAACCCGGGAGCAGGGGCCCGAAGCCCTGGCGGAATTCCTTCCCGCCGTTGAGGGCGAGCGCTCCCGTCGTCAGGCCGTGAAAGGCGTGATCGCAGTAGAGGATCCGCGTGCGCTTCGTGGCGGCCCGGGCGAACTTGATGGCGCTCTCTACCGCCTCCGCACCGGAGTTCGTGAAGAACACACGCTCGATCCCGGGATGTGACCGGGCCACCAGCTGTTCAGCCAGGACACCCGAGAGCAGGGAGCAGTCCATCTGGACGAGGTTGGGCAGATCGGCATCGAGGGCGTCGTGGAGGGCTTTCACGATCGCTGGATGACTTCGTCCGAGCGCGAAGACCCCGAAGCCGGAGAGGAAGTCGAGGTAGCGGTCCCCCTTGTCGTCGGTGAGATAGCAGCCCTCCCCCTTCACGTAGAACCGGTCGAACTCGATCTGGCCGAGGATCTTGGGCAGCTGGGGGTTGATGTACTTGGTGTGGAGGGAGAAGTTCTCACCCTTGCGGTCGTCCAACACCTTCTTCAGATCAAAGGGCATGCAATGGCTCCAGGGGGTTCGCTCGTGGCGACAGGTTACTTGGACGACGCACCGGTCATGATCCCACACCACCGGTCCTGAGCTGGGCCTGAGCGGTTTCATGCGATGATCATCTGCCTTCGACCCCGACCACCGTTTCATCTGACGAAAGGCAGCCCATGGCCCCCAACATCGTGCTCGTGATGTCGGACCAACACCGGGCCGACCTGATGGGATGCGCGGGGGACCCGAGCGCGCTCACGCCGTCGCTCGACGCGCTCGCGGCTGAGGGAGTCCGCTTCTCGCGCGTGTCGTGCCAGGGCCCGCTGTGTATGCCGGCCAGGGCCTCTTTCATGACGGAGCGCTACGTGCGCGACCACGGCGTCTACACGAACTCGTCCGAGATCCCTCCTGACACCCCGACCTACGCCTGGGCGTTGCGGGAAGCGGGCTACCACACCGCGCTCCTGGGCAAGGCGCACCTCTACCTCGACGAACAACTCACCGTGGCCCACATCGACGACATGGCCGGGAGGCTCGAGGCGTTGGGGTTCGCCGAAGTCTTCGAGACCGGCGACAAGTTCATCGGAAAAGTCCCGACGAAGTACACGGATTACCTCAAGGGTCGCGGCTTGCTCGACGCCTACAAGCAGCACATCGCGGACCGCAGCTACCAGGGCGAGAACGAAGACGGCCAGAACGCGACGAAGTGCGTGCCGATGTGGGACGCCACACCGACGCCCATCCCGCTGGAGTCCTACGTCGACGCGTGGCACGGCCAGCAGGCCGTGCAGTGGATCGAGCGCTATGACCGCCAGGAGCCTTTCTTTCTCTTCGTGGGATTCCCGGGGCCGCATGATCCCTGGGACGCGCCAGCGGAGGCCGTGCGGCGGTACCGCGGCGTCGACATCACCATGCCTGCCTCCACGCAGCGACCCGTCATCGATGGCACCGGTCGCTACGGCGGCTTGTTGAACGCGTTCCTCTGGCTCTCGGATTCGGAGTCCATGACCGACGACGCCATCCGGGGCATGCGGACGTCGTACGCCGCCGACATCTCGGTCATCGACCAGGCGGTCGGCGACATGGTCGGCGCGCTGCAGCGGCGAGGCCTCCTCGACACCACCTGGATCATCTACACCAGCGATCACGGGGAAATGGGCGGCAATCACGGGATGATGTCCAAGTGCGTCCTCTATGAGCCGGCCGTACGTGTCCCGCTGATCGTCCGTCCCCCCGGTGGTTGTGCCCCACACGTCGTCGGCTCCTTGGTGGAGCACGTCGACGTGCCGGCCACGGTGCGCGCCATCGCGGGCGCACCCGACGTGCCCGACTCCGAGGGGCGCCCGCTCCTGGCCAGCATCAACGACCCGGCGTCGCCCCCGCCGCGGTCCCTCACGGTCAGCGAGAATTGGGGGTTCGCGGCGTTCGAGACCGAGCGCTACAAGCTGGTGGTCGACGAGGACGCACTGGCTCCGTGCCAACTCTTCGACCTGGCCGAGGATCCCGCAGAGGACCACGACCTTCTCCCCGACACGACGCTGGGGCCGGTGGTCGAGGAGATGATGGAGATCCACGTCCGCCCGTTCTTCCGGACCCCGCCGGCCCGCCCGATCCCGAGCTTCTTCACCGGGGGCTACGACACGTAGCAGCGACCTCCGGGGGGTTATCCCAGGCCGAGCGGGTCCGCGGTGAGCACCTGGTCGACGTTGAGGCTGTGGCGTCCGGCGACCTCGTTCCGCAACCACGTGCGGCGCGAGTCGATCGCCACGAGCCGCTCGGCTGTGACGCAGGTCGACAGGTCGTCGAAGATCGACATCAGCTTTCGTGAGATCTGAGGATCACCCGCCCCGTAGAGGGCGATCTCGGTGAAGGCCAGATCGAACACGCGGCTCCAATCAGGGACCGGGATCACCAGGCGGACCGAACCGGCCGAATCGAGGTAGACGCCCGACGGGTCCGGGCGATCAGAAATCGCCCGCAGAATCCCATGCAGCCGGTCGAGCGTCTGCACTGCCGTCGTCGGGTCGTTGATGGCCGGCGACACCGCGCGGATGGCGATATCGACGAGCTGGCGGACGCCGTAGCTGGGGTCTTGATACAGCGTGCGCACGGCGAAGCAGTCCAATGCCCGGAGGAGTTGGTCGCTCTCCGGTGCCGTGCCGTCGTGCACTTCCAGCAGCGCCGAGCCCCGCACCATGTAGGTGCCCACGGGCACGCAGAATCGCAGCACGCACTCATGCCGGCGCGCCAACTCGGCCAGATGATGGGCGTCAAGGCCGTCGATGACCGCATCCGCGTGGTCGAAGGGTACGAGTCGCGTGAGATCGAGGCGCGGGCGGCTCAGGGACCTCGTGGTACGTCGCCGCCGGCGCGAACGTGGCGAGCATCGCGGGCAGCGTCTCGTTGTAGACCGCCTGAATCACATAGCTGACCCGCATGGAACGCACCGTCGAGTGCACGAAGACGACGAACACGAGCACCGAGGCCATGACCAGCAGGTAGGACAACCCAACCGCACCCTGGGGCACGGTGTGGGCCCTCGTCGTGGTCCCGACCTGCGCCAGCAAGGTCAACGAGTAGACGAAGGTCGCGATGAACGTCGACAGGGCGAGCTTGGTCACCGGCTTGCGGACGAACGTGCGCAGCACGCGGTGGCGAGTACTGGGTGCTCGACATCTGCAACGCGACCAGCGTGATGGAGAAGACGACGCCGGTGAAGGTGAGCAGGGCCGCGGCAATGGTGGCGAGCAGCGTCCGAGCATCATCGAGGTTGGTCGGGAAGAGCCCTTGGTGAAAGGTGAAACCATGGAGATGCCTAGTGGCGATGTCGCCTGCCACCCATGCCGCGATGGCCGCGACGGCGGGCCAGAGCCAGAGCGATTCGCGGCGCCACTCCCTGAGATGGGCGCGCCGCGAACCGCCGCGGGTGGGCACCCGTGCGCGCAACGTGGTCACTGGCTCTCCGAGCGTCCGGCGACATCAGGCGTGTCGGGAGCGTCGGGAGTGTCGGGAGTGTCGGGAGTGTCGGGAGTTGGGTCGGGAGTGTCGGGAGTGTCGGGAGTGTCGGGAGTGTCGGGAGTGTCGGGAGTGTCGGGAGTGTCGGGAGCGTCGGGAGCGTCGGAATCATTTTTCAGCCAACGGAGTCCGATGAGCGGGTAGATCAGGACCGAGAGCATGCCGGCGGCAACGAGGGCGGCGGCGTTCTGCGGCTTCATGCGGTGCTCGCTGACGCCCAGCGTGGTGATCACGACGATGATCGGCAAACCGGTGGCAGACAGGATGGCCAGGCTGCGGGCCTCCACCTTCGTCACGACGCCCCGGAAGAACACCCACGTAGGCAGCGCTCGCGTGAAGAGAAAGATGACGGTGAACATCGGGACCAGCAGCAGGACCTTGGGCATGTGGATGAGCGCGTGCAGGTCGAACTTGATGCCGCTGTCGATGAAGAAGATGGGGATGAGAAAGCCGAACCCAATCGCCTCGAGCTTGCTCGTGATGCGTCCGCTGTCCTCGCCCTGTATGAACAGACGAACCACCACGCCGGCGGCAAAAGCACCCAGCAGCACGTCGAGACTGAGCTTCTCGGCCAGGAAGACGAGCAAGATGACGAGCAGGACCGAAATCCGGACCGGGAGCTGTGCCGTCGAGTCGAGATGCTTGCGCAGGAGGGCGATGAAGCGCGGCGGATGGACCTGCGTGGCGAGCAGCGCCGCGATGACGGCGACGGCGACGAAGAGAGCCAGGAGGAGGAAGGTCACCCGCGCATCACGGTTGGTGAGCAGCACGGCCACTGCGACAATGGGGCCGAACTCGCCGACGGCACCCACCGACAGGATGGAGGGTCCGAGCGTGGTGCGCAACACCCCGGCGTCATGGAGGATCGGGAGGAGCGTGCCCAGCGCCGTCGTGGTGAGACAGAGCGCCACGACGGTGTGGTCGAGCACGAGTCCCGTGTCATGGAGGAGAACGCCGACACCCAGCGCGAGAACCAGGGACACCCCCCACGATCCCGCCGCCCTTCCGAGGTGACCCTCGCGCATGGTCGAGAGGTCGAGCTCGGTCCCGGCCAGGAACATCAGGTAGGTGAGGCCGAAATCGGCCAGAGCCGTCACGATGCTGTTCGGGTGCGCGATGTCGAGCACGTAGGGGCCGAGCAGGATCCCGAAGAGGATCTGGATCACGACCTCCGGAATTGCGATGAAGCGGCGCGACCATTCGGCGACGATCGGTGCAAGCACCGCCGCGATCCCAATGAGGACCAGTGTGGGAATGGCGTCTTCGATCATGTGTCTCCAACTCGCCCTGCGACCGCCCGCTGTGGCACGCCGCGCCACCTCCTCGGCCCACGCTACGCGCCGGGTGCCGGGAGCCGCGTGATCTCGGAGGTTTGACGCCCTTGCGGCCGTGCGGAAGCATGTCCCGACCAACTCGCGCCGGGGGTCTGCACATGAGGGAGTCTTCAATGGTTCGCACGTGGGCCAGGGGTGCCCGGTGACGTCAGCCTTCGTCAACCCCTCCTGGATGCCGCACTCGGTCGGCGAAGCTGCCAGGGCGGGAGACGCGACGGTCGACGACCTTGTGTCAGGCCGTGCGTGGTCCCACATGCTCGATGGCCTGCGGCGTGCCTCTGAAGTGGTGCTGTCCGGCGACACCAACCGGAACGCAGCGGACATGGCGGCGGGCTTCCGGCACTTGCTCGTGTTGCTCGGCATCGGTCTGGACCATGCCCTGCGGGAGGAGTCCGGCTCGGTGCTCGCCGTGAAGCCATCGGGCGTCGACGGGATCTACAAGTGGGGCATGGACTGCCCAGACTGCATCTACACCGGGGCGCCGCTCCGAGGCGGCGAGACCTATCGCCTATGGGGAAACCGCGGCTCGGCACGCTATGTCGGGCTGCAGTCGATGGCGGGCATGGCCTCGTCGGCGAACGTTCTTCTGGACGAGTTGGATCTGGGCCCGGACGGCGAAGTGGATCTCATCCTCTCGGCCGAGCCACGCGATGGGAACTGGTTGGCCATCGCCGAGAACGCAACGGCGCTGGTGGTCCGGCACTTCTTCTACGACTGGGACACCGAGGTGGCGTCATCCCTCTCCATTGAGCGGATCGGCGCCAAGAGCGAGAGGGCGGAGCGCCCCGCTGAGGACCCGCGGGCGGTGGTGGCCCGGCAGTTGATCGCCCTGGGCGACTTCGTCGTCGCCAACCTCGAGTTCTTCCTGCAGTTTTCTCGGCCGGAGACGCCCAACACGTTCCTCCCCCCCTCGACGGGACGGCCATGGGCGCAGCGGCGGAGAACCGCCCGGTCATCGGCTCGTGGGAGCTCGCACCCGACGAGGCCCTGGTCATTGAGGTCTCGCCGCCGGAGGGCCTGTACTGGAGCTACTCCCTCGGGAACCCGTGGTGGGAGACGATCGACTACGGCTCCCACCAGAGCAGCCTCAACGGCCACCAGGCATTGCCCGACGAGGACGGCGTCCTGCGCACCGTCATCGCCCACGAGGACCCGGGGGTGGCCAATTGGCTCGACACGGCCGGGCACAGCGCGGGACCCATCATTCTGCGCTGCGTCCGAACCGAGTCGGCCCCCGTGCCGACGACGCGACTGATCACGTTCTCCGATGTGGCGCAGTCGCTGCCGGCCGCGACGCGACGGGTGACACCCGAGCAGCGGTCGGCCATCATGGCGGCGCGCCGGCTCGCCGTGAGCAAGCGGTTCTGCCGATGACACCGGGCACCGGATGCGGCACGACGGGGGCGGAGGAGGTGGACCGGCATGGATCTCGGATTCGCTGACGCGACGGCCGTGGTGACGGGCGGGAGCAAAGGCATGGGGCGGGCCGTCGCTGAGGTCCTCGCGGCCGACGGGGCACGGGTGGCCGTCATGGCGCGCGCGGACGCGATGCCCTGGAAGAGACCGCCGCAACCCTGCTCTCTCTGGGGAGCCCGGATGCGGTGGGTATCAGCGTCGACATGACGGACCCCGCGTCCATCGCGACAGGATTTGGCCAGGTCGGCGACCGATGGGGGTCGCTGAACGTCCTGGTCCACACCATCGGACCCGGTGCAGGCCGGTTCGAGGACCTCGATGACGCCGATTGGGACCAAGCCTTCGCCCTTGGCACCATGTCCGCCGTCCGCACCGTCCGGGAGGCCGTGCCACTGCTACGGGCCGCCGATTGGGCGCGGGTTGCGATCTTCTCGGCTCACTCCATTCAGCGTCAGAGCCCCATTTTGGTGGCGTACACGGCGTCCAAGGCCGCCGTCACCAGCGTGGCCAAGAATCTGGCCAAATCCCTGGCTCCCGACGGCATCCTCGTCAACGCGGTCTGCCCCGGCTCCATCGTGACGGCCAGCTTCACCGAGAATCTCCGAGAGATCTTCGCCGCCGAGGGCCTCGACCCATCTGATCCGCACGACGTGATGAAATGGATTGAGCAGACGTTCCACCAGCCCGCCGACCTCGGCCGGGCCGGGCTCCCCGACGAGGTTGCTTCCCTCACCGCCTACCTCGTGTCCCGCCGGAACGGCTACGTGACCGGGGCCTGTGTCAACGTCGACGGAGGCTCGGACTTCGTCTGACTACGAGGCGACGACGGTGTTTAGGAAGAGGAGATGCCTGACAGCGATGCCACGAGTCGGACTCCGGTGAGTGCCCCGAGGAAGGCGGCGTCACCGTAGCTGTACACGGCGCCGTTCGAACCCACCAACCAGTACCCCGCCCCGCTCGGCGTCCGGCTGATCCCGACGACTGGCGGTTGGCCGATGATCCCCTGACCCGGGACCGAGCCGAAGTAGCCCGCATTGCCGAAGCTGAAGATGCCACCGTCGGAGCCCACCAGCCAATAGCCTCCGCCATTCGGGGTCCCCGCGATACCGGCCACCGGTGCATTGAGGTGCTGACCGCCCATCGACCCGATGAACGCGGCATCGCCGAAGTTGAAGACACCGCCATCGGACGCCACGAGCCAGTAGCCACCCGCATCGGCGGCCGCCACGCCGACGACCGGTGCATTGAGTCGCCGTCCCCCCATGGACCCGGCGAATTGCGCGTCACCGAAGCTGAAGACGCCGCCGTCTGCCGCGACGAGCCAGTACCCCCCACCGTCGGGGGTGCTGGCGATGCCCACGACGGGTGCATTGAGATGCTTTCCGCCGATCGACCCGTAGAACCGCGCGTCGCCGAACGCGAAAACGCCGCCGTCTGCTGCGACAAGCCAGTAGCCACCGCCGTCAGGCGTTTCGGCCATGCCCACAACGGGCGCGTTGAGCCGCTGGCCGCCCATGGACCCGACGAACTGGGCCGTCCCGTATGTGAAGACGCCACCGTCCCGCGCCGTGAGCGCGAGGCCCTGGATCGAGGCCGGCGGGAACGTCATCTGCTCAACGAGCGTGCGCAGCCCGGGGTCGTTCTCCTGTTGTTCGGTGGCGGAGCTCCCGGCCGCGAGGCACGCCACCGACCGCACGCAGGTGACGGTGACCAAGAAGCTGAGTGCGGCCACGTTCGGGCTCGGTTCGATCGACCAGGAGGAGCCGTTCCAATTCTCAATGAACGCATGCGGCTGGAAGTTCCCGCCACCGCCGCCGCCGAACGTCCCCTGCGAGCCCACGGCCCAGCACTGGCTCGAGCTTACGCAGGTCACACCGTTGAGGATCCCACCGGTCGTGGCCTCCGGGACGGAGCTCGAGACATCGGTCCATCCGACACCGTTCCAATGCTGCAGCAGGAGGCCCGACGCCATGCCGCTGGTATCGGTTGTTGCTCCGGACGCCCAGCAGTCCGAGGAGCCGACGCAGGTGACGCCGTAGAGGAAGCCGCCATTGGGGCTCGGCTCGGTGGTACTCGGGACCACCGTCCACGACGATCCGTCCCAGTGCTCAATGAGCCCCTGGTCGCCGACTGCGCCCGGGAAGATGGGAAGGAAATTCGGATCCTGCTGCACCGGCCCAGCGTTCCCGACAGCCCAGCAGTCGTCGGAGCCGACGCACGTCACGCCGGAGAGTTGCTCGAAGGCCTGCCCCGTGTCCGCTCCCGGCACGAGAGCCCAGGTCGATCCGTCCCACTGCTCAATGACGGCTTGGAGGTTCGCCCCGGTGTCATCAGACGAGAATCCGACGGCAACGCAACTGGTGGCGGACGAGCAGGTGACACCCTGCAACACCGCCCCCTGCACATTCGCACCGGTCGGGGTCGGGCTCGGGACGATCGACCAGGAGGAACCGTTCCAGTTCTCGATCAGCGTGCCCGACGGGTTCCCGTTGCCGGCGACGCCGAGGATGGCTCCAACCGCCCAGCAGTCGGCGCCGCTCACGCAGGAGACGGCAAAGAGCCCGCCGCCGTCACCGGGAGGCACGGGTGCCTGACCCAGAGTCCAGCTCGAACCATCCCAGCTCTCGACCAACGGTGAGAACGTGCTGTTCGTGTCGATGTTGTTGATGGAGATACCGACAGCGACACATTGTTGCGCGTTGGGGCAGCTCGACCCCAACGCGATGTCGTCGGCACCGGTGCCCGGCGTCGGCGCGACGTACCAGCCCGAGGTCGCCGCCCCGCTCGATACTGCTCCAACGAGGAGGCCGGTGCCGATGACCGCCAAGGAGATCGCGCTCGCACACAGCAGACGCGGCACACTCCACTTTCGGTGACGGCTGGTCATCGCACACCTCCATGCAATCGCCAAGTGCTGCACGCACAACTGTGGCACTTCCGTATGCTCCGCCCACGGATGCCCGGGTGACGACACTCGCAATAACCCCATTTCGGGCAAGGGCATCTGCCAAGCTCTTGTGGGTGGCGACAGAGGACGACGACGAGGACATCCCAGGTATTGAGCGTCTCCTGGCGCTGACCGACGGTGTGGTCGCCATTGCGCTCACCCTCCTGGTCCTGCAGCTTCAGGTGCCCGTCACCGACGCGCTCAAGCATCACCCCGAGTCGGCAAGGGTCCTCTGGGACGCTCTCGACGTCGACGCCGCAGAGATGTCCAGCTATCTGGTCTCCTTCCTTGTCATCGCGCAATTCTGGATGGTCCACCACCGTGTCCTCCGAGGAATGAAGGGACATAGCGAAGGCCTGGCCTGGCGCAACTTCGGCTTTCTCCTGGCGCTCACCCTCATGCCCTTCACGTCGGACCTCATCGGCCGGTACGGCAGCAACCCGGTTGCCATCACGCTGTTCGGCCTCAACCTGGTGGCGATCAGCCTCAGTACGCAGTGGATCTACCTCTATGCCGCGCACCACAACCTGGTCGTCGATGCCGCCAGGTCGGCCGAAGACGAACGAACGGCCAGGGTGCGCGTCGTGCTGGTAATCAGCATCGTCTCGTTGTCCATCGTGTTGGCCTGGACCGTCCCGACGCTGGCAAAGTTCACGTGGTTGCTGTTCCTCCTGGTCCCGCCAACAGCCATTCGCATGTCCCGAGCGCTCAAAGGTTCACGGTGGGACGCGAAGAGCGACGATGACAGACAAAGCAAGGTTGGCAAGAGTTAGCCGGGGGGCATGGCTCCTGCCAACGGGGCCACCCGGTGCCTCAGCGTGTCGCGTGGTGGGCCGCATAGGCCGTTTCCTCGGCCCTCACGTCGTCGACAAGGTTCCCCAGCCCCAGGTTGACGTCGTCGATATGCAGGCCCCAGGTCGGACCGAGCACCGGCGTGACCACCGGTCGGGTGTCCCCGGGGCGCGCATCGACCTGAAGCCACGCGGCGCCGCCCATGCTCTGACACGTGGCCGTATAGAGGCCGGGATAGGTGACCCACGGCTGTCCGGTCCTGGCCGCCGACGAGACGAAGTACGGCGTCAAGGGGGCCGCCGTGGTCTGGCCGAGTGCAGCCGGATTGGTGCAGACGACCTGCTGGCCGTGACCATTCTTCTGGCCCGATTGCAAGCTGACACCTTGTCCTGGCCGTCCGAACAACGAGTCGACTGGTGGCGGGGACGAGAACGACGAGTACGCGATCACGCAGCCGGTCTCGCTCTCCTTGGTGCACTCCGGAATGTGGGCGAACGTGCCACCCACGGTCTTTCCCACAGGGACCTGGACGTTGCCTCCGAGAATGATCGCCGACACCATTCGGTCGCGCAGCGCCGGCTTGTCGTCGACCTGTGAACGGAGTAGCCGGATCAGATTGGCCGCGCCCTGTGAGTGTCCGATGAAAACGACGGGCCGGCCGTGGTTGTCGTTGGCCAGATAGTCCTTCCAGCCCGCCAGCAGGCTCTGGTACGAGATGTCGTCCGCCGCCGGATCGTTGCCCAAGCCCTTGCTCAGTGACGCGCTGGTCCGCTGGCGGTACGTCGGTGCCCACACATTGCACACCTGGGAGAATCTGGAGGCCTGCGACACCGCCGCGGCTTCGACGGCCGGCGTGACGTCCGCCGATGTGTTGGACGTGGCTGCGGACGCGGTCACGGTGGGATACACATAGAAACAGTCAAAGGCCGGCTGTTGCATTGCCGGTGCCGCGGAAACAACGGTCTTGGCTCCATTGGCCGCGACCGAGTTCGCTCCTTCCGGGTACAGGCACGGGTCGGCGGGCAGTCCTGGCCGGCAGAGCCAGGTCACACCCGCCGCGTCGGCTCCGGGCGGTCCGGCGGCGGCGGCCGCCCCCTTACTCACGCCGACCACCCCGCCGGCCAGCAACCCGCTGCATGCGGCAACCAGGACAACGGGCCCAAGCCCTGCGAGCCACCGGCGTCGCCCTGCCTGCTTCCGCCCATCCATGGCCCCAGGTTGACACGGGCGGCCGATTAAGTCAATAAACTTGACCGACCTGAAACTTGACCTATCATGAGGGCGTGGCCCTCTCTGCTCCGGGCGCCCGGGCAACCGCCGGCCTCCCCCCGACGCACGACCCGCACGCGCTCACTTGGCTCCTTCGTCGAGCCGTGCGTCGCTATGCGGCACCGGTCTCTCACGCGCTGGAGTTCGCCGGGTTCGGTGACCTGCCCCAACGGGGCGTCTGGGCCCTGAGCGCGCTCGCGCAGGCAGAGCCGGGGCTGAGTGGCCGTGACCTCGTCACGCATCTAGGTGTCTCCAAGCAGGCCGTGAGCCAACTGATCGACACCCTGGTGACGATGGGGTACGTCGCCCGACGCCCTGCCCCCGACGACCGGCGGCGCACGCTGCTGCAACTCACGCCCCGCGGCCGCGAGGCGGTCTCCATCATTGACGACACCGTCGCCGACATAGAGGCGGACATGGCGGCCGCCATCGGGCATGAGCAACTGCATCAGCTGCATCGAGCCCTGCTCCAACTGGACGCAGCCGACACGCTCGATTAGCAGAGTCTTCGGCGTTGATATATCCATTGCACGATGGCGACCCTTCCCAATGCCGAGAAGACGGCCCTGCACAACGAGGTCATCGAGCGCGGCGATCACCTGTTCCAGCAACTTCGGACCCGCGACATGCCATCGGCGGACGGGCACTTGGTGATGGAGATGGACGTTCGTCCCGAGCTCACGAACGTACGCGGGGCGCTTCAGGGAGGCCTGATCGCCGTCCTCATCGACGTCTGCGCCGGTCGTCTGGCCTACCAGTCCTGTGACCACGAGAACGGGTTCAGCACTGCGACCTCGGACCTCACCATTCATTTCTTGTCCCCGGTCGCCATCGGCCCGGCCCGAGCCGATGCCCGGATCGTGCGGCAGGGGCGAACCAATTTCGTGCTGCAGGTCGATGTGACGGACGTCGGTCGTGACAACAAGTTGGCTGCCGTCTCGACGATCGCCTTCACCGTGCTGGCTCCGAAATCCTGAGCCATTCGCTGGTGGCGGCACCGCCGCTGCGCCGCGAGGCCAGTTCCACAGTGGTGCAGTGCCTGTGCGATAGAACGGAAGGCCGCACCCGCACCGCCAACAGGATCCGCACGACGAGAGAAGGCGCGTAACCATGACGTTCGTCCCCTACGACCGGCCCGTACGAGCCGCCGTCATCGGCCTCGGTCGCATCTTCGACTTGAACATCCGGGCCTACGTCGACAATCCGGACGTCGAGGTGGTCGCGCTGGTCGACCCTGATCCGGAGCGCCGCGCACAACGACAGGCTGCGTGGCCCCGGGCGCGCACGTTCGCCACGGCGGCCGAACTGGCAGCGAGTGACGTTGAGGTCGATGCTGCCGAGGTTCTGTTGCCGATCCCCCTCCACACAGAGGGTGTCTGCGAGATGCTCGGCTACGGGTGGCACCTGAATCTGCAGAAGCCCATGTGCAGTGACCTGGGCGAAGCCCGACAGATGCTCGAGGCGGCCCAGGCGAACGACCGCGTCCTCAGAGTGATGGAGAACTACATCTTCTACGAGCCGTTACGCAGGCTGAAGGAGACGGTCGAATCGGGGGAGATCGGGGCGGTGAGCGGCTACCACATGAAGATGGTGGGCAGCGGCCGGGGCGGCTGGGACGTCCCGATCTCGAGTTACGAATGGCAGTTCGCCCAGATGCGCCGCGGCCGCGGTGTCCTCGTGTTCGATGACGGCTGGCACAAGCTCGCGACGGCCCTGTGGCTCTTTGGCCCGCTCAAGGAAGTGCGGGCGTGGGTCGGCAACACCGAAGTCCTGCCGGCCATTGCGATCGATGCGCCGACCACCGTGACATGGGAGCACCAGAACGGAATTCGCGGCGTCTGGGACATCACGCTGGCCCCAGAGATGTATTTGCGATCCGACTACTACACGAATGACGAACGGTGGGAGGTCACAGGCCGTCGGGGGTATTCACGAGTGAACCGATGCACGGGACGGGGCATCCAACAGCCGAGTTTGGAGACCTACGCCGAAGGTGAGCTGCGGGCCTATCACGCACTCGACGACGACTGGGCCAGCAGCTTCCGGGACTCCGGGCGCCACTGGTTGCGCTGGCTCCGAACCGGCGAGGGTCCGCTCATGTGGAGCGCCGAAGAGGCCGTCGACGTGTTGCGGTTCGCCCTCGCCATCTACGCCAGCAGCGCTGCGGGCGGAACGGGTGTCGACCCCGCTTCGATTCGCGAGGATTGACGCATCGCCTGCCTTTGTTGACGGCGCTGCGAGTGCATACTCTCGACGTGGCTCGGTTGCGTTGGCCTGTCAGCTCGCTTCTCGTCCTGGCGGCGATCTTGGTCGGTGGGTGTGGGTCCGCTCCCGCTCCGTCGGCAATTCATCGAACGACGACAACTGAGAGAAACGACGTTCGCCTCGAGGTAGGTGGCGTCACTGTCAGTCCTTGGCTATCCATCCATGATGGCCAGCAGGTCACGGTGACCGTGAGAGGTCTTCCTGCGGGCTCGAAGTTCTTCGTCTCGGAATGCCTCACTCCACTCGACGCCAACGCTTTGGGTTGCGGCAGTCAGCTGGCGACGCAGCCGTTCAGTTTCGCCGACCAGGCCGGGAACGGTTCGATGACGTTCGTCGCGCATTCGTCCGCCGCAACCTCGAAGAGCCGCACTCTCGAACCGTGTGTCGGAGAATGCGTCGTCGTCGCGACAACCGGCGACCCCGTGGGGACTCTCACGCACGGCGTCTACTACTTCGCACCGATCAGTTTCACCGATGGATAAGTGCCGCACCGACCTTCGATTGGACGGACAACTCCAAGAAGCTGTCGCCAGCAGCAAGGAGGTGTGGTCGATGACGATGGGCGGCGACCTCAATGCCCTCAGCGCCTTTCCCATCACGTGGTGGATCGGACACCAGGACGCGGAGCCCGATCCGGAGAAGCATTTCGACGGTCACTATCCGTACGCTCGGAGAGTCCGCACCGACTGGCAACAAAAGGCCGACGGAGGCTGGGTCTCCTCGTCCGAGGATCCCAAACAGTGGGAGGTCTTCTGCGAGCAATGCGGCGACACCGACGGCCCATCTGCTACCCAACCCGAATCGGCACAGAGGCTCCGCGGCCCCTATCCCTCCAAGCACAAAGCCGAGCACGTTGCGGCGAGGCACTTTGAGCAGATGAAGCCTGCCTGATCGGCATCCACTTTCTGCACAACGCCAGGCCGCGCAGACAGGAGGCGGCCCGTCCCAGCCGCTACCCTGACCCCGTGACGACAAAGCGACTGCCCGGTGGAGTGGTCCACAAGCTCCCGGCGGATCTGCGGATCGTGCTGATCGCCAACCCCGCCGCGCTCGAGGCGTGGATGGACATCACGCCGCTGGCCCGCAACGAGTTCATCTGCTGGGTTGAGGACGCCAAGCAGCAGAAGACTCGGGAACGTCGCATTCGCCGCACCAAGGAAGAGTTGGAGGAAGGCCAGCGTCGGCCGTGCTGTTGGCCCGGGTGCACGCACCGCGAGCGAACCGGCAAGCCGGTCAGCGGGGAGAGCGCGAAGCAGGCCCAGGGGCCAACCGGAAGGGCCCTGAGTCCGCGCTGATGGATCCGAAGCTCCCCCCTCCGATGAGTTGAGATGCAGCGGGGCCCGGACCCGATCGGCGGCCGCTTCGCACCGGCGGTGTCGTTGTCGTGATCAACGCCCCGTTGCTCGCTTGTGTCATGTCGGTCGATCTCAGATGACATCTGCTGCCACCCAAGCCTCCATCGACGACGCCACAATAATGAGTCGACGCCGTCTATCATGTGCGCTTCCCGACATCCGTTCCAGAGCGGGTGACGCAGCGGCAGAGGGACCGTGACCACGTTCGAACAGCGCAACAGGTCCCTCGTCATCATTCTGTGGCTGATCTCCATCGGCCTTACTGCGTACCTTGCCTATCGGCGCTACGAGGGACTCGTCGCGACGACTCCCTCAGACCTCGTGCATACCGGAGGGGACTTCTGGGGCTACCTACACTCTGGCCGTGAGGTTGCGGCAGGCCACAGTCCGTACGACTCAGCCGGATATTTCGGAGGGTTCTACGTGTATACGGTTCTCGTTGCCTTGGTCCTCGCCCCTTTCGCCCATGAGTCCCCTCTTCACGTATGGCAGTGGTGGACCGCCCTCTCGCTGGCGGCTCTGGTTGTCTTTGCCGCACTGGTAACGGCGGCGGAGGCGCCGAGGTTGCGTTCTTGGAAACTGCCACTGCTCTTTGGCATCACCGCAGTATCCGTGCTGCAGTTCGGCCAAACGGGAGTGGAGCTGTACTTCGGCAACACGGACTTCTTCGTTCTCGCGATTCTCGCAACGGCTGTGCTCTTCTCCGAAGCTGGCCGAGCCGCAACGTCGGGCGTTCTGATTGGCCTCACCGGTCTCATAAAGACATGGCCGGCAGCGGCCGGATTGGCCGCATTTCGACGGGGCTACACCGGCCGCCTTCGCCTGCTTGTTGCACTGGTAGCGACGTTGTTGCTGGGTCCGCTACTCACAGCAGCCGTCGGTGGCGGATCAGCGGCAATCGACTTCATCAAGGCCACCTACGCCGCCCACACGCAACCGATCCTGAGTTACTCAGTGTGGTCCACCCCATTCCAGCTGTTCGCCAAGAGCAGCATCGCTCGGCCATTCCTCGTGTCAGCGCCGATCCGAGGAATCGCAACCGTCGTCCTCGCTGCGTGGGTGGTCCTCCTGCTCGTTCTCATCCTTCGCTGGAGCGACAGTTCGATCCTGGCCTTCTGGAACGTGCTTGCGTGTGTCGTGCTGCTGCTGCCCGTCTCGCACAGCGATTACACCTTGTTCCTCCTGCCACTCCTGTGGATTTGGATCGCCAGATGGTTGGCGGTACCACGGATTGGGAGCACGGCTTCCATAGTGGCTGCGCTCCTTGTTCTTTGGTGGCTCGTCTCCACCAAGGACTGGTACTATGGGCTCGACACCGAATCCGCGCTGAGACTCTCGGTCGTCTTCTTCGCCAACCTCGCTGCGGTGACCGTCTCGGTTCTGGGCGATCATCTGCGACGGATCCCGAAGTCATCCATGAGTTGGCGCACGTTCGGGCAGCTCGCCCCCGCCACCTGAATATCGCTGGGTTGAGTATCGAGGTTCGGGGGCAGCTCGGTCAGACGAGCATGGGTATCCCGGTTGTCCATGCCCCACCCCGCCCGGGTGGCTCGTCCGTTTACTGGTGGGTCGATACTCGGCTAGAACCTCAGCGCATGACCGAACCTCCCAAACTCGAGAAGGCAGTGTGGGATCACTCTGACTTCGACCGCATGGGATGGCACGACTGCACGGTGCACGCACTCGCCTTCGAACCGAACTTGGACGGGAGCGGGACCCTCCTCGTCGATTTGGACTACATCATGCAGTGGGTGCAGCCCCTACGCTCTGGCGAGGCGTTCTCATTCTGGATTGCTCCAGCGACGCTGATCTTCGAAAATGCCTGGGGATTTGAGGCAGACATCTCTGAGTACTCAGAGTTTCGCCTGGAACTCGACGCAATCCAACGTTCGGAGCCGGACCAGTTCGGCCGAGGGTGGTGGACCCTCGACGGACACCAGTTCACAATGCGGCTGCCGTCGGCGGGATTCAAGCAGGTGCTGCGGCGTACACCGATCGCCAGCAAGCACCTGAATCTGACTGCGGAGGTACGTGGGGGTACGAGCTTCTCAATGACTCCCTAGTGATGTCGATGTGCTGCCCGGTCCCCGGGATTGGGGGACAGTTCTGCATTTCGTGGGCGTGAAGTACTAGCGCACCGACGGAGAAATCGATGGGTGCGTGGCCGGGCTCGAGGGTGGTGTCGTTGCGATCTTCGCCGCCGGGCGAGGGCCAAGGCATGGATCTGGGCGGCGCTCACCCCGTTCCGAATGGCCCTCGGCACTGAGTACTCACCGTCCGGCTCCACACGGTCGCTGTGTCACCCAGGCCACAGACAGGACCAGGACCTGGGCGAACCATGGAACTACGATGCGGCGCCGAGCGGAAAGGACCACCACAATGGCCGCCTAGAACGGACATCAGCCCCGTGAACCCCGACGCCAAGGCAGAGGAGGTCGAGGACGCGAGCGCCGCCGAGGCGGAGCGCAAGACGCCGCAAGACGCAGAGCGCCGATTTCGGCCGTGAGTCGCCCCCGCAAGGCCTCTGGTGGCCATTACATCTAAGCAGTGCCGGCCTTTTCGGCGGATATAAATCACCTGAACGCGGGTTCTGCGTCTTCTTGCGTCGGACCCCTAGTGATCCGTCGCTGATTTAGCTTGGATAGCTAAGGTGGCACCATGAGCACGGTGACCACTGCACCTCCGCTGGCCATGACCGGCGAGCAACGAGCGGCCCTCGAGAAGATGGCGCGTTCGACGACGCTCGGGCATCGCAAGGTGGTTCAGGCCAAGGCGCTGTTGCTGGCTGCCGACGGGGTCGGCACGAATGAAGTGGCCAGGCGCTGTCACACCTCCAACGAATCGGTTCGGGCCTGGCGGCGGCGCTTCGAAGCACAGGGCGTCGAGGGCGTCGGTCGCATCGCCAAGGGCCGTGGGAGGCGTTCGTGGCTTCCCGAGGGCACGGTGCGCATGGTCGTGCACGACACCTTGCACGAGTTGCCCGAGGACGGTTCGACCCACTGGACGACGCGGCTCATGGCCAAGCGCTTCGGCATCGGAAAAGACACGGTTGCGCGCATCTGGAAGGACCACAACCTCAAGCCGTGGAAGATGGACACCTTCAAGGTCTCGAACGATCCCAACTTCGAAGAGAAGCTGGTCGACGTGGTCGGGCTCTACATGGATCCCCCCGAACGGGCGGTCGTGTTCAGCTTCGACGAAAAGACCCAGGTGCAAGCACTCGATCGCACCCAACCCAGTCTGCCGATGAAGCCGGGCCGAGGCGGCACCATGACCCATGACTACAAGCGTCACGGCACGACGGATCTCTTCGCCGCCATGAACATCGCCACCGGCGAGGTCCTCTACGACACCAAGAAAGCCCACAAGGCCACCGACGTGCTGGCCTTCTTCAAATGGATCGACCTCCACGTCCGCGCCGACCTCGAGATCCACGTCATCTTGGACAACCTCTCGGCTCACAAAGCGCCGCCGGTTGCCAAGTGGCTGGCCGATCCCAAGCGAGCCCGCTGGCATCTGCACTTCACCCCGACATCCTCCTCGTGGCTCAATCTCATCGAGCGCTGGTTCAACGAGCTCACCGAACGGCGGCTGCGCCGCGGCGCGTTCACCTCGGTGCCCCACTTGGTCGAGGCCATCGAGATCTGGGCCGAGCACTGGAACGACGATCCGAAGCCCTTCATCTGGCACAAGCCGGCCGAGGAGATCATCGCCAAGGTGCGTCGCGGACGGGCCGCCCTTGCCCAAGCCAAATCAGCGACGCGCCACTAGTTCGGTTCGTCAGTGCAATGATCTCACGACCGAAACCTGAGGAGCGATTATGGACTCCGACATCACGATTAGGCGTGCAACGACGTCTGACATCCCGAAGTTGGCCGAGACGTTGGCCGACGCGCTCGAGGACGACCCCGTTACCTTGTGGCTCTTTCCGAAGGAGACCGAAAGACGCAGGCGCGCTGTCGACTTCTTCTCCTGGACGCTCACCCGAGTCTCAATGCCGCTTGGAGAAGTTTGGACGGACGAGAACTGCGAAGCTGCTGCTCTATGGACACCGCCGGAGCAATGGCGGCTCTCAGCGCGCGACCAAGCACGCCTTCTTCCCTCGGCCGCCGGGCTCTTCAAGGGTCGCACGCCACGAATACTTGTGGGCTTCAACAAGGTGGAGGCAAAACATCCGGAGATGCCCCCTCATTGGTATCTTTATTTCATTGGAACCCGAAGGGCGAGTCAGAGTCGTGGCCTCGGTGGCACTCTTCTGAGTCACATGCTGGCTCGATGTGACGAGGAAGGCATGCCGGCCTATCTTGAAGCATCCACCAGGCGAGTGGTGCCCTTCTATGCTCGCCACGGATTCCACGAAGTTGAGCGATTCGCCTTGCGAAATGGTCCCGATTGGTCGTTGATGTGGAGAGACCCGCGCTGAAGGACGGTATCACTCGGTGTTGTCGAATCCGTCCGTTTCGCACGTCAAGGTGATCAGTTCGATCACGCGTGCGCTATATCGGGGGGGTCCAGAAATCTCACGAGACTCCTCGCGCTGCTCATGACCCCTCGCTCCATCCGTTGCGCCATCGATGCGGTAAGACGGCTGTGATTCTGGGACCTATCCCTCGGGGATTTCGTGTTGCTCGCTTGCCCCGTGGTTGAACTCCGTGGTGACGCAGTCTGAAGCGCTTTGCGTCAAAGCAAGCCGAACCAATGGTTGCTAATTGCTCCAGCCCCCGAGTTCTGTATGCCTGCTCATGAGTTCTGCCATACTCAATGCCTCACCGTCCCTCCAATTCGCCCAGAAGTGCCGCCGCACGACGCTCGATGCCTGCATAACTGTTGTTCGCGGACGTCGTGCGCACGTCGAGCAGAAGTTCGCGAGCGTTCTCCGTGTTCTTCGATCCCCCCTTGGCCACCCACAGTCGGGAACGAGCCAGCTGGGTCCGAGTCCGCGCGAACCGCATGTCGCCTCGCACTGCGAAATCATCTGCTGCGCTCAGATACTGCTCGGCCTCGTCAAATCTCTCCATGACGAGCGCAAGGCCACCCAGATGGAGTGTCACTGGATCGAATGGCGCGGCCCCCTGGAACGCCAGCTGCGCCCCATACGCACTGAGTAAATTGAAGAGATATTTCGACGCTTCCACCGCCTTCATCTCGACGGCCACATCTGCGTAAACAAGCAGCGTGGTCAGCCAGACGGCGTCATCGGGCAGTTGAGCAATGCCACGCTCGACGGCTGCCTCGAGAAGCGCTTTCGCCTCTTCGGGCCTCCCGGATTCGAGGATGCTGAGCGCATGTGCAGCAGCGAAAACGGGCATCCCCAGGTTGTCCGCGACCAACTGCCCAATGAGTTCCTCCATGTCCTGCAAACGGCCGAGCTGGTAGTGAGCGACGAGGGTCTGAGCGCCGTAGAAGATCAGGGCATCGGGTTGCGCACTTTCCGTTCCGATCACAATCGCCTCTTCGGCAAGCGCCAAAGCGGTGATCGGATCGCCCCTCAGCAATGCCTGAGCGGCCTTCCGGCTCACCGCGTGCCAGCGCATAACGGGCTGTCCAACTCGAGTCGCGATGTCTTCGACGACTTCAACGCAGTGGCGAGCGACCTCGAATTCCATCGACGCGACTGCAAAGGTATGTTGGAAGGTGGCAGCCCAGAATAGCTGAATGGGGTCGTCCAACTCCATAGCGAGCGACAGGGCTTTCTTACTTTCTTCCAGTTGCTCATCGTGGAGATCCGGGACGAAGAGTGCAGGAAGGGTAAGGTTCAAAACCTGAACCAGGCAGTTTGCATCGCCTGAACCCGACGCGCTTACTCTCGCCTCACGAGACAGTTCCTGGCGTTCCTGCAGTGCACTACCCCAGGCCAACTCGCCGCACAGCGTTGCCAAGAGCAAGGCACGATCCCGCGTTTGGACATCCCCAACGGCGGCCAGTGCAGCGCGGAGCACCGCAACGCGGTCCAGGTCAACTTCACCCAAGGGACTGAAGCCTCGATTGTTTGCCAAGGCGGCTTGAACCAACCGATCCTTGGCTCCAACCGCCTGGGCTTCCCGAGCGGCACCGAGCAGGGTCTCTCGAAATCCGGACAATCCCGACTGTCGCTGGGCGGTACCCAACCCAATTTTCAGATCGAGAACAGTGAGAGCGTTTGAACTCGGCTGGTGAGCAACGAGGTCGAGCGCTTGAGCGAAAAGACGAACCGCATCGTCGGGAGCCAATGCGAGCAAGGCGGCCTCAGCTGCTCGCTGGGAATAGGAAACCGCCTTATCGATATCGGATGGTTGAGTGGCTTTAAACCAGTGATGAGCCAACTCGCCGAGATGGTCGCTGCCATTGGTTCCATAGATGGACTCCAGCGCTTCTCCGACACGCCGGTGACCACGGGCTCGTCGAGTCGGACCCATGTCCTGATACAGGGTGTGCTGAATGAGCGCGTGCGAGAAACTGAATCGGCCAGGAACGTCTGCCACCTCGCTGACCAGTCCCGAATCTGCGATTTGATCCAGTGCGTCCAACACCTCATCCTCGGAGGAGTCGGCCACTGCGCACAGCAGATCGACGTCGAACTCCCGTCCGATGATGGATGCGAACGATAGAAACCGGCTGGCCGCAGGGCCAAGCCGGGCAACCCGGGCGCCGATAACCTCTCGAACGCTGTCTGGAAGCGAGACATCTCCAAGAGTCGTCAGAGAACTCTTGACACCGTCGCCCTCCTCCACGAGGACGCCGACATCGAGCAGGTGCCGGACCACCTCGCCAACGAAGAAGGGGTTTCCATCCGTCTCGCGATAGATGGCGTGAGCAAGGTCGACCACCGACGGCTCCAAATCGCCCCCGGAGGACGCCCCAAGGTATGAGATCACCTCCTGGTCACCGAGCCCACCAAGCTTGAGTCTTTGAACACTTGGCTCACGGCGAAGCGTGGCGAGCGTGTCTGTCAGCGGATGTGACGCAGGGAGTTCGGAGTCCCGGTACGTGCACAGCACCAGGAGCCGCATCTGATCGGCACTCGTGACCAGATGGCGAAGTAGTTGCAAGCTCGGCTTGTCGGCCCAGTGCAGATCCTCGAGGATCAACACAAGTGGTCGCTCACGCGAAATTGCGGCCAGAAACCCCACGACGCCCGAAAACAGTAGATAGCGGTCGGTTTCGGGGTCGCTCGACTGAGCGGCGGGTAAGCGATCGAAGTACCTGCGCAAGGGAGAGAGGAACCTCGCTACATCAGCCCCATAGGTATGGAGGGGTGACTGAGCGAGATTCTTCGGCTGCTGCGCGGCATACTGACAGAGAGCTTCTGCGAATGGTCCATACGGTGCGCCGAGGTCCTCCGTACATCGCCCGAGAAGGACGGACGCTCCCAGTTGGTAGCTCTGTGTGGCCACGGTGCCGACGAGGGCAGACTTTCCAATGCCGCCTTCGCCCGATATGAAGACAATACGCAGGTCGCTCGCCGACTCGGCGACCAGTTTGTACAGTTGAGAAAGCTCCGTTACCTCATTGTGTCGCCCGATCAAGCCAGTAGTAGGGTGCTCAGCGAGGCGTGGTGGCAAAGGCATCTGTGGCGCTTCGGATGTCGCAAATGACTCCAACTCACTGGCACCTTTTACGAGTACACCCAACTCACCGGCGGGGTGATGGAGTCCTCCAGCGAGCACATCATCGATTTGTTCCAGTGGCCCACTGTCGGCGGAAAGGTCGGCCGCCGTGGCATCGTCACGTAGCGGGGAGTAGGTCGAGGCGCCCGACGACCTCGGCCCGCGCTGGAGTGCGAACACCCGCTCGGGAACGGCGAGGCCCTTCAGGCGGAAGACTCCCGCCTCATTGAGCTCGAACGGCGTGTCCAACCGCATGACGAGGCGACCCGTCGCTTCAGAGACATAGACCTCGTTAGGTCCGGCCAATCCGCGAATACGTGCACAGAGGTTAACTGCGGTGCCGTAGTAGTCACCATCGCGAAGGTCTGCTTCACCCGTGTGGATGCCGACCCGCACTCGAATGGGGGCTGGTGTCGGCCAGGTTGTCTCCTCGATCCGATTCAGAAGCATCTGGGCTGCTGCCACCGCATCCGAGGCCCGCCGGAAGACCCCGAAGTGGCTGTCTCCCTCTCCGCGTGGTTTGACAATCACCCCGGATTTCTCGGCGAAGATGGCTTCGACAAGCTCGTCATGACGAACCATGGCGATGCGCATAGATCCCGACGTCTGCTCCCACAACTCGGTTGAGCCAACGATGTCCGTGAGGACAAACGTCACCGTGCCATCCGGCAACTCTACGGGAGCCGTCGCCGATCCACCAGTCCCCGCGCCACTGGCATCACCGCTCATCGGGTGGAGCGTACCGAATTCCACTGATCAAGGGCAGTGGAGCCGGAATTCTCGCCCTCTATCGGAAGAGCGTCCCCGGCCACGGTACGCCCCATCGTTCCCGGTGGTGCCGACCATCCTGCCTGCGGCCCCTCACGGAACGGGTGGAGTCGCTCGACGCAGCGGACTAGGCCCTCAGCGAGGCCAGCGATCCGGCCGAATCTCTACTTGCAGGCCCTCTTGTCGCGAGCCTCGACCTTTTTGGCCGCGCTGGCCTGGAGGGAGATGGGTTTCGGCGAGGTGCTGGCGTTGCCGATCAAACTGATGAGCACGACGCAATGCCCGGTTGTCACATAGGTCAATGCCGTTTCCATGGAAGGAGTTTTTGTACTCGGGTCCGATGGAAGTTTGGCCGCTAAAGATCGTGCTCCGGCCACCCCGGTATTGAACTTCCTGTAGCTGCCCGAGAAAACAAATGCAGAGGTTCCCGACTCGACGGACGAGACCTCGTAGGACGAGTACGACTTGGCATCGCCCGGGCTCTTGAAGTACCACACCTGAGTGGTTCCGATAGCGCTCGGTGAACCCGGCCCCAGGGGCGCATCGAGTTCGTCGATCAGCCCGTCCTTGCGCAGGTGTGCGACTTCCGCCGCGGCGGCGGCCTTGTTCGAGCTGGCGGACTCGATGAGGTCCGTCAGCTGTTGTGCGCTATGGGGGCTTGGCGTCTGCGGTGCAAGATCAGGGATGTCCCCACTCTGCACGATGAGCGACTCAAGGTTGGGCGTAGTCGCCGCTTGGGCATTGGCATTTTGAGAGACAAGGAGCGCCAATGTCAACGTGAGTGCGAGCAAAACGCCGCCCACGACGCGTAGCCGATTCGTTTGAGTTCCCGTCATGCTGACCGCCTGATTTCAACATAAGAGTCTGCCAGACCAGGAGAGAATAACCACAATAGGCGACATCGGCCTGTTTCGAGCGATGCCCGAACTCCAAGAGAGTCAATGAGCTTGCATGGACGACTCGTAATGGAAGTACGGGGCGACTCCGACTCCTGTGGCGTCATGCGCCTCTCATTGATCGCGCCAGAAGCGAGGAATCGCTTTTGGTCGAAAGCTGTGGCGCGGCCCCCGAAACTCAGCTAGAAACTGCATCGTTGGCCTTCGGCGGGGAGGAACGATCAATGCGAAGATCGCTTTTGATCATGGGTGCCACGGCAGGTTTCTTAGGGCTGAGTACAAGCCCTGTCTTGGCGGCAGTAAGCACAACCGGCCAGAAGAGTCACGTGCATGTTTCGCCGTCGGTAAATCTGGCACTTCCTTCCAAGAAGGCGGGTTGCGGAGGCGCGACCGCGTTGGGAGGTGGCGCCCAGCGCATTCCGATCAAAGTCACCACCGCGGAAGGACAGGTGGGCGAAGTCGTCAACGTCTGCATAAGCGGGATGGGACCCTTCCCATTCGAGATCGACACCGGTTCTGCTCAATCGGGCATCGACACCCATTTGGCTGCGCAACTGCATCTGGCCGACCTCGGTTCGCCGCTTACTTATAACGGGATCGGCTGTACCGGTACGGCCCAACATGTGATCGTGCCGTCGTGGTCGCTCGGCGGCGTCCCCCTGGCTGCCCAGCCTTTGCTCGCGGACATCCAACCTGGACTCGGTGCGGCAGGAGAACCGGTCGGGCTCTTGGGTGCTGACGTGTTGTATCGCTTCGGCGCAGTACGTCTGGACTTCAAGGCGAAGACGCTCACTTTGGCAGGAAGCGAAGGGCCGGACACTGCCGCAGAGGGAGCAGCGGCGGTGCATGGCCCGACCGGTCCTCTGCCCTCCGCCGTCTTGACGCATGGACAGAAGGGAACAACCGTCCCCGTCACCGTGGACCTTATGCCGGGAAACATCGTGATGATCGTTCCAGTGCGTTTTGGGAATAGAGCGGCCCAAAACTTCGCCGTCGACACCGGATCGTTGGGCTCGGGGATGGACACTCGGGTGGCAGCAGACGCTCACCTCAAACATACCGACACGGCACAGAGGAGCTACGGGGCGTGTAATACGACAACGGCACCCCTCGTGCAGAGTGGTCACTGGTCGCTTCCGGGCTTGGCGCTGCGTCCCCAACTCCTCGGAGTGACAAGCTTCGGAGCCATCAGCGCGGGTGGGATCGTCGGAGTACTCGGCTCCGACCAGTTGGCGCGTTTTGGCTGGGTGATCTTCGATTATCGCGGTGGACGCCTCGTTCTAGGGTGAACCTGTCGAGCTTGCGTTTCCGCAGAGGCGGGAGTGCGATCTGTACGTCAAATCCCAGTCGCAGTAGAGCCCCCCGCCCCGCGCCGCGTGGCCCCTCCCTATCCCGGTGGCGCCGGCGCCCCAGCGGTACGGCATCTGACTCGGAGAGTACGGCAAGTGGGATGGAGCAGCGTGGATCCACCCCGATCGCATGATTGCAGCAAGCGCGTATCCAGTCGCCCGGTATGTTCGGCAGCGCCGCCCGAAGAAGTCGAGGAGCTGATGCCAGCCATCTCCTCGTCGGTGGGGATCCAACTCTCAACTCTCGTATGTGCCTGGTAGCAGCCGACCAACCAATGGGGCGGTAGAAACCTCTTGGAGCGTCGAGGCGTCTGTCGGGATTGCGCCCCCCTGGTGATCGCACTCTTGCGCGCCCTCGACGTACCTGCCCGTCTTACCTCGGTCTACGCACCTGGCCTGGACCCGATGGATTTCCACGCGGTGGCCCGAAGCGGCAATCGGAGGCGCGTGGTACGTCGTCGATGCCGCGCTCCTGGCGCCCCGAACGAGCCTCGTGCGGATCTGCATCGGACGCGATGCAGCGGACACAGTCTTCCTGTCCAGCTACCGTGGCAATGTCGAACTGGCCGAGCTTGAAGTCTTGGCTTTGTCAATGGTGGCCTACCTGACGACAACGTCAAGGAACTGGACGCCCTCGGCTAGCTGGTAGCTCGCGTGCGGCGCACTCCCGGCGCACTGCGCTAGTCAGATTCACGATCCGTCAGAGGTTCAGCGTGGGGTGCGGTTCGATGAGGACATCGGCCGTCCGTAGTCGTTTGAGCACTCGGTTCTCTCTGCCATACGACAGAGGCGTGAACAAGAGCGTGTCGAGAGGGAACCACAGGCCCACCCACACCAACACCCACCCACCGGAGTCAAGGATCAGGTTGGCGTTCCCGCTGGCCCCCACGATGCTCGACTTGACGATCACTAGAACGAAACCCAACACGACCAAGGGAAGCCCTATCCACAGTGAGAACACTCCGTCGAGTCGGACCGCTCGACGTTCTCGCTGGTTGTACGCGATTCGATGATCGCAGTAGCGGCCGAGGGTGCGGCGAATCCGCTGGTCGAGACCCCCCGAGATCTGATCAGCAGGGAGAGCTAGGTCGATCCGTACTGGCCTGCCGGATGGCCGGCCCCGCAGCATGCTGATGCAGTACTCGAGCCCTGTCATGAAGTTGCGGTATTCAGAAAACAGGTCGACGGACGCCAGCACGAACATCTCTTCCGGATTGTTGAGCGAAAGCGAAATGATCTGGGGCGATCCCTCGGCCATGACCCATGGTCTAGCCGCTTCACCAGATCCTTTCCGAAGCGCATCGCACTCACGGTTTGCAGTACGCCGCCGTCCCGGGAATAGGGGGCAGTCAGGAACGGTTCAAGAGACCACGTCGTAGAACACTTGGACTACGCCTTCATCCAGAGTGGCAAGAACCTTCTCCAGATGGCCGCTCGCCAATATCAGTTCACCGAAGGCAGCATCGTGTGCCTTCCGGGAGGACCACCTTTGGACGAAGGCGCTGGACCTTGGATCCGATTGATCCCGCAGGATGTCAAACGCCTCGCACCCGTCAGCAGCCAACATGCGTCTACGTCCCTCAGATTGCAGTTCGAGAAGGGCTTCTTCGAGGCCCTCAGCAGCATGGAATCGAGTGATAGTGGTAACGCTCATGGGTCTCTGCTTTCGGACCGCCGTTACACGAACGGTATCGCCTCGCCACGATCCCCGCCGTGGCCGAGCACCCAGGGGGTCCCACACGCACTCCGCCCAACCGCATTCCCTGCGAACGGAGGCACCCGGACAGTTGCATAGAGGTCCCCCAGTACGGTGTGCTGGTGTGGCGGGAGTAACGGTCCTGGTTGGCTAGCGGCTCCGAAGGCAACCATGTAGCCATCGTCTCGGCGCAATGGGATACCTCAGCGCCGGATTACGAGCCAGCCAGAAAGAAGAACTCAAGTTGGATGTTGTCGGGGTCACGAAAGGCAAGACCGGATCCGTACCACGCATCCACGATCTCACCGTGGTCGATGCCCAGGGCGTCGAGCCGGGCCGGCCATGACTCCAGCTCCTCTCGACTGGTGCAACCGAACGCGATGTGATCCAGCCCGATTCGCAACTCGTCAAAGGTGTCTCCGTCGTAGTGACGGTGATGTTCGTGGATGGCAAATACCGGATCGAACCAGATCCCCGCTCGATAACGTTCCTCATCGATAACCACTGCAGGCGCTGACTCGAAGAGGCGCTCGTACCAATCGAGACTTTGTTGGAGATTGGAAACGGTCAAGGCGTAGTGAGTGAAAGCCGGAAACGATGGCATTCGCAAAGCCTACATTTGCTCGGAATCTCCACGGCCAGAACAGGGCAATGTACTGGGCACCTTGAAGGTCAGTGAACAGCTCGACATTCAGACGCAACCTAGGGGTATCGTCCCGTCTGGCGTGATCCAGTGAGGATTGGCCGAGCACAACATACGGAGGTGGTTCCCAATGGCACTTGGAATCTATTTTGCACACGAAGGCTTCACGCCGGAGAAGTACAGCAGTGCAATCAAGCAGCTGGAGGCCGCCGGTGCGGGCAAGCCGAAAGGACGTACTTACCACTGTGCGCTCGAATCGGACGGTGCAATCCAGGTCTTCGACATCTGGGAGTCCCAGGCGGACTTCGATGCATTCGGGCCGACGCTTATCCCGATCCTCACCGAGTTGGGCGTCGAACTGAAGGAGCCGATGGTCGCCACCGTTCACAACGTGATAACCGGTTGAGTCTTTTCGCAACTGAGTAGTTAGTTTGCGGATCTACCGCGGTGGGGAACCGCGGCTCGCGCTGTCAGCAAAACCGCTGGGCCCAACAAGATGATCAGCAGTATGCGCAGCGACAACCGCAGCCTCAGTATGCCCCGCCGCCACCGCAGCCTGCGCCGCCGCTGGCCAGGGACTCAATCGCGCAGTTGAAGGACCTCGCCGAACTCAAGTCCCAGGGCATCCTCAGCGAGGCGGAGTTCGAGACGCAGAAGGCCAGGATCCTGTCGTCCTGACTCCGGGCCGAAATATCGCGTCAACCACCCGAGAAGACCCGACCCGAGCGAAACGGTTTGGATTGGCGTGATGTGGCCGCCGTCTCTCGACCAGTTCGGCCGGCGAGTCGCTTGACATAGTGGAGCTATCTGGGCGTACACGACGGAGGACCTCACTGCGAGAGTAGGGGCGGTCAATGCGTCACTCCCGGCGATCGGGGACGCCCAAGGCCCCGAGGTTCCCTATTTCATCGCAGCAAGCAGTCTCCGGTACGAGCGAAGACTCCGGCGGGCCTCAGACGCTATAGAGCGAGTCGGCGTCCGCCAGCCGCTCCGATAGCCGGCTTAGCATCCTCACGCCGATACCCGGCGTCGTCATCAGCATCTTCTTGAACTCACGGCGATCGAGCGCCAGCAAGTCCATTTCGGTCTCCGCGATTACGTCGGCGGTTCGGGGTCCGTCATGGAGGAGGGCAAGTTCGCCGAAGTAGCCGCCTGCTTTGAACTCGTCCACCTGGCGGTTTCCTATTCGGCAAGAGGCAACCCCTGAGATCACCAGGAAGAATTCCCTACCGATCGCGCCCCTCCTGATCAACTTTCTACCTTTTTCGACTCTTACCGGCGTGCCGAGCGGAGCGATTGTGCGAAGTTCGCGTTGCGAGCATTGCGAAAAAAGAGATACCCCCTTGAGCAGATCGATGTGGTTTTTGAGGGACTGAGGTCGCATGTCATCCTTCCGTGAACTGTGAGCCGCTGGGGAGGGCTCGAGGAGCTTGGTCGATGGTGGCTAGTAGTGCTCGGGTTGCTGTCATCGGAACGGACTCGGCGCTTACTCCGTGCTCCACAACGATGCTTTTCTGCGAAGGTTTCGAACGCGGGGCCGTTGTCACCCGTCTCGGCTACGTCCAACAACTTCTTGAAACAAGGCGCTGTCTGGGATCGTCATGGTCGTTCCTCTCTGGCGGCTTTCCGTTGGTCACTCTTCGATGGTATGAATTTGGCTTTGGGAGCTTCTCAGTAGCCGCTACTGAACTCTCGAACCCGTGTACGGTGAGCGGTGAGCGTCGTAACCAGACGACGACATACAGGGCAGAGTCCAAGAATCGTCCCTTTTGGTGGCCGAACGGTCGTTCGGGGCAAGAGATCCGCGTGAACCACCTGCGTGCGTCCGAGGCAACCCGCTGCTCCACCCGCCGACCCCTGCTTTTGTTCCGAGGGGGGCGAGCTGCCGCCTGCCTCGCTGCTCAGTCGCCAACTTGTGTCGACCGATCTCAAGGAGAACCGATACGCCCGCAGGTTCGATTTCGAGGCAATCTGCGATGAGTTCGTAGTCGGCTCCCAATTTCTGCAAACGTAGGCCGATCCGATAGGCCCGTGGTAAGGCGTCGAGGTCGAGGAGCGACTCCATCTCCGCAGGGTGCCTGAGAGCGGCCCCAGAAATCTCAGTACGAGCTACTGAATTCTGTGGTCGGATCGACAAAACTACGGCCCATGGACGGGTGGCCGATGATCGGGCGGGCCGAGGAGCAACGGTTCGTGGCCGAAGCCATTGCAAACCCAGATCTGTCAGGGGTTTTGCTAGCTGGCCACTCCGGCGTGGGGAAGACGCGCTTACTTCACGAAGTTCTGAACTCGATGCCGGGCCACCACGTCGAATGGGTTACCGCCTCGGAATCGGTGCGGCCGCTCCCCTTCGGAGCCCTCTCTCAGCTTCTTCCAAGCAATTTATACGACGTCGCCCAAGTGGACCTACTCAGTGTCCTGAGCCGGGATTTGCAACACCGAGCCGGGAGCGGGCCGATCGTCGTCGTGGTAGACGATGTGCACCTGCTCGACGGACTCTCGGCGGGGTTCATCGAATACGTCGCCACCAGAGGCCTGGCGACCGTCCTCTTGACGCTTCGCAGCGGATCAGCGATTCCTGATGCCCTCGTGGGGCTCTGTCGAATCGGGGCTATTCCGCGACTCGAACTGCAGGCGTTGTCGAGGTCCGAGTTTGACGAGATGGTCGAACGCGCTCTCGACGGCATCGTCGAGAGCGTCACTTTGGATCGAATGTGGGAGGCGACCCGGGGCAATGTCCTCTTTGCTCGAGAACTGATTGCCGATATTGTGGAGGCGGGTGAGCTTCGTCAGATTCATGGTGTGTGGCGATGGGTCGGCGGCGTGGGGCCGGCGCCCCGCCTGCAGGAGGCCATAGCTGGGCGTCTCGCCGGTCTCACGGATTCCGGGCACCGTTTCTTGGAAGTGCTCTCGGTCGGTGAACCACTGGCTGTCATCACGGCGGAGCAAGTGGCGGGTGGCGAAGTTCTTGTAGACCTCGAACGGCGGGGTTTGATCGCGGTTGGAGGGGACGATGTTCCAAGCATCCGCTTCAGTCATCCCCTGTTCGGAGAAGTACTCCGAGCTGAAATGCCTTCTCTCCTTCGTCGCCAGATCAACCGGCAGCTTGCCCACATTTTGCGGAGCGAAGGAGAACGCACACCAGCAGAGCTCCTTAAGCTGGCCGTGCTGTGGCAAGGGTCGGGCGAAAGGGTGGATCCCGGTGTCCTCGCAGGAGCAGCTCACGTGGCCAACAAATTGTCAGACCACGCTCTGGCCGAAGAGCTTGCTGTGGGGTCGCTCGAACAGCAAAGCACGTTCTCGGCCCAACTCGAACTCGGCTGGTCGCTCCTACGCCAGCATCGCTTCGACGAGGCGGTCGAACGTCTGGCTCCCCTTGTCGGGAATGAGCCCGACGATGACGCCCGGGAGCGTTTGGCCGATAGCTTGGCCCTCGCCATGGGCCATGGTCAGGGCCGGGTCGAAGACGCCCTGGCTCTCATGGCCGAGGTCGAAGGCTCGGCCTTCGACCTCACGACGCGACTCTTGATTCAGTGCCATCGGGCCAACCTTCATGCCTTCTTTTGTCAATACGCCGAAGCGATCGAGTTGGGCATGAGCGCCATGCGAGCTGACGGTGACGATCGCATCGTGGTTCGATCCCTGACCTCCGTCGCATCGAGCCTGGTCATGATTGGCAAGACCGAGGAAGCATTGTCACTTACTGAAGCGGGCCTGGCGTGCGCCTTGCGGGTGCGCGAAGAGCTTCCGCGCGCACCGAGCTGGGCCGTCAGCAGCCGCTGCACTGCCCTGGCATTTGCCGGTCGGGTCCCCGAGGGACTAGAGCTTCTCGAATTTGCCTTGTCGCTGTCGAGAAATCCCTATGAACAGCGAACACTCGGTAATGGCTATCGGGCTCGATTTCTTCTCTTTGAGGGCAAGGCCGCCAGTGCAGCCCGCACCTTGAAGGAGGCCGGACTCGGCCTCAGGACGGATCCGGGCTACGGGTCGTGGTGCCTCGCCTTGCTCGCTGAAGCAGAGGCACTCCTCGGACATTCAATTGCGGCAGAGGAGGCGAGGAGCGAATCACTGTCCGTTCACTGCGACGATCGTTTGAGCGTTTTCGTTGATGGGCGGCGCGCGCGGGCGTGGGTTGATGCCCAAGCAGGGCGTTTGACGGAGGCCATCGCGGAACTGTGGGCAGCAGCGGACATGGCACTCGAGCGGGGCCAACGCTCTTTCGAATTAATCATCCTCGATGACCTGCTGCGCTTGGGGGAAGCGGATGCAGCGGCGAGAGCACGGGACGTTTCGGCCTCTGTCGAAGGTTTTTTGGGAGAGGCAGTCGGACTCCATGCCCAGGCGGTGATCTCAAAACGTGGCGTAGACCTTGAGCTGGCCGCTTCGTCATTCGGCACGATGAGCCATTCGCTGACGGCGTCAGCGCTGTGGGCGCAAGCTTCGGTAGCGTATCGACGCGACGGTTTGCAGGCTCGATCCACCAAGGCCGCCAAGAAGTCTCACGACATGGCAGGCTTGTGCGAGGGGGCCAGGGTACGTCCGATTTCCCTGCCAGACCAGGTTGAACCTCTCAGCCGCCGACAGCGCGAGGTTGCTCTCCTGGCAGCGCAGGGAGCGAGCAACGCAGAGATTGCCAAGGCTCTCTCGCTTTCCGTGAGGACGGTTGAGAGCCATCTGTACGCGGCGTTCGCCAAGCTGGGACTGACCGCCCGGGATGAGCTGACTTCCGTCATGGCGGAATCCGTTGATTAGTGCCGTGACCGGCAACGTTGGTGGGGCGCGTCCACCACTTTGATGTCTGGGTCGCGCAAAGTAGGGCCATGGCAGAACGCGTGGCAGTCAGAGACATCAGAAACGAGGAGGGACGAAAGCTCCTCTCGATCGTGCGCCGGGGCTCGGGCTCGGTGGTGCGATGGCGAAGGGCCCAGATCGTGCTCTGGTCGGCCCAGAGGATGGACGTCCCGGCCATCGCCAAGATCGCCTTCACCTCAGAGGACCGGGTCAGAGAGGTCATCCACAACTTCAACGCCGACGGGTTCGACTCCTTGGCCGCGAAGTACTGGGGGGACGACCTCCGAAATTCACCCTGCCCGAACGCCGGGAGATCAAGAAGATCGCCTTATCACGACCGGTCGACCACGACCTGGCCTTTTCCACCTGGAGCTTGTCCAAGCTGGCCGAGTTCCTCGTCGCCGAGGGGGTGGTCGACGACATCAGTCACGAGGGTCTGCGCGTGCTCCTCCGCGAGGAGGGTGTCTCCTTTCAAGTGATCAAGACCTACAAACAATCCAACGACCCCGACTTCGAGGCCAAAAAGAATCGTGTCCTCGACCTCTATGAGATCGCCGATGGCTTGGCAAAACCGAAGAAGGGCGACCCAACCGTCGTGATCTGCATGGACGAGTTCGGCCCGCTCAATCTCTTGCCCCGGCCCGGCAAGCAGTGGGCACCGAGGATCGTCAGAGGCGAGGGGTCCGAAGAACCACGGCGCCGGCGGCGCCGGGCCACCTACACCCGCACCAAGGGGGTCCGCCACCTCATGGCCGCCTACGACCTGAACCAGGACAAGATCTACGGCCACGTCAAGTTGAAGAAGGACCGGACGACGTTCCTCGAGTTCTGTCGCTACCTGCGCACCTTGTACCCACCGAACGTCCGCATCGCCATCGTCATGGACAACTTCAGTCCGCATCTCTCGACCAAGGTCGATTCGCGCGTTGGCGACTGGGCCGAAGCGAACAACGTCGAACTGGCCTACGTGCCGACCAACGCCAGCTGGATGAACCGGATCGAAGCCCAGTTCCAGGCGCTGCGCTACTTCACCCTCGACGGCACCGACCACCGCTCACACGAAGAGCAGAACTCGATGATTCGCCGCTACATCATCTGGCGCAACCGCAACGCTCAGGACAAAGTCCTGCGTGAGCTGGTCAAGCGCGCAAACGTTGCCTGATGCGGCATTAGGTCGTTCACTTCGGCAGCGTCAATTGACTGAGAAACCAATGGTGCCGCTTGGGTGGGGGGGCATCACGATCAGACGCAGCCGTGTCGTGACATTGAAACCCCTATCGGCGCTTGTCCCAGACGCTGCATGCCGAGTGGAACCATGAAACGCCTAGTCGTTACCGACTAGCGAGAACGTCTCACGGAGCACTACCCGTCCTGCGCCGCAGCGATGGCAGACCTTGCGTCGATGGGCACCCCTCTCCGAGTGGTGGAGCAGGGGCCCCACTCGGACCAGAGGTGAAAAGAAGAACCGGCAGCGCCGGCGAACTTTGGCCATGGCGCTCAGCTCACCAGGGCGGCGAGGGCGGCGAACCCGCCGACCAAGCCACCGACAGCGACAATCAATGCGGCTAGATCGAACACGGTTACCAACCTGCGTGCTTATGGTGAACTCCGGGTAAGCGGACCCGAAGATTTCGCTAAGAAGCTATTGACGAGAACATCAACGCCCCCGCCCGCGCCGCGTGGCCCCCTCCGTTTTCCGGTGGCGCCGGTGGCCCGTGGGCCCGGCTGTCCTGGGTCCTTTGCGCGGCGCTTGTGTTCCGTTTCGGTGCCTGGGCCCCTCTCTCCCCGAGCCAGTCAGTGGGCGCTGAGGGACTCGAACCCCCGACCTGCTGCTTGTAAGGCAGCTGCTCTAACCAACTGAGCTAAGCGCCCGAGCGCCACGCCATTGTGGCCCATCCCCGAGTGCTCCCCGGTCAAGGCACCACATCCCCGGTCAGGGCAACTGCTGGGAGAGCGTCGTGCTCCACGGTCGGGCCAGAGCTCGCAATTCGGCGCAGCGCTCTTCGCCCAACACCGCATACGGGGCCGCGGCCAGCGCGTCCGTCCCGTCTTCGAGTGCCTGTCGTTGCGCCTCGCCCAGCGAGGTGAAGCGGAGCTCGTCGCCCTGCTCGAGCCAGCCTCGCAACCGCAATGCGTCGACTGCGCCGTCCCAGGCCTCCTCAGGCCAACCCCGCGTCGAGCGCAAGAGTCGGTCCGGGACATCACCGGCCGCGGCATGCGTCACCAGGGCCTCCAAACCGGACAACTTGCGCACGACGAGCTGCGCGATGTGACCGTCGCCGCGGTACTCCCGCAGGATCGACTCCGCGTGCCACAACACCAGGTGCGGCGGGGCCGGCCAAGCCACATTGGCGTGGGCGGCGGCCAGCGGTCGCCCCTCCATCCTTCGGCTTGCCTCCTCGGCGGCCAGGCGCGCCAGATCGGCCGCCCGTTGCATCTCCACCGACGACAGCACCTCCTCACCCAGGAGGCGCCGATACGCCGCGTCGACCGCGGTGAAGCGGGCCCTGACCAGAGCCACCGGCGTCGCCACCTCCCACACTGCAGGGATGGCGGCATGCACGAGCTCGGGATTGAAGTTGAAGAAGGTCGAGACGACGACGTCGGCCGTCACCGCGCCCATGGGCGCCGCCCGCGAACGCGAAGTAGCCCGCCCGACCAGTGACGCCCAGACGGGCGTACGCCTCCGCAGCCTCGGGCACGAAATAGATCATCCCGTGCAGTGGCTCGAGGGTCCGCCACGTCTTGCGCGCCAGCAAGGCGCCCGCGGCGTCTCCACCGCTGTCGTCGATCACAGTCCCTCCTCCGTAGCCAATCTCTCTGCCAATTGACGCGTCGCCGCCACGATCGGGCGGCGCCTCGAATCGTCGCGCACGATCAGGTCCCTCCCCTGGCGCTCACCTTCCGCCACACCGACCTCACGACAGATGAGCAACCCCGCCAGATAGTCCCAGCCGTAGAGGGTGCTCGCTCCCACCACCAGGTAGGCGTCCAGCACTCCTTCGGCCACGGCGCAGCACTCGAGGGAGGCCGCGCCCAGGGCCCGGTACTGCGCCCAGCCCGGGTGCAGACCGGGAAATCCCGAAATCCCGACAATGGCCCCCTCGAGGTCCCGGCACTCCGAGGGCGCAATTGCCTTGCCGTCCTTCTCCGCGCCGCCACCTCGCACGGCGGCGTAGCGCTGGCCGGTGGCCTGGTTCGTGACCAGGCCCACTCGAGGGCCTTCGGCGTCGAGCACGCAGATGCTGGTGGAATAGAAGGGCACTCCCCGGTGCGCGTTGGTGGAGCCGTCGATCGGGTCGATCACGGCCAGCAGACCGGACGGGCCGTCGCCGGTCACCCCCGACTCCTCGGACAGCACGGCCAGCCCGGCGCCGTGGAGCACGGGCAAGGCGGCGCCGTCTGCGGCGAGGTCGAGCCGGTACTGCCCCGGCTTGCCGCCGCTCGGCCCCCAGTCCTCGAGCACGTCGAGCGCGCCGCGTACGGCGTGGACCGCTTCATCGAGCACTGCCAGGAGCCGAACGTCGTCCACGGGTGACGAACCCTATCGGCCTTCGTCCCGCCCACCCGCCTGGCCGCCCTCCCTTCCACGGCCATTAGGCTTTTCCAGCTGTGGCTGCCATTGACGTTGCCGGGTACGTTGCCGACCTGAAGGATCATTCCGTCGACCACGGGTTCCACGTGCACGACGAGCGGCACTTCGTCGAGACCTACTCCCTGCGGCAGGTCTGGGAGGTCGACCTGCACCCCGAGGAGGGGTGTGGTGGTCCCCTCGACCTCCATCTGGCGCTGGACGTCGACCCCCGCGTCCTTCTCTCTTTCGAGGACGCCGTGGTCCTCTTGTCCGAGGACGAAGAGCCGCCGGACGAGTTCCACTTCCCGCTCACCTTCACCTGGGCGCTCCCGCCGCTTCCGAGCGGGCCCGACCTGCTGCGGCTGGCCATCGACCTGGCCGGCGTCGGCGGTATCGAGTTGCCCCTCGAGGTGTCGGCCATCGACTCCTTCGCCAACGCCACCGACGGCTCGGAACGCCGGCTGAGCATCGTGGCCCGCTATCCGGTGTCGCTGGCCCGGGTCCTCAGCGGCGAGGAGCTCCTCTGTGACGTCTTCGACCGGGCCCTCGCCGTCAGCCGCTTCCTGCTCGAGTCCGCCGAACGCTGGCTGGGCTGACGTGCGGCGCGCCAGGCGCCCCGGTGTCGTCCGAGCCGCGGCGGTGCCGGCCCTGGCGGCCCTGGCGGCCCTCGGGCTGAGCGCGTGCAGCACCCAGGACGGGCAGGACCTCGCCCAGCAGGCCTGTGTCCACGTGCACCGATCCGTCGCCGACTACCTGCGGGCCGTGAGTCCTGGGACCTCAGCGGCCGCCGCCGTCCAACTCCAGAAGGAAGCGGACCAGGAGCTGCGGGTGGCCCTTCCGCTGGCCGCCGCCGCCAACTCCGACGACGGCTCGTGGAACGCGCTGATGACGACCATCTCCGAGGGGGCCACCGTCGACGAGGGCCACCTGGTCCCCTCGCTGCGGGCTCAGTGTGTCGTCGCCAACGCCAACGCCAACGTCAACCCGCAGTCGCCGAGCGGGAACAACGGGAACAACGGCAGCAGCGGCAACAGCGGGCCCCCGACCCAGAACGTGAACCCGAAGCCGGCGTCACCCACCGGTTGAGGTCGTCGTCGCCGACCCGGCCATTTGCGCCCGCCCGGCCGCCACAATGGCCGGCATGATCTTCGGTGCCACGTACACGCCGCCCGCCGCGGTGAAGTGGACGCCGTCGGTGTCCCGGATCGTCACCCCGCCGACCTTGGTAGCGAACTTCTTGTTGGGACAGGCCGCACCGAAGAGATCGACAGCCGAGTCCGTCGTGGGGTGCTCGGCGGCGACTTCACGCACCAGCTTGTTGTAGACGGCCAGCCGCGCCGGACTGTCCTCGGGCCATGCGTCCCCGTCCGGCTGCTCCCCCTCGTCCGTGCACGGCGCCGTCAGGAACACCATGTGCGCCCCGGTCGCCGTCACCAACTGGGAGGCCTGATCGAGTTGGCTCTTGACGTAGGCGGCGTACGTCGGGTTCAAAATGTTCGTCCACTTCCCGTTGTACTGACGGTCGACCACCTCCCAGCGGCCCGCCAGCAGGACGACCACGTTGGGCTTGTCCTGGGAGATCGCGTCCCGCCACTGGTCCGGCCAGGGCTCGTTGACTGCCGCCCCTCCCGGTGTGACTCCCGATCCACCACATGCGAGGGGTGTGTCGTAGCGCGTCCCCATCAGCTCGACCTGGGGACCGTTGACCACGCCACAGCCGAGGATGCCCCTGTCTGTCAGCTGGTAGTCGTACTTGTCCTGCGTGCTCTGCTCGCCCAGTCCCAGGCCGAGCGTCAAGGCCACCGAGTCGCCGAAGAGGAGGACCTTGACCGGCGGGCCGGCGACCGAGGTCGCAGGCGCCGTCGTGCTGGTCGTGGTCGATGTCGAACCGTTGGTCGGCGGCAGCGCTGTGCTGGCGACGGCGCTCGTCCCCGTCGTGGCCGCCACCATGGCCACCACCACTGCGGCCACGCCTGCGGGCACCACCAGCCACGCCCGCCACTGGCTCACGAACGTGCCCATCCGGATCGGCCGCTCGACGAGATGGAAGGACACGACCGACACGGCGAAGGTCACCAGCACGCGTAACCCGAAGAGCTCGTAGCCGTAGAGCCCGGTCCACGAATGGTCGAGCCAAATGAAGATGGGCCAGTGCCAGATGTAGAGCCCGTACGAAATGCGCCCGACGTAGCGGATGGGGGCCACCGACAGCAGGCGCGGGACGATGCTGTGCGGCGCCGCCACGGCCGCAAGGATGACGCTGGCCACGGAGAGCCCGATGAGGAAGAACCCGCCCGAGTACGGGAACGTCGACGTGGAGGTGGTCAGCACCCACAGCGCCACGGCGCCCACCGCCCCGACCACGCCCAGTACCCCGCACAGGAGCAGTCCGGTCGAGCTCTCCGGCCGCCAGAGCTCGCCCTTGGCCAAGCGGCCCTCTTCGTGGCGGTGCTGCGTGAGCAGCACCAGGCCCACGGCCAAGGCGCAGCCGATGAAGAGGCACTGCGAGCGGGTGTCGGTCCCGAGATACGCCCGGTTCGTGTTGAGGCCACCGTCGTACACGTGGTACATCCAGATGGCCGACGCGACGGCTGCTGCGCAGCACAGGGCGAACAAGGCGCGCAGGCTGCGGGTGAAGTGCAGCACGCCGAGTACCACCAGCGGCCAGACCACGTAGAACTGCTCCTCCACCGCCAGCGACCACGTGTGCAGCAGCGGCGACGAGGCCGAGGTCTCATTGAAGTAGTTCGAATTGACCAATATAAAGTGCCAGTTGCTGACGTACAACAACGTCGCCAAGGCATCGAGGCGGAGCGCCCCGTAGGTCCCCTTGGGAACGATCACCGCCGCAAAGAACGCGACGAAGAGCAGCATCAACAACAGAGCTGGAAGCAGGCGGCGGGCCCGGCGGGCCCAGAAGGCGCCGAGCTTGATCGTCAGGGCCTGACGCCATTCGCCGATGAGCAGCGAGGTGATGAGGAACCCCGACAGGACGAAGAAGGCGTCGACCCCCATGAACCCGCCGTCCATGTGGGGGATCCCGCCGTGGAACATCATCACGGCAAGGACGGCGCAGGCCCGCATGCCGTCGAGCGCGGGGAGATACGCCAGACGAGTGTGCGAGACCGCGCTCTCGTCGTCCTGCATGGGCCAATCCCTCCTCGGTCGCTCGGGCCGCACACTCTGGGTGGCCGGGGGACCCGCATTCTCGCAGAAGCGGCCCGCGCTCTCGAAGCGGGCTCCGCTCGCTACCCTGTGGCCCCCTGAGCCCGACCCGCCCGCTGGCCCTGTCCCCCGCCCCCCGCCGTGCCCCGGGTCGCAACTGCCGTGTCATCACGGTCGTGCTGGTCCTCGTGGTGTTTGGCGCCGGCGCCCTGGTGGCCCGGCACGCCCTGGTCGGGCCGCCCCTCAGCCCCCTGCGGGCCCGCATCGTGGCCGTAGCCCAGGGCCAGGTGGGGTACACCACCGATCCCTCCGACACCTACTGCAACAAATTCAGCGCCTACTGGCACGCCGGGGCCAGCGACTGCGGCAACGACAACCGAAGCGAGGAGTGGTGTGCCGACTTCGCCGCCTGGGTCTGGAAGCAGGCCGGGGCCGAGGTGGACTACCAGCTCGCCCCGGGCTACCTCAACAGCAATTCGGCCAGCTTCTACGTCTGGGGGACCGACCACGGGACCTGGCACCCGGTCGACTCCGGTTACGCACCGCAGCCCGGTGACGTCGCCGTCTACGGGCTCGACACCTCCGCAGTGACCGCAGTCCATGTGGCCATCGTCACCGCGGCCACCGGCCACGCTGCGGCGCCGGACGCCATCAACGGGGACGGCGACCGCACGGGCTACAGCGTGGTCGAGGTCGGCGACAACCAGGCCTTCGCCGACGCAGAGCAAAAGGGCGCGCCGCTATCGGGCTACGTCTCCCCCATGGCCGCGCCGGCCGCCGACACGGCCGGAAGCTAGGCCCCCGGCGTGTACCCGGCCGGCAGGGCGATCGACTTCATCTCCAAGAAGCCCTCCAGGCCCTCTGGTCCGAACTCGCGCCCGACGCCCGACTCCTTGTAGCCGCCGAACGGCGTGGAGAAGTCGATGGGCACGGGCGCGTTGAGCATGTAGGTACCGGTGCGCACCTGGCGCGCCACACCCAGACCACGGTCGTTGTCGCCGGTCCAGACTGACCCGCACAGCCCGTAGTTGGAGTCGTTGGCGATCTCGACCGCATTGTCGTCACCGTCGTAGGGGATGACCACGAGCACCGGCCCGAAGATCTCCTCTTGGGCGATCTTCATTTTGTTGTCCACGTCGGAGAACACCGTCGGCTCCACGTACCAGCCCTTGTCGTAGGCGGAGCCCGACGGGCGGCCGCCCCCGAGCGCGACCGTGGCGCCCTCTTCGCGCCCGCTGTCGAGATACCCCTCGATCCTGCTCCGCTGCCGCTCGGCCACCACCGGACCGACCTCTGTCGCCGGATCCATCGGGTCGCCCACCTTCATGGCGGAGACTCCCGAGACCACCGCGTCCACCACCTCGGCGTAGCGCGAGCGCGGCGCCAGAATGCGGGTCTGGGCGATGCAGGCCTGCCCGTTGTTCATGATGGCGTTGGGCAGCAGGGTGGGGATGGTCGTCGCCAGGTCGGCATCGTCGAGGATGATGGCCGCCGACTTCCCGCCCAGTTCGAGCGTGCAGCGCTTCAGCCGCTCGCCGCAGAGCCCGCCGATGCGCTTGCCCCCGACCCCGGACCCGGTGAACGAGATCTTGTCGACGCCGGGGTGCTTCACCAGGTGCTCGCTGACCTCGCGGCCGGCCGGCACCACCGAGAGGACGCCCTTGGGCAGTCCCGCCTCGGCGAAAATCTCGGCCAGCCGGAACGCGTCGAAGGGCGTCTCGGGGGCTGGCTTGTAGACGACGGTGCACCCGGCGGCCAGCGACGGCGCCAACTTGGCGGCGGCGATGAACAGCGGCACGTTCCAGGGAGCGATGGCCCCCACCACGCCGACGGGCTCCTTGGTCACGAGCACCTGCGGGTTCAGCATGCCCGCGCGCACCTCGTCGAAGGCGTACGTCGTGGCCAGGTCGGCGTAGTAGTTGAAGATCATGGTGGGCGCCAGCACCTGGCCCAGGCCCGAGAACGAAATGGGCGAGCCCATCTCCTGGGTGATGATCGCTGCCATGTCGTCCATCTCGGCCATGATCTGCGCCGCCACCTTGGACAGGACCTCGGCCCGCTCGGCCGGCGTCATACGAGGCCAGGGCCCGTGGTCGAAGGCGGTCCGTGCCGCCGCCACGGCCTTGTCGATGTCGCCCTCGGTCCCGTCGGGCACCCGGGCGATGACCTCTTCGGTCGACGGTGAGATCACCGAAATGGTGTCGGTCCCCTCCGGAGCCACCCAGTCGCCGCCGATGAACAAGCGGTCGTAGTCCCGAATCGCCATGCGTCCCTCCCAGGGATCATCTCAGGGGGGTCCGGCCCCCGTAGCCGGACCTGCCGCCCGGCCCCTCAAGGGTAGCGGCGAGCTGTGTGGAGGGAACATTCCCACCCGGCCACCGGGCTCCCGCCGGCCGAAGGGATCAGCCCGCCGCCTGGACTGGCTCGATGTGGGCCAGGACGCCGCCGTCGGGCTCCACCCAGCCTTTTCCGGCGGCGTACGCGCACATGCCGGCGAAGCCCTCGTCCCAGCGCTCGTCGGCGGCTGGCCCCGCCAGCGCCCGCAGGGCCACGGGGTCGACCACAATGTGCTCGCTGTCGGCGGCGAGGCGGCCCAAGCCGGACTGCTCCACGACACGGGCCAGGTCGCCCTCGCCCTGCAGGGCCACAGAAAAGCGGGTGAATTCGTCGGGTTGGGCCAGCGAGACGGTGGCCCCGGACAGGTCGATCACGATGAGCACGGCGTGCGACGCTACCCGCCCGTGCGGTGATCCCTCCCCCGGAGGGCCGGGTGGTCGGTAGAGTGCCGCTCCGTGCCCGACATCAGCCAGCGTGACCCCGACCAGGTGGCATCCATCCTTTCGCGCTGGTTGTCGACCAAATCGAGCGACGGGTCCGCACCAAAGGTCTTCGACGTGCAGGCCCCCGGCTCCAACGGCTTCTCCAACGAGACGATCCTCTGCCGTACCCGCGGCGCTGATGGCCAGGAGAAGCGCTTGGTGGTCCGCGTCGCACCGACCAAGCACCTGCTCTTCCTCGATGCCGAGTTCTCCACCCAGTACCGGGCCATGCGCGCCCTGACCGACGGCGGCTCGGCGGTGCCCCTCCCCCGCCTCGGGTGGTACGAGGAGGATCCGCAGTACTTCGGCGTGCCCTTCTTCTCCATGGATCACGTCGAGGGCCTGGTCCCTTCGGACAACATCCCGTACACGATGGACGGCTGGGTCATTGAGGCCACGGTCGAAGAGCAGGAGCGCATGTGGTGGAGCGGCATCGACGCGCTGGCCGCAGTGCACCGCACCGACTGGCGGTCCACCGGGCTCGAGTGGCTGAGTAACCCCGCCCGCGGTCGACCAGGCCTCGACCAGCAGCTCTCGTACTACCGGGACTTCCTCGACTGGGCCACCCAGGGCGAGAAGGTGCCCGTCATCGAGTCGACCTGGCAGTGGCTCCTCGACCACCGGCCCGCCGAGGAGGGCGAGGTGGTGATCAGCTGGGGCGACAGCCGCATCGGGAACATCATCTGGCAGGACTTCGAGGCCGCGGCGGTCGTGGACTGGGAGATGGCCTCGCTGGCCCAGCCCGAACTCGACCTGGGCTGGTGGCTCTACTTCGACCGCCAGTTCTCCGAGGGCCTCGGCGTGCCCCGTCCCGCCGGTTTCGGCACGCACGAAGACACCATTCCGCGCTACTCGGAGATGATGGGCCGGCCGATGCGGGACATCTTCTACTACGAGATCTTCTCGGGCTTCCGCTTCGCCGTGGTCATGTACCGGCTCTCGGACTTGGTCTTCGACCGGGAGGACATGGAGGGGGACGCCGACATGGCCACCGACAACATCGCCACCCAGCTCCTGGCCAAGATGCTCGACCTGGAGCCGCCGACCTAGCTGTGGGGAACCCGGACCAAGCTGTCGGGAACCCCGGACCTAGCTGTCCGAAATGGGATCGCCCGTCGGCCCCACGGCGACACCAGCGGCCACCAGACGCTGGCCGAGCCAGTGCGTGCCCTGGTTGCCCTCTTCACGCATCGCCTCGGGCCAGCCTTCGAGGATCCTGTGCAGCTCGTCGATCGAGGCGATCTTGGCGATGACGTGCACGGTGATCTTGTTCTCATACCCAGGGGGGTCCGTAACGTGCAGCCCCCCGAAGGGGTCCTCGCGGACATGCGGGGCTGGCTCGCGGAGCACGTAGAGCTCGCCGGTGTCCTCCACGTAGTTCAACTCGTGTTGGACGCCGTCCTGCCCCAACCACTCAGAGCCCAGCTCGAGCTCGGCTGAGGCCCGCCGGCGGGGGTCCGCTTCGTAGAACTCATCGATGTCCATCGGCGGCACACTATCGCCGACCAGGGCCATTGCAGCGGCCGGCGGATCTTTCGGTCGTGAGCCCGGCGGTGGGAGGGATCGGGGGAGGTTCGGCGACGACACTCCCGCCATGTCAACCACCGCTTCGAAATCGCGCGTCGCCCTCATCGACCACATGGCCGCCGAATGGGGGTCACTCGGCCGGTCCGGTGCGGCCGTCCGGTCCCTACGCGCCGCCGCCCGGCGGGATCCGGTGCTGTCCCGGCTCACCCTCGGGACGACGGACGATCCCCCTCCCTGTCCCACGCCCTGCGACCTCATTGAGCACATGCGGCATGCCTCGGGGCGGATCGAACGCGAGGAGGCGGCCCGACTGGTCCGGGTCTTGCTCCGCGAGGCGGGCGCCGACCCGTTCCTCAGCCGGATGCTCGTCCAGGCTCTGCTGCCGGGATTGGTCACCGTGGCGGGGAAGCTGCGCTGGGGACAAGGAGGGGATTGGCAGGACGGCGAGGAGTTCTTCGGGGAGCTTCTGTCCACGACCTGGGTCGTGCTGCAGGAATGGTCGGGGCAGGATCGCCCCTACGCGGTCCTCGATCTGCTCTCGGCCATTCGTTGCCGCCTGCGGCGCCAGCTCTTTCGGTCGAAGGACCTCGGCGGTCGCTCCGTGCCGCTCGGTCCTGACCTGGCCGATATGCCGGCTCCGTCCGTCCACCACGAAACCGACCTCGAAGAGCTGACGCGCATCCTTATCGATCTGCATGAGGAGGGGATGCGGCCCGACGAGGTTCAGGTGCTCTACGCCCACCATGTCCTGGGCTTTTCGATGGCCGAACTCGCCGCCATGACCGGACGCGATCGCCGCGCCCTCTACGCCCGACGTGACCGCGGTCAGCGCCGCCTGTGCGCCTGACCGGCGAGTGCGGAGCGCGCCTGGCGCGTATCAAAACGTGACGCGTGCGCATCAGGTGTTGGTGTTTGGCGGTAGGCGCGAAGGCGGCGAGGCCCTGCGTTCGCGGGTTGTACGCGGCCGCCCCAACTGGTGGGTCATCCTCGCCGTCTCGCTGGGCCTGATGGCGCTGCTCGTGGCCACGGCGGGCGGCACGCCCTCGGCGTCACGCCCAGGTGACCTTCCGTCACGGGCAGTCGCCCCGGCGCTGCCCGGGGGGCACGAGCACGCGGCCGCGCCCTTCCTCGGCTCCAACGACCACGACGACAGCGCCGTCGGGGCCGGTCACGGTCGCCACATCCCTCGGCACGACCGGGACGGCCAGCACCGTCAGCGCACCGCAGGCGTCTGCCCCGATCGTCACCCCCACCACGGTTGCAGCGGCAGCGACGACGACCACGACGACCATCCCGAGCGTGGTCGCGGCGGCCGACCGCACCCAGACACAGGGCTACCTCGACCCGCCGCTCCAGCCGTCGAACAAGTACGGCTTCACCGGGACCGGGGCCATGGAGGTCTCGGTGGTCTGGTCCGGGAGTACATACCTCACCATGGAGGTCAGCTGTCCGAGTGGAAACCAGAGCGTGGGCGGGACGTCTGCCATGGCCGCGTCCTTGCCGGCCGCCAGCGGGAGCTGCCTCGCCACGGTGACCGAGCCCACCTCGGAAGCGACGTCGCTGACGTACACCATCTCCATCGGCCCCGCCGGTGGCTAGCGCGCCTCCATCGGCCCCGCCGGTGGCTAGCGCGCATCCATCGGCCCCGCCGGTGGGTAGCAGCGCGCCGACGCGCCGGCGTCCCCAGCGCGTCCTCGACGTCGTGGGCGCGGGATGCGCGGCGCTCCTGGCCTTCACGGCCGTGCCTGCCGTATTGGTGGTCGTCGTCGGCGACCCTCTGACCGGAGGTCTCGGCCACGCCTGGCGGCCCATCCCGCGCGATCTCCTGTGCCTCCTGGTCCTGGCCGCCTGGGTGGCATGGGCCGCCTGCTGTGGGCAGCTCCTGCAAGCGGTCATCGCGCACGTGCGCCGCGGCGAGGTCGGCTTGCGCCAGGATTCGTCGGTCCTCGACCGTCTGGCCGCCCGGATCGCCTTCGGCGTCCTCGCCCTCACCAGCTTTGGAGCACCCCTCTCCCTCGCCGCAGGTGCCGGCGCCAGCATCCCGGCCGCCGGCGGTGCCAGCTCCTCCCTCTCCGCCCCTCTCCTTCGGAGTGCGGCGGCGTCCCCGGCCACAATGCCGGCCCAGACCTACGCGGTACGCCCGGGCGACACGCTCTGGGGCATCGCAGACGATCTGCTCGGCGACGGCGCCGACTGGACGTCGCTGGCCTCACTCAACCTCGGGCGCGACGTCGGTGGCGGCGCGCGCTTCGTCGACCCGGACCAGCTCCGCGAGGGATGGCGCCTCCGTCTTCCCGCGGAGGCACTTCGTGGTGGCGGGGAGCGCGTCCGAACATCGCCGCACCCGGAGGCACCAGGACACCTGCCCGAACTCCTTGCCCTCGGCCTCGGTTCCGTGGCCTGTGCCGCCTTCGCCCGACGCGCCGCACGGCGACGCAGGCTGGGCGACCGGTACGTCGGCGATCCGAAGCGGCAACCGTCGGAAGCTGCTCTGGACGCGGCCACGTTGCTCGAGCGCTTCGCCGAGATCCCTGCGCTCCATTCGTTCGAAACCGCCAATTGCGCGCTCGGTCTGGCTCTGGAAGGTCGAGACTCCCGCCCACGGGTTCGAGCAATCTGTGTCTCGCCCTCCGGTGTCACCTTCTCATTCAGCCAAGCCGAGTCGCGAGAGCCCCCCGAAGGCTTCGTCCGGCTTGAGGACGGCATGGCTTGGCATGTCAGCCACGATGCACTCGAGGGCCAGGACCTGTGCTCCCCGTTCGTGCCCATTGTGATCCCCGTGGGCGACGACGCCGACGGAACCTGGCTCGTCCCGCTCGAGCCGGGCGACGTCCTGCCGATACTGGGCGAGGATGCGCCGGCGCTGTGGCGTGCCGCACGCGCCGCCGTCGGATCATGGGCCTGGTCGGACATGATCCTCGTGACCGACGATCCCGCCGACCCCGAACTCCGGGCCGAGGCCACCGCCGAGCCCTACATGGCACGGCAGGTGCTCTTCGTCGGTGACCCCGCCTCCCTGCCGCCCGCCCTGGCCACACGTTGCGCGGTGATCACAATGGAAGCGGTTGCGGCCAGTGACCTGACGATCCTGGTCGACCACCGCGCCGCCACGCTCCACCCCATGGGTCTGGTCATCCGACCCCACCTCCAATCGGCCGAGACAGCGGAACGACTCGCGGAACTGGTGGCGCCACCCGTCGAGTCGGATCCGTTCCTCGTCACCTCCACGGCCCCCTTCACCTCCACGCCCCTCGTCACCTCTACGGCGCAGCAGGACGTGAATCGGCCGGACAATGGAACCGCCGCGCTCTCGCCGGGGACCGTCGACGTCCGCCTCCTGACCATGACTCCCCGGCTGGACGGACTGCGCAACGATCTCCCACCGAATCGAGCGCGTCGGGCGGTGGAGCTCGTCGCCTATCTGGCCCTGCACCGGCCAGATGTCGTGACGAGCGACCGGCTGCGCACACGCGTCCTGGGGTCGTCCGACGCCGACGCCGCAAGCCAGACGTTGTTCAACATCGCATACGCCGCGCGCCGCGCCCTGGGCGTCGACGAAGAGGGCAATCCGCTCTTTCCCACGGGGACTCGTGACGGCCTGTACCAAGTCACGTCCCAAGTCACCGTCGACGTGGAGCGTGCCGTGGCGCTGTGCGCCGAGGCGAAGGCGCAGTCGGACCCGGCTGCGGCCATCGCCTACTTCCGCGCTGCGCTGTCGCTGGTCGAGGGTGAGCCACTGGCCAACGCATTGTCGGGATACGCCTGGTGGGAGGCCGAGGGTCATGGCGGGCGGATCGCCGCCGCCCTGGTCGATGCCGCCTGCGTCATGGCCCCACTGGCCACCGAGAGGAAGCTCTTCGATCTCGCCCGTTGGGGAGTGGAACAAGCTCGGCTCGTCGAGCCCTACAGCGAGGCACTCTCCCGGGCGGCCATGCAGGTCGCTGCCGCGGAAGGGGACGCCGATCGCCTTCGCAAGGAGTGGCGCGACTGCCAGCGCCGGATCGACGCCCTCGACCCGGGGGCGTCGCCGTCGGCACGCACGGAGTCGCTGTACGGCGAGCTGTCCCGCCGCGTTCTCGTCGGCGCCACGCGTCGGCGACGAGGCGACCGCCATCACCGCGCCGGAGCCCGACGAGTAGGACAACTAAGAACCGACCGCCTCCGAATACTGCAGGACCACGTCCTCCAGGCGCGTCACCCTGCTCCCCTTGACGAGAGCGGCATCACCCGGGCCGAGCTCGAGCAGCAGCGCGACGGCCTCCTCGGCGCTGGCCACCTGGGCCGAGCCGTAGAGGTCGGTCTGGAAACCGACCACCTCGATCCCGAGCTCCTGGGCCGACCGGGCGACGCGCCGATGCTCGGTCTCCGTCTCCGATCCCAACTCGGCCATCAGTCCGAGCACGGCCAGCTTGCGCCCATCGGGCAAGGCGGCCATCGATCGCAACGCGGCCTCGGTCGACGCCGGGTTGGCGTTGTAACAGTCCACGACCAGCACGGGGCCGCCGGGTATCCGCCGCACCTCCATGCGCAGGGGCGACCCCGTTGTCGAGCCGAGCGCGGCCACGACGCCCTCGAACGAAGCGCCGCACCACAACGCCGAGGCGGCGGCGGCCAGCGCGTTCGGGACCTGTTGGACGCCATGCACCGCGAGGCGCACCTCCCTCGCACCCCACGGCGTCGACATCCGGAACCGCGGTCGGAGATCGTCATCGAGGACGATGCGCTCCGCGCGCACGTCCGCGTCGGCGGCCAACGCGTACGTCAGGATCGGACACGGGCTGATGGCGGCCATCCGAGCCACAAAGGGATCGTCGAAGTTGAGTACGGCGAGACCGTTGGCGGGCAGCGCAGTCACGAGCTCGCTCTTCGCCCGGGCCACGCCCTCGAGGTCGCCGAAGTACTCGACGTGGGCCATCGCAACGCTCGTGACGATGCCGACATCAGGATGACCGACCGCCGTCAAACGGCTGATGTGACCTGTCCCGCGGGCACCCATCTCCAACGCGACCCACTCGACATCGTCCGGCGCATTCAGGAGGGTCAACGGGAGCCCGAGCTCATTGTTGAAAGAGCGCTCGCTGGCGGCCACCCGGAAGGACGACTCGAGACAGCTGCGCAGCAGATCCTTGGTCGTCGTCTTGCCGACCGAGCCCGTGATGCCGACCACCCCACCCTGCATGCGCTGGCGCGCCAGCAGCCCGAGCTCGAGCAGTGCCATGGCGGTGTCCGCCACGACGATCGCCGTGCCGCCGATGGGCTCCTGCTGGGTGAGATAGGCGGGGGCCCCACGATCGAGCGCGGTGCTGATGAATTCGTGCCCGTCGCGTTCGGCGACGATGGGAACGTAGAGCTGGCCGGGCAGCACTGTCCTCGTGTCGATGCTCGCCCCAACGACCGTGACGTCGGGTCCGGATTGCTCCCCACCCAGCCGATTTGCGAGTTCAGAAATGGAGAATCGCACGCATCACGCTCGTGGTTGATTGTATAGCCTCGGTCGATGCCTGATCCGGGAGTGTTGGCTGATCCGGGTGTGCCGGCTGATCCGGGTGCGCTGGCTGATCCGGGTGTGCTGGCGGTCATCTACGGCGGCCCGTCCGCTGAGCACGAGGTGTCCTGCATCTCGGCGCGTCGCATCGCCGCCACGGCGCTCCAGGCCGGCTTCACGGTCAAGGTCATCGGCCTGACGCACGAGAAGCGGTGGGTGAATGCCGACGCCGTGCTCTCCGACGTGGCCGACGTCGAAGCGCTGACCTCTCCGGACGACCTCGTGCGCCAGAGTCCGGCTCTGGGGCTCAGCCACCTCGGCGAGGGCCTGCCACCGGACGCAGTGGTGTTCCCCGTCCTGCACGGGCCCTTCGGTGAGGACGGCGTCCTGCAGGGTCACCTCGAGGCGATCGGCGTGCCGTATGTCGGCGCCGGCGTTCTGGCTTCGGCCATCTGCATGGACAAGGGCATCGCCAAGTCGGTCCTGCGCGACCACCGGCTCCCGGTGGCGGACTGGAGGCTGGTGGCCCGGTCCTCGTGGTCGATCGAGGTCATGGAGGAGGCCGTCGAGTCGTTGTGCCTTCCGATCTTCGTGAAGCCCGCCAACCTCGGCTCCTCCATCGGGGTGGCCAAGGCGTCCGATCCGGCGGCACTCGGCGACGCGGTGGGCTCCGCCTTCGAGTTCGACGAGCACGTGATCCTCGAGGAGTTCGTCGCGGGTCGCGAACTCGAATTCGCGGTGCTCGGCAACGAGGACGTGCGGGTGACCCGCGCCGGCGAGATCATCGCCAGTCGGGAGTTCTACGACTACGACGACAAGTACGTGCTGGGACTCGCCGAGACGGTGGCGCCGACCGACCTGACGGAGAGCCAGCTGCTGCGCGGGCAACAGCTGGTCCGCTCCGCCTACCGGGCGCTGCGCGTCGAGGGGCTGGCACGCGTTGACGTGTTCCTGCGCCAGGACGACGAGCTCGTGCTCAACGAGGTCAACACCATGCCCGGCTTCACTCCCATCTCCATGTTCCCCATGCTGTGGGAGGCCGAGGGCGTTCCCTTCCAGTCGGTGGTGCCGGACCTGGTGAGGCTGGCGCGCGCCCGCCACGCCCGGCGAGGCTCGCTACGCACCCACCGAGTGAGCTGAGCGTCTAGGCGTCGTCGGCCCGCGTCGGGCGGCGGCGGGGACGGGCGGCTCGCCGCGCGGCCTCGCGCGCGGTAATGCCCGGGAGCACCCGCAGCACGTAGAACGCGCTCGAGTGCGCCGGCCACCAGAATGATCACGAGCGGGGCCGGATCGAACCTGTCCTGCACCGAGACCGATGCCAGGATCGCCAGCACGCCGAAGAGGGCGATGCCGAGCGGGCCCAGGACGCCCAGCCCGCGCACTCGGAAGGGGCGGGGCAGGTCGGGCTCACGGGTGCGCAGCCGCAGCGCGCAGAAGCCGGCGACGGCGTAGATCATCCCCTCCAGAGCAGCGCCGACCGCCACCAGGACCTCCCAGGAGTGGGTGAGCGCGACCAGGAGGGCAACCACCGCCGAGAGCGCGCCCAGGACCACGACGGGTACCCACGGCACGGCGCGGCGATTGAGTTGGGCCAGCTGCGGGGGCAACGACCCCTCGCGGGCCGTCCCGTAGATGAACCGTGAGGCCGTGATGAAGCCGCCGTTGAAGGTATTGAGCGCGGTGACCGCCGTCACCGCCGCCATGACCCACAGCCCTGAGTGACCCAGCGCCGCGATGCCGAGGTAGAGCTGCGGGTAGGCCGACGTCAGCTCGTGGTGCGACAGCGTGTGGCTCATGGCCACCGTCGCCACCGAGCACACGACGCAGAGGATGCCGATGGCGATGAGCATGCCGCGATTGATGGAGGAGGGCTTACGCACCTCCTCGGCGCTCGTCGTGACCCATTCGAAGGCGCTGTAGAGGAAGACGCCGAGCGCCACCGCCTGGAGGAGGTCGCCGGGATGGTGCCCGTGCAACGGCTGGAGCGGCGTGTGCAGGCCATGCCCGCTGCGGACCAGGGCGAGCACCCCGATCGCCAACGTGGCCGCGACGACGATGGACGTCGCCACGTCCTGGAGGAGTCCCGCCACGGTGATGCCGCGCAGGTTCGTCACCACTGCGACGGCGAGCAACCCGACGATCCAGAGGGAGGCGACCCACGCCGGCTCGCCGAATGCGTGCGCCAGCGCGCTGCCGACGATGAAGGCGTCGGAGGCGATGACGAGCACAATGGTCGTCAGGTAGGTGAAGGTGATGGTCAACGCGATGCGGTCGTCCATCGCCCGCTTCATGTAGAGGCGGATGGCCGCCGCCGTCGGGAACATCCCGTTGAGCTCGCCGAAGAAGCCGTAGGCAAGGAGCGCGAGGGCTCCCGCGACGATGATCGGGATCCAGGAGGAGTCACCCGCCACATAGACCACGAGCCCCACGGCGGCCAGGTACTCCAAGGCGGCGAACGCCAGGCCGGTCGAGGTGGTCACGACCGTGCGCAGGCCCAGCGCCCGGCGCAGAGTGGCCCTCGAGGAGAGGGTCGCCGCGGTGTCGGTCATGGGTGGGGGCGATTCAGGAATCGAGGAAGGCCACCATGGAGATGGCGTCGATCCGCATGACATCCTGCTGCGAGCCCAGCAACGTGATCTCGCCCGACATGTACTTCTCGGACGGGTTCAGGTCGCCCCAGAACATGTCGCAGAAATCCTCGCTGCTCCCGGTGACGACGACGTCGGGTTGCCCCTCGTGGCAGACGGTGAGGTCGGACAGCTCCTGTCCTTGCACGCGCATGGTGAAGCCCTGCGCGGTGTCGGTCGTGGTGAAGTGGATCACACGGTCCCAGCCCCGCACCATGTTGGTCAGGCGCGGGTTGGCGTTGCTCCGCGCGCCACTCGGCGTAGGCCTCGAGGAGCTCCTCAGTCGAGGCCAACGGTCTCCCCTTGCAGCGCGTGCACGACTTCGTCGGCGGCGCGGATGCCGGCCGACAACGCGCCATCGAGGTAGCCGCACCACTGTGTGGCCGTCTCCGTCCCGGCCCAGTGCAGCGGCCCGACGGGCGCACGGAGGGCCGAGCCGAGCTCGGTCAGCGCACCCGGCACGCTCACCGCGACGGGCCCGCCGCGGTTGAAGGGCTCGGCGGGCCAGTGCTGCTCCACGACCTCCATCGGCGTGCGCGCCCTGGGGCCGAAGGCGCGCACGAGGCCGTCAAGCACGGCGGCCCCGCGGGCCGCAGGGCCGGCCGTCTCCATGCGCCGGCAGTCGTCGCCGGCGATGAAGCCGACGATCGCCCCGTGAGACGCATCGTGGGGCGAGTTGTCGAAGGCGCTCTCCATCACCGAGCCTGGCGCGACGATCTGCCCGTTGAGCCCGTCGGCCCGCCAGAACGGCTCCTCGTAGAGCACGTGGACCTTGGTCACCGCGCCCATCGGCATGCGTTGGCAGAGCTGATCCCGGTTCCCGGGGAGCGGTGGCCAGAAGAGGAGGCGGCCGCAGAGCGCCGGCGCCAGGGCGAAGATGGCGCGGCGGGCCCGGACGTGCACGTGCTGGTGCGGGGCGGAGGGGTCGGCGGGGTCGGAGCCCGGTGGGACGAGCCGACCCCGAACGCTGACGTCGTCGGGACCGTAGGTGACCGACTCGACCGGGGCACCGAGGAGGACGCTCCCGTCGAGCTCGGCCGCCATGCCTTCGGCCAGTTGCTGCGAGCCGCCCTCGAAACGACGCTCCTCCGCGCCGCCCGTCGTGCGGGCCAGGTTGGTGAGACCGCCGCCGGCATGGAGATAGAAGAGCGTGAAGAGTAGGGAGAGCTCGCTCGAGCCGGTGCCGAAGATGGCCTTGACCGCGACCTCCAGGATGGCGCGGGCCGAGGGCGAGGTCAGGTGGGTGTCGAAGTAGGTGGCAAGCGTCTGCGCATCGAGGGCGGCGGCATCGGCGGCGTCCCAGGGCGCGGCGACGGGAACCTCGAAGGCGGCCAGGTCCAGGTCGAGCATGCAGGCGATCCCGTCGGCGGCGCCCTCGGGGTCCGAGGTCGGGATCAGCCCGACGTAGAGGTCCCGACTGCCCTGGCGCAGCTCGACCCCCTGCCCCTCGGTGAAGGTGGGGAAGGTCGCCACGCCCATCTCCGCCGCCAGCGCAGCCAGGTGGTCCTGGGTCGGGCCGATCCACTGCCCACCCCGGTCGATCGTCGTTCCGCCCTCGGTGACCTCGGTGAAGGAGCGCCCGCCGACGCGGTGGCGGGCCTCCAGCACCAGGACGTCGATGCCGGCGCGGGCCAGGTCACGGGCGGCGGCCAGGCCCGAGTAGCCGGCCCCGACGACCACCACCTCGCACTCGCGCTCCATGGCCCCGATCCTCCCGATGGGGCATACACGACCCCGTTCGGCCACGATAGGCGCAGGTCCGGCGGGTGCTGCGAGCACCCCCTCTGTACCGTGCGGAGTGTGGTCATGACGTTCGAGGGCTTGGAGACCGACACCTGGGACACGCTCCCGGGTGCCAACCGCCTGACCGTGAGCCAGACGCGAGGCCATCGAGTCGGACAAGCCACTGCTCTGCGTCGTGGCCGGAGCCGGCGCCGGCAAGACCAGGGTCCTCACGCTGCGGGTAGCCCGGCGGGTGCGGGACGGGTCCATCGAGCCCGACCGCACCCTCGTCACCACGTTCAGCCGCAAGGCGGCCGACGAGTTGCGCACGCGTCTCTACTCGCTGGGGGTGTCCGGCGTGAAGGCCGGCACGTTCCACCGCACCGCCCTCGGCCTGTTGCGCGAGCACCGTGAGCTGCGCGGCCGCCCCCTCCCCGTGCTCCTGCCGGACCGGCGGCGCCTGCTCGCCGAGGTGACGACCGGCGACGCCCGCCGGACCCGCGCCCTCGACGGTGAAATCGGCTGGGCCAAGGCGAGCCTCGTCTCGCCCGAGCAGTACGAAGCCGAAGCGCGCCGGCACCGGCGTCGCAGCGGCATCAGCGCCGAGCAGGTGGCGGATGCCTTCACCCGCTACGAGGCGGAGCGGACCCGCCGGCGCCTGCTCGACTTCGACGACCTCATCGTGTCGTGCGCCGACGCGCTGGCGGGTGACAGCGAGTTCGCCGACTCCATCCGCTGGCGCACGCGCCACCTGTTCGTCGACGAGATGCAGGACGTCAACCCGGCCCAGTTCCGCCTGTTGACCGCCATGCTGGCCGACGAGCCCGACCTGTTCGTGGTGGGCGACCCCAACCAGTCCGTCTACGGGTTCAACGGGGCCGACCCGACCCTGCTCGATCGGCTGCCTGACATCCTCAGCGGCACGGCCGTCATACGGTTGGACGAGAACCACCGCTGCACCCCCCAGGTGGTCGCGGTGGCCACGGCCGTGCTGCGGGAGGGCGGCGGGTTCGGGACGGGCGGCGAGGTCGTTCTGCCCCGCACGACCCGGGTCGACGGGCCCGTCCCCAAGGTCGTCTCGCACGCCACCGCCGAGGACGAGGCGGCCTGGGTGGCCGACCGGGCAAAAATGTCGCGCACGCCGGGCCGGCAGTGGTCCAGCATCGCCGTGTTGACCCGGACCAACGCCCAGCTGGCCGTCGTGCAGGCCGCGCTCGACGCGGCGCGGGTGCCGAATCTGATCGCCGGGGCCGACCTCGGCCCCGCATCGGACCTGCGCGGCGACAGCGGGCGACGGGGCGTCGAAGAGGAGCGCGAGGAGCCGAGCGGCCCTCACTCGGCGGCCGACCGGGACCGCGTGGTGTTGACCACCTTCCACCGCGCCAAGGGTCTCCAGTGGCCCACGGTGATCGTCCTGGGCCTCGGCGCCGGGCTCATGCCCATCGCATCCGCGCAGACGCCGGCGGCCATCGACGAAGAGCGGCGCCTGCTCTATGTGGCACTGACCCGATCGGAGGAGGAGCTCTGGTGCAGCTGGTTCGACGACACAGGCTCGGGCGGCCGTCGCAGCGGACCCAGCCCGTGGCTGGCGGCGATCGAGCGGACGATCACCGAGCTCGAGAAGGAAGCCGCGCCGACGGAGGCGACGGAGGTCTCGCGTCGGGTGGCGGAGCTGCGGCGTCGCCTCGCCGAGGGTGTCGACGACCGATAAGGTCGGGCCGCCCGATCGATGGGGGTGGCATGTCGGAACTCCTGGAACAGCTCCGCAAGGTCGTCGGCGAGGACAACGTCCTCACGGGCGAGTCCGTCCACGCCGACTACACCCATGACGAGGCGCTGACGACGGTGCCGGTCGCTCCGCTGGCTGTCGTCATGCCGGGCTCCACCGACGAGGTCTCCGCGGTCCTGCAGCTGGCCAGCGAGCACGACGTGCCGGTGATCGCCCGGGGTAGCGGGACCGGGCTCTCCGGCGCCGCGGTGCCGGTGGCCGACGGCATCCTGCTCGCCTTCGACCACATGAAGCGGATTGTGGAGATCGACACCGAGAACCAGGTCGCCGTGGTGGAGCCGGGGGTGACGCTGGAGCAGCTGAACGGCGAGCTGGCCCCGCTCGGGCTGATCTACCCGGTGTCGCCCGGGGAGCAGAGTGGATCGTTGGGCGGGAACGTGGCGACCAACGCCGGCGGCATGCGGGCCGTCCGTTACGGGGTCACGCGCCATCACGTCCTGGGGCTCGAGGTGGTGCTGGCCGACGGCACCGTCCTGCGGACGGGCGGCAAGTTCGTCAAGTGCTCGAGCGGGTACGACCTGACGCAGCTGCTCATCGGCTCCGAGGGCACTCTGGCCGTCACGACCGAGGTGACGGTCAAGCTCCAACCACGGTTCACCGAGTCGTCGACGGTGCTGGCTCCGTTCGCGACCCTGTCGGAGGTGGCGCATGCGGTGCCGCACATCGTGCAGAGCGGCATCGACCCGTCCATCCTCGAGTACGTCGACGTGCTGGTGATGGGCGGCATCACCCAGGCGGCCGGGCTCGACCTCGGCGTGCCCGAGGAGATCCGGGACCGCACCCTCGCCTACCTGGTGGTCGTCCTCGAGGGCATGGACGGCGACCGGGTGGAGGAGGACGTCGAACGCCTTGCCACTTTGCTGGAGGAGCTGGGGTCGCTGGACGTCTACGTGCTGCCCCCGACGTCGGGTGCCGCGCTGATCGCCGCCCGGGAGCGGGCCTTCTTCGTGGGCAAGGCGGCCGGCTGCGACGACCTCATCGATGCCGTCATCCCGCGGGCGACCATCCCCGACTACCTGGCCCAGGTGGCTGTGCTGGCACAGGAGCACGCCGCCCTCGTCACCGGTTGCGGCCACATCGGTGACGGCAACGTCCACATCACGGTCTTCCAGCCCGACGACGAACGGCGCCACGCCCTGCTGCACGCCAGCTTCGAGTTGGCCCTGCGCGTCGGGGGTGCCATCTCGGGCGAGCACGGGATCGGGACGGCGAAGCTGCCCTACTTCCTGGAGCTGCAGGACCCGGTGTCGCTGGAGCTGATGCGCTCGATCAAGCGGGCCTTCGACCCACGCGGCATCCTCGGGCCGGACCGGCTGCTCGGGGTCGAGTTGAGCGGGGCGAGCGCATGAACGGCGCCCGCGCCCTGCTCTCGACGCTGGTCGACGCCGAGGTCGACGTCTGCTTCGCCAACCCCGGGACCTCGGAGATGCACTTTGTCGCCGCGCTCGACGACGTGCCGGCCATGCGGGGCGTCCTCTGCCTCTTCGAGGGCGTCGTCACCGGCGCGGCCGACGGGTACGGGCGCGTGGCCGGGCGCCCCGCGGCGACGCTGCTGCACCTCGGGCCGGGCCTCGGCAACGGGTTGGCCAACCTGCACAACGCCCGGCGGGCCCGGACACCGATCGTGAACGTCGTCGGCGACCATGCGACGTACCACGCCCGCTACGACGCGCCCCTGCAGTCGGACATCGCGACCATCGCCGGCCCCGTGTCGGGGTGGTACCGCTCCGCGCGCGCGCCGACGACGTGGCCGCCGACGCCGCCGATGCCGTGGCCGCCGCCTACGGTCCGCCGGGCTGCGTGGCCACCCTGGTCCTGCCGGCGGACGCATCGTGGTCCGAGTCGGCGACGGGCCCGGCTGCGCCGCGGCCGCGCTGCCGGGCGAGCGTGGTGCCGGGCGACACCGTCGACGAAGTGGCCAAGGCACTGCGGGGCGGCGAGCGGGCGGCGCTCCTCCTCGGCGGCCACGCGCTGCGGGCCGACGGGCTGCAGGCGGCCAGCCGGGTGGCCACGGCGGCGGGGGCGGCGCTCCTCGGTGAGACCTTCCCGGCCAACCTGGCCCGCGGTGCGGGCATCCCGGCGGTGGAGCGGCTGGCCTACCTGGCCGAGATGGCCCAGGCCCAGCTCGACGGCGTCCGGCACCTGGTGTTGGTCGATGCCACCTCGCCGGTGTCCTTCTTCGCCTATCCCGGCAAGGCGAGCGACCTGGTGCCGCCGGATTGCGCCGTGCACACACTGGCGCGGCCGGGCGAGGACGCCGCGGTGGCCCTCGAGGCACTGGCCGACGCGCTCGGCGCGCCCGGCGACGCCGGCCTCCCCGCGCCCTTCGGCCGGCCCGACCGTCCCGTCGGGGCGGTCACGACCGAGACGCTGGCGGCGGCGGTGGGTGCGACCCTGCCCGAGGGAGCCATCGTCGTCGACGAGGGCAACACCGCGGGCCTCTTCGTCCCCGCCGCCACGGCGGGCGCGCCGCGGCACGACTGGCTGACCCTCACGGGCGGGGCCATCGGGATCGGCCTGCCCATGGCCACCGGCGCCGCGGTGGCGGCGCCGGAGCGCCCGGTCCTCTGCCTGCAGGCGGACGGCAGCGCCATGTACACGGTGCAGGCGCTGTGGACCCAGGCGCGCGAGGGGTTGCACGTGACCACCCTGATGCTCTCGAACCGGAGCTACGCCATTTTGAACATGGAGCTGCACCGGGTGGGTGCCGACGCCGGTGGACCGCGTGCCCGCCGGTTGCTCGACCTCACGGATCCCGAGCTCGACTTCTGCGACATCGCCCGGGGCATGGGCGTGCCGGCCCGGCGGGTCGAGAACGCCGAGGACCTCACGGCGGCGCTGGCGGCGGGCTTCGCCGAGGCCGGCCCGACCCTGATTGAGGTGCTGCTCTGAGGCCATTCGTGCCTGTGACGAGCAACGACGCGACAACGTTCCAATACGTCGACAACAAACGGTCTTCGCCGGCCGAATAGGTTCCAACGGCTCTATAGCGCCCGAAACGTGCCTGTCAGCATGACCGGCGAAGAGGGCGTGCTCCACGGAGCGCACCCGGGGACGGGTCTTTACCGAGGAGGGGCAGATGCAGATGGAGACGGACAGCCATCCTTCTGATCCTCGCGCCATGGACGCGGCACTCGAGCGGCTGCGGCGGGACCTCCTCCAGACGGCGCCGGTCTCAGCGTCGGAGTCGTCCGAGCAGGTCGAAGAGCCCGCCGACGAGCCTGACATCATCGACTACGCGTCGGTCGAGTTCGAAGTCGAGCGGATGCGCAAGCGGTTGGCCATCTGGGAGATCTTCATGGCCTACATGCGCGACGGCGCCACGAGCTGGTCGAAACTGCAGCAGGCGCTGACCCCGGAGGACTTCGACAAGATCACGTCCATCTGCGACGGCGTCCCGTTGCGCGACCTGCTGCTGGACCTGCGGTAGGGAGAGTTCGAACGGCGCGACCCAGGCCGATTCACACGCACGCGTGGCTGAGCAGCAGCGGCGGCTGCTGCTCTTGGCGACAGTCAGGCGGGCGAGAACCGGTTCACGAAGGTGCATGGCCATGCGGTGGCGGCCGCTCTTGGCGGAGGCCATGCACCTTCGGGTCGGTTTCGGAATCTGACGTCGGTTTCGGAATCTGACGTCGGTTCGGAATGCCGTCGATCAGGAGTCGGCGAAGTCCACCACGACGGGGGCATGATCGGACGGCTTCTGTCCCTTGCGGGCGTCGCGATCCCGGAACGCGCCGGTGGCACGCTGCACCAGGTCATCGCTCACGAGGACGAGATCGATACGCAGACCGCGCCCCTGGTGGAAGTCGCCCGCCCGGTAGTCCCACCACGTGAAGGTGCCCGGATCGTTGAAGCGGCGGAACACGTCGTCGAGTCCCCATCCCTCGACCGCCTGGAGCGCGGCGCGCTCGGGCTCGCTCACGTGCGTCGCCCCCACGAAGGCGGCCGGGTCCCAGACGTCGCCGTCGTCGGGCGCCACGTTGAAGTCGCCGCACACCGCCACCGATGAGCCGGGCGGACAGGTCGCATCGAGTGTGGCGCGCAGTTGGGCCAGCCAGGCCAACTTGACCTCGTACATCTCGTTGTCGAGGGCGCGCCCGTTGGGAACGTAGACCGAGAAGACGCGCGTCCCGGCACACTGCGCCGACACGATCCGGCGCCCGGCCTCGTCCTCGGAGGTGCCGAAGCCGCGGGTGACCTCGGCGAGGCCGACCCGGCTGATGATGGCGACACCGTTCCACCGGCCGTCGCCGTCGTGGAGGGACTCGTAGCCCAGCTCGGCGAACGCCTCTTCGGGGAACTTGTCGTCCGCCTGCTTGGTCTCCTGCATGCAGAGCACGTCGGGTTGTTGCAACTCGAGCCACTCGGTGACCCGCGGCAGGCGGGCCGTCAGTGAGTTCACATTCCACGTGGCCAGGCGCATCAGTTCGCTCCCCCGTCGACAATGACAAACAGAAGATCAGCTTCGCAGGCGGTCTGCCCGTCCACCGCCGCCCTCCCGTGCCCCTTGCCCGCCCGGGCGGACAAGCGGTTCATGGTCACCTCGAGCTCGAGGGTCTCGCCCGGGACGACCTGACGACGGAAGCGCGCCCGCTCGATCCCGCCGAAGAGCGGCAACTTGCCGGCATAGCGCGGATCGAGCAGCACGGCGATGCCACCGAGCTGGGCCATCGACTCGACCATCAGCACCCCCGGCAGCGTCGGCCGGCCGGGAAAGTGGCCACCGAAGAAGGGCTCGTCACCGGTCAGCTCCCATTGCCCGCGGGCGGAGACGCCGGGATCGACCGCAGTCAGCTCGCTGACGAACAGAAAGGGCGGGCGATGGGGAAGGACGTCCACGGGGCGGGGCAGATCCGGTCGGGGCAGCTCCGTCACGGGAGCGTTCCAACCCTCATGCCTTGCTGCGGGCCTTCTTGGCCGCTGCCTTCTTCGCCGGCACCTTCTTGGCGGCCGCTGCTTTCTTGGCCGCCTTCTTGGCCGCGGCCTTCTTCGGCGCCTTCTTGGCCGCCGCGGCAGCCTTCTTCGTCGCCTTCTTCGCCGGCGCGGCCTTCTTCGCCGCCGCCTTCTTGGCCGATGGCGCCGCCTTCACCGGAGGCGCCGCCTTCACCGTGGCCGCCGGCGCAGCCTTCTTGGCCCGCTTCTCGGCTGCCGGCGCGATGGCCAACTCGGCCACCCGGCGGGGCGGGTCCAGCCCGGCCAGCACGAAGGGGCGTACCTCGCCCTTCTTCAGGACCTGGCGTGCCTTGGTCGGGGGCGGCGTACCCATGGCGGTCAGCGGGATGTAGCAGTGCAACTCGCCGCCCCCGGGCAGCGGGACATCCACCATGGCCCCGTGCGACGTGAACGACACGACCTCACCCTCAATGGTGCTCCCGACGGGGAAGGCGGCCACGAAGTTGATGAAGGTCAGCGGTTCGTTGACGGCGGGTGGCGGCGTCGGCCGCTGCCTCTGGTGCCGCCCACCGTCGTCGCCCGGGGGCGTCTGCGCCCCCGCTCGGCGCGCCTGCCCTCGGAGCCGCCACGGGACGGGGCGTTCTTCTTGGCCCGGGCTCCCTTCTCCGGCGCGGCCTTCTTGTCCCCCGCGTGCTTCTTGGCCGTCCACGCGACTTCTCGGGCTGCGTCTCGGGCTCCGGCGGGTGGAGGGCCTCCTCCACCGCCTCGTCGATGGCGCTCGAGAACACGGGGTTGACCTTGGCCCGGCCCGGAGGCGGGGCCGTGGGCGTGATCGGCCACGACGTGTCGACCGGTGGCGCCGGCGCCTGTTTCGTGGCGCTCTTGCGGGCCTTGGACGACTTCTTGGCCGCTTTCTTGGCCGCCTTGGCCAGCTCGGCCGCCTTGGCCGGGGCCGACTCGGGGTCCTTCTTCGCCCTGGCCTCGGCGGTGGCGGCCCGACTCTTGGGCCCGCGGATGGGGAGCCGGGGCGTGAAGATCCATCCGACGCCCGGCACCGGCTTCCCGCCGATCAGCCGCCCTTCGTCGAAGAGCCACGGATGCTCGCCGTGGAATTCCTGGAAGGAGTCGTTGGACAGCACCATGGCGCCGGTGCGCTCCGCGATCCGCAGGACGAACGCGTCCCCGCGTCCGATGGCGCCTGCCGGAGGCGAGATGACCTCGCCGTTGAGCATGGCCTGGCGCACCTCCTCGCGCTCGGCGTCGTCCACCCGGTGCTCGAAGGTGGCGTCGACCACGACGATGATGCTGGCGCCAGGGTCCTCGGAGGCGTACGCGCGCACAGCCTCGTCGAGCTGCTGGAGGCTGGGGAGCGTTCGTCCTTCGGTGGCCAGGTTCGACCCGTCCACCACGACGTGGTGTGTGTCAGCCAATGGCACGTCGCAACAGATCGGCCTGCTCCAACTGGTGCAGGGCGGCACTTCCGATGGCGGGGCTGGCCGATTCTTGCCGGCTCACGTGGCGGAGCCGCAGGCGGTCGGGCAAGCAGGCGTGGAGTCGGGCATGCACGAAGGACCAGGCTCCCATGTTCTCGGGCTCCTCCTGCAGCCACACCACCTCGGACGCCTCGCCGTAGCGCTCGAAGATGGACGTCAGCAGCGACACGGGCCAGGGATAGAGCTGCTCGACCCTGACTACCGCCAGCCCGGCGGCCTCGGCCGGCTCGAGCTCGGCGCGCCGCTGCAGCGCCTCCTGGGCGACCTTCCCGCTGCAGAAGACAATGCGCCGGACCGTCGAAGGATCCGCAACCGACGCGTCGTCGATCACGTGCTGGAACGATCCGGACTCCAATTCGGCAAAGGTCGACCGCGAGGCACGGGCCCGGAGCAACGACTTCGGGGTGACCACGACGAGCGGCCGCTTCGGACTGATCAGCGCCTGGGACCGCAGGAGATGGAAGTACTGCGCCGACGTCGAGGGAATCGTCACCCGCAGGTTCCCCCGCGCCGACAGCGAGAGGAACCGTTCGAAGCGCGCCGACGAGTGCTCGGGGCCCTGACCCTCGTAACCGTGGGGCAACAACAGCACGAGGCCGGAGAACTGGCCCCACTTGTTCTCGGCCGCCACCATGAAGTTGTCGATGATGATCTGCGCGCCGTTGGCGAAGTCGCCGAACTGGGCCTCCCAGGCCACCAGCGCCTCGGGCGCCTCGACGGAGTAGCCGTACTCGAAGCCGACCGCGGCGTACTCGGAGAGCAGGGAGTCACGCACGGTGAAGTTGCCCATCGCACCCGTGGGCTCCAAGGTGTCCGCGCCGATGCGGTGCAGGCCGTCCCGGATGTGCGCCAGGGGGACGAACTCCTCGCCGTTCGCGTAGTCGACCAGGACGGCGTGGCGGTGGCTGAACGTGCCGCGGCGGGTGTCCTGACCGGTGAGGCGCACGTTGACGCCCTGGTACATGAGCGACCCGATGGCCAGCGCCTCCGCCAGCGCCCAGTCGACCTGCCCCCCGGCCACGAGCTCGTCGCGCTGGACGAACTGGCGCTCCAGCTTCGGGTGGATCATGAAGCCCTCGGGCACCGAGCGCACGACGGAGGACAGGGCGTGGAGCACGTCGGGCGCCACGCCCGTCTCGGGCGAGGGCGTGTCGCCCGGGCCCGGATCGGGAGCAGGCAGCTCGGTCGGCGCCAGCGAGGGCTCGCCGCGCACCTCGTCGAGCACCACCTGGAGGCTGGCGTTGAAGTCGTCCAAGGCGGACTCCGCCTCTTCGAGCGTGATGTCGCCCCGGCGCACCAGGGTCTCGGTGTAGAGCTTGCGCACCGCGCGCTTGGCCTCAATGCGCTGGTACATCAGCGGCTGGGTGTAGCTGGGGTCGTCACCCTCGTTGTGCCCGTGCTTGCGGTAGCAGACGAGGTCGATGACCACGTCCTTGTGGAAGGTCTGCCGGAAGGTGAAGGCGAGCCGGGCCGCCCGGACGCACGCCTCGGGGTCGTCGCCGTTCACGTGGAAGATCGGCGCCTGGACCATTTTCGCCACGTCCGTCGGGTAGACCGAGGTGCGGGCCGACGCCGGCGCCGTGGTGAATCCGAGCTGATTGTTGATGACGACGTGCACCGTCCCGCCGGTCCGGTAGCCGGACAGGCCCGAGAGGTTGAGCGTCTCGGCCACCACGCCCTGACCGGCAAAGGCGGCGTCGCCGTGGACGAGGACGGACATGCACGGGAACCCGTCCAGTCCGTCGGCCGCCGCGGCGGGGGTGCCGTCGGTCGGCGGGGAGAACCGGTCCTGCTTCGCCCTCGTCATGCCCTCGACGACGGGGTCCACCGCCTCGAGATGCGACGGATTGGAGGCCAACGTGATGGGGAGCTCCTCGCCGGCGCTGCCGTGGAACACCCCGCGGGCGCCCTTGTGGTACTTCACGTCGCCCGAGCCCTGCACGGACTCGGGATCCAGGTTGCCCTCGAACTCCTCGAAGATCTCGCGGTAGGACTTGCCGACGATGTTGGCCAACACGTTGAGACGGCCGCGGTGGGCCATGCCCATCACGACCTCCGCCACGCCCGAGCCCGCGGCGGCGTCGAGCAGCGCATCGAGCAGGACGATGGTCGACTCGGCGCCTTCGAGACCGAACCGCTTCTGCCCGACGTAGCGGGTGTGGAGGAAGCGCTCGAACACCTCGGCCGCGTTGAGCCGCCCCAGGATGTGCCGCTGCTCGTCGATGTTGAGCGTTGTCGGCAGGCCTTCGACGTGCTGCTGGATCCAGCGCTTCTGCTCGGGATCCTGAATGTGCATGTACTCGATGGCCAGCGTCCGGCAGTAGGCGTCGCGCAGGACGTGGAGGATCTCGTCGAGCGTGGCGACGTCGCGTCCGGCCAGGCCGTCGGCGACGAACTGGCGGGGCAGGTCCCAGATGGTCAGCCCGTAGGTCAGCGGGTCGAGCTCGGGGTGGATGTGCGGCGGCTCGGCGTCGAGCGGGTCCAGGTGGGCAATGAGGTGGCCCCGTACCCGGTACATGTTGATGAGCGTCTGCACGTGCACCTGCTTGACCAGGCGCTGGTGCTCGCCTTCCTCGCTGCCGGCGCCGGCGTTGCTGTCGACCTGCCAGCGCACGGGCTCGTAGGGCACCCCCATCGCCTCGAACAGGTCGTCGTAGAAGCCGTCGGCCCCGGTGATGAGCGCGGCCACCCGGCCGAGGAACAGGCCCGACTCGGCGCCCTGAATGATGCGATGGTCGTAGGTGGAGGTGAGCGTCACCACCTTGCCCAGGCCGAGCTGCGCCACCACGCGCGGGTCGGCCGCTTCGAACCCGGCGGGATAGCCGAGTGCCCCGACACCGATGATGGCGCCCTGCCCCGGCATCAGGCGCGGGACGGACTGCACCGTGCCGAGCGTCCCGGGGTTGGTGAGGGACACGGTCGTGCCGGCGAAGTCGTCGGGGCCGATCTTGTTGGTGTGGATCTTGCGGATCAGGTCCTCGTACGCAAGCACGAAGGAGCGGAAGTCGAGTTGGTCGGCCTCCTTGATGCACGGCACGAGCAGCGTGCGGCTGCCGTCGCTCTTCTCCTGGTCGACCGCCAGCCCGAGCCCCACGTGCTTGTGGTGGATGACGCCCGGCTTGCCCGTCCCGCCGGCGTCGGGCACGAACGCGGCGTTCATCGCCGGCACGTCGCGCAATGCGCGCACCACCGTGTAGCCGATGATGTGCGTGAAGCTGACCTTGGCCCCGGTGGTCCGCGCCAGCTGGTTGTTCAGGATCAACCGGTTGACCTCGAGGAGCCGGGCCGGCACCGTCCGGACGCTGGTGGCCGTGGGCACGGTGAGGCTGGCTTCCATGTTGGCCACAATGCGAGAGGCCGCACCGCGCAGCGGGGTGGCCTCCTCGGTCCCCGCCGGAACGGAGGGTCGCCGGAGCCGGGGCGGCGGCCGCCGGGACGGCGGGCCCCTGCCGGGACGTGGCGGTCTCGGTCGGCGTCGGGAGTTGGGGCGCGGGAACCGGCGCGGGCCGGTAGTCGGCGAAGAACTCGCGCCAGCTGTCGCTCACCGAGTCGGGATCGGCCAGAAAGCGGTCGTACATGTCGTCGACCAGCCAGGCATTGGGGCCGAACGAGCCCCCTGCGGTGCCGAACTGGGTCATGAGCCAACCCTACCGGTGGCGGTCGGGTCTCATGGGCAGTCCAGCTAGCGTCTGCCCTGCCCATGACCTATCCGGCCGCCCTCCACTTCACGCCGCGGCCGGCCGCCGAACCCGGTGCGGGCACGGTCGTGTTCGTCCACGGATCGCTCGACCGGGGCGACAGCTTCCGGCTGGCCATGCGCCGGCTGCCCGAGTTCTCGGGGCTGGCCTACGACCGACGGGGCTACCAGGGGTCCCGGGACGGCGGCGTGGTGGACATGGGGGGCCATGTCGACGACCTGCTCGCCATCGCCGAGACGGTGCGCGCCGAGGCCGGCGGTCCGGTGGCGGCGATCGGGCACAGCCTCGGCGGCAACGTCGTGGTGGCCGCCGCCCTCGCCTCCCCCCGGGCCTTCGACGCCATCGGGGCCTTCGAGCCGCCCATGCCCTGGCTCGGCTTCCGCCGCCAGGGAGGGATCCCCTGGCCCCCGCTGGCCGACGATCCGGGCGAGGAGGCCGAGCGCTTCTTCAACCGGATGGTGGGCGAGGAGCGTGGGACCGCCTGACCGAGGAGGGCCGGGCGCAGCGACGGGCCGACGGCCCCGCGCTGGTGGCCGACATGCGCAGCATGCGAAGCGAGGGTCCACCCTTCGAGGTCACCGCGCTGGACGTGCCCTCGGTGTTCGGGCGGGGCGGCCCGACGTCGGCCGCCCATCACCGCCGCGCCGTCGAATGGCTGGGCGCCAACGTCCCCGGAGCGGTCGTCTACGAGATCGCCAATGCCCAGCACGGCGCGCACCTGTCGCACCCCGACCACTTCGCCACGATGGCGCGCCTGGTGATGGAGCGGGCCGGGAGCCCCGCCGTCTGATCAGGCGGAGCTGATCAAGCGGACGAGAAGGGGGGCAGGCCGCCCTCGCTCACGCCGTCCTGGGTCGCGTGGTGGGGGTGCTTCAGGCGCCGCGACAGCATCTCGTCGTACTCGACTCCCTTGCCCTCGCTCTTCATGCCGGTGATCAACGGCGAGTTGGACAGGAACACCGCGCCCATGAACATCACGAGCAGCGAGAGGGCCTCGAGCGGGCCGTAGGGGCCCGAGGTGCGCAGGGAATCGCCGAAGAGGGCGATGCCCATGCAGATACTGACGAGTGGATCGACCAGCACCAGCGTCGACTGCGACGCAGCCAAGGGCCCGGCGTGGAAGGCGTTCTGGGTCAGGAACAGACCCAGCAGGCCGAACGCGATGACGCCGTAGGTCTGCCAGTGCTCGAACAGGGTCACCCAGTTGGACGCCGCGTAGTCACTGACCACTTTGATCAGCGCGGCCGTGAACGCGTAGGAGATGGCGGCGGCGCTGCCGAACATGGCCGCCTTCCACCAGCGCGGGCCCCAACGGGTCGCCACCACCGTGACAACGATGAGCGCGACGGCACTGCCGCCCACGACGATCCAGCCCAAGTTGGTGGGCGTTGCGTCACCTCCGCCCGGGTCCGAGAAGTACAGGAATCCGGAGAGCCCGAAGGCGATGGCGCCGGCGCCGAACCATTCGCGATAGGAGATGGAGAACCTGAAGTAGGTCCCGAGGATCGCCACGAGGAACAGCAGTTCCATGGTGAGGATCGGCTGCACGACGGAAAGTTTTCCGATGTGCAACGCGAAGGCCTGCAGCAGGAACGCGCAGACCATGAAGCCAAAACCCAACAACCACACACCGCGCCGGATGGCATGGGCCATCAGACTGAGGCGCATGGTGGACTCCTCAGGGGCGTCTTCGACGCCCATGCGCTGGAACACGCTGGTCAGCGCGTTGGAGAGTGCCGCAAGTACGGCAAGGACATAGACCATCGCCTCGCCACCAATTTAGTAGTTAGCTGTCACACATCACGCAGGAAGCTCTCAGGCTGTACTCAGGTTGGGTTCGACGCGCCAATATGCCTGTTCGCGCAAGAAACATGTGTAAACGGCCGCTGCACACCGGATCGGGACCATCCCCCCCATGTTTCTGCAGGATTTCTTTGGGACTTGACCGAAAACAATGTGGCAATTGCATTACATTTACGGGCTTCTTCCGACATTGACAGGGGACGTTGCACTGTCGCTCGTACGGGAAGCGCAGTTTCGTCGGCCGTCACCGGGGCGGCCGACAAGCAAGGGAGCACAATGGGACTCAAGGGGTACGTGAAGCGGTGGGTCTTCGCCATCATGGCGGCGGCGACGCTGGCAGTGTCGATCGTGGTCGTGGCGCCCGCGACGAGCGGCGCGGCGACAAAGGCATCGTCGTCCTCGGGTGGCACGGCCACCATGGCGCTCGACGAGAACATCGCCGGGTTCAACATCAATACCTCGGCCTCGGAAGAGTTCGTGCTCCAGGAGATCCTGAACGTGGTGTGGCCCCAGGCCTTCATTGTGAACAACAAGCTCCAGCCGGTACTGAACGACCAACTCCTCGAGAGCGCCACGGTAACGGGCGACAGCCCCCAGACCGTCGTTTACAAGCTCAATCCTAAGGCCGTCTGGTCCGATGGCACGCCCATCACGGCTGACGACTTCATCTACAACTGGCAGGCCCAAAGCGGGAACACCGCCTACACCGACATCGGCGGACAGCCGTACGACGCCTTCTCGACCGCCGGCTACAGCCAGATAGAGTCCGTCGTCGGCTCCGACCCATCGGGTGGTACAGCCTGCGCCTCCGGCACCGCGGCAGACCGCAACGTCGGTCTGTGCCCCAACGGCCGTACCGTCACGGTGACGTTCAAACCGTCCTTCGCCGACTGGCGTTCCCTTTACACCAATATCGTTCCGGCCCACATCGCCCGGACCGTCGGCTGGAACACCGGCTTCACCGGCCCCACCCAGACCATCTCGGGCAGCTGGTACTCGATCACGAGCTACAACGCGAATCAGTCTCTGGTCCTCACCCGCAACCCCTCCTACTGGGGCACGCCGGGCAAGCTGAACAAGATCGTCTTCCAGTTCTTCTCCGACGACAGCCAGCTGGTGCCCGCGCTCCAGAACAAGGAGATCAACATCTTCAACCCGACGTCCCTGAACCTCTCCATCGTGCAGACGGCAAATCAGGTGCCGAACACGACAAAGATGATCCAGCCCGGTCTGCAGTTTGAGCACTTCGACTTCAACCAGGCCGACCCCTACCTGGCCAAGCTCCAGGTGCGAGAGGCGATCGCCCACGGTGTCGACCGCCAGAGCATCATCACCCGGACCGTCGGTGAGATCTCGAAGGGCATCACGCCGCTCGGTAGCCGGATGCTGGTGCCGACGCAGAAGGGCTACGAGGGTACGAGCTATGCCTACAGCCCCTCACAGTCGAACAATCTGATGAAGGAGGCCGGCTTCAAGAAGGTGAACGGCTACTACGAGCCCAACTACGGCCCGCAGGAGGGCAAGCCCCTGACCTTCACCATCCAGTCGACGTCAGGCAACGCCATACGCTCGCAGACGGAGGAGCTGTTCCAGGCCCAGATGAAGGCGATCGGGATCAAGATCAACATCCAGAACTACGACGCCAATACCCTCTTCGGGACCAACCTGCCGAGCGGCACGTTCCAGATCGTCGAGTTCGCCTGGGTCACGACCCCGTTCGTCTCGGGCAACCAGTCGATCTACTGCTCCTACACCAACACCTCCATGTGCGCCTCGAACTACGACCACGCGGCGAACGCCGACGTGGACAAGCTAATGGCCTCCGGATCCTCGGCCCCTAGTCAGTCCCAGGAGATTTCGGACTACAACAAGGCCGATGCCGTCCTTTGGCATAACTTGGTAACCCTGCCGCTGTACCAGCAGCCTGTGTTCTGGGCCTGGTCCAACAACCTCAAGGGCGTCCTGCCCAACACGTCGAGCGTGGGTGTGACCTGGAACGCCGAGGACTGGTCGCTCAACTCGTAACGAATCGTTGAACGTGAGGGAGGGGTTGGCCGAACAGGGCCGGCCCCTCCCTCGACGTTTCCGGTTCCGCACGTAGAATCCGCTCATGTTCGCCTACGTGATGAGGCGCCTGCTGATCAGCATCGTCGTGCTGTTCTTCGCGACGATCTTCGTCTTTATTTTGGTGGCGAGCTCCGGGAACCCCTTGGCGCTCCTGAACGCCAATCCCCACATCTCCCACGCGACCATTAGGGCCCGGGAGAACCTGCTCCACCTCAACGACCCGCTATGGCAGCGCTATTGGATCTGGTTCTCCGGCGTGCTCCACGGCAACCTCGGCACAACCATCAACGGGCAAGACGTCGCCTCCCAGATGACCTCGCACCTCTTCGTGACGCTGCGGATGGTCGTCATCGCCACCATCGTCGCCATCTTCGTCGCCATCTTCATGGGCGTCATGGCGGCAGTGCGCCAGAACAAGCTGACCGACCACGCCATCACCGTCACCAACTTCGTGCTGCTCGCCACCCCGATCTTCGTGCTCGGTCTCGCCCTCAAGGAATTCGTGGCGATCCCCATCAACCAGCACCTCAACACGACGCTCTTCTACACCAGCGGCGAGCAAAGCCCGACGCTGAGCGGCTCGTTCTTCAGCCGGTTGCCCGACTACGCAGAGCACACCGCGCTGCCGGTGATCACGCTCATCCTCATCTCCTACGCGTCGTGGGCCATCTACCAGCGCTCGTCCATGATCGAGACGCTCGACGCCGACCATGTGCGCCTGGCCCGGGCCAAGGGCCTCAGTCAGCGCCGGGTCCTCGTCCGCCACGTCCTGCGCAACGCGCTCATCCCCGTCACGACCGTCGTCGCCCTCGACTTCGCCGCCGTGCTGGGCGGTGCCATCATCACCGAGATCGTCTTCGGGTGGCAGGGCCTGGGGCAGTGGTACCTGACTGGGGTTACCGACCTCGACGTCAACGTGATGCTGGCCTACCTGCTCATCACGGCCACCTTCGTCATTCTGTTCAACCTTCTGGCTGACATCCTCTACGGCGTGCTCGATCCGAGGATCCGCTTTGGCTGATCCGACGCCACGCGAGGACTTCGTCATCCAGACGCCCGAGGCCGTGGCGACCGCCGAGGCCGGCATGCACACCCTGGCGTCGCCCGGCGTCGGGCTCGGGTTGTCGGGCTCGGATACCTACGGGCTGTCGGGAGAGGCAAAGCCCCAGTGGCGCATCGTCATCGGGCGCTTCGCCCACCAGCGGCTCGGGATGATCGGGCTGTGCGTGTTCCTGCTCCTCGCTATCTCGTCCGTGGTCGTGGGCCACTTCTGGCAGTACAGCTACACCACGATCACGAACAACCTGAACGACCCGCCCTCGTGGACCAACCCGTTCGGCACCAACTCCATCGGCAACGACATGTTCGCCCAGGTCATGGCCGGGGTCGAGAAGGACATCGAGATCGCGCTGACGGTGGCCGCCATGGCCACGCTCATCGGCGTCACCGTCGGCGCGATCGCCGGCTTCTACCGGGGCTGGGTCGACTCGCTCCTGATGCGCTTCGTCGACCTCGTGCTCGTGCTCCCGGTTCTCGCGGTGCTCATCGTCCTGGCCAACAAACTGGCGAAGCAGTCCGAGCAATTGGCTGGGCCTGGCCATCATCATCGGCCTGCTCTCGTGGACCTATGTGGCCCGCCTCGTCCGGGCGGACTTCCTCTCGTTCCGCGAGCGTGACTTCGTGGAAGCGTCACGGGCGCTCGGCGCCACCAACCGGCGCATCATCGTGAAGCACATGCTGCCCAATGCCGTCGGGCCCATCATCGTCAACGCCACGCTGACCGTGGCCCTCAGCATCATCTTCGAGTCGACGCTGTCGTTTCTCGGGCTCGGTGTGCAGCCGCCGAACGTGTCGCTCGGGCTCCTGATCGACCAGGGCCAGGACTCCGCCACGACAGAGTGGTGGCTCTTCGTCTTCCCCGTCGCCTTCCTGATCATCCTCATCCTCTCGATCTTCCTCATCGGCGACGGTCTGCGCGAGGCGTTCGACCCCAAGAAGAGCCGGGTCAGGGCCTGAGTGCCTGAGCCCGCCCTGCAGGTCGAGCGACTCGAGGTCGACTTCCCGACGAAGGACGGCGTGGTCCACGCCGTGCGCGGGGTGGACTTCACCCTCGCGCCCGGTGAGGTCCTCGGCATCGTCGGGGAATCAGGCTCGGGCAAGTCGGTGACGGCGCTGGCCACCATGGGCCTGCTGCCCAAGGGCGCGCAGGTGCGGGGCTCCATCCGGTTCGACGACACCGAGCTCCTCACCCTCAAGGAGAAGCAGCTGACCAAGGTGCGCGGCACCGGCATCGCCATGATCTTCCAGGACCCGATGACCTCCCTGAACCCCGTCTACACCATCGGGTGGCAGATCACCGAGGCGATCCTGGCCCACCAGGACATTTCCAAGGATGCCGCGATGACCCGCGCCATCGAGCTGCTGTCCAAGGTCGGCATCCCCAATCCGGCCGAGCGGGTCGACAACTACCCGCACGAGTTCTCGGGTGGTATGCGTCAGCGGGCCGTCATCGCCATCGCCATGGCGAATGACCCCGAGGTGATTTTGGCCGACGAACCCACCACCGCCCTCGACGTCACGGTGCAGGCCCAGGTGCTGAACTCGCTCAAGACCGCCATGACCGAAACCGGGGCCGCCCTGCTCCTGATCACCCACGACCTGGGCGTCATCGCCGGCCTGGCCGACCGCGTGCTCGTGATGTACGCCGGGCGCGCGGTCGAGATCGGGACGGCCGAGGACGTCTTCTACCGGCCCTCGATGCCCTACACACTCGGCTTGCTCGGCTCGCTGCCGCGGCTCGACAGCGACGGGGAGGAGCGGCTGCGCCAGATCCCGGGCGCCCCGCCTTCCATGATCGGCGACCGCACAGGCTGCCCGTTCGCGCCGCGCTGCCCGCTCGCCACCGACCTCTGCCGCGAGACCGAGCCCGAGTTGGTGGTGGTGCCGTCCGTGACTTCCTCGCTGGGCGAGCACCGAGCCGCCTGCCACTACGCCGAGGCCGTCGGGCGCGGCGACCATGGGCAGGTGTTCTCCGACGGCGTCGTGGACGACGTGATCGCATGACCGTCACCGAGAGCGGAGCCACCCTGGGCAGCCCGCCCCTGCTGGAAGTCACCGACCTGGTGAAGGAGTTCCCGCTGCGCAGCGGGACGTTCCTGAAGCGCCGGGTCGGGGCGGTGCACGCCGTGTCGGGTGTCTCCTTCAGGATTTCGCCCGGTGAGACCCTCGGCCTGGTCGGAGAGTCGGGCTGTGGGAAGTCGACCACGGGGCGCTCGGTGTTGCAGCTGACCAAGCCGACCTCGGGGTCGGTCGTGTTCGACGGGACGGAGTTGACCGATCTGGGCACCACGGAGCTGCGAAAGGTGCGTCGGGACATTCAGGTCGTGTTCCAGGACCCCTTCGCCTCGCTCGACCCACGGCTGCCCATCGGCCAGGCCATCGCCGAGCCGCTGCAGATCCACGGGGTGGGCGACCGCAAGGCAATGCAGGAGCGGGTGGCCGAGATGCTCAAGCTCGTCGGGCTCGAGCCGTACCACGCCAACCGCTACCCCAACGAGTTCTCCGGGGGCCAACGCCAGCGCGTCGGTATCGCCCGGGCCCTGGTCCTCCAGCCCAAGCTGCTGGTCCTCGACGAACCGGTCTCCGCTCTCGACGTGTCGATTCAGGCGGGGGTCGTGAACCTGCTCGACGACCTGCAGAACGAGCTTGGCGTGGCCTTCCTCTTCATTGCGCACGACCTCTCCGTGGTGCGGCACATCTCCGACCGGGTCGCCGTGATGTACCTGGGCAAGATCGTCGAGATCGGTGACCGCACGAACGTCTACCAGCGGCCCGCTCACCCCTACACCCAGGCGCTCCTGTCGGCGGTGCCCATCCCTGACCCCAGAGCTGAGCGGGCCCGGAAGCACATCGTCCTGGAAGGAGACGTGCCGAGCCCGCAGTCACCGCCCTCGGGTTGCCGCTTCCGCACCCGCTGCTGGAAGGCCCAGGAGATCTGCGCCACCGAAGAGCCGGCCCTGGTCGACCGGGGCCAGGGGCACCCCGTCGCCTGCCACTTCGCCGAGGTCAGCGCCGTCGTCTGACCTGACCAGGTGGCCCAGGCCGCACCAGGGGAGATCGCGCACAAAGGCCCAGCTGCGGCGGTGGATCGCCGTCGGGCCGTAGCCGCGCAGGGCCAGCTGGTGGACGGGCGAGGGATAGCCCTTGTTGCGCTCGAAGGCGTAGGCCGGGAAGTGGTCCGCCTCCTGGCGCATCAGACGGTCCCGGACCACCTTGGCCAGGACCGAGGCCGCCGCCACCGACGCGCACTTGGCGTCGCCGTCGACGATCGGCCGCACCGTGCCGTCGAAGGGATCGTCGGGATGGCGCAACAAGTCGACAGGCCCGTCGACCAGCACGGCCTGGGGCGACTGGCCGAGGCCGTCCAGGGCGCGCCGGGCCGCCACCCGCAGCGCCTCGGTCATCCCCCACTCGTCACACTCGGCCGGCGAGGCGTGCCCGACGGACCAGTCCTGGCACCACGCCCCGACGGCCTTGAAGATCTCCTCGCGGCGTGCCTCGCTCAGCATTTTGGAGTCCCGCAGCCAGGGCGGCATCGACCGCATCTGCACGCGGGGCCGCACAACGGCGACACCGACCGTCAAGGGACCGGCCCAGGCGCCGCGGCCGACCTCGTCGAGACCGGCCACGGCCTCGTAACCCTGGGCGCGGAGGCGGCGCTCCTCCTTCAGATCGGGAGAGCACACCGTCATCGGGCCACGCGCGCGCCCGCCTCGTACGATGGGGACGTGAGCACCGAAGGGGGGGAGGCGGCGAATGCACAGACGCGGACCCCGTTGGCCCCAGGGACCAAGGTGGACGTGCGCAACCGCTTCCAGGGCACGTGGGTGCGCGGCTTCGAGGTAGCTGAGGTCACCGACGACGGGTATCGCATCCGTCGTATGTCCGACGGCAGCGTCCTGGGCGAACTCTTCTCACGCGACGACGTCCGGCGCGAGCGCTCCCGTCAGGGCTTCTGGTGGCACTGAGGCCTCAGCCCTGCTGGACCCTCAGGACACTCTCGATGTAGTCGTCGATCGGAATCGCCGAGAGCGTGAGCGTCTTGAGGGTCCCGCGCGAGCCCAGGACCAGCGACACCCGGGCCATGGTGGTCTCGTCCGGCGCATCGAGCACGGTCGCGAAGTCGTACTGCCCGAGCAGCGCCCATTGCGCCACCACCCGTACGCCCATGGCCTCGACCTCGGCGTTCACGGCCTTCAACCGATCAGGGTTCTCGGTGAGCGTCGCCGCCCCGTCCGGCCCCACCGTGGAGAGCATGAGGAACGTTGCCATGCGTGCACGCTACCGCAGGCGCCGGCCCGCTCCACGGTCCCATCCGCTCAGCGGAGCTCGCCCCGGACCACCTTGCCCAGCGCATTGCGCGGCAGCGCGTCGATCCTCCGTACCTCGCGGGGGCACTTGAACGGAGCCAGCTCGGCTGCCGCCAGCTCGTGGAGCGACGCCAGGTCGGGATCACCCACCACGTAGGCCACCACCGTCTCGCCCCATTCGGCGGAGGGCAGCCCCACGACGGCCACCTCGACCACATCGGGGTGACGGGACAGGACCGCCTCGACCTCGGCCGGGTAGACGTTGTGGCCGCCCGTAATGATCAACTCGGTGCGGCGCCCACGGACCGTCACATAGCCATCATCGGCTACCGACACCAGGTCCCCCGTGGCGAACCAGTCCGTGTCGGGCCAGTCCGTGTCGGGCCAGTCCGTGTCGGGCTGGTCCGCGTCGGGGAGGGGTCCCGCCCCAGTAGCCGCGGCACACCGAGGGACCGCGCACGAGCAACTCTCCGATGCCGTTCTCGTCGGGCTCGTCGAGCACGGCGTCCACGCCGGGCAGCGGCCGACCCACGGAGCCGGGGCGACGCTCGCCGACCAGCGGGTTGGACAGCGTCAACAAGGTCTCCGTCATGCCGTAGCGCTCCAGCACGTCCACGCCGTCGCCGGCCAGCCGGTGCCAGAGGTCGGGCGCCAGCGGCCGCCGAGCCCGAGACGCACAGGCGCAGCGCCTCCAGTGCGGACGCCCCGCCCGTCGCCGCCAGGCGGTGGTACATGGTCGGGACGCCGAAGAACAAGGTGCTCGTCGGCGCCGCCCGCAGGATCGCCTCCTCGTCGAAGCGGTCGAACACGAGGGCGGAGGCGCCCGCCGCGAGCGTGCCGAACAGCCCCGCGCAGAGGCCGTGCACGTGGAAGAGCGGCAGGCAGAGCACGAGACGGTCCTCGGCCGTCCAGTCCCAGGCCGCCAGCAGCGACGAGACCCCGGCCACGAGGGAGCCGTGGGTGTGCACCGCCCCTTTCGGCCGGCCCGTGGTCCCCGACGTGTAGACGATCAACGCGTCATGGTCGGGGCGGCGGACCACCACGCCGGCGGGCCCGGCGCCTGCGGTCGCCGCTGTCAGCTCGGCCACGCTCACGAGGGGCGGTCCGCTCGAGAACGCGTCAGGGCGCTCCCGGTCGCACACGGCCAGCACCGGTCCGGCGTCGCGGACCACATGGTCGATCTCGGGCCCGGTCGCCGAGGGACTGAGGGGCACGAGGACGGCGCCGCGGCGCACCACGGCGAGCAGGACCTCAATCGACGGCAGCGTGGCCCGGGCGCACCACAGCACGCGGTCGCCCGGGGACACGCCCAGGGTGCCCAGCACGCCCGCCAGCGCCGCCGTGCGTCCGTCGAGCGGTGGCGGCGTCCGTCGCAGGCGCACCGCCCCATCCGTCGAGCAGCACCGGCGCCGCCGGACGGGCCGCCCACGACGCGGACCACACCTCCGGCAGCGTCCGGCCAGGCGGCGGAGGGCGGCGGATCGGCCACTCCCCCGCGGGAACGGGCGCCCTCACCGCCGGCGACCGCAGGTCATAGTCTGACGGTCATGACCGCCCGCCGGATTGCCATCGTTCCGCACACACACTGGGACCGGGAATGGTACAAGTCCTACCAGGACTTCCGCCTCGCCCTCGTGGAGTTGATCGACACCTTGCTCCCCCTACTCGAGCGCGACGCCAGCTATCCGCACTTCATGCTGGACGGGCAGATGGCTGTCGTGGACGACTATCTCGAGGTTCGCCCCGAAGCCGAGGAACGGTTGCGGGCACTGGCCGCCGCGGGCCGGGTCAGCATGGGGCCCTGGTACATCCTCATGGACGAGTTCCTCGCCTCGGGTGAGACGATCGTGCGCAATCTCCAGATGGGCCTCGGTCGCGGCGCCGCGTTCGGGGGTGTGATGGAGCTCGGGTACCTGCCGGACATGTTCGGCCACATTGCCCAAATGCCCCAGATCCTCCGGCTGGCCGGCTTCCACGACGCCGTGGTCTGGCGGGGTGTCCCCTCGCAGGTGACGAAGAACGCCTTCATGTGGGAATCGCCGGACGGCTCGTCGGTCCGGACCGAGTACCTGCCCGTCGGCTACGGCAACGGTGCGGCGCTCCCCGACGACGCCAAGGCCCTGATCCGTCGGACGAGCGACAACGTGGCGGAGGTGGCCGACTTCCTCATGGGTGACCTGCTCTGCATGAACGGGTCGGACCACCTGATGCCCCAACCCTGGCTGGGGCGGGTCGTCGCCGAGGCCAACGATCTGCAGGACGACTTCGCCTTCGAGGTGACCTCGCTCCCCCGCTACCTGGCGAACGCCCCGACCGAAGGCCTGACGACCGTCGCCGGCGAGCTCCGCTCCGGGGCCCGGGCCAACATGCTCATGGGCGTCACCTCGAACCGGGTCGACGTCAAGCGCCGCGGCGCGGCGGCCGAACGGGAGCTCGAGCGGCGGGCCGAGCCGTTGGCGGCTCTGTTCCAGGCGCCGGAGGAGTACCCGGACCGCCTCCTGGAGCTGGCCTGGCTGGAAATGGTGCGCAACTCGGCCCACGATTCCATCTGCGCCTGCTCCGTCGACGACGTCGTCGACGCGGTCCTCCATCGCTACGCCGAGGCGCGCGCCATCGGAGAGGGCCTGGCCGACCGGGCCGTCAAGGGCTTCGCCCGCTCGCTGGCCCATACCGGCGCGACCATCCTCAATCCCTCGCAGCGGGCGCGCTCGGGTGTCGTGGAGCTGGTCGTGCGGGCGGACGGCCCGGCGCCGGCCGGCGTGCAGGTGCTGTCGGAGCGATCGGGGCTGCCCGGATCGATGGTGCTCGATGCCGACACCGTGCGCACGGTGCTCGGGATGCTGCAGGGCCCGCGGATCAGCGACGACGCGTGGATCCACGACGTGTTGATCGAGGACACCGACGAGGGGATCGACATCACCATTGCCGTCGGCACCGAGGAGAAGCCCGGTGTCCCCATCGCGGAGGCGAAACAAGACGTCTACACCAGGCTCGGGGCGCGTCCCGACGCCGTGGTCCGGGTCGCCATGGACCAGCCCTCGACCCGCAAGATCCTCGCCCTCACGGGCGAGGTGCCCGGCTACGGCTGGCGCGCGTTCGAAGCGGCTCCTCTGGACCACCCGGTCGAGGTCAGCGAGAGCGACGGTGCAGTCGCGCTCACCAACGGTCTCGTGCGCATTGACGTCGACGCGGCGACCGGCACCTTTGCGCTGGACGGCCTCCCCGGCTACGGCCGGCTGGTCGACGGCGGCGACCTCGGCGACTCCTACAACTATTCCCCGCCGCGGCAGGACTCGTTCGTGGACGCCCCCCTGGCCGTCACCGTCCGGGTGGACGAGCGCGGGCCGGTCCGGGCGCGGGTGCGCATCACGAGCACCTACGACTGGCCGGACCACGTGGACGGCTCCTCGCAGGCACGCGTCGGCGGACACCAGGTCGACGTCGACACCGCGGTGGAGGTGCGGGCGGACGATGCCACCGTGCGGGTCGTGACCACCTTCGTCAACCCCAGTGGCGACCACCGTCTGCGCGTCCACCTCCCACTCCCGCAGCCGGCCGACCACTCCGAGGCCGAGAGCGCGCTTTACCGTCGTCACGAGGGGATTGACGGCCGAAGGCCGGCCCGACGAGCTCGGGCTCCCCACCGCCCCGGCCACCCGCTTCGTCAGCGCCGGGCGCCTGACCGTGGTCCACGAGGGCGTGTGCGAGTACGAACTGATCGACATTGAGGACGACGCGGCGCACACCATGGCGCTGACCGTCCTCCGCTCCACCGGCATGCTGTCGCGCCTCGGGATGGCCTACCGGCCCTTCCCGGCCGGCCCGCTCACGCCGGTGGAGGGCCTCCAAATGCGGGGCAAGCAGATTGAGCTGCGCTACGCGCTGGCGCTCGACTGCGACGACCCCTACGGGCTGGCCGACGACGTCCTGCTCCCGCTGGAGCCGGTCAGCAGCCTGGGGGGTGGCCCACGCCCGGCTGCAGGGAGCGAGTTGGCGGTGCACGGGGCCGAGGTCAGCGCGCTGCATCGCGTCGCCGGGGTGCTGGAGGTCCGGGTCTTCAACCCGACGGCGCAGCCGACGGTGGTGTCGATTCCCGGCCGCGCCGGATGGCTGGTCGACCTGCGGGGCTACCCGCGAGGCGCCGTTCGAGGGGTCCTTCGAGCTACGACCCTTCGGCATCGCCACGGCCCGGCTGCGCGCCGTCTGAGTCGGGCGCCCGGTTGGTGGTGAGCAACCGCTCGCCGACGCCGCGCAGTTCCTCGAGGTCGCGCAGGACCTCCGAGATCCGCTCCCAGCGCACGTTGCGCCGCCGGTCGGCGGCGGCATTGGTGCCGTCGGCCTCCTGACCGGCCCGGCCGCACCACCACAACTGCACCCGGCCCAGATCCTTCAGCAATCGGGGCCGCAGCGCCTGGGCGGTGAACTCGTCGGGCGCCTCCGACATGAGCGCGCGTGGAATTCGTCCGACATCAGCACCGTCCCGGGGTTGCCGATGTTCACGATCCGGTGAGCCAGATTGACGGTGGGCCCGAAATAGTCGCCGTCGCGCAGCAGCACCGGGCCGAAGGCCAGCCCGACCCGCACGTCCGACAGCAGGTCGTCGTCGGCGTAGGCATCGGCCAGGCTGAGGCCGATCCGCGCCGCGGCGGCGACGCTGTCGACCACGAACATCACCTCGTCACCGATCATCTTGACCACCCGGCCGCGGGCACTGGTCACGATGTCGTGGGAGATCTCCTCGAAGCGGCGCACCACCGCAGCCAGCTCCTCGTCGCTCAGGTGCTGGCTCAGGAGGGTGAAGCCCACCATGTCGGCGAACCCCACGGCGATCACCGGGCTCTGTCCCGGGGCCAGGCCGTGGCTGCGCAACATCATGCTGCGCTGGATTCCCGCCGCGACCTGGCGCCGCCACACGAACTCCAACAACTTGGCCATGGCGGGAATGGTGACGTCGGCCACGCCGGCGAAGGCCTCGGCGGAGAGTATGGGGTCGACCTCCGCGCTGACCATGTCCCCCGGTACGAGCTCCGCCTCGGCGATGCGAGCCATGGACGAGCCGATGACCCGGGCCATCTGCACGGCCGTCTCGGCGTCGGCCGCACCGAGGGCCTGCAAACCCTGGAAGAGGCGAACCGCCTCGAGGTCGAGGTCGGTGAAGGCACGGTCGTCGTCGTCGACGCCGGGGAATCCGAGGGCACGCCAGAAGCGTTCGAGCATGTCGACGCCGACGCCGGTGAGCTCGGCCACCTCGACCCTGGTGTAGCGCCGACGCGACGGGACCAGCAGGCGATCTGCCGCGAAGAGGTCGATCACCCCGTCCGCCACGGCCTGGTCGATCTCCTCCTCGGTCGCACCGTGCATGAGGAGGATCTCCTTGACGTGTTCCAGCGCCGCCTCCCGACGGGACTCGTCGTCGGCATCGGGCAGCATGTCGTAGCTGTGGAAGAGCCCGCTCATGTCGGGAGCCCCCGCAGCAGCGCCTCGTCCCATTCGGGTCGCGAGGGCCGCCGCATCAGGTTCAGGAGTGCGTCGGCGGGGGAGCAGCGCCCTTCCACGATCCCCTGGACCTGTTCTGCGATCGGCATCTCGACACCATGCGCCTGAGCCAACCCGACGAGGGGCCCGGCGCTCTTGATGCCTTCGGCCACCATGTGCATGCCGCCCACGATGTCGTCGAGCGACTCCCCCTGCCCCAGGGCGAACCCCACCGTCCGGTTCCGGCTCTGCGGGCTGGCACAGGTCGCCACCAGGTCGCCGACGCCGGCGAGGCCGCCGAAGGTGAGCACTTTCCCGCCCAGCGCCACGCCCAGCCGCCCCAGCTCGGCGAGGCCGCGGGTGATGAGGACGGCGCGGGTGTTGTCCCCGAGCCCCAATCCGTCCCCGATGCCGGCCGCGATGGCCATGACGTTCTTCGTGGCGCCGGCGATCTCGCACCCGACGACGTCGGTCCCCATGTAGGCACGGAACGTGCGCGTGTGCACGAGCGCCTGCACGCGGCTGGCCAGCTCCTCGTCCGGCAGGGCCACCACGCAGGCAGCCGGATGTCCCTGGGCGACCTCACGCGCCAGGTTCGGGCCCGTCAGGACACCGGCGGGCACCCCCGGCAGCACCTCGGCCACGACCTGGGACATCCGCAGGTTGGTCCCCATCTCTATCCCCTTGGCCAGGCTCACAACGGCCTCGATCCCTTCCGCCAGTGGCTGCATCTCGGTCAGGACGGTGCGGAAGCCGTGGGACGGCACCGCCATGAACACGATGCGTACGCCGTCGAGCGCCTCGGCGAGCGACGACGTCACGGTCACGCCATCGGGGATCTCGATGCCCGGCAGATATCTTCTCGTTCGTTCCTGTCCGCGTCATGGACGCCGCCAGCTCGGGCGCGCGCGCCCAAAGGGAGGCGGGATGGGCGGCGCCGACAATGGTCCCACGGCGGTGCCCCAGGAGCCCGCACCGATCACTGCCACCCGGTCGCTCATGCCAGCAGAGCCTACGACGGCCCCGCAAGGGACTCCGCGTGGACGGACCCGTACACTGGCGCGGTGTCGAGGGCCACCGTGCCGGTAGCGCAGCACGCGGCGCAGCCACCCGACGCCGAGCTGGGCCCCGACGTCGTGCTGATCCCGGTCAAGGCGTTCCACCAGGCCAAGCGGAGGTTGGGCTCGGCCCTGTCCGATCCCGATCGCATCGCGCTCGTCCGCACCATGGCGACGCAAGTGGTGGCTGCGTGTGTCCCCCTGCCCGTGGCCGTGGTCTGCGACGACGAGGACGTGGCGCAATGGGCGGCGGAACTCGGCGCCACCGTCATGTGGGAGCCCGGCCAGGGCCTCAACGGTGCGGTGCGGGCGGGGGTCGACCGTCTGGCCCGGTCGGGCGCTCGCTGGGTGACCGTTGCCCACGGTGACCTCCCTCGAGCGCAGGGGCTGGGCGTGCTCGCACCGTTCGACGGGGTCACCCTCGTCCCGGACCGACGCGATGACGGCACCAACGTGCTGCGACTCCCGGCCGGATCCGACTTCCGCTTCGCCTACGGTCCGGGCTCATTCCGGGCCCACCGGGCCGAGGCGACACGGCTTGGGCTCCCGGTGCGGGTCGTCCGCGACCCGAACCTGGCCTATGACGTCGACTGGCCCGCCGACGTCGCTGAGCTCGGCGCGACGACCTGACCGAGGCCCGGACGCGGAGCCGGGGGCCCGAAGGCCCCCGGTCTCGCATGTTCCCGAAGGAACGAGGCGCTCAGCGCCGCTTCGCCGCCTTGCGTGGCCGGGAGCCCGCTTCTTGGTGGCCTTGCGTGCCGGAGCCCGCTTCGCCGCCCTCTTCGCAGGAGCCCGCTTCTTGGTGGCCTTGCGCACAGTGCGCTTGGCCGCCTTCTTCGCCGGAGCCCGCTTCTTGACCGCCTTGCGTGCCGGAGCCCGCTTCTTGGCGGCCTTGCGCACGGTGCGCTTGGCTGCCTTCTTCGCCGGAGCCCGCTTCTTGGTGGCCTTGCGCACGGTGCCGCTTGGCTGCCTTCTTCGCCGGAGCCCGCTTCTTCGCAGCCTTCCGTGCCGGAGCCCGCTTCACGGCCTTCCGTGCCGGAGCCCGCTTGACGGCCTTCTTGGCCGGCGCGCGCTTCGCTGCCTTCTTTGCGGGGGCCCGCTTTTTCGCGGCCTTCTTGGCCGGGGCCCTTCTTTTTGCGGCTACTGCCACAGGTGCACCTCCCTAGGAGCATGGTCACTGAATAGAGGTGAAGCCTGCGCCACGTCGAGGTCGGATGCCTCTCGCCGTACGCACTGCCGCACCGGATTCATTTGTCAATTGCGCCGGCTGTCGCAACTGCACCAGCGTCATGAACGCCACCACATCACGTCAAACCGACCTGATTCCCCGAACTGTGACGTCACGTTGACGCACGTGCCGCAGCGGGACGCAGTGCGCGAAAGCGAAGCCGACAGATTTCGTTTTGCGCGCCACACACCATTGTGTCGCAGCACATGTCATACCCTCCCTCACACTTCGGGTAGACACATTCTTCTGTTATATGCATGCTCAGGTCAAGCATTCTTATTTCGCGGGTCATTTTGCACTCGTCCACGACCGTCGTTTCACTCCGTTTTGCGCGCGCAATTGAGCGCATGCCTGCGCTCGCGCGCGTCGTCATCGCCATGTTGTTGTCGTCACATTGCGTGATATGTCCCATGGATTTTCCTGTTCCCCAACGCAAACATCGAGCGTGTGGAACGCCACGGTCATACACATGTCGACGCGGACGATTCGTGCCTGATTTCGACTGCCGCGCTGCGTCGAGGTCCACCGTGTGGCGACTCATGGCATCTATGTTGGAGAGGGCGCTCACGGGTTGGATGTGGGGCGGCGCACAGCGCTCGACACTGGTCCTGGGCCCGCCTCGCTCAGGGAAGACATCTTCCCTGGTCATACCCAATATTTTGCTGTGCGACGGGCCGGTCGTCTCGACCTCGACCAAGCCCGACGTGATGCGGGCGACGGCGCCGTCGCGCGGCGGCGAAGGGTGGGCGTTTCTCTACGATCCGAGCGGCGAGGTGAGTGCCCACCTGGTGTCGAGCGCGTCGGCTGGTCACCGCTGACCACCGCATCCGATTGGGACGCGGCCGTCGTCACGGCCGACGCCATGGTCGGCGCCAGCCGGTTGAGCGGGCAGCGCGGCGGCGAGCACCACTGGACCGAACGAGCCGGCGCGCTGCTCTCGACACTGCTCCATGCAGCCGCCATGGAAGAGCTCACGATGCGCGACGTCCTGAGATGGATCGATCGCCACAACGGGGCCCCTGCCCTCGAAATTCTCGCCTCGCAGAGCGGAGAGGACGCTCCGGCCACCGATCTGCTCGCAGGGATCACGGCGACGGATGCCCGTGAGCAGTCGGGTATCTGGTCCACGGCATCGGGTGTTCTCGCGGCGTACCGAACGGAGCGGCCGCTGGCGTCGACGCCGATGGCGCCCCTCGACCTCGAGGCGTTCTGCGACGGAGCCAACACGCTATACATCTGCTCGACGGGCCGACGCCAGCGCCAATTCGCGCCACTCGTGGTCGCGCATCGTCGGCGACGTGCGCGACGCCGCCTACGCCCGATCCCGCGACGGGCACGGCGGCGCCGCCCACGCTCCTCGCGCTCGACGAGGTCGCCAACATCGCCCCGATCCCCGACCTCCCCTCCATGGTCAGCGAGGGCGCGGGGCAGGGGCTGCTGGTGCTGGCCTGCCTGCAGGACCTCTCCCAGGCCCGTGCCCGCTGGGGACCGGCCGCCGACGGCTTCCTCTCGCTCTTCGGCACGACGGTGGTCCTCCGCGGGATCGCGGACACATCGACGCTGCGCGACATCAGCGCGCTGGCGGGCGACCAGGAGGTCGCGTCCACGACGGTCAGCCGATCGGTGGGCCGCTGGGGCCGCATCCGTCCGTCGACCTCCGTGGGCACGCACCCGCCAGGCCCGCCTCCCCGTCGACGCCGTGGCGCACGGCGCGCCGGGGCGTGCCCTCGTCCTCGGGCCGGACAAAGAGGTGCTCGGAGGTCTTGCTCACGCCGGCCCACGCGCGCTCACCCTGGCGGGAGCTCGTTGCCCCCGGCGCGGAGCACGCCGCCGCCGGGCCCGCCGGCCCGGCCGCTGACCGATCGACTCAGCGCCCGAGGCCGACGCTCCACCGCACGGGCTCGCGCCGATCCGAGCCCGGGCCCGCGCCGCCTCCACCTGCCCGCTCGGTGCGGAGGTGGTCAGCGAGGCGGGCCGCCGGCAGGGAGGCCAGGCTCTGCGACGGAGTGGCCAGACCGAACGGCTCCGACGCGGCGTGAGACCCCACCCTCGCGGTATGCGTCCACCGTGCGGGCCGCACCCAGCCATACCTCGTGGTCGTCGGGATCGACCGGCCGGGGACCCGAGCGCGCGCAGCAGGTGGTTCGCCGGCACGACCGCACGACGCTGGTGGAGCGGTTCGGCCACCCCGGCGGACCCGGCGGGCACCCATTGCGCCACGAGCCGGTCGAGCGTCGCGGCGTCGGCGCCGTCCGTGGGCGGCGCCGCCAAAGGCCGCCACGACATCGCGGCGGCGCGCCCCACCGTGCGGGGTGAGGGAGACACCCCCGCGAAGCGGTGCTCGTCGAGCACGGCGCGGTCGCCCCGGGATCGGCCTGGCTCCAGCTGGAGGTCGTTACCGACTGCGTGGGCCCGCCGTCGCCACTCGCGCCGCCAGGTCGGCAAACGGGACACCCGGCGCCTTGACGGGGCGGGTCGCCGCCCAGGCGACACGTGCGCCGCGGCCAGAACGGGCCCCGAGCTCGTGCATGTGGCGGCGGATGTCCGCGCTCCGGCTCGAGAACTCGGCCAGCAGCTGCGGGCCCGACCCCCACCATCTTCGGCGGATCGCCCGGGCCCGGCGGTCCAGCGCACGCCGAACGCGGCGTCAGCCCGGCGCGCAAGTGGGCCTCGTAGACCGCCGAGGCGGCGAGGCGGTGCGCGTCGATCCCCCGGCGGTCACAGGCGCTCCAGCGACCGTCGGCACCGTGGACGAGGTTGGCCATCACGAGGTGACTGTGCAGGTGCGGGTCGCCGTTGCGATTGACCCCGTGGGTGAACAGCGCCGCCACCGCGCCGCTGGTGGGCAGCACGACGCGGTCGGGGCCCGATCGCCGGGCGGCGGTGACGGCGTGCTGCTCGAGGTATGAGAGCGAACCGGCGACGGCGCGGCGTGCGCCGCCACGACGGCACCGGCGACGTCGCCACCGGCCAAGCCGAACAGCACGCTGACCGACTTCGGCGCGCTGAACGTGAGGTCGAATGCCCCGACGGAGGCCCGCCCCGATCCGAGCAGCACCCCGGACTGCGGCTGCCGGCCTTCCAGCAGCCTCGTGAACTGGTCGGCCCGCACCGTACCGATCAACCCGAGGGCGGCGGCGGCGCTCCCGGCCCAGCCACCCGGCCCGGCCACGGGTAACTCAGGGCCAGGTCGGACAGGTAGTAGTCGGCTTTGTCCCGCCCGACCCCGTGGATCCCGAGCATGCTGGCCTCCCCTCACCCCGGCGCGTTGGCGGGGGTGAACGGTCGGCCGAAGATCAGGTGCGGCGGAGCTCCACAATCGGGATCACCCTCGTCGTCGCCTTCTCGTAGTCGGCGAAGCCCGGTTGCACCGCGACCTGGGCGGCGTAGAGGCGGTCCCGCTCGGGCCCCGACACGATCGGGACGGCGGTGGCACTGAAGTGGTCGTCGCCGAACTCGACCTCGACCTCGGGATTGGCCACCAGGTTGTGGTACCAGTCAGGGCTGGTGGGCGCACCCGCCTTCGAGGCGACGACGTACAACTGGTCACCCTGGACAAGCGCCACGAGCGGGTTGACTCGCTTTTGACCCGACTTGGCTCCGGTGGTGGTCAGCAGCACCATTGCTGCGCCGGCGAACCCGCCGCCGACCTTGCCGTGGTTGGCGCGGAACTCCTCTATCACCGTCTGATTGAAATCGCTCATGTCGCTCATGGGGCGACGTTATCCGCCTCGGGGGCGTAGCGCGCCAGCACGCGGCGGGCCGCGTCTCCCGCCAGACCGGTCAGCTCGGGCGGGCTGACGACCCGGGCCGCGGGGCCGAGCTGCAGGAGCAGCCGCTCGAACCAAGCCATGCCGGAGACGTCGAGCACGACGTCGGTGACGCTGCCATCGGCGTCGCGCCGGACGGCCCGCACGGGCACCGATTCGGGCACCCACTGTGCACCTGGCCCGAGTTGCAGATGGACCTCGACGGCGCCGGGGCCGGGCACGAACATCTCCTCCAGGGGCCGGTCCCGCGTGTGGGCCGGACCCGGACTCCGCTCCAGCGGCCGCACGGCTCCGATGCGGTCGACCCGGAAGCGCCGCATGTCGCCGGCCCGGTGGCAGTAGGCGTCGAGGTACCAATGCCCGTCGATGGTGGCCACCTGCATCGGCTCCACAATGCGCGTGGTGAGCTCGTCGCGCGATCCCGAGAGGTAGTCGATCTCCACTGCCTGGTGGGCCTCGGCCGACTGGCGTACGGCAGCGAGGTGGGCCGGCGCGTCCACATCGAGCCCGACCGCCTCACGAGACCCGAGCGCGGCATCGAGCTTGGCCAGGGCCCGGCGCAGCGCGTCGTCCTCCGAGCCCGGCACCGTGAGCAGCAGCCGGGCCGACGCCGCGACGGCGAACCCCTCGGCCGGGGTGAGGCGGCGGGGCCGGGCGTACTCTGCCGGCAAAAAGGCCCGGACCGAGCGCTCGGACACCTCAATCTCCATGAGCGTGTCGGGGGTATAGGGCGGGATGCCGCAGCAGGCCGCCAACTCCAACTCGGCCACCAGCTCCTTCTCGCTCATACCGAACCGCTGCGCTGCATCGGCAATCGGCGCCTCTCCCACCTGCGCCAGCCAGCCGACCAGGGCCAACAGGCGGCGGAGGCGGCGGCTCGTCTCGTGACCGGGCGGGGTGCGGACCGGAGCCGGCTCATCCTCCTCGACGCCGGCGCGCCCGGCCTCGGGGTAGTGGGCTTCGGCCGGGAAGGACGACACGGGGTCGGTCAACGCGTCGAGCCAGGCGATGAGCTCGTCCCGGAAGGCGTCGGGCTCGGTCACGACGATGTGGTCGAGCAATCCGAGCACCCAGGAACGGATGGATGCGAAGGACGAGACGCCGAGGATCAGGTCGACCGACCCGTCGCCGAGCCGGCGCACCACCTTGTCCTCGCCCACCTCTTCAATGACACGGCGCGCTTCGAGGGCATCGACCCGCACGCGCATGTCGACGCGGTTCTCGTCGTCGACTTCCCACGGCTCATCGGGCAGCGCCGCCTTCACGTCCACCGTGACGTCGCGGGCACCACCGCGTCGCCGGCGTCGCCGCGAGCAACCTCGCCTTCGACGCGATCCACCCGGAAGGTCCGCACGGCCGTGCGGTCGAGGTCCCAGGCCACCAGGTACCAGTGGCCGAAGCGGAACCACAGGCCCACGGGGGCGACCCGCCGCCGCTCGGCCCGGTAGGTGAAGGTGGCCGTGGCGTGCGTGCGCACCGCTTCGAACAGCTGAATGAGTGCGGCCGGCGGCACCAGGGATGCAACGGGGCGGACGTCTCCCAACCCGGCCGCGCCCAACTTCAACAACGCATCCCGCCCACTAGGATCGCCCAGGTGGACGCCGGCGACGGCGAGGTGGAGCGCGACCTGCTCGTCGGGTTCGAGGTCGAGCTCGGGCAGGTAGAACGACTCACGCTCGATCTGGTACCCGTACTGCTCGTGGCCCTGCAACCGTTGGGTCAGCACCGGGATGCCCTCGTCGCGCAACAGTCGCTTGTCCCGCTCGAAGGCCTGGCGGCGCGCCGTGTGCTCGGCGGGGTACCCCGGGACCTGGTGTGCGATGGCGTCGAGGGTCAGGGGCTGGCGCGTGTCGAGCAGCACCAACACGAGATCGGTGACGCGCTCGAGCCGGTCGAGTTTGGCGGGGGCCTCCATCGCTCAGAGCCTACGGCGAGCGCCGTCGAGGTGATTGCCGCCACCCACCCCTTCGTTTGGCATCTCCAGTCGGTTGGCTGCTCGCCCTGCTGGTGCCTCGTAGCCGTCTACCTCCGGGTGACGCACAAGCCCGGCTCCGCCGCCGCTCCACGGCAGAAGCTCCTCTTCTTCGGCGGTGTCGTCGTCCTCGCCGGGGCGCTGACCTGGCCCCTCGGCGACCTGGCCAGCCATTGGCTGCTCCTGGCGCTGGTGCTCCAGCGGCTCCTGCTGACCCTCGCCGTGCCGCCACTGCTCGTGCTCGGAACGCCTCGTCCCGTCATCGCACGCTTGACCCGGCCGGCGGCCGTCGACGCCGTGCTGCGCGTGGTGGTCCGTCCGCTCCCCGCCGTGGCCATCGTGACCGTGGTCGCCGTGGCGACATTGACCGTCGGCGCCGTGAATCTGGCGGCGCACTCGGTGATCGCCCGGGCCCTCATCGCACTCGTCGTGCTCGGATCGGGCTTCGTGTTGTGGGCGCCTGTCCTGGCCGAATTCCCCGGGGCGCAGCGCCTCTCCGCCCTCGGACGCGGGGGCTATCTGATCGTCCAGTCGATCGTGCCCAGCTTCCTCTCCATCGTCTGGATCTTCGCACGTCACCCCCTCTACCCGACCTTCACCTCTGCCGGCACCGTCGTGGGCATGAAGCCGCTGCTCGACCAGCAGCTGGCCGGCTTCCTGGCCAAGGTCAGCACAATCGCCGTCCTCTGGACCGTGGCCTTCGTGATCATGACGCGGGCCCAGGCCGCCGAGACCGCCGGCGAGGACGTCGAGCCGCTGATCTGGTCGGACGTCGAACGCGAGATCGAGCGCGCCGATCGCCGTGACAGGCGGCAGGGGTCGCCCGGACCGCCGCCGCCCTGACTCGGCGCTGATTGACGGTGGCGCTGATTGACGGTGGCGCGGATTGACGGTGGCGCAGAGGTCGACATGAGGGCACAATGTCGGACCATGGGTGCAGCGGTGATGGTCCGTGTCCGCGGCCAAGCGGACACCCCGAGACGAGCGACGACGCCGTCTCGGGCAGAACTTCCTTCAGCCTGACGTCGCCGACGCGCTCGTCGCAGAAGCGGACTTCGCTGCCGGTGATCTCGTGGTCGAGATCGGCGCGGGCCGCGGTGCCTGCACCTTCGCGCTCGCCCGCCGCGGCGTGGAAGTCATCGCGCTCGAACGCGACCCGCAGTGGGCAGAACACCTGCGCCGTGAGGTGCGACGGCGACATACCGCCGGGGTGCGGGTCGTCTGCTGCGACGCGCTGCGCTACAAAATGCCCCGCCGACCGTTCCGCGTCATGGGCTCTCTCCCGTTCGGCGCCACCACTGCACTGCTCCGCCATCTGCTCGACGAGCCTGACAGCGGTCTTCGCCGGGCCGATCTGATCGTCCAGTGGGAGGTCGCGCGCAAACGGGCGGCGACGCCTCCCAGCACGATGCTGTCGGCAACCTGGGCCCCCTGGTGGTCGTTCCGCCTCGGACGCCGCATCGCCGCCCGTTCGTTCCGACCCGTTCCCTCCGTCGACGCCGCTGTCCTGCACGTCGAGCGCCGCAAGCCGGCACTCCTACCCGATCACATGGCCGGCGCCTACGCCACGTTCGTACGCCAACATTGGACGTGAGGCGAGCTCGATCCTTCGGGCCCTGCCGTCAACGGTCGTGCACGCCATCCGCCCATGAGCGGCTGCCGCGAGGGGCTAGGCGAGCGAAGCGCTCCGCAACTCGTCGAGCGACAACTCGGCGGTCTGGTTCCCTCCGCACTGCGGGCAGTGCTCCACGTGGCGCCACGACCGGAGCAGGCGGGTGCCCTCGGGGTTGAGCAACACCACGAACGACTCGGAGATCGGGTCGATCTCGAGGCCGTAGTAGGCCCGCCAAGCGGTGGTGGTGGCGTGAGCCTCGAGCGCCAGACCCTTCAGGACACGCCGGAAGCGCATCCTCCCGGTATCGAAGATCCACGTGCTGTGACACGACTCAAGGACGAACAACTCGTCATCTGTGGGGGGGACCACACCGCCGATCATGCCCGATCAATTACCGGGTTCGGCGTCGAATGCACCTCAGCCTCGTTACGAAATGGTGACAATTCACGTTTCTCCAGCTGAACCCCTATTGAGGACCGGCATCGTGCTTCCGACCCACCACCAACTCCCGTTTTGTGCAGAGCTGGCGCAGGACTCCACACAGCACGATGCGGCTCTCCGCCGGATCGACCACCTGGTCAACGAGGCCCCGCTCCGCCGCGGGCCAGGGATTGAGGTAGGCCTCCTCATAGGCCAGCTCGCGGTCCGCCCGTTCTCCGGGTTCGAGGCCCCGGTAGAGGATCTGGACAGCGCCCGACGCCCCCATCACCGCCACCTCTGCGCCCGGCCAGGCCAGGCAGATGTCGTTGCCGATGCCGCGGGAGTCCATGACGATGTAGGCACCCCCGAAGGCCTTGCGCAAGATGAGGCACAGCCGCGGCACCGTCGCCTGGGCGTAGGCGAACGCCAGCTCCGCGCCGTGCCGGATCATGCCGCGCCACTCGAGGTCCTTCCCCGGCAGGAACCCCGGTGTGTCCACCAGGCTGATGATGGGCAGATTGAAGGCATCGCACAGACGGACGAACCGGGCGCCCTTCTGTGAGGCGGCGATGTCGAGGGTCCCGGCCAGAATCCGAGGCTGGTTGGCCACGAATCCGACCGGCATCCCACCCAGACGGGCGAACGCCGTCACCAATTGTCCCGCCCAACGCGGCCACAGCTCCCGGAATTCGCCGTCGTCGCACAGGGATCGCAGCACGTCTCTGGCGTCATAGGTCGCCGCTTTGCGGTCCGGGATGACGGTGCGCAGCTCCGGTGTCGGGCGCAGCACCGAATCGCTGACCGGCGCCGTCGGAGGGACCTCGTCGGTGTTTGAGGGCAGGTACTCGAGGAGCTCGGCCACGGCGCCGTCCACATCGTCGGATTGCACCGCACAAAGGCCGCTGGAGGTGGCGTGGACGCCGACGCCGCCCAGCTGGCCGATCCCGACCTCGATCCCGGTGAATTCCGCCACCATCTGCGGGCCCGAGACGAAGGCCACCGCCTCGGAGCTCATGACGACCAGGTCGGAGAGACCGAGGAGGAGAGCCGGACCCGAGACCACGGGCCCGGTGGCCGCCGCGATGACAGGCACCTGTCCGCTGCAGCGCGCCAGGGCGGCTGCGGCGAGTCCCCATCCGTGCAGGGCGGCCACGCCATCGAGCACGTCGGCCCCGCTCGAGGCCACGAAGAAGACGAACGGGATGCCGAGCTCGCGGGCCTGGTCGGCCGCTTCAGCCAACCGCACCCCGTCTGCGTAGGTGATGGCGCCACGCCGCATGGTGCCGAGCGACCGCGCAATGACCGCATTACGGCCGCCGATGCGTCCGACTTCGGACGTGACGGCGCCGACGATCCCCTTGCCGACGGCAGGTGCCTCTTCGAGTTGGGTCACCGCAACCGAATGTAGACCAGCGGGCGCAGCGATCTTTCCCGCCGCGGGCATCCCGCGACGGAGCGTCGGAATGGAAGGGCTAGGGGTGGTCGACCCCGGGCCGGCGCCAGGGCCCCGACCGCCCGCCCGACTTCTCCCACAGCGCCAAGTGCTCGACCGTCATGGTGCGGTCCGCCGACTTGCACATGTCGTAGACCGTCAGCGCGGCGACGGCGCAGGCGGTCATTGCCTCCATTTCGACGCCGGTGCGGTCGACCGTCTCGACCTGCGCCTCGACCTCGACGTAGTCGTCACCGATGGAGAAATTGACGCCGATGGAGCCGACCAGCACGGGATGGCACATCGGGATCAGCTCGGCGGTCCGCTTGGCCGCTTGGATCCCCGCGATCCGGGCTGCCGCCAGCACGTCGCCCTTCGTGATGGCGTTGTTGGCCACCTTCGTCGTGGTCTCGGGCAACATCGATACCCGGCAGCGGGCCAGCGCCCGGCGGTGGGTGGGCTCACGGGGCGTGACGTCCACCATGCGGGCACCGCCCAGCGGGTCGAGGTTGGCCAGCATGCGGTCGGACACGAAGGTGAAGTCTACGACCTGCGATGACCGCAGTCCGACGTTACCGACGTGTTCCTGCGGGTAGACTTGGCAGTCTCAGGCAGTGAGTGCCAACGAGCGGCCCCGGAGGAGTCCCTTGCCCACCTACGAATACGCGTGCACGTCGTGCGGGCACCGCCTTGAGGCGGTCCAGAAGTTCACGGACGATCCGCTCACCGAGTGCCCCGAGTGCGGAGCGCGCTGCGCAAGGTCTACGGGGCCGTGGGCATCGTGTTGAAGGGCAGCGGCTTCTACAAGACAGACTCCCGGGCGGCCTCGGCGGGCAACGGCTCGGGCAAGAAGACTGCTGACAGCTCCAGCGGCGACAGCTCCGCCGGCAGCAGTTCCGGCGGCGACGGCTCCGGCGGAGACAGCTCCAGCGGCGACAGCGCGGGCAGCGATTCGTCCTCGAAGAATGAGCCCGCGTCGGACAAGGGTGGCGCCGGCGCCGGCGCCGGCGCCACCGAAAAGACCAGCTCGAGCAAGGACACCGCGTCGGCCTCGAGCAAGGCGAACTGAGGGCTCAGTCGCCGCTGAGCGCCATGTCGGCGATCGCCAGGGTCTGACCGGCGGCCACTCCCGGCAACCAGCGCAGGTCACCGCCGATCTCCACCACTGACTGCAGCATCCGCTGCAGCGTGGAGGCGACGGTCACCTCTCGCACCGGCTGGGCCAGTAGGCCGCCCTTGATCATCAGGCCCTCCGCTCCGACCGAGAAATCACCGCTGACCGTGTTGACCCCGGAGTGGATGCCCGAGACCGACTGCACGTAGAGGCCGTCGCCGACGGCAGCCAGGATCTCGTCGTGACTCTTCGCCCCCGGCGAGAGGACCAGGGCACGACATCCCGCTCCCGGCGTCCCGGCGAAGCCGCCCCGCACCGCCGAACCGGTCGAGACCGTCCCGGCCCGACGAGCGGACACCGTGTCGTACACGAACATCTGCAGGACGCCCTCGTCGATGAGCACGTTGCGGCGTGAGGCCAGGCCCTCGCCGTCGTGCGACGAGGCGCCGTAAGCCCTCAGGTCGGTGGGGTCGTCCACGAGGGTGATCCCACCGCTGCCGATCGTCTCGCCGATACGGCCGGCGAAGAAGGACCGACCCTTGACGACCGCCTCTCCGGACAGGGCCGAAGCCATGACCGCCAACAAGGTGGACACGACGCGCGGGTCGAAGACCACAGTGCAGTGGGCCGACCGCACCTTCTGCGCCCCGAGCATGCGGGTGGCCCGGAGGACGGCGTCGTCCATCGCCTCGTCCGGGACCAGCTCGGACGGGCCGCGGCCGACGCTGAAGCCGCCGCCGGTTTGAGTCTCGGCCCCTTCACCCACGATGGCGTCGACCGACAGGGATGCGCTCGTCCGCCGCCGCGAGGAGGAGATGCCCGTGGTGGAGGCCAGCGCCACCTCGACCCGGCTGTCTGCGTAATTCGCCGAGGAGACCTGGCGGACCCTGGGATCCGCGGCACGGGTCGCCCGCTCCAGCTCGATGGCCAAGGCGACCTTCTTCTCCATCGGCGTGGACTCCACGCCGTCGTCCCACAGATCGATCTCCACGGCCTCGACGCCGTCGGGCGCGGCCAGGACGACATCGGGGTCAGGCGTGGCGAAGCGGGCATTGTCGCGGGCGTCCGCCAGCGTGGCGGCGATGACCTCGGGCTCGAGCGAGCCCGCCCACGCGAAACCGACCTGGCTGCCAGCGCCCTCGGCGTCCCCGACCACGATGCGGATACCGACGCCCGAGGAGTCGGCCGAGGTGAGCGACTCCACCTCGCCCTCGTAGGAGGCGACCTCGGTCTCGGTGCCCCGGGTTACGTAGACCTCCATGCCCTCGCCGTCCAAGGCCCGCCCGACGACGTCGTGGGCCAGGTCCAGCAGTTCGTCGCTCATGCCGTGCCTCCGAGGGTCACGCCCGTGATGCGCAGCGTCGCCTGCCCGCAGCCGACGGGCACACTCTGCCCGGCCTTGCCGCAGGTACCGGGGGTCATGTCGAAGTCGGTGGCCACCGCGTCGATGCGGCGCAGCACCTCGGGCCCGTTGCCGATCAGGTTGGCATCGCGCAAGGGCTCGGTGATGCGACCGCCCTCAATGAGATAGGCCTCGGTCGTCCCGAAGACGAAGTCGCCCGTCGCCGTGTTGACCTGCCCACCGCCGAGCTTCTTCACGTAGACGCCCGACGGTGTCTGGGCGACGATCTCGTCGGGATCCTCCGTGCCGGCGAGCAGATAGGTGTTGGTCATCCGCACCATCGGCAGATGCTGGTAGCTCTGGCGCCGCCCGTTGCCCGAGGAGGCGCGACCCTCCTTGCGGGCCCGCAGCCAGTCCCACATGTAGTCCGTGAGGACGCCGTTCTCGATGAGCACGTTGCGCGCGGGCAGGCACCCCTCGTCGTCGACGGCGAAGTTGCCCCACTCCCCCAGCACGGTGCCGTCGTCAACCAGCGTCACGAGCGGGCTGGCCACCAATTGCCCGACCTGACCCGTGTAGACGGACGAATCCTTGACGATGTGATCGGCCTCGAGCCCATGGCCGCACGCCTCATGGAACAAGATGCCGCCGCTGCCGCCGGCCAGCACGATCGGCACCTCTCCCGACGGCGCCGGGCGGGCCGACAGCTTGGCCAGCGCCCGCCTCGCCGCGGTCGCCGCGATGTCCTCCACCCGGTGGCGCTCGAAGGTCTCGTACCCCTCGGTGCGGCCCAGCGACTCGTAGCCGGTCTGCATCCCGGTGTCCCCGTTGGCCACGCAGGTCACGTTGAAGCGTGTGCGGATCTGCTCGTCCTGGGCGAACAACCCGTCCGAGTTGGCAATGAGGATGCGCCGCCGGCTGTCGCCGCAGCCGACCGAGACCTGCGTGATGGCGTCGCCGGCGGCCCGGGCGGCGTCGTCGGCACGGGTGAGCAGCTCGAGTTTGCGCTCCTTGTCCACCGAATCCGGGGCCGTGCGGTCTCCCCGTCCGTGGGCGGACAGCGGATCGAGTGCCACCGTGCGCACGCCGTCCCCGCCCTGGCGGGCCACCGCCGCGGCCGCCCGGGCGGCCGCCAGCAGCCCGGCCTCGCTCAGATCAGCGGTATGGGCGAAGCCGGTCGTCTCGCCGTCGACGACCCGGATCCCGGCGCCGCGCGACCGGCCCGAAGACAGCTCCTCGACCCGGCGGTCGTCGAGCAGGGCGCCGGCGGTCACGGCGTCTTCGGCGAAGACCTCCGCCATGTCGCCACCGCCGACCAGGGCGGTGGACAGGACGCGTTCGAGCACGTCAGAGTCGATGAGGGCAGTGTCGGTCACGGCGGTATCGTAATCGTCGTGCCTGCCGATCCATCCCAGCCGCCCACCGCAGCCGGGCACGGACCGCATGCCGGGCTGAGCGCGCAGCTCGAGCTGACCATCGCCGCCGAGGACACCGCCGAGCATTTTCGGTCGGGTGACGTTCCGGTGCTCGCCACCCCGCGCCTCATCGCCCTGTGCGAGGAGGCCACCTGCCGGGCCACCGACGGGCATCTCAACGAGGCGCAATCGAGCGTGGCCACCCGGGTGCAATTCGACCATCTCGCTCCCGTGGCCGTGGGCTCCGTCGTGCTGGCCGAGGCCACGCTGGTCAAAGTCGAGGGGCGGCGCCTGATCTTCACGGTGTCCGCGGCACGGCTCGAGGGTGACGGAGGCGGGCTCGTCGGGGCGGGTCGCGTCACCCGCGTCGTCGTCGACCGGGCCACCTTTCTCGCCAAGGCGGGCGCCACGAGCCGGTCCTGAGCGCGACCCCGCTCGCCACCGACGGGCAGGGCCTGCTGGCGGGAGCCGGGCCGGTGGTGGCGTCGTTCGCCACGTTCGGCCTCTTCTGGGGCAGCTGGGCCGTCATGTTGTTCAACATCCAGCACACCTTCGGGCTCAACGACGCGCAGCTGGGCCTGTTGCTGGCGGTGGCCATTGCCGTTGCCGGCGCCTCGAGCGCCGTCATGGCGCACTTCTGCGATCGGGTCGGGGCGCGCCGGCTCCTCTGGATCGCCCTGCTCGCCTGGTCCGTGCTGCTGTGCGTCCTGGCGCTCACCCGTGACACATGGTCCTTCGCGGTCGCGCTCGTCCTGGTGGAGGTGGCGGGCGGCTCCATCGACACGGCCATGAACGCCGAGGCGTCGCACCGCCTGATGACCAACCCCAAGGCGCTGGTGCGCCTCCATGCACTGTTCAACGCGGGCGCCCTCGTCGGCGCGGCCATCGCCGCCCTGATCATCCACGCCGGCATCTCCTGGCGTTGGGTCTGGCCCGGCATCGCTGTCGTCGCCGTGTGCGTGGGCGTGTGGGCCCTTGTCACCGACCCCGGCACGGCCCTGTCCAGCGCGGACTCCACGTCCGCCTCGTCCCAGTCCTCCCGCCACCCGTTGCGCCGCTTGCGCCGCGACGGGCTGCTGATGCTGCTGGCGGTGTTCGCCCTGGCGGAGATCACGGAGGGCGGCGTCGACACGTGGGGCGTGCTCTACCTGCGCAACCACCTGGCCACGGGGGTGTTGCTCGGGGCCGGGGCCTATGTGGTCGGCCAGCTGGTCGCCGCCACCACCCGCGGGGCCGGGGGCCACCTGCTCGGCCGGCTCTCCACCCGCCGGGCCCTCATCACCGGCGGCTGTGTGGCCGGCGCGGGCATCCTCCTCGAATCGCTCACGTCCGTTTCCGGCGTCGCCGCGCTCGGGTTGGCCCTGGGTGCGGGTGGCGCCTCGCTGTTCTGGCCGCTCGTCATGAGCACCGTCAGCCGGATGGCGACCCAGGTGGTGAGCGCGGTCGGGGCGTTCACCGCGGCAGGGTACGTGGGCTGGGTCGCCGGCGCCCCCATCGTCGGATGGATCTCGCAGAACCTGGGGCCGGCCCGCGGCCTCCAGGTCCTGGCCCTGGCGTCCTTCGGTGTCGCCGTGTGCACCGTGCTGAGCCCCAAACGCAGGGAAGGCGTCCAGGCCAGCGGGTAGCCTGAAGCCATCGCCATGATCCTGCCAAGCATTGAGACGCCCGCCGATCTCAAGGGCCTGAACGAAGAGCAACTGGTCGAGCTGTGCGAGGAGATCAGGTCCTTCATCGTCGACACCGTGACGACGACCGGGGGGCATCTCGGCTCCAACCTCGGCGCCGTCGAGTTGACGTTGGCCCTCCACCGTGTCTTCGACTCGCCCCGCGACGTCGTCCTCTGGGACACCGGCCACCAGGCCTACGTGCACAAACTCCTGACGGGCCGGCGCTACGGCTTCAAGACCCTGAAGCAGGCGGGCGGGATGTCGGGCTACCCCAACCGGGCCGAGTCCGAGCACGACTGGATAGAGAACAGCCACGCGTCCACCGCGCTCTCCTACGCCCACGGCATCGCCAGCGGGTTCGAGCTGCGCGGCATCGACGGCGAGCGCAAAGTCGTGGCGGTCGTCGGCGACGGCGCGGTCACGGGCGGCATGGCCTACGAAGCCCTGAACAACCTGGGGCATTCAGGCCGACGGGTGGTCATTGTGCTGAACGACAACGGACGCTCCTACGCGCCCACCGTCTCCCAGTTGTCCCAGAGTCTGACCACCCTTCGCCTGAATCCCACCTACACCGCGGCACGCGAGCGGTTGCGCCTGCGTCTACGCGAACTGCCCGCCCTGGGCGAACTGGCCTATTCGGGTGTGCACTCGGTGACCAGCGTGCTGCGCGACATGGTGGCGCCGCACACCTTCTTCGAGGCGCTAGGCGTGCGCTACGCGGGGCCGATCGACGGCCATGACATCGAGCACATGGAACAGGCCTTCAGGCACGCCGCCGAGTGGGACGGGCCGATCGTCGTCCACGTGCTCACCCAGAAGGGGCGGGGCTACGCCCCCGCCGAAGAGGACGATGTGCAGCGCCTGCACGACGTCAAGGCGACCAAACCGGTCACACTCGAGAACACCGTGGGGAACTCGGCCGGCCGGGCGGTCGGCGGCTACGCCAGCTCCGATGGTGGGGGCATCACCTCGCTCGGCTCGACACCCGAGAGCGCCTCCGACGCGGCTCCCCAGCAGGCCAGCACCTACACCGACGCCTTCACCCGGGCCCTGCTCGACCTCGCGGACGACGACCCGCGGATCGTGGCGATCACCGCGGCCATGCCCGGGCCGACGGGCCTCCTGTCCTTTCAGTCCCGCTTCCCGGACCGCTTCTTCGACGTCGGCATTGCCGAGCAACACGGGGCGACGGCCGCGGCCGGCATGGCCATGGCCGGCCTGCGACCCGTGGTGGCGGTGTATTCGACCTTCTGGTCGCGCTCGTTCGACCAGGCCAACCTCGACGTCGGCCTCCACGGCTGCCCGGTGGTGTTCGTCCTCGACCGGGCGGGCATCACCGGTGACGACGGGCCGAGCCATCACGGCATCCTCGACCTGGCCCTGGCGCTGTCCATCCCGGGCATGACGGTCTTCGCGCCGTCGTCGGCCGAGGACGTGGAGCCAATGCTGCGCGCCGCTCTCGAGTTGCCGGGACCCTCCACCATCCGCGTGCCCAAGACGGCGCCGCGCCATGTGGATCCGGGCGACGTCGGAGTCGGGCTCCGGGCACGCCAGTTGCGCGCCGGCGACGGGTCGGTCTGCCTGCTGGGCGTGGGCAAGACGGTCGCGGCCTGCCTCAATGCCGCCGACAGGCTGGCGGTGGAGGGAATCGACGCCACCGTGTGGGACGTGCGGGTGGTCGCGCCCCCCGACATCGCCATGCTCGAGGATGCGGCTCGCCACCGCCTGGTGGTGACGGCCGAGGACGGCGTCCGCCACGGGGGCGCCGGCGCCTTCCTTCTCGACGCCATGGCGGCACAGACGGAGTCGGCGGGTCTGCCCGTACCGGCGACCCGGATCCTCGGCGTCCCGCGCCAGTACCTTGCGCAGGGCAAGGCGGATGACATCCTGGCCAGCCTCGGCCTCGACGGCGCCGGCATCGCCGAGAGCATCCGTCAGGTGAGGCTGGGCGTCCCCGCCGAGCCGCGGCCCGACTGAGCCGAAGCAGCTCCGCAGCCGCCCGCCGGGTAGGACAGGCGGTGCCCGCCCGGATGGGGCAGAACCCCTAGGTCGTGTTGGCGCCGTTCTGTCGCACGAAGTCGTTGACGGCGTAGTACGCCTCAATCGACTCCCCGGCATCGCCCCAGAACCCTTCCTGCATGTCGTGGGCCATTTCGCCCTTGCCGACGAAGTGGTTGTTCACGTCCGTGATCTCGAGCTCGCCGCGACCAGAAGGCTCGAGATCGCCGATGATGTCGAAGACGCCTGCCTCGTAGCAGTAGATGCCGGTCACGCAGTAGTCCGAGGCCGGATGCTCGGGCTTCTCGTCAATGTGGGCGACGCGGCCGTCCGCGCCGAAGACGGGCACGCCCAGATGCCGCAGGTGCTCCGGCTCGGCCACCTTTGACAGCAGAATGCGCGCGCCGACCGGGTTGGCCCGGAAAGCGTCGACCATCGGACGGATGGACCGCTCGACGATGTTGTCGGCCAGCATGACGAGGACCGGCCCGCCTTCGGCGAAATGGGCGGCGAGCCCGAGCGCCTCGGCGATGCCGCCCGCCATCTCCTGGTACGCGTAGGACAACCGGTTGATGCCGTACTCTCTCCCATTGCCGAGCAAGCGGAGGAACTCGCCCGCGTGGGTCCCGCCGGTGACGAGCATGATCTCATCAATGCCGCTGGAAACGACGGCCTCAATGGACCACGCGATCATCGGACGGTCGTAAATCGGCAAAAGGTGCTTGTTGGTGATCCGGGTCAGCGGATAGAGGCGCGACCCAGTGCCCCCGGCGAGGATCACGCCTTTCACGACCGCGCTCCCGCCGGCGGCACCGTTGGCATGTCCTGCTTTCTAGTCGAAGGTGAGGACGCCACGCGCCACGCGGCCCGCGTGCATCTCGTCGACGACCTCGCCAAAGCGGTCGAGCGGCCGGGTCAATGACACCAGCTCGTCGAGCATGAGCAGCCCCGACTTGTAGAAATCGACCATGAGCGGGATGTCGTGATGGGGACGGGCCGAGCCGTAGCGGCAACCGAGCAACCCGCGATCGACGTAGGCCAGCGCGTTGACATCCACCGAGACCTCCGTGCCGCGAGGCGGAATGCCGATGGCGACGGCGTTGCCGGCCCAGTCGAGGCAGTCGAGCGCGCTGCGGAGCACGGCCGGGTGGCCGACGCAGTCGAAGGCCCACGTGACCCCGCCCAGCGGGAAGAGCGCGCCCGCGGCCGACTCCCGATTGGCCGGAACGAGCTCGCGTACGGCTGCTGCAGCGTCCCCTGCGCTGGCGTCGACGAAATGCGTGGCCCCGAACTGTCGTCCGAGCTTCTCCTTGGCCGCCACGGTGTCGACCGCCACAATCCGGGTCGCCCCCGCAATCCGCAAGCCCTGAATCACGTTCAGGCCCACACCGCCGACACCGAACACGGCCGCCGTGTCGCCCGGCTTCACCTTGGCCCGGTTCAAGACCGCGCCGACGCCCGTCAGCACGCCACAGCCGATGAGGCAGGCCGATGAGAGCGGGACGTCCTTGGGAATCCGCACGGCCTGGACCTCGCTGACGATCGTGACCTCAGAGAAGACGGAGGCGGCCGCGAAGTTCGACGCCGGCTCACCCTTGAAGGTGAAGGGCGTCGAGATGTTGCCGAGGGAGCTCTTGCACCAGGTCGGGTGGCCGGTCCCGCAGGCCCGGCACGTGCCGCAGCTCGCCAGGGTGGCGATCACCACATGGTCGCCCGGCTTGACGGACCGCACCGCGTCGCCGACGGCCTCGACGATGCCGGCGCCTTCGTGGCCGAGCACGGCCGGAGCCGGGAACGGGATCGTCCCGTCGATCACCGACAGATCGGAATGGCACACCCCCGCCGCCTGCATGCGCACCTGCACTTCAGTGGGCCCGGGACCCCGTACCTCGAGCGCGTCGGTGAACTCGACGCCCTCCCCGGTGTAGACGATGCCTCGCATTGTGTGCTCCTCTCGTTTTCTACGACTCGTTGGTGACCACGGTGTCCGCGCCCGCCGCGTGGCGCTGGCGGAGCTCTCGCTTGAGGACCTTGCCGCTGGCATTCACGGGCAGCACGTCGAGCAGGACGACGCTGCGTGGCACTTTGTAGTTGGCCATGGCTCCCCGGGACCAGCTGAGAATCGAGCGGCCGAGCGCCACGGGGTCGGCGCCCGCCGCATCCGGCGTGGGGACGACGTAGGCACAGCCCACCTCGCCCATCCGTTCGTCCGACACGCCTACCACCGCCACCTGGGCCACCGCCTCGTGGGCGCGCAGAATGGCTTCGATCTCCGCCGGGTACACGTTAAAGCCGCCCACGACGAACATGTCCTTGACCCGGTCGGTGATGGTGACGTTCCCGGCAGCGTCGAGGACACCGATGTCGCCGGTGTGCAACCACCCCTCACCGTCGATCGCCTCGGCCGTTGCCGCGTCGTTGCCCCAATAGCCCGGCATCACCGTGTACCCCCGCACGACGATCTCACCCGGCTCGCCCGGCGCGACGGCGCGCCCGTCGGCCACGGCCCGGACCTCGAGGCCGGGAATGGCCCGGCCCGACGTGGCGGCCACGACCTCGGGGGGATCGCTGCGCCGACACATGGTCACCGTCCCGCACGACTCGGTGAGGCCGTAGGCGGTGAGGACCGTGTCGAAACCGAGCTCGTCGCGCATCGCCTGGACCAACTCGACCGGCACGACGGCCGCGCCGGTGACCCCGAGCCGGAGCGACGACAAGTCGTGCTCGGCGCGCCGGGGGTCCGACAGCAAGGTCTGGTAGAGCGTGGGTGGCCCGGGCAGCACGCTGATGCGCTCACTCGGAATGCGGGCCATCACCGCCGCGGGGTCGAAGACCGGCTCGGGCACCACGGTGGCGCCGGCCATGAGGCAGGCGAGGATGCCCGCCTTGTACCCGAAGGTGTGGAAGAAGGGGTTGACGACGAGGTAGCGGTCGTCCGCAGTGAGCCCCACGATGGACGACCACGTCCCGAAGGTGCGGAGCGACTGCGCGTGCGTCGCCGCCGCACCCTTGGGGTGGCCGGTGGTGCCCGAGGTGAAGATCAGATCCGAGACGTCGTCGGGTTGCACCGCGGCGGCCCGCGCCGCCGATGCGGCCGGATCGACGTCCTCCCCCGCTTCGAGGAAGGCCTGGAGGCTCGTTAGCGGCACCGCGCCGGCCGAGCCGGAGGCCGTTTCGGCCGGGCGGGAGGCCGTTTCGGCCGGGCCGGAGGCCGCTCCCGCCCCCTCGTCGCGCAGAAGGATGACGCGGGCCAGATCCCCCGTGTCCTGACCCGCCAACATGGCGGGGTAGTCGAACCCGAGGAAGCCGCGCACGGTCACCAGCGCCGTGGCGCCGGCGTCGCGGATGATGTACGCGGCCTCGCCACCCTTGAACCGGGTGTTCAGCGGCACCAGCACCGCGCCGGCACGCAGCAGACCGAGGGCGGCGAGCATCCACTCGGCGCAGTTGGGCGCCCACAGGGCGACCCGGTCGTCCGACCCGACGCCGGCGGCCATGAAGCCGCGCGGCATAGCGGTCGACCTCCGGGGCCAGCTGCGCGTAGGTGAGCCGCCGCTCCCCGTCGACCAACGCCTCCTTGGTGCCGTGACGGTGCGCCGCCTCGTCCACCAGCCGGGGCACCGTGCCCCAGATGCGGTCTGCCCGCGGGTCCTCCTGGTCGGCCGGCGCGCCGCCGATCCCTAGGTCCAGGGACGATGGGCTCACGGGTGTTGGCTGCTGACGGAGATGACCTCTCCGGACAGATAGGACGAGTAGTCGCTGGCCAGGAACACAATGACGTTGGCCACCTCCCACGTCTCGGCACCGCGGCCGAACAGCTCGCGGCGGCGCAGCACGGCGAGGTCCTCGTCGGGGATGGCCCGGTTCAGGAACGGGTGCTCGGCCAGGCTGGGCGACACCGCGTTGACCCGGACCCCGGCCGGGGCCGCCTCGGCGGCGGCGCAGCGCGTCAGGGCCATGACCCCGGCCTTGGCCGCCGCGTAGTGGGCCTGGCCCGGTTGAGCCCGCCAGCCCAGTACCGACGCGTTGTTGACGATGACGCCCGCCTTCAGCGGCAGCATGCGTGTCGAGCGCGGCACGGGTGCAGCGGAAGGTCCCGGTCAGCGTGATGTCGAGCACGGTGGACCACTGCTCGTCGGTCATCTCCACCAGTGGCACCGTGCCACCGAGCCCCACGTTGTGCACCGCGACGTCGATGCGGCCGTACCGTTCGAGTGCGCCGTCGTAGAGCGCACCCACCTGCGCCTCGTCCCGCACGTCGCAGGCCAGTGCGTGCACCCGCGCCGGTCCGTCCGTCCCGACCTCGCCGGCCAGCTGTTCGGCGGTCTCACCCAGCCGCCGGGCGTGCGCATCCGAGACGACCACCGACGCCCCCTCCTCCAGGCAGCGCCGGGCCGTCGCCGACCCGATGCCCGTCCCGGCCGCCGCCGTCACGAGGACGACCTTGTCGTCCAACAGCCCGTGGCCGCCCGGCGGTGGTGGCGGGGGCGGCGGGTCGAAGGACGCATTGAGATTGGTGCTCACGCCACCCCTTTTGGCTCGGGCGGCAGGCCGAGCACCCGCTCACCGATGATGTTGCGCTGGATCTCGTTGGACCCACCGTAAATGGTCTCGGAGCGGGCGAACAGAAAGGAGCGCTGGAGCTCGCCGAGGCCGTACCTGCCGTTCTCGGGCAGCGGCTCCCCGTCCAGGACGGTTGCCCCCGGCCCGAGGACGTCCATCGCCAGCTCGCCGAGCCGGCGGTGCCAGCTCCCCCAGTACAACTTGGCGATCGAGGCCTCGGGCGGCGCCACGGGACCGTCGACGCCGGCGAGGCTCCGCAGCGTGTTGTAGCGCATGATGGTCAGCTCAATGTGGGCCTGGGCCAGCCGCTGGCGCACCACAGGCCGGCGAGCGGCCCCGTTCTCCTCGGCCAGTGCCACCAGGCGGTCGAGCTCGCGGCGGAAGCCGAGCTGAAAGCCCAACAGAGCCACGCCGCGTTCGAAGGCCAGGGTGGCCAACGCGACGCGCCAGCCCTCGCCCACCCCGCCCACCACGTTGTCCACGTGGGTGCGGGCCCCGTCGAAGAACACCTCGTTGAATTCGCTCGTGCGCGTGAGCTGGGTGATCGGCCGCACCTCGACCCCCGGCTGGTCCATCGGCACCAACAGATAGGACAGTCCCTTGTGGCGCGCCGACCCGGGGTCGGTCCGGCACACGACGAAGCACCAGTCAGCCAGGTGGGCCAGTGATGTCCAGACCTTCTGCCCCGTGACCACCCACTGGTCTCCGTCACGCTCGGCCCTCGTCTTGACGTTGGCCAGGTCGCTGCCGGCGTCGGGCTCGGAGTAGCCCTGGCACCACAGCTCGGCACCCTCCCGGATCGGCGGCAGGAAGCGAGCCTGCTGCTCGGGCGTGCCGTAGTGGATCAGGGTCGGGCCGAGCAGCCCCTCGCCCATGACGTTGACCCGGCCGGGCGCCGCGGCACGGGCGTACTCCTCATTGAAGATGACCTGCTCGGTCATGGTGGCCCCTCGACCGCCGAATTCCACCGGCCAGCCCAGGCCCGTCCACCCGCCCCCCGCCAGCACCTTCTCCCAGCGCCGGCGTACCTCGAAGCCGAAGGTCTCGTCGCCCGATCCCCCACGGCCCCCCAGCTCGGCGAATTCCCCCACCAGGTGCTCGTGCAGGAAGCCTTTGACCTCCTGGCGGAACGCCACGTCCTCGGGGCGGTCGCGCAGATCCATCGCCGGGGAGCGTAGCCAAGCCGGCGTGCACGATCTGACGGGTCGTCAGATCCGGTCGGTCAACTCCGGGCCACGGCCTCCTGCCACGCGGGAGCGTGGGTGCCGATGGGTGACGTGGGCACCTCCCAGCGGGTGGGCGTGACGGGGAGACGGGCAGCGGGCCCGAGGTGGTGCAACCGCCCGTAGGGCGTGTCGCTGGTCGTGAGATACGAGCCGAGGTCGCCGAAGCCGGTCGGCTCGCCGGGCCGGACCGGGGCCTCGGTGAACCAGCGGGCGGTCTGGCACAGCGAGGCGCGCACGTGATAGCTGCCGCCCTCATGGGCCCGGCGCCACAGCGCCGCCACCGTCCCCAGAGCGGCGAGGTACCCCGTGGTGTAGTCGCAGGCCGCGGCGGGGACCAGCGACGGTTGCTCAGAGCTCCCCTGCCCGACCACCATCCCCGAGACGGTCTGGGCCATCTGCTCCCAACCCGGACGGAGGTGCCACGGACCCCCGTCGCCGTAGCAGTTGATGGTCACCACCACGATGCCCGGCCGCGCCGCCGCCAGCTCCTCGGGCCCGAAGCCCCGGCGGGCCAGCGAGCCGCCGCGATAACCCTGGGTGAACACGTCGGCGCCGCGGGCCAGCTCGCGCAGGGCCGCCGCGTCGGCCGGATCGTCCAGCTCCAGGCAACAGGAGCGCTTGCCGTGGCTGGTGTCCATGACGAAGAGCGGAATGTTCTCCAGACGCTCCGAGTTGACCAGGAGCACTTCGGCCCCGTGCTCGGCCAGCGTGCGGGCGTTGGTCGGTCCGGCCAGCAGGCGGCTGAGATCGAGCACCCGCACCCCCTCGAGCGGGCGCTCGCCGCCACGCGGCGCCTCGGGCGCGCTCTCCCCGATCTTCTCGACGCTGACCCGACCCAACGGGGCGATGGCCTCGGCCTGCGGATGAGCCGACCACTCCGCCGCGGTGCGGGCCATGGCGCCACACGTGCCCGCGTCGGCCAGCGCGTCCTCGAGAGCCGGTGCGTCCCAGCGGGCCACCCGTTCCGCCACGACGTCGGTGCCACTGTCGACCTCGCACCCGAGGACCGCACACGTGCGCGCCGCCAGGTGGGCGAACTGACCCTGCAGGTGGATGAAGCGGCCGTCGCGGCAGCGGTACAGCTTGACCAGCGGACGCTCCCGGCTCATCGGCGCCGCCGGCAGGTCCGCGCCCTCGAGTCGTTGCAGCTGGAAGCCGACCAGCGAGGCCCCGGCATGCCCGCGGGCCACCGTGACCGGTTGGGCCCGCCCGGTCCGTTCCTCCCACAACAGCGATGCCGCCGCGCCGATGGAACCCAGGACCGAGGCGGCGCACTCCACCACGGGGAACGGCGTCGCGTAGAGCTGCCCATCCCCGGTCAGCTCTACCCGTTCGGCCAGAGTGGAGGGCAGTCCCACCTCACGCAACAGCCCCGTGACCAGCTCCGCTCCCACGACGGCATCGTAGGACGGTGCCGGTGCGGGGCGAGACGCCGGCCGAGCCTGGAATACTGGCCAGCACAGCACGGCACGGCCCGGGCAGCACGGCCCGGGCAGCACGGCACGAGCGGCGTGTCAGAGGGAGGGAGACATGGCCTATTCCGAGGGCCGGATCGTCCACGACGCCGACGCCCACATCATGGAGACGCCCTCATGGCTGCGTGACCACGCGGAGGCGGCCTACCGGGACCGCATGCCCGTACTGCGCTACCCCGGCGGGAACGAGCTGCGCCAGACCGGCGACCCCGCCGACCAGCAGCGCGACCTCATCGCGGCCTTCGACGCGCTGCGGGCACGGCACGCCTCCGCCGAGTACCGCGCCGACGAGCAGGCCGAGATCATGGCGCGCAAGAACTTCGCCGCGACCGGGGCCTTCATTCCCGAAGACCGCTCCCGCGCCCTCGATCTTCTCGGGTTCTCGAGCCAGCTCGTCTTCAACACGTTCCACAACGGTCGCCTGCACGACATGGAGCACGCCGACGCCGACCTGGCCTACGCCGCCGCCCGCGCCCACAACCGCGGCATGGTCGAGTTCTGCTCGGTCGACCCGCGCCTGTTGCCGTCGCTGTACGTCCCGCTGGCCGACCCGGCCCGGGCCGTCGCCGCCACCGAGGACGCGCTGGCCCAGGGCGCCGCGGCGCTGCTGATCGCCTCGGGGTGCCCGCCGCGGTACTCGCCCAGCCACACAGACCTGTTCGGCGTGTGGGCGCGGGCCGAGGAGGCCGGTATCCCGGTGGTGTTCCACGTCGGGGGCACCGGGACCCTCATCGACCCCAACTACTTCGTCAACGGCAAGCCCGTCCCACCCGACTTCCACGGCGGCGAGGAGAACTTCCGGTCGGTCGACTACATGGGGATCCCGGTCCCGCCCGCCCAGACGCTGGCCACGCTGATCTTCGACGGAGTGCTCGAGGCGTTCCCGGATCTTCGCATCGGCGTGATTGAGCAGGGCGCCATCTGGGTGCCGTCCTGGCTGCGCCAGATGGAGTCCGCCTTCGAGGCCTTCCACCGTCACGAGGAGCGCCTGCAGGGGCTGTCGCTGCGTCCGAGCGACTACGTGCACCGTCAGTGCAGGTTCACGCCTTACCCGACCGAGGACGTCGGCTGGATTGTGGAGCAGGCCGGCGCCGACCTCGTGCTCTTCTCCTCCGACTACCCCCACGTGGAGGGCGGGCGCAAGCCGCTCGAGCGCTTCGAGGCATCGCTCGGCGACGCCGATGCCGAGGTGCGCCGACAGTTCTACGCCGACAACTTCCTGTTCCTCATGGGCAACGCCGCCACCGCGCTGGCCGCTTGAAAGGTCCCACATGTTCACCCGCAGACGCGCCAAGGACGATGCCGACTTCGCAGTCGCCAAGACAGACGAAGAGTGGAAGGCCCAGCTCTCGGCCGAGCGCTACGCCGTCCTCCGCCGGGCCGGCACGGAGCCGCCGTGGTCAGGCGACCTCCTCCACGTGGACGGTGCGGGGGTCTTCCGCTGTGCCGGCTGCGGGGCCGAGCTCTTCGACACCGAGGCCAAGTTCGAGTCCGGCACCGGGTGGCCCAGTTTCGACCGGGCTCGCGCCGCGGGGACGGTCCTCGAGCGCAGGGAGCGGTCCTTCGGCATGGCGCGGACCGAGATCCTGTGCGCCCGGTGCGGCGGCCACTTGGGGCACGTCTTCCCCGATGGCCCGACCGACACCGGGCAGCGCTACTGCGTCAACTCGCTCTCGCTGACCTACCGCCCGAGGACGACACCCCCGCAGAGGACGGATCTCCGACCGGAGCCTGAGCGTCAGCCAGAGGACGCCCGGCGGCGACGGGGCGCGGCTCGATTCGCCAGCAACGTCGCGCCGACGCAGGCCGCGGCGCCCGCGGTCGCACCCACCACGATGGCCGGGTCGACGGCCAGTCGTGCCGTCGCTCCGGCAACGAGGGCTGTCAACCCGGGCCATGTCGTGATGAGCCACGGCACCATTAGGCCTCCACTGCAAGGGCCTCTGCCGCGTCGGCGTCCGCGTCGACGTCGGGGTTCTCGAGCGACGCCGAGCCGCGCCGCTCCACCTTGTGGACGTCCGCCGTGGCGTACCGCAGGCTGGCGCCCACCTCGTCCGCCGTGATCTCCACCTTGGAGCGGTGCTCACCCTCCTCGGTCTCCCAGGTCCGGTGCTCCAGCCGGCCTGTGACGACGACCCGCATGCCCTTGGTCAGGCTGAGGGCCACGTTCTCCGCCAGATCGCGCCAGCAGATGACGTCGAAGAAGGAGGTGGACTCCTGCCACTCCTGGGTTGCGCGATCCAGCCAACGCCGGTTCACGGCGACACCGAGCTGGGCCGTCGCCTGCCCCTCGCGGGTGTAACGGATTTCGGGCTCCCGGGTCAGATTCCCGGTGATCGTCGTGGTGTTGGCCATCTGCATCCTCGCTTTCGTGTGCGCCCTCATTCCGAAGGCGCAGCAGAGCGTGGCGGACGCTCCTTGGCGCGAACCTTGCCGCGAACCTTGCCGCGAACCTCACCAGACCGAAAAACCCGCCAGACCGAAAACCCGCCAGACCGAAAACCCGCCAGGCCGAACAATCCGCCCAGCCCGAACGAACCGGACGGCATCAGGTGTCGTAGGCCAGGTGTCGTCGGCAATCTCTCGGGTCACACCAGCTACGGCTTGGGCTTCATCCCCAGGCAGCGGAGAATGAACGCGCCGAAGCGTCCCGGCTTCTTCTCGTGGTGATGATCGGCCGAATGCCCGTAGCGCGACCCGAACACGCCATCGGAGCTCCCCGTCAGGCCCTGCAGGGGCAACGTATTGGGTTCTTCGTACTTCGGGACCTTGGCCAGACGGCGCTTCTGCTTCCTGGGCTTGTCGCCGCCGCTTCCCATGGCCTCAGTCTGACCCAGATGGCGACGCGACCATGGTCACCGCCGCCGCCCTTGGCGGAGCGCAGCTCGCTCCCTCACCGACCCCCATCGCCATCGCCGTCGGCCCGGAGCATGCGGCCGCCGACGACGTAGAGCGTCGCACCGATGACCAGCGCGCCCACAATGATCCAGCGGACCACAGCTGTCTCCATGGACGTCGGCGCACCGTTGGAGCTGATCTCGGCGAAGCCCCCACCGATCACCAGTGCCGCGAAGGCCAGGATGCCGCAGAGCAGTGAGCCCTTGCGGGCGTTGTTGCAGAAGAAGCGGGAGCGCGAGAGATCGTGCTTCGAACCGTTCGAGCCATTCGAGCCGTTCGGGCCACCGAGCGGCCGGCGGTCCGTCACGTCCCGCCCTCCCGCCGCACCCACGCGGTCGTCGCGGCGCTGTGCGCGGCCTCCTGCATGGTCGTGCAACGTACTGCACGTCGGTCTGCGCCCTGCCCCTTCCGCGCAGCCCCTTCCGTGCAACCCGATGGCACCCTGATCAACCCGCTCGAGAGCTAGGTTGCCCGGGGTGGGGGACGTGGTCGGGGGCCTCATTGAGGATGTACCGGCAGCGGTGAGCACCGAGCCGTCGGTCGCGGACCGACGGGCCCGGACCAGCCGCTGGGAGTTCTGGCGGTCCCCGCCCGATCAACCCCGTTGGGCCCGCCCGGCCCTCCTCCTCGTCGCCGCGTTGGCGCTGCTCTCATACAGCTGGGGCAGCGGGAGCGCGCCGACTCGAGACGTTCTACGGCGCGGCGGTGCGCAGCATGTCGCAGAACTGGCACGACTTCTTCTTCGGCGCCTTCGACCCGTGGGGAACCGTCTCGGTCGACAAGCTGCCCGGTGCCTTCTGGCTGCAGGCCTTGTCTGTCCGCTTCTTCGGCTTCCACATCTGGGCGATGGTGCTGCCCCAGGCCATTGAGGGGACGTTGACCGTCCTGGTTCTCTACCGCGCCGTCCGCCGGGTCGGCGGCGCCGGGGCCGGCTTGGTGGCGGCCGTCGCACTGGCCACGACGCCGGTCACCATCTTGTTGAACCGCGGCAACATTTCGGACTCGCTCCTGATCCTGTTGCTGGTGCTCGCGGCGGATGCCACGACGTCCGCCTTCATGACAGGACGGCTGCAGTCCCTCGTGCTCGCGGGCGTCTGGGTCGGCCTCGCCTTCCAGGCCAAGATGCTCCAGGCCTGGGTCGTGCTGCCGGCGCTCTTCCTCGCCTACATACTGGCGGCACCCGTGGCCAGCCTGGAGCGCCGCGTCGGACAGGTCGCCCTCTCCCTCCTCGCCGTGGTCGCCGTGTCCTTGAGCTGGATGTGCGTCGTCTCCCTCGTGCCCGCCCAGGACCGTCCCTTTGTCGACGGCAGCTGCAACAACTCTGTCTTCAGCCAGGTCTTCCTCTACAACGGCGCCGATCGCCTCAGCGGCGACCTCCTCGACCAACCGGGCTGCAGCCCGCCACCGGTCGGGCGGGCAACGTCCACGAGCGGCGGCGCGCCCACCCACGCGCTCGAGCGCGGGCCCGGCCGCTTCCTCGACGGCGGGCTCGGACGCGAGGCGGCATGGCTCTTCGTCCCATCGCTGGCCGCACTGATCGGCATCCTCGTGGCCCGCCGGCGCCGGCCTCGCACCGATCCCTGGCGCGCCGCCGCGGTGCTGTGGGGCGTCTGGCTCTTCCTGACGTGGAGCTTCTTCTCCTCGTCGCACTTCCTCAACGGGTACTACCTGGCGGCGCTGGCCCCGCCCATGGCCGCGCTGTGCGGACTGGGCTTCGCCCTGGCCTGGAAGCTCCGGGAACGGACGCGGGTCGTGCCCATCGTGGCAATGTCCGTCGTCGCCGTCGGGGTGGCCTACGCCGTCTACCTGGTGCCCGATGCGGCCGGGGTCCGGCCCTGGGTCATCGCCACCAGTGCGCTCGCCACCGTTGGGGCCCTGGGCTTCCTGGCCTCCTCCCTGCGCCGCGACAGGCGTCCGTGGGAGCGGCAGGCCGGGCTCGGGCTCGCCCTGGTGGCGCTCCTCCTCGGCGGCTCGTGGGCGTCGGCCACCGCCGTTGGCGACGAGCTCGGCCCCTTCGACTCGCCTTACCAACCGGCCGCCATCACCTCGGCCCAGCAGTTGGGATGGCAGCGCGACGTCGCCGGTTGGCCGGCGGCAGCGGCCAGGGCGGCGCGCTTCCCGCACAGGTGAGCGCTGTCACCAACGAGTCCTCGGCCCAGGCGAGCGGCCAGGTCCTGGCGACGGGCCACGAGTTTCTCCCCGTCGGCGGCTTCTCGGGCCAGGTGCCGGCGACACCGCTGCGGACGTTCATCGACGACGTGCGCAGCCGCCGGGTGGGCGACGTCCTGGTCGGGACGGACCCGCTCACCCGCAATCCCGACATGCGCTGGGTGCTGGCGCACTGCTCCGCGCAGACCGGCGCCGAGTCCACGGTGCACTCGGACAGCAGGGTGTCCCGCTTCTACGTCTGCAGCCCAGCCGACGCCGGAGGCTGATCACCCGCGCCAGCGACGGTGGCGCCGACGTCAGACGTCGAGGAAGCGTCTGATCGCGATGAGGGACCCGATGGAGCCGATCGCCATGCCGACGATGACCACGACGACGTTGGTCAAGAGCACCTCGGACCCGGACATGTGCATGGCGGTGAAGATGTTGCTCGAGGTCTTCCCGTTCCCCTCGTGGTTGATGAAGAGGTACACGAAATAGACCACGACGGCAGCCAGTACCGATCCGATCAGGCCCTGCAGGAGGCCCTCGGACATGAACGGCACCCGGATGAACCAGTTGGTGGCCCCGACCAGCTTCATCACGGAGACCTCCCGTCGCCGGGCGAAGATGGCCATGCGGATGGTGTTCAGGATGAGGACGGCGGCGGACACGATGAGCACGATGGCGACGGCGAGGCAGACCCATTTCGAGACGTTGATCACGGTCTCCTCGTTGTGGATGGTCTGCTGCGGCTCAGTCACCGAGAGCACGCCGGCCGTGCCGTTGAAGGTGTGGACCACCTGGGCCGCATCCGTGAGCGCAACGGGGGTGCACCAGTAGGAGGTCGGCATCTCCGCCTCGGTGGTCGCCTGAATGACGTCCGAGGGAAGCAGCCGGTGGGCCTCGGAGAAGTTGCGGGCCTTGTTCCAGTAGGCGCACGGCTGCACGACGTAGTTCAGCTGCGACAGCTCGGTCTTGACGGCGGCGATCTCCTGCGCATTGGCGTTCGGCTCCATCCAGACGGTGACCTGGGTGCCCCGCTCCAGCGTCCCGGTGGCGTTGGCTGAGCCCTGCCGCAGCAGCAGTGCCGCGCCGACGAGGGACAGCGAGACGGCGACGGTGAGAACGGCGGCGATCGTCATGAGACGGTTGCGCCACAGGTTCGACGCGGTCTCGCGGACGACGTAATCGACGGAAACGGCCATCTCTAGACGGCCTCTTGTCCTGAGCCGTCGAAGCCGTACACACCGCGCGCCTGGTCGCGCACCATGCGCCCGTTGCTCAGCTCGATCACGCGCCGGCGCATTTTGTCCACGAGCACCTCGTCGTGCGTCGCCACCACGACCGTCGTGCCGGTCCGGTTGATGCGGTCGAGCAGCTGCATGATGCCCTGACTGGTCTGGGGGTCGAGGTTCCCCGTGGGCTCGTCGGCCAACAGGATGAGTGGGCGGTTGACGAAGGCACGGGCCACGGCGACCCGTTGCTGCTCGCCTCCGGAGAGCTCGTTGGGCAGGTTGTCCCGCTTGTTGGCCAGTCCGACCAGGTCCAGCACCTGCGGTACCTGGTTCGCCACGACGTGGCGGGGACGACCGATGACCTCGAGGGCGAAGGCGACGTTCTCGAAGACGGTCTTGTTCGGCAGGAGACGGAAGTCCTGGAACACGCAGCCGATGTTGCGGCGCAAGTACGGCACCCGCCATTTCGGCAGCTCCACGATGTTGCGGCCCGCTTCGAGGATCTGACCCGCGTCGGGCAGCTCCTCGCGCAGCAGGAGGCGGATGAAGGTGGTCTTCCCCGATCCCGACGCGCCGACGAGAAAGAGGAATTCGCCCTTGTCGATCTCAACGGTGATGTCGCGCAGTGCGACCGTCGAGCCCTTGTAGGTCTTGGTGACGTTTTCGAATCGGATCATCAGTGGGAGAGGTGTCGCCCGGGCCGGCGTAGGCAGGGCACCGCATAATCCTAACGAGTCCGCATTGCCGTTTCGGGTCAGCGACTCCGACGCAGGTCACAGGGTTCTGCGGTGCGGATGGCCGCGACAGCTGCCGCGGTGCACCGAGCCCACGCCGTCGGGCACGATCGCCGTCGCGCTGGGCCCGGGCGGCGGATCGCTGGGCTCCCCCACCGGAGTTGCGCGCGTCGTCATGGTCCCGCGTGAGCCGGCCGCACGGCTCCTCTTCGTCTGTTGGTGTTTCCGGGCCACGGCCGACGCGCCACGCGCCGCCCGGGGGACGGAGGAGCAGTCCGGGCGCTTCGACGTGAATCGGGGCCGGGCGGGTCACCGGTCACCGGTCACCGGGTGGCCCGATCGGTCGACGTCGCCGCAGGTCATGGGGTATCACGTCACCGCTCGCCTGGACCGCGGCGGCGCGATCGGGGTACCCGAAATGACGATGAGGCCGGTGGCCGCCGCTGTGGTCTCTCGACCTTCCGGTTGCGAGCACGGCCGGATGCAGCGCGAGCCTGGTCGCGCCGGCGATGAGCTTCGCTGTGCCCGGTGAGCCGGACGCACCATGCTGGTCACCGGCGCCACGAGCATCGAACCGAACATGCACACACGGCACCCCGACCAATGCTCACCGCGCGGTCGCTTGACGTGCGCAGCGCGCCCTGTCACTCCGTCCACGCACGCAGCGCGCGCATGCACCCGTGATCCGCGCGCGACGCGTGGCCCTCGCGTTGGCGGCGCAGCTCGGCCTCCATGAAGGGGTCGAGATCGCCGTCGAGCACCGCCTCGACGTTGCCCGTCTCGTAGTTGGTGCGGAGATCCTTGACGAGTTGGTACGGCGCCATCACGTACGAACGGATCTGGTTTCCCCATGCGTTGTCGACCCGGTCGCCGCTCAACGCGTCGAGCTCGGCCCGGCGTTCCATGCGGGCGCGCTCGGCCAGCTTGGCCCCCAGGATCTGCAGCGCTTTGGCCTTGTTCTGATGTTGGCTGCGCTCGTTCTGGCAGGAGACCACCAGCCCCGTCGGCAGGTGGGTCAGACGCACGGCGGAGTCCGTCTTGTTGACGTGCTGGCCCCCCGCCCCCGAGGAGCGGTAGGTGTCGATACGCAGGTCTTTCTCGTCGATGTCCACCTCGGACGACACGTCTTCGAGGAAAGGCGTGACGTCCATGGAGGCGAAGCTGGTCTGGCGGCGGTGCTGCGAGTCGAACGGTGACATCCGGACCAGCCGGTGCACGCCCCGCTCGGTGGCCAAGAGCCCGTAGGCGAAGCGGCCGTGGACGATGAAGGTGGCCGAAAGCAGCCCGGCCTCCTGCCCTTCGGTCGCCTCGTCCACCTCGACCGTGAAGCCGCGGCGTTCGGCCCAGCGCTGGTACATGCGCAGGAGGACCTCGGTCCAGTCCTGGGCGTCCGTGCCACCCGCGCCGGCGTGCACTTCGCACACGGCATCGAGCTCGTCGTACTCGCCGGAGAACAGCGACTGCAGTTCCAGCGCCCCGAGCCGCGTCCCCAGGGCATCGACCGTCTCGATCAGCTCGGCGTCGAGCGCGGCATCACTGGAGCCTTCGGCGGCGGACTCCTGCGTGAGCTCCAGTAGTGCCTCCGCGTCCTCGAGCGCGCTGCGCAGCGTGTCGAGCTGGTCCAGGTCGGCGGAGACGCGTCCGAGCTCCTTGGTCACCGCGCGGGCGTTGTCGGCGTCGTCCCAGAGATCGGGCCGGGCCACTGCAGCCTCGAGCTCGACCCGGCGAACTTCGAGCTTCTCGCGTCCGAGGTAGCGCTCCGCCTCGGTCAGCCGCTCCCTTAGCGCTCCGAGCTCAGATGTGAAGTCGCGAGGGAGATCGGCCGACGGCCCGTCAGGCGGCGCCATGGCACAACTTGAACTTCTTGCCGCTCCCGCACCAGCAGGGCTCGTTGCGGCCGATCTTCTCGTGCTGGTCCTTGACGATCGGCACCAGGGCGTCGGGGTCGGGCGCGTTGGGCTGCTTGATCTGCGCCTTGCCCCCTCCGGCCCGTCCGTTGATGCCGGCCCCGTTGGACTGGGGCAGCAAGGCGGTCTGCGTCGGCACGTTGGCGCCCTGGTCCGCCAGCAGCGCCGAAGCCAGCGCCCCGGTCTCGGCCACCGGGTCATCGGCGGCGGCGTAGACCGCCTTGTCGAGGTCGGGCTCGGCTGCCGTCTGCTGGACCGCCTCGACGTGGAGGATGTAGCGGAGATAATCGTTGTCGATCACCTCCATGAGCTGACCGAACATGGAGTAGCCCTCTTGCTGCCACGCGTTGAGGGGATCGGCCTGGACCGTCCAGCGCAGGTGGATGCCGTCCTTCAGGTTGTCCATCTCGGTCAGGTGGTCGCGCCAGCGAGCATCCATGATCTGCAGATACACGTCGCGCTCGATCTGCCGCATGGTCTCGGAGCCGCCCGGCATCGCCTCGCCGTGCTTCTCGTAGTGGTCGAGGGCCTCTTCGACGATGGATTCCACCAGATCCTCCGTCGTCTCCGCCTGCTGGAGATCGGCCACTGAGAACTTGGTCGGGTAGTACTGCAGCAACGAGTCGACCAGACCCTTCAGGTCCCAGTCCTCTTCGAACTCGGTGGGACAGTGCTCGGCCACGAGCTTCTCCGCCACACCGGCCAGGAGGTCCTCGGTGTGCTCCTCGAGGTCGTCGCCGTCGATGATCTGCAGGCGGCGCTCGTAAATGACCTTGCGCTGCTGATCCATCACCTCGTCGTACTTGAGGGCGTCCTTGCGCATTTCCGCGTTGCGGGCCTCGACCGTGTTCTGCGCCCGCTCAATGGCCTTGGCGACCGTCTTGGACTCGATCGGCACGTCGTCGGGCAGCGTCCGCCCCATGACCCAGCTCATCGCCCCGGTGGCGAACAGGCGCAGGAGCTCGTCGTCGAGGCTCAGGTAGAAGCGGCTTTCGCCGGGATCGCCCTGACGGCCCGATCGGCCCCGGAGCTGGTTGTCGATGCGCCGACTCTCGTGGCGCTCGCTGCCCAGCACGTAGAGCCCACCCAGCTTGCGCACCTCTTCGCCCTCGGCCCGGCACCGAGCCTCCATGGCCGCCTTGCGGCGCTCCAACTCTGCGACGCCCTCTTCGCTGTCGATGTCGACGCCCTCGGCGGCCAGTTCGTGTTCCGCCAGCAGCTCGGGATTGCCCCCGAGGATGATGTCGACGCCGCGGCCGGCCATGTTGGTGGCGACCGTCACCGCACCGCGCCGGCCAGCCTGGGCCACGACCTCGGCCTCCCGGAAGTGCTGCTTGGCGTTGAGGACGTTGTGGGTGACGCCCCGCTTCTCCAACAGCCGCGAGAGCAGCTCCGACTTGGCCACGGACGCGGTGCCGATCAACATGGGCTGGCCGAGCTCGTTGCGTTCGACGATGTCGTCGGCCACCGCGTTGAACTTGGCCTCCTCGGACTTGAACACCAGATCGGGCTCGTCGAGGCGGAGCATGTCCTTGTTGGTCGGGATGGGTACCACTGGCAGGCCGTAGGTCGCTGCGAACTCGCCGGCCTCGGTCTCCGCGGTGCCCGTCATGCCGGACAACTTGTCGTACAGGCGGAAGTAGTTCTGCAGGGTCACGGTGGCCCAGGTGTGGTTCTCCTCCTTGATGGCCACGCGCTCCTTCGCCTCGACGGCCTGGTGGAGACCGTCGGACCACCGACGACCTTCGAGCGTGCGCCCCGTGAACTCGTCGACGATCTTCACCTCGCCGCCTTGGACCAGATAGTCCTTGTCGCGCTTGTAGAGGTCTTTGGCGGTGAGCGCCTTCGTCAGCTGGTGGACGTAGTTGACCGAGACGGCGTCGTAGATGTTCTCCACGCCGACCGCCTGCTCCACCTTCTCAATCCCGGACTCGAGGGGGATGACCGTCTTCTTCTCCTCGTCCACCTCGTAGTCGACGTCGCGCGTCAAGGTGCGGGCAATGGCGGCGAACTGGTAGTAGAGCTGGGCCGCCTCGTCCGCCGGTCCCGAAATGATGAGGGGGGTGCGGGCCTCGTCAATGAGGATGGAGTCGACCTCGTCGACGATGGCGAAGGCGTGTTCGCGCTGCGCCATGAGATCCCGGCTGCGGGTCATGTTGTCGCGCAGGTAGTCGAAACCGAACTCGCTGTTCGTCCCGTACGTGATGTCCGCGGCGTAGGCCGCCCGCTTCAGCGCGGGGTCATCGATGTCAGACCCGATGCGCCCGACCGCCAGGCCGAGCCAGCGGTGGATCCGTCCCATCCATTCGGAGTCGCGGGTGGCCAGGTACTCGTTGACCGTCACCATGTGGACGCCACGGCCGTCGAGGGCGTTGAGATAGGCCGGGAGCGTGGACACCAGCGTCTTGCCCTCGCCGGTCTTCATTTCGGCGATCCAGCCGAAGTGCAGCGCCATGCCCCCCATGAGCTGCACGTCGAAGTGGCGCTGCCCCAACACGCGCCAGGCCGCCTCACGCACGACCGCGTAGGACTCGATGAGCAGGTCGTCGAGCGACTCGCCCTGGTCGAGGCGCTCCTTGAACTCCACCGTCTTGTGGGCGAGCGCGTCGTCACTCAAGCCCTGCATCTCCGGCTCGAGGGCACCGACCAGGGGGACGAGCTCGGCCAGCCTCCTGACCTTTTTGCCCTCGCCGGCGCGCAGGACCTTCGTGAAAACGCTCATGGAAAGTTGATCCTACCGGCCGCGGCGGGCCCGGAGCCGCCGCCGGGCCATCCCGGCGAAATGGGGCTGCGTGCGGCTGACCTGGTCTTTGACCCCACACTCGCCTGCCGCGAGGGTGACGCGCCGGTCCCGGCGGTACGACGGCGAGCCGCCCTACCCAACGGCACCATGGTGGCGCGCATCGCCTCGTCTCCGCCCGCCCCCGACAGCCGGGGACGCGGCGGGCAGGGCTTACCTCTAAGCCGCACCATGCTCAGCGACCACAAGTCGCCTTACGTGGGTCGTTTTGCCTGCGACTGGCCTCGACTTTCAACCACAGACCCGCACGCAGCCCGGGGTCATCCTACGCCCGGCCGGCCCGCCCCCCGCCCGGGACGTCGGGAGCCGCAGAGGCCGAAGTGGCGCCTGCGGCCGGGTCCCAAAGACACCTGCCTGCCTCCCTCGCCGGCATGCCGGCGTGGCGGGCGGGCGGGCGGGCGGGACGAAGAAACACGCCGGACTAGCGCGGGCCCTCCGAACCGCCCAACGAGAAACGCCGCCGGCCCCGGGTGGTGCACTCCCGGGAACCAGCGGCGTTTCCGATCGCAGACGGCTCAGTCGCCGGCGGCAGCCCCGCACACCGTCTCGACCATGAGGCCGCTCACCACGTACGGATCCATGTTGGCGTTCGGCCGGCGGTCTTCTAGCCACCCCTTCTTGTTCTTGGCCACGGCCCACGGAATCCGGATCGACGCCCCGCGGTCCGAGGTGCCGTAGCTGAACTGGCTGAAGTGCGCCGTCTCGTGCGCTCCGGTCAGCCTGCTCTCGATGCCGATCCCGTAGTTCGTCACGTGCTCTTCCACTCGCTTCCCGAGGGCCTCGCAGCCGGCGATGATGGCGTCCCAGCCACCGTCCTCCCGCATGGCCTTCGTGGAGAAGTTCGTGTGTGCACCGGCGCCGTTCCAGTCCCCGAGCACCGGCTTGGGCTCCAGGGTGGCGAAGACGTCGAAATCCTCCGCGATGCGGAAGAGCAGCCAGCGTGCGGTCCACAGCTGATCACCGATCAGCGGCGGCGGGAGCACCCCGATCTGGAACTCCCACTGGCCCATCATGACCTCGGCGTTGGTCCCCTCAATCCCCAGCCCGGCCTTCATGCAGGCGGCGGTGTGGCGCTCGACGATCTCGCGGCCCGGCATCTTGTCGCCACCGACGCCGCAGTAGTACGGCCCCTGAGGGGCAGGGAACCCGGCTTCTGGCCAGCCGAGCGGGCGCCCGTACTGGAAGAAGGTGTACTCCTGCTCGATTCCGAACCAGGGCTCCTGGTCCGCATACTTCTCAGCCAGCTCGGCCGACTTCCGGCGCGTGTTCGTACTGTGCGGCGTCATGTCGGGGTGCAGGACCTCGCACATCACGAGCTTGTCGCCCTCCGCCCGCAGCGGGTCGACGCAGACAAAGACCGGCTGAAGTACACAGTCCGAGTCGTTGCCCTCGGCCTGGTTCGTGCTCGAGCCGTCGAAGCCCCAGATACTGGGGTCCTTCCCGTCCTCGACGATCCTGGTCTTGCTCCGGAGGAGCGGGGTGGGCTCCGTTCCGTCGATCCAGATGTACTCGGCCTGGTAGCTCATGAGTTCTCCTGTGTTCCCCTTCGTCTCCGTGGTCACCTGTCGGGGCAGGGCGTCCCGGCACCTTGCGGACACAACACCCACTCCTGCTGGCGGTTGTCAGTCTCGTCGGACCCTATTTCGCCGCCGTATCGGTTATGTGAACCGAAGATGAAATCCAGCTGAGGGCGCGTGTACCTGGGCTCATCGTAACGACCGTTCGCACGCCGCCCGCTGCCTGCCACCGCCGGTCCCCGGACGCGCCGGAGGGCCGGATCTCTCGATCCGGCCCTCCGGGCTGCCTCTCGGCAAGATGGCCACCCTCAGGGGCAGCCCCTTCTTCTGCGGTCGACGCCGCGCGACGGCTCAGCAGGCGCCGCTGTTGCCCACACAGTTGTTCGCGTTGCTGAACAGGCCGGTGATGCCCCCGCCCAACGCTGCGATGGCCACGACTGCGACGACGGCGATCAAGCCGACGAGCAGTGCGTACTCCACCATGGAGGCGCCCCGCTCGGTGCGAGCTCGCTCGAGCATCGCTCCGTGCGCAGTCCTGACTGCAACGAATGCATTCATGAAATAACCGATCATCAAACTGCTCCCCTCTTAGCCCCTAAAAAGGATGCCGGCACTACTCCGGTTCCCGCCTAAAGCATCGGGCACGGAGAGGCCAAGGTAAATAGGACTTTCTGACCTATTGCACGACGTCGTGTGTTGCTCGACCTTATATGTGATTGTGCGGGTTTTATACATTGCGTCTCGGATATCAGACCCCAAATACGACGGAGGGCTGGGTCCGCCGAAGCCGACCCAGCCCAACCGTCATCCCATGGGGAAGGGGGAATATTCCCTTAGGGAATTCATTGCCTCAACGCGGAGGCTGTGGAGACGCCTCAGCAGGCGCCGCTGTTGCCCACACAGTTGTTCGCGTTGCTGAAGAGGCCCTTGATGCCACCACCCAGTGCGGCGATGGCCACAACAGCCACAACGGCGATCAAGCCGACGAGCAGTGCGTACTCCACCATGGAGGCCCCCCGCTCGGTGCGAGCTCGCTCGAGCAGGTCACTGTGGAAACCGCGCACTGCCAAGAACGCGTTCAGAAACAGTTCAGTCATTCGGTCATTCCCCTCTCCTTGCCCCGACCTCCCCGGACGATTGTCCGGATCGTATTGAGGCACCCAGCACATTCTCAACTCGGTGCGGGTCCATATTCCATAGGCTTATTGGACCATTTGGGCTGAAAGTTCTCTCATACCGCTTGTTATTCGATCGTCACGAGGCCCATGACCACTGCACGCACCAACGCGTGCGTGCGGTTGGTGACATCCAACTTCTGGAAGATGGCGGCCAAATGGTTCTTGGTTGTCTTCGGACTTATGTAGAGCCGCTGCGAGATTTCCCCATTCGTGGCGCCTTCGGCGAGGAGCTGCAGCACCTCGAGCTCTCGCTGTGTCAGCGACCACGGGCCCCATTGCCGGTCGTCCTCACGCCGCGGCGCGGCAACATCGGGATCCCGGAAATCGTCGTCGGCGACGACCCGCAGGTCATCTCGAGTGAGGGTGGCCCGAGCGCCTCGCATGCTCTCCCCCTTGTGCACGGTGGTACAGACCGACGGTCCGGAAACCGAGACGTGTGTGTAGAACGTCCATTCGGGCCCGCTCCCGACCTCAAGTGCCGGCACCGGCTGCGCGGTCGGCCACAGGATCGAGGCTGTGTTTGTCATTCCCTCCCCCTCATTCCGCCCGGATTCTGTGTCCGGTGCGACTCCACCCCACCGCTACGCGGCGGAAACTCCCAGGTCATTGTATGCTTTTCGACTCAAGTGACAGTCGCAGCATTGTTGCGGCAGGGGTGCGACCTGTGAAGATCGCACAATTCTCCGCGGAGACCGGCGCTGCTGGGTTACCCCGAGTGGAAGGCGTGCTTGATCGGCCCGACGATGGGGCCGAGCACGATGATCATGATCGCCGGCAAGAAGCAGAGGGCCAACGGGAAGAGAATCTTCACGGGCACTTTCGCTGCCTTCTCTCGGGCCCGCTGGCGGCGCTTGTCGCGCATCTCGTCGGCCTGGGCCTGCAGCACGCGTCCGATCGGCAGACCCAGAGCATCGGCTTGCGAGAGCACCACCGCAAACGTGACGAGATCATCAATGTCGGTTCGCAGCTTCATGTTCTCGAGAGCATCGTGGCGGGAGAGCCCGAGCTCCATCTCCCGCAGCGTGAGTCGCAGCTCGTGGCAGACGGGTGATTCGAATCGGGCACACGACACCTGCATCGCCTGCTCCAGGCCGAGGCCGGCCGCAACCGAGATGCACATCAGGTCGAGCAGGTCCGGGAGGTCGTTCTGGACCGTCAGACGCCTGGTCTTGATGCGGCGACGCAACCACCAACTCGGCGCGAGCCCGCCGATCATGGGCAGGATGAACAGGCCGGCCAGACCCATTTTGAGGCTGACGGCACCGCTCACCAGCGCCACGAGCCCCAACCCGAAGCCAAGCATGGCCGACCCCACTTGCACGGCCACGAACTCCTCCGCACGGACCGTTCCCGTGAGCCCGGCCTTGAGGAGGTCGGCGTGCACCCGGTCGACCTCGCTGGACGGGTACAGCCGAGAGAGCACGTTCTTGAAACCCCGCGCCGCCGGCCCGAAAATACACGTGACCAGGGGTGTCTGCACCCGCTCCAACACGGGTTCCGGCTCGGCGAAGAGCTCGGCATCGGTACCCAACGAGCGAATGAACGCGAGCCGACTGGAAACCTTGTGGGAGCGCCAGGCCGCGACAACGACACCGCACAGCCCCATCACCATCAGCGTGATGCCAACCAACGGAACGATGTATGTCGCATTCATGCCCGTACGCCTCCGTTCAGATCTTGATGTTGACCATGCGGCGCACGATCCAGAAGCCCAACGCCATCAGGCCGGCCGTCCCGATGAGAACGATGAGGCCGGCGCCGTGCAGCATGGGCTGGAGATAGTCAGGGTCCTTCATCTCGAGTGCGCACACCAAGAAGAGAGGGATGGCAAACAGGACGTAGCCGGACATGCGGCCTTCGGCCGAGAGTGTCTGCACCTCACGACGCACCTCCTGACGGGTCCGCATGAAGTCGGCCAGCGTTTTCAGAATGGGGGCGAGGCGCCCACCGGTGGACTGCTGAATCCGCACGGCCTCGACGGCCCAGGTGAGATCCTCGACACCCGAGCGCTCTGCCATATTCTCGAGGGCCACCACGAGGTCTGAGCCCACGGCCACCTCGGCCATGACCCGGTCAAGCTCCGCCGACAGCGGTGGCTTGGCATCCCGTCGGTACATGTCAATGGAGCGCTGGAAGGTCTGCCCACCCTCGACAGAAGCGGACATCAAGGCCAATGCATCGGGCAGCTGCTCTTGAATCTGCTTGATCCGCTTCGCCGAACGTCGCGACGGCAGGTACCAGGCGATGCCGGCGACCAGCACGATGGCGATCAAGGAGCCGATCGGAGAACCGGTCATCACACCGATCACGACCGCCAGGGCGAAGGCAATTGCAGAGCTGATGACGAGATACTCCCCTGCCCGCAGCGGGATCGCCGCCCGCTCAAGCCGCCGTTCCAGGGCGCCATGGGTATCGACCCGTCCGAAGATCCCGGCGATACGGACCGTGACCGCGGACAGTTCTCCGTGCTCCGGAGACTCGGACACCACTTCGACGGGGACCTCTGCAATCCCCATGGTGTCGTCGAGGATTTGGGCCAGGGTGCGCTGTTTCGTGCGCACTCGCATGATCAACCCGACGACGGCAAGCGCAAGACCTCCGCCGACCAGGACTGCCGCCGCGAACGCCGCTCCCTGTGTGCTCATGACTGCCGGGACCATCGGGCTCACTTCCCGCCGTCGCGCCGGCACGCCAGCATTTCGTAGATCTCCTCGGAGGGTGGTTCGACGACGCGTCCGGGCCGAGCCGGGCGGTGATGGCGGCCGGTGGACCGACCACCCGATCCCTCGCCTTCGTTGCGGAAGAGGTGCGCCGGCACCTCGACGCCATTGAGCGCCAGTTCGTCGAGGATCTTTGGGCGCAGTCCCGTCGAGACCAACCGCCCAAATCCTTCCTGCATGTCGACCCGATGGAAGATGTCCTGCAACAGGACGGTATCGCCCTCCATGCCCTGGATCTCGGTGATGGAGTGCACCACCCGGGGCCCGGCCGGCGTGCGCTGCAGTTGGACGAGGCAGCCGATCGCCATCACGATCTGCTCCCGGACGGCACGCTGCGGCAACTCGACGCCTCCCATCATGACCATCGTCTCCAGGCGGCCGAGCAGTTCACGCGGTGTGTTGGCGTGCACCGTCGTCATGGAACCGGCGTGACCTGTGTTCATGGCCTGGAGCATGTCCAGTGTCTCGGCGCCTCGGCACTCTCCGACGATGATGCGGTCGGGGCGCATACGCAGAGAGTTGCGCACGAGGTCACGGATACGGACCTCCCCTGTTCCCTCGGCATTGGACGGTCGGGTCTCGAGCGTCACCACGTGCTCGCCCTGGATCTGCAATTCCGCAGACTCTTCAATGGTGATCAGCCGCTCACCGTCAGGGATGTAGTTGGAGAGCACGTTGAGCATCGTGGTCTTCCCGGTGCCGGTACCACCGACCACGATGAGGCTTATCTTGCCCCGCACCAGCGCCTCCAGGAACACGGCGGCGTCCATGGAGAGCGATCCGAGCTTGATGAGGTCCTCCATGAGGAAGGCCCGCTCCGGGAATTTCCGGATCGTCAGCACCGGTCCATGCAGTGCGAGCGGCGGGACAATGGCGTTAATCCGGGAGCCGTCGGCAAGCCGGGCGTCCACCATGGGCGAGGACTCGTCGACGCGACGACCGACACCGTGCACCATCCGGTCGATGATCCGGCGGTACTGATGTGGAGAGTTGAAGACGATCTCACTACGCGTGAGCTTGCCCTTGCGCTCGATCCAGATCTCGTCGTACTTGTTGCACATGACTTCGGAAATGGTGTTGTCAGCCAGGAGCGCCTCGAGTGGCCCGTAGCCGAGCGAGTCCTCGAGCATCTCCTCCACGAAACGCTGACGTTCGATGGGCGAGATCCCGATGTCCTCGCGCTCGAGGATGTCGTTGACCGTCGAACGGACCTTCTCGCGCAACTCGTCGGGCGAGAGGTCGGCCGCCTTCGGGGCGATCTCGGCGAGGACCTTGGCCTGGACCTTCTGCTTGGACTGCTTCCAGGCGGAGTCCAAGGCGGTGCGATCGGCGGCTCGCCGCATCGGGTTTCCTTTGGTGCCGGGCGCCGGGCCGTTGCTCGAGACCCGCCGCTCCACGCCGCCGGGCGGCCCCTCTTGCGCCGGCGCCGGAGGCTGGGCTGACTCCGAAGCGGTGCCGTCGGCGGCGGCCAGCTTCTCTGACAGGTTCATGTCCCTCAGACCCTCTCGAGCTCAGGCGCCTTCTCGGTGCGACCCTTCCTCTTCCGTCGAAAGAAGCCGCGCGACTCCCCGATCTCTGCGGTGTTCGAACCCGAATCGAGAATGGGCGTCGTGTCGTCAGAGAGGAACTGGTGCATGCCGCTCGCCAGCTTCTTCCCAATGTCGGAGTTGGCTGCCGAGACGAGCGCAGGCTTGCCCTTGTTGATCGACTTCATGACCTCCCGCGAGTACGGAAGGATGGAGACGATCCTGTTGTCCAACACCTCCTGGACGTCGTTGATGTCGATGCCGATGTCATCTTCGACCTTGTTGAGCACCACACCGATGGTCTGGCTGTTGATCCGGAGCTTCTCGAGCGTGCTGAGGAACACCCGCATGTTGCGAATGCTCGGCAGGTCGAGGGTCACCATGCACAGGACCCTGGTCGAGTGGTCAAACGCCGCCAAGACGATCTCGGACAGCTGCGCCGGGGTGTCGACCACGACGTAGTCGAAGTGCCGACGCAACGCACCCATCACCTTGTAGACGTCCTTCGGTGCGATCATGTCGGCATCGGCGGGACTGAACGGCGCGGCCAGGACCGAGAACCCGAGTTCGTGCTCCTCGAGATACTCCTCAACATGCTCATCGAGATCGTCGTCGTCAACCGGTTCCCGCGACAACAGGTCCGAGATGGTGAACCGGGGACGCAGGTGCAGTGCGGTCGAGACCTCACCAAACTGCAGGTCCAGATCGACCAGGCAGACACGTTGCCCCGTCTGTGCCGCCAGGTAGCACGCCAGGTTGGTCGCGTAGAAGGTCTTGCCGCACCCGCCGCTGGACGACGCCACGGTGAAGACCTCGGCGAACTGAGGACGGTCGACGACGACACCGTGCGCCACCACGGGGAGCGTCGGGCCGTCGCCCGAGGCGGAGACATCGGCGATGTCGAACGCACGCTTGAGCGCAGTGGCGAGCTGGCGCTTGCTCGTCGGGTATTCCACGAGATCGACCGCACCCGTCCGTACAATGTCGCCCAAGTTGGCCTTCGGCTTGGGCCCGAGCGCCAGCACGACGGCTGGAACGGCTCCGGCCGCCCGCAACGTCGCCAGACGAGCCATGCCGGCATGACTGTCGAAGACCGGCCCGGCAACGAGCACGTCGAAAGGACCCTGCTCCTGGACCTCCTCCACCACGTCAATGACATTGGCACTGGTGACGACGTCGTAGCCCGGTCCGAGAGACGCTTGGATGGCCCGGCTGAGAGCAGGCGACCGGCTGATGACGAGAATCCGGCGGCTGATCATGGCGCCGACGTCGTCTGGGCTGTGCCGATGCACTGTCCGACCGGCGGTGGCGAGACGTCCTTCTGGGTCTGCACAACCGAGACCGACTCGTTCTGTGAGAGGAACTCCATCGCCCTCGCATCGCTCGGGGTCATAGCAAGGAGAAGTGTCTCAGTGGCCGGGACCGCGCGCCCGCAGCTGTCGGCTTGCTCGAGAAGGTCGGTACCGTGCTCTGCACGTCGAGGACCTGAATGTCAGCCATGGCCAGTTCGGTGCAGGGAACAGGCAGGGCGGCACCCGCAGAAGGAGCATTCGGAGCGGCGGACAGCGACTTGATGTTGGCGTAGACGTCGACCCGGGCCCCCGGCTGAAGGTAACCGGCCAGCGCTTGTGTCCCCGTCAGCGAGACGGTCACCGCGTTCATTCCCGTAGGAAGCGAAATGGACGAGGTGCTCGCGGTCAGCTGCGTCGAGCTGATGGCGTGACCCTTTGTGATCGCCTGCGTGAGGACCTCGTCATTCAGGCCCGTCAGCGAACCCAAGTCGGTTGGCGAATAGGACTTGGTTGGGATCAGCTCAATGGCGACCAACCCACTGGACACCATTTCCTGACCCGTCGTGCCGGCCGGAATATCACTCTTGGCGACGACTGCCGATGTGCTCACAGGAGCTTGAACGTTGCCGCCAGCACCGGCTTTCTTGCTCGCGCCTTCGACACTGGCAAACGCGATCGCGCTTCCGGCGATGAACAGAATCACCCCGATCATCACCAATATCAGTGTCTGTCTCTTCACTGAACCTTCCCCCTCTCAACCAGCGGACAACAGAAAGGTCCATCACGGACCAACCCGTCGTTTGCTCGGTTGGAGGGTACGACGGGAAGGGGGGAACGTACATAGGTCCTTCTGACCATTCTTCAATGCAGCGTCCCAGGTGGGGCCCCCAAATGGTCCATATGTCCTATGTACCCCCGACAGCACTGGGCCCAGAATCAACACGCACGTATCGCAGCGACCGCCCCTTCGAATTGGCTCAGGAGTTGGTACGGCCGCCCGAGATGCAGAGGAGGGGATTCGCCTTGGGACCGCGCTGGTGGAGGATGCCGAAGCAACTGAGGCGACAGCGAGACGAACGCGGAGCGGAAATGGTCGAGTTCGCCTTCGTCGTGGTTCTTCTCATCGCGCTGCTGTACGGAATCATTTCGTATGGTCTGATTTTGGCGGCGCAGGCCACCATTACTCAGGCGGCGGCTGACGGCGCCCGGGCGGGAATTGTTGCGTCGTCGCCCGGAGGGTCGACCGGTCCGCCCTGCACGACTTCTGCCTGTACGGTGAGTGAAGCCCAAGCCGGGACGGACATTGGGTGGATGAGCAAGGGGACCTGCGGCACCTCCAGCACGACGATCACGTGCGTCTCGACCGAACAACCTTGCACGTCCAATCAGAACAACGAGTGTCTCACCGTCACCGTCACCTATAACTACAACGCCAGCCCACTGTTCCCTGAATTGCCGGGCATGGGGGTCATTACCCCCTCGACGATCTCGTCGAGCAACACCCTACAGATCTCGAATCCGAGCTCCTAGGTGACAAAGCTCAACGTGGTGAGGGACCTCCGGTCCGAGAAGACTGGGGACGAACGGGGCGCGACCCTCGTTCTGGTGGCGGTCAGCATGGTGCTGTTGCTCTGGGGCGGTGCGTTCGGGGTCGACCTGGGTCTCACTGTCGCGAGCGGACGCCAGACCCAGGCCATGTCCGACACGGCGGCGCTCGACATGGCCCGCTACATCAACGTGGCGGACTGGACGACGACGCTGAACAGCCAGACACTGAGTACGACATTTCTGAACAACAAACTGGCTTACACCGACACTGACAACGGTTCGAATGCAACCCTGAGTGAGACGCCGGGTGTGTGGCTAAACGGCAGCTTCACCGCTCAAGGTCAGAAGCTCTCGGGCGTCACGGTCCAGTGCTGGTACTTCAAACCTCCGGCGTCTCATCCCTGCAATGCCGTCAAGGTGTCGGCGACCCAGTCCGTGCCGCAGATCTTCGTAGGTGGACACTCATCGGTGACGCGGAGTTCCATCGCGGCCGTGACCCCTGAGGCTGCCTTCTCCGTCGGGTCGTATCTCGCCACCGTCAACTCGCAACAGTCGACCGTGCTCAACGCTCTGCTGAGCAGGCTCGGAGGTTCGGCCACCGTCACCACAACGGGCTACCAGGGGCTGGCCAACACCAACGTCACCATCAACCAGCTCATCACTGCGTCGGGTGGCCTTTTGACGTCATCAAACATCATGACGACATCCTTGCTCGGTTCCCAGTGGCTCGGCATCTGGAGCAACGCAGTTGCCAACCAGGTCGCCCAGGTCAGCTGTAGCACTACGCCGACACCGTTGCCCTGCACGGCGAGCACGGCGTTCAGCGCACTCGGCTCGACTGCGTCCACGTCGGCCCAGTTGTGCCAGCTGGTCTCCATTGATGGCTCGACCTGCACCAGCGGCAATCTCACCACGGGGGCACTCTCTACCAGTCTCAACGTGCTACAGACGCTCACGACGGAGGCTGAAGTGGCCAACGGCAGCAACGTCATCGACCTCGGTACCTCGCTCGGACTCCCGCTGGTCTCGGATGCCGCGATTTCGTTCGGATTGACGGCAGGACAGGTGCCCCAGGTGGCCTACGGTCCAACCTCTACGACAGCGTCGACAGCTCAGATCAGCGCAGATCTCAAACTCACCGTGTTGGGCGTGACCGGGACCCTCGACATCCCGCTCTCGGGTGCAAAAGCAACCGCAACGTTGAACGGACTGACCTGCGCGGACAACGCGATGAGCTCCACCAACATCCAGCCGGCAGCCACCACTGCGAGCGGCACCGTCTCGTTGGGCGGAGTCAGTCTCTCGACCCTGAGCGTGACGGGGTACAGCGGAAGCCAGTTCGGCTACGGGCCTTCGGTCGTGCCGCCTTCGGCGACCACGGTCGCCAACGACAGCAACCCCATAGTGGCCGGCACGAATACACCGGCGTTGAGCTACTCCCCGCCCATCAGCTCGAGCAGCCCCGTCTACAGCCTCCTGACGTCGACTCTGCCCGGCGTGCTGGGCCCGATACTGCAGGCGACCGGGATCTCGGTCGGTGGAGTCGAGGTGGCCGATCTCGGCACGAACTGCGGCGCCGTGTCGTTGGTCCAATGAGCACGCCGATCACCCTCCTCGCGGGCGCCGCGCTCGGCATCGCAGTCGGTTCTGCTCTTGTTCCGTTGACAAGGAATCAACTGGCAGCCTCGGTGGCTCGCGCTGCGACTGCCAATACGGGAGCCGTGGCGACCGACCTGGCTCCGCCTCGGATCACATGGCGTCACTGGGTCGCCGTCGCCATCATCTCGGGCCTGTTGCCCGCCTACGTATTGCATCAGGTCGGCTGGTCACCCAATGCGGTGCCGCCTCTGTTGTTGCTGATCGGGCTCATTCAGCTGGCGTACTGCGACCTGACGCGCCGGCTCTTGCCCAAGACCCTCGTCTATGCGCTGAGTGCGGTGGTCATCACCAGCGGGGTGACGGTCGCCGTCGCCACCAGCGAGTGGGACCGGCTCCTGGGGGCGGTACTGGGAGGGCTTGTCGCCTTCGCCGTGTTCTTCGGCATCAATCTGATGAACCCGCGCTGGATGGCCTTCGGCGATGTGCGCCTCTCCTTGGTGTTCGGCTTCGGGCTGGCTTGGGTAAGCCCGATGGCGCTGTTCCAGGGCTTCCTCTACGCCAACCTCCTGGCTGTCGTCGTCGGCCTCGCCCTCATTGCCGTGCACCGGGCCGATCGCCGCTCAGCGCTGCCCTTCGGTCTCTACATGGCGCTCGGGGCGGCACTGGTCCTGCTCCAATGGAGTTAGACCGAACCGACGATTGACGAGAGGGTCAGAGAACCTTCACGTTGTGTGCCTCTTCACCCCGACGGCCGGCGCCGATGGTGAACTCCACTGTTGATCCTGGAGCAATGCCATTTCGGACGTCGCCTTCGACCTGCGAATGGTGCACGAAGAGGTCTTCGCCGCCCTGGTGCTCCACGAACCCATATCCCCGAGCGCTGTTGAAGAACTTCACCGTTCCGGTGAGCTTCCGGCTGTGGCTGGCACCGCCGTTCCCTGCAGAAGGAGCGGGCATGGGCGCAGAAAACGGTGCCAGCAGACCGGGCTCGAGCCCGAGCGCATGCTGCACGCCACGGACGTCTTTGTGCTGTTCCGGGGTCACCAAGGAGACGACGGTCCCGGTGTGACCGGCTCGTCCCGTCCGACCGGACCGGTGCACGTAGTCGACGTGGTCCGTGGGCGGATCGAAATGGACCACACACGGGAGGGCGTCGACATGGATGCCACGTGCAACGACGTCCGTCGCCACCAGCGCGTCGGCCTTCCCCTTGGCGAACGAGTCCAGTGCGCGCTCCCGTTGTCCCTGCGTGCGGTCACCGTGCATCGGGACCGCCCGCACCCCCTGAGCCTGGAGCTGCCGGACGACGCGATCGGCCCCACGCTTGGTCCGGCAGAAGACGAAGGCCTGCCCGTGATGCTCGATCAACTTGGCCGTGATGGCGACTCGTTCGGCCCGGTCCACCTTCCAGAAGTGGTGGACCACGTCGCCCTTGGCCTCCTCGGTGGCCTCAACGGCGACGCGGACGGGATCATGCTGGTAGTTGCGGATGATCGACTCCACTTCCTTGCCAATGGTGGCCGAGAAGAGGAGAACCTGGCGCTTCGGCGCGGTCTGGTCGAGCAGGCGGCGGACAGCCGGGAGGAAACCCATGTCCGCCATCCGGTCTGCCTCGTCGAGCACCACGGTCGAGACGTCGTCGAGGCGGACATCGCCCCGCTCGATCAGGTCCTCGAGGCGTCCCGGGCAGGCCACGACGATGTTGACGCCCTTGTGCAGGGCGCGCACCTGGTCGCGATAGCCGGTACCCCCGAAGATGGAGACAACCCGCTTGCTGTCGTGGCCGAGCAGGTCTCCGATGACGTCGTGCACCTGGGTGGCCAGCTCACGTGTGGGAACGAGGACCAGCGCCCTCGGGCGCCGCGGACGGGATTGGACTGAGCTGGCGACGAGTGGGATGCCGAAGGCAAGCGTCTTGCCGGACCCGGTCGGCGCTTTGCCACAGATGTCCTTCCCCGCGAGCGTGGGAGGAATGGTCTCTGACTGAATGGTGAGTGGTTCGGTGATCCCCTGGCGGGTGAGGCAGTCAGTGAAGCGCGGAGGCACGCCAAGGTCTGAGAAGGAAGAAATGACAAGACTCCAATCGAGGAAATGTGGCCTACTCGATATGGATTCTCGAACGGGCCCCGCCGGGCGAACGCCCGAGGCATCGACCATGTTAGCAGGCGGCGTAGTTGCCCTGCCGTCACGTTGCAGTGTTCCAACCGAGCTCAAGGGAGTCCTGGGACATGAGCCCGTAGGACGCCGCCGCCCGCAGACGTCACCCAAAAGACAAGGGCGCCCCGGGTGCCACCAACGGCCAAGGCGTCGCCCGTTCAGCCACGAGCGCCAGGTCGAGCAGGAACTGCTCGCGATGGTGGCCGGCCAACACCTGCAGTCCGACCGGCAGTCCGTCGACCAATCCGGCCGGAATGCTCATGGCCGGACTGCCGTTGAGGTTGGACGGCGCAGTCAGGGCCGCCTGGTTCATGATGGCCCGCACGAACCCGATCTCGTGAATGAGGTCCCGACCCGGAAGCGTGGCGGGTGGCGGGCCCTCCGCGTTGAAGGCCACATCCGGGTGCGTCGAGCAGAATACGAAGTCGGCCGCGTCGAAGAGGTCGGCCATCGCTCCGTTGAGCTGGCGGCGGTAGCGCTCAATCGAAGCCGCCCGCTCGAGGCTGTAGCGCTCCCGGGCGCTCTCCAGCCCGGCTGCCATCTCGGGCGACAGCTCTTCCACTCGATCCGGGTAGGCGTCGCCCAGGTCGACCACGAAGGGGGGCTGGTTCGCCATCGCCCAGGCGCCCCGCAAAGGCGGCAACGTCGGAACCGCAGTGACAAGGCGCAGACCGGCCACTCGGGCCAGGTGCTCCGCGCTGGCTTCGACGGCCTCGGCGACGTCGTCACGGACCTGGGCAATCCCGAGGTCGACCAGGATCACGGCGGTCATGCCGGCCAAATCATGCGTGCCGAGTGTAGCCTCCCACCCCTCCACTCGGGGCAGGCTCAGCGGATCACGACGATCGAATCCGTTGCAGACGTCGAAGTAGCGGGCCGTATCGCGGACCGACCGGGTCAGGCACCCCAAGACGGTCGTCATCGGCTCGACGGTTCCATCCGGGCCTTTCGGGATCCGCCCGTAGGTTGCCTTGAGGCCAAAGAGGCCGCTGAACGCCGCCGGACCCCGTATGGAGCCGCCGCCGTCGCTCCCCGTTGCCAGTGGCAGCAATCCCCCGGCCACCGCCGCCGCCGTTCCTCCCGACGACCCGCCCGGAGTACGCGCCAGATTCCAGGGGTTGTGCGTGGTTCCGTGCAGCTCGGTCGAGGTGCAGTTGATGCCCCCGAACTCCGGCGCCGTCGTCTGGGCGGCCAGCACGGCCCCACCGGCGCGCAGCCGGCTCAGGGACGTGTCGTCGTGATCGGCCACTCGGTCGCGGAAGATCATGGACGCCTCCGTATACGGCCAACCCTCCACCTTCTCGAGCTCTTTGACGCCGACTGGCACCCCACCGAAAGGCAGCGAGACGTCGGCGTGACGGGCCGACTCCCTCGCCCGATCGAAATCGGTGAAGCTGAAGGCGTTGAGCGGCGACGCCTCCATGGCCGCAATGGATGCGTCGAGTGCCTCGAGCGGCGACAGCTGCGCGGCCCGGAAGGCCTCGACCAGGCTGCAGCCGTCCCCCAACCACGGCTCGTCCATGAGGGCACGGTACCCCGCCAACCGCTCGCCCATCCTGGTCGTGATCGGTAGCGTGCGGGGATGAGGACCTCGGAGCTGACCACGCCCGCGCTCTTGGTCGAAGAGCGCCTGCTGGACGACAACATCCGCACCATGGCCGATGCGTTGCCGGGCCGACGGATGCGGCCGCACGTGAAAGCACACAAGTGCACCGCCCTCGCCAGGCGCCAGGCCGCGGCGGGCCACCCCGGATTCACTTGCGCCACTGTGCGCGAGATGGAGGGGATGGTACGCGCCGGGCTGGGCGGGGATCTCCTGCTGGCCAACGAGGTCGTCGACGCGACGCGACTCGGTGTGCTCGCTGAAGCGGGGGCCCGCATCACCGTCGCGGTCGACTCCGACGTGACGATTGCCGCGGCCGCGTGGGCCGGCGTGCCCGAGGTGTTGATCGACGTCAACGTGGGCCTGCCTCGTTGCGGGTGCCCCCCCGAAGAAGCGGGCCGTCTGGCCGACCGCGCCCGCGCCCGCAGGCTCGAAGTCCGCGGCGTGATGGGCTACGAGGGTCATATCGTCGGACTGGACGACCGCGCTGCACGCGCCGCCCTGCTCGAAGACTCCATGGGCCAGCTCATGCTGGCCGCAGGCGAGGTGGGGGGCGAGATCATCTCGGCGGGCGGAACGGGGACCTACGACCTGAACTCCTGGGCCACCGAGATACAGGCCGGTTCCTACGCGCTCATGGACGCCGCCTACGGCAAGCTCGGGCTGCCATTCGCCCAAGCGCTCTCCGTCCTATCCACCGTGATCTCCGTCTCGCCCGGCTGGGCCGTTGCGGACTGCGGGCTGAAGTCGCTAGGTATGGACCATGGCGATCCGTCGGTCGAAGGAGCTCAGGTGTGGTTCTGCTCGGACGAGCATCTGACGTTTGCTCCCACTGCTCCGCTCCGGGTCGGAGACCGTGTGCGTGTGCTTCCCGCGGACGTCGACCCGACCGTGGCGTATCACGAGTTCCTGTACCTAGTCGATGGCGACGAGGTGGTCGAGCGCTGGGATGTCGACCTGCGCGGGTGGTGACACCCTGGCGACCGAAGGGACCCGGGCGGCCTCCAGCGGCCCATTAGGGTCTTGCCGGTAAAAGGAGGCCGGTATGGCAGACATAACGTTCACGATTGGGGCCGCCGCCACCTGCAGCGACGGGCCGTGCGGAGCGGTGAGCAGAGTGGTCGTTGACCCGGTGGCCCGCGAGCTCACTCACCTCGTCATTGAGCCCGAGCACCGCAGCGGACTGGGACGTCTGGTCCCCCTCGACATGGTCGAGGCCGGCGACGGCGACCTCCACCTGCGCTACACCCTGGCCGAATTCGACAAGCTACCCTCAGCTGAGGAGATGGACTTCTTGCCCGGAGGCAGCGGATACGACGCCTACGCCGCCCACGAGGCGTATTACTGGCCGTACTTCGGCCTAGAGGGTGGCGCGGATCCTGCTCTCGCGCTGGCCAGTGCGGTCGAGACCAAGGACACGCTCCCTCCGGGTGAAATCGGCGTTCGCCGTGGCGAGGCGGTACATGCGAGCGACGGTGAGATCGGGAGGGTGGAGGGACTGGTGGTCGATTCGACCAGGGGACACGTCACTCACGTGCTTTTGCAGGAGGGTCATCTCTGGGGCCGCAAGCAGGTCGCCATTCCTATCGACGCTGTCGAGAGGATCGACCAGGGCATCACCGTCACGCTGACCAAGCACGAGATCGAGTCCCTGCCGGAGGTCGGCGTCACCGCGCACCACCGATAGCTGCACGGGTCTCGCCGACAGCCAGCCGTCAGGTTCCGTCGTTCTGCTGCTCCTCCGGTTGAGCGTCGGGGAAATCCCGCAACGTGCGCATCGGTGACATCAGCAGCCAGACCCCGCGAAGGCCTGGCCCAGCGCGCCGACCCAAAGGGTGCAGACGACGAAGCGCATAGTGGCGTTCATCCGACCGAGTAGCCGGTCGGGGCACAGCAGGCCAGGTGGACCGGCAGAGCAGGTCTACCGGCCTGGACCTGGGATAGACCGGCATCATGCATGGGCACCGCGTCGTCATCTGCATTTCCCTTCTGGCGGTTTGCGCGTGGTGCGGTTTGGTCAGCGGCGAGCACCGCAAGTCGGGGGCAGCGGAGCTCACGTGGGTCGTCGCCCTCTGCGCCGTTCTCCTCTTCGACTTGGCGCTATGGCGTGGCAGAAGCGGGGGGAGCCGAGGTCTGTACCTGCGGCCGGCTCAGCAGCCCTGGCCCCGGCGAGGTCGGGGCGGCTACGGACCGGCTTTCCGGGGCGTGGCGCCGTGGCTGGCGCTGGTGGCGGTGGCGCTGGCCTGGGACGTCCTCGGCATCGACAGCGGCCCGCACCAGTACCACCTCACCATCAGTGCATTGGCTCAGGCCTACCGTCCGCTGAACGCCGCGCTCCTCCTGGTCTGGATCCTCGTCGGCGTCGGGTACGAAGCCGCCCGTGTCCGCTGCCCCGATCAACGACGTCGCAAAGACCCATGGCGGAGGTGACCCGCAGGGTCCGGAGTATGGGGGCACGTTGGTCGCGGCCATGGGGCCATGGGGGATCCAGCACGGCACCCCCGCGCTACTCCTGCCGCAGAGCCCGCCGGTCGGCATCGTCTTCTGGGTGGCCATTCCGGTCGTCGCGGTCCTCATCGACGCGGCCGCTCGTCGTTCAGAGGGCCGCGCCGCGCACAGCGGAGGAGCTCGTCCGATTCATCTCGACTTCGGGCCTCGCCAATCTCGCGCTGATAGCGGTCTGGGTGTTTGCCGGCTTTCACCTCTTCGCCCGCTGACGTCCCGGATGGAGACGTCGCGAAGAGCGCGGCGGATCTCCGTGGCGCGCGCCGATCATCCCATCACTTCAGGGAGCGGTCACCAGCGCATCGAGCCGCGCCAACGTCAACTCCATGTCTCGTCGGGTCTTCTTCGAATAGATGTCGCCCAGCCGCAGGAGGACCCGTTGGTGGTCGCTCGTGATGTCCCAGCTCTCCAGCACCAGAGTCCGCTCGCCCTGCGGGACGAGCTCGTAGCGCCAGACCCGACCCGCGACGTAGGGCTCGAGCTTGCCCTTGGGGCCCGTTTGCCAAGCGATGCGGCGGTTCTCCTCGAAGTCGACGACAGTGTTCACCGTCGAGTAGCGAACGCCCATCTTCATTCCCATACCGAAGGTCATGCCGAGGGCGAGACGGGTCGACGCCGCCTCGTTCGCCCCTTGAAGCATGCCCGAGCCATCGATGAGCGCGTGCTTGGCCGGGTCGGCCAGAACGTCGAAGATCGACTCCGGCGAAGCGCTGATGAGTCGCTCGACCGTGAACACGCTGTTCTTCATTTCCCACTCCCCTGCAGGTCCCCGGGACCCCGAGTACAGCCGCATCTTCCTTCCGGGGACGGCGGAACCGCAAGGCGGCCGTCAGAGCGGAGGAACACGTCGTGTCGATGCCTCCAATGGGCGTATGCCAGCGACCAAGGCCCTCAGGGCTATCCGGTGGAGGTGATGGGATTTGAACCCACGGCCTCTACATTGCGAATGTGTGGCTCTCAGCGTTTTGACCAGGTGCTTTTCGAGGACCTCCCTGGTAGCGCGTTGCGATCCCCTCAAGTTCCCTCACGATCCCTCCCCTTCCCGCACCGTAAAGACACGTAAAAAGACACGCTCGGACAGCCTCCGCTACGGCCTGAGCGTTCGGTCTGATCGGCGACGGGTGCTACTACACCAGTGCTCGAGCGGCTATCCCCCTTGCCTGGCGCCCCAGCGCCCCGCATCATGAGAAGGCGATGAGAGCGGCCTGGTATTGCAGGGGCGCGACCTGGGGTCAGGCCTGGCGGTCGGTGGTGCTTGTGGCTGTCCTGTGTGGCCTGCTGGGTGCCGTGTCGCTCGCCGCGCTGGCTGGAGCGCGCCGGACGGAGTCGGCGTACGGTCGCTACCTGCACTCCATCAACGCGAGCGACGTGGAGGTGAACGTACCGTCGCCGGACCTTTCTCTCGATCGCGCGGGTCGCCGCGTTGCCGGGTGTGAGGTCGAGCGCGGCCTGGCTGGGCCTCGACGCCAACCCAGTCGTCCACGGAAAGGTGGATTCCTCCTTCCAGACGGACGGGTTCGCCGGCAGCGTCGACGGCGAATACTTCACCCACGACACGATGACGGTCCTCGCAGGCCACCTCCCACCTCTTGGCTCGACGAACGAGGTCGCACTCACTCCGAGCGTGGCGCGCCTCTTCGGCGCGGGCGTTGGCGACTGGGTGACCTACCAGTTCGAGAACAGCCTGTCGCCCACCAACACGCCTACCAGCGAAGTGAGCTACCGGGTGGCCGCCATCATCGAGTTGCCGCCGTTGCTGGTCGACCAGTTCGACCAGGTGGCGCAGTCCGTCCTGCCCCCGGCGGCCACAGCGGCGGCGCTGCGACTGCCGGGGGCAGTGGCGTTTTCGTGGGTGGGTGTCCGCGTCGTCGGCGGGAGCGCCGGAATTCACGCGTTCCAAGAGACGGTTGCCCGCTTCGGAGCACGAGTCGGTAACGGCTACACGTTTGGCGTCCGCAGACTCGACACGGTCCACCAGCAGGTCCAAGAAGCCATCAGGCCACAGGCCGTCGCCGTCGCCGTCCTCGGCGCGCTCGCCGCTCTCGCTCTCCTGGTGCTCGTAGGTCAGGCCCTGGCCCAACAGCTCGACAACGCCGCTCGGCAGGCCGGCGCCTTGCGTGCCATTGGTCTTACGCGGTGGGAGAACGCCGTAGCATGCGGTGCGGGCGGCGCGCTCGCCGTTGTCGCCGGCTTGCTGCTCGCCATCGTCGGTGCCGTGCTGCTTTCACCCCTCGCGCCCGTCGGGCCGGTCCGACAAATCGACCCGGCGCGTGGCTTCCAGCTCGATGCCACCGTGCTGCTGGGCGGCGGGCTGGTCCTCGCCGTGTTGCTCCTGGGCGTGCTCGCCTGGCTGTCCTGGCGCGCCGTCGGGGTCGAGGGACGAGTCCGTTTCCGCCGACCGTCGTTCCTAACCGGGACCGCGCCGCAGCTCGGCCTCCCCGTAACGGCGCAGCTCGGCGCAGGCTATGCCCTTGCGGCGCCGCCAGGAACGGGACGGACCGCCGTCCGTACCAACCTGATCGGGTCCGTCGTTGCCGTCGGCGCCGTCGTGACCGCGGTCGTGTTCGCGGCCTGCCTGAACGGGCTGGTGACTCACCCGGAGCGCTACGGGTGGAACTGGAATGTCCTCCTCCAGAACGAAGGAGGTTACGGAAGCTTCCTCCCTCAAGACGTCAACGCCACCACGTTGGGAAACGGGGAGGGAACCCTCGACCAACTGATGGCCCATACGCCAGGCATCCGAGGCTGGTCGACCTTCGGGTTCACGCAACTCTCCGTCGACGGCCAGCAGATCCCCGTGCTCGGAGTGGCCACGCATGGCGGAGACGTCGAGCCGCCCACGGTGGACGGGCAAAGCCTGACCGGGACGAGAGCACTCCCTATCGCCGCCAATCCGAGACTCGACCCCGGTCAGATCGAGATCGGTGAGCTCACACTGCAGCAATTGGGCAAGTCCATTGGCGATACCGTGCGCGTCGGGTCCGGCCCGACGGCACGCGCGTTGAAGGTCGTGGGGACGGTCACCTTGCCTTCCCTCGGCGTCATACTGTCGGACCACGTGTCTCTTGGACATGGTGCCATGCTCCCCGAAAGCACTCTGCTGTCCATTCTGGATCTGGGCTCGTTCAACGTCGCACCCGCCGAGGCGTTCTCTGCCATTCCCTCGACCGTGGCTATCGACCTCGACCCCGGCACCAGGCCTCAGGCGGTTGTGAACCGCATTCTGGCGGCAGACCCGGGAGGAGTGCCGGGCGGCGTTTACCAGGTGCAGCGCGTGCTCGGCGCCGCCATCGTCAACGCAGGGCAGATGGGCTCCCAACCGGTCGCGTTGGCAATCGCCCTGGCGGCCGGGGTGATGCTTTCGCTCATGGCTACCGTCCTCGCCGCGGCACGACGGCGACGACGCGAGCTCGCGCTCCTCAAGACCTTGGGGCTCACTCGCGGCCAGATGCGCAGCATCGTCACGGTGCAGACGCTTGTCCTCCTCCTCATCGCGCTCATCATCGGAATCCCACTCGGGATCGCGGCCGGCCATCTGCTCTGGACCAATTTCGCCGCGTCGCTCGGTGTGATCCCGGTCATCGTGGTGCCAGTCGAGGCCGTCGCGCTGGGCGTGCTCGGCCTTCTGGTGGTCGGCACGGCGCTCGGCTCGGTACCTGCATCGGTCGCGGCGGCCACTCCGACCACGCTCGTACTTCGTTCCGAGTGACGGCAGACCCGCTCAGCCTGTCAAAGCCAGCCAGCCAGGTGTCAACCAGCCAGCCTGTGGGAATCAAGGAATCAAGGGGTGTCAAGGGGATGTCAAGGGGAGATAACGACAGTTAAGGTCACTCGCCTCGATTGCGCTGCTGCGGACTTTCATTTCCAAGACCCTGACCAGGGCTATCCGGTGGAGGTGATGGGATTTGAACCCACGGCCTCTACATTGCGAAAGTACGGTTCTCAGCCTTTTGACCAGGCTGTTTCCTAGGTCCTTCCTGAATGCGGCGTTGCGATCCCCTCAGACTCCCTCACGATCCCGCACCGTAAAGACACGTAAAGACACGCTCGCGCAGGCTCTTGGCCGGCCCGCTCACGAATCGGTACTCATCTGCGATCGACAGTTCTCGCAACGCGAGGCCAATGGCACGGCGTCTCTCTTAGCGACAATCACTTTCCTCGACCAGCCAGCCGACATCATCGGCCCTGTTGCTTGCAACTGTGCGCTGCCGGGAACCGGCCCGATTGGGGCACGCTGTGATTGTTGCGATCCTGCCCTGGTCGAGCGCACTGCAGAAGGCTCATGAGCGGCCGACGGGCGATTACCGCCGCAGCTCTGCGACCTCCTCCAGGCGTCCCAACTTGTTCGGGTTGCGCATGGCGTAGATCCGACTGACCCGGCCATCATTGATGACCAGACTCACTGCAGTGACGTCGCCCCCCACTTCGAATCGAGCACCGGGCATGCCGTTGAACCGGGCGGTGGTCGCCACCAAGTCCGAGAGATCTGCAACGCGGGCCAAGAACGCCACCACCGCTTCTGCCCCCACGAGCGGCTTCCGGGCCGCCCGTACGAAACCGCCGCCATCGGCGATTAACACCACATCCGGAGCGAGCACCTCGACGAGTCCATGCACGTCACCGGACGCAACGGCGGCCATGAATTGATCGAAGGTTGCCTCTTGCTTGGCCCGGTCGACCTGCATCCGCGGTCGTCGCTCCGCCACGTGCGCTCGGGCACGATGCGCGATCTGCCGGACAGCGGCCGGCGTCTTGCCCACGACCTCGGCGACCTCGTCGTATGGCGTTTCGAACACCTCGTGCAGTACGAACACCGCCCGCTCGACCGGGCTGAGGGTCTCGAGCACCGTGAGGAGGGCGATCGAGACGTTCTCGGCGAGCACGGCGTCATCGGCCATGTCTGGACCGGTCAACAACGGCTCGGGCAGCCATTCCCCGACGTAGTCCTCCCGGCGGCGCGACACCGTTCGGAGCCGGTTCAGCGCCTGCCGGGTGACGATCCGGACCAGATAAGCCCGGGGATCACGCACCTCGGCCCGATCCACGTTTGCCCAGCGTAGCCAGGTCTCCTGAACAACGTCCTCGGCGTCGGTCGCGGAGCCCAGCATCTCGTAGGCGACGGTGAAGAGCAAGCCACGGTGGGTGACGAACGGGTCGTCCATCATGATGACGAGGCTAGGGCGAGCGGCTTGAGGTCACAGTTGGCCGAGAACTCCTGCGACCTAATGCCCATGGCCACGTTGCCGCGGGCCATGAAGTTGGCCAGCGCGACAACCGTGGTCAGCTCCACCAGGGCGGCGGGTCCGAGCGCCTTGAGCAGCCGAGCCGACAGCTCGTCGGTCACCGTCGGCGGTGTCTGCGTTATCGCTTCGGCGTACTCCATGACGTCGCGCTCGAGCGGCGTGAAGACATCTGACACACGCCAGCGGGGCACTTCGCTTGCCTTGTTGACGTCAAGACCATCGTTGTGGACCTGGAAGTAGCCGAAGTCCAGGCAGAAGCTGCAGCCAATCAGGCTGGCCGTGGCCATGCTGGCGAACGACTTCAAGCTCTCGTCACACTGGTCCAACTTCTGCGCTTTCCGACCGATGCTGAAGCTCAACTTCAACACCTTGCGGTTGTGCCAGGCCACCCCCACCGGTTCGGGCACTTCTCCAAACATCTTGCGGGACATCCGCTCGACCAGGGCGCCGTAAAGTCCGGTCAGTTCTGCCTTGGGAATCCGTGTACTGCTTACCATGATGCCTCCCGTGGTGACGTGGTTTCACCATGAGACACCGACGACGACTCGAATGTGACTCCTGAGCCGGATCTTGTTGAATCCTGACCTGCTTGGAGGTGTTCACCTGCCGTGGATCGGCCCTATCTGGGCACCGTGGCAACCGGCGCGATCCCTACCTCGTTCACACATAGGGATAGCCCGAGGAATGTTCACTCGTTCCGGCGATCTCAGGCTCGTCCCGTCGGGTCCCGCGAAGAGCGCGCCGGAGTCGATCAATACCGGCGACGACGAGCGTCCCGAAGGCAATCAGGATCACGACTTGCAATACCGTGTGCCAAGCAGAGACATCAACGGGATTGCAACCAGTCCGCCACAGGACGACGCCCCGAACCTTTTGCGGAACCAGTTGCGGAGCGGGCCTCACGAAGACATTCACTGCAAGCACGGCAAGCAACCACAGAAGGACGACAAGGACCGTTGCAACGTAGAAGGCCCGGACACGCTTTCAAAGAGAGGGCGGTCCGTCAGTCCGCAGAGGCTTTCGGCCTGCAGCCGTTCGAGTTCGCTCGTCTAAAGGACGAGGGGCTCAGGTTGGGGCACAGGAGATGGGGGATTCGGTTCCCACTGGGGCTCGATCGGTGTTGGTTCTACAGGAACGGTCATGCCTTGGCGATACCCGAGGCGTAAGCAGGTCAACCGCAATCCTCGCCCCGCCCGCTAACGCCGGGATGTGCGGATCGGCGTTGCTTAGATGAGAGGCTTGCGGAACGCATAGATAAGAGATGGGATCGACCCCTTGAAGACGAATCGCTCAGTACCTGACGCAACCGTGATTCCCGTTCTTGACCTATCCAGATGTTCGAGCGGCAGTCGTCTGGCTGACCGACACCTTCGGGTTCGACGAGCGCGTCCGGATTGGTGAGGATCATCGGTCGCAGCTTCAGTTTGGCGATGGTGCGGTAATAGTCGCTGACGTGCGAGCTGATCGCATACCGCCACGCTCGGGAGAGGCGACCCACTCAGTCCTGGTCAGGGTCGAGGACGCCCACGCGCACTGCGAACGTGCCCGCGCTCTTGGAGCCCGAATCCTCATGGACCCGACAGACACGCCCTTTGGCGAACGGCAATACACCGCCGAGGACCTTGCGGGCCACCAGTGGACCTTCTCTCAGACACTCGCCGACATGGCTCCCGAGGAGTGGGGCGGCGAGACGGTGAGGCCTTAGGCGACCTGCCCCGTACGCTGCCGGGACGGTGGCAGGTCAGGGACCCCGGATCTCCGCCGGGCGAGCTACATCGTGTTCATCTTTGCAACGGGGCGACCATCTGGGTCAGCCAAGACCACGAATCGCCCCCATGCGGCCTCCCAGCGGGCCAAAGAACGGGAACGCCGGCTTGTCGCGCCTTTGCCTCCCATGCGTCGGGATCTTCCACCTTGAGCGCACAATGCCGCGCCAGCTGTCGTACCAGCAGGAAAGATGCCTTCTCATCGTGATCTCGATCATTTCGATGCAAGACGATTTGTCCCGTAGGTCCGCCAACAACAACGACGATTCATCTTCAAGTCGGACTGGCAGCCCAAGGGTCCCGACGTAGAACGCCTTCGCTTCGCTTAGGTCTCCTACAAAGAGGATGAGACTGTCGTAGTCGTCAACTTTCATGTGTCAAAACGGTTAGCGATAACCATGGGTCGCCCGGCCCGTGCTCCGGGATGAGGCGGCAGCAGTAGGGCACCTCTGGAGTCCAGGCCGCCAGTACTCCGGCCCACCCAAGCCCGAAGTGCTGCTCCACATTCCCATCGTTTACTGGGACAGACGTGGCCGACGACATTGTCTTTATCTTGGTGATCACCAACAGGAGATCAATTAACGGACTGTCAACGAACCTCTGGTGCTACCGTCCTCCTCAGTCTCGTTGAGGCGCTGCACAGCCTTCAGAGGCCGCCGTCTAGCAACTTGTTCTTCGGACGGCACCCGCACTGCGAGGAGCGAGATACGAGGATCAAGCATGTGGTCGTGTTTTTCGCCGTTCTCGCTCTAGGGAGTACCGCAGCCGTGCTGTCGACGCCCAAACCGGCGTCGGCTGGAATCGGAGTGGACACGACTCTCGACTCGAGCAGCAACCCCTCGACGTTGGGCCAAAGCGTCACATTCTCTGCGACAGTACATGGGGTCTTGCCCGATATTCCTCTGGGTGGAGTGGTTTTCCTTGACGGTGTAACCCCACTGAACACACCAGCAGTTCTGGTGCCAAACTTTGACGGAACGTGTCCCTTCTGTGTCCCTGACGGGACGAGTACGGCGACATTCTCGACTTCGGATCTTTCGGGCGGGTCTCACGTCATCACCGCCTCCGCTGTGAGCCAGTACGGAGTGAGTGTGAGCGATCCCCTCTTCCAGACCGTGCAAGGTGCCAGCACGACCACGACGGTCGCTGCCGCTCCGGCGTCCCCCACTGTGTTCGGCCAGGGCGTGACATTTACGGCCACCGTGGTCGCCAATCCGTCGTCGGTCGGCACTCCGACAGGCACCTTGCAATTCACCGACAACGGGGTCAACTTTGGCGGTTCCCAAACGCTCAGCGGCGGGAGTGCCTCGGTGACCTCGTCGGGTCTCTCGGTTGGCCCTCACAACATTGTGGCCAACTACGACAGTGATAATCCGACGTTTCTTTCAAGTTCGGGCAACCTCGACCAGCAGGTCAACATGGCCTCGACCGTGACCGGCCTCGCGTCGACCGCGAATCCGTCGATCTTTGGCCAGCCGATCACACTCACGGCGACGGTGGGAGTACTGACACCAGGAGCAGGGAATCCGACCGGAACAGTGAGTTTTGCCGACGGGTCGACAAGCCTCGGCACCGAACCAATCACCGGGGGTCAGGCCACCATCACGACGGCAGGCTTGTCAGTCGGTCCACATAACCTGACCGCCGCCTACAACGGCGATAGCGACTTCATAGCGAGCACGGGGACATTGACTCAGACTGTCAATCAGGCCCCGACCGTGACGACCGTCGTCTCGTCGGCTAACCCAGCGGTGTTCGGCCAGAAGGTGACGTTCAGCGCAACCGTCTGTCCCCTCCCACCGAGCACGATGCCTACCCAGCGGCCATCGGGCATGGTGGTCTTCACTGCCGATGGAGCGTCGACCCCCTTCGACGCAGAGACGGTGTCGGGAGCATCGGCTCCGCCGGGATGTTCCTCGGCAACGTCGGCGGCCATCGGGACCTTTTCGGTGGCGACACACTCGATCACGGCGTCGTACATGGGCGACACGAATTTCGTGGCGAGCTCTGGAGCCTTGACCGGAGGCCAAGTCGTCAACAAGGCCCCCACGTCTACCGCCCTCACCTCTGCGCCCAATCCGTCCTTCTTCGGCGATGGAGTCACACTCACCGCAACTGTCAGTGTCCCTCCGCCAGGGGCAGGGGTCCCCACGGGGACGGTGACGTTCACCGACGGAACCACCATCCTCGGCACCGGCACGCTCAACGCCGCCGACCAAGCGACGTTCACCACTGCCGGCCTACAAGTCGGCACCCATACGATCGCGGCAACATACGGCGGTGACGTCGACTTCTTAGCAAGCACATCGACTTCGCAGTCTCAACTGGTGCGCTGTATGACCGTCATCACGGGACGAGTAAACGGCGGTCTGACCGTGTCAGGATCGACGTGCGTCAACAACGCCACCATAAACGGAGGAATCACCGTGCGGCCCGGTGCCGCCCTATCCCTCAACAGTTCTACTGTCCACGGTGGGGTGACTTCAGCGAGTGCGAAGGCTCTCACAGTGTGCAGCACCTTGATTGATGGTTCTTCCACGGTGACCGCAACCAGCGGGTTCGTACTCTTCGGTGATGGGGGCGACGATGGGTTTTCCTGCGGAGGCAACGACCAACGAGGCACTTTGAACCTTGCAGCAAATGCGGGCCAACTCGAACTCGGTGGCAACCAGATTCGAGGCGGAGCCTCGATAACCGGCACATTTGGTGTGGGTCCCACCGTAGAGAACGCGATCACCGAGATTGAAGGCAACCAGATCTCGGGTCAACTTTCCTGCACGAACGACACTCCTTCTCCGATTGATGATGGCAGTCCTAATCACGCAACGGGCGGCGGAACAGGTCAGTGCTCAGCTCCAAACTTCTAGCGAACTGTGCAGAGATTCTGCCCGAGGTGATCGGGCTCGATGAGTGAGGATACCCGGTCATTCGCGACGGGCCTGTAGAGGGAGAGCTCGTCGCCTTGGCCAAACGGGCGGCTCGGGACTGTCCGAAGCGAGCCATTACCATCCGTGAGAAGCGGACATCTAAGCGGTTGAACATGAATCCGGCGAGCCGAGTCGTGATTCGTGCCGGGCAACAGATCGGACTCTGACTAAGGGTCAAGGGTCAAGGGTCGTTCAAGGTGGTTCCAAGCCCTCGGATCAGTAACGCCCAGCCAACCTCTATGACCACCCAGTGCTGCAGGGCGCCACTGTCCCGGGCGTTGGCGAACACTACCTACAGACTGAGTCGCAGATAGCAGCGGAGGTCCTCGCCGCCGACCCGGATCGGTCGGAGTGGTGGAACGTGGCTCCGCCACTCCGACCTCCAGGTCCGTTTTTTGAAAAGGCTTCCGGCTCTGGAAGGCTATGCAGCTGAGCCGTAGAACGGCATGCCCTCGTTGGTCGGGCTGTAGGTGAAGACTCCCCCGTCGGATGCGAACAACCAGTACCCGTCGTACGAGTTGTTGTTCGCAGCACCAACGACCGGCTTGTTGAGGCTGATGCTTCCCGCCGAGCCGTAGAACGGTGCGTTGTAGGAGAACACTCCTCCGTCGCTGGCGACCAGGCGGTACCCGCTGCCATCGGAGACCGGAGCCATAGAGACCACCGGCTTGTTCAGGCGAACGGAGCCTGTCGAACCGTAGAACGGTGCGTTGTAGGAGAACACACCGCCGTCCGAAGCAACGAGCCAGTAACCACCGGTAGTGCGATCGAGGGCCATCCCGACGACGGGCTTGTTGAGTCGGAGACTCCCGGTCGAGCCTTGGAAGGGCGCATTGAAGGAGAACACTCCCCCATCCGAGGCGACCATCCAGTAGCCATCACCGTTGAGCGTGGCGGTCATTCCGACGATCGGCTTGTTGAGGGCTTTGCCGCCCATCGACCCCAGGTAAGGGGCGTTGAAGGCGAAGATCCCTCCATCGGAAGCGACGAGCCAGTAGCCCCCCGTGTTCCGGTCGACAGCCATGCCGACGACCGGCTTGTTGAGGTGCGTGCCGGTCAAAGCGCCGTAGCAGGTCGCTCCGCCGAAGGCGGCCACATCGCCTTGGGCGTCGGTCTCGTAATAGCCGGTGCCATCATCGAGAGCAGCACCACCGACGACCGAGCCAGACGGAAGGGTCGACATGCAGTTGGTCTGCGTCGGCCCGGGAGTCGGCGAGCTGCCGCCCGGGAGCGTCTGGAACCAGAGGTAGGCGTTGGTGGGCACTTCTCCGATCCCACTGACGCCGATGCCACTACCCGGGGCGTTCTCCAGAGCCTTCACTGCCGAGTAGCTCTTGGCGGCCTCCACCGAAGCCAGCCCCGCCGGCGACGTCACCGGGATGACGATGACGTTCCACCACTCAGGTTGGTCCCCGTTGCGCGTGGTGAGGAGGTGGTCATGTCCGGGAAGCCCGACGTTGTCCAAGGAGGCGGCCGGGGCGCCGAGCACCGACGCCAGTTGTGAGAGGTCGATGGTCGACGGATGATCGATGCAGGTGTTGGCGGCCGGGCACTGAACATAGGGGACGGCCGGAGTCGAATAGAGGGGAACTGGTATGTACAGCGGATCGATCTGGCCGTTGGTCACGGTCGGGGTCGGCGGAGTGGTGTCAGCGACACCGGGTGGAACCGAGGTGGGATCTGAACCCGCCTCGCAGCCCGTAGAGGAGTGCACCGCCACCGATGTGGTTCCGCAGTAATACTGCTCTGTGTAGAGCGCCTCCACATCCTGTCCGTCGATCCAGTCGCGGCTGATACCGACGTTCTGACAGTTCGGCGCCGTTGCCCCGCAGTCGTTCATAAGGTTGTTGAACGTCGTACCGGGCTCGACCTGGCTCGCCGGCGGCGCACCGGGGGCCGCCGGCACAGCCGCTCCCGGAGGAGCGCTGGCGGTCAAGTTGGCTGCCATGGACGCCGACAGCGTCCCGGGCAAGATCTGGAAGAACAGGAAGGCGTTGGTCGGTGCGGAAATCGCCGTCCCCGCCGTCACTGCGGCGTTGATCGCGTTGACGCTGGTCAGCGTGTTGAAGGTGGCGGGGTCCGTCGTTGCGATGACCTGGACGTTCCACCATTCAGGAGCAGCCCCGTTCCGGGTCCCGACCACGTGGTCGTGCGCAGGAATCGCGACGTTGGACACGCTGCTGGGCGACGGGCTCCCAGGAAGAGCGCTCGCGATGCGTGACAAATCAATCGTCGGCGGGTGGTCGATGCAGGTCGCAGTCGCCGTGCACTGGGTGGGGGGCGGATTACTGAAGAGAGGGACCGGAATGTAGAGAGTGTCTCCATGGGTTGTGTTTCCGAGTGACGTCCCCGAGCTCCCGGCCGAAGTGGCGCTCGGGGTGTTCGAGGGCCCAGCTCCGACTTCGCAGCCCGTCGTGGCAGCCGATGTCACGTGGGCGTCGCAGTAGTAGTTCTCGCTGTAGAGCAGGTCGACGTTGGTTCCGTTGTAGTAGCCGTTCGACTCTCCGACCTGCCCACAGGTGGGCGCATCGTTGCCGCAGTTGTACTGCAAGGGGTCAATCGTCGTCCCGTTGTCCCCACTGGGAGCGGGATCCTGCACTGCATGGGACGCGGCCGGGGCCGGAGCTGCGGCGGCAACGCCCGCCAGCCCGACGGCACCGAACGTCATGATGATTAGCGAGAACAGGAGTGCGACTCCCGCCCCGAAATCCCTTTGAATCTTCTTGAGATTCATTCTGAATTGATCCCTTCCACATCGGACGCCCGAGTGCGTCGGTTTTCCAGCGCCTTTATTCGTCACTGGGCGACCGACGGATGTCATTTCTAAGAATCTGATCAACCTCTTTTGGTTGAACCGGAATACCTCCCGCCGATAGCCCCGTGTGCGGATAGGCGGCAATCCCCATTCCCCGCCAAGCCAAATCGACATTCCCTAACAGAAGGGGATGCGGCCTCCTTCCGAGCAGAGTTCAGGAGGGGGTCATCGAGCCGATGGAGGCGGCGACCAAGCGAAGGTTTCGGTTCCGTCCGAAGTGTATTGCGTTCCCTGTGGGTGCTGGCCGCTTCGAGTTGGGTCATGGCGCAGTAACTGATTCCGACCATGCCGACCCGGCCGTTCGCCCAGGGTTGCTCTGCCGCCCACTCGACGAGGCCGTACGAGTCGAGGCGTTCCTGGGCGTCTTGGAACCCGAAGGTTCCTCCCCGAGCCGCCTGTCCCGCGAAGGTTGGCGATGACGTGCACATAGCCCTGAGGAACGAAGGAGTCGGTCGCTCCCGCCTCAATGAAGCCCATCGGCGGCCCGATGTCCTGGATTTGTCGCGGATAAGGGGACGCGGCAATGAGGACGGGGTAGCTGCCGGCGTCGAGTGGACGATGAACGTCGACCATGAGGTTGATCCCATCGCTCATGGGCACCGCTACGTCTCGGTCGCACCCAGAGCGGTGGTTGGGTTCGGACAGGTTCTGGGTCCCGCCCGGTGGTCTGGGGTCCATTCAGCTGTCGCTGACCTGGCTCCGTGCCCGAGATTCGGCGCAACGCTTGTCATAGGGCCGTCGTTACTCAGTTGTTGTTCGGAGACTCACGTCCCAGTTCTCGTCTCACTTCCCCGCGGGTATTCGATTGCTGAAGTTCCTCACCGCGAGGAAACCGGGTGGTCCGTCACCGGCGCGTCACCCGGGAGGATGGACGGTCTCGGACGCGCGCCCTGGCACCGCCTGATCGATGTCCACCAGCAACGCGCGGAGTTGACGCAGTTGCGCCAAGGTGAGCTTGGAGACCGGAGCGACTTCAGCCAAATAGTCCCTGAGATCTTCGACCGTGCGCTCTCCGCCCTGCCGCGTCCGGGTTTGCCGCCGCCGAGGGGTCTGGCGTCTGCTCGCCGGAGGTCTCACCCGTCTCCTATCTGGCCGACTTACTGAGCGGCTACTTGGGCGCCCCGAAAAGATCAGTTCACCAACCTTTGTTCAACGAACCCAGCGACGTCGATGCCTGCACGCACTCCAGGTCACACCGCCCGACCATGGGCGACTTCGGACACGTGCAGTCATGACCGAGCGAAAGACGGAGGATTCCGGTCTCACGAGAGTTGGCGCCGATCGGCACCGCCACGACGGCCTAGGTAGGTCATCGCGAACGCGACCTCGACTCCTACCGACTTCATCGATTTCTGGAGAACCAGACTTTGTCGATAAAGACACATAAAGACACGCCGGAAAATCTGATCGTTGGGGAGATCCCACCTTGGCCCTCTGAGCTGGGCTTTTGGTGGAGGTGATGGGATTCGAACCCACGGCCTCTACATTGCGAATGTAGTTTTTCGGCCCCTCTGACCAGGCACGATTCGAAGATCTTCCTGGTCCAACCGCTGATCTTCCCTCAGCGCCCCTCACGCGACCTCCTATTCCATCATCGTAAAGACACGTAAAGACACGTAAAGACACGTAAAGACACGATGCCTATCAGCCACTGTGTGCCTTTCTCACAACACAACCAGCACCCGATCGAAAGAGACAGACCCAGAGACCGTCACCGGGAAGCTCTCGGCGCCTAGTTGTGCTCCTCGAGGCACCAGCGGCTCCGCTGCTCTGTGCAAGCGCCGAGCATAAAGGGTTGGCGGTTACGCAATATGGCCGGCGACTCTGCCGAGAACCGACCCCTGCTGATCAGGACCACTGGGGCGGATTCGCACCGTATTGAATGAGCAGTCGTTGTGGGCCAGTTGTAAGGTGGAGAAGCGGACCGGATTGCCAGCGTTTCGACCGCGCCGAATGCGGTCGCCGCTGTCTCAGACCGTTACGTATAGACGTCCGTTTCGGGCAAACCTTCGATCGCCCCGGGGGCGAGCAATCCCAGCTCCTGAACCCACATGGCGCTCCGAGCCAGGGAGACCTGACGTGGTACGACCCTCCTTCGGTGGCTCGGCGCGAGAGGGCAGCCATCATGCCGGCGGCCAAGTACCCACTCAACAGGTCAGCTAGATAGGAAACGGGTGACACCCTCGGCGAGCGCACGCCGGACCCCTCGGCGGCGGCAAACCCAGACGCGGCCTGGCCGTTCAGAGCAAAGCCGGCGCGGTGGCGCCACGTTGCCGCATGACCGTAGGTGTTGATCGACAGCGCGACGATGCCCTTTTAGACGAGCGTCGGAACTACTTACGGGGAACCAACCCGAAACTCCTTCGTGCACGACTTCTGGCAAGAGCATGCGGCATATCGCCAGTCAATGGTTCATGTCCGTTTGATAGAATAGCTTGGCATGAATGTCGAACTGCGCCACCTGAGGTACTTCGTGGCCGTTGCTGAAGAGGCAGGTTTTACCGCCGCTGCCCAACGAGTCCACGTAGCTCAACAGGTCCTCAGTGCCCAGGTCCGTCAGCTCGAAGATACCCTCGGCCTCAAACTGCTCGATCGCACGAGCCGTGGTGTTGTAGTTACCCCGGCAGGCGAAGCGTTCCTCAAGGGAGCCCGCGAAACGCTAGCGAATCTGGACCGCACCATCACTGCCGCCCGCAATTCTGCCGCTGCGATAGCGGGAACGATGAGTGTCGGTCTGCACGTCGCCGCCTCGGGCGACGGTCCTTCCGGACTGCTCGCTCGGTTCGAAGAGGTCTGTCCCAATATCGAGGTGCGGCTCCGGACGTTCGACCTCAATCAACCCGCCGCTGGGCTTCTGGACCACACCACCGACGTCGCATTCGTCCGCCCGCCCGTGGCGGTGGAGGGCGTCGAGCTCCGAACCCTCGCCACCGAGCCTCGGGTTTTCGTTCTGCCCGCTGACCACTCGCTCGTTGGGCGTGAATCCCTCGATCTCTCCGAGGTAGCCGGCCATCCGTGGATCGCGGCTGAGCTCGCCATCGACGGATGTGACCCGACAGCGTGGCGAGACGACTGGCTCGTCAAACCCCGCCCCGGAGGCGACGAGCCCATCATCGGGGCCGTAGCCTGCTCGCTCGACGAGTGGAGAGAGCATGTCGTAGCGGGACGGGGAATCAGCCTTTGCCCGGCGTCCGCTGAGCGCTATTACGCGAGACCCGGATTGGCCTTCGTTGCCGCTCGCGAAGTGCCATCCGCCGCCCTTTGTGTCGCATGGCGTTCCGGCGAAACCGATGCCGTAGCGATGCAATTCGTCCAGGTGGTTACCGAACCGGTCGACGCCCTCGAGATCGCTTGACGGAATGCCGAAACGGTCTTTCGACGTGGGTGTTGAGAGGAGTTGACCAGGTGGTCTCCACTCGACAACCTGTGTCCCGAACCCCCTGTCGATAAGCGGCCGCATCGCAGGACCTTTCACGCCCGGTCGGTGGGGAACGCATTTCGCTTCCTTGGCTTGAGGTCATGGACCTACCAGCGTTCTGCGGAAACGTAGAACGCTGGAAAAGGATGGAATTCGATAGGCTCGGTTTCAACGAGCCCCTTCTCGAACAAGCGGAAGTGCTGACCCTGCCTCCTCTGTCTTTTCGCCCGCAGCTTCGAAGATCAAGGTCGCTCTGGATCCGCCCGCGAATCCGCGTTGGACAGGAGCCCGCCATCGCGGAACTTGAGAGTGCGCCAGCTCCTGGCCCGCGAGGGGCGCCATCTGCACCATCGGATCAATCCCACCTTCGACCGACACATCATTAAATGTTCATGTCGGGGCCGTAATCGAGGCGTCCAGTTTCATCCGGGCATCCCAGATTCGATCCAGCGTTGAAATACCTGTACCTGTTCGGATGGCCACGCACCGTCGCAGGGCATTGAGCCAGCCTTCAAGCGCTCGAGGATTTCGGCTGAATGGAGCCTCACGTCGTCACAAGACCACAAATCGAACGCGAACTTCATCGATTGGCGATCGTGCTGGCGAAAGAAGGATTTGATATGTCCGTTGAAACTCAACGGTTCGTCGGCGGCGGGAAGCACGATCGCTGGGTCATCCACTGCTGGGGCGAGCGGCCGAAACACGAGAACCAGGGGGACCTGGAGCGGTGTTCCATTCCCAATGCGGCATGGGCATGTGCTCGGGTGGCCGCGCCCCAATCTGAGAGTTCTCGACCGCCAGCCTCGATCCCCACCCGATGTAGGACGCGAAGACGGAACGGAACTCCGGGTCGTTCGGCATTCCCACATCAAGGGCCGCCTGCTGGAGCAACTCCACCCACCTTGCCCTCTTTTCCTCAGTAATCTCCTTGCCGAGGTGTTCAGAGATCATCCGCGTGTACCCACCGTAGACTTCGCTATACAACGTCGGGCCACCGAATACCTCACCCAACCACGCCGCCACACGCTCGGGGTGGTCCGCTGACATCGTGGAAAACAGCGGAGCCAAGAGCGGATCCCCCGGTACGTATTTCTCGTAAAATACCTTGGTCATCCGGGTTATTGCCGGGAGTCCCCCACACCACTCGAACACAGTTGGCTCTTGGTCTAGGTCCATCAACGGATCGTGAAAGTCAACGTACCAGTGCATGCCGCTACAGAACGGCTTGTTCAGCGAATGACCACAGCGACAGAGGCTGTAGTGCTCGCTCGAGGCGCCAGCCACCCTCGACTCTGGGATACCTTCGGCGTCAACGATCGGTATGCCGCCGGTTACCCGGTACGGGCCGTCCTTCGAGACTTCTATGGCGGGTGGACGTGGCAGGTCGACGTGATCTCGAACCTCCTGGCCGTCGAGGACGAGGCTCAAAGCACCGGACGGGCACGATCTCACCGCCCGGATGATCTCGTCCATTCGCCCTCCGCTCGGAGTGACGAATGGCTCCGCGTCGACGTGGAATACCGACGCCAAGCGGTCCGTGCAGAATCCCGAGTGGGCGCAGATCCCTCGGTTGTCCAAAATCGTGACCTGCTGGCCCACGTAGGTATCCCGACGATCTGGAACCCTCTTGGTGTCTTTCGTGCCCGCGAATCCGGCGGTGGCGTGACTGCCATCACAGAAAGGCTTGCTGGCCGACTCGCCACAGCGGCACAGTGCCATCTGCGGGGTGGTCGGGAGCGGCAACCCGAGGTAGCTCTTGAATGCTTTGGCGTTGGTGACTAGGTACGGCCCATTCAGAGAAGCTTGAATCCCCACGGTGAGACCAGCCTGAAGCTCAGCCAACTCCTCAAGCAGCAACTCGCCATCGGCGTGGAACTGGAGAACAAGGCCCTGAAGCGCCGCGACCGCCTCGATCAACCCGGTGGGAGAACCTGAAGCGCGCGCGCAGCGCGGTGGATGCTCTCGTCAAGTCCCACAGCTGGTCCGTCAAGAGCCCACCAATCGGAGCAGTCGATCTCGTCAGCTCGTCACTCATGACTGCATCTCGGCGACCGCCGCTTCCCTCTGCACCTCTGAAGGTAGCGACCAGAGGTCGAAGTACAGATTCGACCAGACGCCGGCCGATCAGAAGTCCCTGGGGAACTTTGTTGCTGGCAGGGTCGAGAAAGGCGCGCGCTATGGCCACCACTCGAGAAAAAAGGAGCCGCAATACATCGGCTTCGGGATCTCCGTCCGGGACCTGACTGATCAGATCGTCGATTCGTGCCAAGAGAGCCGGACCGTCCGCCGTGGGAGCTACAGGCGTCTCGTCGGCGCTGGTCATGAGGGCCCTCTTTCGTCGCTAGATTCAACTGGACTCCGTGGCAAATTTCCTGGTCTCGCCACCTGGTCGCCTCGGTAGGTGGGCTTCGTTGATCGCACGTTCCGCCGTAGTACCGGATAAGTAATTGGGCAGTTAAACCTGCACGCGGGAGACCGCCACCTCCGCGATCCGCCGATCTTCGGCGCCGGTCATGGCACCTGCGACCCCGATCGCTCCAGCCACCTGTCCGTTCGCGAGGATCGGCACTCCCCCCGCGATTAACGCCAAGCCTGGCCGGGTCGCGAAGGAAGCTACAGCCGCACCGTCGGACTCGATCGCAGCGTAGAAATCGTCGGGTGGCATTCCGATCGCGGCGGCGGCGTAGGCTTTGCTCATTGCCGTCTGCACGCTCACGAGTGGGGCGCCGTCCATGCGAATCATTTCCTTTACGACTCCTGACTCATCGACCGTCACGAGAGTGGCTCGGACCTCCATTGACCTCGCCTCCTCCAACGCCCCTTCTATGACCTGCCTTGACCATTCCGCCGACAGAGTCGGACGCAACACTGCATTGGTCACCTTTTGTGCCATCAATCCTCCCGTCTCGTATGTCGAAGCGGCTCGAGGCATTATGAGCTTCTTTTGCCGCGTTGTACCAACACCTCGTGGGAGTGGCGCCACAGGCGTGAGCTGTAGTGGTACCGGCGAACTGATCCTCTGGGGCTCGTCGGGCAACGGCTGGATGTCGCTGCGTCCAGAGCGGTCGGGGCTCCGGCTCAACGCGGCATCCGCCAGCACACCAGATCTTGCGCTACATGCCGCTGCCGGCTGTACCGGCGATCCGGGTCGCGAACGATAGGAGTCCTGACTCTCACCCCTCGGGAGATCCAACGGCGGCGTGCATAGGTCAAGCCTTCCGGACCGTTATGGGGATCGGGACTCCGAGAGGGGATCTGATGAGAAAGTCGAGTCGGATGTGGTGGTGCCGTTGTCCTGGCGCGGTCGAACTTTCGATGACCGGTAACCCGGTGGCGCCCTCTTGGGGTGACGACGAGCGTCGAGAGGATCCTTCCGCGTCGAGCCACTCCAATTTCTATCCCCAGGCTGTCCTTTTGCGGGCTAGCCAATCGTCCCTATGGTGAACCCCGGCAGAAGCCGGGCCAGACAGGAAGGAGGGCCAAGTGCCCCAGTACGCAGCTCTGGTCTACGAGAAGGGCGACCCCGACTGGTCGACCCTCGACACCCCCGAGAAGCAATCCACTATGGCCGAATACGGTGCCTTCGGAGCCGCAGCGGCGGCCGTGATGCGTGGAGGTGCAGCGCTGTACCCTACGTCGACGGGGACGACAGTCCGGGTGGAAGGCGGTAAAGGTGGCAAGGTCGTGACGACCGACGGCCCATTTGCAGAGACGACTGAGGTCTTGACGGGCTTCTACCAGTTTGAGTGCGCCGACCTCGATGAGGCCGTCAGATGGGCGACGCAGATCCCGGCCGCATGGACGGGCAAGGTCGAAGTTCGCCCAATTATCGACTTCAGTGCCGGTGCCGCCTGAGGCGGCCTCTTCGGAGGCTGGTCGCGAGGGCCTCGTCCGGCTCGTGCGTGACGAGAGCTCGCGTGTTCTCGCCACACTTGTCAGAACGTCCGGCTCCCTCGAAGTAGCCGAGGACGCGGTGCAAGACGCGGCTATCAAAGCGCTTGAGACCTGGCCACGCAGCGGCGTGCCGATCGAGCCGCGAGCGTGGCTCACGAGGGTGGCTCGAAACCGGGCTGTGGACATCATGCGCCGGGAGGCGCGACGGGTCGATAAAGAAACCTCAGCACAGCTCCTGATGGCCAATACGGAGTCTCCACTCCCCGACGCTCGAGAGGTCGCCGACGATCTGCTCCGTCTCATCTTCACCTGCTGTCATCCGGCCCTCGCGTTGGAGACCCAGACGGCGCTCGCACTCCACGCCTTGTGCGGTTTGACGACCGCCGAGGTCAGCCGTGCCTTGTTGGTGCCCGAGCAAACAATGGCTAAGCGCTTGACCCGAGCCCGACAAAAGATCGCGGTGGCCAAGATCCCGTATCGAACCCCGGCCCCGGACGACCTGCCGGAACGATTGACGGGAGTCCTGTCTACGATCTACCTCCTCTTTAACGAGGGGTACAACGCTACTGCCGGCGACGACTTGATCCGCAGCCAACTGATGGCCGAGGCCGTTCGCCTCAGTCGTCTTCTCCGTGAGGTGCTCCCCGAACAGCCCAGTACGACAGGACTGCTGGCTCTCTTGCTCCTGCAGAGCTCTCGCAGTGCGGCTCGCCTGGACGACCAAGGCGAAATTGCGTTGCTCAAGCGCCAGGACCGCGCCAAGTGGGACAGAGCGGCGATTCAAGAGGGTATGTGCCTGCTTGGGGAGGCCTTGCGGCGGACACCGACAGATCCCGACCTCTATGCCTGCCAGGCCGCCATCGCCGCCTGCCACGCTCTCGCCGACTCCTGGGAAGACACCAATTGGGCGGCCGTCATCAGCTGGTACGACGTTCTCCTCGGTATTCATGACACGCAAGTCATTCGGTTGAATCGCGGCGTGGCCCTCGCAGAGCTGCACGGACCACAAGCAGGGCTCGAGGCCCTCGAAGGTATCGTGTTACCTAATGACGTAGGCCGGCTCGAGGCAGTACGTGGTGAACTTCTCTACAGAATGGGAAGGTTCGGAGAGGCCGCCGAAGCCTACGAAGCCGCCTTGGCTCTGCCCGGTAACAATGCTCAGCGTCAGTATCTAGAAAGGCGTTTGGCGACCTGCGGGCCGTCCAAGGGGCGGGCGGATTCGGCAACCACACGGGATCCCGACGAAGAATCGAAGAACTCTGCCCGTTGACGTCTGAAAGGGATTGGGGGGGTGGCTCTCTACTCCGTTGGTCGGCATACTCCCCTCGCCGCATACGTCCGATATGTGCAATCCTTTCTCGAATACCAACCACAGGTGAGATGACGATGAGCCATCAGGCGCTCTTCCTGATCGACTTTCAAGAGGATTTCTTGAGCCCTCGCGGGCGGTTGCCCGTGGACCCAGGCCAGATAGAGCCAGTAATTGCTGCAGCCCAAGGCGCCGTGGATGTTGCGCAAACCGAAGGACACCTGATCGTCAAGATTGGCAACCAGTTCCGCCCCGGCGATCTGATCCGGAACCTGTTCCGCCATCACGCATCAATCAAGGGGAGTGCCGGATCCGTCTGGGACGGCCGCATCGATCCACCCGGAGCGGCCTTCGTTCCGAAATGGAAGGCCAGTGCATTTTGTAATCCGGCATTGGGCGTCTTGCTCGACGAAGCAAGGGTCGACACGGTTCGCATCACGGGCCTCTACGCGAAAGCTTGTGTTACCGCAACGGCGAAAGCGGCCCAGCGACGCGGACTCTCGGTTCAGGTCATCGGTGATGCAACCGCGTGCAGCAGCGACGACTCGCGTCGGAGCGCACTGGACGGGCTGCGCAAGTTCGGCATAGAGATCGTCTGACGACGACTGATGACGACACAACGCATAAAGACATGTAAAGACATGTGGGAGAATCTGATCTGTGGGGGATCCCACCTTTGGCCCTCTGACCTGGGCTTTTGGTGGAGGTGATGGGATTCGAACCCACGGCCTCTACATTGCGAAAGTACGGTTCTCAGCGTTTTGACCAGGCCCTTTCCGAGGAGTTTCCTGGTAGCGGCGTTTCGATCCCCTCAGGTCACCTCACGATCCCTCCCCTTCCCTCTCGATAAAGACACGTAAAGACACGCCCGAACAGAGTCGGAGGGTGGCCACGGACCGGTACCCACGTCCGATCGGCAGGCTGTGGCTTCTCTGAGCGAATCGCTCCGTTGCCCTGTTGGAGAGGATCACTTTCTTTGGCAAGCGCAGGACATCATCCGACCTTGATGCGGGGCGGTGCTTGCTGTCTGAACCGGCCTGGGATCCCCGGAGGCTCCTGCTCTCGTGTCGGTTCCGCCAATATGTGGGACACCCCTCGAGGCCGTCGGGCGTCAGTTGATCAAAAGGAGCCCAAATGACCCCCACTGCTAACTCCAATGACATTTCGTCTCTTCCCAAAGCCGACCAAGACGCCATCGGTGCAACCCTGATCTCGCTCATGACAGGTTTCCAGGAGCGAGATGCTGAAAAACTCGTCGGCATCTACACCTCAGACGCCGATTGGGTGAATGCCTTCGGGAGCGTCAAAAAGGGCGGGCACGAGATCGTGGAATATCTCCGCGGCCTTTTCTCCGACGACAACTTCAATGCAGGAACGCTGAAGGCTCCTCCACAAACCGCTCTCCGAGTGCTCACGCCCGACGTGGTCCTGGTATCTGCGCATTTGCAGGTCGAAGGGCAGAAGCTCGTGGGAGGCGGCGAGATTGAAGTCAGGGACAACCACTCCCTTCGAGTCCTGCAACGCCAAGACGACGGCTCGTGGTTGATCGTCTCCGAGATGTACAACGACGCCAATCGGGAGCAGACGTACGAAGGGCATTCCTAAGACACTGACGCGGACAGGAGCGCTCGGGCGGTCCAGAGCATGGGTATGTGGCCCACCGGTGGTAGCTCCCGGCGATGGCACCGAGGAGATTTCGATGGTGAGCAATAAATCCCAAACGTCAGTGGCTGCCTTCGGACACGGGGAGTAGCAGCCGGGACGACACCAGGATGGTGTTGACAGTGTTGGTGCCAACGGTTCCGTGTCGGAACCCCATCATCGCTGGCGCGTCCTTACGCTGGTCGTCACTGGTAAGGACGAGCCGAAGGCGATGCCCAGTCTCGATGCGGCGGGCATTTGGAACAAGAGGAATGCGATAGCTCGCTGTTTCTCCGATGGGAATCGCCTCGGATTGTCGGCACGGGAGCACGGGTGCCCCGAGGCGGCTCGCCTCGTCGTCAATCCCGCGCAGAGTCGCTCGAAGGTACCCAGCGGTTATGTCCACGATCGATCCATCGGGAGCGACGTCCTGCAATGTCAGGATCCAGGCGGTGTCAATGGCCGTGCTCTGGGCATCGAGCAGGAGCTCCATGTTGCCGACCACGTCCCACACTTGATCGAGCGGCTCGGTGGTCCACGAGAGGGACGGCGGCGGGTCCGTCGGGCTGTCCTGGGCCCGGTTCAGTCCCTCCCCCAATGTGAGGTATTCCCGACTTCCGGTGGTCTGTCCACCTTCTCCAAGAGATCCATCGGCGGAGAGGATCAACTCGCGTAGCGCATATCCGGGCGGAGGCCAGGTCTCCGAGGTGCGCCATTCGTCGGCGACTGGGAGCCAGTAGCGGATGGGCGGCCCTTCGAGGATTCCGGTGTCCCGGTCCTTGAGCCAGTGATTAAACCAGGCCAAGGCTTCGACGTGCAGGCTCTCCCAGGGCCAGGTCAGTCCGAACTGCCCGAGCATGGCCACCCGGACACGGTCATTGTGGCTCAGCGCCTCGAAGGCTTCGAAGGTTCCGGGCAGATGGAGGGGCACATTGTCCCAGTCGCAGCCCAGATAGACAGGAATCGTCACATCGTCCAAGAGCGGGAGGACGTTTCGCTCCTCCCACCAGGCGTCTCGCAGCTGGTGCTCGACGGCCACCGAGCGCCAAAGGTCGTCCCAAGGATAGGGATCATGACGGAGGCGCAGTGCGGCCTTCATGATCCCGATCGAGGACTCCCCGTTCATCGTGGCGAATCTTTTGTGCAGTCGAGGTGTGTTGAGCAGGCGTCGTGCCGACTTCACGAGCTTTCCTCCCCAGAGGCGGTCGTGGCCCGAGGTCATCCCGACCATGGCGAGAAAGGGCGTGATGAAGGTGGAGTTGAAGAGGCCGTGGTGGTAAACCCCCTCGTAGAGATCCGAGGACGTGGCGATCGGGAAGATCGCTTCGAGGTGCGGCGGATGCGTACTGGCCGCTTCGAGTTGGGTCATGGCGAAGTAGCTGATGCCGATCATGCCGACCCGGCCATTGCACCAGGGTTGCTCCGCCGCCCATTCGACGAGGTCGTACAGGTCAAGGCGTTCCTGTGCGTCATGGAACCCGAAAGTCCCCCCCGAGCCACCAGTGCCTCGGAGGTTGGCGATGACGTGCACGTAGCCCCGAGGAACGAAGAAGTCGGTCGCTCCCGCCTCAATGAAGCCCATCGGCGCCCCGATGTCCTGGATTTGTCGCGGATAAGGGGAGGCGGCGATGAGGACCGGGTAGCGGCCGGCGTCGAGTGGACGATGCACATCGACCATGAGGTTGATCCCATCGCGCATGGGCACCGCCGCGTCCGGGTCGGACGTCCAGTTATGGTTGGGTTCCGACAGGTTCTGGTAGTCCCGCCCGGTGGTCTGGGGTCCGTTCAGTTGTCGCTGACCTGGCTCCGTGCCCGAGATCTTCGGCGCAACGCTTGTCATAGGGCCGTCGTTACTCGGTTGTTGTTCGGAGACTCACGTCCCGGTTCTCGTCTCACTTTCCCGAGGGTAATCCGATTGGTGAAGTTCCTGGCCGTCGGGGAAACCGGGGTAGTCCGTCACCGACGCGTCAGCCGGGAGGATGGACGGTCTCGGACGCGTGCTCTGGCACCGCCTGATCGATGCCCTGGAGCAATGCGCGGAGCTGACGCAGTTGAGCCAAGGTGAGCTTGGAGACCGGCGCGACTTCAGCCAAGTAGTCCCTGAGATCTTCGACCGTGCGCTCACCACTCTCTGTAAGGGCGATGAGTTTCACGCGCCGATCATCGGGATCGTTCTGGCGTTCGACGTACTGACGCTGTTCGAGGCGATCCACGAATGTGGTGAGAGTTGAGGGGTCATTGGCTAGGTAGTCGGCCAACACGCCGATGGGGTGGGTCCCGAGCGGTAGAGGTAGCGAAGGACTCGAGTTGGCGATCATCGGCGTTCGATCTCGATCATCTGCCGCGACGCCGAGGGCGCGGTGATGGCGGAGTCCTCCTTCCCGGCGGTCACCGTGGGCCTCGGACCAATTCCCCAAGGCGTGGACCAGTGCCGGTGCCGTCGACGAACGTCCCGTTTCGAAACGACAGATCAGCCACGCTTTACTCCTTATCAGCCCCAGTCGGGGCAGTTGCGCCGTGACGAGGGCGCGCCCGTCGGTGGCGTTTCTAATAAGACAGAATGACTTCTTGTCTCACCAAAGCTAGCGCTGGCCACCACAGAGTCTGGCCGGATTATCCGGGGCGCTCTACGGCCTAACGAAAGGGCTGCGCAGTCAGACTGGGCCGCGGCCGATCCGCGAGCTTCGCGGCATCGCCTGCAGAGGCACCTACGTCAGTCAAGAGACAAAGGTGGCAGCGGCCCTCCTCCACCCTACGAAGGGGCAGCTTCGCGAAACGGCGCCTCTTGTTGATCTAACCCGCTTCCGCAGCGACGACCTTTGCGACAGGTCCCGTAGCGCCCGACGGCACCTGGTGACTCCGCAGGGATGGGATGATCCTCTGCCCGAAGAGATTTTGGGTTTGTGGAGGTGAGCGTGCTCGAACCGCCGACTTCTACGATCCGAAAGTACGTTCTCAACCTTTTGACCAGATCCTTTCCGAGGACTGTCCTGGCAGCAGCGTTTCGATCCCTCAGGCCCCTCACAATCCCTCCCCTTCCCGCACAGTAAAGACACGTAAAGACACGTAAAGACACGTAAAGACACGCTCGGACAGCCTCTCGTGGGGCGTGTCGACGGATCGGTACGGACGTGGTCGACAGGTCTTCGCAATGCCGGGCCAATCGCTCCAGTGCCCCGATGACGATCACGTTCCTCGGCGAGCGATAGGACATCACCCACCTGAAGCGGCGGTGCTTGTCGCGGGGCAGACGACGAAACGCCGATGTTCTACCCGCCGTCAGCCAGTCGACCTGTCGGGTCACGTCCACCCGGTCACCCACCAGGCCGTCTCCTAATCCTGCGTCGACCGCAGTGCCCGTCACCTTCGGGTTCAGTGCCCGAAAGTGACGGAACTACGGGCCGCCTCGGGTCGACTAAGAGTTAGCCTCCAAAAGCCCGGCCCATTGACCAGGTTCGTCTTTGGCCGCCACGTTTCGGACCAAACGATCGAGTACGGCCTCGAGGCTGGCCACTTCCTTCTCGGTGATGCCAGTTCGGAGCCGCTGGTCGAACGCCGCCGCCGCCGTCCGCAGCTGAAGGAACGTTTCCTCACCCACATCGGTCAGCTCCACCACGTGAATTCGCCGATTGGTGGTATCGCGCTGGCGGGTGATCAGCCCTTCGGCGTCCATGGAATTGAGATGGTGGGTGAGCGTCGCCTCCCTGACCCCGACCGCCTCGGCCAGCTCCCGCTGGTTGGCGGGGCGTCGAATCTTGAGGTTGAGCAGCACCAGCCACACCGGCAGAGACCCTCCAGCCTCGGCGAGCGCCTCATCGAAGGCCCGCCGCACGATCCGGGCCGCGCCGGCCAGGCGAAGACCGATCGGCGGATGGACAGGAGGCGGCACCCAGTCAGGATACCACTACCCATCGACCTCTAACTATTTGACTTCTAAGCTTTCGATACCTATTCTTTTGGATCGCCGTCGTCCAAGGAGACCCCCAGATGTCAGAGAACCTGCACGCTTTCCTCTCGCAATGGACCACTGCCGAGCTCGCCGGTGACACCGAGACGCTGGCGACCCTCTTCACCGACGACTTCGCTGGTGTCGGCCCGCTCGGATTCATCCTCCCCCGGCCCGCGTGGCTAGACCGTTACCGCCAAGGCCTGGCCTATGAGCAGTTCAGTCTCGAGGAGATCCAGATGCGCCTCTACGGCGACGTGGCTGTTGTCACGGCCCGCAATAACGCCCGTGGCAGCTATCAAGGCCAGCCCCTGCCCGAAGCACTACGAGCCACCCTCGTTATCGCGTGCGACTCGGAAGCACTGCAGTTGGCCGCCGTCCACATGAGCTTCGTCGCCGGCACACAGGGCTCCCCACCCATGCCAGGACCGACCGACTCCTCCGAGAGCAACGCCGCCACGAGTGCAGACAGGGAAGGACTATGACCGAGCTGGACGGCCGTGTCGCGCTGGTGACCGGAAGCTCGCGCGGTATCGGGGCCGCCATAGCCAGACTCTTCGCCGAACAAGGCGCTGCCGTCATAGTCCATGGTCGCGACGCCGATGCGGTCCAGACCGTGGTCGCCGACATCGAGAAATCCGGCGGCCGTGCCTTCGCTGCGATCGCGGACCTCACCCGCTACGAGCAGATCGAGGCCATGCGAGACTCGATTGAGCAAGATCTCGTTCCCATAGACATTCTGGTCGCCAACGCCGGTGGAACCACCGTCCGGCCCGGGCCACTCGAAGACATCAGCGAGGCCGAGTGGCGGAGATCCGTCGACGCCAATCTCACCGCCACCTTCTTGACCCTCAAGGCCTTCCTGCCAGGGATGAGACAACGCCACCGCGGCACCATCATCACGATGTCCTCGGCCGCCGCCCGCCGTCCGACACCCCAGTCTCCACTGGCCTACGCCGCCGCCAAAGCGGGCATCGAGGTGCTCACCAAAGAGCTGGCCGCCCAAGCGGGACCCGATGGCATCCGGGTCAACTGCCTCGCCCCCGAGACGATCCTGACCGAACGCAATCAACAGCAGATACCTGAGGCGATTCAAGAACAGCTGCGCCACAGCCATCCGATCCAACGTATTGGCACACCCGATGACGTTGCCCGCGCCGCCTTGTTCCTGGCCTCGGATCACTCGTCGTGGATCAGTGGTACCACCCTCGACATCGCCGGCGGCTCCGTCCTTGTTTGACCAGCCGGCCACGCCGATGCCATTCGTCGACGAGACCGAGACGAATAGCCCCATGAGAACGGAGAAATCGATGGCTGACCGGCCTCCGCGACTACGTCGCCAAGCGAGGTTGATGCGACTCGTCAACCCGCCCATGCGTCGAATCCTTGCCCTGCCGTTCGCGACGCCACTCAGCAAGCGGCTTATGCTGCTCTACCTCACCGGGAGACGCAGCGGCAGGTCCTATCGACAACCAGTCAGCTATGTCAGAGACGGGGACTCGTTGCTCACGCCGGGCGGCGGCAACTGGAAGCTCAACCTCGAGCCCGGCCGCCCCGAACGGATACGACTTGGCGGACGCGACCTCACTGCACGACCGGACCTCATCAACGATATCGACGAGATCGACGAGGCCCTCATGACCATGACCGCGGCGAACCCGAGAACCGCGAGGTTCATCCCAATCGCTCGGCAAGCCGACGGCCACTTCGACCGGGACGGACTCACCAACGCCGTGGCCCATGGATTCCGCATCGTGCGGTGGCACCCCACAGCGGAGTAGGCATCAGGTCGTAGCTACGAAGCCTTCGAAACTGAATCTGCACCAGCGACCTTCGGGTTCGGTATGCAGAGGTACACATCACAAACCGGCTTTGTGAGTGTCTCATGAGAGCCTGTCGTCGAGGTCAAGTCCACGATGCGAAGCTGGGTCTGGGGGCGCCGCCGCGGTGGGGTCCGTTCTTCTCGGTCCATCCTCGTGGCTGACAGAGCTTGATCGACCCCAAGTGACTCGCAGGCCTAACTGAGGGAGGGGTCTCTGACCGTGACGAGATATTTCTCAAACGCCTCGCTTTTGTGGGTGTCTTCGTAGTCCTCTTGGTAGACGATCTTGCCCCAACGAGCCCGCGAAAAGAACAGCACGGTTGTCGTAGATAAGCGCCCCCTGGTTGTCGTGGGCGACGGCCCGGAACAGCACCGCAATCGTTGTCCGCCACGGCGGCCCGTTGACCAAGATGTCATCCGTTTCTCCCACGATCCCGTCGTCAAGGAAGCGGCGCAAGAACCGTGCAATGGCTTCTTTGCCCCGGTACTCGCCACCCCACGAGCTCGGGCCAGGAAATACCAAGACCGCGTCGTCGGCGTACCCAGCGAGCAGGGGCGCAAGGTCACCGTTGCGTAGTGCCGCGACGTTCCGGCGGATCATCCATCGAACGGCTGCCTTGTACATCATACCTCCTGTATGGATCGATCTATCCAAACTAGCTAGACTTGCTGAGGTTGGCAACCTGGGATTTGTGCCACCCCGAACCAAGGAGCAGACAGGACTGTGACGAACAACACTCGGGAGCGGCTCCTGTTTTCCGGGATGACCCTTTTTGCTCGACAAGGCCTCTCCGGCACCGGGATCAAACAGATCCTCGATGCGGCCGACGCCCGCTTCTCCTCCCTCTATCACTACTTTCCAGGAGGAAAAGATGAGCTGGCCGCGGAGGCCATCGAGACGGCCGGGCTGATCTTTCAATCTCATGTCGAGCAGGTGTGGGATGCCGCTTCCGATCTGGTGACCGCCATGGACGCAGTGTTCCGAGGGGCCGCCGATGCCCTGGTGGCTTCCGACTATGCCGATGCCTGTCCGATTGGAACCATCGCTATGGAGGTGGCCAGCACGAACGAGCCACTCCGAGTGGCCACGGCCAAGGTGTACGGCGAGTGGACATCGAGTGCGCGGAAACGACTGGAAGCGGGTGGCGTGTCGACCCGCGAAGCCGAACAGCTGGCGCTCACCATCGTCACCCTCATCGAGGGGGCTTTCGTGGTGTGCCGGTCCACCAGGAGCACCGACGCCATGGTGGCTGCTGGGGACATGGCCGCCCGACTGATCTCTGATGTCCTCGCTGCCTCAAGATCCATGGCATCGACCTCATGAAGCCGCACGGCTCAACCTATTCCCGACATCCCGAGCGTCGAAGCTTCTAAAGGTGCTCGCTGCGTCCGGCATCGTCGGCGTCAAACATCTGGCTCGCCAACACATCCCGCGGTCGATCAACCAACGTGGCACGGCCGTTCCGGATCGGAGCGACGGGCGAGTCGATACTGTCGAGCACTCGCGAAGTTATTGAGGGCCAGCAACGCATCGGTGGACGCTGCCCAGCATTGTCACTATACGGGGGCACCCGATCCGAATTTAGGAAACCACGTCGTAGAAGGTCTGCACGACTCCTTCGTCGAGGGTTGCAAGAACCTTCTCTAAGTGGCCGCTGGCCATGATCAACTCGCCGAATGCGGCATCGTGTGCTTCCCGCGATGACCAAGTTTGGACAAAGGCAGAGGATCGTCGATCGGCCTGATCGTGGAGGATGTCAAATGACTCGCAGCCCTCGGCAGCCAGCATGCGCCGTCGTCCCTCGGACTGCAGTTCAAGGAGCATCGCCTCTTGGCCGTCTGCAGCATGAAACCGAGTGATGGTCGTAACGCTCATAGATGCGCCTCGATTTCCTAGGGTGATCAAGACGGTACTTCATCCTCCGACTTGGATACCCGATCCTGCGGCGAGAGGCGCCGCCTCCCGGCGTGCTGAGGCACGATCCCTCGGGCCTGCAAGGTCGCACACCCCGACCTTTGGAAATAAAACCAGGTGTTCAACCTCCGAGCGGGCGGTAATCGCCTCCCACCTTTACGGCAGCGTCGACCTCTTCCGCACTCAACAGAGCGGTGGTCTTGATGTCTATTTGCCCGCTCGCGGCGACTAGCAGAGCTACACCGGCCGCGGTCGAGTTATCCGGTAGGTCAACGACACACACACAACATCGGATTCCCGAACGCGTAGTAGAACGCACCGAGCTTTCCGCCCACGCTGGAACACCCCTTTTCGATGGCGGCTCGACGGAGGCGTGACGCCGGCGGCCGCGTGGTCGCAACTGGTCCCCCAATCAAGGTGGCACGGACCAAGGGCAGCGTCACGGCGCCGTATTTCGCCCGGCGTCTCCGCAGATGAAGTACCACGTCTTTAGGTCGGCTGCAGCTGGCCGTTATGTTCGAGCGGGAAGTTGGTCAGTCATACGGCGCGACGTCGGAGCGTCCGCTTCTCGCTCCGACGCAGCTCGAGCTTGTCCTCGACGACACGGTTTTCGTAGACGGGCTGAGGGATGGACGCTGGTCCCCGCGTCGGGACACCGCTAACCAGCTCGAATTGGCTTCCGTGCCAGGGGCACGTCACACAGGCCCCTTCGAGGCTGCCTTCGGACAGTGGTCCACCCCTGTGGCTGCAGCGGTCAGCCAAAGCGAATCGACCCTCCTGGTTTGTGGCCACCATCACCCGAACTCCTTCGACGGTGCGGGCAACAAGCGCTTCAGTCGGCACATTGCCTCGCACGGCCGTCCATTCGTCGGGCCCGGTTTCGAAGGCATTGGTATCGACTCCGACCCCGAGGGAGTAGGCCAGGTGCCCGCCGAGGAACCCAGCTGCGGTGGCGAAAGTTGCCCCAAGCGTCGACCAGAACACTCCGCTGTGCTGACCACCTCTGCGCCGGAACCACGAAACCGAAAAGCACGCCAGTGCAGCCGAGTTGGCCGTCGCGTGCACCAGTCCCACCCGTGCTTCGGCCTCGTCGGTGTCGACCCAGTCGGACATTCCGCTCGCGACCGCCGGAAGGGCGCTCAGCACGCCCAGACCGACCAAGCTCCGCGCCGCCCTCGTCTTGCCGAGGCCCAGGAGGTCCAACACCCAGGCGCTTGTCCACAGGCCGATCGGAAGCTGGACGAGGACAGGGTGCATCGGATGACCAAGGTCGGTGCCGCTCAGGAGTCGCCTCAACGGCGCTGGCTTGACAAGCCGTTGCGCCGCCGTTCGAACGGGGCTGATCACGTCGTCGAGTTGCTCGGCATCCTCTGCCGCGTCGACGAGTCGTATTCGCATCGCACTGAGTCGGTTCACGGTTGCTACCTCCTTCGATCGCAAAAAAAACAGGGAGGGACTCCAGAGGGTCGTTTTCCTTCGCCCTCAGGATCGACTGGCCGCCTGAGCCTTGTCGACTGCATGCCAGCTTCTTTCTCGCCGCGCCTTCGGACCTGTACTTCGGTCTATGTCAGCGCTACCCAAACAAACGTGCGGTCAGGGCCACCAATGATCCTAGCTTTAGGAGGCTTTCCGTCCCACTGCTTTTGCCGCCGGAGCCTTCTTCCTCGTCGTGAACTTGGGCGACGCTTTCTTCGCGGCTCTCTTGGCTGCCGGCTTCTTCGCCGGGGTTGCGCCTTCGTCTCGTGCAGTTCCATTCGCCGCGATGCTCGCGCTGAGTGCGGCCATAAGGTCCACCGCCGTCCGCTTGGGCGCCGCCTCATCCATCTCGATCGTCTCGCCTTGAGCCTTCTGACCGATTACGGCTTCGATCTTGGCCCGGTGCGTATCGTGGTAACGCTCAGGCTCCCAGTCGCTCTGCATCGTCTCGATGAGGAGATTCGCCATCTTGAGTTCTTGGGGATTAGCGAGTCCGGTTTCTGGCAGGTTGGGCAACTCATTGACTGGCGAGCGAACCTCGTCGGAAAAGCGCATAGTTTCCAACGCAAGGACATCTGCGTCGGGTCGGATCGCCACGAGGTACTCCTTGTTGCGCATCACGAAGGTGGCGATCGCAACCTTGCCCGATTCCTGCATCGCCTGGAGCAGGAGCGAGTACGCCTTTTTTCCCGATTCGCCCTCCGGCGCGAGAAAGTAGGTTGTATTGAAGTAGACGGGATCGATGGCTTCGAGATCCACGAAGTCGGTGATCTCGATTGAGCGGGACTTTGTAGGCTCGGCAGCTGCCAACTCGGCATCGGTCAGCATCACATAGCTGCCGCCGCCAACGTCCACTCCCTTGAAAATGTTGGCCGAGTCGACTTCATTGCCTGTCCGCTCGTTCACCTTCTTATAGCGAATCCGATCTGAAGTCCCTTTTTCGAACTGATTGAAGTGGATGCTCTTGTCCTGCGTCGCCGCATAGATGCCGACAGGGACGCTCACCAAGCCAAAGCTCAGTGCGCCTTTCCAGATGGTGCGTGCCATGGGTGTGCAATACCCAGGAAAGTGCCGTTTCACCAGGACAAACTGGTGTTCGTCTAATTACATCGATGTGACTTCCGACCCAAAGGGGTTGGGACCCGCCCACCGAGGGCGAGTTAAGGCAAGCACAAGAAGAGTCTCTGCGCGAGCTCAAACTGTTCGAAACGCTAGCCATTCGGACGCCGAAGAGAGGGAAGCTTCGCAGAATCGACAATTATCCGAGCATGGGCCGTCTGACGTTTGACCTGGGCCTACTCCAGTTGTCGCTGCGGCTGCTTTCCTCGGAAACGGAGCGTCACCTGAATCGGGTCCGGGCGAAATCCCACGGTGGCCTCGAATCGTTCCACGGCCTCATCGAACTGCTTCGGAAGCTCCTTGAGATCGGTCCGATCGGTGACGTCGACGACGCTGCGCAGTTCGATCTCCGGAGCCGTGCCGAACAACCCGACCATGGCCCCGCTCACATTCGGGAGGGTCCTCAGGTCTCCTTCGAGGGCATGACTCAAAGAAGCACTGTCGAGTGTTGTCAGACCCCGATCCTGTTCTTTGATCGGAAACGTGATAGGCGCAGCCCGCTTCTTCCCGTCGTTTCGGCGCCACTCTTTGGAAGCAAGGAAATAGCCGATCAAGAAAACGACGAACCCTATGGCTCCGGCCACAGCGAACGCCTTCGCCCCATAGTCATCCCATCGCTGGAGATTGGCCTGCGTGACCACCGTGTAATCGCTCCGAGACTGGCCGAACACTCCGGCACCGAGCAGCAGGGCACCGACACCGCCGGCCAGCAACACCACGCCCAAGATGATCAGGACCACGCGGTTGCGACGATCGATCATGACACTCGAGGGGCGCGGGTGGTCCGAACTGTGACCTTCGATCCCTCGGGGGCCCCGAGCTTCTCGAGCTCTTGCTGACCAGCCGCCACAAGGTCTGGTTTGGTCGAGGCCGCAGCTCGGACACGGAGCCTCAGGTTCCAGCCTCGTCGGCCGATCGTCAGGTCAGCCTTAATCGGAGCCCGGGGGACTTCCCGCTGCACGACGCGGCGCAGATACTGCTCGGCCGAGCGGCGCTGAATGAGCCACGTATTCTGCTCCTGGATCGAAGACCGGGCCAGGCGTGGGGGCCAGGGTCGTAACTCCGCCACCAGGAGAATGAGCCCGACAGCGGCGGCAAGGGCGGCACCGATCATCACGGTTCGGTCTGACCATGCCGATGTTCGAAGCGCGTGGAGCCAAACTTGGCCGGGAAACCACAGGAACCGATAACCCAGGCCTGTCCACGCCGCCTCCACAGCCACAATGAAGCCCGCTCCGGCCAGAATCACCCCTAAGGCGAAGACCGCAAGTCGATTGAAGATCCGCATCAGCTGACCGCGTCGGGTGCTGGCGCGGGAACCGGCAGGAAGTCATCGATTCGAACGTTGACAGGCCTTCCGTCACCGAGCGCGCGCAGCGCTTTCTCGGCCGCTCGCCGGGCCGACTCACCCTTACGTCGTAGGTCGTCGCCGTAACGAGATGGATCGATCAGGATGTGGACCGTGACCTGTTGCGGCGCGAGCACGACCCCGTCAATCCGGCCTCCGGGGTAGAGCGTAGAGAGCATGAGGCTCTTCGAGCGTTCAATGTTCGGCACCTCGTCAACCACAGCCGCGATGGCGGCGGCGATCTGCCCACGCTGGTTTGCCGGACCCTTAGCCAGCTGGTCTGGCGTATTGCTCACTCGACACGGGACGCGTCGTCATCGTCGGAGCCCTCCAAGTGCAAGTCGTCCACCCCTACGTTGACCTCGACGACCTCGAGTCCGGTCATACCCTCTATTCGATCGATCACGTTCTGACGAATGGCTTCAGCCACTTCGACGATGCTGTGGCCGTACTCAACGACGATATCGATGTCCACCGCAGCTTGGCGCTCCCCCACCTCGACAGAGACGCCCTGCGTGTCAGCTTGCGTAGCCCCCGGCACCTTGGCCCGGATGGTGCCGAAGGTGCGCGACAGGCTCTTGCCCATGGCCTGGACACCGGGTATCTCTTGGGTCGCCAGGGCGGCGATCTTGGCCACCACACTGCTGGCAATGGTCGTCGTGCCGTGTTCGGTATGCAGTGCCCCGCCGCCGGACTTATCGAGGCTTCTACCCGGACTTTTTCCCGGCTTCGCCGCAGCCGATTCGGCCGGCTTTGTGGGCTCGTCCGGCTTTGTGGGCTCGTCGGCGGCGGACTTCGGAGAGGCTGTGCTGGATTCAGGCATGGCGTTTTTCCTTTGCTCAGGGGGATGGAAATGGATGAATGCGCCGGCGTTCCTACCTCTTGGTCGCCCGGAATCGCTCGGTCAACTCGTTGACGTCAAGATCTCCTTCGAGGAGTCGAACAGCCTGCCAAAAGATGAGTCCGAGGGCGATGGCCGGCAGCACGACCCACCCGGCAGCCCAGGCCAACCAGACGAGCAACACTCCGATAAGAAATGCATATTGGGCACGGGACACGGTGGACTCCTTCAACTGCGAGAGGGGCGGCGACCCCATCTATCAGAGCCACCTATTCCCCTAAAGTTCCGCTCCACTCGCGAAATCGTCGAAGTCGATGCCATCAATCGAAATGTCGACCTCCGAAACTTCGAGGTCAGCTTGACGTCGGAGCTCGTGGATCACCTCGGAACGCACTGACTCAGCCAGACTCAGAACATCGGTCACCGGGTGGACCCTGAGCCCGAAATTGAGCGCCACCGCCTCGGCGCCGACCTCGGTGACCCCCACCGCGTCGGCGCCCTGGCGAGTCATGATGGAGCGGCTCGGACGCTCGTGTCCTGGACGGCTCGGGCCAACCGAAGCGACGCCCGGCACCCGCAGCGCAGCTTCGGCCCCAAACTGGGCAATCACCCAGCTGGTTATCGAGGTAACTCCTTTGGCTGTTGCCACCACGACGTGATGGGGAGACTGAGTCATTCGTCTGACTCTGGCGATCACGGTCCGGACGAGGTGCGCGGGCACATGCGTGGGCCTCGTTGACCATTGGCGAACTGGAGCCCAGAGCGAATTGAGCTCGGCCAGGGCGACCTGACAGTAAGGACAGGTGGCTTCGTGGGAACCGGCGTGGATCGGCCTGCCGTCGGCGACGATTTCGAGCAGGCGCTCTTTATCCCGTCCGCATGGCAAGCGCTCCCACCGCGGATCAGCCATTGTGCACCTCCATCGCCAGGGCAATCTCCATCCTGGCTCGATTGAGCCTGCTCTTTACGGCAGCGACAGAGACGCCGAGAACTTTGGCGATCTGCTCATAGGTTAGGCCTTCAACTTCCCGTAACAGCAACGCTGCCCGTTGTTGGGGTGTAAGGGACGCAATGGCTCGAGCAACCAGCTCGTCGGCTTCTTTTCCCTCGAACTCTTTTTCGGGTAGACCGAGAGAGGTCGTCTGCTCGACCAAGGGAATCGTTGGTTGTTGTCTTCGACGAAGGGCCTTGAGGCAGCGATTGGTGGCGATTCGGTAGAGCCACGTCGAGAACGCGGAGTCTCCACGAAAGCGACTTAACGATCGCCACACAGTGAAGAACACATCTTGGGCTGCCTCCGCCGCATCCCCTTCGTTGCCCAGCATATTGAGGCAATGCCGGTAAATTGATAGTTGGTAGCGCCGGACAAGCTGCTCGTAGGCGTCGATGTCGCCATTGGCGGCCCGAAAGACAAGAACGCTGTCAGGAAGTTTCGCCACGAGCGTCCTCAGGTCGACACCGACACGCGTCGATCACAGGCAGCCCAGCTCTCAGAGCAGGTGTCTCGAAGGCCTTCGCCCTCGGCGGGCGAGCCACGAAGTGAATGATCGCCATCGGTTCGCATCGTCGACGATCACCACGGCAGATCGAGGCCGACGGAGTTGGCGCAGCAATGTGTCTCGAGCGTGCAAGGCATCGTTGAAGGCCACCGAGTCGCCCCCTCGATCAGGGTGCGTGGACGCTGCACGACGTCGGTAGGCACGCACGACGTCGTCTTCCTCATAGCCAGGCACAAGGCCCAACACGCGGAGCGCTTTCCCAGTTTCCACAAAGAAAGTCTACTGGTGGGACGTCGGCGAGTTCCACGTCGCTCGACCTGCAGATCGTCCGACCACGCGCCGGACGAGCGGCGTTGGTCTCAGGAGATCAGCCGTGGACTACCACTTGGGAAGCCTGTAGTTCCCCGCTCCCTCGCCTCGTACCGTCGTCTCTCGGGGGGTCAGTGGCTCGGCCAAACGGGTCACCGCGTTCGCGACGAACGATGCCGATTGGGTGGAGGCCCAACTCGCACCGCCGGCGACCTTGGTCCGTCGGTCCTGTCGTAACTGCGCCCCGGCGGGAATTACCGAGGCTGTACACACGTCTTATCGTTCGCTCACCACCGGTAGAACTTGTGCCGACCGGCGCCCTCTCCGCGGCCAAGGGCGTACCCGACAACCCACAAGACGAGCAGCACTACGGCAACGATCCACAAAATATGCAGCGCGAACCCAGCGCCAAAGAAAATAAGCACCAGCAACAAAGCCAGAAGCAGAACCATAGAACCCCCGATGTCTCAGTTGAACGGGGGGAACATTACCCACGGCCCGCTTGCTTAACCCGTTATCTCCCGTCCCGCCGCCTTCGCCCACTGCTCGAATGGCTCTCGCGACCCCAGCCGGCCGCTCTTGAGTACCGATCCGGACTCTGGAAAACGGTGGATTCTCCCGGCTCAGTCGGACGGTGTAACAGCGGAGACAAAGCGGAGACGACAACTTCGCGGACGAAAGTACGGTTCAATGCACGGCAACTACTACCAGCAACAGGATGCACTTACAGAACCTTGCGACTAGACACCGGGGCGAGACGGCGGGCAGCGTTGCGGCTCAGGCAGCGGACCTCGCGACGTGAGTCCTCGCTCTCGAGACGGAGGTCGCAAAGTTGAAGCAAGAACGAGGGCACCTGAAGCGATGATTGCCCCGGGCAGGCGCCCTCGACGCGAACGCGGAAATGAGGCGGAGGTCAATCGAGTGTGCCCGACCCGCCCCCGGCGCACTCTCGGTCCATGAGTGACGAGCCGAATTCCCGAGGAAGTAATCCTTCCTTTTGGGATGGAGCCGCTCGCCGAAGTCAGTCCGGAACGGGCGCCCCCGGCCTCCGGTAATGCCGGTGGCGTCAGGGCCCCAGTGCCTCGCCCTCTACCATCCCCGCCGCGCCTGACGCTCCGAGGGAGCCAGCGACGCCGGCAAGGGTGACGGATGCGGAGGCTTACGATCGGCCGTTCGACCGCGGCCAACCGCTCGTCTCCAGGCGGTTAGACATATCGATCAGATGCGACTCTCGAGTGTGGTGATGGCCGATGATTTGGGATCGATGATGATCTTTGCCTGCTGCTCAGGATGGGCCAGCACGTCGAACGCGCCTGCAACGCCTTCCAACCCGACGGTTCCGGTGACTATGGGGGCGGCATTGACCTTCCCTTCGGCCAGCAGGTGCAGCGTGTCGCGGAACTCCAACGGGGTGTAGCCGACGACGAAGCGAAGATCGATTTCCTTGTTGATGGCCATAACCGGTCGGAACCGATCCGCCTCCATGCACACGCCGACCACGACGACACGGGCAAAGAGCGGAGCGCCGGTGATGATGTCATCGATGATGCCGGGGATGCCGACGCACTCGAAGATGACCGGGCGCTTTAGCTTGACACCGAGCCTCTCAGCGGCGCGCCAGACGTGGTGCCACGCCACTGGCGATGGCAGCCTCTTGAGCTTCTCGATCGCCACGACAGCGCCCCAGGCCGCATCGGGCACGGTCTTGACGAAGCCCCGGTCACCGAGCGCCTCGTAGGCCGACCCCTCGTTCGGGTCGACGACGATGTCGGCGCCACACTTGCTCGCAAGGTCACGCCGACCAGGTGAGAAATCGCTGGCTACAACGGTGCGCACACCCTTGGCCTTGAGCATGGCGATGACCGCGAGGCCGACGGGGCCGCACCCGATCACGATGGCGACGTCCTTTTTGCCAACCTCGGCTCGCCGCACGGCGTGGTACCCGATGGCCATTGGCTCGGTGAGAACCCCGGCGTCGGGTGACAGCCCGTTTGGCAGGGCGAACATGAGGGACTCTTCGACCACGACCTGCTCGGCATACGCGCCGGGAGCCGAAGCCGAGAGGCCGATGGCGTGCATATCTTTGCCTCGACGAACCAGCGGGACCGCCACGACGGGCGTGCCGATGGGGATCTTCTTGTCAGACCTTGGTCCGTAGTCGACAATCTCCCCACAGAACTCGTGACCCATGACAACCCGTTGGGCCGAACGCATGAACCCGTCATAGCCAGCCTCGGCCAGCACGTCGGCCTGGGCGTCGGCGTGGTGTCGGGCGTGCAGATCCGAGCCGCAGATGCCACACCCTGACACTTCGATAACGACTTGGCGCTCGCCCGGTTCAGGTGCGGGTAGATCGACGACGTCGAGTTGGGCGTTCTCGCAGACGACTGCCCTCATGCCGGCAAAAGGCTTTCGTCGAACGGTGGAAGCGCCTTGATGAACGGCTCGAGGAGCTTGCCCGACTGCTCGGCAGTCAAGACATCAGTTGGCTCAAGCTTGATGTAGGCCCGTTCGGCGTCGTCGAACTCCCAGACGTCTTCGCCGATGAGCCGGCACCGGTCGTCGTAGGTCCAGACCATGCAGATCTGAGACTTGGTGAGGTACATGGCGTCGGCGTCGGCGTCGACCCCGCTGGCAGCGAGCTCAGAACCAAGCGTCTGTTGGTAGCTGATGCCTCGACCGACGATCATGTGATCGCCCACCGCCACCGACTCGTCCTCGACGTAGAAGACGCACTGATTCGTCGCCGTCCAGTGGCCGTAGAGGGCCGCCACCTGGTCCCGCCCGTCGAGGGCGAAACGGCCCCCGCTGATCAAGCTAAAGCGGTAGTAGGGATGCTCCACGGTCAGGGTTGGGTCGAGGATCTCCTGCCAACGCCCCGCCGACTCGAGGTAGCGGTGCCGGAGGTAGGACTGCAGCAGGTAACGGTGGCGCGGATTGTCCGTCGTCTCGAGGACCTTCTCGACAGCCTCGTTCTGCTTTGTGATGTCGAGGTGTGACATGTCGAATGCATCCATTGCGCTCTCTCTCGTCTGCGTCCCCCGGACCTTCTGCCCCACTGGTACATTATTATACATATGGTCAATACCGAGGTGCGGAGGCGCCGGCTGTCTGTCGAGGATCGACGCACCGAATTGATGCAGACGTGCCTGCACCTCATTGGCACCCGGCCCTGGGATGAGGTGTCGATGGCCGAGATCGCTTTAGCTGCCGGCGTGTCAAAACCGCTGCTCTATCACTACTTCTCCACCAAAAGCGACCTCTATGTGGCGGCGGTTCGCTTCGCCGCTCATGAGCTCAGCGCAGCAACTGCCCCTGACCCCGAGCTTCCCATCGCCCAACGGCTGGACAGGGCGCTCGGTGCCCACCTCGACTGGATCGATGAGCACGCTTTGGCGTACCGGGCGATCCTCCAAGGTGGCATCAGCTCGAATCACGACGTCCAAACGATCGTCGAAGGCTCACGTGCCGACGTGATCGCCCGGCTGGCCGAGGCGTTCGCATTCGGGGCGCTCTCGCCGGCGCAAAGAATCGCGTTCCGCGGCTGGGTTGGGTTTCTCGAAGCAGCCTGCCTCGATTGGCTTGTCTCGAGAGACATCACCAAGCAGCACCTAGCCCGCTTGCTGGCCGCGTCCGTCTCTGGCGCGCTGCGAGCGGCCGAAGTCGATCCAGATGTGGCCCAAGCATCATGAGCCTCCGCTCGAAGTGAGGTTCCCCCGCCCTGGCGGAGACCGAACATCGGCCCTTGCACGAAACCCCGAGGATCGGCCTGCATCACCCGCATTACCCGCTTCGGCGAGAATGTCGTCCGTGGCTCCCGTCACCTAAACCGATGGCGGACCGCTGCAGGTCCAGTCAGGAGATGGAATGCTCGGCGCCCCCCGCCAAGGTCGAGACAGTGAACATAGATTCCCGGCTGCGCTGGCCATCGTGGTCGGCGCTGCGCTCTACGCTGCGCTGCCGAGCAGCCTCACCTTAGGAAGCCGCTTCGTAATACCTGGCCTGGAGCTGTTGCTTCTCCTGCCGGTCCTCGCATTCAACCCGCGCCGTTTTACACGTCAGACGACCTGGTCGCGGGTGCTGTCCCTCGCTTTGGTCGGCGTCATCGGCGTGGCCAACCTGTTCTCACTCGTGCTGCTGGTTCGTGCCCTGATTGAGGGCGGCGCCACCGACAGCCACAAGCTCTTGCTGGCCGCACTTCAGGTCTGGCTCACCAACATCATCGTTTTCGGCCTCGCTTACTGGGAACTCGACCGAGGTGGACCCGTCAAACGCGCCACACTTGCTCGAGCCGAGCTACCTCCAGCGGACTTCCGATTCTCCCAGGACGAGGACGCCGACGCCGTTGACGAAGTGGCCGCCTCGGCGTCCGATCGCGTGGACTGGGCGCCCGTCCTCGTCGACTACCTCTACGTGTCGCTCACCAACAGTTCGGCCTTCAGCCCGACCGACACGATGCCCTTGTCCAGCCGAGCCAAACTACTCATGGGCATCCAAGCCAGTTCCGCACTCATCGTTTCCTTGCTTGTCATCGCCAGAGCCGTCGGGGGACTCAAGTAGGCCTCACTTTCGGGATGAAGCCGCTCGGCCGCCGGAGTGCAAAGCCCTCGGCGATGGGTGAGCGGGATCAGGCGCGGACTCGCCTAGTTCTGTGCACCCGGCTGGTAGTCAGGAGGGAGTGAACGATGTCTTGTGGACGCAAACAACGGTCGAGTCGTTTGTTCGCCCTCATCGTTGGCCTCTGCATGCCCTTGACGGTCCTCAGCTGGTCTTCTCCTGCGTCCGGCGCCAATGCTCCCATTTGCCATTCTGATCTCTTGGTCTACCTGCCACAGACAACCAATTAGCCATTCGTCGCTCCGAGAACGGCAAACCCTCCGGCAACGCCAGCGTCGATAAACGCCGCCCTTCGCCAGGTTGGCTGGAAGAAACCGAAGCCGACTGACGTCGCGCCGTGGAGAAGGTCGACATAGACGCCGACCTTGCGCGCCCGCCCCCCGAAGCGGTACTCAAGACCCGCCTGCACCAGGTGACGAACCCCTAGAATTCGCATCACAAGGCGAGCTCCACTGCCGTCGTCAGCTCCTCCAAACGTTCGGAGCATCTGAGCGGGCCCGACAAGCAATGTGACGCCCCAGCTGATCCGGATGGCCAGGGGGACAGGTCCGGCGCGCTGCCACTGCTTTGTTCTGCTCATCGCGGTGCCCTCGGGTAGCGTCGCCGATCGCGGGCGTCACCTATGACGGCGGCCAAGAAGGTACGCCCGGCCTCGGGAAGCGTCTTCAAAAAGCTTGGATCAAAGAAGCCCTTCGCCTTGCGGTCGAAGATGCCGTGGGAACCAGCATCTTTTGTCTGATCGGCCGGATGGTGCAGATTGTCGGGTCGGTCCGGCTCAATTGGCAGGTCGGCCAGCTGGCTCTCCCATGCCCCGAGGGCGGCGTAGTGGTTCCCCACTCCGGGAGCAATCTGGCCGGCCGCCACCAGCAGTTTGTTCCAGGACCCAACCACCTTGGACCGTCGACCATCGAGAGCGGCTTGGACAATGAACTTGGCCGGGATCTCTGCCTGGTAGATGGGCGGAACCGGCTGGGGGTGCCGATCCATAGTGGTCTGACACCAGTCGAACTGGGGGGTGTTGACAGCCGGCAGGTGGACCATGGACAAACGGATATGGCTGCCTTCATGGAGCAGTTCGGCCCGCGTCGACTCGAAGAAGCCCCGGCACGCGAACTTGGCCGAACAGTAAGGCGACTGCAGCGGAATACCGATAAACGCCAAGGCCGAGCCGACGTTGACGATGTTTCCCCGATCCCGCGTCCGCATGCGTTCGAGAGCGGCCATGGTGCCCCACACTTGACCCAGAAACGTGACCTCAATGGCACGACGGAAGTCGTCGGATTTGGTGTCCGATAGGGGTGAAAAGCTGGTGGTCATGGCGTTGTTGATCCACACGTCCAGCGGCCCCAGTTCATCCTCGGCTCGTGAAGCGGCGCGATCGACAGCGTCGTAGTCAGCGACGTCAGCGGCCACGATCAGGGCGCGTGAACCCTTGGACTCAACCGCGGCCGCGGCAGCTTCGAGGCCGGCCCTCCCACGGGCCAACAGTGCGACGTCAAAACCATGACTGGCCAGCGCTACGGCAGTAGCTCTACCGACTCCCGCCGAAGCACCCGTGACCATTGCTACCTTTTGTGCGCCCATCTTCTCGTCCTCCAATCGCGCCGCTTGAAGCGAACTTGACATTGCGTTGGACATTCATGCCGGACTCACTGCGATAGCGATTCGCTCACGGTGCGCCGGTTCTTTCAGGACTGAGGACAGCACTGCACTCGAGGAGCAGAGCATGGACGAAAGCCTGCGGCAGGTTGCCGCGTAGCTGGCGCTGGGCGATGTCGAACTCTTCAGCCAACAAGCCCGGGGTTCCACACGCACTGCGGTTTCGTTCGAATAGGGCCCGGGCGGTCACGTGCTCACCTTGTTGGTCGAGTGCCAAGGCCAGCAAAAAGCCACAGAGGAGAAACGCCCCTTCGGCCTCTCCTAGCGGCCGGGCTTGGGCGAACCGGTAGACGTAGTCGTCGCGCAGGAGTTCGGCCTCGACGCCATTCACGGTGGCAACGGTCCGAGGGTCCGTCTGGGGAAGCGCATGGCGGATCCCAGGCATCAAGAGAGCAGCGTCGACCCGCGTGTCGCTCGGAGAACGTTGCCAGCGGCCGTTGGTGTGCAGGCAATCCCTGGAGACATCCGCCAAAATGGCATCGGCCAGACTGCTCCACCGGCCCGACTGGGAGCTTGGCGCCTCTTTGGTGATGGCTCGCAGCCCCGAGACACAGGTGAGGCGCGAATGGGCCCAGTGCTGATTGTCGAGTTCCCAAATGCCGGCATCGGGTTCGCCCCAGCGGCGTTCGATGGCTGCCACGGCAGCCTCCGCCGCTTCCCAGTGCTCAGTGTCGAGACGGTCAAAAGATGAGGCCACGGCGAACAGCTCCAGGGCCTCGCCGAATGGATCGAGCTGGAATTGCTGATTAACCCAGTTGCCGACCTTGTCGGAACCACCGGGATAGCCAACGAGGTGGGAGAGCTTTCGCTCATCGGGGATCGCTCCCCCGTTGACCGTGTAGGCGGGCTTCAGTTGAGGGCCGTCGGAGAGGAGGCGGGCCGAGACAAAGGACACCGCCGAATCGAGCAAGGGGAAATGCCGATGCACAGCCACTGCCTGACCGGCGTAACACTGATCCCGGATCCAGGCATAGCGATAGTCGTAGTTCCTCCCAGCCTCGGCCCGTTCCGGAAGGCTCATAGTGGCGGCGGCCACCATGCCCCCGGTACTACTGGTCAGACCGCTCAGCACCGCCATTGCCATCTCGGCGTCTCGCGGCGCGAGGACGCTGCTTTCGAGGGCAGGGACGGCAGAGTTCCACGCAGCCTGGGTGGCCGACCAACATTCGTCCGCATCGGGCAGCTCTCCGTTCAAGTCGCGATCGCTCAGTTGCAGAACGAGGTCGAGTGTCTGGCCGGGCTCGAGCTCCAGCTCGGCCACCAGTGGTCCCGTGCCATGGCGACGAGCGCCGCGGACGCCGGACCACCGAAACGAGATGGAATCAGAGCGCCCGGTCCAAGTGCCATCGCTGGAGCGGTGAGTGTGCTCCATAGATTCAGTCCCGAAACCGGCGCGTACGTCCAGAACGGCTCGGACACGAGCCGGACCATCGAGGGCTCGAATCTGACGGAGGATCGTGACGACTTGTGAATCCGCCGGCCGAGCTAAGGCTTCGCGGCTCTCGATGATCCCATCGCTCGTGACCCATCTACTGTTCCAGATCAACGATCTCGGCGCGTAGTGTCCGCCCCACACGTAACGTTCGATCGGTGTCAGGGCGTAGCACCCCGCCCCCCCAATCAGGGTGGAGAACACGGCGTCGGAGTCCCACATGGGGGCGCACAGCCAGGCCAGATCACCGTCGGGGCCGATGAGTGCTCCACGTTCCCCATCAGCCAACAGGGCATAGTCACGCAACACTCGAGGAGGAAACGTCGCGAGAGGGTCCATAGGGTCGCTGAGACTAATCAGTGAACGGCAACGAAGAGCCTTCTCGCAGGGCTTCGGACCGCGCGAGGCTTGAAGCACGCGATCTCCAATGGACTGGGCTGAGCGGGCCGCTGACTGGAGCCGACCGTTGAACCTGATCTGAGAGCAAAGGGACGGTTGCTCTCCGAATCGGCGGCCGGAGATGGTGCTTTCTCATCTCTGGCTTTGACGGGGAAACACGACCTCTTGAAGCAGAAGCTGGATCGTGGCTGCAATCGGAACGGCTATCAGCGCACCGATGAGGCCCAGGAGCGAGCCGCCGATCAACGTGGCGATGATGGTCAGCCCGGGCGTCACCTTCACGGTGTGCTTCATGACACGTGGGTTCAAGAGGTAATCCTCAAGGAACCGGTAGGCGATGTAGAAGCAGGCCGTGGCGATGCCGATGGGAAGGCCCCTGGACAGGGCGACCAGAGAGACGATGACGCCGGCGATGGTGGAGCCCACCATGGGGATGAGATCGAACACGCCCACCACCAGAGCCAACAGCAGGGCATAGGGGACTCCGAAAATAAGGAGCCAGACGTATGTCAAGACAGCGGAAATCACAGAGGTCAAGAGGTTGCCGAGCATGTACCCGCCCACACGCGAAAACACCTCGTCAGTGAGCAGGCCAACTCGTTCCCGTCGGCTGCGCGCAATCAGTGAAAGCCACAACCGCTTCACTCCGGGAAGGGCGATGAGGAAGTAGATGGTCAGGGCCACGATGCTTACCGTCGCCACGGTTGCGGACAGCAGGAACTTCCCGGCTCCGAGGAGGCCGTTTGCCACGGGAAGCTTGAGCTTGGATTTCCCGTCCAGGTAACCGGTGAGATGGAACTTGTGGGTCAGCCGGCCCGCCCAACCTCGCCCCGCGATGAGATTGGCCTTGTAGCGCGGATAGTTATTGATCAACAGGTTGACCTCATGGGCGATCGGAGGGATCACCACGACGATGAAGGCGACAACCACGAGCACAAACCCAAGAGTCACGATGGCGACGGCCACTCCACGGGGAACCGACCTGGACACGAGGAGTTCGATGATCGGGTTCAGTCCGATGGCGATGAAGAGCGCCACTCCCACGATGACCAAGACGCTGGCGACGTCCGACAGACCCCGAAAGATCAGGTATGCGACGCCGACGCCCAGTGCACCCGTCAAACCGATAAAGAAGGGATTTCTCCGGTCGAGAGGCCGTCCGAGCGTTCCGAGAGACGCGTCGGTCTCGGTCAACTCCCGCTCGACCGCAGGAGGGAGGATGAGGACGTCGGGCTCCCGCATGTCGGGGTCGGAGGCGCCGCGCCCCGAGCGGTCATCGGGGATGCCACCGCCAAGTAATCCTGCTGCTTCCGTTGTGCTCACAGATTCAACCTCTAAAGACGCCGGAGACGGGCATCGAAGAACGAAAAGAAGCCAAAGGCGAGGAGACCAAGGGCAATGACAGCTATGGCCAGCGCCCCGAACGGGTGGTACACCAGTGCTCGTAACGTCTGGTCGACGCTCTTTGCTTGAGCGGGATTGGACGTCACCCCAGCTGCGATGAGATAGACCCCGAACAGGGCAACGAGGGAGCCTCGAGCCACATCCCCAAAGCCGCCCAGAATCCTGATCGCCATTTGCCACGGGCGCGATACGCGCTCCAAGGCCAGATTCTTGTCGTAACGGTGAAAAAGGCCCCATCCCGCCAATCCCAAGCCCGCTGCCACGAGGCCCGCGCCGGCCAATCCGATCGCCAAGGTCCCACCGGACCAGCCCATGACCTTCGCCACCCAGGGCTGTGGATTGCTCGAAGCACCGCCACTCGCAGAATGACCGGCGAGGAGCTCCACCGCCCGGACACAGAGGATCCCATAGATGATCCCGACAGCGAGCGCCAGAACACGCCTCATGGCTCCATTCGCCCCGGCGAAAGCGTCGAAGAGTCGCCATGCTGCGTAGCAGCCCAACCCGATCGCCAGAACGACAAGAAGCAACTTCCCGCCAGTGCGGGCCTCCAGCTCCTGAAGAGCCCCGGTACTGCTTGTCTGCGCGGGTGCACTCCCGTGCCACGCGATGTCGAAGGCGAGATAGGCAAGGAGGAGGTAGATGACACCTCTCGACGCAATCCCGATCCTTCCGACCGTTCGCAACCAACCAGGCGCATCGTGCTTAACGCCGAACTGCTCCGATCGTGTATCAACTGTGACGAACGAAGACGTCATGGACGGGGACCCAGGACTCGTGCCGCGCCGAAGGGATATCGAGCGGCCAGTGCCAACTTCGATAGCTCCAACTGAGTAGTAGACGTGCCGCCAGCTCCCTGGCTCTCACGGCAACTCACACTGCCTCCCGTTTTCGAAAGCACGATAAATAGGTGTTCCCATTGGGAGTGCGTCAAAACCGTCTGCACTGCTTCCACCTCGGATCCGTATCCCGAACTGCGAACTTCGCCCCGCGACTGCCGCGGGACGTGAGAACGGCCCCCCGAAGGGGACCGTTTTCACGACTCCACTTTTCAAAAGAGCACTACCACCGATAGAAGCGGTGGCTGCCAGCGCCCTCGCCCCGGCCAATGGCGAAGCCAACGATCCAAAGAACAAGAAAGATCGCCGCCGCTATCCACAAAAGGTGCACAGCAAATCCCGCTCCGAAGAGAATCAAGACAAGCAAAAGCGCAAGAATCAATACCACTGAACAACCTCCCTATTTGTGATGCGCCGAATTTGTCGCTGTTAATACGTCGAATCGACCCGACGTACAACGTTCCCCTGACCGTCGTCGACAACAGTCCGGCTCCTCCGAGTGTTCGCCGCCACCATGACAATGATTGAGATGACGGCTCCGACGACGCCGACAATCATGAGTATCCAGCCCACTTTGTTGACATTGAAGCCGTGTTGATTGGGCTCTGTGACCGCCCAATCGAGAACGGCTCCAACTGCAAACGCAATGATGCTGACAACGAGTCCACCCGCTCCAACCATGAAGCCCCCTTTCGTCTGCTGCAACGGCTGTACCCGCGGGAAATGGATCCCAAACCACCCAAAGCTGTCGCGATGCGTCATAATTTCTACGTCCCACGCTTGGATCGTGAAGACGATTCAGGGCGCCGGCACCAGACCGGGATCTCTGATAACTCTGGCATCAGGCGAAACGCGGTGACCGCCGCGAAGGATGGCCTCTAGACGCTCAGCGGTACTCCTCGATCATGAATACCAACGCTCATGAATACCCACCGAACTGAAGTAGGTGCGCTGCGGGATCTATGCCCGTTGGACTCGGCCCTCACATCACCCCACCGGGTGATTACAACGAGTCCGTAGCCTCCCGAGAAGTGGCTTCACAAGATCCTCCACTTCCAGGTATTCGACGAGACTTGAAATCTCGAGCACGCGCCGAGCCTCGCTTTGGCCACAGATCACCGAAAATGTGCCGCCAGAGACCTATGGCTGTCCGCAGCAGCTCGGTCTCACCCCTCGGCGCTTTCAGCCGGTCGATCGCCGTCGGGGTATCCCTTGCGCCAGGAGTCATAAGTAGACCCACGTTGTAGCCGTCACCGCACCCCTAGCTGTCCGGAATAGTCGAAGCTAACTCATTACGAGTGCGCCGAAGGTTGGCGAGGAACGGCAATAGCGATCAATGCGATGTCGTCACGGAGCTGTTGTGATTGAAACTGCACAACCTCTTCGAGTAGCTCGTCGACGAGGTTGCGCGCTGATTGGCGCTCCGGCGCCAAAAACGCCGTGAGACGCTCCTCACCGTAGAGTTCGCCGTTCCCTCTCCTGGCTTCGGTGACACCGTCGGTGTACATCACGATTGTGTCGCCAATCCCGAAAGTGATCGTGGTGTCGAAGAACTGTGGATCGTCGAGGACGCCCACCAGCGATCCCGGCCGCCCAAAATTGCTGGGAGGAGAAGGCGGGTGGAGTAGAAAAGGCAACGGGTGACCCCCACAGCTCACGGTGGCCATCCAGCCTTCAGCCTCGCGGCGAAGCCGGAACACGGCGACCGTACAGAACCGGTCCGTTTCGTGATGGAGAAGGACCTCATTGAGGGTGGCCAGAGCGGCGGATGGTTCGCTCTGGCGGACAGCTGCCGCCCGAACCGTGTAGCGAGCTAATGAGGTGACAACGGCTGCCTCGACTCCTTTGCCGCAGACGTCCCCGATGACAACACACCAGTCGTCTGGACCAATCTCGAAAACGTCGTAGAAGTCACCCCCAATCTGGCTCCCATTGCCGGCCGGTTGGTAGGCAGAAGCAAGTTCGAGGCCAGGTATGTGGGGGTTACTCGGCGGAATGAGGCTCTGCTGCAAGGTTTGGGCCAACTTTTTGGCGTTGTCTTCGGACTCCTCTGCGCGTTCTTTCGCCCGCAGGAGTTCGCGCTCATAGGAGCGACGCTGACTGGCGTCGAATACTGCGGTGCGAACGACGGTTGGCGAACCCGCGACGTCGTGCTCCAATACCGAGTTGATGAGGACCGGCAGACGGCGCCCGTTGACACAGACCACATCGAGAGCAATCTCGCGAGCCGTGCCGTGCATCTGGAGCAACGGCGCGTAGTGCGTCTCATGATAAATGCGACCTCCTGCCGTGAGCAGGTCGACGAAACGGCGTTGTCCGACCAGGTCGCCTCTTTCGTAGCCGGTCAGGGTCAGAAACGTCTGGTTGACCTTGGCAATCAGACCGTCGGGCATCGTCGTCAGATAGCCACAAGGCGCCCGGTCATAAAGTTCTTCTGGATCATCACCAGCCAAAGCGGCGAGGAAGGCGTCGAGCGCCTCGTAGTCCTCTATTTGGTCAAGATCGGACAAAGTCGGCGATCGCCTGGGCTGTCGCATCCGGTGCGCTCAAGTGTGGGCAGTGACCAGTGGCGTCAAGCAGCACCAGTGTGCTGTCGGTCAAGGCATCCGCGACATACTCCCCAACCACGACCGGGGCAATGGCATCCTGACGGCATTGCAATACAAGCGCAGGTGTGGCGACCTTGGCCAGATCGGCTCGGTTGTCCGACAGAAAGGTCACCCGGGCAAATTGACGCGCAATCTCGGGATCGGTCCGGCAAAAGCTCTCGGACAGCTCCTCGCCGAGTTCGGGACGCTCAGCGTTCCCCATGATGACCGGCGCCATCGCACTGGACCAGCCCAAATAGTTGCTCTCCAGCGAGTCGAGCAACTCGGCGATGTCAGACTCACTGAAACCCCCCACATACGTCTCGTCGTTGATATAGCGCGGTGACGGGCCGACCAGGACCAGCTTGGCGAAGCGTTCGGGATCTTCCATCGCTGCCAGGATGCCGATCATGGCCGATACCGAGTGGCCCACGAAGATCACTTCATTGAGTTCAAGCTCACGGCATATGGTCAAGACATCGTCGGCATACGCATTGAGCGAGTCGTAACGATCCGGGTCAAAGGCAGTCAGATCGGACCCACCTGCCCCGATGAGATCGAACAGAATCACCCGAAACTCATCCTCGAATCGAGGAGTCACATGGCGCCACATGTGCTGGTCACATCCAAACCCGTGGGCGAACACCATGGGCTGACCACTAGATCGACCCGATATCGTCACATTGAATTTCTTGATGACGCCCATGTTAGAAGATTACCCCCTGAGCCCCTCGTGGCGAACTGAACTCGAAATGGGTTGAGGCCCTGGTGATGGGCTGTACCGGGGCAGCGGTTGCTGGCCCTGTTGGCACGTCTGGACGGGTCGCGCCGGCATGGCCGCCCAGGACTTACCAAAGTCAATCTCGGTTTCGGCGAAGGCGCGCTCTTGCACAACAAGAGATCAGCGAGGTGAGCACGGCGTCGTCAGCGGGGCCTTAGCAGATTTAATCGGCAGATCCAACGAGGTAGAGCCGAAGAGACGCTGCTCCGATGTGCCGAACTATCCCACCGTCCCGGCGACGCTCCTATCACTTGTCAACCCCTCTTTGGGGGTTCGGGAGTTGAAAACAGCGGACAGAACACTTATGAGTCACTCGAATCGAGGACAAGCTCTTATTGAGTCACGCCTTTTCGAGAAGGTGTGTTCAAGGGATCAACGCAACAGCCTCGGCGAGCGCCGCGATGGTGTCATCCAGTCAGTGTCTGTCGAGGCCCCGTATGGAGCGGGCGGGCGATGACGTGCCCTATACAACGGTGAGGTAGTCAATGAGGCCCGCCAGCTCTAGTACGCGGCGTACTTCATGCTGAAGCCCGGTGACCGAGAAGGTGCCCCCCTCGGCCCGAACCCGCTTGCATATCGTGATGAGGGACGAGATGCCGGCCGAGTCAGCAAAACTGAGTCCGGAAAGGTCAGCCAGCACATCGCACCCCGGCTCCGGCTCGGCATCCTGAACGCATGCCAGCGCGTCCGGAGCGGTAGCCATGTCTAGTTCACCCGCAAGCTCAATCGTGATTCGGCCGTCAGAGGTTCTCTTGTGCGTCGCTGTGAATGGATGTTCCATGGCGGTCAATCAAACTTAGTCCTCCAGATTTCAGGTCAGCCACGCCGGCTGCCCCTAGGAGTGGAGCACTTCGATGATGGGTAATGCGACCATATGGAGCGGGTACAGCGGGCCTTTAGTCCGTCTGCGGGTGCAGCAGCGGATGCGCGGGATTTTGCGCGCACGACCGCCCATCAGTGGGGCCTGAGCCCCGACGACGTTGTCCTGGTCGTGAGTGAGCTGGCTTCGAACGCCATACGGCACGCCGAGAGCCCGTTTGAGCTGGGTATTGAGCGCAGAGACGGTGCGATGCTTATCGAGGTCTCCGACAACAGCTCCGCACCGGCCGAAGTTCGCACGCCGCAGGTTGGAGTGGCGGGTGGGCGCGGGCTCGTAATCGTCGACCAGGTTGCCCGCCAGTGGGGTTCACGGCTCGGGCCACACGGCGGTAAGACAGTCTGGGCTGAGGTGGGCCTCAAATGACGCTGCTCGGAGACTTTCTGAACGCTCATCTCACTGGCACGCGTACGCCCTCCGCTCAACCATGGGGAGCGTGAGGGCAGGTGTGGTGGTTCCTTCTCATGGGAGCGTTGCGCTTCCTCTGGCGACGTCGGAATCGCTGATCGGGAGGAGCGGGCCTCGACGGATAGGTTCGAGACGTGCCTGAGCTGCCGGACGTCGAGGGATTCCGGCGCCTGCTCGAGAGTCACGTCGTCGGCAAAGACGTCACCGCTGTCGAGGTGTTCGATCCGGGTGTGGTTCGAGGCCGGTCGGCCCAGGACTTTGTGCAGCGCCTGGAGGGGCACCGGTTCGGTGAGCCGGACCGGCATGGCAAGTGGTTGCTGGCCCCGACGGACGGTCCGACGCTTCTGTTCCACTTCGGAATGACTGGCAGCCTCGTCTGGAACTCTCCTGAGCGCGAGCGTCTACGTTTCGATCGAGTGGTCATCTGTGTTGAGAGCGGAAGGCTCGTGTTCCGGGACCAGCGCAAGCTACGTGGGCTCTGGCTGGCCGACGACGAGAGTGGCGTCAGAGCGACGATCGGTGAACAGGGGCCCGATGCGCTCGGTCTGAGTGCTCGTATGTTAGAAGAGCGCCTGGCCCATCGCCGCGGCGCGCTCGAAGTCGGTGTTGATGGACCAGCGTGTCGTATCTGGTTTGGGAAACATGTTGTCCGACGAAGTGCTGTGGCGAGCCAAGCTCCATCCGACGTGTCGCTTCAGCGACCTCGGACCGTCCGAGCGTCGAGAGCTCGGAACGAGTCTCCAGCGGGTGCTTCGCGCTTCGGTGCGGCTCGGAGCGATTCCAAGAAAGGCCACGTGGATCGCTTCCCAACGCTCCCGACCGGATCCGCACTGCCCTCGCTGCCGTAACCGGCTCGAGATCAGCAGGGTGGGTGGCCGCACCTCCTACTGGTGTCCCGCCTGTCAGCCGGCCCCCGCCTGATTCTCGTCCTTTCTCTCGGCAGCGGCGTCTCGCGCATCACCCAATCGTTGGCCAGAAATCGACAGCCAGCCCCTACGACACTCATGACATTCATGAACATTGCCCTCGGACGATGCGCAGCGGGCAATGGCCGCCGTGTTCGAGCTGCCTCCATTAGGGACGCCGTAAGTCTGATCGCCTTGGCCGCCACGATGGGCGGACAGACGAGGCAATGGCCGCCGAGGGAGCGGTTCCCAAGGACGCGACTAGGGGGAAAGACCCACGATGGGTGCGGCGAGTGCGATCGACCCCGTCGATCCGTAAAAGGCCGCATCCCCGTAGTTGAAGATGCCTCCATCACTGGCCACGAGCCAGTAGCCGCCGCCATCAGGTGTCGCCGCCATGGCGACCACGGGCTTGTTCAGCCGCACGGCCCCGGCCGACCCGTAGAAGCTGGCGTCCCCATAGTTGAAGATGCCTCCGTCGGTGGCCACCAGCCAGTAGCCGCCGCCGTCGGGTGTCGCCGCCATGCCGACCACCGGCTTGTTGAGGTGAAGAGAACCCGTCGACCCGTAGAAGTGCGCGTCGCCGAACGAAAAAATGCCTCCGTCGCTCGCCACCAGCCAGTAGCCACCTCCGTCTGGCGTCGCCGCCAGCCCGACAATCGAACTATTCAAAGGGTGGCCGCCTATCGATCCGTAGAAATGGGCGTCGCCGAAGGCGAAGACTCCTCCGTCGGAGGCCACCTCCCAGTAGCCACCTCCGTCAGATGTCGTCGCCAACCCAACAATCAGGCTCGCTAGGTGTCGGCCACCCATGGACCCGTAGAAATGGGCGTCGCCGAAGGTGAAGATACCGCCGTCGGAGGCCACCTCCCAATAGCCTTTGCCATCAGGAGTACGGGCGATCCCGACGATCGGTGAGTTGAGTGGTTTGCCACCTTCGGAGCCGTAGTAGCCGGCCTGGCCAAAGCTGAAGATTCCACCGTCGGACGCTGCCATGGTGTAACCATCCTCAGGTGAATCCGCTGTGGTGGAGCCAGCGGTAGTGGGCCCATTCCCTCCACCGATCGGGGGAACAGGCGAGCCGCCACCAGGCGGTGCGGTGCTGGGAGTGACGGCGCCGCTGGGGCTGCTCTGTGCTGACGCACCGCCGGCGCTGTCGGCACTGACGGTGAAGGTGTAGGTCGTTCCATTGCTCAGACCCGTGACCGCAACCGAGTCCTCGGCCCCCGACACCACTCCCGGTTGAGAGGGGCCACCGGCAGCAACCACAAAGGGTGTTTCGGCCACTCCGCCCACCGAGGGGGTGATGGTGAAGTCCGTAAGGGGGTGCCCGTTGTCGGCGGGCACGGTCCAGTCGACGACAGCCTGCCCATCGCCTCCCGTTGCGCTCACAGCGCTCGGCGCGCTGGGTGGAGTTCCGCTCTGGTCGAACACGGTGAGCGTGTTTTCGGCGGGTACGGCCAACAGGTCGTCTCCCTCGCTCAAGCCCCAAATCGACTCTTGGTAGTTGCCAAAGGGGTTCCAGTTCAAGGAGGTGCCGACATCGGTGCTCCACACTTGCTGGCCCGTCTCGGCGGAGTACCCGAAGACCTTGCCGGTCCACGATCCCTCGTAGACAACTCCGTTGACCTCGATGGGCGAGGAGACGAATCCGCCATCCCCGCGCTGGCTCCACAGAGTCGTTCCGTCCGCCACCGTCTGGGCCTGGAGGACTCCGTTGGTCTCTGTGTCGTTGTTGAGCTCTGTCCCGTTCTCTGAGTACACATTCTGTGCGTCGACTGCGGGGGCGACCGCAGCTGCGAAGGAACGCACATCCTGGCCGGTGGAAGCGCTGAGAATCCTGTCGCGGAGGAACACGTCTCCGTCGGCCACCACGGCGGTCTGCCCCATGCCACCTTCGCAGCCCTCGGCGGACGTCCACTGCAGGTCGCCCGAGGCGGGATTCCAGGCCTGGGTCAAGTCGCAGCTGAACGAGGTCAGGACCTCGCTCCCATTGACGGCCGGCGAGCTCGAGGAGCCGCCGTCCAGGAAGTCGTCCCACTCGATAGCACCGTCGGATTGGTTGAGGGCGTAGAGGTCGCCACCGGTCGAGGCGCCGTCGGCATAGACATTCCCGTTGGCTGCGGTCGGAGCGGACGAGAATATTTGGTTGGGAAGAGCCGTTGACCAGTCAAGGGACCCTGTCGCAGCGTCATAGGCCGCCACGTAGTTTCCCCCACCAAGGCCGTTCTGCAAAAAGACGCGGCCCGACGCGTAGGTGATCCCTACGGCCAGGACCGGGACGTTCACTGACCAGTTCACCGTCCCCGTCTTCGCGTCGTAGGCAATGATGGTGGAGTTGCCGGAGACGTCGATGAGGGCGAAGACCTCCCCGTCGGCGATCAGGGCGTAGGAGAATGGTCCCGGACCCGTGACCGACCAGGCCTTGGACCAGTCCGGGCCAACCTCATCAGTGGACGCGCCCGTGTGGCCGGGCGTCATCTGATAGGCCGTGGCATCTTGTTCGCCAGGAGCGGTTGCGGCGTCAGCCGCGGCTGAGGAAAGGGCTACCGCACTCGCCCCGAGTGGCACCATGAACGCGGCCATGGCTATCGCCGCCACCAACACTCGACCTCGCATTACCCGTCCTCTCTTTTGTGTTTCGCCTTCGGGGTGCACGTGATCTACTGGTAAGATGCCCCACTGGCCTTCTGGCCGCGTGCGGTGCGCCAGCGCCAGATCAGATAATGCAGTCCCGCCGTGAGTGCACCGAAGACAACGGACACGATGACCGCAGCAACGATGTACTTCCCCGTCTTGGCGTGATGGCCCGCCATCGACAAACCGAACCAGATGGCGGCGTAGACGCCGCCGAAGATGGCGAAATAGGCCCCAGGGTTGCGCGCCGCGAAGGACCCGCTCCGGAATCCTGTATTTGGATCGTACGCACCCATCAGCAACCACCTTTCACTGTCCATAGCTGCTGTGCTTCGACAACTCGCCTCATCAAAGGTTGCCCATTACCCTGTCGTCGTCGTGCTCGAGGCTGCAGCCAAAGCCTGACTGGTGATGTCATCGACCTGCGAAGAAGGAGGCGCCTGCACCGTCACTGGGGTCCCGAAGTCGTAGTAGTCGACGGTCGTCGAGACCGAACCTGACGCAGCCGGGACCGTTGTCCCACCACTCGATTGGGCGGTGGTCGATACTTGAACTTGTTCGGAGACCTGTCGCACCCGGCCTTGTCCGTCGAGCCAGATCTGGACAGGCAGCGTTGTCGCGTTCAGCTGGGCTTCGAGACTCTTGAGGGCCGCCTGTGCGGCGGGGCTTTTCTTCTCTGCCACCTTGGTCAGATCGACCGTGGCCTTGTACTCGGTGGTGGCCACCCCTTTGATGGTGGCTGGCCCAACCGTCGTGATACCTGTGCTCGACACAGACTGGAGATACGAGAGGAGCTGGGTCGACTGCTGCGAAGTGCTGCTCAACTGCGCCAGGCTCGCTCCCAACTTGGCCTCGGTCACCGTGTTCAGGTTGATCGAAATCCAGGTCTTCCCCGATGGCAGCTGACCCTTGTCGGCCGCCGGAAGCTGGATATAGAGATCTGGGCTGATGAATCGATCGGCAAAACTGCCAGTGGCCGACGATGAAAAGCTCAGCGCGCCATTGCCGCTATTGAAGTCGACCGATCCTTGGCCCGAAATGCTGACTTGTAGCGGCAGGGAGTTTTGATCCACGGTCTCGGTCAGCGTCATCTTGGCCGTCTTGGCGTCGATGGTCTGGGTGTAGGCCGCTCGAACGAGCTTCGTCGTTGACTGGTGCCTCAGGGCCGCCCCGGCTGGCGCGTCCGAAACTGCCAGGGCGAGGGTGGCTGATCCGGCCAGAGATCCCCCGAGCAGCGCTCGCACCAGCCATTGGCGCCGGGGCAAATGCGTCGAAACTCCATGCGGCATTGTCGATGCCTCTGTGGTCTTCATAGTCCGCACATCTCCCGTTTCGCTATCCGGTCCCGCCTCGACAAACCGAGGGGCGGCGACGCCAAAAGAACGCCGCCCCTCGGTTTGGGATCGTGGCACCGCAACCCCGATGCTGAGATAGGGCCGATCGGGCTGATTTTGCCCAACGGACGGACAATTGAGGACCTATTCCTTGCGCGGTGAGGGTGGCATCCCGTCCAGCACCTCGGGGCACCTTCGCCCGTCCCGTCCAGGGAGTGCTGCCTCAGACAGCACTCCCTGGACGGGCTTGCCTCAGACCCTGAACATGCCGATGTTCGCAGAGGGCATCGCTACCTTTGCGCGTCATCGGGACCAGGGCGCTCAAGATGGTTGGCGACACGTCGAGGTGTGCCAGGGGGGGAACCCTGGCGAAAGGATTCGGATTGAATACAGCGTCTGGTCATCATCCCGAGGACAGTCCATTTTTAGCCGTGCAAATGACACGAGACGCCACTGGCGTGATCACTTCCATAGACGAGTCGATCACTGATCTGCTTGGTTGGCGGCCCGAAGAGCTGCTCGGATCGCCGTCGACCACCCTTATCCACCCCGCGGATCAGCCGGGCGCGGTCGCCGTCTGGGTGGACATGATCAAAAATCCGGGCGCCACCCGCACTTGGCGCGGTCGGTACAAGACCGCACAGGGCTCGTGGAAGTGGGTCGAGACAGAAAACCGGTGCCGTGACGGCGAAATCGCCCCGGTCGTCGTGAGTTCCATGAAGGCGGTCGGTCCAGAGGCCTCGAGCCTGGAGGAGCAGTTGCAGGCTCGTGAGCACCTCCTGACTCAGTTGTCCGATGCTCTGCCCGTCGGGGTCTTTCAGGTCGACCTCGAAGGACAGGTCACCTTGACAAACCAGAACTTCCATCTGATCGTGGGTGTGGCGCTTCGAGAGACCTTTGCCGAACAGATGGCAACTGTGTACCTCGACGACTGGCCCAATTTGGAGTCGGCTCTGGCGAAGGCATTTGCGCAGGAATCGGTTGACGGGGTCGTAGTCCGTGTTCACGTGCCAACGGCAGCGGCTCCTCCGCTCTCAGAGGAACGGGTTTGCCTCCTCAGTCTTCGCCCACTTACCGACGGAACGGGTGTCGTCAGCGGAGCCGTGGGGTGCCTGAGCGATGTGACCGAACAGGCTGCTCTCCATCAGGAGCTCGAACTCAGGGCGTCGGTCGACGAGCTGACGTCTTGTTTGAATCGAGCGACGACCATTGAACTCTTAGACCGAACCACAAATGCGAGTCCTGAGGTTCGAGGACGTGCGGTTATCTTCGTCGACCTCGATGGACTCAAGGTCGTGAACGACCAATTCGGCCACGCAGCTGGAGACCAGCTCCTTGTTGCTGCGGCCGACCACATCCGAAATGTGATGCGAGACGGAGATTTTGTTGGCCGGATCGGTGGAGACGAGTTCTTAGCGATCTGCCCGCGCGTCGTCAGTGCCGCTCGGGCCATGGAGATCGCCCAGAGAGTCTCGACCGCCTTGACGACGTCAATTGACATTGGAGATGACTCGATCGAACTCCGCGCGAGCATCGGCGTTGTGTGGACGACAGAGGCAATCGGCACCGACGTCTTGATCGCCCAAGCCGACAGTGCGATGTACCAAGCGAAGCGCCTGGGTGACCACGGAGTGATCTTGTACGCCGAGGCGGATGCCGAAGGGTACCCGAGGGGCGGAATCAAACCCTCAGCACGACGACCAAGCACGGGTTCCCACGCTCGCCATGCTGAGGTCACGGCAGACGACGCAGGTTTTTGACCCTCCAGCCGCTCAGCCGGAAGGTCGGTTCAGGCCGGAGGAGGGGCCTGGGCGGCGGTCGCCAGGCGAGAGCGAACGAGAACGAGCGGGCCGTCGGGATCGTGGGGTTGAGGGATCGCGGGTCATCGCGAAGTCGCCGATCACTCCGGGTCCGAAGACGAGGCAATGGGTGGAGCCTCCGAACAGGTCAATAGAGTGTGCCCGACCCACCCCCGGCGCACTCTCGGTCCATGACTGACAGCCAGATTCCGCCGGGGAAGTAATCCCCCCTTCGGGATGGAGCCGCTCGCCGAAGTCAGTCCTGAGCGGGGCGCCCCGGCGCCTTCGGTGATGCCGGTGGCGTCAGGGCCGCAGATGCCTTTCCCTCCACCATCCCTGCCGCGCCTGACGCTCCGAGGGAGCCAGCGACCCCGGAAAGGGTGACGGATGCGCTAGAGGCATGTGATCAGGGCGCTGGTGCATCGTGCTTGTGTGGAAAAGGACCGCCATCTCGAGGACTGTTGACTCCCTTACGAGGCGTTTCGGGACTGGCGGCGAGGCCCTCAGGACTCGGCGAAGTGGAGGAGGCCTCGCTCGGTTGGTCGCCCGTTGAGCGGCTCGGGCTCCACGTCGGGTCCAGCCCAGCTCGAGGACGGGTCGCTGGTCGGGAAGGTACCCTCGAGGTCCCTTTCAAGAGCCGCTTCCGTTTCGGCTTTCTCAGCCTCGATCTCGAAGTTCGCGTCGGCCTCAAGCGCTCGTGGCATTGGTTCTTCGGGCGTGTTGGGCGGCGTATCTGAGCGGGACATGCGTGTGTTCTACCCCAGGCTTCCTAACAGAAACGGGGCTGTGGCCTCAACAAAATGAACCTCGGCGGCCGAGGTCCCAGATATCAGCATCACGCGGAGCCCGGGATCCATGAATACCCTCACATTCCCCGAGATAACAGATCAGCTGGTTCACGCGGGTGCAGCCTTTCGCCCCCGAGAGCCG